>DIXK01000099.1 GCA_002428665.1 Verrucomicrobia subdivision 3 bacterium UBA6082
TGAAAAAGATGTGGGTAATGACAAGTCGCTTTAGCGCCGGGTACGGGTCGCCCCAAAACAAACCGAGTCCCGAAGGGACGACCGAGCCAGAGAACGGCCGGTAAGACGGTGAAACGGTGAAACGGTGAAACGGTGAAACGGTGAAAAAATCCAATATACAATATTGAATAAACCGTAACCGCCACCCGTCATAAATAGTGTAAATATCTGACCATTAGCTATTAAGAAAATAGTATGGTTCATCGGGAGGAAAACAAACACACTCCTAAACCCGTTCAAAACGGTGTAAAAAAGTGCGGAAAAGTGCGGAAAAGTGCTTCGCCGACGTCTTAAGAACCCCAAAACTGCCGGAATTCGGTGAGTCGGTGCTGACTGGGACCATGGGACCGGGGAGCGGGGGAGAATAGATTGACCTTTGGGGGGACAGGGTGGTAAAAATAGTTGACTTTATTATGCTGCGACCTATGAGAGCCCGGTGCGAATTTTTGGCCCAGGAGAGGACTGGGTTGGGTGGGAGCCGGTTTTCCGGTATTTGGGCGTTTACCTTGATTGAATTGTTGGTGGTGATCGCGATCATCGCGATTTTGGCCAGCATGTTATTGCCTGCGCTGGCGACGGCCAGGGATAAGGGAAGGGCGATTTCCTGTAACAACAACCTCCGGCAGTTGATGGTGGCGACGGTGATGTATGACGATGATCATAAGGTGCTGCCTATTGGTTGGGATCCCAATTTCTCCAGTATTTGGTATCGCACGCTGCAGCCGTACTTGGGGCGGAAGAATAGTTTGCTGGCGACCAACAAAGTGTTTCTTTGTCCGTCCTCACCCAAAGGGGGTTTTTGGGGTTTTCTGACGTATGCGCAGAATTACCGGATCAATGGAGGAACGGCGAAGTTGATTGGGTTGAGGCATGTGTCGCAGCCGGCGAAGACATTGATGTTTGCGGAGACGGATGGTTGGGATGCGTGTGTGTATCCGGATACCAATGCGTATGCGAATGTGTGTTATCGACACAGTGGCGGGAACGAATACAGCACCGTGTTCAACTACTACAGCGTGAAGAATGCCAAGCGGGGTCGGGCCAACGCGGCGTTCCTGGATACGCACATCGAGTCCATTCGCAGTGCCCCGACGAATCTCTTCAATATTACCCAATAAGCAAGGACTGCGATCGGGTAGATCTTTATTATGCTAACCTTGGCCCTTTTTGTAGCTCTAGCGGTTGCCGTGACGGGGTGGTTGCTGCGGGAGAAGGCGTCGCTGCTGGGAAAGGGGATGATGGTGGTGGGGGCGGTAGTGTGTTTTGGGATTGTGGGTTGGCGATTCATGGAAACGGTGGGTCCATCGGCGGGTGCCGGACCGGACCGGGGTCAGGCGGTGGTGAGTTATTTCCTGGCGAACCAGGCCATGGGGGAGCTGGCGAGCCGACAGGGGACCGTGGTGATGTTTTTCCCTCCGGAGAGTATTATGGATGAGGAGGCGGTGGGGACATTTGCGGGGACATTTGGGCGTGTGCTGCGAGGGCTTCCGGGGATCAAACTGGAGGTAGTGACATTGGAAGTGCCGGATAAAGTGGCGAAAACCGGGCAGATACCGTTAGCGGCGTTTCAGAGTGCGGCGGCGAAGCATAGCGGGGTGATCGCCTGCGTGTCCTTTGCGGGTGTGCCGGCCGATGTGGGCGACTTCAAGGTGGCGGCTTCGGAGCGGCAACCGGTCTTTTTTGTTTTTGATCCCTGGGGCAGTACGCAATGGCTCGAGCCGCTGAAGAAAGGGATGGTGCGGGCAGTGGTGGTGCCACGTCCTGGTGTTCGGCATAACGCTGGGGACGAGATATCCGGGGAGCCCGGGGCGGTGTTTAGCCAGCTCTACCTGATGGCGACCCCGGCGAATGCGGCGCAGATCGCCGGGCAGCTTGGTGCCCAGTAGCGGGTAGGTGCGGTGGCGAAGAGCAGGCTGGTCCAACGAAGCAGGATGAAGGCAGATATCGCATGATGATCCGGAACTTCAGTCACATAATAAACGCATCCCGCGATCGAGTGGGGCTGCCGATATCGACCTATCCTGGGACAGCGTTGACCGGGGCTAGCGTGTTGGACATCGTGACCCATGCCGAGGCGCAATATGAAGCACAAGCTGCGCTGCTCACTCGATATCACTCGCCGTGTGTGCTGACGGCGATGGATTTGAGCGCCGAAGCGGAAGCGTTTGGTTGCCAGGTTAGTTTGTCACCGACTGAGATACCTACGGTGAAGGAGCGGTTGATAACGAACCTGGAACAAGCCAGGACACTCGTTGTGCCGGCGCCTGGAGATGGTCGGACAAAGGTCTATTTGGAGGCGGCGAAGCTCCTGAGAGGGTTACCGGGAGAGCCGTTGGTACTGGGTGGATGCATAGGTCCGTTTTCACTCGCGGCTCGCCTCGCAGGCGTGAGCGAGGCCATGGAGTTGACGCTTACCGAACCGGAGTTGATGCACATCCTGTTGGGAAAATGCGCGGCGTTTCTTGGCAATTACATCAAAGCGTTTCGGTCCGCCGGTGCGGCTGGCGTGATCATGGCAGAGCCGGCTGCGGGATTGCTGTCGCCGCGCGGGGTGAGCGGTTTTTCCAGCGCTTACATCAGGCGGATCGCGCAGGAAACCGAGGATGAGACCTTTTCGATCATACTGCACAACTGCGCGGCGCGGATGCTGCATTTGCCGGCGGTTCTGGAAAGTGGGGTGAAGGCATTTCACTTTGGCGCGCCGATGGATATTGTGGCGGCGCTGGAAAGCGTGCCGCCCGAAGTGGTGATTTGTGGGAACCTGGACCCGACGTCGGTGTTTGTGCAGTTGCCGGCGGAGGAGGTTGCGAGCCGTGTTTCGGGATTGTTGGAGGCCACCGTCCGGTTTCCGAATTTCGTGGTGTCCTCGGGCTGCGATTTGCCGCATAGCGTCCCGCTGGCAAACCTGGACCGGTTTTATCAGACCTTGACGGAGTATAATCGGCGAACGGGGAATTGAGGCGTCGGAGAAGCCAAAGGCGAGGTGATTTCAGGGACCGCGAACCTGTCTGCCCATTTTGAGTTGTTGGGGCGAGGCGGGAATAATCCAAATCGTTATTTATATGAGACTAGAGTTTATCGATTGGCTGATCGTGCTGGCGACTGTGGTGATTTGTTTTTTTCCAGCGTTGTTTTTCGGCAAGCGCGCGGGGAAGAATACCGCGGAATTCTTTGTTTCCGGTCGCTCGGTGCCATGGTGGTTGGCGGGGTTGTCCATGGTGGCGACCACGTTCAGTAGCGATACTCCTAATCTGGTGACGGACATTGTGCGTCGGGATGGCGTGGCGGGCAATTGGGTTTGGTGGGCTTTTGCACTCACCGGGATGGCGACGGTCTTCTTTTACGCCAGATTGTGGCGGCGGTCCGGGGTGATGACCGATTTGGAGTTTTATGAGATCCGATACTCCGGCAGAGCGGCGAGTGTGGTGCGTGGATTTCGGTCGGTGTATCTCGGTTTTCTCTTCAACTGCATCATCATGGCGACAGTCAATCTTGCGGCGTGCAAAATCGCCGGGGTTCTCTTTGGACTTCCGAGTTGGCAAACATTGTTGATTTGTGGTGTGGTGACTGTGGTCTTCGCGGCCTATTCGGGGTTATGGGGTGTGCTGGTCATAGACATGGTCCAGTTTCTCATAATGATGGGCTCGGCCGTGGCGGCGGCTTGGTTTGCGGTCAAGCATGTGGGCGGCTTAGACGAGTTGGTTTCCACGTTGTCAGCAAAGAGTGGGCCCAACGGAATTAACTACCTCAACCTGCTTCCGGACTTTTCCAACCAGTGGAATGTGGCCGTGGCGGTGTTCATCATGCCGCTGGCGGTGCAGTGGTGGGCGGTGTGGTATCCCGGGTCGGAGCCTGGCGGCGGCAGTTACATCGCCCAGCGCATGCTGGCCTCGAAGTCTGAAAGAGATTCACTTGGGGCCGTGCTTTTTTTCAACCTGGCCCACTATGTGATTCGGCCCTGGCCTTGGATTTTGGTGGGGCTTTGTTCGTTGCTGGTTTACCCGGAATTGGCGGACATTCAGAGAGCGTTTCCAAACCTCGACCCGAAATTGCTCGGGCATGATGTGGCCTATCCCGCCATGCTCAAATTCCTACCGGTTGGTTTCATAGGCCTGATGGTGGGGGGGCTCTTCGCTGCGTATTCCTCGACCATCCTCACGCACTTGAACTGGGGAGCTTCCTACCTGGTGCACGATTTCTACCGGCGATTCATCCGGAGAGACGCTGCCGAGTCACACTATGTGTTGATGGGGCGGGCCTCCACCGTAATGCTGTTTGTATGTTCAGCCGGGGTCACGTTTGTGTTAGACACCGCCAAAGGTGCGTTTGATGTCATTCTCCAAGTCGGCGCCGGCACAGGTTTGCTGTATTTGCTCCGATGGTTCTGGTGGCGGATTAACGCCTGGTGTGAGGTGGTGGCCATGGCCAGTTCATTTATCGTTTCGGTGGCGCTGCTAATGCTGAATCGGGGTGGTGCTGATATCAGCACCCATCTTGGACTTCTGATCACCGTAACCATCACAACGGTTTGTTGGGTGATTACCGCTTTTGTCGGGCCCCAAACGGACCGGCAGACCCTGATCGAGTTTTGCCGAAAGGTGAGACCATTTGGCCCTGGTTGGCGCCAGATTCGGCGAGAGGCAGGCCTTAGCTCTGCTGACGATTCCAACCGAGGTCAGAACATACCGTTGGCACTGCTCGGGTGGGTGCTTGGTTGCGTCGTGATCTGGTCGGGTCTTTTCACTGCAGGCAATTTCCTGTACGGACGCACGAGCATGGCTGTCTCGCTGCTGGTCGTGTTTATCGGTGCCGGGTTGGGACTCATGAAGGTGGTAAGCCGCCTTTGGAATAGCAGTGAAGGAGCGCTCGGCAAGGACCGTTGAGGAGCTTGCGGCAATAGCTTCATTTCGTGTGTTTCTATTTGACGCGGACGGTGACTGCAGCGGCCTCGAATCACATCTTCAAATCATGTTCTGCACGTGGTTTGCATCAGCTGCATGGAATAAATGTTCAGGAGACACTCGGTAATATAAGACACAGCAGTAAGAGCCCTTGGGTCGAAGAGTTTGGTTTACCTGGAGCTTATGTATGTTTCTCTGGCGCGACGGCAGTTTCGCCTTGCACGCGGTTTGTTCCCTGTTAGAGTCCGCCTGCTTTTTTCGTTCACCATCCCGGTGAGTCTTGCTTTGAATCTGGAGTTTTTTGAGTGTGAAGATATTTAGTGGCAGTTCCAACCAGCCTTTGGCGAAAGCGATATGTTCCTATGTGGGCATTGAGCTTGGATGTTCAACGATCAAGCCGTTTCCTGATGGGGAGACCTTCGTCAAGATTGAGGAAAACGTTCGTGGTCAGGATGTCTTTCTGATACAGTCCACGAGCCCGCCGACGAACCATCACTTGATGGAGATGTTCATAATGATCGACGCCTTGCGAAGGGCGAGTGCAGCGCGAATTACTGCCGTCATTCCTTTCTATGGATACGCACGGCAGGATCGTAAGGACCAGCCGCGGGTGCCGATCACCGCCAAACTGGTCGCCAACCTCCTGGTGGCGGCTGGAACCCACCGAATTCTGACCATGGACCTGCACGCGCAGCAAATCCAAGGTTTTTTTGATATTCCTGTCGATCATCTCTATGCGGCTCCGGTGATGTATGACTACTTGAAGCAGAAGAAGTTGAAGGATTTGGTGGTCGTCAGTCCCGATGTGGGAGGCCTCAAGATGGCGTATGCCTACTCTCAGGTATTGTCCGCTGGCTTGGCGATTGTGGCCAAGCGTCGGAAGAGTGCGACCGAGGTGGAAAGCATGGCAGTGATTGGGGAGATTCGAGGCAAGGATGTACTGCTAGTGGATGACTTAACGGAAACTGCAGGCACTTTGACTCAAGCAGCCACCATTCTGAAGCGGAAAGGGGCTAAGCGGTTGTTGGCGTGCGTTTCTCATGCCGTTTTGAACGAGGTGGGTATCGAACGTTTGCGAAAATCGAGTATTGACGAACTGGTAACAACTGATACCGTCCAACGCCCTGGTATTACCGGGGTGCGCCTAACAACGCTTTCGGTGGCAGGACTTTTGGGCGAAGCTATCAAACGGATTCATAGTAATTCGTCCGTGACTTCGCTGTTTGAGTTTAAGGGCGGACGCACCAGTTGAGGTGTGGGCCGTCCATGTGGTTTTTTATTGCACAATGAAATCTGTATCTTTGAACGCGTTTTCCCGGGCACTTGGACGTCGCGCCGGGGCTAAGAAACTGCGCGCCTCCGGGCGTATTCCCGCCGTTATTTACGGCCGCCAGGCTAAACCTCAGAACCTTGAGGTCAATGCCAAGGAAATGGAAGATCTCATGCACCGTTCTATGTCTGAGAATCTTCTTGTTGATCTTGCGGTCAAGGATGATGCGCGGGCCAAGCGGCTGGCCTTGGTGCAGGAGATTCAACACCATCCACTGAGCGGGAAAATGTTGCACGTTGATTTCCACGAGGTTGCCGAGGACGAGAAGGTGACGATTATGGTGCCGGTCGAGACTGAAGGGGAGGCCGTGGGGGTCAAGACCGATGGGGGTGTTCTTGAGCATGTGCTCTTCAAGGTGAAGTTGCGTGGATTGCCCAAGGATTTGCCTGAGTTTATTTCGCTCGACGTTAGTCCGCTGAAGATTGGCGAAGCCATACATCTTGGCGACATTAAGCCTCCCGCTGGCGTGGAGGTGATCGGTGATAAGCACATTTCTGTAGTCGCAGTTGCCGCGCCACGCGCCGAAGAAGAAGTGACCGCTGCCGCCGAGGCTGGCGCTGCTCTGGGCGAGGTCGAAATGATCAAAGAGAAGAAGGAAGAAGGCGCAGAGGGTGGTGCGCCTGCCGCTCCGGCTGGCAAGGGAGCGGCTGCAGCAGCCAAAGCGGGCGAGAAGCCCGCAGCCGCCGCGGAAAAGAAGAAGTAGTATGCAGCATGGCCTGGCAGATGCCAGGCTGTGCGCTTGGACCCGTCGATGGAGACTTTGTATTTCATCGCTGGGCTTGGCAACCCTGGTTCGGAATATGCGAACACGCGCCACAACGCCGGGTTCAGTGTGGTGGAACGGTTGGCCAGTCGTTGGCATGCCGTGTGGAAGTATGAGAAGCGTTTCAAAGCGCGGCTCACATGGGCTGAACGGGGGGCACGGAAAGTGTTGCTCGGCCAGCCGCAGACGTTCATGAATCTTAGCGGTGAGAGCGTTGGTGTGCTGGCGCAGTTTTATCGGGTTGATTTGGGGCGGGTACTGGTAATTGTGGACGATGCGGATTTGCCTTTGGGTTCTCTTCGGTTGCGACCCGGGGGAAGTAGTGGCGGTCACCACGGTCTCGAGTCCGTGGAACAGCATCTTGGTTCCCGAGATTATGCACGGCTTCGGGTTGGGATTGGACGGCGGGACAGCAGAAGAGACATTGCCGGTCACGTCTTAGGTCGTTTTGGTTCGACGGAGACGGATTTGGCAGATAAGATTTTAACTGTGGCTGCGGATCAGGCAGAAACCTGGCTGACAGCCGGAATACAACAAGCAATGAGTCGGTATAACGGAGCACCCCTAGGCGGGGAATCCGCAGACGAAGGAAAAGCGCAGTGAAACGATACGAAGGTTTGTTCATATTGGACACCACCGGCAAAGAAGAGACCATCAAAGACACTATCGACAGAATCTCTGCGGATATCTCCTCCGCAGGGGCCAAGGTTGAGACCGTGCAAAAGATGGATAAGAAATCTTTCGCACGGATTGCGGACAAGAAGCACACAGCTGGCTTTTATGTGAATATCATTTTTGAGGCTCAACCAGCTATTATCGCCACACTCAAGAACAAGTTCGCGAATGATCAGGACGTTTTTCGGGTGATGTTCTCGAACGCGCCGGTGGTACAAGCGGCTGTCTAGGTCACCTCGAATTTTGGCTCATTCAGACTTATGGCCAGCTTCAACAAAGTGATCATCGCCGGGAATCTTACTCGGGATCCCGAGTTGCGTTACACCCCCAAGGGAACGGCCGTGGCCAGGTTGGGCTTGGCTGTAAATCGAAGCTATACCACTGAAAGCGGGGAGCGCAAAGAGGAGGTCAACTTCATCGATGTGGAGGCTTTTGGCCGACAGGCTGAGGTGCTCGCCCAGTATATGAAGAAGGGGCGCCCGCTACTGGTGGAGGGTCGCTTAAAGCTGGACACGTGGGAAGACAAGAACACGCATCAAAAACAGAGCAAGCTCAAAGTAGTTTTGGAGGGTTTCTCATTCATCGATTCCAACCGCGAAGGACAGGCGGGTGCTCCCGAGGCGCCGCGTCCCAGGCAGGCTCCAACGGCCGCAGCATCGGCTGGCGCGGTCGCGCCTTCTCCAGAGCCGGATGCGCCACCTGTAGAGGAAGACGATGTGCCGTTTTGATTCAGTGTTAGTGGAATAACAGATCGAGTTTCTTTTCTAAATATTTCGTATGGCAAAAACTGAAGTCATTTTAACTCACAACATTGTTGGTCTTGGTGGTGAATCCGACCAGGTGAAGGTTGCCTCAGGTTACGCCCGCAACTACCTCTTTCCTCAGGGATTGGCCATTCCGGTTACCTCCGCGAATAAGCGTCGTCTGGAAGTACTGCGGCAGCGCCGCGCCGAGCGCGAAGCGCATGAGCTGAACACCATGAGTGAGCTCGGCAAGAGCATCTCCAAGCTGATCTGCTTGATCGCGGTGAAAACCGGTGAGGATGGCAAGATGTTCGGTACTGTCACGTCGGGGATGATAGCGGATCAACTCAAGCTTCAGTTCGACATTTCGCTGGACAAGCGAAAGATCCACTTGGAAAACCCGATCCGCACCCTCGGCGACCACGAGGTCAGTCTCCGGCTCCATGCCGATGTGAACGCCACGCTCAAAGTTCGTGTGGAGAGCACTAACCCGCCGCCTCCTCTGGATGAGGCTGCTGAGGCAGCGAAGAAAGCTGAGCCCAAGACCGAAAAGCGTGGTCGGCGTTCTGAGACTGAGGAAAAGGCAGAAGCCACGAAGGCTCGTGCTCCGAAATCAGCAAAGCCCACCAAGTCGGCAAAGGCTTAATCAATAACCATTTTATCCGTTGAAAAACAGGCCCTATTTGGGCCTGTTTTTCGTTCTTGGACACGATATTCGGGAGTAAACCACGCTACCTTCTCAGGGATGTGTTGCGAATCACTTTCGGGTGATGCGCCCGCAGCCACGCCAGGTAGTCATCGTAAAGCCGCGTTGATTCCGGATGGCCGGCAAAGGCTTTGCTTCCCAAGCGATTCATTAGGCCCTGGAACTGGTAAATCAGTATGGTGTCGACGTACCAGGATACAGCTTTCAACTGGTCCAGGACCCTTGGAAACGGGGCTGGGATTAAGGGACTGGTCTGACGGTTTTCCGGACCTTCCCAGGCGAAGGTCTCGACATCTGCCCACAAAGCCCGTTGTGGAACACGGTCATGCGCAGCCCGCAGCCGGGCAAAAGCGACTTGGCTTTCGTGCGGTCCCATACGCAGGCAGCCCACTTCGTCCTGGTAGGCGATGATGTCAACATCCAGTTGATCCAGTTGCCGAACAAACTTGTCGTCGTTAACCGCGAGGCGAGTGCCGTACGGCGCCGTGAGGGTTTTAGCTTTGGGAAGCAACCGTCGTCCGTGGAGGCTAGACGCATTAACATAAGCGATGAACTCACTGGTGAAGTAGGGCGTGATGCAGGCTTCATTTGGCCAATACCATCCATAAAAACTGCGGTAGTCTCCGTAGCGTGCGGCGATTTCCTCCATCATTTGGAACCGCCTCGTGACCCGCTCCTGGTCGTGCAAAGCGCGATGATCCCATTCGGCATACCAGTCACTGCTGATGAAGAATTTAACACCATACTCATTGCCTCCTTCAAGGAGTGCCTTGATGGGATCTGGGCAGGCCATTTCCAGTTTGGGCAGGAGGGGGGTTTCGTAAAACGCTTTCCCCCCTTTGGCAATCGCCAGAAGCACCAGGTACTGCATGCCAAGGTCCGCGGCATCCTTGACCGACTGCTTCCACTGCTCGGACGAGAAGTTGCGGCAGGTTTCGTTCCAGTAGAAATGCCGACGATCATCCCACCAGATGCTCGTCCAACTGCCGCGGATGGGCTGGACGTCTCTGCTAGGAGCATCGTTGTGCGTGTGCCGACAGGAAAGGCTCAGTCCCGTTAGAGCTGTCGTAGCGCCCAGATGTTCTAGAAATCGACGGCGATTGATAGCCTGTGAGTGCATTCGCATGAACGATTTAAAGATGCGCAAAACTTCTGCTGGAGCAATAAAAAATGACGAAGTTCAATGGATCCATTCCCGGCAGGCATTACCAAACTCATGGCCGCATTGGCGTCTGCGTACAAGAAACCGGAGGTATGCTCTCGTGGTGGAATAACTTCACATCGCGAGATGCCGCATTGACCGTGCAAGGAATACAACTAAACTCAAGCTACAATCATGAAGCTGTTCTTTTGCACAACAAAGGCGACCCTTACCGTTCTAAGTCTCCTGCTCTTGGTCCCAGGCATCCAGGCACAGCCGCGTGCGCGCGCCCAGGTCTTTTTCCCGGATCTGCCAGGCTACGTTACGCTGCGGTGTGATTTTCACACGCATACCGTTTTTTCCGATGGAACGGTTTGGCCCACCGTCCGCGTTGAAGAGGCGTGGCGCAATGGCCTAGACGCGATAGCCATTAGCGACCATATCGAATACACGCCGCACAAGAGCGACATTCCGGTCAACTACGGTCGATCAAGCGAGATTGCCAGGGCTGCGGCAGAGCCACTTGGCATTCTGGTCATTCGCGGTGCCGAGATCACTCGGGGTGAGCCGCCGGGGCATTTGAACGCGATTTTTCTGACTAACACGGCGGCTCTGGACCAGAAAGATTATCGGGTGGCCATCAAGAATGCGGTAGATCAGGGGGCGTTTCTGTTTTGGAACCACCCTGGATGGAAGCAACCGGGCCGCAAGGCGGTGTGGTATGCTGAACAGGGTGAGTTTCTGGCCAATGGGTGGTTGCATGGAATAGAGGTCTTGAATGGAACCGATTATGAAGCGGGGCCGCATCAATGGTGCATTGAGAAAAAGTTGGCACTGGTGGGTAATTCGGACGTGCACGGCCCCATCAGTTTCGAGTATTCCGGGGCGCCTGGCGATCACAGGCCGATGACTTTGGTATTTGCCAGAGGTCGAACCGAGCAGGACATCCGTGAGGCACTCTTTGCGCGCCGCACTGTAATTTTTGGAGGGGCTAACATTTATGGAGCAGCCGAGTTTCTTGAGCCGCTCTTCGCGGGTTCAATCCAGATCGTCGAACCCATGGCCCAGGTGCGAGGCAAGGCCCGGACTTCTGTCCAAATTCTCAATCGTGCCCCCCTTGATTTTCTGCTGGAGTTCTCACCCAAACCAGGAGGCTGGGAGATTCCTTCAGCCTTGCTGCTGCCCTCGGGCAAGGTGGCATCCTTACCCTTGCGTTGTTTGTCAGACAGTGCTTCGGGCGACCTGGAACTGAACTTGCCCTGTAGCGTGAGCAACCTACTGACGGCCCCGGACAAACCTCTCAAAACGACCGTTGCGGTGAAAATGAAGACAAGGTAGGGAGGAGCACCTCGCAGAACAAATTTGCCTTGTGAGCGTTCCTAGCGGCCATTAGCGTGCCGGCGTGATTGGCACTCGCATGCGACTACTGGGTTTGGCGGTCGCCCTCCTTTGGAGTGGCTTTGCGCCGACCTTCTCACCTTCTTGCGCCATGGCTCAAGAGGTTACTCAGGTGTTGTCCGGGCCTTTAACGCCAGTAGATTCGGGGAGCCGGATTAGGGTGAGCGTGAATGTGCTGAACGGAACCACACAGGCGCTGCCGTGGATATTTCCAGGCGAGATTCGCTGTCGAATCCTGAGTGGCAGTACATCGGAAGTCCATTCGTCACTGATTGCAGCAGGTTCCTTGGAACCAGCAGCTACAGCGGTGCAACCCGGGGGATTTATACGCCAGGATTACTGGCTAACGCTGCCGGATCATTTAGAGGGGCGTGTGGCCGTGGAGCTTTTGGAACTGAGGGCGAACCCTCTGGCGATGGAGGTGCGACCTGTGGTCGCGGAGCCCGAACCGAAGGAGAGGCGCCCGTTCTTGTCTCTGATCAAGAAGGGGGAACCGGAATTCGAGCCGGATAATTTCGAACCCGGGAGGTTTTTCAAAGAACACTTTTCGGGGTATGAGCCCATCTATTTCATTGCCGGCACGGAGTCTCCCAATGCGAAGTTCCAGATCAGTTTCAAGTACCAGCTTCTTAATAAAGATGGTGCGCTGGCACAGCGAGCGCCGATGTTAACTGGACTCCATGTCGGATATACCCAGACGTCGCTATGGGACTGGAACGAAGTTTCAGCACCCTTTCTTGACAGCAGTTACAAGCCCGAGTTGCTTTACAGCTGGGAACGGGTTCTCGGCGGTCAACCGGACGGCTCATGCCGGCTGGATCTCCAGACAGGGTTCCAGCACGAATCCAATGGCAAAGCGGGCGACGATTCGCGCAGCCTGAACATTGCCTACGTTCGACCAACACTGATGCTTGGACGCGTGGACGGGTTCCAGTTTATCCTTGGGCCGCGTGCCTGGTTTTATGTGGGCGACTTAAGCGACAATCCGGATATCGATCGGTTCCGAGGCTACGCCGATTTGAAGGTTGCCGCGGGTTGGCAGCGCGGGCTGATGCTGTCGGCCTTGGGACGTTTGGGGGACGAGTGGGATCGTGGCAGCCTGCAATTGGATTTAACCTACCCAATGATGTCCTTGCTGTCCGGGAGTTTCAGCGTTTACCTCCACGCTCAGTACTTCACTGGTTATGGCGAGAGCCTGTTGTTGTACAACGAGCGAAGCGAAGCATTTCGCGTGGGTTTTTCACTCTACCGGTGATTCGGTGGCATTTGCTGGAGCCCCGAATCTTACCCGGGGCAGCCTTCCTGACGATAGGCTTCGGCCAGCATGGTGACGGGGTGCACGACGCGCAGAGCCAAGCCCTCCTTCCTGGCACCGTTGATCAACTGCAACAGGCAACCTGGATTTGCACTGGCCACCGTGCAGGCGCCCGTGGAGCGGATGTGGCCCAGTTTGCGATGGAGTAATTGATCCGCCATTTCAGGCTGGACGAGATTGTAGATTCCCGCGCTGCCGCAACACCAGGAACTCTCCGCAAGTTCCACCAAGCGGAGGTTGGGAATCATGCGCAGCAAATCGCGTGGTTGCTGCACGATCTTTTGGCCGTGAGCCAGGTGGCAGGATTCGTGGTAGGTGACCGTCATCGGATGCCCCGTATGCGGGGGATGAAGCCCAATGGCAGCAATCCACTCGTGGATATCCTTGAGTTTTCGGTCCCAAAGCCGAGCCCGGTCTCGGTACTTGAGATCATCTTTGAGGATCTTCTCATAGTGTTTCAGATGGGAACCGCACCCGCCAGCATTGCTGATGATCGCATCAAACTCTTCCGGAGGAAATTGGTCGATTTGTTTTCGTGCCAGGATCTTCGCCAGTTCCCATTCGCCGTTATGCGCATGCAGGGATCCACAGCAGTGCTGGTCATGCGGAGTAAACACTTCACAACCATTCCGTGCCAGGACCTCAACCGTGTCGCGGTTGATGTCACTGAAAATGAGGTCTTGGGCGCAGCCCGAAAGGAATGCGACACGATATTTTCTGGGACCGAGGGCTGGGGTGACCTGACCGACCAGGTCTGCAGTAAAGCGTGGTTGGATCTTCGGGGTCAGCGCTTCCAACTCCTGGAGTCGTTTAGGTAGCAGGCGTAACAACCCGCTGCGGCGCAGCAGTCCTTGAAGTCCCAACTCCTGGTACAAACGAATCAATCGCCCGACCAGTTCGAGGCGCTGCAAGTCCATGAACAACCAGCGGATAGCGATGAGACGGATGAGGTTACGCCGAGGTGAACTCAGTAATCGAGTCTCCTCAACTTCGGCTCGGGCATGCTCGAACAATTCGGCATAGTTTACGCCCGCCGGGCACGCGGTCATGCATGCCAGGCAGCCGAGGCAGAAGTACATTTCGTCGGCAAATACCCGGGTGACTTCCAGCCGGTCATCTGCAATCGCTCGCATCAGCGAAATGCGCCCTCGAGGGCTGTGGCGTTCGGTTTTTGTGGCGTCATAGGTAGGGCAGGTAGGCAGACAGAGACCGCAATGCATGCACTGCTGAAGCACCGAATAATCTAGGCCTTTAAGGTGTGACGGGCGGGAGTCGACTGGTGCGGATTGCGCCATGTTTCGTGCGAATTAGTCGAACATTTTACCCGGATTCAGAATCCCCTTGGGGTCCAGTGCGTGGCGGAGTTCGCGCATGACGCGCATCTGGGCATCTCCCACCGCTTTCGGCAGGAAGCTTTTTTTCGACAAGCCAATGCCATGTTCACCAGTGATCGTTCCGCCCAGCCTAAGGGCCTCCGCGAAGATTGCTTCGAAGGCTTGCTCCACCCGGTGCATTTCGTCCTTGTTTCGCTCATCGGTCAGGAATGTAGGGTGCAGGTTACCGTCGCCCATGTGTCCGAATGTTCCAATCCGGAGTTGGTATTTCAGCGCGGTGGCTTGGACAAAGCGGATCATGGTTGCCAGTTCGCTGCGCGGCACCGTGGCATCTTCAAGGATGGTTGTGGGCGACAGGCGTGCCAGTGCGGAAAAAGCGCTTCGCCGGGCTGTGGATAGTCTGGTCGCTTCGGCTTGATCGCGGGCGATCCGGACATCGGTGGAGCCATTTTCTCGGGCGATTTCAGCCATTCTTGAGGCTTCTTCCTGCACTGCAGCGGGATGGCCATCCGTTTCCATGAGCAACAATGCCTCACAATCCAGGGGTAAGCCGACTTTGGCGAAATCCTCAACGCACTTGATGGTGGTTCGGTCAAGGAATTCCAGGGTGCAGGGGATAATCTGGGCGGCAATGATATCCGAGACTGTCTGGGCAGCCTGATCCATCTGGCTGAAGACTGCCAGGAGTGTTTGGCGGGCAGGCGGAACGGGGATTAGCTTCAATAGGACTTTTGTGATCACGCCTAAGGTGCCTTCCGATCCGATGAACAAATCCCTCAACGTATAGCCAGCCACGTCCTTGACGCATTTGTTGCCAGTCCAAACGGTCTCACCATCCGCCAGGACAACCTCTAAGCCCATAACATAATTGCGGGTAACCCCGTATTTAAGGCCCCGGAGGCCACCCGAATTCTCCGCCACATTGCCGCCGATGGTTGAGATCTTCATCGAGCCGGGGTCCGGAGGATAAAAAAGCCCGGCCTGGAGGGCCGCGTCTGAGATGGCCTGGGTCGTAGCGCCAGCTTCAGCGAGCAAGGTTAGGTTAGCCTTGTCCACTTCAAGAATGCGGCCCATTTTCGTTAGGCACAGCACGAGCCCATCGGGGCAGGGAACGCTGCCTCCGCTCAGGCCGGTGCCGGAGCCTCGGGTAACGACGGGAAGGCTAGCTGTATTGGCCAGCCGTAAAACTGCGGCAACCTCTTCCGTACTCCGTGCAAAGACTATGCAGTCAGGCATGCACTGAAGCGCCGCTGTCCCATCGAACGAATAGGGTATCAAGTCCTCGCGGTTGGTCAGCACATTGCCGCTTCCCACGATCTGTTTCAGTCTGTTGGTGATCTCTTGCGTAAGCGGCATAGAATCTGTTGGCGGAGAATGGGAAAAGGGCGGGCGATGGTCAAGGACTCTGGAGGCTCTTGAAGCCGACTGGACTGTAACGCGTAACCACTGAACGGGACTCCCGCATCCTGGTAAAACAGATGGATCACCGGCCACGTTTAACTGACCTTGGATCTTTGTTTGGCCGCTGAGGAGAACACACGAGCCTGCGACTTTTTAAGGATATCCGCAAAACGTTCGAGAAAGAATCGCGCGGTAAGATCGAGGCTGCATCCCAAATCCCTGGCCACGCGGCTCACTTCGCCAATGTATATTACGTTCATCGCGACACTCGGAATGCCCGGTTCTTCCGCAGAGGCGGTAAAGTCTGGATATCCAGCCAGGCAGACGCTCTTGAGACCCAGCTCGTCCGTGTGGGCCCTGAGCTTGCGCCGTGCACCGACATCGAAAACGTTTAAAGTTAAAGGGGCGTTCCTGATCACTGATCCGTGTGCGCAACTTTTTCCGCGAGTTCCTCCGCGGGATACGTCCAGATTTCCGCCAGCGTCGGATGGTAATGCGGCAAAGTTGCGAGTTCTTGAACGTTCATGCGCTTGTGCATGGCCGCCACGATCTCATGAATCAAGTCCCCCGCCTGAGGTCCAACACAGGTGCCACCAAGGATCTCTCCGGAGCCCGGATCGGCCAGAAGCTTCACGAAACCATGCTTCACGTTCATGATAATGGATTTCCCGTGGTCATTGAACGGATAAGAGGCGGTGAGATAGGGCAGGTTCTGTTCCCTCGCAGCTCTTTCGGACAGGCCAACGGAAGCGATCTGAGGGTCCGTAAACACCACCTCGATCAACAACCTCATGTCGATTTCCTGAGGATGCTCGGGACGGGCGATGTTACGGGCAGCGATCTCTCCCTGCTGGATGGCGACATGCACGATTTCGTGCAAGCCGGTGCAGTCGCCCGCCGCATAGATGTGTGGCGCCGAGCTTTGCATGTGCGCGTTGGTCACAATTCGGTTGCCATCGACCGCGACGCCCGCGCTTTGGAGGGCAAGTGAGGCGATGTTGGGCACACGTCCGAGGGCATAGAAGACCTCTTCGGCCTGGAGGCCTATCGTGTTGCCCTGGTGTTCGATGACGATTTCTTTCGAATCCTGTGTTCGACGCACTCCGATCAGACGGGTGCCGGTGTAGACTTCAATTCCTTCATCGCGGAATGCGTTTTCAACCTCGGTGGCGGCATCTTCATCAAAACCTTTGAGGACATGGTTGCTGCGTTGGACTACGGTGACGCGCACCCCGAACCGGGCGAAGAACTGCGCGAACTCGAGCGCTACTGCACCGCCGCCCAGGACGATCATGGAACGGGGAAGCTGTTCGAGCTTTAATGCGGTGTCGCTGGTCAGGCAATCAAGAGAACCGAGTTCAGGCAAGGGGGACGGCGCGATCACGGAGCCGGTGGCAATTACGAAATGGCCGGACGTTAAGGTGTCGCCATTGGAGAGTTTGAGAGTACGAGAATCTTGAAAATGGCCCATGGCCCGAATGAGCTTGAATTTGCCGCGGTCAAGCTGATGGCGGCGGTAATCTGCAAAGTCTTTGATCACCTCGTCTTTTCGCTCCATAACCCGCTTAAAATCGAATGAAACGGATTTTGGTTGGATGCCCCAAGTCGGACCGTTGTTGGTCAGGTGAAGGACCTCAGCTGCATAGAGCAGTGCTTTCGTGGGCATGCAGCCGCGCAGGATGCACAAGCCGCCCAGTTCCTGTGCTCCATCGATTAGGGCCGTGCGCAGTCCGGCGGCTACGGCGGTTCGGGCGGCTGCAAAACCGCCGCTGCCGGCCCCAAGAATGGCCACATCAAAATCAAATTCCTTGCTGCTCATACTCACAGCATGGGCGTGGAACGAGGCCAAGGCAAATCTGAATCGGTCACCCCACACTTGCGGATCCTGGTTTAGCGCGATGCCGCCGAGAACTCTCCCTGTACCTGTTGCAGGAAGAGCGTCGCGAGAAACAGTGCGATGAAGAATAAGCTCAGTTCCTTTGGTGCGTTCGCCAGCGCCAACCAGTCCACCAGCACAATCCCGGGGAATAACCAAGCCGCCGCCAGTACCGGTTTCCGGCGGGAAAACCAGTCTGCCCGGCGAAGCGAAAAAGTCACCCAGACGGTCAAAACAAGGGCGAGCAGGCAGGCTGACAGGCGATAGGATCCTGCGTTGATGATAAAGGCGAGCAGAACTGGAGTGCTGGTCAGCAGGAGTGGCCAGGACTGTGCCTTTTCCGGGTGCTCGCGCCAGTTGCGGAACCAATTTATCCCCGTGACAAAGACGCCGAGAGCAAGGCCGGACCAGATCGCCCAGCCGGTAATACCTCTCACGGCAATCGATGAGCCCAGGAGGTACAAAAGAAAACGGCAGATACCGGCCAGGCATGGCCAGGCTTGGAACCAGCGGTGTACCGCGTTTTGGAGGATAATGAGAACGATCAGTACCAGGCCCACGGTTCCCGCAGTTTTACCTACATAAAGAAACACCAGCGCCGCGCCTGCCAGCCAGCCCAGTGCCCAGGCCCAAACGGTTTGCCCGGCAATGTGGCCGGCCGGAATCGGCCGTTTGGGGTGGTGTTGCTGATCATATTCCGCGTCGAAGGCGTCGTTCAGGAAGCTGGCGCCCAAGCAAGCCAAGGTGGCTCCCGTCAAGATCACAGGCACCAAGTGCGTATGTCCGCCACCTCCCAACCACCACCCTGCCAAGCAGTTCGACCATACCGAAGGAAGCAGCGCCAGCCGGCACAGGGACAAAATGGCACGCAGAGTGGTCATCGCTGAGGATGGAAGTCGTTTCTATAATTCCCGTGAATTCTGAGTTCGCAGGAGTATAATGGCACCGAGCATTCTGAAAAGCATGATGTTAAGCCGCTGATGTGTTCGTCTGGCCAGCGCGCAGGTCCTGTTGTTAACCCTGGTAACCGGCCTTTCGCGGGGGTTCTGTCCGTGTAACGTGTACTCCAGTCCCGCATTCAGAGCCAGCGATGCAGCCCTTCGCAGCGGACTTGCCATCCATTCGACGGAAATCCCGGAGCCTTCTCTTGGGGTCCGTCAGTCCAGCCTGCAGCCATTAACGCAATTGCGGATAGGAGTCCTCCGTTCCCAGGTAAGTAGGCGGTCAGGTTCTCACGCTGGTACACGTGACCATTCGGCAAGAACCGGTTCTTGGGGTTGTCCATCAGCAGGCTGCGGACGGCTAGTTCGGGTTCGCTGACGCGGGCTGCGGCCATGGCCATCATAGGAAAGTCCCAGCCCCAAGTCCTCTTCCATTCCCAGACCTCCATCACTTTTCGAACCGTGCGGCGCATGGTCTCGGGCTCCACACCGTCTCCGGGTTGAACGCCGAGAGCGCCGACCAGCGCAGGGTGTTCCCAGTTGAACTTCGTAAAAGTATCAGCCATGCCTTCCTGCATGAGGTAGATACCATCTTGCGTAGGCAGGGGAGATAGATGGCTCAAAACGTTATCCCAGCGCGCATTGCGGCCGAGCCCTAAACGTTCACGCCAGGCTTGAGCCACTCTCAACCCGAACCGCCAGTAGGCGAGTTCGAACGTTGGGTTGACAGTGGTACGAGGATCGGTGTTCTCCGAGACTGTCTTCAGCGGTGGCCCCAGCACGAAGCAGCCTTTTTTCCGATCGAACACCGCGAAAGAGGCCATAAACTCGGCCGTATCGAAAACGATTTCCCGCCAGGTTTCCAGGGTTTCTCGGAGTGGACGCTGGCGAAAACACAGCTCTGCGTAGTAGATGGGATGAGGTTGTTGCCAGATGAGTAGCGGTCCAACGGGCGAAGGAGCATCGTTACCGTCAGGCCCGATCATTTTTGGCCAGCGGGCACCGCTGTAGCCCTGGCGTCGGGCGATGTCACGAGCACCGGGCAGAATTTGGCGGTAGATGCCGAGACTGCGTTCGAACAGATGAAAACGTCCCCAGGTGGCAAAGTGAACGCTGTGCCACCAGTGCATCTCGAGGTGGAACTTTCCATACCAACTGTTGAACAGCAGGCCGGTTTCCGCAGAGGGGAGTGATCCGGCGCAATGTATGGCTGTCTGGTAGAGGGACAATACGATGCGACGTTCGAGTTCGTTGGCCCGCGAGTCGGTGCTATCGCTCAGGTCCACGGCACCGCCGTGAGTCCAGAAATCCGACCACTTGGCAGCGCTGGCATCCCGTGTCTTACTAAACTCCGGCAGCTTTTCTGTGGAAACTTCTGGGGAGAAACAGCAGACTAACTCGAGGTGGTTTTTCGAAGCTCTGAGCAAATATTCATGGTGCCCGGCTGCTTCCAACCTGGCTGGCCCCAACCAGGAGACGGTTCCTACGTAGCGGTCTTGATCCACGGTGCGCTCAAACCGCACGCTTTGCTCGTCCAGCTGCCTCAGTTTGGTCACATGCCGGTCCGGCGCATTCCAATCAGCCATGCTGACTTCGTGCGAACCGTACGGGAAGGCAAACAAGACTTGCAGCTTGCCTGTCTCCAACAGTTGCGACTCGATTCTGACCGCGACCTGATCCAGTTCGGGATGGCAACATGTCCAGAGTTGGATGGGGACTCCGTCTAGTTCAAACCGGCTTTCGATCATTCCCGTCCAGAGGTCCAGCTGTTGGCGAACTTGGCGCAGGTCTTTGGACTGAGCGGGCGCCCCGTCGGCACGGACCAATTTAAGGCCAATGCGCCCTAAATGGAGGCGGTGGGGGTTTTGCCGGAGCCAGTGAAACAGCACTTCCTGACCTGAGGGATCAGTGGCGTACCCTACAGGTCGCCCGTGAGCGCTAAACTCCTGGAAGCGAAAGGCGGACGGATCCACTCCGGGTGGCGCGGGAAGGGTGTGCCAACCCCAGTGTGACGCAGTGCACAAAGGGAAGCGTTGGAGACATTCTCCGTAGAAGGTTTGCAGTCCGGTTACATCCACCGTAAAGGCGAACTCTCCGTTGCCGACCGAGAGGGCTGAGAATGGGTCAAAATGATCGACTAGTGGATTGTGGCGTCGCACCCAGCTTCGGCGATCGATCGTCATACCACCTTGGCTGCTGGTTGTACGGTCGGCTCCCTCGGTTAGGCGCGGCGCGGAAACCAGGAGAGAGGCGAGAGCTGTTTTGCGGACAAAGTCTCTGCGCGTAATGGACATGCCCGGGTTCTATCTGAAGCCCAAGGCTGGGGCGAGCGGATTGTTCTTTAGACCGGCCTACCAGTAGCGCTCAGTTTGCGGTGAACCTCGTCTCGGCACCGAGCTTGAGCTCAGGTTGTTGCTGGTTGAGGCTTGCGTGGGGAGGCACCTCGGGATTTGGCCGCCTCCTGGGGGCCGTCCTCGCGAAAACTACGCCAATAACGCAAGGGAATCAGACCCAGAGCAATCAACCCCAACTGAGTGGCATTGAAAAACATAATCCACTTGAAAGCAGCATCCATGAAGCCATAAGAGTGTAAGCCGATGCCCAGCATGTTCACACCGAACCAGGAGAAAACAGTGACGATGTTACCAAAAATTGCCAGGTTCATTAACCCGCGATCACGGATCAGGCCGCCCCAGCGAGCATGAAGGATGATGCCGTTCCAGAGCACGATGATCAAAGCCCCATTCTCCTTCGGGTCCCAACCCCAGAACCGGCCCCAGGATTGGTCAGCCCAGATTCCGCCCAACACCGTGCCGATGAAGCTAAAGAGCGTGGCAAAACAGATGATGCCATAGACCATTCGATTCAGAGATTGAGCGGTGGTCTTGCTGAGCGTTGTGGTTAACAATCCGCGGAGGATGAAGACCATCGCCAGGAACCCCGCGACAAACGTGGCCGCGTACCCCAGCGTGATGGTGATGACGTGCGTGGCGAGCCAGAAATTCGTGTCGAGTACCGCGCGAAGCATTTCCATGGTGTCGCCACCGAGGGCAAGATTATGGGCAATCAGTTGCGTCACGGCGCCGACGGCTGAGGCAGTGACGACCCCAATGCCATCGCGGTAAATGTATTCGAGGATTAAGCCCAGTAGCACCGCTGCCCAGCCAATGAAGACGGCTGAGGAATACAGGTTGGTGACCGGCGGACGCCCTTCGAGAGCCATGCGGAAGACGAGGCCCGCAGTGTGGACGACCCAGGCTAAAATCGTGATGTAGAACGCGGAGCGGCGGAGCACATCCGACCAGTTAAACCAGGAGAAGCACCCCAACAGAAATGCGCACAGGTAAATGATCATGGCGTGCAGAAACGCCTGAAGATTATTGTAGAAGAATTCGGCGCGACCTTTAGCTGCTTTCCGCGGCATTTCCTTCTCGATCCACTCTTTGAATGTGGCGACGGCTGCGTTAAATTCGTCTGGTTTATCCGCGCGATAGGCACTGGCTATCGCGGTGTAGTGAGCTACCGCCGGTGGCAGGTCCCCTCCGTGGAGCCCGGCGCTGACGAGTACCTGTCCCATGTTCTGCCAGCCTTCCGGGTTTTTGACCGGATCGGTTGGCGGCACGATTAGAGGATAGGCGAAACGCGCCATGAAGTCATATTGGCCGAGGTAACCGATATACTTGTTGAATGCCGCCCGGTCGTAATCTTGCTTTTGTTCTCTGGCTTTCACGGCCGTGATTCCCGCCGGGGTCGCTGCTCTGAAGTCGGCCAAGTCACGAGCAAAATCCTGAGTAGCCTCTGGCTGGTAGCTGTTCTTGAGCCGTTTATACAGCGTAAGGGCGTTATAGAGCTTGGCGACTTGCTTCTGATAAGGCGTTCTGGTTTGCGGATCGACCCTGTTGACCTGGACACCCTCTTTTTCGATCACCCCGATCGAGTTCGTTAACTCATTGAAGGTGAAATAAAACAAGCCCGATTTCTCCTTACCCTTGCCGGCAAGGTTGAGTTCGTTGATCAAATCCGGATGGTGGATCAGGAAGATGGGGCGAGTATCCGCCTGTTCCGGTTTGAGCATGACTTCCAGGAGCCAATGGGTGGCCCTCAGCTTCTCGGGGTGTTTCCAAAATTCGTAGCTTTTCTTTTCCTCCAACGGAACGCTGGCCGTGCCACGGATTTGCAGGAGCGCGTTTCGACCTACAGAATCGAAAGGTTGTAAACGCCCGTTAAGCAGGACAGGAATTCGTCCGAATTCCTGGTAGTGAAAGGAAGGTTCTTTCCTCGGCAGCAGGATAGCCACGATGTCCGTGGCAAAGAACGCGAGAACCAGCCAGGGAATCCACTTCTTCATGCGATCCTCCGTTTCTTAACAAATCCGAACATGTGCGACATGAATTGCAGGGTGAGGCCGATGGACACGAGGATGCAGGCAAAATAGGGGGCGAGCCAGCTTGGGTTTCGGACAACCTGAAGAATCGTACCTTCATTGTCCGTGTCGAAACTTGCCTGGTAATAGGTTTCGCCGGCATACCGCAACGGGTTGTTCATATAGATCAGCACTTCGCGGTCCTCGCCGGTCTCGGGGTGCATCAGCCGAATACGGCTGGAGAAGTTTTTGGGAATCTCCGTACCCGGGTAAACGTCATGCCGGAAATCAAGAAGCTGCAGGCTGAAGGGTTTGTAGAGCCGGGTGCGCCGCAAGGCGACTTCATAGGTGCGTCCCTCGTGAGTGAACTGCTGATTTCGGTTGAAGTATCCCGAAACCAGCCAACTGCCGAGTGACTTCCCGTCATCCGTGAATTCGAGGATCGCGCTGGGGACATTGCGCTGGTCCATGGCGGTTACCGTGGGGCGTTCCTCCACGAGCAATTGGGTGCCGAAGCCCTGAGAAGCGGGCAGGGGAGCCATGGAATCTTTTGGACGATCAGTCACGGTGGAGTTTGGAAAGAACCTCCTCACATGGACGGCGAAGGGCAGTTTGTCGTGGTCCAGCGTGGCTTCCGTGCGCAGTAGGGTATGAGGAATCGCAACGACAGTGTCGAGATCCGGCTCCGTGACGTCGATTACCGCCAGTTCGACTTTCGAATCCGCCTCCGTGTAATTGCGGGTTTCTCCTTCGCGCAGGTGCAGGGAGCTTTCCTGGGCCAGCAGATCCGTAAGCAGTTGGCCAATCAGGAGCAGTATAAGGCCGGCATGAATCAGAAACAGCCCCACTTTCTTGCGGCTCATCTCAAAGCGTTGAAAATGGGCTGCCAGGAGGTTTATCAGCAAGGTTGTGCCTACGAGATATCCCCCGGGGAAGATGGGGATCTTGAGGTTGCTGCCTTCGGGACTCCAATAGATGAAAACACTGCGAAAAAACAGATCCTGAGCCTGGTAGAGGCCTAGTTTCACCTGGGCTAGCGTACCCCAAAACACCAGGATCAAGCCGAGTGCAAGGAGAACCACCGTCAGCCGGAGGGAACAGAAGAACTTTATGAGGCGATCAAGATGCATTCGGGTACTTTGCCGTTTTGAGGAAGCCGACGAAGGCTTCTTTTTGCCGTGCCACGACTTCCTCGTTGCCCATCAATTTGTAAAACCAAGTACGTCCACTCTGCTGGACCACAGCGCCAACCACCCCGGTTTTTTCGGATGTTTTTGGATCCTTGCCAACCATCTGAACCACAAGGGCTGTGCCACTTGGGGTGATGATCTCCTGGACCTCCCGTTTCAGATCAGTCTCGGGCAGTTCTTCCAGACTGACTTGCCTACGCCATCGATTGATGTTGGCATAGACGCCCCCGCCGTCGCCGACGGACATGCTGATATTCACCGAAGCTTGGGCGGCATCTTCCCCGTTGATCTGGAATTTGGAGATCAGGAAAGGCCCCCCGGCGACTTCCTGCCAACCGCTCGGCACTTCCCAAGCGGGCTTGGCTCCGGCGGGTGAGTCTGCGGTGTTTGGGGCGGAGATGCCGGAGACAGGCGGATGGTCTGGGGGGAACTCAGCTTTCGGGCTGACAAACTTGAGCGACTCCAAGAAACCGACGAAACCCTTCTTGTGCTCGGCAACGAGAGCGTCATCGCCGGTTACCTTGAAAAACCACGCTACGCCCTCCCGGTGCAGGATGGCAGCCAGAATCCTGGTTTGATCCCCGGAACTTGGATTCTCTCCCGCCAGATCATAGAGTTTGGCTTCCTCGCCCTCGATCCGGGCCATTTCGGTAATCGATGCCAATTCGGCTTCGTCAATCGCGTCAAGTCCGACCTGGGAACGCCAGCGGTTGACATTGCCGAGATCGCCCCCCGCCAATCCAGGCAGCGGGAAGACACCGACGTCAGCCTGCCTGCCATTCTCTCCTTTAATTCGAAAGGAAGCCACCCGCATGTCTCCCAGTGGAGCTTCTTCCCAGCCAGTAGGCAACTCCCACTGCAACTGGGGTTTGGCCCCAGCCACAGAGCCATGAGCGTGATCGTGAGGCGCTTGCGTGGGAATCGCGGTGGACTTTTCCTTCGCCACCTTGTAGACGCGGATATTCTCGCGATCACAGCCTGCTGCCAGCAACAAAAAACAGATCGAGGCACAGCGCAGGTAACGATAAGCGCGTTGGTCGGGCGTTCGAGTACGTAAATTCACCTTACTTCTTTTACCGCAGCTTGGACCGTGCGGCAAGCAGGTTGTTCAACCGTGGGCAAGAAACGTTAGGTTGAACGCCGCCATCCATCGGTTGCGTATACACAGGGACTTAAGTTGGAACCCTGCCCCTGGGGACCCGGTTATTTCTTGCTCGATGGTTGCCAGTATATGTTGATATCAGGCTAGCGCCACGTTGCCACACAGGTGCACGGTTAGGCCCAATTCGGCCAGCATCGCCGCTTTGGCCCTGCAGGCGCGGTGCGCCTGCTTCTTGCTTGGGGCGTAGACC
This sequence comes from Verrucomicrobia subdivision 3 bacterium UBA6082, assembly GCA_002428665.1. GTDB lineage: Bacteria > Verrucomicrobiota > Verrucomicrobiia > Limisphaerales > UBA8199 > UBA6082. The sequence continues at coordinate 25,469 of DIXK01000099.1, forward strand.
ACCTGGATATGGTTGGATTTGTGCCGGGCCATCATCTGGTCACGGCTGATCCCATCCAACACGGCGTGCATGATGGGCCACTGCGGTGTGGTTTCTTTCCAGCGGCGCTCGGTTTCCGCTTCGGGCAGGCGCACGGCTTCCGCAACACCCAAATCGCAGTGTAGCTTGCCATCCATGACAAAAATCCGGCTCCATACAATGTGACCGGGCTTTGAGACGCCCTTAATAGAGCCTCCCCCAAGCCGGAAGTACATCGGAGGTTGCCGTTCGCTGACGGCGCCTTTGTAGCCACTGGCGAAATGGGCTGGCGGGACGGCGCCGGAAATCAGGAATACCCAGACGTAATCGTTGACGCCGGCGCCTTTGAAATGCTTGCCCCAGCGCAAGTCGTGCAGCGTGTTTTCCGGGGCGAACCCCAGTTCTTTCCAAAGGCGGCAGGTCACCAGGCCGTCCAGGCCAGCGCACTCATCCACTTCGTTGAAATGTGGAATCGGTTCTCCAGCGAAGATGACCCGGCCGGTCTTAGGACATTTCACCGGCGGCCGATCGGAGTTGTTGAGCAAGCCTTCCACCAAGTCGCTGGCTGGGGCGAGGTCCTTAAGGCCCTGTTGGTATTGTATGCCGATGGCCGCGCAGCCAAACTCAGCCGCCAGTCGTACCGCTGCGATGTACATTTTGCACTGCTGGAGCGTTTGCGCCCGGGTCAATTCCGTGGCTTCGTCCTTGCCCCAATTAAAGCGCATACCTTTCTTGAGCAGCCAGGAGACTACTTCCTCAGCTTCAGAATTCGGAACGTTAAGCATAGCGGCGTAGAGCGTAGACTGGCTCAACCGCTCTTTGAAGGCACCGGTGGGGTGGAGCAGTTCGTCGGGAATGATGGCATTGAACATGCCCATGCATCCTTCATCGAACACGCCGAGAATCGCTTTGTCGGCTTTGAACTGTCGGCCCACGGCTCGGCCCAGGCGTTCGTCCGCTTCTGGGAGTTGCACCAGATCGAGATCCTTCACGTGGCTCTGGTCATGAGATACCACACCATCGTTCAGCCAGCGGCGAAGACCGCTTTTGAAATAGGCATCGGTGAAATCCTCGCTCCACAAGGTGCTGTAACGGATGCCGGCCTTGGTCATGGACCCATTCAGATTTAGCATGCCGACTAGACCCGGCCAGGTGCCGCTCCAATTAGCAACGGTAAGAATTGGGCCCCGATGGGTAAAAAGGCCGGCGAGCACATGATGGCTGTATTGCCATACTGATTCGGCCACGATCAACGGAGCATGGGGATCCAGTTTTCGAAAAACTTCCATGCCCATTTTCTGGGAATCTATGAATCCATGCTTCTTGCGCGAGTCATAAGGATGACCGCGCACGACCGACCAGCCCTCGGCTCGGAAAGCTCCGGCAAGCAACTTCTCCATGTTGGCCTGCTCGGCCCAGCATGTTTGATTGGCGGAAATACGGAGATCGCCGCTAGCGATCAGGTAAACCTGTTTTGACTTCAGACGTGGCAGTGTTTTCATTTGACAGAATCCTGGTCCAGAGTAGCCCTCTTGGTTTTGCTGGCAAGCAAGATTCAGACGTCTGCTTTTCCGGGGATTCTAGCAGAAGAATCCTTGCAGACGCCAGCCGAGCGTCCTATAACTCTGCAATACAAGCCACTTTAAACACCTATGCATAAGACTTCACTCTTTCGGGTCTCAACCCTTGTTCCAGTGCAATTGGTGGTCGCCGTGTCAGCCGTGCTGCTTTCGGCAACGTCGCTCTCGGCGCAACCAATTCATCTGAATCTCAGCAATCTGTTCAGCGTCGATACTGTGCTTGAGCCTGGCGGAAACGCTCTAAGCGACCCGCTTGATCCCGAGCGCCAGCGAATTGACGGCCAGACGCTTCCACCCACATTCTCGGACGGTCAGGTCTTTGCGTCGGCTGACGGACTTGCCAGCTTCTTGTTTGCGCCACTGAAGACATCCTCGCTCGACGCACTGCTGGTTGATGGTCAGACCCTGGCGGTGCCTGCCGGGAAGTATGCCACCGCGTCGTTTGCGCTGCTGTCGGCGCCTTACAGTTATGCCGATCCATTTACTTCTGTGGTTTTTCGGTACACGGACGGATCGACTTCCGAGTCTCGCTTTGGCCCTGTTCCCGGGTGGCTCGTCAGTCCCATAGCCTTCGATCATTCCTTTTACAGCTTTACGGATAGCAGCGGGGTGCAGTCCCTCATATCATTTGCTGCGGACTGGTCGATGGAGGAAGCGCAATATCTGATTGATAGCCGTGGCAATGGAGATGCTGGCGGAGTTCGCTTCGTCGACGGCAATGGTTTCGCCCTCTATTCGTTAACTCTGCCGGCTGACGCCACGGAGGCGACTCTCGGTATCACCGTAGGAAACAATTTCGTCATCTCCCTGGCCTCCGAGTATTCAGATCCCTGGGTCTCCACCGATGGTTATACCGAGGTAGCGAACTCCATGACGATCTACGATGGATTTGACCACCACGCGCTCGGCAATCTCAAGCTGTACGAGTTTTCCTTGAAACCGTTTCTCACCAATGGCACCGGGCAGATTTACCTGCTTTTCACCGACGCCACCCCGGCGACCGGTTGGGGGCCTTACATCCAGACAATTCGCGTATACACCGGTAGCAACCGCATCTTCGCCGAAGATTTGGCGCCCGTTCTAAACACCGACAACGCCACCCTCTATGCCGAGTTCCGTGCCGATGGTGGCACGCCTGAAGTTCCCTATCTGTACGACAATAGCGGTAGTGGACCATCTAATCGCAAGCACCGTTTTGCCGACGGCACCGGGTCTCTGACTTACCGGTTTGACTTTCCGGACACCGTTACTGACGCCAAGCTCGCCATCGATCTGGCGAACAATTTTGTAGTAAATATCACAGGGCCACTGGCCAGCACTCGTTATGCCCAGGCCACCCCGGGTGCTCCGGATGAGAACACCTTCCTAATTGACGCGGGAAACAGTGCTCTTGGTAGTAACTTCCGTTTTGCCGACGCCTCCGCGTATATGATTTACCAATTCGATCTGCCCGACGATATTGTGAATGCCACTGCTCAAATCAGTGTTGGCAATCAGTTTGTGATCGAGGTCGCCTCTGGTCTCTCCGGTCCATTCGTAAAGGTGCGCGATTATGTCGCCGAAACCGGCATCGAGGTTCGCGATAACAGCAATCTCGCCGTTCAAAATGTAGACCTTGCCTCCTATCTTGCGTTGAATCCGCAGAAGATCGTTCGCATTCGTCTTTCGGATGGCGTGCCAGCGGATGGCTGGGGTCCCTACCTGACGGGCATCACGATTGTGGATCAACCTGATGTTGAACCCGAGTGGACCAAGGTTCTCGACTCCATGGCTTTATTCGGCGTGGATGTTCACAATGAGGCGAATAAGAACTATTACACTATTGACCTCTCCCCGGTGTTAAATGAAAACAACGCCAAGAAGCAGGTCTACGTGAGGTTTACCGATGGCAGCACCGGCGACGGTTGGGGCCCAGGGATCTTTTGGATGGCTGCCTACTCTGGGAACCTGGAAATCCAATCCGATGGGGTTGTCTTTGAAGGCTTAAAAGCCCTCAACGGGGAACCGCAAGGTCCCGGCCTGACCGTTGTTCGCAGAACCTACGGCCTGGATGGTTCCAAAACGCTGAAGGAGATCGTGTTGCCCTCAGCCAATGTGGCTCAGGATTCCAAAGCCTATCTCATGGCCGCCACACTAGCGCCTCTCACACAGCCCGTGACACTTTCGGTCCCTCAGGTTGCGGTCGGTTCTCTGATCCTGGCCTGGCCAGCCTCCGCGTCCGAGTACCATCTGGAAAGCGCCAACAGCCTCTCAGGACCTTGGACCAGTGTTGAAGGTGCGATCCAAGTCGTGGGTGATGAAGCTCGGCTCACCGTACCGATGTCGGGCACCTCGCAGTTCTACCGGTTGAAGAAGTAGGATTACTTCGACAAAACTCCCGAAGCTCAGCGATCCTCACGCAGCCGGTAGGAGTACCTGCAGCGGCTGTCGGTGTTTGGCTGAAGGTGTTTCTACAATTCCCATCCAGGGCGATTGTGGCGGACCTTCATTGCGTTCGCCTCCTTCGAATTGGTGAACTCGAACTGGCCTGCGTCCCACCGCAATTTCTTTGGCACGCGTACCGCAATGGTGCCCAGCAAAATGGTTTCGGCGAACGGGTATGCTTTTTCGAAGCTGGCATCGGGAGCTTGCCCACCGCGGCAGGCGCGGACGAATTGTTCCAGTTCGTTGATAGGGCGGGGTAGGGTTTGGGGTGGCGCTTGGAACGTTTGCATGCGTGCCTTTGGCAGGAGTCGTGGATTGTCGCCCGTGAAACCGGCCAGCAACTTGCCTTTTGAACCGACGAACAACATGCCTTCGTCCGGCATTTCCAAGCCGTCCTCTTCCAACTCAGGGATAGTTGGCGGGCGTATGCCCCCATCGTACCAATGCAAGGACACGGGCGGCTTATCGCTCCGCGCAGGGAACTCCCATCGGATCTGTGAAGCGTGCGGATAGGCGACGTGAGCACTGTGGCGGTGCCAGCAGAAATTCTCCATGCGCCAGACCTGGCTGCGACTTGCCTCAACGCTAATCGGAGAGCCGAGTTCCAGCACTTCGAAGATTTGGTGGAAGCTGTAGTGCCCCATGTCGCCGAGGGCACCAACTCCAAAATCATACCAGCCACGGAACACCGTGTGAGTGAAGGCAGGGTGATAGGGGCGCGCAGCGGCCGGCCCCAGCCAAAGGTCCCACTCAAAGCCTTCAGGAACGGGCGGAGTGCCCTGCGGCGGCTCAGTCATTCCCTGTGGCCAAAATGGGCGTGAAGACCAGTTGTGGACCTCCCGCACGGGGCCGATTACCCCGGTATCGAGCCACTCGCGGATGGTCGGGGCGCTGGTTTGGCTCGCAGCGCAAAAAAGTTGTGTGGCCACCCCAGCGGCGCGCGCGGTGTCGCGGACCACACGGACCTCATCCAAAACGTTTGAGATCGGTTTGTGCGTGATCACGTGCTTGCCTGCTTTTATGGCGCGCGCCGCGATGACTCCGTGAAGGTGGTCTGGAGTCATGATATAAACGGCGTCGAGGCTTTTCTCCTTTTCCAGCAACTCACGAAAATCGGCGTAGATTCGGCAATCTCCGGCCTGGCCTTTGCGGGTGTAGAAGCGATTTACAATCTCGCGGCCCGGTTCACGTCCGCACAGTGCGCCGCGCGCACCTTTGGCCCAGTTCGGATCTTCCAGGAACTTCCGCACGTGGTTGTTCAACTCGTCATTGCCGTAATCGGGATAACCGTCACTGCCGCGAACCGGGTCGCACACGGCGACAATGCGAATGGCAGGATGTTCTAAGGCAGCGGTGATTTGGCGGAAGCCTTGGGTACCGCAACCAATATAGGCAAGATTGATACGCTCACTGGGCGGGATGTGTTTCACGCCACCCAAGACGTGGCGGGGTGCCATGCTGACGGCAGCCGCGGCCACGCTGGTGCTGGCCAGAAACTGGCGTCGGGTAAACCGGTTTGGAGAGTCGGAGAGATTCGTTTTCATGTGTTGTTTGTCTGTTGAAAGGCAACGCCTAAAGCGCCGTGGCAATAGCCGCTCGGTTTACTCAAGATGTTCCAGAATCGCTTCGGCCAGGTCGCGGCCGAGTGCGCGTGCCGAGTCGGCGTTCACTTCTACGCCCAGGACATCGGCGTAAGGAATTTCGATGCTGCCAGCGAATCGTGCCTTGGGAAACGTGGCGCGCGCCCATGTGCCGTTTGAGCGTCCGGCTGAGTTGTTGCTGCCCGTGTTCCAAGCGCTACCCCACGGTAGGTAGCCGTTTTCCGCCCGGAATGGGAGGGGACCGCGGACCACATGCTCGAGCACCCGCGCAAATGCCCGCTCCTTCACCGCTGCGGACGGGTCCGATCCGCCGACAAAGTAAACACGGTCGTTCCATTGGCCGCTGATGTAGGGACAGTGCAGATCGAGACTGAACACGACTCGGTCTCTGACTGATTCGCCGAGCCGCATCCACGCTGCAACTTCGGGGTAGAGCGGAGTGTCACTGTAGTCGCGGTTATGATCGTGCGGAGCGCGGTTCTTACCTTGGTCGCCCGCTTCAACGCCGTCTTTGTCCATGAACGGCACAGCGATTATTAGCCAATGTGAGCGCCAGCGCCGACCGATTGCGTCGTCCGCCACCGCGGCAGAAATTAGGCCCTCCAAAGCGTAGGTGGCCACAGATTCGCAGGCGTGATGCCGTGAGGTGAGCAGCACCACGCCTCGCGCTTTTTCCAGGTCCAGGCAGCCAGCGCGTAGCAATTCGACCCCGCGGCCCTGGCGGATGAAGCACAACTCTGCAACCTGCAGTGCCAGATTGGTTTGATGGGCGGTCAGCCATTCATGAAGGTGGGACTCAAGATAGGTTGGCGCGAACGCAAAGCGCGCCTCGAACACCCCCCGCGGCAGGCTGGTTGGAAACGACCAACTGGTTCGGTCTTCAGCAACCGTTTTCGTCACGACCTGCTTTCCGAGCCACGTCCAGGTTCTTCCACCGTCCAGACTCATCGCTGGACCGCGAACGCCGATAGGATTTCTCTCCGCAAAGCTGACGGATACGGGTTGCTCCGTCTGGCCGCGCAAGCGGAAGTTGAAGTAGAACCACCAGCCCTCGGTGTCGCGCAGATCGGGGGCAACCGTGAAGGTAGATGCTTCGCGAGTGAGGATCCGTGCATTGCCGCCGGCGTAGTTGGCGTCAATAGCGATCTCCGCCATTACCAGGCTGAAAGCCCCGCGCATCAGGAAAAGAGAGAAAAGAAAAATCCGTGTTTTCATTTTTCGCGGGAGTCCGTTCATGACTGCTTCCAGGATGATACAAAGCCCAGAACTGGCAGGATACTTCTTTCGACACCGAAACTGCCTATATAAAAAGCTCGCAAAATGCGGCTGGTTCTTTAAGCTGCAAGCCCTGTTTTCAAAAGTAATATCATGTTTACTGGAACGTACACGGCAGTTGTCACCCCGTTTCGCGACGGGGTGGTGGACAAAGCGGCTCTTGAGCGATTGGTGAAAGCCCAGGTGCGGGCAGGCGTGGATGGGATCGTGCCTGTCGGCACGACAGGTGAATCGCCTACGCTTGATTACGAGGAGCATATCGAGGTAGTCGCCCTGTCGGTTAAGTATGCGGCCGGTAAAGTCAAAGTTGTGGCTGGGACCGGTGGCAATTCCACAAGTGAAGCGATTTACCTCACGGAGCGCGCTGAAAAGGCCGGTGCGGATGGGTCGCTCCAGGTAGCGCCCTACTACAATAAGCCAACCCAGGAAGGTTTGTTTCAACATTTCCGCGCGGTGGCACGCAAGACGCGTTTGCCGATCATCCTCTACAGCATCCCGGGTCGATGTGGCATCGAGATCGCGGTGGACACCGTGAAACGACTTGCCCAGAAGTGTCCCAATATCGTGGGTATCAAAGAAGCCGGCGGCAATGCAGACCGTGTCAGCCAGTTGCGTGCGGCTCTTGGGCCCAAATTCGAGATTCTGAGCGGGGATGACTCGCTTACCCTGCCGTTCATGGCGGTGGGTGCCCAGGGGGTGATTAGCGTGGCATCAAACATCATCCCGCGTGCGGTGGTGCAGATGGTGGCTGCCTTTGCCCGGGGCGACGTGCGTGGCGCGATGAAGCTACACCAAAAGTATTATCCGGTGTTCAAGGACCTGTTTATCGAGACCAACCCGGTGCCGGTGAAAGCGGCGCTGGCGATGATGGGGATGATTCAGGAAGATTACCGACTGCCTTTGGTGCCCATGAATCCCAAGAATCGGGATGCGCTCCAGGCTACCCTGAAGGCGTGCGGCGTGATCAAATGAATAGAGTGATAGAGCCACTCGGGCCAGTCCCAACATGGGTGGCCCGGGCGACAGGAGATAGATATGACTCGAGTTATTATTAACGGTTACAAGGGGCGGATGGGGCGAGCGTTGCTCGCTTGTGCTGCTCATCATCCCGAGTTGGAGGTGGCTGGCAAGGTAGATCAGGGGGACGATCTGCGCGCAGTGATTGACCAGGGGGATGTGGTGATTGATTTCACCACGCACACGGCAACGCCTGGCGTGGCGGCGCTGTGCGCTGAGCGAGGCAAGGCGGTGCTTATTGGGACTACCGGGCATTCCAACGAGGATCGCTCGACGGTCACCCGATTTAGCGAGCAGATTCCCATGGTGCTGGCGTCAAATTTTTCGACCGGTGTCAATACGCTCTTTTGGCTGGCGCGCAAAGCGGCGGAGGTGCTGGGGCCGGAATTCGATTTAGAAATCGTGGAGATGCACCATCGGCTGAAACGGGATGCGCCCAGCGGCACCGCTCGCACCTTGGCCGAGATTCTGGCCGAGGTTCGCCAACAGCAGTATGACCGCGTCGTCCGCCATGGACGTTCCGGCATCGTTGGTGAACGAACAACGAGCGAGATCGGCATGCACTCCATTCGCGGGGGCGATGTTGTGGGCGACCATACGGTGATTTTCGCATCGGTCGGAGAGCGAGTAGAACTTACCCACAAAGCAACCTCCCGCGAGACCCTGGCCAACGGTGCGTTGCGGGCGGCGCAATGGCTTGTCCAGCAGAAGCCGGGGCTATATGACATGCAGGATGTGCTGGGCTTGAAGTGAGTGGGGAGGGGAAAGTGGCGCGAGAGGCCAGGGCATTGGTGATCATTGCCTTGGGGTCCAATTTGGGCGATGCCCGACGGAACGTCCTTGAGGCCGTGAAACGCTTGGAGGTGCTCTCGGACCACCCTCTGCGTGTCTCCTCGCTTTGGGAGACTTCACCGGTGGATTGTCCGCCCGGCTCAGCTTCTTTCATAAATGCCGTGGTAATACTGGTGCCCCGGACGGAAGAAACCCCTGAGACCCTGCTGGCGAGGCTTCAGACCCTGGAAAAAGAGTTTGGGCGCCAGCCTAAAGTGGTCATGAACGAGCCCCGCGAGCTAGACCTTGACCTGATCGCCTTTGGCGGTGAAACCCGCGCTACTCGTGACCTGACCCTTCCGCATCCACGCGCGTGCGTGCGGCGGTTTGTCTTGGAGCCTCTTAGCGAACTCCAGCCGGATCTCGTGCTTCCCGGGCAGAGCGTAACCGTGGCCGAGTTGCTTCGGGAGATGCCGCCAGGAGGGACTCTGCGTCGGGTTTGAGCCCTGGCGGAGTTGCCATGGCAGCCCGATTTTACCTTAACCGTCCCATTTTTCACTTGAATCCGCCCGGGGTTACTGCCATAAGGCACCAGCTATGAATCGCCGCGCTTTGATAAGGGCGGTCGACCTAACACAACCGAAAACGATCAGGAGTTCAGGATGACAGAAAACAAAGCTAGTTTTATATACCCAAGGCTGCAATTGGCCTACCTGTTGCAGTTTGCCATTTGGGGAAGCTGGTCCGTCGCCTTAGGCGGCTACCTCAATGGAAAGATGAGTGGTCCGCACATCGGCTACCTTTTCATGGCGATTCCACTGGGGGCGATCATTGCTCCCATGATTATTGGCCCCATCGCTGACAAGTACTTCTCCGCGCAAAAAGTTCTGGGTCTCCTGCACTTGATCAGTGGCGGTGCCCTGCTGGCCTGCGGAATCATTTGTGCCCAGGCAGAAGCCCGTGCTGCGGGAGCTGCGGTCGTGGTTCCATTTACCTCCTTAATGGTGCTGATGCTCATCTCCGGCATCTGTTACATGCCATCCATCCCGTTGATTAATACGGTCGTCTTCAAGCACATACCCGACTCCGCATCCGCGCCTAAAGTCTTCATTTTCGGTACCCTTGGTTGGATTCTCGTGAACCTGGTCGTGGAAATCTTTGCCGGTGGTGCGACTAGTCCGACGTTCTTTTTCATTGGTGGTGGATGCGGCATTTTGCTGGGCATCTATTCCTTCACCCTGCCCGACACGGCGCCCAAGGGAGCCGTTCCGGGCGCCAAGGCTGACGTGTTCGGTCTCGGGGCACTGGCGATGTTCAAGTCCCCCGCATTCACCATCTTTGTCCTTTGCGCATTTATGGTGAGCATTTTTGGCAGCAATTATTTCTTCCCGTCCGTCGTGGCCTACCTGAGTGAATATGGCTACCCGGCACCCGTAGCTCTAACCACCCTTAACCAGGTCTCCGAGCTCTTCTTTATGGCTATTCTGGCCTTCTGTGTAGGCCGGTTTGGGCTGAAGTGGGTGCTGGTGGTCGGCATGAGCGCCTGGGCCATCCGCTATTTCATTTTCACCTTGGGCGGGTTCCAGTTCGCACTTATCGGCTTGCTGTGCCACGGCATGGCTTACGCGTTCCTTTATACTGCGGCTTACATGTTCGGCGACCGGGTGGCGCCCAGCCACTTGAAGGCGAGTGTACAGAGTTTGCTGGCGTTCCTGCTTTTGGGCATCGGGCAGGTGCTCAGCGGCTATCTGTTTGGCTTCCAAATTGACCGATCCGCTCCTGCGGTCACGAAGACTGTGATCACCGAGGAGGTCAAGGTCGCCAAGGCTCTGCCGGCTTGGAATGTGCCCGAAATGGAGACTTCTGCCTGGCGCTACCTTGACCTTGCTAAGTCCGTGAAATACCTCGGAGGTGACAAGAACGTGTTCGGCTTTGGCGAACACCTCGGCAAATACACCAACAACGACGGCACGATTGACATCGACAAACTGCCCGACGTCTGGGAAGCCGGTGGTGTGTCTTACACCAAGGCCGAGCTGAAAGCGACCTTTGAGAAGATCGGGACGCCGCTCAACCGGGAGAAATACTTGGCAGCACAGCGGCACGACTGGGGCAAATTCTTCATTCCCCCGGCCATTTTCATCGTCTTCTGGACATTCCTGTTCATCGTCATGGGCAAGGAACCTGCCAAAGCCCAGGAGGAGCCTGTCAAAGCGTAAGCGGGACGAGTTCAGGGTTTCTCAACCGCTGTAAAGATCAATGAGGAGGCGCCAGCAATGGCGCCTCTTATGCTTAGGTGGGGTACCACGAAACAAACGAGGCAGGCGAAAAAGAAGTTAGTATCTCGAGATGGTGAGGCCTTCGCGGCCCGGAGCGCTGGTTTGCGACCAGCTGTGGAGGAAGATGTGCGTCCTCACATCGTCAAACCTTAACTAATGCAATCAGGCCAAAACCGTGACCGAGAGAATCCGCCTTGATCTCAGAGGGATTTGCGGAAATGGTTCGATCACTTTAACGCTGGGACCAGGCCCACAAGAATCCTTCAGTCTTGGCAGGCCCAGTTCAAGGCGGGGCGGGAATTGCTAATCAACCAAACGTAAGCCGAGAAAAAACCCTGCCCGGTTTCGGCCGGACAGGGGTGTTATGGCAACACTTGGCGAACAGGTTACTTCTTCGCTGCTTCCGCCGCGGGCAACGAGATGAGACGTGAGAGCATTCCCGCTTTCGCACACAAGAAGTAAACTACTGCACCGACGATGAAGGCTGCCACGGGCGCGGCTGGCACATCGTAGATTTTCACGATCGGGAGAATCCCCACGATGAAGCCCAGGGCCCAGGAAATCCAGCCTGCGGGGTTAAAGCCCGCGCGCGGTCCGGACCAGGTGCGGCCATTGATCAGGTAATCCACAAGCATGGCGCCGCAGATCGGACCGAAAGAAGCTCCGATGATTTGGAAGACGATGATGGCCTTGCCCGCCCAGCCGGTGAGCGCCAGGAGAATGCTGACTGCCGCGCCAATACCGACCGACACAAACGGGTTAACGCTCGACAAGGTTGTCTTGAAGCTGTTCGCTGCGATCAGCGAGGAGAAACAAGCGGACGGGAACGCTGCCACAGCGAGGAGGAACATGACCAGGCCAGCGCTCTTGCCCAAAATGATCGGAGTGAGTGCCGTGCTCTGAAGGATGGCCGATGGTCCTCCTTGGTCCGCGGAGATCTTCATGCCGGCTTCGATGGCCTGTTTAGTCATTTCAGGGTTACCGTAAACACCCGCGACAACGAGCGCTGAGATGCCGGCGGTGACAATCGTGGCCAAGCCAATACCAATAAGCCCACCCATGCTTACGTCATTCTTGTCGCGGCCGCTGCTGGCGATGTCTGTGCCGGCGGCACCTGCGGTGGCAAAAAAGCCGACAATGTAAGTGAGCGCGAAGGCCAAGACGCCAAACGTGGTCAGTGGCGCCCCCACGCCGGGGTTGATTTCCTTGCTGACATCAATGAGTTTCGCCGCGGAAAAGTCACCGACAGACCCCACGGTTTTGGCTAGTAATACGATGAGTATTACCAGAGGTATCAACGGCAGGTAGGTTGCTACCTTGGCCACATACTGAATCCCTTTCAGACCAATAAAGGCTGCCGCAACACCCCATACGACCATGATTAGCTTCACGGCAGCGCTACCGCCTTCCAGGCCAAAGAAGGCGCCCAGGGCCATGGAAGAAAAGTAGACGTTTACACCCAACCAGCCGAATTGAAGCACGCCCATTAGGAAGCCAGGGAGGATAAAACCGCCTTTGGCGCCGAAGGTTGAAGTGCCCACAATGTAGAGTGGCAAACCGGTCTTCATGCCTAGCATGCCGGGAGCAAGGTAGAACAGAAAATGACACACCAGCGCTGCGATGACGATACTCAGCAATGCCCATCCCAGGCCTTGGGAGAGCAAACCGCCGGCGTTTGGAGCTCTCACGGCGTCTTGCCAAAAGACGAACCATAGAAAGATACCCGCGTAGGTTGGTGCTATCGTGGCATACCACGGCGCACGCTTATCCAGGGGGTTTGGTTTCGCACTGGTGATATAATCTGGCAACGGTCCAAGGGATGGTTTTTCTTGATTGGTCATAGGTCGTTTTTGGGTTGGTTCATCACGGAATCACGATCAACTGCCAACGGCGCCAGGCTCAGACCTGGTTCGGCCACCCGTCGGTCGTTCTAACAATTTCGACCGCTAGTGAAATGGCTGATGCCAACCGGGCGCCGAGGTTTCGCCAAGCATAGCGACACCATCCGCTTGTGTGTCAACCGCATTCTTGCGGTGATTATGAATGCAACGCGCTGCTGAACGCTCGAAAATTACGTTCAACAATGGGATGCCTCATGCCCAGCAATTGAAATATGGCCTTGCAAGACTGCTTGGCGCCTTCGTTGTCGTACCCTTTGTCTCGCTCGAGGACCTCGATGAACGCCGCCAGGGCGACCTCAAAATTTCCTGATTGGACCGCGGTTGCGCCGGCGAGGTAGCGATCCCGTACCTTTGCCTCAGGCAACTGGTTCGGCTGTACGGACAATTGTGCCAGCCGTCCCAGTGCGCGCAAGGCGTCCGCTTTTTCGGCCTGGTCAGAGTCGGGTTGCACCGGCGCGAGCACATCAGCGATCCGTTCCGGAGCAAGTCCCAGCAACGCTCGGGCGAGCGACAACCGCGCCCCAAGGTTGCCGGGTTCTTCTGAGATAACCTGTTCCAGCAACTCCGCCGCCGTGGAATGCGCGCCCTCGTCCAGCAGGCGTTGCGCCTCTTCGACCTGGCTGGCATGTGGCGATGGCAAAGCCTTTTCGAGGAACCGGCTGATTTCGCGCTCTGGCAACGCCCCAACAAATTCGTCTGCAACTGCCCCTCTCACAAACAGTTTCACCGCCGGAATGCTAGCGACATTAAATGTGCTGGCCAGCTGTGGATTCTCTTCGGTGTTGATCTTTGCGAGTTCCCAGCGTCCCCCGGCATGCGCGGCCATGCGTTCCAGCACGGGTCCCAATATGCGACACGGACCGCACCAAGGAGCCCAGAAGTCCGCCAGAACCGGGACTTGGTGACTTCGCTCGATGACCTGCTTTTCGAAATCCTGTATTTCATAGCTCATAAATCCTCTAGGCTGTGGGGTGAAGCGGTGTCAGTGGCGGGTGCCTGGGCCGTTACGCAGGGCAGCTGCCGAGGCTTCCTGGAAAGCTCGCCGAACGCTGCTAGCGTCACTGTTAGGAAAGTTGGAGCGCTGTACCATCAGCACATATGCCACACCTCGAACCGGATCAATCCATGCCTGCGTGCCCCAGGCTCCGCCGTGCCCAAAAGTCCCCGGCGAAAGCATCGACGCTATCCCCTCGTGTGGAGTTCGCAAAATGCACGTCCCAGTGCCCCAGCCGTAATTCGTGCCGTGACTGCCGTACTGGGCCGATTGCATAAACCCAGTGGGCAAATCTCCTGTCTGCGGCGTTGTGAGAAACTGCATGGCTTCCGGGCTGAGAAAGCGTTTACGGCCCGCCGTCCCGTTGCCCAGCAACATCTGGCAGAAGCGGGCGTAATCCGGTCCGGTTGAAAAAAGACCGCCATTGCCCATGGGCGGACGGCCCTTAGCGCCATAATTGGAGGAGGGAGGCACCGTCTCGAGCGCGCCAGTCTTTGGGTTCCGCGAATAAGCGGTTACGAGTTGCTTGAGCAACTTGCCTTCGGGATAGAAGGTCGTGCTCTTCATGCCCAACGGAGTGAAGACGCGTTTCTGAACGAAGACATCGAATGACATGCCACTGACCACTTCCACGATGCGTGCGGCGGTGTTAATGCCTGACTGACAATACCTCCATTGCGAGCCGGGCTCGAACTGCATCGGGGCGGCTAGGAAGAGGGGTATAAGGTCTGCCAACGTCCTGGCTTGCTTTGCGGCATCTCCCGAGGCTTCTCCGAGACCGGAGGTGTGGGTGAGGATCTGGCTGATGGTGAGATTGGCAGGATTGCCCGAGGGTGTCTTTAGGGCAGCGAACTCGGGGATGCAATTGGCTACCGGATCCGACACATGCAGTTTTCCTTCATCCTGCAACATGAGAATGGCGACACCGGTCACTGGCTTGGTCATGGAAGCAATCCAGAAAACGGAGTTGGCACGCATGGGTTTGTTTTCGGCGATGTTTGCGAGGCCGATGGTCTCCAAGTGCAGAGTTTTATGGCGGTTGACCACAACAGTCACAGCTCCAGAGAGTTCTCCGGCGTCTACTGCAGACTGCATGGCGGCGCCCACACCGGGCAGTTTCGGTGCAGCCACGGTGGCCAGGAAGGGCGTTAGCCCCAGGAAAACACACATCACGAGCTTGGACGGCATGGTAACGTGCCTATCAGATTGGGTCGCCCAACTCAATAAGAATTCCGAAACGGCTCCTCGTGGGTGAGCCATTCACCAGACGAACTCACTGAATCAGGTTCGCGAATGCCGGGAGCAGTTCGTACTTCTTCTGCCAGGGAGTGTACATGAGCCCGCGTACACCGGGAGTCGAGCGAGCGAGTTTGAGCCAGTCTTTGACTTCATGCAGATCATCGGCGTCATAGTAACAGGCGATCAAGGTCGAGAAGCCTTGCGTGGCGAAAAAATCCAGGCTCTTTTCCCGTGGTTTGCCGCCCCAGACCGCTACGACCACGTCTTTGGGTAGGTGTTTCCAGGAGCCAGTGAAGTCGCCCTCCACCAAATAGTAATTGCTGCGTGCGTTGTGGTGGGGATCGAACATGTCCGACCAAATGTAGATCTGAACCCCGGGGATATGGTTGCGCAGTATCTGGCATTGACGCGAAACGCACTCACCGAGCAATCGGGCCATGTTTCGTCCACGGCAAGCCTCGCAAGTTCCACCCATCCGAACTTCGTCCATGTTGAGCAGGACGCGCCGAGGTCGCAAGTGTTCGGCCAGCAGTCTCGCCTCGTGGTCGTAAATCTCATACAATGCCGGTTCCGCCATGCACAATCCGACCTGTGACTCGTGAATGATCATGGAATGATACCAACTCACCCGGAGCTTTTGCCCGTCCTTGATCCGGCCGCCTGGCAAAAGTCTCAGCGGCACATCCGGCTTGTCATCCGTGAATGGCTGCAAGGCAGGGTCGCGCAGCGGGGCGTAATCCTGACCTGCAACATAAACGACGCTTCCGTCCTCGCTCTGGACGGTAGTTGGGGTGCCGGGGCGATGGAGTACATTAATCGGTCCGACTTCTTCGACGGTCCAGTCGTCGATCCAGACCTTTCCACCTTTGCCTCCCCAAAGCCCGACGTATGCCCGGACTTTGTCGAAGTTCAGGCTGTTGAATACCAGAGAAACTTTTCTCCAATCAGAGGTTGCTGGAATGCGAAATTCCCTGGGCGCGAGCTCTCTTTCACTGGCGAGAATGGCGACGCGAAAACCGCCCGCAAGTTGCTCCGTTTTCACCCACAGCGAGACACGATAACAACGCTCTGGATGGAGTCGTAATTCCTGCATAACCCGGCCGTGGCCATGAGGGTTTGAGGTGAAGTTCTCCATGCGTAGCGAAAACTTGCCACCGTGTTTTACTTCCTCATCCACAAAGCTGACCTCGCCGGGTTGATCGTGGAAGGCATAACCTTTAAGCCGGTTTCCGGAGTGCTCCTCGAAACCTCCATTGACGATCAGCGGCGTCTCGCTTCTCAAGAAATGCGCTTCCGTGCCCCGAGCAGCAAATAGAGCATCTCTGACTGGCAAACCTTCGGCCAGGTTGCGGTTATGGGAGAGAGCTCCACCGCCGTATCCGACAGAAAATACGCTGGGAATCAGCTCCAGCTTGTTCTGTTCGCACTTTTCCCGGACCTGGTTGAGGCGGCGAAAATAATCCGGCGGCCGCTTACAGAGCGAGTCGAGCCCGAATGAGACTACAGCCCCATTGAGTCCGTTTTTTCCGGCAGTCTCCAGCACCTGCGATATCTCACTTACCTCCCGGTCGTTGCCCAATCCCCATCCGAACACCCACACGAACCGATCCGGGTAGGCTTCCGCTGCCAAAACACCATTGAACCAGGGGAACAGAAACAACCAGACTAGCACTCTTTTGCAACAAAGGAACACAGCAAGGGTGCGTACCTTGGATCCCTCTTGCGCCCGTGAGTTGGATTGCATTGCGGCACCGTGGCAAATATCGCGGATTTGGGCGATCCAAATCGTTGTCTGTATGCGGAGCGTCTGTGGTTTTTCCGTGGACACTGCTTCGTTACCGTGCCCTTGGACTCCCCACCAGGACCGATGCGCAGGCGCGACGCAAGTATTCTTCGTACGCCCACGAACCGCTATTGCCTGTTTGGCGTGTGATGACGAGATCCAAACTAGGAACGAACGCGATCAGTTGGCCACCTGAGCCCGGCTTACTTCGGGCGTCAGTTGGGATCCCGTGGCCGCTGCGGCCATCCTCCTCGTTGTGGCGAGAAGGGAGTTCCCAGCCATGAGAGAAGACCAGCGGGTTGAGTTTCCAGCGCATCTCGGGGGTCGTGACATTGTGTGTGTGCGTGGCGGTTTCATCGATGAACCATTTGGGGATAACCTGGCGATTACCCCAGTGTCCCTGCCGCAGCATGCAATAACCAATCCGCGCCAGGTCCCGCGCGGGCATGCCGAGGCCATGCGAAGGATGACGCCCGATGTTTGCTCCTCCATCATAATATTGAAACCACCAGCGCTCGATACCGAGCGGTTTGAACAAGGCATCGATCGCAAACTGGTCGTAAGGCTTCCCTGTAACGGTTTCGCAAACCAGTGCTGCGTGGGCAAGGCCGTGTGTCGAGTAGCCGCAGGCGGTGCCTGGATCAAATGCCAGTTTAGCGGTGCGGGGGTCACCGGAGTGGCCTAGAACATATTCCCAGGAGCCATCGTTGGGTGCACCTGTTGCCTCCGGACAGATTCCGGACGTGTGATTCAGAAGTTGTTTGATCATGATGCGAGCCTTGCGCGGATCACTTAGCGGCTTAGCCCACGGGAGGAAGTCAAACGCTGGATCCTCGAACGTCATTCGCCGTGGTGTGTGCCCCTGTTGGCTTTGCTCAGAGGCAATCGCCAGCACCGTTGCGCAAACCGCCTTTGAGACTGAGGCTACACGACGAGAGTCCGTTTTGGCGCTGTTGCCACGCTCGACTTCGAGGGTGATGTAGCCGTTGCGGATGATTACGGCGGCAAAGTTGCGGTTGTCGGATTTCATCAGCCATTCACGGAGCTCGTCGAGTTTTGCTGGATCCATTCCCGCGAGCTTTTGAATATCCTCGGCTCTATCAAGTTTGCGCCACCCGCCGGCAGATTCGGGCAGAGGGAAATAGTGCTGTGCACTTGGCAGTTTAGTAGTCAGAGGTGAAGTGAGTTGGCGCAGTTCTGTGTAGAAAACAAGGTCGTCCCGGGCCCCATTGAACCGGAATGGAAGAGTCTGATTCTCCGCTTTTAGCATGAGGCCGTAGCTCGCGCCGCTTTCCACGCACGTCCGCAGAGCTGCGGCCGCATTTTCCCCCGTCTTATCGTCTTCATTGGCGACAATCGCTTTTCCATGTTTCCGCAGAACGGCCAGACGCTGAGGGATTTCTGTGACTTTTGTGCCGTTCCAGTGGGGGAGTAGGAAATCAGCTGCTTCAGCTACCGTCTGGTGAATATTACCATCCCCGTAGCCACTGGCAGAAACGAGGATGCCTGGAGCGGTTTCTTTGGCGAGCCGAATCAGCGCTGCCTGACCTTCCGGGTCGCGGATCAGGGAATGGACGAAGCCTTTGTGCGGATATTCGTTGGCGATTTCAATCAGCACATTTCGGAAACCGCGATCACGGATCCATTTGGAAGCGTTTACTACTCCAGAACGCACCGCGGTTTCGTCCTGCAGTATTGCCGACTGGCGCTGGTAATAGAATCCGAGAATGACCGCCATACTGTGTCGGTCGCAGGCCTGAATGACGCGCTCGACTCGCGCGAGGTAGGCGAAACGCAGGTCTCCGTTGGGCTCAAAAGCCGAGTTCACCGCCCCTTCGTACCCCGGCATACCTCCTTGCAGACAGATTGTGAAAGCGTTTACGCCGTGAGCGGCGTAGTCTGAAATGGCGTCAATAAAACGGTCGGTGTTTCCTTCAGGATCAAATTCCGAATTCTTGCCACGGTCCTCAAAAACTGCATTAACCATGCGAACATTCATGAGCAGTCCCTCTGCGGCGCTTCCCGGATTCGTTGGATGGCCGTTGATCATCCAACGTCCTTCCTTGAGCGCGACTTGCGTGTCAGTTGCGTAATTTGCTCCGGGCGCGTCGAGGAGGCTCACCAGAAGCAGAAAGACTACGGAGACGTTACCACTGATGCTTCGATTGGATGCTCTTGATGGTGTGTTGTGGTTAACCAGCCTTCCTTTGGGAGCCAGGTTGGCGAAAGTGGCAGTGCAAGGTTGGGGGGTGAGGCTAGCGGTCGATGGAGCTTTGCAGCGCGTCATGGTTTCGTCAGGTTGTGCTGTACTGAGTGGAGCGTGGCAGGTTTAAACCGCACAGTGAAGTCGCAAACGTTGCTTGTGGTTGAGCAAACAGATGGTTATTACGTCCTAAAAAGGGCTAGATAGAGCTTGTCCCAAAAGTGTGGATTTCGGGTTTTGAGCCAGGACTGTTAATTCACGTGTGAAAATGAATAAGGGAGTCTTGTAATCGGCTGCTCTCCTCAGCAGTCCCACACTGCAAATCGTCAGAGCCGTAGACACCGCCCCCACGGTTTGAGTTTTGGGAAATCAGCTCGGCCTTGTTTAGGCCGCTGCTCTGGCCTGAGCTTGGGTGGTAGCAGCCGCGACCGCCTGCGACCGTGCCAGCACCCAGAGATTGTGCACCAGCACGGTCCAGGTCACGCGCAGCTCGCGGTGCACAAAACCCTTGCAACGCAGTTTCTGATTGAAGAAGACGTTCTTGAGAATGCTGATTCGCGCCTCGGTTTGAGCCCGGCGCCGCTGCAGCCGCTTGAACTTCCAGGAGCCACTGCGCTTTTTCAATTGCCGCGGGTCCCGTGGGCACACGGCGTTGTAAATCCCCTCGGCTTCCAATCCCACCCGGTTAAGTTCGCTATCGAATCCGCGGTCGCCGGCCAGTGCTCTGAGGGGCTGAGTAAAAACCTGCTCCATCCGCCCGACACTCCGGGGCAAGAGCTTCGCATCGGCCGGCGCGCTCTCTGCGAACAGCTCCCAGTCGATAATCAGGCCTTGTGGATTTTCCGCCAGAAACAACGTGTTGCCAAACTCCACTTCGGCCCCCGGCTTGTGCCGCACCACGACGCACACTTCCGGTTCATACAGACTCAAGATCTTCTCTTCATTGGCGATGAATCGACCGGCCAGGATCCTTTCCCGCGCCTGTTTACGGGCTTGGGGAAGCTGCTCCAGGACCTGGTCCATGCGGCGGAGGACCTGCTCGGCTTGCGGGCGGGTCCACTGCGTTTTTTGCCACTGTCGATCCAGCAACTCCCGGTAACGCCGGGCGTGATTGCGCACCGTGCCCACCAGCCGGTCCATTTGGCGCAAGGTGGCTTTGCGCTGGCGCTGGCCCGCCTGCCGGTCTTGACGCTTGCCGGCCTGGGCCATTTGGATGCAGAGCGTGTTGATGCGGCGCAAAAAGCTCTCCGGGGCCTCCATCCGGTGTTTGAGCCCCTGGTCACGAATGAGCCGCACGGCTTTCATCAGGGTGCGAGTCGCATCCCGCAAGAGGACCCAATCGACCGGATAGTGGATGTTGGCTTGGAGGCAGGTGGTATCCAAAAAGGCGCTCTCCAGGTCCAGTGCCTCGGGCAGGTGCAGTTGGGCTGGCGTTTGGGCACCCAGGTTGAGAAATGGACCGATCAGGGCGCGCACTTCGACCTGCGGCCACCACTGGTCATAGCGTTGCAGCGTGCTCTTGCTGGGAACGGTGATCACATCGACTTGGCTCAGGCCGCAGAAGTGCTGCAGCAGGGGGGCTGTCGGCCAGACGGGCGGCAAAGCCGCGGTAGTCTTCGGAGAGCAAGATGCGGGCGAGGTTGCAGCGCAGCGCCCGCTGACTGTGGAGTTGATGATTGCGCTGCGCTTGGGCGCTGACTTTTTTGCGCCGACTCAACTAACGCTGGAGGTCTTTTTCCAGGAATTGAGTTTCCAGACCGCTGGCCAGGAGCAGACTCTCGATGCGCAGGAGCTGATCGCGCAGTTCCCGGTAATCGACATTGCCCTCGATGGTGGGCAGGACTTGCGGCAGAGCGGGCTGAAAGGGGATGATGGTGGCATCTGGCATGGCATAGATTATAATCTATGCCATGAAAATCAAGAGCCGAACCAAAAAAATGCAAACCACTTATCCTGTCAAAATCCAAGCCATGCGTTCGCAGGGCAAACCGCCGCGCTTTTACGTCAGCTTTCCCTTGGCCTTGGCTGCGGCCATTGGCTTGGAGGCCGGAGAAACCGTGCAGTGGGAACTGCTGGACCGGGGCGAGTTGCATCTGGTCCGATTAGCAACGCCCCCGGCCGCTACCCGCCGCCGTGCCGCCAAACCGCAATCATAAATGGCTGTTTTAGGCTTCCGGCAGCCATTTCGGTCGATTTATACTCGCGCCCAGAGCGTCGGTGCTACGATTCTGCTAGCCGTCTGCGCTTTTGGGACAGGCTCTAGATAGTGTTTATGTCTGGCTAGTGCCAGCGACCGAGGGTATACGACAATACACGCGGCAAAAAGAATCGCTTAGAAAGTTACCTATGAGAAATCTGATATTGGCTGTCTTCCTGGCTGCGATGACTGTCGGTTACTGCCCTGGGGCGACTCGTCTTAACGTTCTTCTTATCGTTGCTGATGACTTGCGAGATACGGTTGGTTGTTATGGCAACACGATGGTGAAGACGCCGAACATTGATAGATTGGCGGAGCGTGGTGTGCTGTTTCAGCGGGCGTATGCTCAGTATCCCGTCTGCAACCCCAGTCGCACTTCGTTCTTGACCGGTTTGCGGTGTGAGGAAACCGGCGTTGTAGGCAACAACACTCACTTTCGATCCAAGCTTCCTGACATCGTAACCCTGCCGCAAATGGTCCGGCAGAGGGGTTATTACACTGCTGCCTACGGGAAGATTTTTCATCTTGGTGAGGCCATGGGAGAAGAGCGTGGCGGTTGGTCCGACGTAGGTAAATCCTGGGATGAGGCCATGCTTTTCCATCCCACGGCTGCCGGAGTGGTGCTGGAGGGGCGCAATCTGACCGGCGGAGTGCTCAAATGGTGTCATTGGGGTGCGACTGCGGGAGGCGATGACGACCAGCCGGACGGGCAGAACGCGAAATACTCTGTTGAGGCGATGGAAAAGCAGACTGCGGCGGGCAAACCCTGGTTTGTGGGTGCCGGGTTCCACCGTCCGCACGACCCATTTCTCTCGCCTAAGAAGTACTTCGAGATGTATCCGCCGGGTTCGCTAAAACTCTACCATGATCCTGCAGATATCTCTCCACTCCTGCCACTTTCCATTTCGGGCGGTGACTTTACCAAAGCCTTCAACGCCTTCACAGACCGGGAGCGCATGGAATTCTTGCGCGGCTATTATGCGGGCGTGTCGTTTACGGACGCACAGGTGGGCCGGTTAATGGCGGTATTGGATCGGTTGAATCTCTGGGATCAGACCTTGGTTATATTCGCTGGCGACAATGGCTACCATCACAACGAACGTAGCTGGTGGAATAAAGCCACTCTGTTCGAACGCAGTTGCCGTGTGCCGCTGATCGTTGTTGCGCCTGGAGGACAACGCGGGCAAACATGCTCTGGACTCGTTGAACTGCTGGACCTCTATCCTACCGTCGCTGATTACTGCGGGCTGAAACCCCCGCACCGACTTTCCGGGCAGAGTCTGCGGCGATTGATTGAGCGCCCGGACGCCAAGGGGAAGGAAGCGGCGTTCACCATGGTTGGGCGGGGGCGGCATTACGGTCAGACCGTGCGCACCGATCGGTGGCGATATGTACAATGGAGCGACGGGACTGCGGAATTGTATGATCACAGTAATGATCCTGAGGAAACGCGAAATCTCGCTCAATTGCCGGAACACGCCGAACTCGTCAAGGATCTGAAGATGAAGCTGACGATGGTGGGCTCGCCCAAAGGTCTAAATTCTCCTTAACCGTTCGTCAGGGAAGCAGAGTCAACGTCAGGCGGCGTAAGTCCATGACTTGACTTCCAGGAATACTAATGGCGCGGAGGATTAATGACCCTTGGACTTTGGGGAGTGTAATCACACCAAGCTTCAATGTCCGGAACTCCTTCATCTGGGACTCGCCAGCCGGGCGGGGGAGTGTGTCCTGGTTGGTGTATACCGGCGGGTTCCAGCCGGGCACAACTTCGCCAGTCAGGCGAGCTCCTTCAAACGAAAGTTCAACCTTAGACCCCGCGTCCTTTTCGGGACATGTATAATCAATCGTCACCTCGTAGCGACCCGCAGTCGCAACCTCGAGAAGCCACACCATGCTGTCTTTCGTGCTGGTCCAATTTATGAAATAGGAACAGTTCGGGGCGGCGCCACTGCGTCGAATACTGCCCCGTGGTTCACCATCGCGTGCGGGGAGCATGGTGATCGGAAATTCACGGTAACCGACAGGAATTGGGCGGGGATCCACAGCATTGCCACCGTCCTGCTTTTTGCGTGTGCCGTTGTTCACCGCCTGTGATTCGGGGGAGTCGAGTAATTCCTCCCGCCAAGCCTTCGCTGCGGCGGCGAGTTCGGTCGCAAGCGCGGGAGCTTTATTGTTAACCGGCATTGTTTGGGCGGGGTCGGCGGTCATATCATACAGCCTGCCCGCACTGTCAAGGCGGTGCGTTTGGGTTCGGACGCTCAGATTTCGCCCCCAGGTTGTGAAGATCATCCGCTCTGGCCATGGCGACGCTTGATGGATTAACAGCGGTGTCAGGTCACGTCCATCGAGCGGTTTTCCTCCGACAAATGGAATTCCCGCAAGCGCGGTGAGTGTGGGCAAAAGGTCAATGGCTGCTGTGATTTGCGGGACAGCTTGGTTGGCGGGTAGTTTCGCAGGCCAGCGAATGAAGCACACCGAACGAACGCCACCTTCGTCCGTGCTGCCCTTGCGTCCCTTCATGCCGCCGTTCCAGCGCCAACTGTTGGGTCCATTATCGGAAAAATAGAGCACAATAGTGTTGTGTTCGAGCTTATGTTCACGAAGCTTGGCAAGCACGCGACCCACGTTCCAGTCCTGGTTTTCGAGCATGGCCAGCGCACAGCGAGTGTGTTGGAACTCCTCTTGGGCTGGCTGTGTCGCCCGCAGAGTGATCTCCAGGTCCTTGTAGCGTTTCCAATAATCCTCCGGCACGGCCCACGGCGAATGAGGCGTGGTGAAAGGCACATAACAAAAGAATGGTTTGTCCTTGCTCCTCTCTATGAATGCCAATGCGCGGTCGGTACAAACATCCACTATATACCCCTTCGTTCGAACCATTCGTCCATTCTCTTCGAGTGGGGCATCGAAGTATTCACCCCAATGCCCCGAAGTATGGCCGAAATACTCGTCAAAACCCCGGGCTTGCGGATGATACGGCCACTGGCTGCCGTTGTGCCACTTGCCAAAAGCCCCCGTCACGTAGCCAGCGGCTTTGAAGGCATCAGCCACTGTCCTTTCTCCCAAGTCCAAGCGTTCCTGGCCAGTAGAGACCCCGCGCACGCCTCCGCGCGGATGGTAGCGGCCGGTGAGAAATTCCGCGCGAGTAGGCGCGCACACTGGGCAGACGTAAAAGTTGTCTAAAGACACGCCTTGTTCGGCCAGGGAGTCGATATTTGGAGTGCGCACTTGCGTATTACCAGAATGCCCGTAATCACCCCAGCCGGCATCATCCGCCAGGAAGATGATGACATTGGGTTTGTCGGCGGCGCATGCGGAGCGACCGACGCTGAAGAGTGCGGTTGTGAGCCCACAGGCAATGGTCAGCAGACAGACAAGGCGCCTATGAAGGGTGTGCTTCATTTTCAACATTCTAACAGGGCGTGGCCGTTCTGGCTAGTTGACGTTGGCGCCGACTTCACGAGATGACGTGAGGTGGGGCCGGTAAATAGCCTCCCGGTGGGTACTCCGGTCTGGCATGAAGTTACACTGGGATTGGAAAAACGAGTTATTGTGGTGGACATTGTGACCGGAATTTCAGCCAATAGTGACATGAGCCTGAAGAGCTGCTGGCAATTTTTCCTTATTGCTTTGGGCGTCTCGTTTTGCGCTGCTGCAACACCGGGTACAATGAGTGGTCCATTGCGGCTGCATCCGACGAACCCACGCTACTTCACTGACGATGGTCAGCGTGCCGTCTATCTCACCGGATCGCACACCTGGGATAATCTGCAGGACATGGGAGCGACCGATCCGCCCTCGGGGTTCGACTTTGATGCCTACCTGGATTTCCTGATGAAGCACAACCACAACTTTATTCGGCTATGGCGCTGGGAACTGCTCAGTTGGGATACTGCTGCCAACGATAAAAAGACCGCCAAGCGCCTTGTGGCAGCGCCGCATCCGTGGGCACGTGACGGACAGGAGAAGGCGAGGGATGGCAAAAGCAGGTTTGACCTCTCCCAGTTCGACGAGTCTTATTTCAAAAGGTTGCGCGCGCGGGTGATGGCAGCCAGAGACCGTGGAATCTATGTTTCGGTTATGCTGTTTGAGGGGTGGGGGCTGCAGCACGTCGAGAAAGCATGGCAAGCCCATCCCTTTCACCCGGACAACAATGTCAACGGGCTCAATAGCGACGGCGATGGGCGCGGATTGATCGTCCACACATTGCGTGAACCTGCTGTGACCCGGTTGCAGGAGGTGTACGTGCGCAAGGTCGTCGACACGGTTAACGACCTGGACAACGTGCTTTATGAAATCGCCAACGAGAGCGGATCTTACTCGACGGAGTGGCAGGAGCATTTGATTCGCTTCATCAAAGCTTACGAAAGGACCAAACCGAATCAGCATCCGGTAGGGATGACGTTTCAATACTCTCGAGATCCCTTGCGGCGCGGCGCCAATGCCAAGCTGTTTCACAGCCCAGCGGACTGGATTTCACCCAATCCGGATGCGGGCAAGTTTAACTATCGCACGAATCCTCCGCCCGGCGATGGCCGAAAAGTCATTTTGACCGATACTGATCACCTTTGGGGAATTGGCGGTGACGTGGTGTGGGTATGGAAGAGCTTCTTGCGCGGGTTGAATCCAATCTTCATGGATCCCTACGACCAAGCCGTTCTGACAGGAGGCTCCGATGTTAATTGGGAACCGGTGCGCCGCGCCATGGGCGTGACCCTGAACCTCTCCAAGAAGGTAAACCTGGCTCCTATGGTGCCACGTGGCGATTTGGCGAGTTCCGGTTACTGCTTAGCCAACCCAGGGACTGATTATTTGATCTATTCTCCCAGTGGCGGCGAAGTCAGCGTGGATCTTTCGGGTGCGAGGGGCAAGCTTCGGGTCAACTGGATTCATCCTGTGGACGGTGGGAGCACCTCTGGTGGAGTGGTTACGGGTGGGGTGCAACGGGTGTTCAGGGCTCCCTTTGAGGGCGATGCAGTCCTGCAACTCAGGCGTGAAGCCGTTGAGCATGGAACTTAATAGCCCATGACAACATGGATCATCCACTTTTTCGGTCCTGACCGCGAAAAGTGGTACTACAATCGTGACGGACTAAACGTCTGCAACCGGGAAGAAATGGCGATCGGCCTGCTGGTTCACTTTCAACCAGCCTACACGAACATCAAGCAGCAACAAAACTCATGAGAAATTGTATGCGCTTTCCTGGTTCTCTGCTGTCACTCGCGGTTCTGGCGCTGCCTGGCGCCTTCATCAGCCAGGCCACCGAGAAACCGTTCACATGGCAACAAGACTACGCGCGGGTAACCGAAACGGGTGATATTCAATGGACACCCAAGGAATTTCACTATGTTGCGGGCAATACCGTGCGCTTCCTCGATTACGAGAAGGGCTCGGACACACACGATGGCACCTCAAAGAATCGACCGTGGAAACACCATCCGTGGGACAGCAACGCGACAGGCAAAAGTGCCGAGGCTAAGGGGGTTGACACGTACGTTTTTAAAGGCGGTGTGATCTATCGTGGTCAGCTTACGATAAGAGAATCGGGCCGACCGGGCCAACCGATCCGTTTCACCCGGGATCCAGCTTGGGGCGATGGCTCCGCGATTATCTCCGGTTCACAGGTTGTTACCGGGTGGAGCCGGGGCGTTGATCATCCTATGATCCCCGATCCCTCCGTGGTCTGGAAAGCGAAACTCGATTTCGCACCGAGGACGCTCTGGAGGATCGACCGACTCGGTGCGAGTACGCGCATTCCCCTAGCCCGCCATCCCAACTGGAAGAGTCAGCCCGAGGATCATAAGGCGCAGTGGTTTACCTGGACGAATGAGCGGCATCCGTTCCAACCCAAGGATGGCTTCAGTGCGAACGATTCCAAGAATCTAAAGGGGCTTGACCCAGACTTTGTGCTGGGGGGGCTCATCTATTCCGAGTTTGGCTGGGTGATGGGCACTCCCTATCCGTCGAAAGTGGGCGGCTACGATCCCGTGGACGGTTCGTTGCGGTTCGAACGCTGGACGGGAGGAGGCAATGCTTCGATTATCTTCCGCGGGATGCGGTATTACCTGGAGGACAAACCGCAGTACCTGGACGATCCCGAAGGTGAGTTCTGGTTCGACAAGAAGGGCAGGGGCGGGTGGCTTTACATGCGTCTTCCCAAAGATCAGGATCCGGGCACAGTGCGCATCGAGGCCGGTCAATATCCAGATTTGGTTCTTGGCACTGAGGTCAATCATATCGAGATCACCGGTCTCGAGTTTCGCTGGACCTCTCAGCCGTGGGATTTGGATCTGGCTTCCTGGGACTTTCGCACTAGGCCATGGGGGGTGCGCCCCGAGGCGCAACCTGCCTGTATACGTATCTGGGGCCGCGGCGAGGGCATCCGGATTGCCCATTGCGTTTTCGAGGACGTGGTCATGGGGATTCGTCTTCGGGCCATAGGCGAAGGTTCGCCGATGCGCGATCTCGTACTTGAGGACAACGTTTTTCGCAATACAGACGTCGGTGCAGCCCACCTTACGGCTGGTGCTGGTTGGGGATTCTCCCATCCGGTGGGAATATTGGACGAGGTGCGTCTCTTCAGGAACTACGCGACCAACATTGGTTTCCGAGCGCCGCGCTTTGAAAGAGGCTGCACCTTTGACTTAACCGATCCTTTCCGAGCTCATATTGCCGGCAATGTCGTCGAGCGTTCAGCTGCCCAGGCCATCAACGTGCATGCCGGCAAAGGTCCAACTCGGGGCGACGTGCCCTTGGTGCGCATATTGATCCACCAAAACAAGGCCTGGAAAACCATGCAAAACGGCAATGACTTCGGTGGCATTGAGAGCTGGCAGCACGGCCCTGTCTACATCTTTAATAATCTCAGTTTTGATCCGCGCGGACAGAGGGAAGGCGAACGCGTGGTCAACCAGCGGAATGCCGGTTTCGGCCATGCCTTTTACCTTGACGGTGGGTTCAAGAACTACCTGTTTAACAACATTGCCTGGGGCCTGAGTAATGATCCCAGCAGTCCACTGGTCAATTGCGCGGCCTTTCAGGAGATTTACAGTTACCAGAACGTCTTCTTCAACAACACCGTTTACAACTTCACAGTTGGTTCGCGGCGCCAAGCGCCGCATGCTGGTCGCAATCAATATATAGGGAATATTTGGCAAGGGCTAAGCGAACGTGTTTTCCGGCACGCCGATCCCGCCAAGACCCTCGCCGACGGCAACGCCGCAGACGCCGGCCCGCAGAAGGAGCTTTTTGCCTACGAAAGCAACGCCTATGGGAGAAATGTCTTTCACGACATTGCACAGATGGGCGTCTTTGAACCTTCCGGACGCTGGCTCGAGAGTCTCGATGATTTCAGGAATGCACTAAATCAGAAACAAGCCCTGTCGGCTGAAGTGGGCGTCATCGACAAGGTCCCGCCGTTGCAGGATCCGGCGCGGGGAGATTTCCGCCTCAATCGGCATTCTGCTGCAGTGGACCAGGGAGCGGTCGTTTTTGTGCCGTGGGCTTTACATGGAGCAGTGGCTGAGTGGCATTTTTATCCTGCAGGCAATGATCCCACCCAAATCCTGGACGAGCACTGGTACGCCAGGGATTACATGACTGACCGGACCGAATACCATGCGCGGCCGACCTATCCGCTGACCGCCGTGAATGTGGACCGCAACAGCTACATCAAAGGCCCGCTGGAAAATTTTACCACCGGTGCTCTGCGTTTGGATCCGTCCCGCAAAACCTACGCCACGATTCGCCACGTCAAACTCAGCCAACCCTTCAAGGCCGTACTCGCGACACGTCCCAATCACGGGCAGGACCCGCAGCACCAGGAGTTCACCTTTGCAGGGGACGCTCTCAAGACTGCTGATATTCACGAGAGCAACTTCCTGATCGAAGTGTATTTCAAGGCCGAAGGCGACGGATTACTCATCGGTAAGGAGCGGGGAATTGGCTACCGGCTCGAGCTTCAAGGGGGGCGGGCTAGGTTCAGCGTGGCAGGACAAAGTGGTGCGCGGGTAGAACTGGTTTCTCAAGCTCGACTGGTAGATGGCCAATGGCACCATCTCATTGCGGAAGTCGATCGGGAGGCACGGACCCTAAGGCTTTATGTTGATGGTAACCTCGATGGCTCTGGTCCCGGCGTGGGTAAGGTTTCATTGGCCAACGAGGGTGATCTCTTCGTTGGTGGGCTGCCCGAGGGTGAGCACATGAACGGGGCCATCGAGTACATGCGCGTAGCACACGGGACCCTCGCCGATGCCTACACCACCATCGAAGAATTGTACGCCTGGGAGTTTGACGGTCCGGCCCGGCGTGACATGCGGGGCTGCAAACCCGTGGGCCGAGGTCGTGACGCAGGAGCACTTGAAAGCGCGGAGGGGCAATGAAAGCGGTTTTCCGCAGAGTGACGCGACGACGACTGCTTAAGCTCCTGGCAGCTGTCGGCTTTGGCGCACCTCTTGCCACACACCTGATCGCCGATGAAGCAGGCGCGAATCTCAAATGCACCAACAAAGCAACGCAGGAGATGCCGGCGCTCATTTTGGACACGGACATGCTCACCGACTGCGATGATGCGGGGGCGTTGGCCATGCTCCACGCTCTGGCTGACAACGACGAAGTACGCATCCTCGGCGTTGTAGTCAACGGCAAGGATGTCCACGGAAAACACGGTGCGGTGGTAAGCGCAATCAACCACTTCTACGGCCGTGGGGATTTGCCGATCGGTGTCTGCAAGCGGTCGGAGGGCGCATCGCCACGCAAAGCGTCCAGTTTCTCGCAAGCGATCTTTGCTGAGTTTCCGCATGATGGCCGGGCGGACGAACAAAGGCCCGACGCAACGAAGGTATATCGCAAGCTGCTGTCGCGTTCGCCTGATCGCACTGTCACGATTGCCAGCATAGGATTCCTCACTAACCTTGATGGCCTCCTGCGGAGTGCGGGCGATGAGTTCGATCCTCGGGACGGTCTAACTTTGGTGCGCGCCAAGGTTAAGCTCTTGTCCGTGATGGGTGGAAGATATCCTTCCGGTGCGGAGCATAACCTGAACTACAGCGGTGCGATTGACGCCACACGCTTTGTTTGCGAGTACTGGCCAGACGAAATCGCGCCTATGGTCTTTAGCGGCTTCGAACTCGGTGGAGCCATCATTACTGGCAAAGCTTATCGGCATGCTCCATCCAGCCCTATGCGCCGATGTTACGAACTGGCTTACGATTCCTTGCGTAATGGTCGCCCGAGTTGGGATCAGACCACAGTCCTGCACGCCGTTCGCGGTCTCCAGCACGGTGGAGAAGTTTACTGGACTGAGATTAGCGGCGGCAGCAACCAGGTGGATGCTGCGGGCGGGAACCGCTGGGTCGCGTCACCGATGCGTCGTCAATCTTACTTGAGGCGTGCGCTCGATGATTCGGCAATGGCTGCCTTAATTGAGGACTTGATGACTCGTCCGCCGAAGCTGCGCCGCCGCTGACCGACACAACGAAGTATGTTGA
This sequence comes from Verrucomicrobia subdivision 3 bacterium UBA6082, assembly GCA_002428665.1. GTDB lineage: Bacteria > Verrucomicrobiota > Verrucomicrobiia > Limisphaerales > UBA8199 > UBA6082. The sequence continues at coordinate 56,236 of DIXK01000099.1, forward strand.
GAGAATCAAACAATCACTGCACCCACACTGAGACATTCATAGTTTAGGTTGTTTATTTATGAAATTCAGCCACAGAATATTAGTGATCACTTTGGTAACCGTCTTTGCCGGGTTGGTCCTTGGGGAAAAGCACTTTTACTTCGTCTCGCCTAATGCGAAACCAAACGGCGATGGCACCAATGATCGTCCGTTTCAATCCCTCGTTCAGGCTCGGGATGCCCTGCGAAAGGCTCGCCGCGCGGGCGCGGTGAAACCAGGCGTGCCCGTGACTGTCCATTTGGCCCCGGGCGAGTATCGGCTGAATGCGACATTTGAGCTAACCGCCGAGGACAGTGGTTCTCCCCAGTCTCCGGTGGTGTATCGTGCCCAAAGATCTGCAGCCGTGCGCCTGCAAGGTGGTGTTTCCCTACCTTCGTCGAGCTTTCAGCGAGTGGCCGATGCTGGAACCCTATCAAGGCTGGTTCCGGAAGTGCGGAGCAAGGTCCTTGTTTGCGACTTGTCCACGCAGACGCTTGGCACCTTTGACCCTTACAAGGCTGCATTTCGTGGGGTGCCATCCGCCCCTTGGCTGTATTGCAATGGACAGCCGATGACCATTGCACGTTGGCCCAATCAGGATGCGCCGGGCGGTGGCTGGGCCGAGTTTGCCAAAGCAGTGGATACTGGTTTGGCGCAATCTAATGCCGACGACCCAGCATTGCGGAAAGCACATCCCGGATCATTCGTATTTGATGACCCGCGTCCGAACCGTTGGAAGATTAGCGACGGTGTCTGGTTGTTGGGATATTGGACCCATGACTGGTCAGATGAAGTATTGCGGATCGGGGATTATGATCGGGAGAAAAAGGTCATCACGCTAGCCGCGCCTCATAACTACGGGATTGCTGCCGGCACTTGGGGCGCCTCGAAGCGCCGGTTTTTTGCCATGAATTTGCTGGAGGAATTGGATGCCCCGGGTGAGTGGTACTTGGACCGTGAGCGAAATCTGCTCTATTTCTATCCGCCGACGGATATGGCTAAAGCGGCCATTACGCTGGCGACCCTTACTGAGCCTCTGGTGCGTATCCACGGCGGCAAGCACATTAGAATCGTGGACCTGGCCTTTGAGTACAGTCATGGGGACGGGTTGGTGCTCCAGAACACCGAGGGAATAGAGATCATTGGCTGCCGGGTTGCCAATCTGGCAGGCAGCGGCATTTCTGTTGATGGCCGGGATAATGTGGTTCGTTCTTGCGATCTCTTCAACCTGGGCAGGAGTGGTATTAGCCTAAATGGCGGCGACCGCCAGTCTCTGGCCCCGGCGAAGAACCTGGCTCAAAACAATCACATCCACCACTATGGGCTTTTTCAGCGCACCTATACGCCGGGTATCGGTGTTGGGGGGTGCGGTCAGATTGCGCGTAATAACCGCATTCATGATGCCCCTCACAATGCATTTCTCTATGGCGGCAACGAGCACCTGTTCGAGTACAACGAGGTGTATCGCGTGGTAATGGAGACCGGGGATGCCGGTGCGTTCTATACCGGCCGCGACTGGACCAGCCAAGGTAACATTTTGCGGTTTAACTATATTCATGACCTTGGCGGTGGCGATGCCGGGCATGTTAACACCATGGGCGTATATCTTGATGACTGTGACAGCGGCGATACGATCGAGGGAAACATCTTCTACCGCGCTGGCCGTGCTATCATGATCGGGGGTGGGCGTGATAATACGGTCCAGGGTAACCTGGTGGTGGATTGTCCTATTGGTCTGCATCTGGATGCGCGAGGGATGACATGGAAGCAATGGAACAACCCTGCGGATTCCAGTTGGCATTTGGAAGCCAAGGCTGAACGACTCAATTATACCAGACCGCCATGGAGCGAACGTTATCCGAAACTGGCCCGAATCATGCAGGAGGAGCCTCAGCAGCCGCTGGGAAATGTGATTCGAGGGAATGCATTCGTAGACTGCACCAAGCAACTATGCAGCTTCGATAGCAACGTCAAGAAACTGCTAGACAAGCTCGACATTGCTCAGAATCTGGCGATCAACTCCTTCGGGGCAAGCCATGTGGTGATGGCTGGCGGTCTCAAGGGATTTCACGACCTGGCCGGTACACCTGCAGCCCCGGTTGACCCGGGATTCAAGAACCGAGCTGCCGGCGATTTCGCCCTGTCAGCCAACGCCAGGCTGCTCAAGGCAGCGCCTGCGTTCAAGCCAATCCCGGCAGAGCGTATCGGCCTGCTAGCGGATGAATATCGCCTACAGTTGCCTGCAAAGTGAGCCATTGCTCACCCTCATGGAGGAGATTTGATAAGCCGGTTTCTGGGGATCACGATCGCGGTTCCGGGCCTGCGTGCACTGTTCAAAGGAGCAGAAACTGAACATACTTCGGGACTGGAGGGGTACGCGGTGCGCCGCTTTCTGAGGACAGCTGTCCGATGATCCTTCTCCGCCTTTTTCCAGGCCGCAGCGAAGTACAAAGAAAGGACGCATTTTCCAAAGTTACAACCTCTTGGCAAAGGACGCAGAGAGGCACAGAGAGGCGCAGGATGATAATGGGTAAAGGGTTCAGAGTCGCTAGCTGACCTTCATTTCCACGGAATGTTCACGGCGGTCGTCGAGCAAGGGGATTAGATCGCCAGCGAGTGGCTGGCCGTCGAGAGAAAGCCGGCTACCATCCTGTGTGGCAGCAGCAAGCCTGATGATGCGAATGTGGTAGTGGGTCTGTCGATGACGGTAATGGACGAGGACCGTGTCCCAGGCTTTCGGGAGGCGAGGAGTCAGGCGCAGTCGGTCGCCCTCAAGGTTCACGCCCAGCAGGGTTTCAATTAGGAGACGATACATCCAACCCGCGGAACCGGTGTACCAAGTCCAGCCGCCACGGCCAGTGTGAGGTGCGACAGCATAAACATCGGCGGCTACGACGTAAGGTTCAACTTTGTAGGTTGCAATTTGGTCGGGAGTGGCGCCATGGTTGACAGGATTCAGCAGGGCGAACAGTTCCCATGCGCGTTCGGTGTCTCCAAGGATCGCGAAAGCCATGGTGACCCAAATGGCGCCATGGGTATACTGTCCCCCGTTTTCGCGCACTCCCGGGATATAAGCCTTGATGTAGCCCGGGTTGAGCGAGGAGTGATCGAAAGGGGGATCAAACAACTGGATTAGGCCGGCGTCACGGCGGATCAGTCGCTTGTCCACTGCTTGCATTGCCTGGCGGGCGCGCTCGGGGTCTGCAGCGTGGCTGATGACCGACCAGCTTTGGGGCAGGGAATCGATCTGACATTCCGGATTGGTGTGGGAGCCGAGCGGTTGACCATCGTCGAAGTACGCGCGGAGGTACCATTGGCCGTCCCAGGCATGCTGCTCGATATTCTTTTTAAGTTGCCGGGCCTGGGTGAGGCAGCGCCCGGCAAACGCTGCGTCGTTTTGCCGATCCGCCAAGTCCGCGAACTGGGTCAGCACGGTATGAAGGAAGAAAGCCAGCCAGATGCTTTCGCCGCGCCCTTCCTTGCCTACCAGGTTCATCCCGTCGTTCCAGTCGCCGCAACCCATTAGCGGCAGTCCGTGTTCCCCGAACTGGAACGCCCGCTCGATGGCGCGAACGCAATGTTGATAGAGGGTTGCGGATGTTTCTGAGCGATTCGGCAAGTCATAGTAGGACTCTTCTTCTGGCTTGAGTGCTCGACCTTCGAGAAATGGAACGGGCTCGTCGAGCACACCGGTATCGGCAATGCACGCGACATAACGGCAGGTGGCGTAGGGGAGCCACAGATAGTCGTCCGAAAAATGGGTCCGCACGCCGCGCCCGGCAGGCGGATGCCACCAGTGCTGCACGTCCCCTTCGCGGAACTGATGGGCCGCGGCGCGCAACAGGTGTTCGCGGGCAAGGGTCGGTTCGGCATGCACCAACGCCATCACATCCTGCAGTTGATCGCGGAAGCCGAACGCCCCGCCCGATTGGTAAAACCCGGTACGAGCCCACAAGCGACTACTCAAGGTCTGATACAGCAGCCAGCCGTTGGCCAACACATTCACGGAGGGATCGGGGGTTTCGACCTGCACCGCGCCAAGCGTCCGATTCCAATATTCCCACACTCCTTCGAGGGCGTGGCGGCTGGCCTCAGTGGACCGAAAGCGGTGGATCAGGGTTTGCACGTCGGCGATGTTCCGCCCCACGCCAAGCCGGAAGGTGGTTGCTCGTTCTTGACCGGCGGGCAGTTCGAGAATCACCTGGATTGCAGCGCATGGATCCAGCCCGGCTCCTACTTTGCCTGAAAGCCGTGTTCGTTTGAGAGCCTTTGGGTTCGATGGATGCCCATTTCGGCCAAGAAATTCTCTCCGGTCCCCCGTAAACATGCGGGCGGGATCATTCACATCAACGAAGGCAATGCGTTCAGCGAACTCGGTATTGAAAGGATTACGCGCGAGCAGGGCGCCGGTCTTGAGGTCTGCTTCGGTCTGCACGTGCATCGCGCTTTTTTGGCGCAACTCCCCAAGCACCCACTCCCAATAACCGGTAACGGACACTTGGCGCGGACGACCTGAGACGTTGCGCAGCTTTAGCGTCATGAACTTCACGGGCGCGTCAATGGCCACATAAACCGTCAGCTCCGAGGCAATACCGTGCTCGGTGTGTTCAAACACCGTATAGCCAAAGCCATGGTGAATGACGTACGGTGTTTTGCCGCGCGCCGGCAGCGGAGTGGGTGACCAGATTTGTCCCGTCTGCTCGTCCCGGAGGTAAATGGCTTCACCCGGGGTGTCGCTGACCGGGTCATTGTTCCAAGGTGTGAGACGGAACTCGTGGCAATTTTCGACCCAGGTGTAGCTGCTGCCACTCTCCGACATCACCGTTCCGAAGAAGGGGTTGGCCAGAACATTCACCCAGGGCGCCGGGGTAACCTGTTCCGCTGCTAGCGTAATGACATACTCCCGTCCATCCCGGGTAAACCCGCCCAGCCCATTGTGAAATACCAAATCCCGTGCCGGGAGCGGTGCGGGTGCATTGAGTTCCGGGGAGCGGTCCGTTGCGAGCAAAGGTATCATGGGCTCCGGAAGGGCGGGGCGTTCCAGTTGTTCGGTCAGGGTCCCGTTTTCGTCAGCCAGGACGAGGCGGGCGACCGATTGTAACAGCACATGATCCTCGTTAGGGATCTGTTCGAGGCGCCGGACAAAAATGCCTCCCGGTTTGTCGACCATTTGGGCCTCCATGCCTGCGGCAATTAAACTGAGGATTTGGTCATGCAGCGGCTGGCGGTATACGGAAGAATCTTCATTAAGGATGACCAGGTCCACGGGCAGCCCCTTCATCCGCCAATACGAGTGGGCCTGGAGGAGTTTTTGGACGAGCTCAATTCTGGCGGAATCAGAGACCCGGAGCAAAACGATGGGTGCATCGCCGGAGATGCCATAGCCCCACAGGCCGCTCTGGCCGCGCCGGTTGTTGAGCAACACGCCGGGAGCGGCGCGACGCGCTGGGTTGGCATAAATCAGGTCTCCCGCGAGCCGGGCATACAGCTGGGCGTCGGCCTCGGTGGCGTTGAGGTGCCTCAGGGTAACCTGGCTGTGTGTCCACGCGAGATCTAGGGCCCGATCAGCCATGCGCGGATTAGAGTATTTTTCCAGCAGTGCCAGTGCAGAGTCGCGGCTCTCGGTCATTCCCATGACTAGATCAACGCGGGCCGTTTCGTGGGGTGCTAGGGTGACCCAGCGTCGCAACGAGCTGATGGGATCCAGAACCGAACCGGTTGTGTTGGAAAGCGGAGCAATGCTCTGCAGAGCGGCTGGGGCGGCGAGGGTGCGGCATCGCCCGATAAACCGGGCACGGTCGGTTTCGCAGGAGATTTCGCCTTGTTCGCCTCCCTGACCGACGATGAAATTGAACAGCCAAGGCGGTTTCTCCCCTTCGAAGCGGGGGCGGCGGGTGCAAAGAACCGCAAGTCGCGCCTGCACGAACTCTGTTTGCACGAAGAGGTTGCTGAAGGCGGGGTGGGATGCGTCCGCGCCGAAGGGAGCCAGCACGACCTCGGCATAACTGGTCAATTCGATGACGCGCTGCACGTGGGATTTGTTGATGAGTGTCACGCGACGCAACTCGACGTCATCTTCGGGCGAGACGCTGATTTCGGTGTGGATTTCCAGGCCCGCGTGGTGCTGACGAAACTCGGCGCGAGCTTGAGTGAAAATGGCTTCGCACATTTTGGTGGGACACCCGCAGGGCTGATGGGCGGCGGACCAGAATTCGCCGGTAGCCATATCCCGCACGAAAATAAAGGTTCCCCAGCAATCGCGAGTGGCATCTTCGCGCCAGCGGGTGACGGCGAGATCCCGCCAACGGCTGTAGCCTCCGCCTGCGCTGCTCACTACCACGTGATAGCGACCGTTGGACAAGAGGTGGACCTCCGGGGCGCGCAGGTTGGGTTTGGTGATCACACGCATCAGGGCCTGGTCGTCCTCCGCAAATTTGAGAGATTCATCCAATTCGTACGCTTCGGAAAGGACCTTTGCAGTGGTCTGGGGGACGCGCTCCTGCAACAGCAAATCCGCCGCTCGAAGCGACGGACATGACAGGAACCGCCGTTGCATGGGACGATCCAGTAACTGATACGCCAGCGCGAGCAGAGTCATTCCCTGGTGGTGGGCCATGTACGAACGAACGGTGACGCTGGACCGGCCGCGCGGCAAACGAGACGGGGTATAGTCAATCGCTTCGTAAAATCCGTAAGCGCCTTCGCGCGCTTCGGCGGCGAGTTGCTCGAGATTTTCGCAGGCTTCCCGTGGCGCGACCATCAGCGCCATGGCCGTGGCATAAGGGGCGATCACTAGGTCCTCGGCAAGACCGCGCTTTAAGCCGAGACCCGGCACGCCAAAGGCGCGATATTGGAAGTTGAGATGGATATCCGTCCGGTTGTAGCCCGACTCGGAAATACCCCACGGAATGCCACGCAAACGGCCGTACGCGATTTGCTGACGAACCGCGCCTTTGCAGGTCTGGCTGAGCAAAGTGTTTTCATAACTCGGCATGACCAGCAGCGGCATTAGATACTCAAACATCGAGCCGCTCCACGACGCTAACACGGGCCCGCCATGAACGGCGACGAGCAGGCGGCCCAGTGAGAACCAGTGATCCTGCGGAACCTGTCCCTCGGCGATGGCCACATAGCTGCATAACCGAGATTCTGACGCCAGCAGGTCATAAAAGCTGGCATCAAGGCGGTTTTCAGTGGCGTTGAAGCCAATGGAGAAGAGCTCGCGGGCGGGATCGAATAAAAACCTGAAGTTCATTTCCGCCATCTCGCCGCTTTGCCGAACCAGGGCCGCCAAAACCAGGAGGCGTTGTCTGGCGCGAGTGCTGGCTTCATGCAGGCAGCTCAACCACGAGGCAAGCCATGCCCCTTCCTCCGGTTTGTGTGAAGAGGCAGGCTCAAGCGTAGGCTGCTTCAACGCGGCGTCAAGCAGTGGGCAGAGCGATTGCTCCAATTCGGAGACTTGGCGCAGGGTGGGCACCTGATCGAGTTGTGCGAGCGCCGCGGAAAATCGCCCGGCCGTTTGGGGAGCCATCGTCAGCCAGGGTGCCAGGAAGAGCAGATCTCCCAAATGATCCCGGCAGTTTCGCTCGAGAGCCCGGGTCCACCATTTCCATTCATCCCCGGCCCCGTCATGGAGGGCCAATGCAGCCGCCTGCTGGACCACGCGTTGCAGTAGGCCAAATCCGGTTCGCAAGTCTGCGGGGTTTTGAGCCAGTTCCACCTTGAGTTGCTCTAACTCGGGTCGATCGGGATCCAATTCCCGCAGAATGCAGACAGTGTCGGACAGGCCGAGGAAAACCTGGGGAGAAAGGATTGGCTCGGCGTCTAATTCCTCCAAGGCGGGACCCAGGGTGAGCAGATGGCCTGCGAGGTTGCCACTGTCCACGCTAGAGACATAGAGCGGCAGCAACGGCTGGAGCGTTCGAGTATCGTACCAATTGAAGAAGTGGCCACGGTGTCGCTGCAGGCGTTGCATGGTACTGAGGGCGTTCTCAGTGCGCTGCACGAGTTGGCCCACGGATAAATAGCCAAAGTCCCACGCCGCGACGTTGGCCAGCAGGGCTAATCCCATGTTGGTCGGGGAAGTTCGTGGCGCCAGTACCGCGACTGGCTCCTCCTGAAAATTGTCCGGCGGCAGCCAATTCTCTTGGGCGGTCACGAAAGTTTCGAAAAATCGCCACGTCTTGCGCGCCGTTCGCCGGAGGAAAGCTAGTTGTTTCGGCTTTAAAGGTGGTTCTGCCGAACGTTCGATCGGCTGGCTGATGCGCCAGGCTATCCAGGGAGAAGCCAGCCACAGCGTCAGAATCGGCCCCGCCAGCAGGAACTGAGAAGAGTGGGTCCAGGCCAGGAAAGCCCCGCAAGTCAGTGCGATCGCAGGGGCGACCCACATGGTAGCGTAAAAGTCACTCCGGCTGTTCCGGGCGATGCGTTCGGCATCGCTTGCGGTTTGCCATTCCAAAAGCCGCTTGCGAGTAACCAGCAACCGCACTAGCGTGCGCCCGATGGCATCCAGGCTGACAAAGGCGTCGTAAGGCAGAAACACGAAAGTGAGGAGGGCTTGTCCGAGTTGCCGCCCGGAGGAACCGACGAGGCTGCGCAGGTGCAGAGCGAGAGACGATTCCCGCGGCTTGCGAAAAAGTTCGACGGCTGCCGAGAGGATTGCAGGAAGGGTGACAATCGAGAGGACCAACAACGGTCCGGCGGCACCAAGATCGGGGAAAAGCATCCAGTTGCCCACCAGAAGTAATAGCAGGGAAGCGGGAATCAGGCTGCGTCGGAGATTGTCGAGGATCTTCCACTGTGACAAGCTGGAAAGCGGATTGTCGACCCGGCGGGCATCGGGTCCCGGCACACGTGGCAGCAGCCATTGGGCGATTTGCCAGTCGCCGCGAATCCAACGGCGGCGACGGTTGATGTCGGTATTGTAGCGGGACGGATATTCTTCGTACAACTCGACGTCACTCACCAGCGCTGAACGAGCATGACAGGCTTCAATTAAATCATGGCTTAGGATGGTGTTTTTCGGAAAGCGGCCCACGACGGCCCGTTGAAACGCATCCACATCGTAGATGCCTTTGCCAATGAACGATCCCTCCTGGAATATATCCTGGTACACGTCTGAAACCGCGCGCGTGTAAGGATCAATCCCGGTTTCGCCAGCAAACAATTTGACAAACCACGAGCGTCCAGCGCTCGGCAGGCTCACGCCCACCCGCGGCTGCAGGATGCCATAGCCCTCGGTCACTACGCCTTTTGGATTGAACCGTGGCCGGTTGAGCGGATGAGCCATCGTGCCTGCAAGTTGGCGGGCAGCATCGCGAGGAAGCTGCGTGTCGGTATCGAGGGTAATTACAAATTTGATGGACGGCAGAATCGAAGTGTCTCCCACGATATCGGAAAAACAATCGTGAGCTCCGCCGCGGAGCAAGGTGTTGAATTCAATCAGTTTCCCCCGCTTGCGCTCATAGCCCATCCACGATCCCTCGACATCGTTCCACCGACGGGGTCGGTGAAACAGGAAAAAAATATTTGGTCGGGCGGATTGATATTTTGCGTTCAGCATTTCAACCCCCGAGCGTGTGTGCGCAACCAGCGAGGCATCCTCCAGCTGGAACTCTTCCGGTGCGTCCTGAAAATCGGTGAGCAAAGCGAAGTGGAGATTCCGGTCTCGATTCGCAAGATAGTGAATTTCCAAACCTTCCACGAGCCGCGTGACCGCAGCGGAGTTGGTCAACATCGTCGGCACGACTACCATGGTCCGGCACTCGGGTGCGATACCGGCCGAAAAATCCAGGCGCGCCAGTAGGCGGGGCTTAACCAACAAAGTCGAAAGCCAATTCATCAATGCGACTGCCAGTTGGCTCGAACAAAGGAGAAACACGATCGTGAGGAAAGCCAGCCTCCAACCCTGCACTTCCAGGCCCCGCGCCTGTCCGATTAGCCCGAGGGTTGCCGCCCCTGTGAGCGCCAGTATTCCGCCGGCATAGAAGACCAGCGGCAGGTGGTGAATGCGCCTTTCGACGCTTGTTCGCCACGGCTGGCGGAATTGTGCCGCGCTTTCCAGCGCACCCAGCCCCTTGTCAATCAGGTAAAAACCCACATGAGCGCTCCGGTCCTGAATGCCTTGCCCGCGGGCACCGGCTTCGGCCAGTTGGATCGCCTTCTGCGCCACCTCCGCTTCCCCGAGGTGGCTGTGGCGGGCGATGGCCTCAACCGAATGGCGATAGCGATCGCGAGTGGAAAAATCCATCTTTCCATAAACTTGGCTGGGGTCGTGACGGAGTACCCGATCGACCAGGCTGAGGACCTCCACAAACTCGCGCCAGTCCATAGCCCCCAGAAAGCGCAAGCTGTTGATGGTGTGACTGACTGAGACTTGGTCGGCGGCTTGGTTCTGGCTTTCGAGGCGGACCAGTTGCTCGATGGAAGTTCCTAGTTCGGCGAGTCGATGCTCAAGCCACGTCCGCGCCAGGTGCATCGCCGGGCTCTGGCGCGACAAGCGTTGGGAGAATTCCGCCACAAAGGCGCTGGACAGCGGCAGGGTGGACTGCGCCATGCCCGCTACAACCACGACCAGGTGAGACGGATTCGTCTCCGCCATTTGCTGCAAGCGCTCGACCCACAGGTCGGCCACGTCGCGGTCATGCCGGGCGATCATGAGACGGGAGGTGACCCGGCGCAGATTCTCAATCAAGGCTAGTCGGAGCATGATCGGAATTGCCCACAACTCGCCTAGCTTCAAAGGAGATACGTCCTGGTAAGCCGCGATAAAGGCGCGCAACGGCTCAGCATCAAGCTGCGCATCCACATGCGAGATCAGTTCGAGCACCAGGTCGTAGACACGCGGTAGCCCAGCCGAAGGGCCCGACAGAAGGCGGGGCAGTTCACGGCTGTAGCCCCGGGGCAAATGCCGGCGGGCCATCTGGATCTGCTCTTCGATCAAGTAGAAATTGTCGAGTAACCATTCCGCCGCGTGGGTGACGCGCCGGGTTTGATCCACCGCCTGCGTCAAGCGGTTGTATGCTCTGATTATCTGTTCGTTTTGGTCCAGGCGTGCGAGCAATCGGTTGGCTGCGCGCTGGCAAACGACCCGGTGGTTCTCGGCCATCGATTTGGCATGATGGACGAGTTGTTCGATGCTGAACACCTCCGACCGCAGAGGTGCTTCATCGGAAAAGGTGCGCGTTCGCGCATGCTCAGTCACTCGGCTGAGCAATGCTTTTAGAGCCATCCCCTTACCGGGAGTGTTCACCATAAGACGGCTAGTCCAGTTGGTCGATCGTCCTTCCACCCCGAGCCGGCACGAAGCCTGCCCTCAAGGCGCGCTGGTCCGTATTTTAGCCCCGCCGGCCATCCGTTCCTCAGCAGAGATTTGTAGTTCATCTGGTGTAGCCCTCACCCTCCTCAGTCGAACTTCACATTGGGTCTCAACTTCTCCAGTGGCTCTCGCGCCACCGTCTGCTTCTGTAGTTGCTGCCACGGTTCATCATTGTTTCTGGCGGTCCATTCCGCAAACTTCTTGTTTACAGTTGCCACCTCCTCTTGAGGTGATTGAGGTGAGCCTGTTCACCGCGTCCTCCTTCCGCCGGACGACGTGGCAGTGCTTAGCGGCAATTGGATTTTATCCTCTTGGTCTCTCGTCCGCTTTCTGACACGAGCACAATGACGGCCTCGCGGTGGTCAATCCACAAACCGGCTAGCGTTTTCATCATCTTCTCCTTCGCTGTTAAATCTACTCGTCGTCTGACGTTTCGCTCCACACTTCCAGCACGAATCAAATTGGCGCCTCAACCGCTGCCCGCATTGGGAACACACCCAAGTGTCCTTGCCGCCAGGTGGCGGATGGAGCCAGCCCTGGCAGAACTCCCGTGCCCTCGCGAAGTCGTCATCGTTGGCAACCCATAACTCGACATTGAAGGGCGTGGCTGGGAGGGCTTGCGAAAGCTGCTCGTTCCTGAACGCACATCGGATGCCGGCTTCTTCAAGCATGTTCTTAAGCAGCTCCAGTTCCGCAGTTTCCGGGAAGGCGCACACCTGTTTCATAAACCATGCATCTCCCAGGTAAAATGGGTCACGGGATTGTGTATAGTTTGGCTTAATCTCATAAAGCACTCGACACCCTGTTTGTCACGCCGCTCCACGAGCGCCACCGCTAATTAGACCAGACAGGCACAACCATTGACGCCAGCGCGCTGAGGCCCGTGATCCACGCCACCACCATTACAGGTTTTTGTAACAACTGTGCGTGAACACGTAGCTTGCTCAATTGGTGCCGTCTTGAATGCTTTCGCCCGCGCTTTCCATGTCCTTGCCAAAGCCGTGGGCAGTATTGCAGCCGATCCCGACAATAGCCAGGAGGGCGGTTACGACTAACAGAACGGCGATACGTTTAATAAATGTGCTCATTTTTGTTTCTTTGATTACTGTTGTCTACTTGCCAATACACTCAGCAGGTGGAGGGCCGATCTTCGTGACACGGCGCTAAGCCGTTGCCGTTGGGCCACTTGATTTCGTGGCGGTGGCGTAGCGGCTGCCATTAACCGCGCGGCATCGTGCAGATTGCCCAGCTTTGGATCCACCCGTCATGCACTTTGCACAGACTGTGTCGGTCGGAGAACGAACGCTTGAGCCTTTGATACCCGTGACTCCGTGAATCCCCTGGTGGGTTCGGACGAAACCAACTTTATGCGCCTAATTAAGCTTACGTGTCTGACACTCGTTAACTTGGCCAAACAACTCTGGCTGCTGCCACAAGCGATCGGGCTCGCCCTTCAGCAAAGGCGGCGACAGCTTGCTCGGGACGAGTTCGAAACCGAACGGCTCGACCTAATGCGCAACCCGGCGAAGTATCTTGGAAAATGAGCGAGGCTCAGCGGCTCATTGCAGCCAGAGATATACGCGACTGCCTTTGGAACTGTCGCTTCGGGCCGACTCCGTGATTCTTTGACCTTCAACCTTCCCGGTCTGGAGAAGGTAGGTTTTGACATTTCGGGCGCGCTCAACTGCGAGAGTCCGCACTGCATCGGGCGCAATCTCAACAGTTTCCAGAAGCTGAGCGTCCCAGTCCAACTCCGCGGGTGACTCCACGGGCGCCAGACTCATCATCAGGGCGGTGGCGCCTTTGTCGTCGGCGAATGCATTCGGAGACCTGTGTGAGAACGGGATTTGTTCAGTCCTGGATCTCGATTGAATAATGTTTGCGTACGCTACTGGGCTCCTGAGGGCGGAGGCACCCTTTTCAAAAGAGAACTCTTTCCGGGAACTTCGGACGGGGGGAGCTTTGGTGGTGGCGGCGTTGGTCGCTGCGGCGAGCAGAGGCGGACTCCATTGCTGCGCCAGCAAGCGCTTTCGCAACTCTGCGCGGCGCAAGGCCTCCAGGTCGGCCAGCGGGTCCGTGCTACCTTCGATCTCCAACTGTAATTCCGGACGCTCATGGAGACCGTTGGCCAACATGTCCAACTTCGCGAGCGTGGTGGGTAGGAGATTTGTCGAGCCCGGTTGGAACTCCTGGAAGCTCAGATCTTCGCCTTTGCCTCCGAAGAGTGCTGCGAGTGCTGAAAACGGTGAAGTGACGATTCTGGTGATCACCGTCTCGATGGCGTGATAAAACACTCGGCGCAGGTTGAATTGCGGATCGTCCAGGCTGCCGTTGACGGGCAAATCCAACGCGATCCTTCCGTCGCGGTCTTTCAGGATTGCTATGGCCAGTCGCACCGGCAGCTTCGTGGCGTCGGGACTCTCCACTTTTTGCCCAAGAGTGAGTTGGTCCAGCGTCAGGCGGTTTTCAGATTCCAGTTGCCGTTCTTTAACCTGATAGTTGAGCTGCGCGCTCAACTTCCCTTTCGTCAACCGGTAGCCAAGATACTTGCTCGAATAGGGGTCGCCCGGCAGCAAGTCCATTTCTGTGAGAGAAAGCGTCAGGTCCATCGGCTGCCGTGAATTCCATGGGTTAATTCTCCCGGTAATCTCGGCCTGGGCGGTTTTATCGACGGTGCCCCGCAGATAGAGGTCGGCCCGCTGGGGATCATCGGAGGAAAGACCGGACAGGGTGCCGCTGAGTTGCTCGAGAGTGACGTTCACATTGGGCTGAAGCGAGCGGTCGATGAAATGCACGTTGGCATTCGAAAGCAACAACGAAGCCAGAGACACTCTCGCCCGCACTGCGGTCGCCAGGTTCGTCAAGGGCAGAGCGGCCCCCGCGTTGCGACCGTCTCGGCGCAACGCGCTCATGAGGTTGAGCGTTCGGTTCGTCCCGATGATCAACCGCGCGAACACATCCTCCAACTTCGCTGTTTTCACCGAGACAACCGGCGGATTGAGGCTGGCCTCAATACCGGAAAGCCGCAACGAATTCCATCGGAGCAGCCCTTCCGTGGCCATGCCCTCGGCGGTCGAAAACTCGTTGAGCCAGGCGTCTCCCTGGAATTGGACTTCGGGCACCTGATCCTTTGCGCTACTCAATCGGGCCGTGCCAGCCAGACCCAGCCTGCTTCCCAACACGAAAATATCAAGGTGCGGCTCCAGATACGGGGCCAGTGGACGCAGATTCAATTTATCAACCTCCAACACGATCACTGCGTTGGGAGGTGAAAGCCCGGCTTTGATGCCAGCCCGGACGGTCCCGTTCGTGTCCCAGCGCATAGCGACTTCGGCGGTCATGTTTGTCCCGGCGCGGTTGGAAATGTTTTTTCCGTGAGCCGCGATGTCCTTGAGGTCGAGATGAACCGGTAGTGAATTGACCAGGTCTTCCAGGTGCAGCGCGCAGTTAGTCAGGTTGACGTCGCGGATAAGAGCGTTTGAGAGATTGGTGGTATTAATCAGCATCGCGACCAGATTGGTCATCGCACGTAGCAACAGTAGAATCCCACCGGGCGCGGGCGGCGCCGCGTCCGCGGGTTTCAATAACTCAATGGCATTGACCGAAGTATCCTTATTGCGCCGCAGGACAAACCGGCCGCCAGTTACGGTCATCGTCTCCGCCTCGACCTGGCGGGCCATCGCGTCCACACTGGCCCCGCCAATAACCAGGCTGCGAACCTCGATCGCAGGTTTGCCCGTGACCTTTTCCACCAGCTCCAGAGACTGGAGTCCGAAGGTAGTGTTCGTTACCGCCAGGAGGTTCGTTGCGGCGCTCCTTTCATAGCGGTAGGTCGAATGAAAATTAATAGCGCCGTCTTTGATTTCGAAGCGGAACAGATCCTGGTAGAGTGGCGCGTATGTGGTCAGGGCAAACCCATCGAGCGAAATCTCCCCTTCGGATCGAAAGGGAGAGAGATAAAACACACCTTTCCACCTGAACTGCTCTCCGCCATCGGAGACACCATAAACCGCAAATGCATTTTTATGGTCGAAATGCGTTTGGAAATTGGTCACGGTGATCTCCAGAGGGCCAACGGTTCGTTGGAAACGCACCCGGGGCGTCAGATCGGTGAAAGACACCTTTCCACCGACGAGGTGCAGCCGGTCTATTTTCCACTGACGGGGTTTGCCGCTTTCGCCTGATTTCGCGACAGCAGCCTGAGAGAAGTTCTCCATTATGTCGGAAAAATTAAGACTGTAATCTTTGTTTACTTGCACGCGAACGAACGGCTGTGAAAGGCTAACCTCTTTGAACACCCAGGCGTGGCTAAAGAGTGAGACGAGCTGGAAGTTCATATCGACCTCGTCCCACGAAAGCAACGGCGCGCCATTCTTGTCCATGATCTGCAAACCACGAATGGCGATCGAGAGCCTGTAAGGGTTTAAACAAACCTTTTGAATAGTGACCGGCCGGTCGAGGTGTTTTGCCAGCTGCCTCTCCGCGACCATCCGCACGATGGGCGGCAAGAGAAGAAACCCCAGAACCGTGTACAACAAAAACACGGCGGACATCCACACCACCAGTTTCTTGCGTCGAGGCCAAATCAAATCTACAAAGGACCATTTCAAAGCTACCGCTCCTTCCTTCGAGCTCATAACCATGCTGAAGGGCTGCCTCGAATTGACGATGAAACGGAGCCAACAAACGCTCGGCGCGCCCGGAGGGGAGAAGCCTTCATCACCGGGCTGCGCCAGCCCGTTTGCGCAGGCTAGGCATGTCTCGGACTGCGTAGCAGACCGATCAGGCCAACAACGCCGGCAACAATGCCACCAATCAGCATCCAGATGGCCTTGTCAGTCGGCGATCCCGTAAAGAACCTGGAAACGTCTGAGCTGAATGAGTTTGTGGCGTTAATGCCAACGACGATAAGTACAATGCCGCCTACCAGCAAAGCCAGAGAGACAATTTTATTCATAATAGCCTTTCAATAAGTTTTTTATTTTGTTGCCGCGATGTCCGCGGTACCCTTTCGGATTACGCTCTGTTGCGCCCGAAAATGAAGTTGGCCAGCACCATAATCAGCGCAATCACCAACAAGAGATGAATTGCCGCCCCCATCGTGTAACTGGTTATCAAACCGGGCAGCCACAGGAGCAGCAGGACTATTGCACAATCGCGTCATAAGACCTTCCTTCTCACCTCATGGCGCGATTCTATCGCTCACCCACTGACGTGCTTGGTTGAACCCGTCCTTCGACGATTCATAAGCTTTCTTGAAACCGGTTTTGACACTTTCCCAGGTGGACTCCGTGGCGTTCTTGACTTCGTCAAGCTGCTTGTTCAATTGGGCGATTTGGTCGCGCAATGCCTGGAGTTTGGGTTTGGCTTCCGCCTTGACCGCGTCGCTGGACTTTTCGACTTTCTCCGCGAGTTGGTCCAAATCCGCATTGAGTGCGGCCAACTGGGTCTGCATTGTTTCAACGAATTCAGCCTTTTGCGCGAAGGTATAGTCCTTCATATCCTGCACGGCTTGTTTTGTTTCCGCCTGGACCTTGTCCATCTGTTGGGAGGCGGTCTGCTCCTTATCGCAGCCCACCGCAAAAGTGGAGATGGCGAGGAGAGTGATGAGTATGTTTTTATGCTTCATAATCTTAAAGGCCTGCTTCCTGCGTCATTGGGGGCGACACCGGGATTGACGTGCGACCGTGCTGAGGATGCCGTTATTGGCCAGCGTCTGTGCCCTCTTTCTGCATCATGTCTTGTTTTCACTTCGGTTAGCCCTCATGCCCGCACAGTGACTTTAGCGTGTGGTGTGCCATCGCCCACCTGGAAAGGGTGGTGCTGGCAAATTCAGATCGAAGAGGCCACCTCTCGAAAGCCTGCAATCGCCTTGCCAGCAACAACCGCCCTCGGCATTTCGGTTGGCACGGGTGGGTACGACAATTAGTCGAACGGCTTCAATGAACCCAAGCCAAGCCTCTTGGCCACGTTGCAGAGTGCATGGTACGGCAGGGCAGATAGTGCATGATGCAATGTCTCTGAGCTCCGACCGTTTCACCGATGGAGGCCTAGAAGCACGGTAATCAAGCCGGGTTGAAGAGGTTAGAGCGCTGGGTTTCAGCTTGGCCCTGCATTAGCTAGAGGAGAAAGGGAAACTCAACTCCATTGACGTTATGATACCAAATCACGAACAGTTTATCAAAGCCATCACGGAGAAGACAAAGGTCTCCGTGCAGTTCTTTAGCATGGCCGACAGCGAAGTCATTGATCTGGTCTGTGCTCCGATGGATTATGGTCCGGAAGCGGGAACTACCGGCGCGGTAAGTCGCTATTTGCTGTGGGACTACTCGAGCAACAATGGCAGTCACACCCTCAGCCTCCTGCCGGAGCAGGTTTTGGACTTACGGGCGCTGGGTGAGGTGTTTGACCCGGCACAAATCAATGTCCGGCCTCCGCAGTGGTGCATTGATCGAAATTGGGGGGACCCCGTTGCGATCGCTTGATGCACCAGAGGGGATGGAGGTAACTCCCGGGCGTTCTCCATGTCTTTGACTGTCGCCACTGGAACCGTTGGCGGGCCGGCGCGGGGCCCAAAAACAGACCCGCCAACAAGAAGTACGATCATGAAAAGGACTCTTCGCTATCTCAGCCTGAACGCCCAAGCCACCTGGCACCCCCAGGTGGAAGGGCAACGGCAACAACTGCATAGCCTGACGCCGATCACCGCCGTGGAGGTGGTCCTCGAGCACCAACGGGCAGCAAAACCGGCACCTTGCGTCCAAATCGACCAGGAGGTTCCAGGACCGGGCGAGCACGCCAGGGCCACCCGCCGTATTCAATCGGCGGTCCTGTTGGTTCAGGGCCCGGCCCTGCACGCCGAGGCCAGAGGCAACATGCTCGAACCCGCGCTGCTCAAGGCGACCCGGAACTTGGAGAACCAGGTTGACGCCCGCCGTCTCGGCGTCTGGAACGGGGGAAAAGCGAACTGGAACTTAGTGCCCTCTTCGGCCGGTAGCCCCAATTGTGGGCTGGTCGAAAAGCGTCAAAGGGACAGGTGCCCCACAAAGTTTTCCTTAACTGATCAACGGTCAAACCAATAGAAAGAACAGAAAAGTATGGATACAGAAAAACAGGCAACCAGCAATGACATGGGCACACTCGCCGAAGACGCACGCGCGTTGATGGCCGCCACCGCCGACGTGGACGACGAAAAGGTCGGGGAAGCCCGCAAGCGTCTCGCCGCCGCACTGGAACGAGGTAAAAGGGTCTATGGCCGCGTTCGCGAGAAGACGGTTCAAGGCGCTAAGGCCGCTGACGAGGCTGTGCGCGAGCATCCCTATCAAGGCATCGGCATCTCTTTCGGTGTCGGGGCGCTCATCGGCTATCTGGTCGCGTGTCGGTGCTCCTGCAAAGGCGACTGATCACGCCATGGAACCGCCTCTCACCAATGCCGGTCAACTCATCCAGGCGTCAACGCGCTTCGCGCGCCGCCTATTGACCATCGGTGAAAACCGCTTCGAATTGTTGATGGTGGAAGTGCAAGAGGAGCGCGAGCGCCTCCTGCGAGCCATCCTGTTGGCCCTCGGCGTGGCGGCGTTTGGTCT
This sequence comes from Verrucomicrobia subdivision 3 bacterium UBA6082, assembly GCA_002428665.1. GTDB lineage: Bacteria > Verrucomicrobiota > Verrucomicrobiia > Limisphaerales > UBA8199 > UBA6082. The sequence goes on from DIXK01000099.1 coordinate 75,157, forward strand.
GCTCGCTGGAGTGGCGCTCACCGCCGTTATCGTGGTTTTGTTGTGGGGGCTCTCGCCGGTGGCGGCACTGCTGGTGCTGACCGGCATTTACGGGGCGACGGCGGTTTGGCTCTACCGGCGACTCACGCGATTGCTGCGCGACTGGCAGAACCTTCCGGCCACCCTCGATCAACTGCGAAAGGACCGCGCATGTTTGGAAAAAAAGCTCACCTAAGCCCGCTCGAATCGCGGAAGCAAATGTTGATCGCGGAGAGTGAACTCAACCGCACCCAGTTGTCCGAGGAATGGCAGACGATGGCACACGGGGTTTGCGGCCGTTTGAGCCGTGCCAAAACCATCGCCGCGTGGGTCTCGTCGGCCGTCCTTTTGGTAGCTGGGGTGGCGGCGTTGCGGCGCGGTCCACCCCCGCCCAATACTGCGAAGACCTCCTGGCTCCAAACAATTCTGAACGGCGCGCGCGTGACCTCGGCGATCTGGTCCGTGTTTCGCGCCCGCAGTCACGAACAACAATACAAGTAACTGCGATTACCGCTGAGCACTTTCGCCCGCAAAGCTCAATAATCAGCCAATCACGCTGGCATTAAAGTTTCGATGTACAAACTCAAGAGCAGCACCGCTTCTGCCAATGCGCTGGTCGGCATCTGGACCGTTTCGGTCGCTTCCTTCATCATCGCCACGCTGTATTTGGCGCGCGATCTCTTGATTCCGTTGGCGCTCGCTGCATTGCTCACATTTCTCCTCGCACCTCTCGTCACGCGGCTGGAGCGTTGGCTTGGACGCATCGGCGCCGTGCTGCTTGTCGTAAGCTTGATTCTTGCTCTGACTGGTGCGGCCGGCTGGGTACTAACCCGCCAGCTCGTCGATCTCGCGACCAAACTGCCCGATTACAAGGAGAACATCCAAACGAAGCTGCGCTCCTTCAAAGTGCCGACCGGCGGCCGGTTCATGAGGTTCTCGGAGACGATGGAGGAACTGAAGAAAGATCTTCCCGGAGCCACAGCCCCTGAGATTGCCCAAGTGCCTGGAAAACCCGAGACGGCCGTTTTGACAGAACCGGCCATCCAGCCCGTAGTGCCCGTGCAGGTGCTCGAGATTTCGAAGGCAAGCCCGTTCCAACTTTTGCAGGTCATCATCGCTCCACTGCTCGGACCACTCGGGACCGCGGGGCTGGTGCTGCTACTTGTCATCTTTATGTTGCTGAAGCGCGAGGACTTGCGCAGCCGCCTCATTCGACTCATCGGGCAAGGCCGCATCAGCGCAACCACCCGCGCGATGGACGATGCGGGTGCCCGGGTCACGCGCTATCTGCTCATGCAACTCATCGTCAATGTGGCTTATGGCATTCCGACAGCGATCGGGCTCTACTTCATCGGCGTGCCAAACGCGGTTTTGTGGGGCGCGTGCGCCACCGTGCTGCGCTTCATCCCCTACGTCGGACCGTGGATCGGGGCCGCCATTCCGATTACGCTGTCGCTCGCTGTTTCGCCGGGCTGGATCATGCCGCTTCTTACGCTCGGCCTTTTTGTCGTGCTTGAATTGCTGAGCAACAACGTGATGGAACCCTGGCTCTACGGCTCCAGCACCGGTGTGTCTCCGATCGCGCTTATCTTTGCGGCGGTCTGCTGGACCTGGCTTTGGGGGCCGGTCGGCCTGGTGCTTGCGACGCCGATGACGGTCTGCCTCGTGGTCATGGGCCGGCACATTCCGCGCCTGTCTTTTCTCAGCGTGGTGCTGAGCGATGAGGAAGCGCTGACGCCGGCCGAGGATTGTTACTATCGTCTGCTCACCGTTGGGGAGCAGGACGAGATGGAACTTGTGGAAGCCTACCTCAAAGCGCACTCGCTGGCCGCGCTTTACGATTCCGTGCTCATCCCCGTCATCACCGCGGCCGAGATCGATCACCGTCTGGAACTCGTGGATGACGCGCAGCATGCGCAGGTCGAGCAAAGCCTGCGCGACATCGTGGAGGACTTAGGTGCGTGTCCGCCAGTCCCGTCCAAAATCGACGCGGACAAGGCTGTCGCCGCGCCAACCCCTGCGCCGACCTCCAGCGTTTACTGTCTGCCGGCCCGTGCCGATCGCGACGAATTAGCCGGCGCGATGCTCGTGCAACTGCTGCACCAGCAAGGCATCGAGGCGCAGAGTGCTCCCACGAAACTCGGTATCGGAGAGTTGATCGGCCTGGTCGAAAAAGCCGGTGTGGATGTAGTCTGCATCTCGGTGGTGGCGCCTTCCACGGTCATTCACGCGCGCTATCTTTGTCTGAAACTGCGTGCGCGCTTACCGAAACAAAGAATCGTGGTGGGTCTTTGGGGAGCCACGGAGAATGTCATCGACGCCACCCGGCGCGTGCGCGATTCCGGGGCGAATGAAGTAGTCACTTCCCTGGCGGATGCGGTGCTGCGATTAGCCGCGTTCCCCGTTCAGCGAGTTGCTTGCGAATTGAGCCAAACTACCCAAGCATTATGAAACCGATCAAATTTGAATGCCCTCACTGCCATGAGATCATCACCGGCGATGAATCGTTGTACGGCCAACAAGTTAAGTGCCGGAAGTGCCAGGCAGCGATTCTCGTTCCTCAAGCACCTGCCAGTACCCAGCCGCAAAGCGCTCGGTTGATTGAGGGAACGCCGCCCGCGGTCCCGATTGTCCCGGATGAGGCAACGCAAGAAAACGACATCTTTAAGCTGTCTCCAGTCGCGCGTGCCTTTCCGGGTCGGCTCCTTCTCGGGCTGATTCTCATTGGTTTGGCAGTTGGTCTTGCGATTCGTGCACAGGATTTCTCATGGCCGCGCTGGGTGCCGCTGATCCCGCTCGTTTTCGGCGTGCTCCTGCTGCTGCTGCTTTGGATTAGGGTAAAGTCCTGTAGCTATCGATTGACCACTCAACGGCTCTTCGTTCGGCGCGGTTGGCTGGCAAAGCAGGTGAATGAACTGGAGTTGTATCGGGTAAAAGACGTGGTGGTGGATCAGGGGGGCCTGCAACGCCTGCTGGGTTACGGCACCATCACGGTGCTGACGGCTGACGACACCACCCCGGAAGTGGACCTAGTGGGAGTCTCAAGACCGACAGCAGTCAAGGAGTTGATCCGAACCCAGTATCGCGCCGCTCGTCAGCGTGAAGGGGTGCTTCCCACCGAGTTCATGAAATCACCCTAAACCCAACTCAACCAAGGGCCCCGATGATTTGAATGTCCAGCGGCACAACCAAGACAGGCACGCTTGGCCGAAGACTGGCCGGGTCTGGGCAATAGTGTGTCTCGCCGTCAAAAAGTTCATGTGGATTGACGGGGCACAGTGGGCAGGAGCGTTCGCCTTCAATGCGTTCTTCTCGCTGTTTCCATTGATGGTTCTGCTCGTCACCATTGCCTCGTTCTTTGTTGACCGGGACCGGGCCGGGAAAGAGGTCATTGCCTACGTGGAAAGCTACGTCCCGATCAGTGGTGAGATGCAGCGCCACATTTTTGACACCATCGCCGGTGTGATTAAAGCACGCGAGCAGGCGGGCGCGGTCGCGGTCCTCATCCTGGTCTGGACCGCGATCCAATGCTTCACCACCCTCATCTGCGCGACCAATCGCGCCTGGGGCACCGCGGTCTACAGTTGGTGGCGGCTGCCGCTAAAAAGCCTATTGCTGCTGGGCATCACGGCAGGTTCGGTCCTCCTGGGCATGGCGGTGCCGGTGCTGATGAGAATGACAGGGGGTTGGCTCTTTCCAGTGCATGGTTTTCGTTCCTGGGCTTATGACCTGGGTAGTTTTTGCATCCCCCTGTTGGTAGTCTTCTTCAGTCTGGGTCTGTTTTACAGGCTCGCTCCGCGCCGGCCCACGCGGTTTGCCGAAGTCTGGGTCGCTACCCTGTGTGCTACGGTTCTATTGCGGGTGGGCGAGAGTTTGTTCGTACTCTATCTGAAGGAATTCGCGGCGTTGAACGCAGTCTATGGGGCTTTTGGCGGGGTCATGGCGCTTCTGCTGTGGATTTTCTTTTCCGGGTGCGTTTTCATTTTCGGCGCCTGCCTGTGCGCCGGCCAGGCCGAAGCACTCAGACAACCGATGACGGGATGAGCTCATGGAGAATGTCGGGAGTGTTCAGAATATCCCAGCTATCCGGAACGTGTAAGGAACGCCACATCCACGCGTAGCAGCGGTTGCGCTATCCACCATTTCACGGCGTCCAGGTAAACATGTATTTGCAGAATGCATGGTGCGGCAGGGCAGATAGTGCATGATGCAATGTCTCTGAGCTCCGACCGTTTCACCGATGGAGGCCTAGAAGCACGGTAATCAAGCCGGGTTGAAGAGGTTAGAGCGCCGGGTTTCAGGTTGGCCCTGCATTAGCTAGAAGAGAAAGGGAAACTCAACTCCATCGACGTTATGATACCAAATCACGAACAGTTTATCAAAGCCATCACGGAGAAGACAAAGGTCTCCGTGCAGTTCTTTAGCATGGCCGACAGCGAAGTTATTGATCTGGTCTGTGCTCCGATGGATTATGGTCCGGAAGCGGGAACTACCGGCGCGGTAAGTCGCTATTTGCTGTGGGACTACTCGAGCAACAATGGCAGTCACACCCTCAGCCTCCTGCCGGAGCAGGTTTTGGACTTACGGGCGCTGGGTGAGGTGTTTGACCCGGCACAAATCAATGTCCGGCCTCCGCAGTGGTGCATTGATCGAAATTGGGGGGACCCCGTTGCGATCGCTTGATGCCACCGAGGGGATGGACGTAACTCCCGGGAGTCCTCCATGCCTTTTACTGACACCGCTGGAACCGTTGGCGGGCCAGCGCGGGGCCCAAAAACACACCCGCCAACAAGAAGTACGATCATGAAAAGGACTCTTCGCTATCTCAGCCTGAACGCCCAAGCCATCGGCATTGCCTTTAGTATGGGAACGTTCATTGGCTATCTGGTCGCGCGCCGGTGCTCCTGTAACGGAGACTGATCGTGGCGCTCGGCAGGGAGGTGGAAGCGGGAGGACTGACAATAACCAACAAGAAAAACCAATGAAAAGCAGACTAATGAAGGAAATCGCAAAAACGATACGCGCACTGACGAAGCTCGGAATCGATTGGGAGAAGCACTTCCCTGAGAATGAGCACAATGGCTTTCGAACTAAGGCACGGAGGCCAAAACAGCGGTTCGGGTAGATTATCAGGCCCATTCAAAAAGGACCAGCCAAGAAGGACCCGCTTATGCTACACCGTGTTAACCATCTCTGCGGGTGCCGAGAAGGCAGTGGGTTATGGGGCCTCTCAGCGGCTTTCCGATCTTGGAACCCCCACCGAACCCCCACTCGGGTAAGCCCGTCGGCGCGAGCCGTCGTGACCCTGGAAGCGCTGATGCCCATGTGCGCAGCACGCAAGCCGTGAACGGCTTTCACCTCCAGGCGAGTGATGGCAGAATCGGCCACGCCGGTGATTATATGATCGAAGCCCACACCTGGGCGATTCGCCAACTCGTCGTCAAATTCGGCCACCGGTTTTCGGGAAGCTAGGTGCAGATAGCGACCAGCCAGGTTGACCGTATCAGTTATGATGAATCCACCGTGATCAAATTGTTCCTTTATGAAATGGTCTCTCAAGCTCGGCAAACTGCTCGGCATTGACGTTTACATTCACTTCACGTTTCTGCTGCTGCTTGCCTTTTTGGGGGTTGTTTACTGGCGCGCCACTCAGGACGTCGAGGCCGCGTTGCGGGGCGTCGGCTTCATTGTCGCCTTGTTTGGCTGCGTGGTCCTCCATGAGCTGGGGCACGCCTTGATGGCGCGCCGTTACGGTATCAAGACACGCGACATCACCCTACTGCCCATCGGCGGCATTGCGCGCCTGGAGAAGATGCCGGAGAAGCCGATGCAGGAATTCTGGGTGGCGCTGGCTGGACCGGCGGTGAACGTGGCTATCGCGGCCCGTCCTGCTGGTGGGGTTGGCGGCTACCGGCGGTTTCACTCCCGTAGCAGAAATCAGCGTGACCGGCGGCTCCTTCTGGCAACGGCTAATGGTACTGAACCTCATCCTGGTCGCCTTCAATCTGCTACCGGCTTTCCCGATGGATGGCGGTCGCGTCTTGCGCGCGCTGTTGGCCATGCATCTGGGCCGACGTCGCGGCACGGCCATCGCTGCCAATGTTGGTCAGGGCATGGCCATCCTGTTCGGCATTGTAGGGTTCTTCTACAACCCGTTCCTTATTTTCATCGGCATCTTCGTGTATCTGGGCGCGCAGGCAGAAGCCAGCATGGTCGAGATGCAGTCGGCGCTGGCAGGTTTACGTGTGCGCGACGCCATGATGACGCGTTTCCGCACCCTCGCGGCGCAGGACACGCTGGACAAGGCCGTAGAGGAATTGCTCGCCGGTTCCCAGCAAGATTTCCCGGTGCTCGAAAACGATCAACCGATAGGCATCCTCCGCCGCAATGATCTCGTGAAGGCGCTTTCGGAGGGCCGGCGTGATGCTGCCGTGACTGAGGGCATGTCCCGTGATTGTGAAACGGTGGACGAAGCGACTCCTTTGAAAAGCGCCGTCGAATCCATGCGGGAGCGGCAGTGCGCCACGGTGCCGGTGTTGGCAGGCGGGCGCATGGTCGGACTGCTTACCCTCGAAAACATCAGCGAGATGATCATGGTCAACTCCGCGATGAAAACAAACGGCGCGGCCAGCCAATGACGACACAACCAAAACTAGACACGAGACCCAAATTATCATGAACAAAACACTTATCATTGTCGCTGACCTCGGCCTGCTCAGGGCCTATCGCGAAACACAGAACGTGGCCGACCGGCAACCGCATCTGGAACTGATCGAGGATTTGAAACTAGAAAGCGCCCACGAGAAACTTTCTGACCAGGTGACTGACCAAGCTGGCCGTTTCCCCAGAGGTGGCGGCAGTGCAAATATCTCCGGGGATCTCTCGGCAGGCGAAAGCCTCAACGCGGAAGCCGAACAGAATCGCCAACTTATCAGCCAGCTGGCCGGGAGAATCAACGCACTTTTGGCGGACAACGCAGTGACCAGTTGCTCGATTGCGATCAGCGGCGCGATTCATAATCAACTGCTCGAAGCCATTCACCCCAAAGCACGCGCCAAAATTGGCCAAGTGCTGGCCTTGAACCTCGCGAAAACCGATCCGAGCGAGTTGCAGGCGCATTTTGCAAGACAACTGATTTAGTCGCCGACACTTATGAAAGACAAAGTCTATAAACTCATCGAACTCACCGGCACCTCAACCAAGAGCATCGAGGATGCCGTCAACAACGCTCTCAAACGTGCCGGCAAGACAATTCAGAACCTGGGCTGGTTGCAGATTGTCGAAACCCGCGGGAGCATCGAAAAGAACCAGGTTAATCACTGGCAGGTCACCATCAAGGTCGGTTTTGCCGTCAAGTAATCCAACGCCCTGCCGTCGCTGCCGGCGGGCCAACCTGTTTAAAAGTAACTCGACCGTTACCGCCCGTTTCGGCACGATAAGTCCGCAGAATAAGTCGCTATGAATCTCAAACTCATTCTGGGCGCCGTCCTCTTGCTGGCGGCGCTGGTCTTCAGTGTGCAAAACGCGGGCGCTGTGGATGTGAGGTTTCTTGCCTGGAAGTTCTCCACTTCGCTAGCGTTGGTCATCTTCGGCGCGCTGGCTGCCGGCCTGATCTGCGGCTGGGCGATTACGAGCGCGTTGCGGCGTCAGAGCAAAACTCCAAGAATTTCCCCCGCGCCGTGAAAGCATCCGTCGACGATCTCGGGCTGGACCTGCTTCTCGGTGGGGCGACGAACCGGGCTTTCCTGAATGGGCGAAGCGCGGCGGTTCAACTGTGCATTGAATGAGCCCTGCTGAAAATGATAATCCACCGGCGTTAGCTAAAGGCGAGAAAATGCCGGCGAATACGGGCACGGTTGTCTCGGTGCGCGGCAGTGTCGTGGACGTGCGGTTCGAAGCGCGGTTGCCTCCCATCTATTCGGTGCTGCGCGCGGGAGCGGACCAACAGATGGTTATCGAAGTGCTGGCGCAGCGCGATGCCCGGCATGTGCGCGGGATTGCGTTGACGCCCACTCAGGGTCTTGCGCGAGGCATGACGGTGCAGGACACGGGTGGACCTCTGAAAGCGCCGGTCGGCAAAGGCATTCTCTCCCGGATGTTCGATGTGTTTGGCAACGTCATTGATCGCGAACCGGAGTTGTCCGATGTCCGATGGCGTTCCGTGCATCGTGCGCCACCGCCGCTGGCGCGGCGTTCCACCAAGTCCGAAATCTTCGAAACGGGCATCAAGGTCATTGATGTGCTTGTGCCGTTGGAGAACGGCGGCAAGGCGGGACTATTCGGCGGGGCGGGCGTGGGCAAGACGGTGCTCCTCACCGAAATGATTCACAACATGATCGGACATCAGGAGGGAGTGAGCATTTTTTGCGGCATCGGCGAACGTTGTCGTGAAGGCGAGGAGCTTTACCGTGAGATGAAGGAAGCGGGCGTGTTGCCGAACATGGTGATGCTTTTCGGCCAGATGAACGAACCGCCGGGCGCGCGTTTCCGCGTGGGCCACGCGGCACTGACTATGGCGGAGTATTTTCGCGACGACGAACGTCGCGACGTGTTGCTGCTGATTGATAATATCTTCCGGTTCATTCAAGCCGGCTCGGAAGTGTCCGGCTTGATGGGGCAAATGCCGTCCCGACTCGGCTATCAACCCACGATGGGCACGGAGCTCTCAACGTTGGAGGAGCGTATCGCCAATACCGATACCGGCGCGATCACCTCTATTCAGGCGGTGTATGTGCCGGCGGATGATTTCACCGATCCGGCGGCGGTGCACACGTTCTCGCATCTCTCCGCATCCATTGTCCTTTCCCGCAAGCGGGCGAGCGAAGGACTTTATCCCGCCATTGATCCACTGCAATCCAGTTCCAAGATGGCCACGCCGGGGGCTGTTGGAGAGCGGCACTACAATCTGGCGCGGGAAATCCGGCGCACGCTCGCGCAGTATTCCGAACTCAAGGACATCATCGCGATGCTCGGCCTAGAACAGTTGTCGCCGGAGGACCGCAACGTCGTCGCCCGCGCGCGCCGGTTAGAGCGTTTTCTCACCCAACCCTTTTTCACGACCGAGCAGTTCACCGGACTCAAGGGAAAACTCGTCAGCCTCGAGGACGCGCTTGATGGTTGTGAGCGTATCCTGCGCGACGAGTTCAAAGATTATCCCGAGCGCGCACTCTACATGATCGGACCGGTTAGCGAAGCGAAGGGAAAAGCGAAATGAATCTTAAAGTTCTCTTGCCTTTCCAAATCTTCGCCGAGAAAACTGGCGTGACGCGCATTGTCGCCGAGACGCCCGACGGCTCGTTTGGACTCCTGCCGCACCGGCTCGATTGTGTGGCCGCGCTCACGCCGGGGATTCTGATCTACGAAACCGAAGCGGATGGCGAAGTGTTCGTGGCCGTGGCTGAAGGGGTGCTGGTCAAGACCGGCCTGGACGTGCTGGTGTCCGTGCGGCGCGCGATGGGCGGAACGGACCTCGGCGAATTGCGCAAGGCGGTGGAAAAGGAGTTTCTGACTCTGGACGAACACGAGCAGAGCACGCGCACGGTCATGGCGAAATTGGAAACCGGATTTCTACGTCGCTTCGCGACCTTTCAACATGAGTGAGGAGCCCAAGAAAACCTCGAAGAACGAGCCGACCTTTGTCGGACAGGTCGGGGCGAAGGCGGCGCGTAAGCTCAAGGCGCGGCGGAACTCCACGCAGGGCGTTTGGTTTGGTCTGGGTATGATGGGGCTGATCGGCTGGTCTGTGGCGATTCCGACGTTGCTGGGCGCGGCGCTGGGGCTGTGGCTGGACCGGCGCTTTCCGGGAGGCCGCTCCTGGACGCTGGCGCTGTTGGTCGCCGGCCTCATGATCGGCTGTTTGAATGCGTGGTTTTGGGTTTCCAAGGAAGATAAAGCCATGCGGGACGAACCGGAGGATGACGATGAATGAAACTCTCATGTTGCTCGTGGTGGGCGCGGTGGGCCTTGTGCTCGGCGCAGTTTTCTTCGGAGGCCTCTGGTGGACCGTGCGCAAGGGCGTTTCCTCTCCACGACCGGCGCTTTGGTTTGTCGGTAGCATGCTGCTGCGGGCGGGCATTGTCTTGGCGGGATTCTATTGTGTCGGTGGCGGTCAATGGCAGCGGCTGTTCGTGTGTCTCCTTGGATTTATCATCGCGCGTTTTCTCGTGATGCGGCTCACCCGTGCGCCGCTCGAACACCCCAACTCCCATGTCCAGGAGGCCAGTCATGCGCCTTAGCCCCGACGAAATCATTTTCTGGCAATCCGGGTTTTTCAAACTCAACGCCACCATCGTATTCACCTGGGCGCTGATGCTCGTGCTGGCCGTCGGCGCAAAACTCATCACGTGCAAACTCACCACCGAGCATAAACGCTCCCGCTGGCAGAACCTTTTGGAAATCGTCGTCACCCTCATCGCGAAGCAAATCGAAGAGGTTGGCCTCGCGCACCCGAAGAAATATCTCGGCTTTCTGGGCACGCTCTTTCTGTTCGTCGCCGCGGCCAGCCTTTGCACCGTGATTCCTGGCTACGAACCGCCGACCGGTTCGCTCTCGACCACGACGGCGCTCGCGTTGTGCGTGATGGTGGCCGTGCCGCTGTTCGGCATCGCGGAGCAGGGAGTGGGCAACTACTTCAAATCTTACATCCAGCCGACGTTCATCATGCTGCCGTTTAATGTCATCAGCGAGATCTCCCGCACGCTCGCCCTGGCCGTCCGTCTGTTTGGTAACATGATGAGCGGGGCGATGATCATCGGGATTCTACTAACCATTACGCCCTTCATCTTCCCGATCGTCATGACCGCGCTCGGCCTGCTCACCGGCATGGTGCAGGCGTACATCTTTTTCATCCTGGCCACGGTTTACATCGCGGCTGCCACGCGTACGCGCGAGCCGAAGCCCGAGCACGCGCTCATAACTTGAAACAACCACGAACCAAAGAAAGGACACAGTATGGATAACATGGCAATCATCGCGGTGGCTTCAATCGTCACCGCTGGCTTCACCACCGGCATCGGCTGCATCGGACCGGCACTGGGCGAAGGGAAGGCCGTTTCGACCGCGCTGAGTTCATTGGCGCAACAGCCGGACGCTTCCGCCACCATCACCCGGACGCTCTTCGTCGGTCTGGCGATGATCGAGTCCACGGCCATCTACTGTTTCGTGGTCTCGATGATCCTCATCTTCGCCAACCCGTTCTGGAATCACGTGATCGCGGCGGCAACCGAGGCGGCAGGAAAGTGAACCTATGCTGATTGACTGGTTCACTGTCGGCGCGCAGGTGCTGAACTTCCTCATCCTGGTGTGGTTGATGAAGCGCTTTCTTTACAAGCCCATCCTCAACGCCATAGACGCGCGGGAGAAACGGATTGCCAAAGAACTCGCCGACGCCGACGCAACCACGGCCGAAGCCAGGAAGGAGCGTGAGGAGTTCCAGCAAAAGAACGACCAGTTCGATCAACAACGGGCTGCGCTCTTGAGCAAGGCGAAGGACGAAGCGAAAACCGAACGCCAGCGGTTGCTCGACGAAGCCCGCAAAGCCGCCGACGTTTTGAGCGCCAAGCGACAGGAATCGTTGGCCAACGACGCGCGCAATCTCAACCGAGCCATCACCCGCCGGACGCAGGACGAAGTGTTTGCCATCGCGCGGAAGACACTCACCGATCTCGCCACGACGAGTCTGGAGGAGCGGATCGGCGAGGTGTTCACCCGCCGGTTGCGCGAGCTAAACGGCGAAGCAAAGCACGTTCTCGCCGAGGCCCTCAAGACGGCGGCTGAACCGGCGCTCGTGCGCAGCGCTTTCGACCTGCCGACCGACCAACGAGCGGCGATTCAAGTTGCGCTCAACGAAACCTTCTCAGCTGAAATCCGCGTCCGATTCGAGACCGCGCCGGATTTAGTCAGCGGGATTGAATTAACCACGAACGGACAAAAAGTGGCGTGGAGCATCGCAGACTACCTTGCGTCGCTGGAACAGGGAGTCGGTGAACTGCTCAAAGCGAAGGACAATCCAAAGGTGGAAGAAGCCAAACCCTCATCGCAGGATCAATGAACGCCGCGCCAGAAAACCTCTCAAACGTCTTCGACCGATCGTTTGCCGGTATCAGCCAGGCGCGGGAAGCCTTCACGCCGCAACTGACGCCGCGCGAAGTGGGCGCGATCACGAGCGTTTCCACGGGCATCGCCCGCGTGTCCGGCCTGCCCGGCGTGGGCTTTGAGGAGTTGGTGAAGTTTCCCGGCGGCGTGTTCGGCATTGCGTTCAACGTGGACGAGGCGGAAATCGGCGTCGTGTTGCTTGGCGAATACTCGCATCTGCACGCGGGCGATGAGGTCGAGCGCACCGGCCGCGTCATGGACGTCGCTGTGGGCAAGGGCTTGCTGGCACGTGTGATTGACCCGCTCGGCTGGCCACTCGATGGCCGCGGGTCGGTGGATTCCAGCATACGCCTGCCCATCGAACGCCCTGCCGCGGCAATCATGGATCGCGCACCCGTCACCGTGCCGCTCCAGACCGGGCTCAAAGTCGTGGATGCGCTCATTCCCATTGGGCGCGGCCAGCGCGAATTGATTCTGGGCGACCGGCAGACGGGTAAAACCGCCATCGCGCTCGACACGATCTTGAACCAGCGCGGAAAAGACGTACTCTGCATTTATTGCGCCATCGGCCAACGTGCGGCGGCTGTGGCGAAGGCCGTGGCCATCCTGCGCGAGCAGGGCGCGCTGGATTACACCGTGGTGGTTGTGACCGAGGGCAACGATCCTCCCGGTCTGGCCTTCATCGCGCCTTACGCCGCGACCAGCATCGCGGAGCATTTCATGGAAGAGGGCCGCGACGTGTTGATCGTCTATGACGACCTCACACAACACGCCCGCGCTTATCGCGAACTGTCCTTGCTGCTCCGCCGTCCGCCGGGACGCGAAGCTTTCCCTGGCGACATTTTCTACATTCATTCGCGCCTGCTCGAACGCGCCACTCATATGAGCGAGGAACGTGGCGGGGGGTCGCTCACCGCACTGCCCATCATCGAGACCGAGGCGCAGAACATGTCCGCCTACATTCCGACCAACCTGATTTCCATCACGGACGGACAAATCTACCTTTCGCCCTCACTGTTCGCCTTGGGCGTGCTGCCGGCGGTGGATGTCGGCAAATCTGTGTCGCGCGTTGGCGGCAAGGCGCAACGAGCGGCTTATCGCGCGGTCGCGGGCGACCTCAAGCTTGCCTACGCGCAGTTCGAGGAACTCGAAACCTTCGCCCGCTTCGGCGCTCGCCTGGATGAGGACACGCGCAAGATTATCGAGCATGGACGGCGCATCCGCGCCTGCCTCAAGCAGCCGGAATTCGCGCCGGTGTCCGTCCCCGCACAGATCGCCGTCCTGCTGGCATTGACCGCAGAACTCTTCGACCCGGTCCCGCTTGACCAGATGACGGACGCCGAGCACGCCGTGCATGAGGCAGCAGGAAATATCCCAGCCGAGGTCTGCGGGAGATTCCAAACCTCCGACCCGCTGAGCGATGAGGATCGTAAAACGATTATCGAAATTGCGCGTAATGCGCTCGCACCTTTCCAGCCAAAGCCGGGATCCGAACCACAGTCAAAGACTGAACCCGATGGCAAGCTGGAATCCAAACCCACGACCGAAGCCGAGCCAACGCCCCAGGCCAAACCCAAGCCTGACAATGGGGCTAAACCGGAAGTCCCATCGGACGCCAACGCGCAGTCCGAGCCGGAGACCGAACCGAAGCCTACCCCAGCAGTCAAAGAGGAGGCATGAGCGACACCACGGCGAACCTGCGCCGAAAGATCAGGAGTGCCGGTGATCTCCAATCTGTCGTCCGCACGATGAAGGCCTTGGCGGCATCGAGTATCGGGCAATACGAGAAATCGGTGCGCGCGTTGGCCGACTACTATCGGACCGTGGAGTTGGGTTTGGGGGCATGTGTTCGGGAAGTCGAGCCGGGAGCCTTGAGGGCGGAACGGAAAGGACAATCGGATGTGGGTGCGATTGGCGCGGTTGTTTTTGGATCCGACCAGGGACTGGTTGGCCAGTTTAATGATGTGGTGGCCGATTATGCGATCAAGACACTCGCCGCTCTGCCCGGCAAACCCCAAGTTTGGGCCGTCGGGGAGCGTGTTCATGCGCGCTTGGCGGACGCGGGGCTGCCGCTAATTGGACTTTTCACCGTACCGAATTCCGTTAAGGCCATCACTCCACTTGTCGGGCAGATTCAAATTGAGAGCGAAGCGCATAGGGCCAAAGCCGAGCATGCGCGCCTTTATGTCTTCCATAACCGTCCGCAGTCTGGGGCGCTTTACGAACCGGTGAGCCAGCGGTTGCTGCCACTCGATGCGCAATGGCAAGAAGGTCTAGCCAAAATCCCCTGGCCGACCAAGAGCTCGCCCGAGGTCATGGGTCGCGGCACCAGAACTCTGGGCGCACTCATCCGCGAATATCTTTTCATCTCGCTCTTCCGGGCGTGCGCCGAATCCCTCTCGAGCGAAAACGCGAGCCGACTGGCCGCGATGGAACGCGCGGATCGCAACATTGACGAATTACTGGAGGATCTCAACAGCAACTTCCACCGTTTGCGTCAGAGTGGCATCGACGAGGAACTGTTCGACGTCATCTCCGGCTTCGAGGCGCTGACCGGACCTGGACGCCACGCTCAACGCAGGTGATATGGAACAGATCGAACAACATTCCTCGGGGAGCGATGTAAGAAATCGGCCCTTCCGTGAGCCAGGAATTTTTTCACGCGTGTGTGCCTAATCATCGCGTGCACCTCCTCGACGGAAAACGCGGAGCAAAAAAACAGCCCTGCTTGAACCTCTCCTTGTGAGGAGTGGCCTCCGCGAAACTTGAGCAAACACTTTCTCTTGCTCAGGTCTCTCAAGATTGGTTCTCAAAACCGGGCCACGACTTGTGGGTCTGTCGCCACGCCTGGCTCCGCCTACGAAACCAGACAGGCGGCGGGTGCGCCGAGGAACGGCAATTGGGTGGATGCCCGAACGCCGCGCAGACCATTAAAGACTCCAAATCCGTTCAGCAGCCATAGGATCACGACCACCACCACCACGATATTGAGGATCTTTTTGATTTTGCCATCCATCGGGATGTACGTATTGACGAGCCAGAGTAAAACTCCGACAACGATGAGAGTGATAAAAACTGTGGCTAATGACATACTTTCACCTCTTATTGTTTTGCGTTATTCACTTCTTTGTTAAGAGTTCACGTACGAGCAGTATCCTTTAGCCTGAGGTGTGCCACGGAGACTCCGCGTTGGATATGGCAGCAAGTTCGGTTTGGAGCGGTCGCTCATTGATGAGGCCGCAACTGCCCTGATCACAGTAATCTGCGCCGCTCGATCGACTGAGCCACGGGATACCAGCCAACGCCCAGCTCAAGATTTCCCACATCGGTCAAGCCTCGGTTGGGTCTGCAAAACGCAAGACGAAGCCGCCTGGATCGTGCAGTTTGCACGAGTGGGTCCATTCCTAACGCGTGGCGGCACAAGCTGTCAAAGGTTCGCCAGCGGAATCAGGCTGGCGCGAACCGGCTGCCAGCGCGCGTAAATACCCCTGATTTCCCTTCTGCCAATCCCGGTTGATCTTCCAGGCGTAGAACGACAAGCCCGCTGCCACCCATCTGCCGCAAGCCAGTTTTCGAAAGCCTTCCGACAGTGCATACAGGCGTGTATGCCCATTGATTTGGGCACACTGAAGTTCGTAGGGGGTGAAACGCGTCGGCCGGTACACCACGTGATGAGTATCGTAGAGCTCCCAGTCGAAGGACGTAATCCGTCCTTCCGCATACAACTGTTGATAGAGTTGCGACCCGGGCAGAGGGGTTAGGATGAGCAACTGCACACTTGTTAACTTTCGCTCGCGTGCAAAGCGGACTGTGGCTTCGACGGTGTCCCGGTTGTCTGCATCAAAGCCGAACACGAACATTCCGTGGATATGAATGCCGGCCTTCTGCACGACATCGATGGCGTCACGAATATCCGCCAGGCTCTGGTTCTTTTTCATCTCGGCTAAACTTTGGGGGTTCACCGACTCGAAACCAATAAACACGGTGTGACATCCTGCGCGTTTCATGAGGCTTACCAGTTCGGGATCGCGACCGAGATCGGTGCGCACCTGCGTGGACCACTGGAACTGAAATCCTTCGGCGATCATCGCCTCCAGCAATTCTCGGGCGCGCCGCGGATTTGCCGTGAAGTTGTCGTCACAGAAGAAAACGAAGTGGTCCGGCCGGTCGTAGTGATGGAGTTCCTTGAGAATGGATTCGACCGATCGATACCGGAATTTCTTGCCGAACATGCCTGTCACTGAACAAAACGAGCAGTCAAAGGGGCAGCCGCGGGACGTCTGCACCATTACTGTTTTCCTGCCCCCTATGACGCAATCGGCCGTTCCATCGGCCAGGCTGAAATCCGGCACCGGCAGCGCGTCAAGGTCGGTGATCCAGGGCACCGTCGCATTGTGAATCACGCACCCCGAGGCATCTTTCCAGGAGAGGTTCGGCACGGTGGCGTATTGGGCGTGTGTCGATTCGATGTAACCGGCCGTCCAAAGATCGAGCAGCGTCTCCATCGCCCCTTCGCCTTCACCGCGCACGACCAACTCCGCATGCCCAAGCGCCTCCTCCGGAAGAAACGTGACATGCGGACCACCCAGAACCACAGGAATACCCAGCGCCCGGCATTCGTCCGCGAGCGCATAGCCGCGGGTCACCGTCGCGGTGATCGTTGATATGCCCACCACATCAGGACGGCCATTCCTTTCGATCCAGACCGGCAAGTTGAATGTTTGGCGTCCCTCGATAAACACGCGGGCGCTCCAACCAGGAGAGCGGTTCACCAGGCCGGCGAGGATGAAACTGCCCAGGCGCGGCAAGGTAAATTGGGTGAAAATGTTGAGTTGAGCCGACGTCGGCTCAATGAACAGCATCAGGTTCTTCATAGACAATTCGCTTTCGCTTGGGTTTGCGACGGACGCGGCCGTCAGTCCTCGTTTTTATGTTTGTTTCCAGAAGATACTAGCAGCTTCTCGTTTTCGCGGGACGCTGGTCGTTCATGCCGTTGCCGTGACGGTTGATCCATGCTACGTAGCCATAGTACCCTTATGGTCACTACTGACCCGGCGGGGAGGGTATTGTCTGGCGAACCACCAGTTTGCTGTGTTTGATGTCGGTGCCCAGACAGCATTTTCCATCTGTTGAACGACTGCTACCTTCGCGGTGTTTCTCGGTTGGTTTTGTCTCCGTTGGTCTGCAACTCACCGCGAACGCGACGTCGGGAAGAAATAAGATTCCAACAAATATGGGTTTCATAATTGGTTTCGTGACACGACGGCTCTCATGTTTCTTGAGAATTCTTCAGTGCTCGGCACGCGTCCGGTGCGACGCGCTCATATCGGTCTTTATAGAGACGCTGTTCTGGTGGTTGAACGGTCGTGCTGGCTGAGGTAAATCCCGATTCCCGACCACTATCGCCAACGCGGTGTAGATGCAGGGAGGCCCTAAGCCGAGATTGGACGAGAAGCAGAGCCCGGTGCCGGCATTCTTTGTGGAGGCGAATCACCGCAAAGCGGTGCCAGAACAGATAGCCAAAGAACTCAAGCTGGGCAATCAGTGACGCCAGACCAAGGACGCTCAAGCTCTTGGTAGCGAGATGAGTGGAATTGTAAAAAACCTGCGGCACTAGCAGCGCGCAGTAGCTCAGTCCGGCCAAGGATACAATGAAGAGTGTCACCATCAAGATGATCGCTCGAACAATGAATCTGTTTTCTCGATCGGCTTTGGCCAGGCTGTCCCGTAACTGAAGGTTTGCCTCACTGTTGTCAATAGCGATGAGCTCTTTAAGGAAACTCGTCTCTGTTTTGTTTTCGAGCACACACCCTGGGGCGGAATTGTCGCAGATAGGGCTAAGAATGAGTGGCGAGGTATTTCCCTCGGTGGCTCGTGAAGGTGGTATGCAAACCCCAATTGTCACGCAGGGTTCAAGTTGCTTTTCGAAATCAGTTCTCACGGGGGTGGCCCCTTTGCTGTTGTGGGCTATCGAAGCCCACTGATTTGTTCAGCGTTTAGCTCATAGTCCGCTTTGGTTTATGGCTTGCACATTGCCACAACCAAACCTCCCAGCCTAAGTTGTGCCGCGGTCTCCTCACTCACCCGAATTCCCCCAATCAGCCGAGAGCAGTCCCCACCACAAAACTCCCAACCACCGTGTCATCAACCAAATCCTGGATCGTGTCCATGAAGCCACGGCGAGAAGGACCCCGTTGTATTCAAGATGTGCCAGTGAGGTCCTCGTTTCGTTGAGTGTGCAGAATGCACGGCCAGGCATTGGTTTAAGCGCGATTTGCACGTTCTATGCGTTCTCATCTGCTCATTCAAACCCTTCATAGAAAGTGCCTATATCATGTGAGCTAACGAGTTGCAGCAAACGGCGGGAAGGTGGCCCTCCGCTAGCTAACTTGGCAGATTAGGAATTAATCATGTCGTTATGAAATCTATTAGACCTCATCAACTGGAGCGCGATGCAGATCATTCGCGGCCAGCTTCTGCTTTTCCGCCCTCAGAGGGAAGACCCGACCCCGTCGAGACCTTGCTGGTCGTCGATGACGACCGGGTGGTTCGGAATATGGAGTCACAGATTCTCCGCCTGCAGGGTTACAAGGTGCTGGAAGCCTCGGGCGCGGCCGAGGCTCTGCGGGTGGCTGGCGAGGTCGTGGCCATTCATCTGCTGATCACTGATTTTAGGATGCCTGAAGTCGATGGTCTGGAACTCACCCGCCGGTTCCGCGCGGTTCACCCAACCACCCCCGTCCTGATGGTTTCAGGCTCATTTCCGCTGGTCCGCGACCAAATCGAGAGTTTAGACCGTTTCGAGTTCCTGGAAAAACCATTCGGGATCGCTGAACTCCTGCAAAAGGTTCGCACTCTCCTGGACGTCGTCGTTCCACTCCCGAAGCGACAATCATCGGGTTCGAATTAACCCTATGCACCGTGCATTGTGCACTCCTCATGGAACAGCCTTCCTGCGAATTGCACGGTTCTTACGGCGCCGTCCTCAGTACCGGAGGTTAGTCAATAGACCATAACTGACTTTCTGACAGCCGGTTACAGACCGTGACCGGAGTTTGGTCCTCCGCCAGCTAAGTCTTTGAATAGAGACGCATGAATGACCACGAGAAACCGCTGTTTACTGATCCTCCGGAGAGCGCTTCGAATGACTATCCCGCCCTGTCGCCGTGCCCATCCTCGGCGAAGAGGCCCGACCTGGCCCCGACTCTGTTGGTGGTTGACGAGGATTGGGTGTTTCGTGAATTTCAAGCGAGGACTCTCGGTGACCAGGGCTACACGGTGATGAAAGCAACTGGAGCAGTGGAGGCCATGTTGCTGGCTCGCACCACGCCGATAATCAACCTTCTGCTAACCGATTATTCAATGGTGGGATTGGATGGTTTGGAACTCACCAACCATTTCCGCGCATTTCACCCCGAGTCGCCCGTGCTGATGTTCAAAGGTGCCCTGCCATTGCCAGGTCACAGGATGGAAAACCTAGACCGATTCGCGGTCCTGGGTAAACCATTCGATGTCAAAAGCCTACTCCACAAGATCCGTTTGCTCCTTGACGCCGTCGTTCCTCTCCCGAGGTGAGAATCATCGGGGTTCGAAGTAACCCGCAGTATCAGCTATACGCCGTGCATTTTGCATGATATGTTAAAGCATCCTTCAGTGGCCGGACGCATGTGCGCTCGACTCGACGCAGGGAAGCACATGATCTACCGATTTCGACACGGTATCATCGGGCCGTTAGCCATTTTCTGGCTCCTAATAACGGTCGCCAGCGTGGTGTTGGGGGCAGTGGCGTGGAACCGCTTTTCCAAAACCATCGACGCCTCGGCGCAAGCCGAGCAGCTTCGTGAGTCCATTGATCAAGTCTTCTCCGTTTTACAGGATGCCGAGGCCAGCCAGCGGGGTTACCTGCTCACGGGGAAGGAGACTTATCGTGAAGCTTTCACCAACGCGGACCGCGCTTTCCCGGCAGTATTCGAACGACTCGTCGCGTCCGCCAGACACGAACCCGCGGCGCAAGCGGACGTTACCGAACTACGTCGACTGGCTGAGCTCGAACTGGCGGAACTGCGCCAGGCCATCGCGCTGCGCGCCGAGAAAGCGCCCGCCGGCTTAGTGGACGCCGCGAGTCCCGCGGAAACCAACACCACGATGGACCGCATTCGTGAAATCATCAAACGGCGCCACGACGATCGGCGTGACCTTCTCTCGGCAAAGGGAGAGGCAACCCGCCGCGAAATGAAATTGGTCCACCAAATGACCTGGATAGCCGGGTTGCTCGGGGTTGGAGCGGGGGTGTTTGCGCTCTACTTCTACCGGATCGATTATTACCAGGAGCGAGCGCGGCGGCAGTTGCTGGAGGAAAAATTGCACGCCGAACAGGCGGTGCGCGAGAAAAGCGCCTTCCTCGCCAACATGAGTCATGAAATCCGCAGCCCCATGAACGCGATCCTCGGATTCAGCGAACTGTTGGAGCCGGAGGGCCTCACGGCCAAGCAATCGCAATATGTCCAGGCCATTCGCGACAGCGGCGCCGCGTTGCTGCATCTGATCAATGATATTCTCGACCTATCCAAGCTCGAAGCGGGCAAGCTCGAATTGCACCCTGACCCCACGGATATGCGCGATTCGTGTGAGTTTCTCCGCACGGTTTTCGGCCAGCAAGCTGTAATGAAATCGCTCCAGCTTCAGTTTGAGGTTTCCCCAGACCTGCCCCGAGCGTTGATGCTGGACCGCCTGCGCCTGCGCCAGGTGCTGGTGAACCTGCTCAGCAATGCCATCAAGTTTACCGATCGCGGTTACGTTAAAACACGGGTCTCCTGGCGAAGCCAGGAAAGCGGACGCAGCGGCACACTCTTGATCGATGTCGAGGATACAGGCATCGGGATCCCGGATGGGCAACTCGACGAGGTTTTCAAACCGTTTGTTCAGGCGGACTCCTTGCGGACGGCAGAAAAGGAGGGAACCGGCATCGGGTTGACCATCGTCAAACGTCTCACCGAGTTGATGGGCGGATCCCTGGCCGTCGAAAGCAACGTTGGCCAGGGCACAGTATTCTACCTGCGTTTTGCGGATGTACCCGTCTCGGGACGGTTGCCAGTGGGAGATCGCGCCGCACCGGGCGGAGCGGTGGACTTTAACGACTTCGCGCCGGCCACCCTTCTAGTGGTGGATGACAACCCGACAAATCGAGCCCTGATGGCGGGCATATTCGAGAAGACTCATCACCTGGTCCATTTCGCCAATAACGGCCAGGAAGCGCTGGATTATCTGGCGAAAGCAAAACCCGATGTGGTAATGCTCGACATCCGAATGCCGGTCATGGACGGGCGGACGGCCCTGGCAGAAATCCGCAAGCAAGCGAGCCTGGTATCGCTGCCGGTCATCGCGGTCACGGCTTCGAGCAAGGCCGGCGAGGAGAAGGAACTGCAAAACCAGTTCAGCGGCTACATCCGCAAGCCCTTTTCGCGGCAAACGCTTTTTCTGGCGCTGGCACAGTTTCTGCAAAAAGCCGCGCCCGAGAAGGGTCGGGAATTTCCGGATCCCGGAAAAGACCTCGTGCGGACTCCTGCCCCTCCGCCCGGCCAGGCGGCACAGTGGCAGGAACTCGCTCTCGAGTTGCGCCGGCAGGAGGGCAGCGAATGGCCTGTGCTGCGGGACAGCCTCGCTGTCAATCAGACCCGGGCCTTTGCCCACAAGCTCTTCATGCTCGGCCAGGCGGCACAGTGTGGCCCTCTGGTGACGTATGCCGCCACCCTTACCACTTTCGCCGACGCCTACGCCATCAGCCAGATGGATCTTCATCTTGCCGCCTTCCCCAGACTGGTTGACTTTATTGAATCCTCCGTGAGCCAGGCCCAATTGCAACCGTTATGAATGCCCCTTCAATAGAAACCAACACCGGATGTCTTCTGGTCGTCGATGACCAGGAGTCCAACATCCAAATCGTCGGCGCGGCCCTGGGTAAACTTGGTTTCGAAATTTTGCCCGCCACCGGCGGGCTCCAGGCCTTCCAACGGCTCGCAGTTCGCCGACCCGACCTCATCCTTCTCGACCTCCTCATGCCAGAGATGGATGGGTTCGAAGTTTGCCGCCGGATTCGCGAGAACTCGGATTGGGCTGAGATTCCCATCATCTTCCTTTCCTCGGCTGACGATAAGGGCCTCATCGTTCGCGCGCTGGAAAGCGGCGGGGTCGACTACATCACCAAACCTTTCAACCACGCTGAACTGGTCACCCGCGTCCGTAACCACCTGGCCCTCAAAAGGGCTCGCGACGAGTTGAAGCAACTCGCCGAGGACCGGGATGAATTGCTCGGCATCCTGACCCATGACCTCAAAAACCATCTGGGCGGCATGGACATGAGCGCCCAACTGCTCCGGGAGCGATCCGAAGCGCTGGCAGATCCCAAGCTGCGGTTGATGGCCGAGAATATTTCGCATTCGAGTGGCCAGATGCTCGCCTTTGTGAAGGAGTTCCTGGCCAATGCTTCCGCCGACCATGGCTTGAGCCTCAGTACCGAGCCCGTCAATCTAGCAGACGCGGTCACTCGTGCGGTCCAAGCCCATCAGGAGGCGGCCAAGCGCAAGCAACTCGTCTTCCAAACCGTTCTACCACCCACCAACGGCGTACTCGTGCAGGCCGATAGCGCTGCCCTTAACCAAGTTCTTGATAATCTCGTGTCCAACGCCATCAAGTTCTCCCCGCCTGACAAGCAGGTTCGTCTCACGGTCTGTCCGCCGGGTGCCAGGTATGTAGAATGCCAGGTTCGCGATGAAGGGCCTGGTTTCAGCGATACCGACAAAACTCGCATGTTCCGCCGCTATGCTCGCCTTTCCGCACGGCCCACAGGAGGTGAGCCCTCCACCGGCCTGGGCCTGAGCATTACGAGGAAACTCGTGGTGGCTATGCAGGGTGAACTGACTTGCGAAAGCACGCTGGGCAACGGCGCCACCTTCGCCTTCCGCTTGCCTCGGGCCGTGACCTCTCATTGATACTCTCATATGGACTTTCTAGTCATCGACGACGACAAGACCTTCCGAGACGCAACATGCCTGCTCATCGACGGCGAGGGCCATTACGCTGAAGGCGCCCGCTCGGGAGAGTCTGGCCTCATCGAGTTGCGAGAAGGAAAATTCGACGCGGTCCTTCTGGACCTTAATCTTGGCCCGGAAAAAGGTCTCGACATTCTTGAGCAGATTCTCAAGCGCCAGCCCAACCTGCCCGTGGTGATGTTTACCGCGCAGGGCAGCGTGAAAAACGCGGTCGAGGCCATGCGGCGCGGAGCCGTGGATTTTCTCGAAAAACCCTTCACCCGAGAGCAATTCCACCTGGTGCTCGCTCGCGTGCAGCGGTTCCACCAACTCAACCAGAATATCGAGCGGTTGGAACGCGAAGTGAAGGACAGCAATGCTCAGAGTCCGGAGATTCTCTTGGATTCCAGTACGCCACTCATGAAAGAGGTGATGGACACCCTGTTGCGGGCGGCGAAAACTCCGGCCTCGATTCTGATCCTGGGTGAAAGTGGCACCGGCAAGAGCGTCGTGGCCCGCGCCGTTCACCAGCAGAGTCACCTGTCCAACAAACCATTTGTCACCGTTAGCTGCCCCAGCCTGTCGAAGGAATTGTTGGAAAGCGAACTCTTCGGCCACATGCGTGGTGCCTTCACCGGCGCCCTGCGAGACCACTGGGGCAAAGTCAAAACCGCCGAGGGTGGGACCCTCTTCCTGGACGAGATTGGCGACCTCCCCATGGAAATCCAGCCCAAGTTGCTTCGCCTCCTCCAGGAACGTGAATACGAGCGGGTGGGAGAAAACATCACGCGTCAGGCGGAGGTGCGAATTATCGCTGCGACCAGCCAGGATCTAAAGAAGCGCGTCGCTGAAGGGGCCTTTCGAGAAGACCTCTTTTTTCGGCTGAATGTCATCACGGTTGAAATGCCATCCCTGCGCGAGCGGTCTGCCGACCTGATTGCTTTTGCGGAACACTACCTCAGGCATTTTGCGGCCTTGTGTGGACGTCGTCTGGATGGCTTTGCCGCTCCGGCTCTGGCCGGCATCCGTGCCTATTCGTGGCCGGGTAACCTCAGGGAGTTGCGCAATGCCATAGAACGCGCGGTCATCATGGCCAAAGTAAACAAGATAAACCTGGAAGACCTTCCCGCAGAATTACGCGGCCAGACTGTTGCCGGCGGTAATGGCAGCGATACCTTGCTGCAGGTGGGCTCGTTGATCTCAATGGAGCTACTGGAGGAAGCGCACCTCCGCAAAGTCCTGGAACGAACCTCGAACCTGGCCGAGGCCGCTCAGGTCCTTGGTATTGATCAAGCCACGCTTTATCGGAAACGCAAAAAGATTGGATTGGAATGATCGTTTTGCTGCTGACTATAACATAGTTGTTCTCGCTTCTGCTGTAGATGTCCCCTCACCAACTCAGTATGGAATCGGGCGCTTTTCTGATCCAACCGCGAGGGCTCTTTGTGCTCGCGGGGAATGTCATCCGTGTCTGAGGCAACGTTCTACTACTTGATTGCACATCGAGATAACCGTTCGCGACAGTCCGCTGGCACCAGCGCGTGGGCTTGCTAGAGGGCTCGGCAGGCACTTACTGAGGGGAGTGCCAATATGCTGTGCGCAACGTGGGCGCACGCGACCCTGACCCTGGGATTCGGCTCCAACGGGAACGAATAAGGAATGGGCCCTTGGATCTGGAACAGACGAAAGGGACAGCGATGAAACAAATCAACAATCAGCAGAATCAAGAACCGGTTTACTGCCCTCTCACTGCACCAATTCTTAAGTCCTTGATAATCAATGGAGCGGGTGAAGGGAATCGAATTTACCAGCTGTTTTCAGTGCGACGCATAAGTGTGCAGTGCTGTGCAGCTTGCGAAGGCACGGTTTTTCGCCAAACTGCACGAAACTGCACCCAACTGCAGGAATTATGGCATCAATTGTCACCAAAGGATTCAAATCCCTTCGCTCGCTCCATTTTTTTCAGCACAAAGCTTCAAATTTCGCCTTTGGTAGGCTCAAAGTAGGCTCAACGGGTGGGGGAAGAAGTAGTTTGACAATTCAGTTTGTCACCCGGTGCCGAAGACTGCGGCCCCCTGCCAGTTCGTGCGATTCATCCCGGCCCAGGCTCATCACTGCCCGTGTAACAGTCCGTTGAAATTCACCTCCTCGGACCTTTAATATGGAGGTGAAGCGGCGAAAGCCAGTAGCGTTTGCTACCTCTGGATCGGTGAAGCTGCCCATCTACTTCAGCCCGCTGAAGAAGACGGTCTCTGCTCCTGCGATCCCGGGGAAGGCCAGCCGTGTACCCGAGGAACGGTTCTACAGCTCGTATGTGTTTTACTACTACGAGAACGGTTTCCGCCATAAGCGTCGGTGCGCAGCGCTGGAGGAAGCGAAATCCGAGGGAACGGCTGTGGCCAAGCGATTGGACGAGGAGGGGAGTCAACCTCTGGACATTTCGCAGGCCGACCGCCGAATTTACTTCCAGGCCCGTGAAATCCTAGCACCGCATTCACTCCAAATGGATGCGGCCGCGCGCCTGCTGGTGGAGGCGCTTTCGAAGCTCAACGGGACCTCCCTAATGCAGGCTGTCGAATTCTTCAACGACTATGGCCGCCGTCTACGGGTGGATGCCACGCCCGAGCAGGCCTTTGAGGCCTACATGGTTGACCTTCAGGCGCGTGGCGTGGGTGAGCATCACAAGCGCGATATCCGGAAGTTTGTTGGGGGATTTGTGCAGAAGTTCCCAGGTTCGCTTGGGGTTGAGACCGGCGAGATTGATGCTTGGCTGGGCAGTCTGGGCGGAAAAGCACGGAACAAGAACAACGCCCGGGACAAGGTGATCGCGTTCTTCAACTTTCTGGAAAGGAAAAGCTACATTCCGGCCGGAGGTGCAACTGTCGTCAAGAACGCTACGGTTCGCAGCGACCCGCGACCCGTAATTACCACTGAGGAGGAAGCGGCCGAAACTGCTAATGCCACGGACATCTACACGCCCGAGCAGATGGGAAAAATCCTGGGTGTTGCGGAACAGGACGTTCGTGTGACAATCGAGCTCAAGGGTTTCTCCGGCATCCGCACCGAAGAACTGGCGCGGCTATGGTGGGTTCTGATCGACGAGGCAAAGGGCCACATCGATATCACCAAACCAATTGCCAAGGTGAACCAGCGCCCCGTACCCATTCTCGAAAACCTCAAGCGCCGGCTGGAGCTGTTTCCGCAGGAACTGAAGAAGGACTTGGTCAGCAAGGAGTGGCGCAGTTCGAACGCGCTGTATCACGCCTGGAAACGCGTTACGGATGCCGCTGGCGTGCCTTACAAGAAGAATGGGTTCCGGAACAGCTACATCAGCTACCGCTTGGCGATTACGAAGGACATCAACCTGGTGGCGTATGAAAGCGGGAATTCACCAGAGATGATCAAGAAGTTCTACCTGGACTTGGCGACCGAGGAGCAGGCAAGGGCGTGGTTTGCGTTGTAGTTACGGGTCGGTGTAATTGGGCGTGTATCCAGGTACGTTTCTCATCGTATAATCATCCAGTAGACTGGCAAATGCCTCCGGTGCTAAAGTCCCATGAATACTACAGATCGGTGGGTCTGTGAAACTGATGGTAATATGCCCGCCGTCGGGACATTCTGGCGATCTTGACAGTGTTATGGTTAAGCCCCTGTGTGAAAGGAAGTCGCGTAGTTCTTTATCAAAGATGCGGATAAGTGTATCCTTGGTGGGTATTGCTGTTGGATGATCTGAACGCCACGCACTCTTGGCCGTAATGGCTGTAAAGAGCAATTCATTACAGTGTGCCTTTGGCCTAAGGTAAACATAACGGCTAATGATGAGTAGACTCACACCTACCCCAATGCTGGCTATTCCAAGAAGTATGTATTTCTTTTTAAACATATGCTCAATTACCAGAAGTTCCTCTTAAAGCTTGGACGAAGGACGTCCCTCGGTGAGTTATGTGTTGGATTGTCTGTTAGCACACTTTTTAGCATTGCGTCATCAACCCGACCGTTTTTAACAAACCGCGGAAATTTAAAGGTTTGTAGCCGACCACTGTTTGCTAATAAATATTCATATTCTGCTTTGTATGCTACAAATTCATCCCTAATGCATCCGTAGCGTGCCTGCTCAACATGAATTGACTCATGTATGATGCGGGCTGCTGTTCTTATGTCGGGTTCCTCCGAGAGTGGAATCCACACTGCAGAACCATCCGTGAGAGTAAAACCTTTGGGCCAGTCATTCTTGGGTAAGAGTTGTTGATTACCATCTAGGTCCGTGGTGACTTGTTTAAGATCGGATGTTTGGTACAGAATGCCTGCCAATATCTTTAAGGCATGGCGACCTTCTGGGGACTGCTCTAGCACCTTAACCACGCGATACGTCGCCCATAACCCTAAACAGTCAACTAAGTTAACGGGGTCACTATCCGCGTAACAATACAGATTCCACCCGCCTTCTTCCCGAATTGGATCCCTGCTCAACCAACGTCCCGTTGCAGGATCATACAAGCGCCACACTGCGAGCTTGAGTCCGCTCTTGTGCTCGAACAGCCCGGCGAAGCCGTAATCAACCTTGAGTGATCCGAACGTCTGCACTTGTCGGCCGTAGGGGTCGTATTCAAAACGGGCGACCACCGTTCCCGATGCATCTGTGACCGCCTTGATTGAGCCCAGGTGGTCGGTGACGTAGTAATAGTTCGTTCCCTGTTGCCAGAACCCACCTGAATAGAAGCGCTTTACCACATTCGTTCCGGTGAGGTCACGCTCCTCGGCCAAAGAAGTGCCGTTCCAAACGAACCGCCTGTCGGCAACGACTGCAGCGTTGGAGTATTCTGTTATACGAGACCACCTGTTCATACCGTCATAAGCTATTGTAGTGCGTTCGGCCCCGTTGGTGATGGCAACGCAACGGTCTGCGCTGTCCCAACCGAAGGTCATGCTCTGGTTGGTTGAATCCTTGGAAATGAGGTTGCCGGCTTTGTCGTAGGCGAGGTCGGCGTCCATGTTTGCTGTAAATAGCCGGGCCACGCTGTTGGTGGCTTTATTGGCGTTGAGGTCTGTGCCGACAACCGTAATGGTGCTGTTACCCACGCAGCCAATTACCTCCCCTTCGAAGTTGGTTGCGCTTGTCATTCTGGCTGGCTCGCCGGCAATGGTCACAGTTCCCGTCTCATTGAGGTAACCGGCCACACGAACGATGCCTCCGCCAGTTTGGGCCGTGAGCTGGTTCAGGGGGTTTGCTGTTTCCGTGGAGGCGGAATTGTCGACTTGCTCCGAGGTCCGATTGCCCGCGCGATCATACGCGTAGGAGAACCTGCGTGCGGGCACACCATTGGTGGTTTGGCTGGCGGCAAGGAGCCGTTGGGCTAGGTCGTAGGTATAGGACCAGACTGAAGTGATACCGTTGACCACATTGGTTTGGTGGGTGATGAGATTGCGAATATCATACGCGTAGCCAAAGCTCTCAATGACCTGCCCCGTGCTGTTGGTTGTGATCATGCCGTGCAACCGACTGCCGTCGATGACAGGCGTGTAGGCGAAAGACGTTATCAGCCCGTTCGGACGCGTGATCTTGTTAGGGCGGCTGGTGACACCCACGTATTCCACCGTCGTAATCCCCAGTAGGTTGCTGGACCACCAAATGCGGCCAAGGGTGTCATACTGCACGGCGGATGTGGCGGTTCCCACCTGGACGCTCAAGGGCCGCCCGAGCGAGTCGTAACCGAACGTGATTGTGTCGCTTGGTAGTGGGCCATCGAGGGTCTGGACACTTCCCGCACCGGCTTGACCGGTAGGAACGTAGGTAATGGCGTTCGTCCCGACCCCATCCACCAGACGTGTGAGCCGGTTGTAGTTGGTGTCATAGACAAAGCTGACCCCGGGGGTGGCTGGTCCCCCGCTATAGCTGATGTTCGTGATATTGTTGTCGTGCGCGTATGCGAGGCCAACGATCTTCCCAGCGGCATCCGTGGTTTTCTTAACCCGAGACACCTTGTTCTCGTATTCGGTGTGCTCTGCCGAGAGGTCGGCGTAGTACTTCAGCACCGGGCGGCCTTGGATGTCTCGATGCCACACGGTCATTTGTTCCTTTGGGTCGGTGATGCTTTCAAGTGAACCACAGCCGCACCACTCATAGTGGTAGAGATGCCCGGCCGTATCCTGGACGGTGGAGAGTCTCCGGTTGGAATCGTATGTCAGGTAGGTCCAGCGATTGTCCCGTCCGCGGGATTTAACGAGGTCGAGGTCTTTGTAAACGCGGGACACAAACGTCCCATCAGGAAGCGTGGAGTTGGTGATACGGTCGATGTTGTCGTACAGGTTCGTGATGGAATAGCCTTCTGAGTCGATGATGCTGTAAACACGGCCTACCGTATCGTAGGCAATGCTTGCAGTGTCCGCCGGCGTGTGGCCAACGATGTTCGTCATGTATCCCTGCGCATTGTAATTGAAAGTGCTGACCTGTCCGATACCGTTGGTGGACGTCAGGAGCAAGCCATTGGTGGAATACCCGAAGGAATTGGTAACCCCAGCGAGGACGGTCGTGGTCGGCAGGTGTTGAGCGTTGTAAGCCATGCTGGCAACAACATCCCAACCGGCTCCTTTCTTCTGAGCAACCTCCAGAAGGTCAATCCCGTTGGTTGAATACGTGAAACGCGTTGTCCGGCCTATTGCGTCCACCGCGTTAGTGGCGTTACCCCAACCATCGTAGCTGATGGTTACCTTTTGGGTGGCGCCATTGTCAAGAACCCGCCCGACTGTAGCTGGCTGCGCCAGTGTGCTTCCCATGCCATTGGCGTTGGTCTGCCCGGGGTAGTTGAACCAGACCGCACCTTCAAGCTGGCGCTTTGTAAAGATGGATGTGTCGACCGTTGTCCCGTCGGATGAAACCGCCCAGTGTGTAACCTCCGCTTGGGTGACATCATTTGGTGCCAATGCCCAAGCCTTTTTGTCCCAATAATACGAGTTGCCGGTCGAAAAGTTCGTGGTCGTCAGCATTCCCGCTGGCAAATCGACTTCAGGGGTTACGATGCTATTGACCTGATACTGCAAACACTCCGTTTGCCCGAGCGGGTCTGTTGCCATCAGGGTCTTGTTGCCACCACTTTCCGAGTACGTGAACTGCGTGGTGCCGTAGGGGGTGATCAATTTGGAGATGAAATCCCCGGTCCCATACTCGAAGGCCGATACAATCTGGACTGGATCGGTAATGGATGACAGCCGGATTGCCCCGTTGGTCTGGACGTAGCCGAAGTATGCGGTGCGGTTGAAGGGATCCGTAATGCCCGTGACCTTAAGCGGGTCGGTCGGGTGATTGTAAGCAAGGTTGTTGGTCTGGCCCAGAGCGTCGATGACCTGCGAGAGGAGAATTCCATTTGCCGTGCTCTGGTAATTGAAGCTGACCTCATTGCCGGTTGCATCAATGATCTTGGTGAGAAACACACGCCGGTTGGTGGAGCCAGTATCGGGAAATGTGTAAATTTCCTTCCGCCCGCTGGAATCCTCCTTCAGATAACTCGTCGCGGACGTACGGGTGAGCTTTGTTCTGCTGAAGGGCTGGACACTGAACGTTGAAGTGTTTGTGTTGAAGCCCGTGAACAATTCAGATCCGCCGCCTTGGGGAAAGCCTCGCACGTTTGAGGTTGGATCGCTGCTGTCATCCTGGATGTATGCGATCGCGCTCAGGTTCCACTTGGGGCCAAGGTTAGAAACGTCCCACGTTTCTGGCTGGAATGCCTCCTTCTGGTTGTAGGTAACCCTGAATCCGATGTCCGGGCCCCGTGGAGTGCTGTAATAAATGGGTGTATCAAAGATGCTCAAACTCGCCAGAAGTGCATGAAACTTGTACTGCGCCATGGGCGGCGGTTTGCTGACTGGGGGGCACGGTGGAACGGCCTTGCTCCACGCGAGGGTTGCTCCGGGATCGCCTTCCCCAACGATGGTCAGTATTTCCAACGAGCTGTTCGCGGCTGGGATGGCCACGGTCGTCCAGTTTGTCCCCCAGCAGCGATAGAGCATTGTGTTGGGTCCGACCTTGGAGAGAAGGTTGTATTGTCCATTTGTGGTGAATGCTTGGAACGCGTTGCTGTAATTGTTGAGGGTCTTAAAGAAGATGTTCCAAGTTCCTCCGCTGATAGGTGGATTTCCGAATACGGCAGTGGCTCCGGTGGCAATGACATTGGTCTGATAAAAACTGCCATTGGTTAGGACTCCGCTATAGTTGGTGCCGTTGAAGGTGGTGTAAGCCGAGACGGTAATCTGGCTGTATTGAGGGTCTTGGATCTTGTTGTAAACCGTGACATTCATCGCCGCCCATGCCGTGGGGGCCAGCAGGAGTGCGACGAGTGACAGAACCGTGGGGATGGTGCGGGTGAGTTTCATGTGCAGGATTATTGAAATCGGTTATGGCGGTTAGGGTTGTGTAATCACGATTACGGGGGGCGTGAAGTCATTGGTGTTGCCCGTGCCGGCGGAATGCCGGGTTGGGTCGTGCGGCCAGTAGTCCACCATGTCCGGCACTCCGTCCCCATCAGTGTCGGTGGATTCAACGAAGTTGATCCCGAGGGGTGCGGTGTAACGGGTATTCCCGGCCGAGTCGAAGGCTCGGGTCATGATCTGATAGCGATCGGGGCTGGTGTTCGTGATAGTAAAACTCCATGGAGCGCTGGTCTTCACATACCGCAGAATGCTGTTTTGGAAGATGTCCACTTGGGTGGGTGTGAAGACACTGCTACCAGGCCCAGGCATGCCAGATTGATAAGGCGAGATCGTAACCGGAAGGCTCTGGCCAGTAAGATACCACGATCCATTGGCCGGACTGTCGAACACCATGAGTGGCGTTACCAACGTGGATGTCGTCTGGCCATTGAAGTTTTGGGCCATCAGCGTGTATGTGACGGGATCGAAGGACACGATACTATCCGTATAGGATGTGCTTGTGCTACCGAGGGAGAACTCTGTGGTTGTGCCGTTGTGCTCTCGCTTGAGGACTAAGCGCGCACAATTTGTGACAGGAGCCCAGTTGACCGCAATGGTTTGGGGATCGGGTGCACTGCAATAAAGTGTCGGAGCAACCGGCGTGTTGGAGACTACTGCATATTTGTTGTTGAGGTACTGGCCAACGGCTATGCGCTGTTCATCCGTGAGGACGGTGTCGTAAACGAGCACCTCTGCCATTGTGGGATCTCCGTGATCGAAAATTCCACTCCTTTGGCAGCCTCCGAGAGCTGGTGCTGAACCGAAGTTTATCGTTGTGTTGTTGTCTTGTTTTAGCAAAACCCCGTTAACCCGCGCGGCCCAGCTGTTGGATTGAGAGGAAACGCTATACACATTGAACTGCCTGAAGTCCCCATTTGTGGCAACGGTGATGTCATCCCCCCGTCCAAAGTTCTCAATGATCGAGTTGCTCGCATATTTTGTAAGCGTCAGGTCCGATGAGAAATGCCAAATCGGTTGTCCGGTGGAGTTGGGCTTGATGACAACAAAGGCTTCACCCTTTGTACTGCCATTCAGGAACCCCTGGAGTCTGAGCACGTCGTTTACTCCGTCGAATTTGATTGCGGGGAGTCCGTTAACCTGATTGGTGAGGAAGCTTGGCGATGCGGTAGCTGTGCCATTTGTGGCATTGTTCCCAAACCCGCTGCTGTCGACCCAGTTTGTGACTGGCGCCCCGTTGGTCAGCACGAGGGCGTCTGCTTTCAGCCAACACTTGAGATTTGCGAGCGCGGGCAGCGAAATTGAAACGTTGACGACTGCCGAAGTAGCGACAGCTCCGACACCATCGGTGAGAACCGCTTGGAGCGCATAGTTGCCTGCGATGGGCGCCCAGGTGACCGTGGCGGCGGTGGAGGCTGTGGGATAACCCGTACCCATTAGGGCGCCATTCGCGTAGAAATCCACTTTGGATTGGAAATAGCCCTGGGTGATAAAATTGGTGGCCCAGGCGTGCAGGATCATGTTTGTGGGGGCTGCCGCTACTGTCCCATTGGTGGGGGACGTGATGGTGATGTCTGGGGCCTCGCCCGGGAGGGTTTTCACTACGAGCGCCTCATAGGCATCCGTCAAAGTGTCTCCGTCAGAATCCGTGCGGTCGGCGGCAATATAAAATGCCTTTTCGCCGGGTTCGTTGGTGAACGTCAGGGTTTCGCATTGGTAACCGCTCCCCACGTATGTCCACCAACAGGCTGTGAGGCCCCCTATGATTTCTCGGGTGCGGAAAACATCGTACAACGTGTCCGGTTCCCCGCCTGCGATGGTGACTTGGGCATAATTGGTGATGCCAGGTGCAAGGTTGGTGCGGACGAACACCATGTTGGTGAGGCGCAGGGGTCCGGTGGTGCAATCCATCCCGGCGTCCAGTGGTCCAAAGAGCAGCGTTTGCTCTGCCATCAAGGCCGCCTGAGCTTCCCTCTCCACACGCTGAATCTCCGCAAGCCGCTCTTCTTCGGCGTCCTCCTCCGGGGTGATGGCACCCTTGGCCGCCCAAGGGGCGTAACAACGGAAGTTTTGACCAACATCGTCTGCGGTCAGGTCGTAATTGAAGGTTGTGAACTCGTCATAATGCCCAAGGGCTTGGTTGTCCGCGTAGACCGATGATCCGAGTGTGACACCGTAGGTCTTGGCTTTGATGTTTAGCAATGCTGGCCCTACGGCCGCCAGGACACTGTCGATGTAAATGAGGGTTTCCTTGGGAGAGTAGGTGACCGCGATCTGATGCCATTGACCGGCTTCCCATTTGATTTCGGCCCCCATAATGGGCTTGCCGCTGGCGTCGGTGACTCCGATGGCTGAACCATCCGGGAGGACGACCAATGAAAACCATTCCACCATCTTGCGGTCGGCACCAAAGACGTCCAGCAACACCCCTGGTTCCGTTTCCTTGCGCTCGCCACTGTTCCATGTGGGGGCGTACCAGAACCGGATGGAGCCGGTTCCAGGGTTGATGATGGGGGAGCCTTGAGGGTTGTTGCCGGCCCAGCCGATGTAGCCACCAGGTCCGACATTCAGGGCCGTCCAGCTCCAACCTTCGACCAGCGAGACGTTCACGGCCGCAAACGTTGGGGTGGCGCTTTCGCCACGATCGAATCGGGCCATAAAGCTGGGGCTTTCTGGGAAGGGCGGCAGCTCCGGACGTGGGCGGGCTTCAAGGGAAGCCTGGCCGAACGTGTACGCAACAAGGCCGAGAAGAGTAAACAGTTTGTGCATAAATGGATGGGAAGAACCCTGCCTTATTGTATTGCGCTTTGTTTGGCACGCATCTGGATGGCAAAACTTTGCAGTCGTACTGATGACGGGATTAATGGGGTTTATCTGATTAGCTCGGAGGGGAGCGGCGCACACGGTGAAAATTGCCACATCCCCTCCGGCGTAATTTCCGGACACGTCAACACGGCAAGAAAGCTCTTCGACGTGGAAATACGGCTGAAGTCGAGACGAAGGTCCATGTGAGGGCGACTGTGCCGCCAGTGTCGGTACAATATAGTTGTCCCATCGCGAAGCACCACTTGTTGGCTTTCGACATGCCACATACCGTTCCAGGAGACGTCAGGATCGGCTAAATAGGCGGCGTGATTGCTTGGGCCTAGTGTGAGATGTTCGTAAGTAGCAGAATACACCCCTCCAGTTGATGGGAACGTGCGAGTTGCTAGTAGACGGTGGCGGCTAAGCAGGCTAAGAGCAGGGCAACTAGTACGATGAAGTTGGTGGATTTCACTTTGTTCCGACTCGATTGTCATTTTCTCATTAAGGATTTTGAGCGTGCCGATACACAGCGTCGAGGTGTGTTACTAAAGATGGAGGCAATTGGAAGTAAGCCCCATTGATACACGCATTTGTCTTGGCTACGCTTATGTAAATAGTTGTGGTGCCGCTTGTTGTCGTAAGCCTTAGTGCCCATCTTGTATCGAAGGGGTACGAGGGTGATGTGCTGGAAACAACTGTACCCATTGCGGTCTTTAGTTGCTGAAGTTGTGACGTCGTTACTTGTCGGTAATCCCGATATTCAAAGTAACCTTTTTCTATATCTTTAGGGCTTATGGGCCTTATGGGCAGGAAGTCATAGGGGATGTAGAATGTTTCGATTCTCCGGACTTGGTCTATTCTCAGAGTCATTCCGCCGCGTAATTCAACATCCTGGGCTTGCCCAATGATGAGGGCTAACGTGAACAAGATAACGAGTGTTGTTTTCATTATGTGCCTCGGAGTTCATGTTTAGGCAACTAGCGTCGAGTCCTACTCTTTACTCGGAAGGATGCTCTTCACAATTTCCACGATCTTTACGTCCCCATCGTTTACCGCCCCATCTACGTACCCCGTTTGTGGATTTCCATACACCGCTCTAGCCGCCTCCAAGGTAACTGTGTCCTTTGTAGTTACCGCAGAACAAGCCGCAATAAATGCCTGCATAGTTGTTATACTAACCGCCTTATGCTGATAGATCGCGGCCAGGTGTTTGGATGCCTTATAGTTACGACCGCACCAAAGCGTCGCTGTGAGCAGCAGCCCTAGCATCACTAATTTGGTGCTGAGCTTCTGGAGTATAGCCCCTTGGTCGAGATTGTTTTCTGTGAACCACCACATCAGCGCCGCAGTTATCAGTGTCATCCCGGCGCAGAAGGTTGTAACTTTCAGCCAGGTCGTTGCTGCCTTATCGTACTTTCCTGACGTCGTACTAAATTCGTGGGTGAACACAGCCGCTCCAGCTGCGGCGGATGCTTCCCGTGCTGCAGAGATTATTTGCTGCATTTCAGCATTGCTTCTATTAAGCCCTTCCTTGGCCGCAATTGCGGAGTTCTCAGCGTCCTTTACTGCTTGATTTAGGTTAGTGATGTTGCGCTGAATGTCTCCGCTCTGCACGGCAAGATATGGTATCCAAGGCGCTGAAGCGCTGAATAGCGCATCTTCAGCATTTACAATCTTCTGGCTTACGGCCTGCATCTTTTTGTCGATACCAAGGTTCTCCCCCTGAGCACTGCTCTTGATGCTGAACGTATTTAATCCATCCAAGGCGCTCTTGAGCACTGTCGCTGCCTCTGTGATAGCCTTAGTTGTGCTCGTGCTCAGTATTTCTATTGGTAGAAGGGCGAGCTGGTCAATCACACCAAAACCACGGTCCAGTGTTTCCCTTAGCGTTTCGAAATCAATCTCGCCCCAAGCAGGACGGGATATTAACATCTTTCTATCAAGAGTCTTGATGTCGGCTATGAGTTTCTTGAGTAGGGTTATGTCGGATTTGGCCATATCAGCTGTAGTTTGACGAGTTATTGTCCCTCCTGACTCGTGTACTGGCGGTCACCTTCCCGTGTTACCCGCCTACTTATCGAGATCAAAGACGACAGTCCCTGTGCACCAGCTAACTATTTGCTGCAATTCCGCTGTTGGCCGAGATTGGAGATTGCGTAAGATGATAAGGCTGCCGGGTTTTGCAAACTTCACGATGTGCTGAAGTTGACTCGTTGTAAGTGAGCTTGCATCAAATGCCAGCCCTCCACCCCATGAGAGGATATGGCTCAGTTCCTTGGCGGTGCGCATAAAGCCATTATAATGCCTCTCGCCGAAACTGCAGCGCATATACGGTAAAAATCTGATGCCATCCCTCATTGTAGCGCCGCCACTTTGCTTTTGCTTATGAGAAGGATCGGAAACATTAGCCCGTACCGTTTCTTCACATCTTCAAGCAAACCGGGATTTCGTGCTTACAGTACGTTTGCGGGCGGAATGGTTCTGCGCGCAACACATACAAACGTTAAATGATTACTGAAACTGAAAAGACTGACACGGCTACGCCGAA
The DNA here is from genome assembly GCA_002428665.1 of Verrucomicrobia subdivision 3 bacterium UBA6082. Taxonomy (GTDB): domain Bacteria; phylum Verrucomicrobiota; class Verrucomicrobiia; order Limisphaerales; family UBA8199; genus UBA6082. The sequence goes on from DIXK01000099.1 coordinate 112,069, forward strand.
CGGCTCGACCCCTGTGGTCGAGTTTTTAGACAAGAAGGGGATTGCTCGTCGCCTGGGCATTTCCGTCCGCAAGGTGGATTACCTGCGGAGCAAGAAGGTGCTTCCCTGCTACGTGGTTCCCACTCGCTGCATCCGGTTCAACATCCGGGAATGCGATGAGGCGATGAAGAAATTCCGCCAGGGCACCAAGGAAGGCAGACTATGAAAACTCGCACAGACTGGCACACAAACCGGAGCCTCGTGACTTTAAACGCGTCTTTAAGTCCGGATGTTGCTGCCCCTCCTTGCATGCTCACTGGCGTCCCTGCACTTCGGGATTCTGGCACCAGTTCGCAAGAAGTCGCACAGCGTTCAAAACCCGCAGCTTACGCAGCCCGCCAAGACACGGATTGTAGTTTGGCCGGAATTTTCACATTTCCTGAGCAATCTGTGCTTTTCACGGGTATGAACGCATTTTTGACTTTATTCGTGACTTTAAGATTTGGGGGTGCCCGATGAGGGCACGCGGCGTCTACAAACTCGAACAACAGGTTTCTGCAACAGGGAAGGTGTCATGGCTGCTAACCGGCACGACACTGGACGGGAAGCGACTTCGGGACCGGTATGACACTGAAGCGGATGGCCTGATACGGAAGCAAAGCCTCGAACAAGCTGGTGCCAATCTGAGCTCACGCGAGGCGCAGATTACTTATGCGATGACTGCCGCGCAGCTGAAAGATGCCGAGCGCGCGGTTCTCCTTCTTAATAAGGGGACGCTCTGCGATGCGGTCGAGTACTACAACGACAATTACACTCCGGTTGCCGATAACAAGACCGTCGCCGAAGTGTATCCCCTGTTACTCAAGGCCAAAGCCCACCTGCGCCCCAAAAGCCTGCGGCAATACGATTGCGACCTCAAATGCTTCGTTGATGACCATCCGAATATAATCATGAGCCGTGTATCGTCTGCAGTACTAAAGCGGTTCCTTACCAACCCAGCACCAATTCCTGGGCATCCGCAAGTGGATCGGCCTTGGTCGATTGCGCGGCAGGAATACCTGCTTAAAGTGCTCGCCGCCTTCTTCTCGTGGGCTGCAGACGAGGGGTACTGCGGGACGAATCCCGCGAGCAAGGTGAAACTGGCGTCCGTCATCAAGGATCAACTCGACCCTGCCGTTCTGCCACTAGACGACTTGCAAGTGTTGCTGGACGTTGCCTGGGATTATTACGGTGGCATCTATGCGGCATATGTAGTCCTGGCGACTTGGGCGGCAATTCGCCCGGAGGAGGTCAGGCGCTTGGCTCCAGAAAGAATCAATTTGGAGGAAGGATATGTTCGGATCCAAGGGAATGGCGCCAAGACCCGTGCTCGGAGAGTCGTTTCGCTGGCACCCAACATCATCGCAATGCTTCGAGATCTAAAAGCCCGCGGACTGCTGACTAAAGAGTCACTGAACATTGATCCCATCGCGTGGAGCTATATTCGGACATTGGCTGGCCTTAAGGCAGCTGATTCCAATGCGAAGTGGTTATACCTGCCGCCGGAGGAGCGCTTGAAACACCGCGACGTGCCGTTGCGGGCACCTTGCGCCTACGAGGATCTCAAGGAATGGGTGAAGGATGTTCTGCGGCACACGGGCATTTCCCACCACTTGGCCTGGTTTCAAAACGAGGGTGCAACAGCCACATGGGCGGGGAACAGCCCGACTATAATCCACAAGCACTACAAAGGGCTCGTGACGCCGGCAGAGGCGCGTCGGTTTTGGACGATGCTCCCGAAGCTGCTGACGGCTGCCGGGATCACTGCTGGACTGCCGAAACTGCCCCAACTGCATGCATAGCCTGAACCTCGGTTTTGAACGGGGGCCGCCTGAGGCTTCGACGTTCGCGGGCACGAAGCTGCCACTGGGCCATGTGGTCTTTGACCTGGCGCGGGCAGAACCAGATCAGCCGACCAACACGCATGAACGGAATGGACCGTCGGCGCTGCTGATCCCGGAGCCAACGAATGCTCGGCCGGCTCGCTTCATCCCAGAGGATCTCCAACAACCTCGGGCCGCTTACAAGGCGGTCCATTTCGTTTTCAGGGGTCGGTATAATGGTGTCCGTTTCGGTTGTCATATTCATGCGGCGAGTTCTTCTCCAATTTCAGCCAGGACAGCTTGAGCGATTACCTTGATCTTTCCACGGAGGCCTCGTTGCGGGATAGGGACGGGAATTTGGTCTGACCAGCGCCAGGTGTCCTCCCATTTCTGCAAGTGTGGTGTCATTGCTGGACAGGCGCGCGGCCACAGTCGCGCGAAGAACGCGGATTGGAGATCGGAAATCGCTACATCCCCGGTAACGGATTCCGGGGTAGCCAATTCGGGCTGCGGGGCTTCATTGTCGGTGCGCGAACCCGTTGGTGTTAAAGAGTAGTGCTTTGTGTCATGGACTGGCCTGCGCCGCTCCACTGTCACAAGCGAGTTAATCACGCCGCCCACGTAGTCCTTGAAAGCGGTCTTGCTGGCCAGGTCGCACGTTCTGGGATGTCGTCCCTGTTTCGCCTCCTCCAACCCCACCAAAATGGCCTGGAGGGCATCTTGGGTAATATCCTCGCCTTCTAATGTGGTCAGGCCGACACGTTTCAAACGGCGGCGTGCGTAGTCTGCCAGGTCGACCAAGTCTTCCCTGGTCAGGAGGTTTAACTGCTGAAGTATAGCGTCGCTACTGACAGCGGACGTGGATCGCGTCATTCGGGTAGATTGAGGGTGAAACAGGCAGTCTTGGAAACACCATTCCGGTACACCGGATAAAACCGTCCCTATTCGGAAAAAGCGGTGGTAATCCGGATAAAATCCGAAGGGCAAGTCCAGTGCTGAAAGCTTCTTCTTTCATCGGGCATGTTATGACGGTTGCGAACATCCGGAGCAATGAACGTCCAATAGGTTGGACGCACTTTCGTGAATCTGGCAAACACCGACAATCAGGTTCGGGTCTAATTGCGCCTGTAAATGCAGGGTTTTCAGCAGCTCACTCATCGGAGGCATATTGTGTTGAAGAGCTACAGAAAATGTGAAAGCGTTCCTGAAATTGCATTTTGCGTGCGGCTTTCTGATGTCTCGTCCGTGGCCGTTCATCGTAAAACCCCTGGAAAATGGCCGGATTTGGTCGTGACGTGCTCCCTGATGGAAGATTTAGGCCGTCCAAGATCTGGGACGACTTCCTCAGGAACGGATGCGTCTGTTCTACGGCGAGTGCAATAGGGTGCGGCCGATTAACGATCACGATCTCAGATAAGACCGGGGATACTTGGAATTTACTGCCCGGCCTCGATTTGATCCTGGCTATCATCGGGCATGGTATGCAGGACGTTAGGGCCTGAGGGCAACAAATATCCAATAGATTGGAAATAATCCTAGCCTACGTAGGAAATATCCAATGCATTGGATGGCCTCTGTATTAACTGTGTCCGGGTATTGCAGACTCAGGGGAACGGGCTTAAGTCCGAAATAACCAGGAGACAATTTATCATGAGGCGGTGCTTTACCTGTGTATGAACACAAAGTCGGCTCAAGTAGGCTCAGAACCCATGCTAACCCTTGCTAAAGGGTGCAACCCGAAAGCGTATCTAAACGGCACCCACTTGCACCTACTCGCACGCCGTGGCACGAGCGGCGGTTTCCCGGACACTTTCACTACCCTTCGCTCTGAATCTGGCCGTATCGACCGCTCCGCGGGCTTGTGCCATTGCGAGCTTGCGAGTTTTCAGTGAAGGGCGTCCGCAGATGTATGAAAGATACCTCGCCCAAACCCCGAGCATGCTGCTTTCGCTCAGATCGAATTTGAAGCATTCTCATGCGCGTGCGCGGGGCATCTCCCCTGCCAATAGAAAGTTTAGGAATGAGTGAGTATCAATATTACGAGTTCGTGGCCATTGATGGACCGATTTCTGACGAAGGCTTGCGGTATGCCCGGGGTTGTTCCAGCCGCGCCGAAGTTTCCCGTGTTCGCTGGAAAAACACGTACCACTTCGGCGATTTTCACGGGAGCGTTGACACCTTGCTTAAGTATTACGACGCTCATTTTTACATCGCTAACTGGGGTACCGTCCGTCTGGGTTTGGCCTTTCCAAAAGGGGTAATCACTCCGGAGGCGATCCTTCCATTCCTTAGAGGAGGTGAACGCTACGAGGACACCCTGACGATCAAGGAAATCGGCAATCGGTGTATCGTTTGGTGGGAACGCAATGAAGAAGGCGGCTGTTGGGAAACAGGAGGCGAAGGCCTGACCGATGAACTCATCGGGATCCGCGAGGAACTGCTGCGCGGCGACTACCGAGCCCTGTTTCTGGGATGGTTGGCTGATTTTGATCCTGATGAGTGGCAGGATTCCAAGGACGGCGCCGTGATGATGCCGCCGATCCCAGCCGGACTAGATCAGCTCACCTCGGCGCTGGCAGCACTAATCAAACACTTTCCTGTGGATCGTGATGCGCTCGCAGCAGCGACTCGACTGTCGCAAACCAGCACACCGGACCGCATCCCCATAGCCACGGTTCTGGAGAGGCTCTCCGTGTCCGAAATGCGCGCCTTGCTGGCACAGGTGGCCGAGGGGGGTGGGGCGGGCGTGATGACCGAATTAAACCGCTTGACCTACCCGCGCGTGCAAACCCCACCCAGCCAGGCGATGAGGTGCGTAGATTTCGCCGCTAAAACCATCGAGACTCGGAAGGTCCGGCAGAAGCGGGAGGCGGAAGCAGCGGCGGCAAAGCGACTACGGGAGACCGAGTTGCGTAAACAGCATCTGGCCTCTGTCCTGCAGCGAGCCGACGCGATATGGTCGGGGCTCGACGCTCTCATGGATCAGAAAATCGCTTCGGCCTACGACCAAGTGGCCAATCAATTGCAGGAATTGCGCGATGCCTATGGCCAGGCCCATGACATCGGCGCCTTTCAGCAGAAGCTCGCCGAGTTTCGACGTCGGTATTCAAATCGACCGGCGATGCTGCGCCGGATCGAAAAGCTGTGACGCAATTATGGCACGACAGCCCATCCAAATCGACCGTGACAAGCTCCGCGCGGCCGTTCGCAACCTCGGAAACGAGTACATCTTCTACATGCTGGACGACGCCATTGAGCTTCTGCCCCCGGCCAAGCTCTACAAGCTGGTGAAGAAATACCTTGATCTAAAACGCCTGCGCCCGGACGCGGAACCGGCGACGACCCCGAGTTTGCTCAAGGACGTGAGGCGCTTCGAGAAGGCCAGTCTGGCCGGCGAGTATTACCAGTCATTCTTCGTCAATTCCAAGAACTACACGGAGCAGTCTGCCGGGACGAGTGCATGGATTGTCGATTACCTTCGGCTCCTTGAACGCTGCATGATCAGCACAAAGGAGAATGATCCGAGGGAGGTGGGCGAGGCCATGGACACCCTGTTTGGCCTGTTGGATCATATTGATGAATGCCTCGACGATATCATCTTTTTCGCGGACGAGGGCGGCTCATGGCAGGTCGGAGTGGACTGGGCCAAGGTGCTGCCGGTTTGGTTCAAGGTCCTCTCGGCCACTGCGGGGCCGGAGGAGTATGCCAAACGGATCACGTCCATGCTGTCCCGCCACTACAGCTACGGCCGCGACAAGATGCTTCCGATTGCTCGCCGAACAGCAACCCCGGCACAGCGCAAGTCCCTCGCAGACGTGAGGGGAGTAAAAGAGAAAGGATATTGATCATGCCACGATCCAAGATAACAGCGAAGCAGGAGGCTGCCGCAGCACTCGAAAAGCTACGGCCTGAAGAAGCAGCGATCATTCTCATTCAGTTGCTGGACAAACACCCGGAGCTCAAATCGGAAGCGGAAGAACTTGCCACTCAAATGATGTCGGCGGCCTCCATCGAAGATGTGGCGGAAGAAGTTTACCTTGAAATTACGAGCGTTGATCTCGAGGCGCTGAACGGGAGAGCGGGATCTCATTCCTGGGGCTATGTAGAGCCGAGCGAAGCGGCTGGTGAATTGCTAACAGAAGCGCTTGAGGACCGGGTGGACGAGATGAAACGAAGCCTGGAATTAGGGCTTCTTGCCCCAGCAGAAGCGCTCTGCACCGGGATCGTACAAGGACTGTACCGGGCGCGAGATACCAAATCCGATGGCGCATTGGGATGGACTCCAGATTTTCCGATCGAGGAAGCGGGGTTTGTCGTAGAGGAGTTCCTCAAAGGGTGCCGTCCATCATCGCGCAAGGCCGCGCAGGCCAATCTGATTCAGGCCCTGACCGAGCGATCGCCCGAATGGGCCGCGGACCTGGGACGCGCTGCTGAACAGGTCACCAGAGACCCAAGTTGAACCGGGACCCCGAACCAAATCGACCTTATGATCACGCAAATCAAACCTGCTTCGAAACGAACAAGAAAGGCCGCAGCAACTTATCAGCTCCAGGTTCTCTTAACTGGGAGTGAACCGCCCATTTGGCGCCGGCTGCAAGTCCCGGTGACTGCAAACCTGAGTTGGTTTCACGCCGTCTTGCAAGTGGCAATGGGCTGGACTAACAGCCACCTGCATCAGTTCATCTGCGGTGAGCACATATATTCTGACCCAACTGGGGAATTGGAACAATGCGCAGGCGATCCGCCCGTTCTGGATGAAAACAAGTTCACACTGGCTGAGCTTCTGAATGATGTTCACGAGGGGTTGGTCTACAATTACGACTTCGGGGACTCCTGGGAGCACATCGTAACAGTGGAAAAGATTGTGCCTGCTGAGGCCTCAATGCCGGCGATTGCCGTTTGCCTGGCAGGCTCACGCGCTTGTCCGCCGGAAGATTGCGGGGGAATCGGGGGTTACATGGAATTGCTCAAATCGCTCAAGAACAAGAAGCATCCCGAACACAGGCGCATAAAAGAGTGGCTGGGCCGTCCCTTCGATCCCGAATTCTTCGACGAGGCAAGGACCAACCATTGGCTGCGAAAGCTAAAGTGGCCGCGCGTGACCGAGAGCCAGCTTCGCCAGATCCTCATAACCCGGGACGGCTACCACGAATAACTAGGAAACGTTGCATGGGACGTTCTAGAAGACCTGCTGGCCGGGTATGGCGACTTTGAATCGCCTGGCAGATTCTCGATCAATGCCGAGTCACGCCCCCTTGGATTGCACGTGCTTGCGATTGCGGCAGCGGTCGTTCGTTTCGAGACTGCTGCCTGGAACGATAAAACGACCTAGCTGACCAATGGGCCAGATCACTGAATTGGTAGAAGACTGAGCAGTCGCTTCTTTATGTAATCGCCCGCCTCCCGCGGATCGTAAACTAACCCCGTGCGGAGCAATGATTCCATATCGGAGCTAAATAAACCTTGTGCAGCAGTGTGCCACCGCGCATGGCAACCTGCGTTCCCAGAAACTTATCGTTGAACACGGCGATCATGGCCCGGCACAGCAGGAGATCCTGCTCACCTGGCGTTGGCTGGGCCACGGAACCTCAGCCTGATGAGCCAGAACATCCCGGCGGGTGAGTGGCGTCATATTACTAGTTCCGGAAGATTGTGCAGGACTCGCCAGCGTTGCACCACGCGCCCGGCAGAACTTCTTGGAGCTTTTGACGAGAGCGGAATCAACTCCAGACGAGAAGGTAGCCAGCGCTGAACTACATCCGCCAGTTCGGTCTTGCCCACAGTTTCGAGCACGTAGCCCAACCGCTGGGCAGTGGCGACTTCACCCTCGGTTTTCAATACCGCTTTAAGATCGGTAACGCGTACGAGCCAGATTAGAGGAGCAAGCGTTTCTACGGCCCGCTCTATACCGCCCAACCGTGCCGCATATCGAATCAGATCAAATGTAGTCGCTGCGGGAGTGCTGACGCGAAGCGGTGCAAACGCCTTCCCCAAGGATTGAGTTGGTGTTCTGTTCAGCGCTCGTTTGACGAAAAAGCGAACCCGAATACGGCCCACTTGAATCTCCCGGCGTGGCGCATCCGTCACCACCTGCGTTAGCTGGAGCGCCTGGGGGGCGGAACCATAAGCTTCTGCCGCGGACTGCAGGCCCAGGTAATACGGGTGCTTCAGCCATTCGAAATAGTCATCGAGCCACCACGCAGGCGGGGGGGCCCCTATGCTCGATACTCCGGCGTGACGATCAGAAAAAACTGAGGACGCGAGTGACTCTGGTCACCTGATCGCGCAAGCGCAGCAACTGGTTCTTTGCTGCTACGATGGACAGCCCGGTCTTTTGGACGAGCGCGCTATGTGGGAACGCCACACGGCCACTCGCCAACTGGTCATCAATGAACCAAGCAGCGGCCCCATCCAACCGCTGTGCTTTGGTGCGCTTTCTCACGGTTTAGTAAGCGATCCACAGCAATTTTCACTTCATATTGCAAACAAAACCTTTACAAACTGTTGAAAAACCAACGGATGCTCTGTATCGCTTTGTAACTTGCTGGATATGAGACAACTGGAGCGGGTGAAGGGAATCGAAC
>DIXK01000052.1 GCA_002428665.1 Verrucomicrobia subdivision 3 bacterium UBA6082
GGTAACACGCCATCCCTACCCCTATTTTATCGGCCCCAGCTGTTTTCGATCGCTTTCGGCCCGGCGGGGCTGACCTTTGTGCTGGCAAAAGAATTACACTTGAAGATGACTATTGGGATCATTCTGCGGCGGAAAAGCGGGACGCACTCATTCACGCTGATCGAACTGTTGGTAGTTTTGGTTATTGTTGCAGTCCTCGGTTGCCTTTTATTGCCGGCATTGCAGCGTGCGCGGCAGCGGGCATTCCGAATTTCATGCACTTCCAACCTGAAACAAATCGGCCTGTCTTTTAAGACCTGGTCTCTGGATAATAGGGACCGGTTTCCATGGCAGGTGTTGACGAATCTGAATGGGGAGCTAAGACGCGAAGCAGCCACAAATGTTTATCTACATTTTCAGGTGATGTCGAACGAGTTGTCTACGCCCTACATTCTGCGGTGCCCGGCAGACGCGCAGCGGGTTCTGACGCGGGATTTCGGCACGCTGGACAATACCAACATAAGCTATTTCGTTGGGCTGGACGCAGAGGACTCCACACCACAGATGTTTCTGGCCGGTGATAGAAACCTCACCAATGGGCTGGTCATAACCAATCGTGTGCTTTTCTTGGCCACCAACCTTCAGGTCGGATGGACTCATGAATTGCATTCAGGCAATGGAAACATATGTCTTGCCGACGGCAGTGTGCAGCAGTTTACTGCCGTTCGTTTGAGGGAAGCTGTGACAAACACCGGCGCGGGAAACCACTTGTTGATGCCATAGACGGAAGTCGTGAAAGGTTACAGTCATGGCCAGGCCGCTGAGCCAATCATGGGAGCGAATGAGCCTTCGCTGCGTTGCGGCTTATCGCTCCACTTGGCTTTGGGCATAGAGAATCGCCACGCATGAAGAGCACGGGAAAGCAGAAGGTTTTTGCGAGCGCCACTGTGACCGCGGCCGTTTTCGTGATCTGGATGCTGTGGCCTTCGGGGCCGTCGTATCGTGGCAATTCGATTAGCCGTTGGTTTTATCACCCCGGCGAGAATGACGCGGAGGCTTTTCGCGCGATGGGCCAGGAGGGTGTGCCGTTCCTAATTCAGCGGCTCGAGGATGCTCCGTCGGAGCGTGTCAAGTCGTTCTGGGGAACGCTGTCCAAGACGCTCAAGGAGATATACCGTCAGCGCAAGGAAATGTGGCAACACAGGGCTGCATATTTGCTGGGAGAGATGGGGACGGCGGCGCAGTCGGCCGAAGCCCATCTGACGAACGCGGCAAGGAGTGGAGACTGGTCCTTGCGCGGGGCTGCTACGGTTGCGCTGATGAAAATCAGGAAGGAACCGCTGGACCCCTTGATCGAAAAGCTGCGCGACACGAGCGACTGGCAGGCTTGGTATGAGAACGCCATGATGGTTGGCCAGTTCGGCTCCCAGGCGGAGCCGGCGGTCCCGATCCTGCTGGATGCACTGCAGCACACCAACAACATCATCCAAGCCCATGCGCTCATCGCGTTGGGCATGATTGGCAGGCAGCCGGACAAGTGCGTTCCGGCGATCGTCCCGTTCCTGACGTCGCCGAACATCAGTGACCGGCAGAAAGCGATGGGGGCGCTATGCGCTTTCGGGACGAACGCGTTGCCGGCGAAGCAGGCGATTCAAGGTGTGTTGAGCGATCCAGATCCATGGGTTCGGCGCAAGGCTGAGAGCGCCATGAAGACGCTGCAGCGATAGACAGCTTGAAGACGGAAAGCCGAGATTCCCGACGATTTAGCGAACCGGAGCCAGCCGGTTCCGTCTGGAACAGGTTCAGCATCATCGACGGCTGGCTCCGGTGGCTGACCTTCACGTTGGGCCACGAAATGAAAGCGAGTTGACCTATGAAGCATGCCGCAAAATCTAGAATAAATCCTCCGGGTCTATTTGCGGGCACGGCAGCAGCCATCCCGGAGTTTATGCCAGCGATTAGCCGGGGGTTGAGCGTCGCGATACCCTGGTAGCGGGCGAGAGAAGAAACACGACCCCGTTAGGGGTCGCAGCGGTGGTTCGATGCGTCTGGGGGGATGTGGCACGCTGGCATAAACTGTGGGATGCGTTCTGTTTCACGGACTGGTCCCGTTGGCGTCGCTCGTGCCTCGCTCCAGAGGACGGAGCACGGGCTTGATGTAGCCCCTCTGCCGCCTTCTCAGGCGGAAGTAGCCGGCGGTGGCTCGCGTTATGGTGGCGCCCGGAAAAATTTCTCGTCACCGTCCGGCGTCCGGCCTAAGTTGCATGGGACGAGATGCCTGCTGACGATATTCCAAAACTTCGAATGGCCCCGGCCGAGACCGCTGAGGAACTGGCTCACCGGCTGGAGCGGGAACGGGTGGTGTCTAACCGTGAGCGGGAGTTTGGTCTCGATCAATCCCTGGCACCGTTCCGGGTCGGGTCGCCGCGCGCCCTGAACACGGTGCCGCTGGTGCGTGGCCTTGAGGAGGAAATCATCTACGCCCCTCCTTCGAAACTGGCGGAGATGTTGCGGCGCGACGAGCTGGATGCGGCCCTGGTGAGTGTGGTGGAGGTCCTGTTCAGCGGGCGCTACGACATTCTTGAAGGAATCGCTGTGGCCTGCATGGGCGAGGTGTGCAGCGTGATCCTGGCACACCGCCGCCCGCTCGAGGAGGTCAAGGAAGTGTACTGCGATCCGGCGTCGCTGACCAGCGTGCAACTCCTGCGCGTGCTGCTAGCCGAGCGCGGGCTCAAACCCGAGTTCAAGCCGTTACCCAGTTACGATTTTGCGCAATTGCCGGACTACGCGCTGTTGATTGGAGACGTGGCCCTGGACCTGGCGCTGGGACCGCATGAGCACCAGGTGTTCGATCTGGGCGCTGCCTGGTTTGAACTCACCCAACTTCCGTTCGTGTTCGCCGTGTGGGCGTTGAGGCGCGGAGTCGACAATGCCCCCCTGCGCCGCCAGCTTCGCGAAGCGCGCGATTTCGGCGTGGGCACCCTGGATCAGATCATTCGCACGCGCCCGGAATACACGGAAGATTTCCGCCGGGATTATTTCGAGTGGCACCTCCACTACCACCTCGGTACCGACGAAAAGCGCGGCATTGCCCGGTTCATGGAGTTGCTCCGCAAACATGATTTCGGCCCTGTGCATAAGCCGCAGTTTGTGTCTTGAGACCGGGGAAGGTCAGCTCCCCTTTTCCAATTCCGCGAGCACTTCCGGGTCCCGCACATCCACCCAGCGTCCTTCGATCTTCAAACCCGCAATTCTGTGGCGGGCCGTCAGCAGCGCGCTTACGGCATCGGTGAGTTCGTATTCGTTTCGCGGAGACTTCTGAAGTTTGGCGGTGAATTCGAAGAGCGACGGGCGGAAGATGTAAATGCCCGCGTTGTACCAGACGGGTTCTCCCGGCTTGAGCCACCCATCGCGCCGCAGTTGCTCAAGTTGTTCGGGAGACGGTTTTTCGACCAGCCGCTTGAGACAGAATTCCTCGTCAAAGAAGTCGAGACCGCCCTTGGTGACATCCTGGCCGGGAGTCACCGTGATGACCCCGGAGAAATGGCCCTCGTTGAAGCGGTGAATCATCCGCTGATAAGTGTTCGGCTTCACCAGGATATCGCCGTAGGTGAGCAGGAACGACGATGAGCCGATGAACGCCTTGGCCAGCTCGGGCGCTTTGCCGGTGCCGTCCTGCACCAACTGCCGGCCAAAAGCGATGCGCGCGCCCCATTTGGATCCGTCTCCAAAGTAATTCTCGATGGCCTCGGCGCGGAAGCCGGTGACGATGAACACATCGCGAATCCCCGCGGCAAGCACGCCTTCCAATATGTGCTCCAGGATCGGCTTTCCTTGCACCTGCAACATCGGTTTGGGGACTTCGTTCGTCAGTTCCCGCATCCGGGTGCCTTTGCCTGCGGCCAAAATGACAGCTTTCATGCGCCTGGAAGATGGCAAAATTGCTGCCCGAGAGAAGCAAATTCGCGCCGCCTGATCACCCACGAGGCGGGCACGGGCGGTGTGGGCTGGAGAATTCCTCAAGTGGCAGCGGCTGGCACGTAGAACGCCACAAACGCATCCCAAAATGCGCCCTCATTCCAATCCGGCACCTGGACGGTCGCAGGCTTGGTGTTGACCCGACGCAGTGGCTCAGCGAAGTCCTGCTGTTTCTCTAGCGCCACATCACAGTCCCAGCCGGTGCGGGCACGTACCTCGCGGGCAACGCGGTGGGTGAACTCGCCCTGGGTTTCGGCAAAACCGCTCGGGTTGCATCGGCTCAACGGCTCGTCGGACCGGGCGACACGTTCCGTGAATTGCGCATAGACCTTGGCGAGCAGATCCACAGGGATGTTGTCCCGCACATAATCTGGAGTCTTGACCGACGGCACTTTGGCTTCGCGCCATTGGCGCATGAGGTAGGCGGTGAACCGTTCTTCCTCGAAGGGGCCAAACGGGTTGGGGATGACGAACTTGCCCAGGGGCATTCCCATGCGGTCGCAGTAATACCGGAATACCTGCCAGGTCAATCCTTTGGAGAGGCCGTAAGGGGAAAATGCCCGCAACGGCTCGTTGCCGGCCGCCTCATCAAATTCAAACACGCTCCCCGTGAGCACGATGCCGCGGCAAGCTTGCTTTTTAAGTGTTTGCAGCACCGCTTGGATATTCAGGGTATTTCTGGTCAGGGCGCCCACCGCGTCGAAATCCGGGCTGCGGTAATTGCTGGTATCGGCGGCGTGATGGCAGAGCAGGTCCCAGGGACCGCCCTGCTGGAGTAGGTTGAGGAAAGCCTCGCTGCCAAACGGGGCACTGGCCACGGTGTGGATCGGGTTGGTCAACCGGGCCCAGCGCTGCTGACGAACACCGGTATAAAGGTCAGGATTGCCCGCCGGGGCGCACACCAGGCTATGGCCACGCCGGGCCAGGGTCTGGACAAACCAGTAGCCGGTGAACGAACTGGCCCCGGTAAAAAGAATACGCATAACGCGAAGATTTCATCCCGCGGGGTTTCCCTCAAGACTGAAGTAGAGGGGCACAGATCCCTTCGCGTTGCATCCGCCTTTCAGGATGTCCGATGCAATCTGGCACGCAACACACGCACACCAAGCAGCATCCGTCAGCGCTGATTCAGATGAAACGTGGGATCGAAATCCGGGTGAAGGCGATCTTTGTCCGAGATGACCACCGGCTCGAAGGGCCAGGGGATGGCAAGTTTCGGGTCGTTATAGCGCAGCCCGCGCTCCTGCTCCGCCGCATAAAACTCCGTGGCCAGGTAGAGCGCCTCCGAGTCGTCTGTCAGCGTCAAAAATCCATGGGCAAAACCTTTGGGCACAAAGAGCATCTTCCGGTTATCACCCGTGAGCTCGATGCTGAAATGCTGCAGCAAAGTGGGTGAATCCGGGCGGACATCCACAATAACATCGAGGAACGCACCCCGCAGGCACCGGACCACTTTGTCTTCAGCCTTCGGTGGCAGTTGATAATGCAGGCCGCGCAGGGTTCCTTTGAACTTACTGAACGAGTTGTTGATCTGAACGATTTTGTTGCAGAGCTGATGCTGCGCGAACTCGCGTTCGCAGAAGAAACGGGAAAACCAGCCCCGGTCGTCGCCCCGGGGTTCAAGTTCAATCACATAAGCGCCGCGCAGGGGAGTTTCGGTGAATTTCATGGTGTCAAAGAGGCGGATCGTGGATGCCGGCTTGGGCCGGCTTCAGGCCAGGTGTTTCTTTAATGCCCGCAGGCGCACAAACTGGTCCCCCTCGAAATCCTTCAGGCCGAATTGGTGCTCGCGGAACTTGGCCAGCAACTCTTCGAGGCCGGTTTGCAGGTTGTACTTCAGCTTGAAGCCCGGAAACATCTGTTGGAAGCGGTCAAAATTCACGCGGTAGTTGCGGGGGTCCGAGCCAACTTCGCCCGTGTAAACGATTTTGGCGTTGGGAACGAGGCGCTGCACCGCATCCCCCACGTCGCGGACCTGGTAATTCTGGTCATTGCCGCCGATGTTGATCGCCTGGGTGTGGATGACTTTAGCCGGGGCTTCGGCAAAGGCAACAAACGCGCGGGCGATATCATGACAATGAACCAGCGGACGCCACGGGGTGCCGTCGCTCATGATGCGGATATCCCCGCGGGCAATGGCGCAAGCGAGCAGGTTGTTGGCGACTAGATCGATACGGAGGTTCGGTGAATGCCCATAGGCGGTAGCGTTGCGCAGAAAAGCCGGGGAGAAACTTTTATCCGCCAGTTTCACCACTTCGCGCTCGGTGGCGATTTTGGACTCCGCATAAGCCGATACCGGGTTCAGGGTGGCGGTTTCGTCCAGGTCGAGCTTCTCGCCCTTGCCATAGACCGAGCAACTGCCGGAGAAGAGGAACCGGGAGACCCCGGCGCGTTTGGCTTTGCGGGCCAGTTCAATGGAGCCGTCCCGGTTCGTGGTGTAGGTCAGTTCCGGGTTCAGGTCCCCCATGGGGTCATTCGAAATCGCGGCCAAATGGCACACACAGTCATGGCCTTCGAGGTCCGCTTCAGTCAATTGCCGAAAATCCCCGCGGATTTCCCGGTCGGCGGCCGGCAGCGATTCCCAGGCGCACGCTTCGAAATAGCCAATATCCACGCCGGTTACCTGATGTCCGTGCTCATGCAGCAGGTTTACGAGGTGGGGGCCAATGTAGCCGCGATGCCCGGTAATCAGAATTTTCATCGAGCCTGTTTATCTCTTAACTATCGTGCCGGGTCAAAACCTTTTCGGCGATGCGCTGCCCGATGGCCAGCGACGCGGTAGCGGCGGGGGAGGGCGCGTTCAGGACGTGAAGCATTCCAGGCCGCTCAACGAATTCGAAATCTTCCACCAGTTTTCCTTCGGCGAGCATGGCTTGCGCGCGCACGCCGGTTTCGCCCGGCACCAGGTCTGCCGCCGTGATTTCCGGCACCAGTTTCTGCAGCGACCGGGCAAACTCCTTTTTGCTGAACGAGCGCCGGATTTCATACCCGCACATTCCTGGGTATTTGAGCAGGAAACGCCAGAGGCCGGGGAACAGCAGCGCGCCGGCCAGGTCGCGCACATTGATGTTCGTCCAGCGGTAGCCTTCGCGGGCAAAGGCCAGCACGGCGTTCGGTCCCGCCTCGATGCCCCCGTGGATCAACCGCGTGAAATGAACTCCCAGGAACGGGAACTTGGGATCCGGCACGGGGTAAATCAGGTTGCGCACGAGGTGCTGCCGTTCTTTGCGGATCTGGTAATACTCCCCGCGGAATGGAACAATCGTGGCGCCCGCCCGGATGCCGGAACGGCGGACCATGCGGTCCGCATGCAAACCGGCGCACGTGACCACAAAATCGGCCTGGAAATCTCCCGCGGAGGTCTTCGCGGTCCAGCCTTGCGGCCGCGGTTCGAGCCGGATGACGCGCGTGGCGCAGCGGACCTCTCCCCCGGCACGAGTGATCAGCTCGCCCAATTTCGCCGTGACGGCCGGATAGTCCACAATTCCCTCCTGGGGTACGTGGATGGCGGCCAGACCGTGGGCGTGAGGCTCAACCTCCTTGAGGTCGGCGGGGTTTAACTTGCGCAGGCCCTGGAGGCCGTTGGCAGTGCCTCGTTCCCAGAGAGTTTCGAGCCGCGGCAACTCCTCCGGGGTGGTGGCTACCACCACCTTGCCGCACTGATCGTGCGGGATCTGATGTTCCGCGCAAAAAGCCAGCATCTGCCGCAAGCCGCGCACCGCCAGCTCAGCTTTCACCGAGCCTGGGCGGTAATACAGGCCGGCGTGCAGCACGCCACTGTTGTGGCCGGTTTGATGACGGCCCAGGCCTGGCTCTTTTTCGAGCACGATGACCTTGAGGTCCGGCTGGGCCTGCTGCAGCCGCCACGCGGTGGCCAGGCCAACGATCCCTCCGCCCACGATAACAACACACGAGCGCATGCGGGGTCAGCTTATCCAGGGAGCGGTCTTGGTCGTTACGAGGCGCGTGAGCGCTTCCCGGTCACGCTGCGTGTCCATACACGCCCAGAAGCCCCGGTGCCGGTAAATGTTGAGCTGTCCGTCCCGCGCCAGCCGCACCAGCGGCTCACGTTCCAACACGCAATCCGGCGCCTCGGACAAATACCGCTGGAAGTCACGGCGAAAGAAGAAAAAGCCGCCGTTGATCCAATGATCTTCGATGTCAGGTTTCTCCGAGAATTCCAGCACCTGTTCCCCGTCCACTTTGATCTCGCCAAAGCGGGAGGGCGGATTCACCCCCAGCACCGTGCCCAGTTTCGCGCCCGCGAGATGGCTCTTCAACTCATCGGCCAGGTTGGCATCCGTGACGCCGTCACCGTAGGTGGCGGCAAAATGAGGGGCATCGCCCAGGTATTTCCGCACTGCCTGCGCGACGCGGCTGCCGGTCATATTCACCTCCCCGGTGTAGGCTAGCGTCACCTCCCAGTCGAGATTCACCCGGCGTTCGTGCACGACCACTTCGTTCGTTCGCAGCTTGATGGTGCAGTCCATGTTGTGCAGGTGGAAATTGGCGAAGTAATCCTTGATCACGTCCGCTTTGAAGCCGAGGCACAACACGAAGCGCCGGAACCCGTGCCGCGCATAGCACTGCATCACATGCCACAGGATGGGGTGCTCCCCAATCGGTACCATAGGTTTGGGGCGAAACTCGGTTTCCTCTTTGAGCCGGGTCCCCAACCCCCCGCAGAGAATGAATACCGGCACCGCGCTAGGTTCAATCCGTTCAGCCATACTGCTAATTTGGGAGAATCCTCTCGTAGAGGAAAGCGCGAAAGTACCCCTCGGCGCGAGGGTCCCCGACTGAAGTCCTGAAGGGGACGATAAGCCTCCCGGGCGGCGTTGTTATTTTCTTTAGCGGTGTCTCCCAAAACTTTAGGTTCTAGCGCATGAATTACGGACGATGGCTTCTCACCAGCTTGATGGCATGGGCATGCTTGAATTCGCCGGCGGCGGCAGCGGTTTCAACGGCCTCTGTCGGAGACCTTCGTTGCGAATACGGCGTGGACCCGCTGGGTATCGATGTGTCGGCACCACGGCTGTCGTGGAAGATGACCAGCTCCGAGCGAGGGCAGCGCCAGACGGCGTATCAGGTCATCGCCGCCACCCAGCCTGAGTTCTTGGTTCCCGGCAAAGCCGACTTGTGGGACACGCGCACGGTGAAGGGGGACCAAAGCCTGCATCTGCCTTACGCGGGCGAGCGGTTGCGAAGCTCGCAACAGGTGTTTTGGAAGGTACGGGTGTGGGATAAGGATGGGCGACCTTCCGCCTGGAGCCCGATCGCCCACTGGACCATGGGTCTCCTGGACCCGAAGGACTGGCAGGCGCAGTGGATTTCGTATACGACCAACGCCTTGCCCCGGCTGCCGATCCTGGGTTACCACGCGGGCGTCAGTGACGTGCGGGACGTGGTAAAATGGGTGCAGGTCGACTTGGGCAAGCCTGAGAAGCTCGACACGGTCGTCCTTTACCCCATGGACCACGCCGGCAAGAAGGGTTTTGGGTTCCCGATTCGATTCAAAGTGGAGGTTGCGAACGATCCTGACTTCACCACGGCCATCGCCCTCGCCGATCATAGGGCCGCCGATTATCCCAGCCCCGGTGTGAACCCGGTCAGCTTCTCGGTCGGCGGCGCTGAGGTCCGCTATATCCGCGTCACGGCCACCAAGCTCTGGCTGCGGGACACGCGTTTTGCGTTCGCGTTGTGTGAACTGGAAGCCGTGCGAGGCGGGGAAAACCTGGCGATCTACAAACCTGTGACCGCGTTGGATTCCGTTCAGGAATTTGGCTGGGGTAAAGCGGGTTTGACCGACGGAGCCTGTGGCGAACGCTCCAAGATGAAGGATCCCCAGACGCTCGCGCTACGGCGCGAATTCCGTGTGCAGGACGGCTTGCACCGGGCCTTGGTGAATGTGTGCGGTCTCGGTTGCTACGAGCTTTCAGTGAACGGCGCCAAAGTGGGCGATGCGCTGTTCCCACCCGGTTGGACGAAATATGACCAGACCTGTCTGTACGATACGTATGACATCACCTCGATGCTGCGCGAGGGAGGCAACGCCTTGGGGTTGCTCCTCGGAAACGGCATGTACAACGTGCAGGGCGGCCGATACAAGAAGTTCATCGGCACCTTTGGGCCCATTCAGGCGATTGCCCAGGTCCGGCTGGAATATGCCGATGGAACGGTAGAGGTGGTTGGGACCGGGCCGGACTGGCGGATCACTCCCGGGCCAATCACGTTCTCCTGTGTTTACGGTGGCGAAGACTATGACGCCCGGCTGGAGTCGGCGGGCTGGAACCGCGCGGGGTTTAACGATGGTTCGTGGCAGAGCGCGCTCCCCAGTGCCGGGCCCGGCGGAAAGCTCCGCGGTTATTCCTGCGCCAGTCCGCCGGTGCGTGCGTTTGAGACGTTGAAGCCGGTGAAGGTGACGGAACTGCGGTCCGGTGTGAAGGTGTATGACCTGGGGCAGAATACCTCCATGGTGCCTCGCATCCGGGTGCGTGGCCCTGCGGGTTCGGCGGTACGGATTATTCCGGCGGAACTCGTGAAGGAAAATGGCGAGGTGGATAGGCAGTCCTGCGGTCACGGTTCAGCCTGGTGGCAATACACGCTGGCGGGCACCGGTGTGGAGGCTTGGATTCCGAAGTTCTACTATCATGGGGCGCGCTATCTGCAGGTGGAATGCCAGGCGGAGAAGGGCAACCCTGAACTGCCGCAGGTGGAGGTGTTGGAAGGGGTGGTGGTCCACGGCGATATGCCACCCCGGGGTGAGTTTTCCTGCTCGAATGAATTGTTCAATCGGATTCGCAAGCTGGTGCGCTGGGCCCAGCGCAGCAACCTGACGACCGTGATTACCGACTGTCCCCACCGCGAGAAGCTCGGGTGGCTTGAGCAATATCACCTCAATGGCCCTTCGCTCCGCTACGAGTTCGATTTGGCGAGCCTGTTCACCAAGGGCATGAACGACATGGCTGACTGCCAGTTGACCAACGGGCTGGTGCCGGATATCGCGCCGGAATACGTCGTGTTCAACGGAGGGTTTCGCGATTCGCCCGAGTGGGGCAGTGCCTGCGTGATGGTGCCCTATCAGCAGTACCTGTTCGAGGGCGACATCGAGTTGCTGCGGTGCTATTTCGGTGTGATGGAGGCCTATGTCGGTTACCTGGGATCTACCGCCAGCAATCATATTGTGTCGCACGGCCTGGGCGATTGGTACGACATCGGGCCTAATCCGCCCGGTTATGCGCAGCTCACTCCGATCCCCCTGACGGCGACCGCCTTTTACTACTATGACACGAAGGTGCTGTCGGCGGCAGCGCGGCTGCTGGGGGACGAGGCCAAAGCGCGGAAGTATGCCGCATCAGCGGAGTTGATCAAAGCGGCCTTTAACCGGGAGTTCTTCCGGCCGGAAGCTGGCACTTACGCACAAGGCGCCCAGGCCGGCAATGCGATCGCACTGGTGATGGACCTGGCGCCCCAGGAATCTCGAGCAGCGGTGCTGGAATCCATCGTGCGCGATGTGCGCAATCGGGGTAACGCGCTGACGGCAGGGGATGTGGGCTACCGCTATCTCCTTCGCGCCCTGGCGGAGGGCGGCCGATCCGACGTGATCTTCGACATGAACAACCAGAGCGAGAAACCGGGGTATGGCTACCAACTGGCGCGGGGCGCCACGAGCCTGACAGAGGCTTGGGATGCCCGGCCGCAATCCTCGCACAATCACTTTATGCTCGGTCAGATCATGGAGTGGTTTTACCACGATTTGGCGGGCATTCAGCCCTCCCTGGAGGCACCCGGTTTCAAACGGGTGGTGATTAAGCCCAGCCTGCCGGGAGACATTTCCTGGGCCCAGGCCAGCTACGATTCGCCCTATGGAAAAATCAGCAGCCGATGGGAGCGCCAGAATGGACGCGTCAGTATGGACGTGGTAATTCCGCCCAACGCCACAGCCGAGATCCACGTGCCGGCGAAAGATGCGAACGCGGTGACCGAAGGCGGAAAGCCGGCGCGCAAGGTCAAGGGGCTGAAGTGGCTTCGGGATGAGGATGGCTGTGCGGTTTACCAGACAGGCAGCGGGCGCTACGTGTTCGAATCCAACCAAGGCCCGAGCGCGAGATAACCAGAATGACGAGCCGGTCTGAAAACTGAAGCGACTCAGGATCACTGAGCACGGTCACCTTATTGTGGCCGGTCCGCTGCGGCTCGAATGCGGAGTTGGCTGCGACCAGCGGTTGGTCCGCTTCGTTTTCTTCGTTTCCATTTGTGAATTGATACGGATAAGATGGCCCGGCGATGAACGCGACGATCATCACCACCACCATACCCGTCCGGAATGGGCAGGCGTTCATTCTGGAGACGCTGGATTCGCTGGCGCGCCAGGTCCGCCGGCCGGACCGCGTCGTCGTACTGGACAATTGTTCGACGGACACCACGCCCGATCTCGTGCGGGGGTTCAAGGGCATCCCTGTCGAGTATGTCCGGAACCCGACGGACCTCGGCCTGTTTGGCAACTTCAATCGCTGTCTCGATTTTGCCGCTGAAACCGACTACCTGCACATTCTTCACGCCGACGATTTGGTCACACCCGAATTCTACCGAGTTGTTGCAGGTGAACTCGAAGATTGCCAGGGGCGGGGCATGGCCTGGTGTTTGGATGAGAGGATCGATGAGCAGGGGCGGCAGCTCAGTGTTTCCGGAAAACCAAATGGCCAGGTGACGGTGCTGGACCGGGACACGTTTCTCGCGCGCAAGGCGGAAATATCCAACCAGGCGTTTTGCGCCACCCTGCTCAAGACCAGCCGCATGCCTATCCCCGAGCGGTTCCCGTTGGATATGCCCATCCTGGGCGACATGGTTTACTGGGCGCGCTATGGGGCACTTTGCCAGAAAGTGGTAACGATCAATCAGCCCCTCGCCAAGTATCGCTGGCATTCTTCAAATCAGACGGTTTTTCGCGCCCCGGGCATCGATGCGCTGATCGTGGATGAATGGCGGACGATGCAGCAGGTGGAAGCGCTGCGAAATAAAACACCGGGAGTGGTTCGAATGGCGAAGCTCAAGGGCCTCATGGCCGTGCGCTCCGGGATTAAGGCCAAACGGTTTCGGCAACTGGGCAACCACGCTTATGCTCGGGAAATTGTCAAAACCGCGCAGGGTTTTACCGGCCTGCCGTTGTGGTTGGCGGGGCAAGTGCTGGTTGAACTGCGGGAGTTGATCGTATTCAAGATCGGCCGCCGGCCCCGGCACCCGCAAAACGTATTCAGCTAAGACCCCTCCGATCTAGAGTTATGGCGCAAACCGGTTTAACCATGCGGACACAGCCTCGACCTCACTGTCCGCTTTGCGGCACCCCGGGAACCGAGTTGTACTCCGGGCTGAGCGATTTTTGTTACGCCGCGCCGCACCAATGGAATTTCCGCGAGTGCCCACAGCCCGGATGCCGCTCCCTCTGGCTGGACCCGGTCCCGATCCCGGAAGACCTGGGCCTGGCCTACACCGGGTATTACACCCACAGCCAGCCCGAGCCCGGGTCGAGGCTCCTGCGGAGCATCGTTTGGGGCATATGGCACAGCTACCTGGGGACGCGCTTCGGATATACCCGGGGCGTGGGTCCCAAATGGCTCCGGCTGTTTTCACCCTTAGCCCTGCTGCACCCAGGCGGGCGGGGCGAGTTGGACGCCGCGGCCATGCACCTGCCGGCGCCCGCGAAACCGTCGCGTGTGTTGGATGTCGGTTGTGGCAGTGGCGTACTCCTGGCACGGATGCAATCTCTGGGGTGGGAAACGATGGGCGTGGACGTAGACCCCGGTGCCATTGTAGCCGCCAAGGCCCGCGGCGTTCCCGCCCGGGTGGGCAGCCTTAAGGAGCAGGGATTCCCGGAAAACCACTTCGATGCCGTTCATTCCGCGCACGTGATCGAGCATGTGCATGATCCCATGGAAATGCTTCAGGAGTGTTTTCGAGTGCTTAAGCCCGGCGGTACGCTCGTTATCCTCACTCCCAATGCGGTGAGCTATGGCCGCGAAAAATTCGGGCGCAGTTGGCTCTGCCTGGATCCGCCGCGGCATCTGTTGCTGTTTTCAGTAGACGCGCTGCGCGCCGCGGTCGAGCGTGCCGGCTTTACGGTTCAATCCGTGGAGACCACGGTCCGCACGGTCTGGGTGTATGCGGCCCTGGGCTACTGCATCCGCAAGACCGGCCGCGGTGAGATGAAGGAATTGAGCAAGCCGCTGAACCTGCTGAAAGGAATGGCCTTTCAGATTCGGGAGCGAATGGCCTGCTGGCGCAATCCGTTGGTCGGAGAGGAACTGAAGTTGATCGCCACCAAACAGGCGTCATGAACCTGGAGACCGGTTGCACCCCGGGTAACCGGCTCCAAAAGGGTGGCGGTCCATTTCTCGAATTCGACGAGGCAAGTTTGCCAGGCTACATTGTCCGCAACTATGAGTGCCCCAGTCATTGCGAGCCGGAATCCTGCCACCGGGGAATTGCTGAAGACCTTTGAACCGCATACCCGCGCTGAGGTCAAGGCGCGGCTGAAACGCGCCACTACCGCATTCGAGCACCACCGGCGCGCTTCCTTTGCGGAGCGATCTGATCTCATGGCCCGGGTCGCCGGGATCCTGGAAACCGAGAAAGCTTCCCTGGCCCGCACCATGACGCTGGAAATGGGCAAGCCGCTGCGCGCGGCGGTTCAAGAGGTGGAGAAGTGCGCCGCCACCTGCCGCTATTACGCCGACCGCGCGGCTGGTTTTCTCGCCGATGAGCCGGCCTCCAGCCCCGTTGGGCGCGCGGTCATCAAATACCAGCCCCTCGGCCCGATCCTGGCTGTGATGCCCTGGAATTTTCCGTTCTGGCAGGTATTCCGTTTTGCGGCGCCGGCGCTGATGGCGGGGAATGTGGGCTTGCTGAAACATGCGTCGAACGTGCCGCAATGCGCCCTGGCCATCGAGCAGGTCTTTGCCCGGGCCGGGTTTGCGGAGGGCGTTTTTCAAACCTTGCTCATCGGCTCGGGCGGAGTCGCTGAGCTGATTGCGGATTCGCGGGTGGCGGCGGTTACTCTGACCGGCAGTGTCGTGGCGGGTAGCAGCGTCGCGGCTGCGGCCGGTCGGCATATCAAAAAGAGTGTGCTCGAACTCGGGGGCAGCGACCCTTTTATTGTCATGCCCAGCGCGGATCTCGAGCGCGCGGTGTCCACTGCCGTGCAAGCGCGGACGATCAACAACGGACAATCCTGCATCGCCGCCAAACGGTTCATAGTGCACCAGGAGATCGCCCCGCGGTTTACGCAGCTGTTCGTAGAACGTATGGCGGCGCTTAAGGTGGGCGATCCCTTGCTGGAGACCACCGACATCGGTCCCCTGGCCACCGAGGAGGTGCTTCAGGGCTTGGTGGATCAGGTCGACCGCACAGTGCGTCTGGGGGCGAAGGTGCTGCTCGGCGGAAAACGTCTTCCCAGGCCGGGCTGGTTTTTTCCGCCCACTGTTCTGGCGGATATCCCGCCCGGCTCTCCCGCCTTCAATGATGAGCTGTTCGGGCCGGTGGCTGCGCTCTTCGTGGTGCCCAATCTGGAGCAAGCCATTCAGATGGCCAATGACACCCCGTTCGGCTTGGGGTCCTGCCTGTGGAGCCACGACACGCGCGAGCAGGATTACTTCATCGAGCACATTCAGGCCGGGCTGGCATTCGTCAACAGCATGGTTGCGTCCGATCCGCGGCTTCCGTTCGGCGGTGTGAAACAGTCCGGATATGGTCGGGAACTGGGCTGCCACGGCATTCGCGAGTTCGTAAATATCAAATCGGTGGTGGTCAACTAGGCCCGGCCAAGGCAAGGCAGGTTGGCACCCCAGGGACCAGTACTGGTTTAGGGTGCGCCGGTTTGGGGTTGGAAAAGGCGGCGTTTTCGGTTAAGGAATACTCATGGCTCAGCCGTTCAACTCGATTTATACCCACCGGATGGTGCGGGCGGCGGTGTGTGTGCCGTCGCTGCGGGTGGCGGATCCAGCCTTTAACCTGGAGCGCACGCTGGCCCTTGCCCGCCGCGCCAGCGACGCCAACGCCGTGGTTGCCCTGTTTCCGGAGCTGGGCATCAGCGCCTACTCGAACGAAGACCTGTTTCACCAGGAAGCCTTGCTGGATGCTGTGCGTTTGGCGCTGGAGGAACTCGTGCGGCAGAGTGAATCGTTGACGCCGGTTCTGATGGTGGGTGCGCCCCTCCAATTTGACGCCCGCTTGTTCAATTGCGCGGTAGTGATCTATCGCGGGCGCGTGCTGGGGTTGGTGCCCAAGAGTTTCCTGCCCAACTATCGCGAGTTCTACGAAAAACGCCAATTTACCTCCGGCCGTGACGCGGTGAGCCGGGAGGTGCTGTTTTTGGGCCAGAAAGTGCCGTTTGGCAACGACCTGGTGTTCACCGCGGAGAACGTGGCAGATTTCCGTTTTCACGTGGAACTCTGCGAGGATGTCTGGACGCCGATTCCTCCGAGCACCTACGCGGCCCTGGCGGGAGCGACCATCCTGGCCAATCTATCCGCCAGCAACATCATCACGGGCAAAGCCGAATACCGCCGCAGCCTATGCGCGGCGCAGTCCGGCCGATGTGTCGCCGCGTATCTCTATTCGGCCGCTGGACCAGGGGAGTCGACCACCGACCTGGCCTGGGATGGACACGCCTTGATTTACGAGAACAATGAGTTGCTCGCGGAGGCGGAACGATTCGCCGGGCGCGAGCAAATCATCACCGCCGATATTGATTTGGAGCGGTTGGCGCAGGACCGGATGCGGCTGACCAGCTTTGGCGATTCCGCCGCGGACTGCCTGGACCGGGTGCGCGCCATGCGCCGCGTGCCGTTTCTCTTCAACGTGCCTGCGGGTGATGTCCCGCTGCAGCGGACGGTGGCCCGTTTTCCGTATGTGCCGAGCGACTCCCAAAAGCGGGATCAGCGCTGCTATGAATGCTACAACATCCAGGTGCACGGGCTGATCAAACGCCTTTCCAGCACCGGCATCCAGAAACTGGTGATCGGGATTTCGGGCGGGTTGGATTCCACACAGGCCCTGCTGGTCGCGGCGCGCACCATGGACCGGATGAACCTGCCGCGCACCAACGTCCTGGCCTACACCATGCCCGGGTTTGCCACGAGCGATTTGACCAAGGACAATGCCCATCGATTGATGAATTCTCTCGGAGTCTCAGCCGCCGAGATCGACATTCGACCCGCCTGCCGTCAGATGTTTGCCGACATCGGCCACCCCTTTGCCAAGGGCGAGCCGGTCTATGATGTGACTTTCGAGAATGTGCAGGCGGGTGAGCGCACCTCCCACCTTTTCCGGCTCGCCAATTTGCATAACGCCCTGGTGTTGGGTACCGGTGACTTAAGCGAGTTGGCGCTGGGCTGGATGACTTACGGTGTCGGCGACCACATGTCGCATTACAACGTGAATGTGTCGGTGCCCAAGACGTTGATTCAACACCTGATCCGCTGGGTCATTTCGTCCGGCCAGTTTGACGCCATGACCAGCGCCACGTTGCAGGCGATTCTCGACACGGAAATCTCTCCCGAACTGGTGCCGCACGCCGACGGAGATTCCACTCGTCCAGCCCAGAAAACAGCCGAGAAAATTGGCCCGTACGACCTTCAAGATTTCAACCTCTATTACATCACGCGGTGGGGTTTCCGACCCAGCAAAGTGGCATTCTTGGCGGCTCATGCCTGGGGCGACAAAGACCGCGGTGTGTGGCCTGATCTCTTCCCGGTGGACAAACGTGTCGCGTATGATTTAGCTACCATCCGCAAATGGATGGAAGTGTTTCTCTACCGCTTCTTCCAAATCAGCCAGTTTAAACGCAGCGCTATTCCCAACGGACCGAAGGTCGGTTCCGGCGGGTCGCTCTCGCCGCGTGGCGACTGGAGAGCTCCCAGCGATTCAGAAGCGACGGCGTGGCTGGAAGAACTGCGCACTCACGTGCCCGGACCTGAATAACCATCGAGGCTTTGCTATGGGTGATCCGTAAACCTCTGTGCCTCGTCCGGGCCAGGCTTGGCGTAACACGGGTCTTTGGCGCGGATCCGGACGTCCCCCTCTACCAGGCGAACCTCCAGCGGGACGAGGGTTAGACCCTGCTGGTTGATGGTTTGGGCGTTGTCGGACAGGTCGCGAGTCTCGATGCCTTCCACCGGCAATGGCGGCACGTTGGCGTTGTAGAACGCGGTGCACCACCAGCGCCCCTCCCTATCCTGAAAGGGCGTGCCGTGGCCGAGGAATCGGCCGGCAAATTTTCGTTCACTATACGGTCCTGTGATTTTGTCCGCCGTGGCGTAATACAGATTGTAGCTGCCTTTGCGCATCTGTCCGGTGGACCAGCCCGTGCCGAACAAAACATAGCGGTCGCCAATCTTGCGCATTAAACATCCTTCGTGCCCCATCTTCGCCGTGGCCCCGCTGGGGCCGATGCGCACCGGGTCCCCGGCATAATCAGTGAAATCTGGCTTCAGAGGCGCGATCTCCGTGGCGCCCCAGATCATCCACCAGGTACCGTCGTCGTCGCGGAACAAGGACGGGTCGTGCCGCCGGCCCACTTTGGCGCCCAAGGGATGGGACCATGGACCTTTGAGCTCACGGGTTGCGCTCAGTGCCAACGCCGCACCCACTTTCGGCGCGAGCGGCGGCGGGGTGGTGTGAATCACGGCCCAACGGTCGTTCACGAGATGCAACTCCGGCGCCCATATCCGCCACTGCCGTTCGGGAGCCTTATCAAACGTTTCGCGCTCAGCCTGGTACCAGAAGCCGTCCTTGAGAGTGTAAATGGAACCCAGCGCCTCCCACGTGACTAGGTCCTTGCTTCGCCACGCCTGCACGTGCCAGCCAACCCGGCTGGTGGGGCCAAGACCGGTGTTGTACTTAATATCAGCCGGCTTCGGCTCCTGCGGCATCTGGGTTGTGCCGGTGTAATAGTAATAGCCATCCGGCCCGAGAATGATGTAAGGGTCGCGCACCCAGGTGTCGTGCACGTGGATCGCGCAGTCGTGCGTCTTCAGGGCGGCGCGAATCTCCTCGGCGGGCTGCGCAGCGGGGAGGAGTGGCGCCAGCGCGACCAGGCAAGTGATGAGGATCACGTGTTGCTTCATACCCTAAAGGTTCTTGGCTTTCTTTTTGGCCGCGGGCGCCGACTTGGCCTTTCCCGGCGACCGGGTGTCGTTGCGCTGTTTGCCCTCGTCTTCGGGGCGGTACCGGGCGGGGTCGAACGCGGGGTTGGGTCGTGGCACCACGGCTTGGGTATCTACTAAAAAATTTTCGATCAGCCCGTCCAGTTCGTTGACCAGCTTAGGGTTCGCGGTAGCGAGGTTGTTGGTTTCGCCGAGGTCGTCACGCAGGTTAAACAGCAGATGTCGATGCGCCCCCTGGTCGGCGCCGTGAAATATGCGGATGAGTTTCCAATCGCTGCGATGCACGGCTACCGCGGGTGGGAGCCAGTTCGGCACACCCGGATCGTGCGGGAACCAGGTGAAGATCGGCCCGCGGTCGAAAGGCTCCCCTTTTAGCGCGCGCAAAACCGATACGCCGTCAAAGCGCTGGCCGGCGGTCAGTGGCAGCCGGAGCCCTTCGAGCAGCGTGGGATAATAATCTTCGCTCTGAACGATGGCGTCACTCAGAGTGCCTGGCCGCACCAGGCCCGGCCAAGCGATCACGCACGGCACCCGCACCCCTCCCTCGAAGACCGTCGCCTTGCCGCCGCGCAACGGCGCGTTGCTCGTAGGCCGGGTGTCGTCAATCTCGTTATACATGTTGCCGCCGTTGTCGGAGGTGAAGACGATAATGGTGCGGTCCGCCAGGCCGAGATGGTCTACCGTGTCGAGTAGCCTGCCGACCGCGTCGTCCATGCTCTCGACCATCGCCGCATAGGTAGGGCTTCGTTGCGGGTCCTTTGGGTCCACGCGAGCCCGGTGTTTTTCAATGAGCGCTTTCTTGGCGTCGAACGGGGCGTGGACGCTGAACATCCAGTAGTTGACAAAGAACGGTTTGTCTTTGTGCTGCGTCATGAAGGCTACCGCTTCCCGGGCCATGCGGTCCTCGATGTGCTGATCCGGCTCAGCCGGGTCGGGTTTGAAGGCGGGGAACTTCCAGGGAGCGACGTAGCTGCCAGCCGGACCAGGCCCGGACCAGTGGGGAGGGTCGACGTCGAAGCCCTGCTGAAGCGGTGAATATGGTTCGGCTCCCAGGTGCCATTTGCCAAAATGCGCGGTGGCATAGCCGGCCTCCTTCAAGCTCTCGGCAACCGTGCGGTATTCCGTTTTCAGGCGAGTTGCCGAGATTGGCTGAATGGACTTTTTGGCCGGCGGCGCATTCTTCCCGGGGGCCGCTTCCAGCACGACCTCGGGAGCGTGGCATCCGGGCGTGGTAACGCCCGTGCGGGCGGGGCTCAACCCGGTGAGAATGGCCGCTCGTGTGGGCGAGCATAAGGGGCTCGCCGAGTAGGCCCTCGTAAACGTCATGCCCCGCCGCGCCAGCCGTTCGATGTTGGGCGTTTGGTAAAACTTCGTATGCCCATACAGGGTCGTGTCTGCCCAGCCGAGGTCGTCGGCGAGGATGAACAGGACATTCGGCCTTCGCTCCGCCGTGACACCGGCCGCGGCGCTGAGCAGAACCCAGACCACCGCAATGATGGCTTTCATGATTTGCTGACGAGAATCACCCAATCTTCGTCCGGATCCGTCGGCGGCATGCCCAGTGACACGTTGGCGCCGCCGTTGACGGAGTTGACCGGACCGTCTGCTAACACACCACCGGCACGTGGATTAAACCACTTCACCCCAAAGGCGCCGCTGACACCCCTGAGGTCGAGTTCGGTGCTGCCGCCACTGGGCAGGTAAACGAGGTACACCTCACCTGGTTTCGCCAGGCAATACTTGGAATTGTCGTTCTTCGAGTTGCCCACCAGCGCGTCGGCGTTGGTCATTTCCCAGAAGGGAATCCGCTGCCCGTGGAAGAAATCGAGGGCGATGCGGCAGTAGGCCCAGCTCTGGTCACGGCTGCGCCAGTCTTCGCACACGAGATCGTTTTGCGGCAGCTTGTAACCAAAGTAATACTCCACCCCCGCACCACCTGCCGTCAGCGTGCCCCAAAGGCAGAGCTTCCGCACGTCGTGCAGGGTGTAAGGTTTGCCCCCTTGTATTGCCTCGCCGCTGTGACCCGCGTAACCGGGATCGGGAGGCACGCCCATCTCAGCAGGGTTTTGCTCGTCATTGGCGACGACCCACGGCTTGCCCGTTTTGGCGGATTCGGTCACCCACTTGAGAGTGCGCTGGTGCGCCTGGCTCCAGGAATTCTGCAGGGACGCGCCGGTCAACTCAGACTGGGTCCCCAGCAGCGGCGGATAGACCTTGTCCTGCTGGCCGGGAAAGGTGTGGATCACAATGTTGTGGTCGTAAGGATCGGTTTCCCGGAGGTAACGGGCCATGTCGCGCACCTCTTCAGTGCTCTGAGTGTTCTCTTCGCCGATGTTCCAATTCAGCGCGAGATTATGCGCGAAGCGGGCAATCAGTTCCCGGCAATACAACCGGCGTTCGGGACCTAGCTTGCCACCATCCAGCGATTCCGGCACGCTGCCGCCCTCGGTTTTTTCCCCGCGCCGATCGTCGTCGATTTCGTTTTCCTGAAGCTTGAAATGAAGATAGAGCCCGCGTGCCGTGGCGTGGTCGAATACGATGCCCCATTGATCGAGCTTTGAGCAGTCGTAATGGAACTTGGCTTCGCGTTGTACGAATGGCCAGACATCGTCGCCATCGCCGCCGGCGTTGTAGGGCAGAAATGAAAACGCGTTACAACCCTTCCCCGCAATGTAGTTCAAGGCCCCGATCAGGCCTTTGCCCTGGCCGTCCTTCCAGGTCGGGTCGCCCGGCTGCCAGTCACGGGCGTGCGCTGCCCAGGTCTTCAGGCCGCTACCGGGCGTGGCCTCGCCTGCGCGTGCGCTGCGCCGGTTGTTCGCGATCGTGCCGTCGAAATCGACATAGGCCAGAAGATTTTCCGGCGCATCCGGACCGGCCTTCAGGAAATACTCCTTCGTCCCGGCGAATTGCAGGTGATGTTTGCCCACGTACTCCAAGCGCCCTTTGGCACGAAAATCGCGGCCGGTTTTATCCGTGGGAATTACGGTGAAAGAACCCCTCTGGCCGTCAAACGGTTGTAACGCTTCGCCCTTCGCTTCGCTGACGGCCACGTGCTTACCTTTGCTGAATGCCACGGTGTAGGCCCACTTTCCAGGTTTATCCGGTGAGACGTGGGCCCGCCATTTCGTGCCGGATTCCGCGCCGGTGTTGGCTGCGTCGCCATCGGCGGCAAAATACCCGGGGACCACGTACTTGGGCGCACCAGATTCGTGAGTGAACGTGACCGTCAGGCAGAGGTCAGTGAAGGGATTGGGCTGGGTGTCACGCTCGTGCGCAAAGGGTCCGTCGAGCGTCAGCGTCACCTTGTGCCACTGCTTTGGTTCGCCGGAAATGCTCACCGTGCCCTTGCCGTCGGGTTGACGCGGTTGAACGGGCGGGACGTTGGGTTGGACGCCGGCTGCCGCGTCCTTATCCAGGTTTTGCTGGATCCAGCGGGCTAGAGTGCTGCTGCCCATGCCATACTCCCCAGGCAACTGACGAAGGTCACGCGTCTGCATTCGCGGCGGTTCTCCCCAGTGTGCGGGAAAACGTTTAGGTGCGGTTGCGGGCGCAGGCGATAGGGTTGTGGAGGGTTGGGCGCTGCTGCCGGCGGGTGGGGCTGCGGTGCACAGCATCGTGGCCAGACAGGCAATGATCACACCTGCACTACGGATCAAGTTTGTTGATTTCATGAGGCATTTTGCATGGGGTTAGCTGGATCTAATGAAAGTGATTCGCGTGCCAGGAAGGACGCCTGGCGCGGGTTTGTGAGGAACAGAAGTCTGCAGGTCTTGGAGCGCTGCAGTCCTCTGCCGCCGCCTCGCGCGGTGGATTCACCGTTCAGCGGCACCGCGCTCCGGAAAACAGAGCGCGGTGCAGAACTGCTGACGCGCAGGTATGGCATTCGGTTTATGCTCCAGCCACCTTGACCCACTTCTTCTGCTTGGCGCCCTTGTACAGGGCTTCCATCACGGCCACGCGAGCAGCAGCTTCCGTGGGGGTCACCAGGGGTTCACCGGTCGCGCCGGCCACGGCGTCGACAAACTGATGCAGCGGGGCTTTTGGTCCGGCGGGCAGGTTCGTGATCGGTTCTTTGGCACTCGTGCCGGCTTTTTTGCTCTCGTAATAGAGTTGGTTGTTCACGATGACCGCATGCCCTTCGGTGCCGCTGATCAGCAGTTGCACCGGGTCGGCCACATCCACCCATCCGGCGGCCAGTGTGGCAATGACCCCGTTCTTAAACTCCATGATGCCTTCGCCGCATTCGTCGCAATCGGCGTAACGGCCGGTGACCGTCTTGATATTTGCGGTGCCGGAAACGACGTCGCCCAAGAGCCACATCAGGATGTCCAGTTTGTGGGTGCCCAGGTCGCCGAACGCGCCGACGCCGGCAATTTTCGGATCTGCCATCCAACGCCATTCAGTATCGAACCAGCCACCCAGCGAGCCGCTGTGGCAGTTTGATCCCCGGGCGCGGGTGATCTTGCCGAAGTTGCCTTTGGCAATCTGGTCCTTCAGGTAAAGGTGCTTGGGGTCCGTTCGCATGAAGTATCCCGTGGTGAATAGCAGGTTGGCGCTTTCGATCGCCCGGGCCATGATGAAGCTCTCGCGGGCCGTGATGCCGAGCGGCTTTTCCACGAACATGTGTTTGCCCGCACGGGCCCCGGCCATGACGAGGGCTTGGTGGCGGGTCGTTTCCGAGCAAATCACCACCCCGGCGATTTCCGGATCCGACCATACCTGGTCGGCGCTGGCGGTGACTTTGGCGTTGAGCTGCTGGGCGCGCTTCTCCGCGCGCGCCTGGTCGTGATCCCAAACCCACTTCACCCGCACATCCTCCCGTTTCTTGAGGAGGTCGACAAAGCCGGGCGTATGAATATGGGCGCAGCCGACAAACCCAAGGGTCACTTTCGGTTTGGTGGTTTGCGCCAGGATGGCCGGCGCGGCGGAGACGGCGACGGCGGCCACGGTGGTGTTACGGAGAAAATCGCGACGATTCATATTTGATTTCATAGCTTGAGTTAAAGACCCCTCTTATCTAGCCGGTTCTGTCCTGCTTGGCAAAGCCAATGGTTGACCCGGGCTCGAGTCTGTCGTGTTCACTTTGCGCTTTGCTCCCCGTGAGGACGAATTAGACTGGGAACATGAATTCATACCCGGTTGGAAGCTTTCCTGCCTATCGGCCGCGGCGGCTGCGGCAAAGCGCGGCGTTGCGAGCGATGGTCAGGGAGACACAATTGAGTGCCTCACAATTGGTTCTGCCACTCTTCGTGCGCGCGGGGCGCAAACTGCGCCGCCCGATTCAGGCCATGCCTGGGGTTTTCCAACTCTCGCCCGATGAATTGGTAAAGGAAGCCGCCGCCGCGTACGCTGCGGGTGTGCCAGCCGTTCTTCTATTTGGCATTCCCGAAGTGAAAGATGCCAAGGCTTCCGGCGCTTATGCGAAAAACGGCATCGTGCAGCAAGCGGTGCGGCAACTGAAAAAGGAACTGCCAGACCTGCTGATCATCACCGATGTGTGTCTCTGCGAATACATGTCGCACGGTCATTGCGGTCTGGTGAAAGCGGACGCGAAAGGCGCTCGCATCCTCAACGATCCCACCCTCAAGCTTCTGGCTCGCTCGGCCGCCAGCCATGCCGAAGCGGGGGCCGATATCGTTGCTCCCAGCGATATGATGGATGGCCGGGTACGTGCCATTCGGGAGGAGTTGGACCGAATTGGGCTGGTCGACACGCCCATCATGTCCTACGCGGCCAAGTTTGCCTCCGGTTATTATGGCCCGTTCCGCGAGGCGGCGGAGTCAGCTCCGAAGTTCGGAGACCGGCGCAGCTACCAGATGGATGCGGCCAATGCATCTGAAGCCTTGCGGGAAGTGGCCCTGGACATCCAGGAAGGCGCGGACATCGTCATGGTTAAACCCGCGTTGGCCTACCTTGATATTCTCTACCGGGTGAAATCCAGCTTTGGATATCCGACTGCGGCGTATGCCGTAAGCGCGGAGTATTCGATGATCAAGGCTGCGGCCGCCAACGGTTGGATTGATGAACGGGCGGTGATGATGGAAAGCCTGCTGGCGATGCGCCGTGCCGGAGCGGACATCCTGATTACCTACGCAGCCCCTGATGTGGCGCGCTGGCTCAAGGGTTAAACCCGGGCCTACCTAACCCTGAGATCAGGCTGGCCCGGGTTCGCCCCCTGGCGGTTCCGGCCGGTCACTTGCCGTAATTGATGCCCTTGCGCGCCGCTTGTGAGCGGAGGGTCAGGGCTACCTGCTCGTCAAAGGAATCTGCCTTGCTGCTGTCGGCGAGCCGTTTCTGTTCGGCCTTGAGGTATTCGGCACGCTCACGGTTCAGTTTCTCGATGCTGGCCTGGATCTCGGCGCGGTGTTGGGTTCTTTTGTCGATTTCCGCCTTCAATCCTTTCTCGTCCAGCGACCGCAACTCCTGCGGTAATTCCTCCTTCTTTACCTCCGCCAGCTTGATCTTGCCCGACGCCAGGCTGTCGAGCAGTTCGCCTCCGCCCTGCACGGTGACTTTCCCGACGGCGTTGAAGGCCAGGCGGTCGGCGGCGACGGCGGCTGGCGCGGCTTCAGACGCGGCCTGTTTGAACATCACCGCGGCGCGGGCATCGTCTCGGCCGTAAGCCACGAGCGTGCCGCCCAGTTCACGATTGAGGCGGGCCAGTTCGGCATCCATCGGCGTGCTGACTACCGCCATATTTCCGGATTGGGCGATGGCGGCATACTTGCCCTCGGCCAGTGAAGCAATCTCCCGCCAAATGGGCCCGGTTTCGGCGATGCCGCCGCATTGGACCGTATTAATCACCAGGTCCTTCTTGACGGCCTCCTGGCAAATCGCCGGGTATTTCGGGCCGTCGTAATCCATGTGCGGCGGGGCGTCACCCACCAGGAACACGATCTTTAGCACACTACGGTCCTCACTCCAGCTCATCTGCCGCACCGCAGCCTGGAGCGCCTCGTTGACCGATTCGGGCGTATCGCCGCCGCCACCGGCTCGGAAACCCTGAAGGTGACCGTAAATGGCGTCGATGTCTCCGGTTAGATCGAAGTGTTTGACCACGTATTCATCCCCGCGGTCGCGGTAGCCGATTAGGCCGAACCTCAGTTCCGGCGTGGGTTTGGCGGCGATCATTTCGTTGGCGATGGACCAGATCTTTTGCTTGGCGCCCTCGATCAGGCCGGACATGGAGCCGGTGGTGTCGAGCACGATGCAGACTTCGATGCGAGGTTTGGCCGGGGCTGGCTGGGATTCGGCGGGGGCCGCGCCGGTGCCCACGAGCCCGGCCAGGAGGGAGGCCATGCAGAACAGAGAGGTGTGTTTCATATTCAATAAAGTTTGGTTGAAGTTTGAGGTGACAGCGCCGGTTTTTCGGCGGCTATTCGTAGATTTCGTATAATGTATCCTTGAGCACGAACTGCACGTTTTGGCCCAGCGCCAGCCACGGGAGCGCACTGGGTTCCTTCGCTGCCAGTTCGAAGTATTCCGTCGAGGCAAACTGGATCCGCATGCGTCGAGAGTTTTGGGCCTGTTGCGCCGCGGCATCGACCCAGATCCTGTCGTTTTGGAAGAAGTTCTTGCCGGCAACAAACTGTGCTTGCTGCGAGTATTGAGCCAGGCGGCCGGCGCTGCTTTCGGACATTCGCGCCAGGTCGATCGAGGTGGGGGCGGCGGGCAATCCCAAGGCGCGGAACGACTCGGCTTCGCCCCCAACGGCAGCGACCTCAGGCGCCATGGCTGATTTCAACGCCAGACCGTAGCGGGCGCCTGCAACGCCGGCCGTGCCGCCGCGTTCCGCTTTGAAATCGGAGTAATTCCGTGCTGCCAGATCGCGCGCCTCGCGGTCGGTCTGCAACCTTTGCATCGACTGCAGTGTCGCCGGCACATTACGCCGGGTCTCATCCTCCACGATCAGGTAGGCGGTGTACGGTGTGACAATTCCATAGTGCCGGGCCAGTTCGGTTACTTCCTCCTTAAGTTCGGCGTTTTCGCCGTTCAAGCGGATTTCGTCCATCAGGTAGCCGACACGCCGGGTCGCCCAAAGCCGGGGGATGAATTCGTGGTCGCGTGCGGTCTCGGGAAAGGTCGCTTCGTAAATGAACTTATGAGGCTGACCATTGATCATCCCCGCGAGAACAATGGCCGCGTCGCCCTTGCCGCTATAGCGCCCCACCAGCACCAGTTGCTCCCCCTTGAAGAGGTCCGGCAACGGCGAAGGATAAAGTTTGGTGACCCGGGCATCACCGTTGAATTTCAGCGTGGGATTCGCCAGCACCGGCTCTTTGATCTTGGCATAGAAATTCGACACCTTCACCTCCAAGTCCTCCTCCGGCAGCACGTATTGGCTCAACCCGCGGGTTTCAGCGGTGATTTTATCCAGCAAATGCGTGTTTACGTCGGTGCCAATGCCGAAGCAGAACACCCGCGTTCGGCCCGCGTTGACTTTTTTCACACCAGCGAGAATCTGATCTTCATCCGTGGTCCCAATGGTGGGGCGCCCGTCGGTGAGGAAGATCACCATGAAAGGCCGGTCCGCCGCGCCGCCATTTTCGCTGTGCAGGGAAAGCGCCTTTTTCATGGCTTCATCGATGGCGGTGCCGCCGATGGGTTTCAGTTCTTTTACAAAGCCTTCCGCCCGGGCGCGGCTTGCGGACGTAACCTCCACGAGTTTTTCGAACACGGGCTCGACTTCCGTGGAGAACCGGATGATTTCGAATCGGTCGCCCTCATTAAGGTTTTCGATGCAAAACAGGAGCGCTTTCTTGGCCTGCTCCAGTTTCTTGCCAGCCATCGAACCCGAAGTGTCCAGCACGAACGCGACGTCTTTCTTCACCACATTTTTTTCTGACACGTCACTGCCCGGCGATGCGAGCAGCAGGAAATAGCCGTCCTGGTCTCCGGTGCGATAGGCCATCAGGTTAAGGCCCAGTTCGTCTTTTTCCGGGGCGAAGTAGAGGGCAAAGTCGGCCCCGGTCTGGGTGCCGGTGCCTTCGAAGCCCACTGTCGCGCGGTTGGGACCGTCGCGCTTGATTTCAACAGGATGCGTCGGCGAATAAATGGATTTGATCGGTTGTTTGTGCTCTAGGCGCACTTTGACGCTGAGATTCTTCACCGGCTGCGCCGAGAACCGGTCCGTGTTCAAGGGTAGCGTGAAGCTCACCAGGCCGGAATCGGAAGTCAGCATTTGCGTGTAGGTGAGTGTGATCCGCTTCTTGCCTCGCGCTTCGATCGGGAATATCCGCACCTTAAACACATCGCGACCGGCGTATTCGAGCAGGGCCGGGTCCTTGAGCTTGCGAACGATGTCTTCATAAATCTGCCGGGCCTTCTCAGCGGAAAGCAACTCGGCTTCCACTGGTTTCCCGTCCATTTCCATGGTGAATTTGTCCAGGTGCGCTCCCTTGGGAACGGGGAATAGAAACGAACCCTCCATCTGCGTGGGGTTGGGATTGTGAAATTCCTGGTGGATGGTCGTCACTGCCACCTGGCCGGTGATGCGGGTATCCACCTGCACAGAGGTCACTTCCAGCGGGGCGAATACGTGCGGCCGTGGCGGGGGCATAAATCGCGGTGGGGGCCAGCCGGGCGGGCGCGGGCCGGGCCAGGGCGGTAACACTTCCGGTCCCGGGCCGGGCCAGGGCCTCCAATATGCTTCATCCACCACAATTAAACCGGCACCGGGAGCCGGCCATCCCACGGCCAGAGCCGCTCCGAGAATCGCGAGCCATATTCCACGTTTCATATCCGGTTAGACGGAACAGCGGAAACAATGCTCCCGGGGCAGTTTAAACCTTTTGGGATCATCTGCTTTAGAGTGGCGCCCGCGAGCCGACGCTCCCTTGCCAACCTCGGGTTTCTGACCCAGACTAATACCCAGATGCAGGAATTGTTGCGGAAGATGGAGGCCGATGCGCTGGCACGGCTGCCGTTGCCAGTGGGGCGCAGTGCGACCCAGGAACTGGCACGGTACAAGGGATTTCTGAAGCTGGAGACCAACCGGCTGAAGATGTTACATCGGGCGGGTGCGGGAGGACTGGAGGTTTGTAATGCACGGGCGGCGGTGCTGGATCTGCTGCTCAAGTATCTGTGGGAAGCCGCCTGGGCAGAGTTGCCTCTGCAGGCGCATCAGGAGTTACCGTCCCTTGCCCTGGTGGCTATCGGCGGCTACGGGCGATCGGAGCTAAACCCATACAGCGACATCGATTTGATGTTCCTGCACCACGGGCAGGTGTCCGCAGGGCGCCCGTATCCGACCCTGACAAAGGTGCTGGACGGCATCCTATACCCACTGTGGGACGTGGGGCTCAAGGTGGGCCACTCGGTACGCACGATCGACGAGGCGGTCAAGGTGGCCAACAGCGACATGCAATCCAAAACGTCGCTGATCGAGTCGCGGCTGGTGATGGGCAGTGAGGCGTTGTTTAGCCAATTTCAAAAGATGCTCGTGGCCCGGTGCGTTCAGGGTTACGAAAGCGAGTACATTGGCATGCGGGTGGCCGATCAGAAGGATCGGCGACTGAAATTCGGCAACTCGGCATGTATGCAGGAGCCCAATATCAAGAGCGGTTGCGGAGGCTTGCGCGACTTCCAAAACCTCGTCTGGATGGCCTATTTCAAATACCGCACCCGCTCCCTTGCTGACTTGGAAACCCACGGCCTCATCACCGGGCCGGAACTCAAACAACTCCGGACTGCTTACGATTTCCTCCTGCGGGTGCGCACGGAAATGCATTACCACGCCGATCGCGCGATGGATGTGTTGAGCAAGAACCTGCAGCCCGCCGTGGCGCACAACCTGGGCTACCGCGAGCGCTCGCCCAGCAAACGGATCGAAGGGTTCATGCGCGAAGTCTACACGCATTCGCGCAATATCTTTCTGCTCACCCGCACCATTGAGCAACGCCTGGCCCTGTTGCCGGTTCCGCGCTCTTTCGCCGGACTTTCCCTGCGGGCCTTTTTCCCGGGGAAACGCCCGGCCAATCCCGATCCGGTCGATGGGTTCAAGTTCATCAATGGCGAGATCCATGCGGTTTCAAACCGGGTGTTTCGCGATCAGCCGCGGCGGCTCATGCGGGTCTTCCTGCACGCCCAACAACGCGGTCTGAAGCTGCATCCCGACCTGGCGCAGCTCATCCGCCGCCAGCTTTCCCTCGTGGACCGTTCATTTCTGGCTGACGAGCATGTGCGCGAGACGTTCCTGAGCATTCTCAACCAGCGCGGCGCCGTCTCGCCCATTTTGCGGGCGATGCATGAGGTGGATTTGCTCGGCAAGTATATACCAGAATTCGGCCGGCTCACCTGCCTGGTGCAGCACGAGTTCTATCATCAATACACTGCCGACGAGCACACGCTCGTGTGCATCGAGCAACTGGACCGGATTTGGGAGGCGAAACAACCGCCACACAAAGCGTATACGCAGCTCCTCCAGGATTTGGAGCGTCCGTCCGTGCTCTACCTGGCCCTGCTGCTCCATGACGTGGGAAAACCCGACCCACGCCGCGACCACTGCAAGACCAGCAGCGAACTAGCGTTGCGGGTGGCCCGCCGGCTCGCGCTGGATGCTGCCGCCACGCATTCGTTGCGCCTAATCATCGAGAACCACCTGTTGATGTCCGAGATCTCGCAGCGCCGCGACCTGGACGACCCCGCCGTCATCCGCCACTTTGCCAAAACCATCCAAACCGCCGAGAACCTGTCTCTGCTCACGCTGCACACCTTTGTGGACGCGCAGGCGACGAGCGATAAGCTCTGGAACGGCTTCAAGGATTCCTTGCTCTGGACGCTGCACCTGAAGACCGCTCGCCTCATCAGCGGCGGCGACGAATTCTTGCGCGTCGAGGAAAAACAGCGGGAGTTGCTCATGCAACAGGTGGAACGGGCACGGCCGGACGGGATTGCCCTGGACGAACTGGAGGCCCACTTCAAGAGCCTGCCGCCTCGCTATTTCCAGATTCACTCCGCCGCGGAGGTGGTGAACGACCTCACCCTGACAAACCGGTTCATGAGGCTGCAAATCGCTGATGGGGACCGCGCTCTGTCGCCGGCGCTGAGTTGGCAGAACGCGCCCGACCGCGGTTATACCGCCGTCAAGATCTGCACCTGGGATCGCGCGGGCCTGTTCCAGAAAATCGCCGGATCGCTCAGCGCCAGCGGCTTGACCATTCTCGGCGCACAGGTCTTCACGCGGAAAGACGGCATTGTGCTGGACACCTTTTTTGTTGCGGATGCCCTCACCGGCAGCCTGCCATCACCCGCCCAGCGAGATCGGTTCGAAGCCGTGCTGACCCGGGCCCTTAATGGCGAGGAGATTGATTTTCACGCTTTGATCGCCCGGCAGAAAATGAGCCGCCCGGCCTACCAGGCCTATGCGGGAGAACACATCGCTACCAGTATCCGGTTCGATAACGATATGTCCGATGCCCGCACGCTTCTCGAGACCGAGGCGGAAGATCGAATCGGCCTGCTCTACACCATTTCTCAGGCGCTTACAGATGTGAACCTCGACATCGCAGGCGCTAAAATCTGCACCGAAAAAGGCGCCGCCATTGACTGCTTTTTCGTGCGGGAAATCGACGGGCAAAAAGTGACTCGGCCTGAGCGCCAACGCGCGATCGAGCATGAATTGCGCAAAGCGCTTCGCCGCCTCGAGGTTCGAGCGTAAGCCTGGCGCCGGTTTTGAGCGCCCGGGGCTACGGTCCGCCGCAGGGGGTCACGCGGCGGCGCGGCCGGCCTTACGCCGAATTAGCGGTTTGACGTCGCCGGTCACGACGGGGAGGGTGATGTTCACGTGCACGATGTCGTCGCTGCCGGGCACATCGTACATGACGTCGAGCATCAGCCGCTCCAGGAGACTACGCAGGGCGCGAGCCCCGGTGCCTTTCTTGATGGCTTGCCGGGCCAGTTCGTGCAGCGCGTCCTCGCTGAACTCGAGTTCCACTCCCTCCATCGCCATGAGTTTGGCGTATTGCTTGGTCAGCGCGTTCCGGGTGTCCGTGAGGATCGAGACTAATTGATCCTCGGTGAGTTCCGCCAATACGCTGACCATTGGGAGGCGGCCGACGAATTCGGGGATGAACCCAAAGGCGAGCAGGTCTTCGGGCTCCACATGCTGCAGGAGGTCCTGGCGCCGCAGAGCGGCGGTCTTGCGACCGTGCTCGGCGGAGCGGAAGCCCATGACGTTGTTGCCAAGCCGGCGTTGGATGATGCGTTCCAGGCCAACGAAGGCGCCGCCACAAATGAACAGGATGTCCGAAGTGTCCACCCGCAAGTATTCCTGCTGTGGGTGTTTGCGGCCGCCCTGCGGCGGCACGTTACAAATGGTGCCTTCCAGGATTTTCAGCAAGGCTTGCTGCACCCCTTCGCCGGAAACGTCCCGGGTGATTGAGACGTTCTCCGTTTTGCGGGCGATCTTGTCGATCTCATCGATATAGATAATGCCGCGCTGGGCGCGCTTCACGTCGTAATCCGCGTTCTGCAAGAGGCGCAGGATGATATTCTCGACGTCCTCGCCCACATACCCGGCTTCGGTCAATGTCGTGGCATCCGCGATGGCGAACGGGACTTCCAGCACCTTGGCCAGCGTCCGGGCCAGCAGGGTTTTGCCGGAACCGGTCGGGCCGATCACGAGAATGTTGCTTTTCTCGATCTCGACGTCGGCGTGAGGGTCCGTGGAAACTTCGTTGTCCTCCGCCGATTCGTTTTCCGCCGGAGGCTCGGGCTCCTGGAGTATCCGTTTGTAATGGTTGTGGACTGCGACCGCCAGGGTCTTTTTGGCGTGATCCTGGCCGATGCATTGGAGGTCAAGCTGGTGTTTGATTTCCGCCGGTTTCGGCACATTCATCCGCGGCCGCTGTTTGCGGGTGTGGACGGCCAGTTCCTTGTCCAGCACCTGTTTGCAGAGCAGGACACAGTTGTCGCAGATGTAAACGCCCGGCCCGGCGATCAGTTTCTTGACCTCGGCGTGGGATTTTCCACAAAAACTGCAGAGCGTGATGTTGCTGG
Organism: Verrucomicrobia subdivision 3 bacterium UBA6082; assembly: GCA_002428665.1. Lineage (GTDB taxonomy): Bacteria > Verrucomicrobiota > Verrucomicrobiia > Limisphaerales > UBA8199 > UBA6082. The sequence goes on from DIXK01000052.1 coordinate 33,117, forward strand.
GGCGGGCCATGACGGGGTTATTCCTTCTTGTCCGTCAGGTCGGTGGCCCTTTCCGCCAAAGTGGAGATTTCCTTGCGCGACTGCACCACTTCATCCACCAGGCCGTAGGCCTTGGCCTCTTCCGCGGTCATGAAATTGTCACGGTCACAGTCTTTTTCCACCTGGTCAATGCTGCGGCCGGTGTGATGCGAGATGATGTTGTTGAGCCGCTGCTTGAGGCGCAGCATGTAGCGCACGCGGATTTCTACGTCGCTGGCCGGGCCTTCGGCGCCGCCGAGGACCTGGTGGATCATGATATTCGAGTTCGGCAGCGAATAGCGTTTGCCCTTCGTCCCGCCGCACAGCAGCACGGCTCCCATACTGGCCGCCTGCCCGATGCAATAGGTGTTCACGTCGCACGTGAGGAACTGCATGGTGTCGTAAATCGCCAGCCCGGCCGTGACGCTTCCTCCCGGGGAGTTGATGTACAAATGGATGTCCTTCTTGGGATCCGTCATTTGCAGGAACAGCAACTGGGCAATGATGACGTTGGCCACCATATCATCGACCGGGGTTCCAAGGAACACGATCCGATCGACCAGCAACCGCGAATAAATATCGTAGCCGCGCTCACCGCGTCCGGTTTGCTCGACCACCATGGGCACCAGGAAATTTTGCATAAACTCTTAAAACTCTGATCCAGCAACCTACCGGACCAAAATAGGGCGGTCAAGTTGGGGTTTCCCTGCGGATTCTCTGCTGCGAATCCTCTGGAGCGTACTCTCAGCCTTGGGAATACTGCGCAGGCGTGTGGAAAATGGTCAAGATGGTGCTGGCAATTCTGCTCCTGCCGGTCTGTGTGGGGGCGGCACTCGCACTGTGGCGTGTGCTGCAGACCAGCGGCAAGGCCGACACCATTTGGGTGGCCTTCCTGTCCGGGGCCGCCTGCTGGTGGGTGATTTACCTGCTGCTGCCCAAGCCCATGTGGGTGTATGTCTTTGGACATGAACTGACTCACGTTATCTGGACCTGGCTCATGGGCGGCCGGGTAAAGAAGTTCAAAGCCACCAGCACCGGCGGTCACGTTGTCGTGACCAAGAACAACTTCCTGATTGCGCTGGCGCCATATTTTTTTCCGCTCTACGCCATGCTGGTGGTGCTGATCTTCGCCGCGGGCAACGCTCTTTGGGATTGGCGGCCTCATATTGTCTGGTTTCACCTCCTGCTCGGCGCCGCCTATGCGTTTCACGTAACCCTCACCTGGCACATACTGCAGAGCCACCAAACCGACATCTCGGAACAAGGCTACCTATTTTCCAGCGTGGTAATTTTTCTCGGAAATATCACGGTCCTGCTCGTCGGGATCCCGCTGTTGGTCTCGACGGTGGACGTCGCCACGGCATTTCGCTGGTGGGGTGAGGCGATGTGGATGTTTCTGCAGAAACTTGGCAGTCTCCGCTGAGAGGGGGACGGGCTGGGAAAGGCCCGGAAAACGGCACCCACCGGCACCATCTGCTTGGAAATCTCCCCGAACTCGAGCATCTTGGCGGTTCAATGCAGTTGATACGTGACATTTTAGCCACACGCGCCGCCGCCGGGCGGCCCGCGATTTCATTCGAATTCTTTCCGCCAAAGACGGAAGAGGGTGACCGGAACCTGATGGAAAAGACGATTCCGGCTCTGATGCGGATGCGGCCCGATTACTGTTCTGTTACCTACGGCGCCGGGGGCAGCACCCGGGACAAGACCCTGATGATCGTTGACCGCATCCACCGGGAGCACCACCTTACGGCCCTGGCGCACTTGACCTGTGTGGGTCACACCCAGGAGCAAGTGGCTGAACTGCTGCAGAAGATCGAAGCGCTCGGCTGCCGTAACATCCTGGCCCTGCGTGGCGACCCTCCGAACGGGGCCGAATTCCAGGCTGTGCCCGGCGGTTTTGAGTATGCCGCGGAGTTGGTGAAGTTCATTCGCAGCCGCAGCCCTTTCTCTGTGGCCGTGGCCGGATTCCCGGAGGGCCACACCGCCTGCAAAGCCGGACGCGAGGTTGACTGGCAGCACCTCAAGCAGAAAGTGGATGCCGGCGCGGATTTCATCCTCACCCAGTTATTCTTCGACAATGCCGACTTCTTCCGGTTCCGCGATCACTTGGGCAAGCTGGGCGTTCGGGTGCCCATCGTGCCAGGCATCATTTCGATCCTGAGCACGTCGCAGATCAAGCGGTTCACCCAGCTTTGTGGCGCCCGCATTCCGGGCCCGCTCGCTGCCAAACTGGAAACCCTGGAAGGGAACGATTCCGCCGCGGCGGAATTCGGCATTGAATATGCCACCCGGCAATGCGAAGAACTGCGGCGCGCCGGTGTGCCCGGATTCCATTTCTACACCCTAAACAAATCCACCGCTTCGGTGCGCGTGCTGCAGAATCTGGGCTTGGCTTCAAACATGCAAGTCGGTTGAGTCCACTTCCCGAACTAACCAGCGAGGACGCATCTGTCTCAAAGGGCGACCGGCCCCGGTTACAAACCGCTTGTGCAGTTATAATAGCCTCGAATGAGCAGTTGGTTCATGATAGCGTAAACAATCAGCACTGTTATGAAGAAAATTCAACGAAACGAGATTTACCGGAACCTCACGGGATTCCTCGCGGGCAAAGGTGTCGAATTAAAGGATGGCAGCTATGCCGAGACGTTGGCCAAAGGCTGCCAGATGCTGACGGACGTGATCAACTTAAGTCAGCAGGGAATCGATCAGGCCCGACAGGGCATTGATCAGAAGCTGGACAAGCTGCGGCGGATCGTTCACGACAAGACGGCCCCAAAACCGCCAGCTAAACCAGCGCCAGCCAAGGCTAAGACATCTACCAAGGCCAAGGCCGCGCCAAAGGCTCAGCCTGCAAGAAAAGCCGCCAAGGTTCGTCCGACCGCCACCCGCAAGGGGACAAAACCGGCGAAGTAGAAGCGCTCCCGCGCGCGATACGGAGCGCGGGGAGGCGACCCCGTCCAGAGCCGCGCTTTTACAGTGTCTGAGCCCCAAAACGGCGTGAAGGGTGAATAGCGCACACCTCGCCTGGGTTCAAAACAGGCAGTTTTAAGCCTGCGCCAAGGACTGGTCCGGCAGGCCCTCAGGGTATGCCGGACCGAATATTGCCAAGCCACAAGCGTCTTATATCATGGCCGCAGGGTGCGGTTGTGTACCTCGAGACGGGTGCCGCCCCTTCGGTTTAACCGGTTGACTCCGCCCTGAATGGCACGAGTTTAACTAGAAAGTGAAACATTTATGAATCTGAAGACCTATCTTTGTCCGATGGCCGCTCTGACGGTTGCGGGCCTGATTTCCGGTTGCGCTTCCAGCGGCGTCAAAAATCCTTCCGGCGTCCCGGTCACCGAGATGCGGGCGGACGAGCGCGGATTCGTCGCCGGCACCGGCATGGAATCCCAGGATCTGGTGGCGGTGACCGACAAGATGGCGCGTAGTGTTTTGAATACGCCGCAAATCGCCTCCGCCCAGGGAGTACCGCGGATCGTTCTGGATCCGGTGGTCAACGAGACCCGTTTTCCGATCAACAAGGAGATGTTCCTCACTCGCATTCGCGCCCAGCTCAATAGTAAGTCGCAGGGCAAAGTGCTTTTCCTGGCGCGCGACCGCATGAAGACGCTCGAGAACGAGCGCGCCCTGAAACAATCCGGCCAAGTTACCTCCACCTCGGATCCCCGAGTGGTGGAATTCAAAGGTGCAGATTATTTCCTCACGGGCACGTTGCAGAGTCTGACCACCAAGACCAGCGCCGGCACCAGCGACTACATCCTGTACACCTTCCAACTGATCGACGCGCGGACCTCGGACATCATTTGGGAAGACATGGCTGAGATGAAGAAGCAGGGCCTTGAGGATGCCGCTTACCGGTAGTGATTTACCCTTGCCCTTGAAGAGTACGCTCCCATTTGGCCTTGCAGCTTGTCCCGGTGCGCGTCACTTCGGACTGGCCGGCAGTATCGTCCTCGTTACGGCGCTGGCTTTGCTGGTGGTGGGGTGCGCTTCCACACCGAAACAGCCCGCACTGACTCTGACGGGCAATGCGCTGGTGGACGGCCCCAAAGCCATCGAGCAAGGGCCCCCTAAGGACAAAGTACTGTGGCAGTACCGCACCGCGACCGCCGCGCTGCGGACGGGCGATTTCGAGTTGGCCCGGCGGATGCTCGACGAGGCACTGCTCAACATTGGTGGCATCATCGCCAACGACAAAGAAGCCCGGAAAGCGCGCGGCTACTTCAATCGCGAGGCGCGCAAGACATTCATCGGCGAACCTTACGAACGGGTAATGGCCTATATCTACCGGGGCATGCTCTACTGGCAGGATGGCGAACCGGACAACGCCCGCGCCTGCTTCCGCAGCGCCGCGCTAATTGACAGCGACACGGAAAACCGCGAATACGCTGCTGACTGGGTGTTGGTCGATTACCTCGACGGACTCGCTACGGCCAAGCTCGGCGGCGACGGCAGCGACGCCTTTAAGCGTGCCCAGGCGTCTGCCAAAGGTGTGAAGTTGCCGGCCTACCGGCCTGACTTCAACGTCCTGTTCTTCTTCGAGTTCGGTCCGGGTCCCACCAAATTCGCGACTGGCCAATACGGGGAGGAACTTCGGTTCCGCGTACCCGATTCCCCGGTGGTGTCCGCCGAACTGAACATCAACGGGCAGCGCTACCCGGTGGCACCCACGGACGACCTGGGATTCCAGGCCACCACTCGTGGCGGTCGGGCGATGGACCATATCCTGGGCAACAAAGCGGTGTTTAAGACCACGACTGGTGCCGTGGGCGACGTGGCGCTCATCGGGGGCCTGAGCACGGCGGCCATGAGCCGCGATCGCACGGCGCAGAACGTCGGTCTCGGCATTGCCCTGGCGGGCCTGGCGAGCAAGGTGATTTCCGCTGCCACGACGCCCGAGGCGGACACGCGGGCGTGGGAAACCCTGCCGCGCTATTTGAGCTTTGCCAGCCTACCGCTGGCCCCGGGTCGCCACTCGGCCACCGTGGAGTTTCGTGATGCCGCGGGGCGAACCGTTTCCAATTTGACCAAACAGCTTGCCATTGACGTCCCTCCCGGTGGGAAGGACAAGGTAATCCTGATCAGTGATCAATCCTCAACCCCTCAAACGATATGAAAACATCTGTCTTAGCGCTCGTCCTTCTGGTTCCCGGCCTGGTGGTGTTTAATGGCTGCCAAACGAGCGACACCGGGGCTTATCTCCCTCAAAACACGCAGGAGAAAAACTTTGAGGACAGCGCCCGGTTGGTGCTGCTGGACAAAGGCGCTCAACGCTCCGTGACCAGTCCCGGCATCCAGGAAACGCGCCTCTCCGACGGCCGCCTCCAGGTGCTCGCCAATCTCCGGAACCGCGAGAACCGCCGCATTCAGATCCAGGTGAACTGCGTGTTCAAGGATGCCCAGGGATTCGTGGTGGAAGACACTCCGTTCCAAACCGTGTTCCTGGATGAGAACGCGCAGGAAGGGGTCCGGTTCGTGTCATCCAACGACAAGGCACAACGCTACACGATTCGCGTGCGCGAGGCGCGTTAAGTCGGCGGGAGAAGTTCGGCAGACCCCCGAGGTGTCGGCGGCCTGCTACTTGCCGCCCAGGTCGAAGCAGGCACCTTCCTTGGTGCTCCGCACGTAGAGTTTACCGTCGCTCAGCGCCGGGGTGCTCCAGCATTTCCCGGCCACAGCTTTGAATTGGGCGATTTCCTGGCAGGACTCAGGTGAGGGCTTGACCAGCACCACGCGGCCGTCGTCGGTCAGCGCCACCAGGGTGTCCCCGGCCAGCAGCACGTTCCCGGCGCCGAACCCGGGTTTCTCCCATTTTAGGGCGCCCGTCTTGAGATCGAGGCACTTGAGAGGGCCGTCGCCAAACTGCTTGTAACTGATCATGCCATACAAATGCTGATCGTGGTTAATCGGAGGGCTCCAAAGGCTGGCGGCGGGCTTGTTGCCGCGGGCGCTCCACACGGGTTCGGCGGCAAACCCGGAGCCGGTCTTCACCACGCGGCAGACGGCTCCGCCGACTTCGTAACCCGCGGTAATGAACACCAGGTCACCGCTCACTATCGGCAGGCAAGCAGTAGAGGTGCGGTAGCGGTGTCCAAATTTCCACAGCGGTTTGCCAGTCTCAGCTTCGTGGGCAACCAGGCCGCTTTGGGCCACGAAAATCACCTGCTTGACCCCGTGCAGGGTGGTCACGATCGGCGAGGCGTGGGTGAACAGTTCCGTGCCGGCCTTCCAGGCAACCGCCCCGGTCTCCCGGTCAAAGGCCAGCAATGACTGTTCCGGGCCGCCGCCGGCCACGAACAGCAGTTTGCCATCGACGACCGGCGAAGCGGCGCTCTTCCATTGGATATTCGCGCCATGGAACTCCTTGATGATGTCCTTTTGCCAAACCGGTTTGCCCGTGGCGGACTCGAAGCAGTGCACCACCATTTCGGCTGAATACGTGTAAACCTTGTCGCCGGCCACCGTTGGCGTTGACCGTGGACCGTCCCCACCCTTGTTGTCAGGTGCGCCCGAGTCCCCGCCGCCGGGGTACTTGCCCAGGCCGATGGGCTGGCTCCAGAGTTCCTTACCGGTGGCCGCGTCGAGCGCGATCAACGTTTCCGCCTGGGCCGCTCCCGCGCGTGTTACCAGCGTGAAGCACCGTCCTCCCGCCGCAGCAAACGAGCTAAAGCCCCCCGGGGTCGGCACCCGCCACAACTCCCGCGGTTTTCCTCCGGCCCATTCCGACTTGATGTTCTCGGCGGAAATGCCGTCTCCACGTGGCCCGCGGTAAGCGCTCCAATCCCCCGCCGAAACGGCAGATGTGGTGGCGAGAGCGATGGCAACAGAGTTCAGCAGAGGCAAGGCGCGCATGGTAATCATGATTAAGTTGCGCCCAGCCTACGAGAGGGCACAAATCGGTTCAAGCCCAACAGGCAGCCACCGCGCTATTCTGCGGTGACTCAGAGCTCCAAAGCCATGTAGAGTCCGCACTTTTCGGGGTCCGACGTTGCGTTGCGTTGACTGTCGGGACGGGGCCGGGCAGCATGGCCAAGCTCATGGTGAGACGCGCACATCATTGCCGAGTTGCCGCAGGGCAGGGCAGCCGAGGATTCAAATGACCCTCTCCGCCTGGATCTCCGTGGTGCTGGCGATACCGGTACTGCTGCTGGGCGAATGGATCGTCCGACGTGTTGCTTTGCTGTCGCACTTCAACATCCCGGCGCCGGTTGTCGGGGGGTTGCTGATCTCCGTGTTGATTCTGCTCGGCAATCTCACCGGTTTGTGGCCGGCCCATTTCGAGGGCAAGGTCTCCGCCCAGTGGTGGACGTGGATCGTTTCTACCGAGCCGGAATGGTTGCAGGCCCCGGCCAAGAGTGTGAGCCTGCCCTTGCTCGTGGGGTTCTTTACCTGCATTGGCTTGAATGCCAGTTGGACCATCGTGCGCCGGGGTAGCGTGCAGGTCGTGGTCTTCCTGGGTTTGGTCGCCTGTTTGGCCGTGGTGCAAAACCTTCTGGGCATAGGGCTGGCGAAGGTCATGGGCATTTCGCCGCTCCTCGGACTGGCCTGCGGTAGCGTTTCCATGACCGGCGGGCACGGAACGGCGCTGGGTTTTGCGCCTGACCTCGAGAACGCCGGGTTGCAGGGGGCGGCGGTGATTGGCGTCGCGGCGGCCACGTTTGGCCTGGTCGCGGGCGGCTTGCTTGGCGGACCGGTTGCCGGTCGCCTCATCCGGCGCAAGACCTTGCAGCCTTCTGCCGGCAAAGCCACGCACCTTGAGGCTGGAGCCACGGGTGCGCCGGGAATATTGCGGGACATCGCTTCGCTCCGGAGTTTCGGCGGCAGATTGTTCAGTCACCTGGTTCTCCTGCTGGTCTGCATCAAACTGGGCGCCTGGGTCAGTTTCTTTATCCAGCACACCCAAATCACTTTCCCGGTGTACATTGGGGCCATGGTTTTGGGCGTGGTGGTGCGTAATGTGGTGGATATAGCCGGCGTGAAATGGATTCAAACGGAGATCATCGACAACTTGGCGGCGGTTTTGCTCGGCCTGTTCCTGGCCATCGCTATGATGAGTTTGAACCTGGTCGAATTGGCCAATACGGCCTTGCCTATGCTGGTGATTCTCGCCATCCAGGTCTTCGTTATGGCACTTTTTGCCCGGTATATCACCTTCTACGTCATGGGCCGGGATTTCGAGGCTGCGGTCATGGCCGGGGGCCATTGCGGCTTCGGACTCGGCGCGACTCCCAATGCCGTAGCCAATATGAAAGCCCTGGTGGAAAAGTTCGGTCCCGCCCCTCGCGCCTTCCTGGTGGTTCCGGTCGTCGGAGCTTTCCTGATCGACCTCGTTAACGCCTTGAACATCACCTTTTTCCTGAACTTGATCAAATGAGGAACCGTTGCTGTATCGCCTTCGCCTCGCTGTTTTTCCTGTGCCTCCTTCCGGGCACGATGCTCGCCGCTGCGGTCGCACCCGCCACCCGCGGCATGGTGGCCTCGGGCCATCCACTGGCTACCGAGGCCGGCCTGAACGTCTTGAAAAACGGAGGCAACGCCATAGATGCCGCGGTGGCGGTTGGCTTGACGCTGGGCGTGGTGGATACTCAAAACTCGGGAATAGGCGGCGGGTGCTTCATGCTCATCCGTCGGGCTAACGGCAGCATTGTGGCGATCGACGGACGGGAAACCGCCCCATGGCTCGCGACCCGGGACATGTTCATCGTGAACGGCGCCGCTGACCCGGACCTGAGCCAAACCGGCGCTTTGGCCAGCGGGGTTCCTGGCGAGTTGGCCGCGTTTGATTATGCCGTGCGCAAGTTCGGTCGAAAGAAGCTGGCCGACCTGATCCTGCCGGCGTCCCACATTGCGGAGCAGGGGTTTGCCATCGACCGGATTTACGCGACCCGGCTCCGTTCAGTGGCCGACGAGATGAATCTCTTCGAGGCCTCACGCCGGATCTTTTGGAAAGACGGCAAGCCGCTTGCCGAGGGCGAATGGCTGCGCCAGCTCGATCTCGCGAATACCTACCGCCAAATCGCTCATCACGGCATCAAGTGGTTTTACCGGGGGCCGTTTGCTGCGGCGACCGAGGAATGGATGAAGCTCAATGGCGGCATTCTTACCGCGCGCGATTTCGCGGCCTATCGGATTGCACGGCGTGATCCGGTCTCCACCCTTTACCGGGGGCGGCAGGTAGTTTCTTTTCCTCCTCCCAGTTCCGGCGGCGTCCATCTCATCCAGATGCTCAATATGCTGGAGCGATTCGAGGTGACGTCGATGGAGGAGGGTGAGCGGGCGCACCTGCTGGTGGAAGTCATGAAGCTGGCGTTTGCCGATCGCGCCCACTGGCTGGGCGACCCGGCTTTTGCCCAGGTTCCTCGGGGCCTCGTCTCCAAAGCCTATGCCGCTTCCCTGGCCCAGAAGATCCGGCTCGACCAAACCACCCCGGTGGCCAGCCACGGGTCGCCTCCCGGCTGGGAACGCGACACGTTCCCCAAGCACACCACTCATTTCTCCGTGGCGGATGCCGAGGGCAACTGGGTTGCTTGCACCGCGACCATCAATACCAGCTTCGGCTCCAAAGTCGTCATCCCCGGCACCGGCGTCGTCATGAATAACCAGATGGACGACTTCTCTGCCCAGCCCGGTGTGCCCAATTACTTCGGGCTCGTGGGCGCTGAAGCCAACGCCGTCGCCCCTGGCAAGCGTCCCTTGTCCAGCATGACTCCTACCATCGTCCTGGAGCAGGGGAAACCTATCCTTGCCTTGGGCGCCGCCGGTGGACCACGGATCATCTCCTGCGTGTTTGCCCAGCTTGTCGGCATCCTGGACCTGGGCCAATCCCCGGCAGAGGCTATGGCCGCCCCACGCATCCACCACCAATGGTCTCCCGACGAGGTGGCAGTGGAGCAGAGCTTGCCTGACGGGATCCAGAACGCGCTGCGGTCCCGGGGCCACAAATTGTTGGAGCAGAACGCACTTTCCACGGCGCACTCCGTCAGCCGCTCGCCAGACCGACGGGCCTTCACTGGCGCGGCGGATCCGCGATCGCGGGGCACCGCGCAGGGTTGGTGACAGTGCCTGTGGTGCTTTTATCAATCTCGCTAATTGTGTAACTTAGAGTATCTAAAAACTGCTTGCGCGCTAATAGTGTCGATGCTAACTTCTCGCGGTTTTCAACGAATAAGTCGCATCAATGTTAGCAATGAAAAATACTCTATTTACCCTCGCGGCGGCGGCGCTGGCCATGAATCTGGCGTCGGCCGGCGACATCACTGGCACAATTACCCTGAAGGGCGCCCCGCCCAAAGAGCGCGACATTACTCCGCTCAAGAACGATCCTAACTGCGGAAAATTCCATTCCACGATGCCCACGACGAAGTTTTACGTGGTGGGAGGCAAGAGCGAACTGGCGGACGTGGTGGTATCCCTTGAAGGGATTACCGGCAAATCGACCGGCCCTGCCGCCACGCCGGTGATCATGGACCAGAAGAACTGCATTTACGTGCCCCAGATCCTCGCGGTTCAGACCGGCCAGAAGATCCTGGTGAAAAACTCCGACCCGGTGCTGCATAACGTGCACGCCACACCAACGGTTGCGGGCAACCCGGAGGACAACAAAGCCCAGATGCCCGGCGGAGCGGACCTGACTTTCTCTTATCCAAAAGCCGAGGAGTTCGTCCGGTTCAAATGCGACGTGCACCCCTGGATGTTCGCCTGGGTGAGCGTGCTGGATCACCCCTATTTTGACGTGTCCAAAGCGGATGGCACTTTCAAAATCGCCAACGTTCCTCCCGGCAAGTACAAGCTGAAAGCGTCACACCGGAAGGCTGGCGTGGTGACTCAGGACGTCGAAGTCACTGCCGACGGGGCCAAGGTCGAACTGGCCATGGACGCCAAGTAATTGGATTTATGCAAACCGCTGAGACCTTTCCCCAGGCTCAGCGGTTTTTAATTTCCTGCCGGACCGTATATAAATGAGCAGAGAATTCCGCCCCAGCCCGTGGCTTGGCCGTTTTGCCCTGTTGTCCGCCGTCGCCACCTTGCTGTTGCTTGGAATCGGGGGTGTGGTCACCAGCCGGGGCGCGGGCATGGCGGTGCCGGACTGGCCGACCAGCTACGGATACAACATGTTCTTCTTCCCCTTTTCCTATTGGATGGGGGGGATCTTCTACGAGCATTCGCATCGCCTTCTGGCTTCGTTCGTCGGGCTACTGGTCGTGGCCCTGACCCGCTGGCTGGGGGGGCGTGCCTCACGACGGCCTCTGGCGATTATTGGAATTATCGAGCTGGTGGCTGGGATAGTATTGGTTCAAATGGGACCCGATTGGAAAGGCACCGGGCATTTCCTGGCGGGGATTGGCGGCGTGGTGCTACTGGCCGCGGCTGCTTGGTTCCGCAACGTTCCGGCGCCAAAGCCGCTGCCTCTCCTGGGGTGGATAGCCTTTTTCGGTGTGCAGTTTCAGGGTCTCCTGGGCGGTCTGCGCGTGGTGCTCTTCAAGAATGAGATTGGCATCTTTCACGCCACGCTGGCTCAATTGTTTTTTGTCCTGATCTGCCTGATAGCCTTGCTTTCGAGTCCCCTGTGGCCGCGGTTTCGGCAGTGGACCGCTCCGTCGACCTCGGGGTTCCGCGGGCTCGTGACCGCTATGACCGGCATCATCCTGCTGCAATTGATTATCGGCGCCACCATGCGCCATCAGCACGCCGGCTTGGCTATTCCCGATTTTCCGCTCGCCTACGGTCAATGGTGGCCGGCCATCGATTCGGAATCCGTCGCCACCTACAACTCGCAGCGTTTGGAAGTAACTGCCCAAAACCCAATCACTGCCGCCCACGTCGTGTTGCAGATGATTCACCGCATGGTGGCCGTCTTGATCCTATTCGGGGTCGGATTCGTTACCGTCCGGGCCTGGCGCCGCCTTGGGTCAAAGCACCCCTTTACCCGCATTTGCCTGGCCTGGTCCGGGCTGATGCTGGTTCAAGCCACCCTCGGGGCGGCTACGATCTGGTCCAACAAAGCGGCGGATCTCGCCACTGCCCACGTGATTTTCGGAGCCCTGTCCCTGGCCCTGGGGGGATTGGCAAGCTTCCTCGCGTTCCAGCCTTCCCAACAGGTTCAGCCAGTTATCACCCCAGTGGCGGGCACCGTGCCCAGGGCCTCCCTGGGACAACACCCTTCGGGAGCCATGGGGACCATTTGAACGGATGAAAGCAACAACCCAATCTCTTACCACCGCTGCAACCACCGAACGCAGTTGGTTCGCCGTCTGCGCTGACCTTTTCAAAGCCCGGCTCACGCTGCTGGTCCTCCTGACCACGCTGGTCGGGTTCTACCTGGCGTCACCGAGCCCGGTGAATTACGTGCTGATGATCAACACCATTCTGGGAACCGCCCTAGTGGTGTGCGGCGCCGCCGCCCTGAACCAGCTTTGGGAACGGCAGTTCGACGCCAAAATGCGCCGGACCCAAAACCGCCCGCTGCCGGCGGGTCGTCTGCAACCCCCCACCGTTTTGCTTGTCGGGTGCGGCACTGCGCTTGCCGGCTTAATCTACCTGGCGGTGGCGGTGGACCTTACGGTGGCCATCCTGGGTGCGGTTTCGCTGGTGGTGTATGTCTTTCTCTATACCCCGCTCAAACGTGTGACTTGGTTGAACACGGCTGTCGGCACCGTGCCCGGTGGTTTGCCGGTGGTCATGGGCTGGACCGCGGCCCGCGGGAGTATTACGGTGGAGAGTCTGGCGCTGTTTGGAATCCTGGCTTTCTGGCAGATCCCCCACTTCATGGCCATCGCGTGGGTGTACCGCGAGGAATACCGCAAGGCCGGTTTCAAAATGCTTCCGGTTCTCGACCCCGATGGAACCCTCACTGGCCGGCAAGCGGTCCTCAATACCGTGGCGCTGCTGCCGGTGAGCCTTCTGCCCTATTTCTTCGGCCTCGTTGGCCCGGTCTACTTGGTGGGGTCTTTCCTGCTCGGTGCCGGTTTTCTCTGGAGTGCGCTCCGGTTCTCGCTACACCTGGACATGCCCCGTGCCTGGCATCTGTTTTACCTCTCGATCATCTACCTGCCGGTGCTGCTGATTCTGCTGGTAGTGGACAAGATAAAGTAGGGGATGGAAAGCCCTGTTGACTTTGATATGGGGATTGAGTTTAGTTATCTTAAATTGCTCAACGAATAACAAAATAAGTTTAGTAAATCACTACTGCCCGAAACGCGCATGCAGGCCGAAACCCAATCCGCACCTCATCATACAGCGCACCAGGCTCACCCTGACGACCTGGGGTTCTGGCGCACGTATGTGTTCTCGATCGATCACAAGGTCATCGGCGTGCAGTATGCCATCACGGCGCTAACGTTCCTGTTGTTCGGTTTCTTTTTGATGCTGATGATGCGCTGGCAGATCGCGCGTCCGGGTGAGCCGATTCCCATTGTGGGCTCGCTGCTGGCTGCGGTGCTGGGCGACGTGGCGGCTAACGGGGTAATGTCGCCGGATTTGTACAACTCCTTCGGGGCGATGCACGGAACCATCATGGTGTTCCTGGCAATCGTGCCTTTGGCAGTGGGGGCGTTTGGGAACTACCTTGTGCCGATCCAGATTGGGGCCAACGACATGGCCTTTCCCAAGCTCAACATGATGAGCTATCAGCTCTACTTCCTGGGGGGCGTCATCATGCTCACAAGCTTTTTCATCCCGGGAGGCGCCGCGCAGGCGGGGTGGACGTCTTACTCGCCGCTGGCGACGTCGATCCCGACCGACGGTCAGACGTTTTGGCTCATCGGCATGGTATTCCTGATCACCTCGTCGCTGCTGGGTTCCGTCAATATCATTACTACGATCATTCAATTGCGCGCCCCGGGTCTGACCTGGATGCGCCTGCCGTTCCACGTCTGGGCGCAATTCACCGCGTCGTTCCTGCTTTTGCTGGCATTTCCCCCGCTGGAAACGGCGGGGATCCTGCAGTTGATGGACAAACTGGCGGGCACCAGTTTCTTCCTGCCAACCGGGTTGGCGATTGGTGGCAAACTGGCGGATGTGAGCGGCGGCGGCAGCCCATTGCTGTGGCAGCACCTGTTCTGGTTTCTGGCGCATCCGGAAGTGTATGTCTTGATCCTGCCGGCCATGGGGATCATCGCGGAAGTGATCGCGTGCAACACGCGCAAACCGCTTTGGGGCTACCGTTCGCTGGTCTATTCGGCGCTGATGATTGGGTTCATATCCTTCCTGGTTTGGGCACATCACATGTATCTCACAGGCATGGGAACGAAGATTGCCACGTTCTTCCAGACGACCACGATGATCATCTCGATTCCTTCGGTGATCATCCTGACTTGCTTGCTGATTTCGCTGTGGGGAGGATCCATCAGGTTCAATACCCCGATGCTCTTCGCACTGGCGTTCCTGCCGATGTTCGGTATCGGCGGTCTCACGGGATTGCCCTTGGGCTTCAGTGCCAGCGACATTCACCTCCACGACACCTATTACGTCATTGGCCACTTCCACTACGTGGTGGCGCCGGGCACGATATTCGCCCTGTTCGCCGGCATCTATTTCTGGTTCCCGAAAATCACCGGGCGCCACATGAGCGAGTACTGGGGCCGGGTGCATTTCTGGGGTTCGCTCCTGTTCATGAATCTGATCTTCATGCCGATGTTCATCCAGGGCATGGCCGGCATGCTGCGGCGCATGTCCGATGGCGCGGTTCAGTATTCCGAACTGCGGGTGGAGGGAGTCACCGGTACCCTCAGCAGCACCATCATCGGGTTAAACCAGTTTATTCTGTGGGCGGCGGCCGGGCTCCTGCTGGCCCAGATTCCTTTTATCATCAATTTCTTCTGGAGCATTCGGCACGGGCAGAAAGTCGCTTCAGACAACCCGTGGGAGGCAACGACTCTGGAGTGGCAAACCCCGACGCCACCACCGCACGGCAATTTTCTGCGGCCGCCGCAGGTCTATCGCGGTCCCTACGAATACAGCGTGCCTGGTTATCCTAAGGATTTTGTGCCACAAGACCAACCTCCCGGGTGAACCAGGTGCACGTGAGACCCCTTTATTAAACCATGGACATTCCCTACACAGTCCAACCCCGGCCCGACACGGGAGTCTACAACGCCAAAGTCGGGATGTGGCTTTTCCTCGCCTCCGAAGTCATGCTTTTCGGCGGGCTTTTCTCCGCCTACATCCTGCTGCGAGTCAGTGCGCCGCCGGACACCTGGCCGCAAGGCTGGCTTAGCGTGCCCCTGGGCACCTTGAACACGCTGATCCTGGCCCTTTCGGCCATCACCACGCTGATGGCCTGGGCCGCGTGCAAGGCCCGGATGTTTGACCGCTACAAAGTATACCAAGGGGTTACCTTGCTGCTGGCGCTGGTGTTTCTCAGCATCAAAGCCTACGAGTATCGGGACAAGCTGACGCATTACACCGTTACCCTCAAAGACGGCCGCATTGCTGATGGTCACCTCGTTTCCCGCGACGACACTACTGTGGTGCTCGACGGCCAGTTCGTGGAGAGCCGCGCTCACCTCATGAACCCGAAGCGGCATCCCGCAAAGCACGAGGAAATCCGCATTTCCATGGACGAGGTGAAGCGCCTGCAAAACTACGGTCCCGCCTACAACACGTTCACCGCGCTTTACTTCACCATGAGCGGCCTTCACGCCCTGCACATTTTGGGCGGCATGCTGGTGTTCGCCTACCTTTGGGGCCCGGGGAGCCGGATGTGGAAAACCGACCCGGCGCGCTTCACCAACCGGGTGGAAATCGCCGGCCTCTTCTGGCATTTCGTGGACTTGGTGTGGATTTTCCTGTTCCCCGTATTATATTTAACCTGATCTAAACCATGAGTGATCTTAAACCTGAAGCCTTTGCCGACTATGCCCGCCGCTGTTGGCTGGTATTTGGCGCCGTGGCCTGCACCACGTTCCTGATGGTTGGTGCTTCATACGCTCCCATAGGCAACCGCACGGTGGTCATTGGACTGGTTTTGGCCGCCGCGGTGGTGAACGCCGGCCTGGTGGGTGCGTTCCTGATGCACCTGCTGTCGGAGCGCAAGACCATCTACACGGTCCTGGCGTTCACGGCGGTGTTCTTCGTGGGGCTGATGGGCCTCTCAATTTGGGCACAGTTTGATCACCCGAAGTTCTGAAAGGCTGTCCTATGTCGCTCAAAGCTGTTCACCTCGTTTTCGTCACCGCGCTCAGCGCGCTCTGTTTTGGTACCGCGGTGTGGAAGTTTCGCGACTATTTTGGGCCGCACGGCGTTCCGGGCGACCTGGGGTTCGCGGTCGTCAGCGTGCTCTGCGGAGGGTTAGTGCTGATCTACGGCCGCTATTTCCTTAAAAAACTAAAATCGATTGGATACCTGTGAAAACGCGTCTCCATTACTACTTCCTGTTTCTATTCCTGACCGTGAGCGGTTCGATGGACGCTCTGGCGTGTGCCGTATGCTACGGCGAGCCGGATTCGCCGGTGTCCCGAGGCCTGAGTTGGGCCATTTTCGCCCTGGGCGCCATTGTCATGATGGTGCTGTCGGGAGCGGTCGCCTTTTTCGTGCAGGCCAATCGCAAAGCTACGGTGCTGCAAGCGGCTGAATCCCCTGAGACGCCAACTGAAAAGCCTTAAGCGCTATGAGGAACTTCCTGAATTTGCCCCCGCTCGCCTCCGAACACGGCCAGGGTGTGGATAATTTGCTGTCCTACCTGCACTGGCTCATGGTTGTGTTGTTCGTCGGCTGGCTTATTTACTTCCTCTTTACGCTCTGGCGCTTCAACCACAAGCGGAACCAGAAAGCGGACTACTTGGGAGTTCGCAACCACGCGTCGAGCTATCTCGAAGTCACGGTCGCCGGAATCGAAGCGGCCCTTCTGCTTTTTGTGGCGATTCCGCTGTGGGCGCAGCGGGTGGACGCTTTCCCTAGCGAGGAGGAGTCTACTGTGCTTTACATCAGCGCGCAGCAGTTCGCCTGGAACGCCCGTTACGCGGGAGCGGACGGCACGTTTGGCGGTCAGGACATGAGGTTTGTCAGCGATACCAACGTTTTTGGCGTGGATCCTGAGGATGCTGCCGGCAAGGACGATGTGCAGGTGCTCAATGAAATCCATGTTCCGGTGAACAAGCCGGTCATTGCCTATATTTCCTCCAAGGATGTCATTCACTCCTTCAAAGTGCCGGCGATGCGCGTGACGCAAGATGCCACCCCGGGCCTGCGCATTCCCATCTGGTTCAAGCCGACCAAGGAAGGTCGCTTTCAAATCTATTGTGCCCAGCTCTGCGGCAACGGCCATGCCAGCATGTCCCAGGGATTCCTCGTAGTGGAAAGCCCCGAGGCCTACCAGCAATGGCTGGATTCGAAAGTCGGCGCGGCGACGAGTTTTGAGTGATGGGTTGAGTTGTTTTTCCTCCGGAAACGGTGCTCAGGTCGCCGAGAATACGCGACAACCTGTAGCGCAATTCGACTTCCGCCGCCGGGGCATTGGAGAGGGACGCCGTCGCCAGCCGGTCCTTCTCCGAACACTTCATCACGATCCAGTCGAGGTCGCCCTTAAGCTGGTGCGGCAGCTTTGAATTGTCGGACGAGCAGCGCTTGGCGGTGGTCGTGAGTTCATCGGCTCCAAGTGTGGCCACGCGCGTGCTCGGCCGCGGTGGCTCTTTCTCGCGAATCGTCTTGCGCATCCCGCGTTGATCCCCGCAGCCATCAGCTCCCTGGGATCAAACGGCGTTTTTCCGGCCAGCAACTGGTAGAGTAATACACCCAAGCTGTAGATGTCCCTGCGCGTATCAATGTCCAGCCCGCTCATCTCCGCCTGCTCCGTCGACATGTGGGCGGGCGTGCCGATGAACTGATGCAACTGCGTGTAAACCGTGTTGTCCGTCAGCCACCCTTCAGTCGCCTTGGTTCCGCACGCGGCGGTGGCCAGCGAGCCATCAGGCTCTTCGTGGGCGACGAGCAGCGTGTCAAGACGCTGAGCTGGGCTGCATCACCGGCGCAGGCTTGATCCAGAAAGGCCCGTCGCGCGACACCGGGTGGCAGTTCGACGGCAGCGTGAAACAGCGCTTCCTCGCGTTCTTCAGGCGATGGCATGGTTGATCGGGGTTGCGGCATTCATTCCTATATGCGCATTCGCCGGATAAAAAGTATGAAGAATGCTGTCCCTGTTCTTTAGGCTGGTTCGTGTTCTGGCTCGCGCGCTTCCGATTCGGCATCCGGCAGGTCGGTAAGAAGCGTCTTCGCTTCATCGGCAACGGCCAGCATCTGCTCCACGTGCCGTCCAGTCACCTCGTGCGTACCCCGGCGGGCCGTTCCAGCGCGTCGGCAAATAGGGCATCTGCGCGGTTCGGGTTGATGGTTTCAATCTCATCTACGGCGTGGGCGCTGCGGACCAGACTTTGACCGTGGCGTGGGCGCCGGCGATGCCGGTGGCTACGCGCTGGCCGTCCGGACTGAAGGCCACGCTCCATACCATCTCGGTGTGCTTCCTGAGGGTGAGGACCTCCTGGCCCGTCCCGGCCTCCCACACCTTCGCGGTCCGGTCATCGCTGCCGGTGAGGATGCGTTGGCCGTCGGGGCTGAAGGCCACGCCGCGCAAGTAGCCGGTGTGTCCTTCGAGGGTGAGGAGTTCGCGACCTGTCCGTGCGTCCCACACTTTTGCCGTGCGGTCAAAGCTGCCGGTCGCGATGCGCGTGCCGTCCGCGCTGAACGCCACGCTGCGCACAGCGGCTTTGTGCCCTTTGAGGGCGAGTACTTCCGCGCCGTTCGCGGCGTCCCACATCCTCGCCGTCCCGTCCCCGCTGCCGGTGAGGATGCGCTGGCCATCGGGGCTGAACGCCACGCTCCACACGACGTTGGTGTGCTTGAGCAAGAGAAGTTCCTGCCCGGTCCTGGCGTCCCACACTTTTGCTTCGCCGGGCTTTCGGTCTGGTCTGTCCCACTCCCCCACGCCGGTGACGATGCGTTTGCCGTCGGGACTGAACGCCACGCTTGACACGACGCCGGGATGCGGAAGCACGAGGAGTTTCCGGCCCGTCGTGGCATCCCACACCTTCGCCGTCTGGTCCTGGCTGCCAGTGACGATGCGTTGGGCGTCGGGGCTGAGCGCCACACTCCACACACCGGCTACACTCCACCCCGTGACTGATCCGAGAAAAAGGACTACCTGGCCCTTCTCGACGTCCCATACTTTCGCCGTCCCGTCCCCGCTGCCGGTAACCATCCTTTTGCTGTCGGGGCTGAACGCGATGCTGCTCACAAAATCCGTGTGCCCCTTGAGAGTGGGGACTTCCTGGCCCGTCGCGGCATCCCACACCTTGGCAGTCTGGTCACTGCTGGCGGTGAGGATGCATTTGCCGTTGGGGCTGAACGCCACGCTCCGCACGTAGCCCGCGTGCCCCTTGAGGGTGAAAACTTCCTGGCCCGTCACGCTGTCCCACACTTTCGTCGTCTGGTCCTCACTCCCGGTGGCGATGCGTGTACCGTCGGAGCTGAACGCCACGCTGGTCAGTCGTCCTGCGTGTCCCTTAACCGAGAGGAGTTCCTGGCCCGTTACGGCATCCCACACCTTCGCCGTCTGGTCCGTACTACCGGTGACAATCCGTTGGCCGTCGGGGCTGAACGCCACGCTGCGCACACCACCTACATGCCCCTTGAGGGTGAGGAGTTCCTCGCCCGTCGCGACGTCCCACACCCTCGCCGTCTGATCATCGCTGCCGGTGAGGATGAGTGTGCCGTCGGGGCTGAATGTCGCGGCATGCACGCTATGTGCCTGCCACAGGGTGAGGATTTCCTGGCCGGTCGCGGCGACCCACACCTTCAACTCTCCGGGTCCATACCCCCAATCACCGGCGCTGGAGACTATGCGCTTGCCGTCGGGGCTGAACGCCACGCTCCACACACCATAATTGTGCCCCTCGAGGTCAAGAAGCAACTGGCCCGTCGCGGCGTCCCACACCTTCACTTCGCCCGGTTTCTTCTCCACGCTCCACTCACCACCACCCGTGACGATGCGCTGGCCATCGGGGCTGAAGGCCGCGCTCAGGACGAAGCCTTTGTGCCCGTGTAGAGTAAAGATTTCCTGGGCGGTCGCGGCGTCCCACACCTTTGCCGTGAGGTCATAGCTGCCGGTGACGATGCGTTGGCCGTCGAGACTAAACGTCACGCTCGATATTGCTCCGTTGTGCCCCAGCAGCGTTTGTTTGGCATTGATTCGTGCCGAGAGGTAGCGATGCTCCCAACCACGCAGGTTTACCTGGCACTGGTCGAGGTAATGTCGCGCCAGCCCGCCATTGCCGGCCTCAAAGTCGCTCTGGGCCAGCATAAGCTGCCCGGCGTAAACCAGCCATTCCGCCCGCATCAACTGATCCTCGGCTCGCTGCCACTCCGCCTCGGCCTTTTTCTGTTGCGCCACCGCCTGAGCCTGAGCGTCCTGAGCAGCCATCCGTTGTTTGACTTCCGCCTTTCTGGCTCTCGTCGCCTCTACCGCCTGCCAGGTGCTGGTCAGGACGCCGGCCAGAAGGACGGAGATGAGTGCCGCCGTGGCCGCAAAGCCGAACCTGTGCCGAAGGACCGTCTTCTGAAATTCATACAACCGGCTCGGCGGCCGAGCCACGACCGGCTCGGTGTTGAGGTGGCGCTTGAGATCGGCAGCGAGCCCGTTGGCTGTTTCGTAGCGGCGCTGGCGATCCTTCTCCAGGCACTTCATCACGATCCAGTCCAGGTCGCCGCGCACGCGCGCGATCTGCTCCTTCAATCGCAGTTGCCGACGTGAGTCGGCACTGACTTCATCCTGCGTCGGGATCGCCAGCCCGGAAGTCGGCCGGCGCGACCTCGTGCCGGCGGTCAGGAGCGTCCGATTCAACTTCGTGCTCGGGCGCAGCGGCTCCTTTTCACGGATGGTCTTGCGCATGGCATCAATGCCTTGCGACATCAACTCCTTCGGGTCGAAAGGCGTAGTGCCAGTCAGCAATTCATAAAGCAGTACGCCCAGGCTGTAGATGTCGCTGCGCGTATCAATGTCCAGTCCGCTCATCTCGGCCTGTTCCGGGCTCATGTAGGCCGGCGTGCCGATGAACTGGTGCAACTGCGTGTAAACCGTCGCGTCCGTCAGCCGGCCTTCCGTCGCTTTGGCGATGCCAAAATCAATCACCTTGGGCACCGGCACGCCGTCATGCAACGTGACGAGAATGTTCGACGGTTTGATGTCCCGATGAATGACGCCCTTCTGGTGCGCGTGCTGGATGGCCTGGCAAACCTTGATGAACAGATCGAGCCGTTTCTGGATGGTGAGGTTGGCCTGGTCGCAGTAGTCGGTGATGCGAATGCCGCGCACCAGTTCCATGATGAAATATGGGCGGCCCGTGTCAGTCGAACCAGCATCGAGCACTTTGGCGATGTTCGGATGATCCATCATCGCCAGCGCCTGCCGTTCGGCTTCGAACCGCGCGACGACCTGCTGGGTGTCCATGCCCAGCTTGATGACCTTCAACGCTACGCGCCTTCGGACCGGATCGGTCTGCTCGGCTACATAGACCACGCCACAGCCGCCTTCGCCGAGCCGTTCCAGTATTCTGTAGCGTCCGATCTTCTGGCCCATGACTTCCTCGGGAGCATCGTCGAGATTGACCTTGAGGGTTTCGTCCGTCTCGCGCCCCGGCTTTCGATCTTCTGAGGCGGCGTCCGGCAGGTCGGTGACAAACGCCTCCGCTTCGGCAGACACGGCCAGCATCTGCTCCACGCGCGTCCGTAGCTCGTGGTCGCTCCCGCATTCCTTGGTGAGGTAGGCGGAACGGTCCGCCGGCGGGAGTTCCCGGGCAGCGAAGTAGATTGAGTCGAGGTCTTTCAAAACAAGTTTGCACCACTACATGCGTCGCCAGCGCCCACAAACGGTCACCTTACGGAAAAAATCTCGAAGGCAGGCGGCCTTGCACCTGAACCTTTCGTACCGCCGCAAGCCGCTAACGCGACCCATCCGGCTTTGTCTCGGTTCGCGAATTTCATGGTTCATCCGGGGGCTCCCGATGGGGCGGGGCGCTGGGCCATCAGTTCGAACAGCCTGATGCGGGCCACGGCCCAGTGCCGGCGAACGGTTACCTCGCTGACGCCGAGCGCGTCGGCGATCTCCTGATGTTTGAGTCCGATGAAATAGCGCAGCTTCACCACCTCCGCTTTCAAAGGATCCTCCCGGGCCAGGGCATCGAGCGCCTCATTGATTTGCAGCAACTTCTCGTCTTCGACCGGCGCGGCGATCCTCGTTTCGTGCAATTCCACCCGTTCCCGGTCGCCGCCGCGTTTGAGTTGGGCCTTGCGGCGGGCGCTGTCCACGAGGATCCGGCGCATGGCTTCGGCGGCGGCGGCAAAGAAATGCGCCCGATTTTTAAACTTAAAACCCTCCGCGCCGCCGAGCCGTAGATAGGCTTCGTGGACCAGGGCAGTCGGCTGCAAGGTGTGCCCGGGACGCTCGGAAGCCATCTTCTGCCCCGCGATCGCCCGCAGCTCGGCATAAACCTGGTCGTAAAGCTGGTTAAGGGAATGGGTATCTCCCCCGGCGACGTTTCCGAGGAGCTTGGTTACGTCACTCATCGGGCAACAGGTTAACCGATTTCAGCCGGAAATCTCCACAAAAATCGGCCTTGTTTGCGGGCGATTCGGCCCGGGTCCTAGCCCGAAGACGGCAGCCGGAATTGGGGGATCAAAAAATATTTACCAATGGGCCGATCGTTTTTCCGCTTGGACTACGCATGTATCAGCAACGGGACATTCAAACTGGCGCACAACGCTCCAACAAGTGAACCGGGCAGCAAAAAAAACAGTCAAGCAAGAAAGCAAATTTAGATTATGACAAACAACTCAAGCCTCAGTGCAAAAGACTCCGCCCTCACGGATCAAAACCAAACCGCCAAGCAGCAAAGCAAAAGCAAGTGGACGACATTTGCCAGGCTGGCGTTCGTCGGCCTCGTAGCATCCAGCCTGGTCGGTTGTGTGGGAAGATTCACGGGCGGCGGCTCCATCGACTCCATCGCCGGTGCGCCACAGAAGGCCACGTTCGGATTCGTCATCGATGCCACCAACCCGGATGAAGATGGAAATCCCACTGCAGTGACGGGTCAGTTTCAATACAACGACCATGCAGCTGGAGTCAGCTTCCACGTCGACCAGCTTACGCCGGGGGCCGTTGGTCGTATCTATCCTGACATCTTTGCCCCCGATCCGGCAGTGATTTTTGCTTACAGCGGAACATATTCATGCGCCGCCGGCACAGGCGAGCTGGCGCTTGGTGTAGCATCGGACCAACAAGTCTTCGAAGGCATGAACAACAAAGACGCCCTGTTCGTGACAGTGTTTACAGGTCCTTACGCCGGCTATGACAACGTCGGCCTGGTCCAGAACGGTAAGATCCAGTTCAAACCGGCCAAGTCCAAGTGAGTTCAACCTGGCCTTGCGCCTGATATCAACCTCTGCCCGGTCGAGCGCCAACCCGCTTGACCGGGACTTCCTTTTTTCAAGCAGCTGTTCCGCCCTGCCAAATCGGGGTTTCGTGCTCCGCTGGTTAAGTCGTGCCCGGATCGAGCACCGTGGCGATGTTGGGATGGTTCCATCATCGCCCAGATGACGGTCGGCTTCACCTCGGGAGCCGCGTCCCTGGCCGACATGGAACGCGTGGGCTCCGATCAGGTCCTGATGGAAATGGTGGGTCTGACCAAGGGTGCTGATCAAAGCTCTTTGGGTGAGTGGCTCCGGGCACAGTCCCCAGAAACGGTGGAAGCGGTCATGACGCTCAACCGTAAGTTCGTCAGCCATATTCTGGCCAAGGCAGCCCCGGGACGTGTCCTGCAGGCCGGTCGTCCAACCGTGTTTTTTGACGACACGGAGATCGAGGTCGACGGCAAACGTTTTGAAGGAGCCCGAATCAATTACGAAGGTGAGCGTGCCTTGAGCTTTCAAACGCTCTGGGGGGGACCCTTTGTAGACGACACCGGAATTCATCCGGTGCGCCACTCCGCGTCCACCCCCCGGCGACTCTCCGGTTTTTTCTCCTCCCTCAGGCGTTTTCCGCCTGTAACTTACCCCGCTTTCTCCCCAATCTGGGCGTTCCGGGCCCGGAGTCGATGGGTCCTCCTGTCTTTCGCCCCACATTCACATCATAAGTTTCAGAGCCAATCCTCTCACTAATGATTGAGGCTGTGTTTCAAGCCGCCTTTTAAGCTTGTCCTGCTGCGGGGCTCGCCCTCACTGTGTCACCTCACAGATATGAAGAACTTTGCTGCGTGCCTTTCTTGTTCGGCGGCCTTCGTGCTTGCCTTGACTCCCTTCAACGCCCCGGCGGCGGACACGCCGGATTTTTCGGAAACCGCAGCCGAACGCGACGCCCGCATGGCGTGGTGGCGCGACGCGCGCTTCGGGATGTTTGTGCATTGGGGCCTCTATTCCGGCCTGGCCGGTACCTGGGAAGGCAAGCCGGTGGGCAAAACCGGTGGTATGGAATGGATCCAGCAGCGCGTGAAAGCCGACACGGACACTTACGCCAAAGCCGCCATCCCGCTCTTCAAGCCCAAGGCCGGGTTTGCCCGCGAATGGGCCCGCCTGGCCAAACAGGCCGGCTGCCGCTACCTCGTGTTCACCACCAAGCACCACGACGGCTTTGCCCTGCATGATTCCAAAGTGAGCGACTACGACGCTGGTTCGGTATTGCAGCGCGATCTCGTCCGCGAAATCGTCGAAGCCACCAAGGCCGAAGGTCTGCGCGTCGGCTTTTATCACTCGGTGATCGACTGGCACCACGACCAATACGCTTACGAGCTTTCGAAACAACTTCCCCATCCGCTCAAAGGCAAACCGTATCCCAATGGAACCCGGGACCACGCGAAATACCTGGACTACCTTTTCGGCCAGGTGACCGAACTTGTATCGAACTACAACGTGGACGTGCTCTGGTGGGATTACAGCGCCATCGATTTTCAGGGCCAGACGGCCTGGCGCGCGTTTGACTTGATGAAACTCGTGCGGGAGAAGCGGCCGGCGATCATCATGAACAACCGCCTGTTCCGCAGCCCGGAAGCCGGCTGGGCCAGCATGGGTACAGACGGATATCTGCCGCGGCTGGAGCCTGGCTATGGCGATTTCATCACCCCGGAACAGCACATCCCGCCCACCGGCATGCCTGGGGTCGATTGGGAAACTTGCATGACCTTGAACACCACTTGGGGCTACAACGAACATGACCAGGCCTGGAAATCCAACGAGACCCTGATCCGGAATCTCATCGATATCGCCAGCAAAGGCGGCAACTATCTCTTGAACATCGGCCCGGTAGCGGATGGCTCGGTGCCTGCGCCCAGTGTCAAATCGCTCGAGGCTATCGGCGCCTGGATGAAGGTGAACGGCGAATCCATCTACGGCACCACGGCCAACCCATTTGAGAAACTGGCGTGGGGTCGCTGTACCCAAAAGCATCTCCCGGGCAACGGCACTCGGCTTTACCTGCATGTGTTCGATTGGCCCGCCGATGGCAAACTCACGCTGTCCAAACTCCCTGGCGTCCCGGCCAAAGCCACTCTGCTCGCCACCGGGAAACCTCTGACGCACACCGGCGGTCAGGAAGCCCTCACCATCACACTTCCATCCCAGGCGCCCGACGCCATTGCCTCGGTGATCGCCCTGGACCTCGCGCCGTAAACTTCGTTCGCGAAGTCCGTGCGCAACAGAGCTCATGGATCCGGGAGCGCGCTTTGATCGGGGGCGGTTGGCCGAATTGGCGGGCCTGTTCCTGAAGCTGGGCACGACCGCGTTTGGCGGCCCGGCGGCCCACATCGCAATGCTGGAAGACGAGGTCGTTCGCAGGCGGGGTTGGCTGACGCACGACGAATTCCTCGATCTCCTGGGCGCGACCAACCTGATTCCCGGGCCGAATTCCACCGAGTTGGCCATTCACATCGGCCACCGGCGCGCTGGTTGGCCGGGACTGGTAGTCGCCGGGGTGTGCTTCATCCTGCCAGCCACGGTGATCGTGATGGTGATTGCCTGGGCCTACACCCGCCTGGGGAAACTCCCGACTGCGGAAGGCCTGCTTTACGGGGTGAAGCCGGTCATCATTGCCGTGGTGCTCCAGGCCTTGTGGGGGCTGGGGCGGAGCGCCCTCAAAACCAGGGTTCTGGCCGTGGCGGGCGCAGTGGCAGTGCTCCTCAATTTCGTGGGCGTGAATGAACTGCTGGTATTGTTCGGTATTGGTTTGGGCATCGCCGTGATGCGCAGCATCGTGAAAAAACAGCGGCCTGGCGCGGGTAACTCTCTGCTGGCCCTTCCGGCGTTGATGCCCCTCTCGGCCACCGCCGGGGCAGCGGGCACTGCCTTTGGTCTTTGGCCGATGTTCCTGTTTTTCCTCAAGGTCGGCTCGGTGCTTTTCGGCAGCGGCTACGTGCTGCTGGCCTTCCTGCGGGCCGACCTGGTGGACCGGTGGCAATGGCTGTCCGAGGGGCAACTGCTCGACGCCATCGCCGTTGGCCAATTCACGCCGGGCCCGTTGTTTACCACCGCCACCTTTATCGGGTATCTGTTGGCGGGCACGCCCGGCGCACTGGTGGCGACCGTGGGAATTTTTCTGCCCGCCTTTGTGTTTGTGGCCATCAGCGGACCATTGGTGCCCCGGTTGCGCCAATCCCCCTTTGCCGGCGCATTCCTCGACGGCGTGAACGTTGCTTCCCTGGCCTTGATGGTGGTGGTCACATGGCAACTGGGCCGAGTGGCCTTGGTCGACTGGTTCACCCTGATGCTAGCCGTGATGAGTGGAGTCATGCTGCTCCGCTGGCGTGTGAACTCAGCCTGGCTGGTATTGGGCGGTGCGGCGGTGGGGGTGCTCGTGCACCACTTCCGCGGGTGAGATCGCTTCAACACTTCGCCGATTTCCGCTTCTTCCCGATAGCGCCCCGCTGTTGCACTTTGCGAATGTAATCCGGGGCGAACGGAACCTGACAATGGTTGTCTCCTAAATCTGCGGTTACCGGGCCGATCTTTTCCCCAATTTCCAAGGCAAACTCAGTCAGCGATGCCACATAGCAACCGGTGGCGATGACGAATGCGTTCATCTGGTAACGCACCACATCGGGCGCCTGGTGGATGGTTCGTTGCACTCTCTGAATGAGCCGTTTCAGTTCCGGCAGGTCGAGTTCAGCATCGTCCTTGATCGACACCAGGCTACTCAGCGTTGCCCAGCCCGCCACTGCCACCAGGGGTTTGGGCGATTCAATCCATTTCAGAGCCATTTCCCGGCCATACGGGCTCCCGGCAGCGACCCACGCCACGGTAGAACCAGGGAGCGCCCCAGCATACGCCTGCTCCGCCCAATGTTGCAGGTCTTCTCGGGTCATGCGCGCGTCATCCGCGATCAGCCCTGCGAGGTACATCGCGTCATAATTGCCGGTGTCGTAAAGATCGCGAGCCAGTTGGTAATCCTTCTTGATCCGTTGCTGAAACTTCTTTAGCTCGCCGATGGCTACGCCGAAACAAGGTTCCTTCACCCTGTAGTTATTAAAGAGGATGCGCTTGTAGCTCTCTTTGCCGAGCGGTTTCAACTCCTCGAGGATTTCTTTGGCGGTCATATAGAAAAACAACGTTTAGCACCGCACGCCTTAGTTTCCGGTGGCCCCCGTGACTTCCTGCGGTGTGGCCCGCACCCCCGGCATGTCATATGGCAATCGCCACACGTGCGTGCCGTCAGAATTCGAGAAGTACAGCCGGGAGGGTGAAAAGTTCGTGGAATTACCATCGGCCCAGAACACAAAGAATGGATCGGTGGCGTTCACCGGTCGGCGGGCGTAGGTGTGGTTATATAGGCTCTTTGAGGTGATCTGCCGCACCATAGTCCAGGTTTGTCCCTGGTCAACGCTGGACCACAAAGCCATCTCCCCGCCGGTTTGCCACACTTGCGGTCCGTCCTGGGTCGGCCCGATGATCAGCCAGCGATCCGGCAAGATGTAAAGGCTGCCCATGTCGTAATTGTGATCCGACCGGCAGACCGTGCTCGTGATCCACTGGGATCCGTTCCATCGCGTGAGCACCCATGCGCGCGGTTCGCCCGCAGGCCCGGGGGCATATCCATGGCTTGTGATGTAGAGCAAGATCGGATGGCCGTTGGTGTCGAAGTTCAAATCGAGCGTGTAAACCAGTTTGCCCTGTGACGCGTAATCAATGACCAGCGCCGGATTGTTCGTTGTGCTCAGGGGCAGAGTCAAAGGCACGCCGTCTGCCGTGGTCCAGGAGGCGCCCAGGTTGGTGGTTTGCACATAATAGAGGTCGGTGCGTTTATCCACGTTTCCGCCCGGATGCCGGTTGAAGAACGAACCGATCTTCTCGTTGCGGATGTTGCTGACTTGGTAATGGCCACCGATGCCCGCGAGCTTCGAGTGGGTGCTCCAATGGATGCCGTTGGTGCTGGTTTGCCAATATAACTCGCGGCCGTTGGTGTACTTGGTAAACAGGAAGAAGAACCCTTTGCCGGGCAGATACCATGGTTGGGGGTAAGTCACCTGGTCTTCCTTGATCAACTCGAAGGCCGCGACACTGTAGGGCTCACGGCTGCGATAGATGAAGCCGGGGCGTGCGTTGGCTCGGCCGCTGACAAACACCCAGACATACCCTTCGGTATCAAGCGCCAGCGCTCCGTTGTCGTGCGGGTCATTCACGGTCTCCTTGTCGTGCACCAATGTAGGGCGAGGAACTTCGCCGGTGGCATGGTCGTACACGGACGCCATGATCAGCAGATGCCGCTGGTCCTTCACGGTGCCGCCGTAAACGAAGAACGTCTTGTTCACCGCCGGCGCATAGATGGCCACCGGGATATGGTCCGCGGTGTAGGTGCCCAATCCGCCCGAGTATTTGTCTCCGTATTCGGAAACCTGGCCGAGGGTGAACCAGATGCCGCGATAGCCATCGGTCCATCCGGGCGGATAGAGTTTCGCGGCCCGGAAGAACTGGGGTTCGTCGCCCGGATTTTCGTTGGTGTAGTACACGTCGTCGCCCTGGCCGGTTACAACCTCCACGGGTTGCCAATCGGCCGGCGCCAGCGAGCGGGTCTGCTCCACCAGGTATTCCCGGTCCGCCTCCGCCGCGAAGCTAAATCGAAAGCGGCCGGCGCTGATCGCCTCGTCCGTTAACACAAACGGCGGCTGCACCACCATTTCGCCGTTGATAACCAGGTTATCGATCTCGCCGAACGTGCCCGAAGTGCCGCGAATGCCGCCAATGCGCATCCGGCTGAAGGCCGTCCCCTGGGCGTAGGTGTTGCGCCATGGCAGGCTCGTGCCGAGCAACGCCCCGTCGACTTTCAAGTCCCAGGTCCCAAACGCCGCCCCGCTCAGGTGATTAATCATTTCGATGCGATGCCAGTTGGTATCCAGGTCTCGGACCGCTACCCACTTGGCGCCGTCGTAATAACAGAGCTTATTCGATACCGTGCCCCAGCCGAGCAGGCTTACCTCGCCGCCGGAGGATGGCAGCAGGAACACATCCAGGGTCCGCGAGCTCGCCGTGGAAGCGCGGGCATCAAATTGAATCGTCAAATCACCCGTGGTGACCGGCGGAAAAGAGAGGTAATCCGTATTATCTACGCCGGTTTGCGCGCGGCGCAGCACTTTGCCATGAGGATTGCCAGCCTCGAGGGCGACAATCTGCGCCGGGGTGGCGGTCGCAGGCTGCCACGTAGCATCGCCGTCTTTAACCGGCTGAAGATTGCCCACCGGGTAGAGCAGGGGACTCTCAAAACCGCTTACGTCGGTAAGCACCACAGATTGCGCTGTCTGCCCCTGAAGAGCATTGGACGCACCTGCCAATAGCCCGGCAGCGGCCAGTGAAAACGTGAACCAGGAAATGTTTCTCATGAATGTTCGAAATCGTGCCGGCCAATGACTACTCCACGACGGTCGGCGTTGCGAATTCGCCATCCATCACCCTGGGGAGACGCCAAACGTGATCGCCGCGCTGGTTAGTGAAATAAAGGAACGACTCCGAAGGCTGGCGGCCGTGGCCATCGGCCCAGATAACATAGAACTCCGGATGCGCATTGAGCGGGCGCCGGGCGTAGGTGTGGTTGCGCGGGCTATTGCGGGTC
The DNA here is from genome assembly GCA_002428665.1 of Verrucomicrobia subdivision 3 bacterium UBA6082. GTDB lineage: Bacteria > Verrucomicrobiota > Verrucomicrobiia > Limisphaerales > UBA8199 > UBA6082. The sequence goes on from DIXK01000052.1 coordinate 63,211, forward strand.
AGTTGTTTTACCCGGGTCCAGGTCTGGCCTTCGTCCGAGCTGGTCCACATGACAATTTCCCCGCCTGGATTGTAAGGTTGCGGTCCCAGTTCGGTCGGGGCGATCACACGCCAGGTGCCGTCCGGTTCGATGTAGAGCGAGCCGTGATCGTAGTTGTTGCCCGAGGTGGTGAGCAAGCGGCGAACCCATTCTTTGCCGGTCCAGCGCAGGGTCTGCCACTCGCGCGGCCCGTTGGCGGGGCCCGATTCGTATCCTTTACTCGTCAGAAACATGACAACCGGGTGGCCGTGACGATCGAAGTTCACATCCTTCAAATAAACGAGCCGGCTGTCCGTGCGGGAATCGTAGGCCAGTGCGCTGTTGTTGGTCTCGGTTAAGGGCAGCTTCATCGGTGTGCCGCGGACGTCACGCCAGGTGCGGCCGAAGTCCGAGGTCTCGACATAGTAGACATTGGCGCGGGTGTTCAGCCCCGTGGGAACGGGGTGAAAATCGAAGGCGGAGGCGACCCGCTGGCCGGAGCGCCAGCTCACCTGGTAATCACCCATCCCAATGCCCGCGAGCATCTCCGGTTCGCTCCAGGTCACGCCGTTGGCGCTGGTCATGTAGAATAAGCAACGCGCCGCATTAATCCCCTGCGCCTTGCCACCGCTGTAGCGGGTGTGCAGAAACAAGAACCCGTGCTCCGGCACATACCACGGTTGGGTGTAGGAAAAGTTGGTCACCAGGATTCGCTCGAACTCATCGATGGACCACGGCTTGGTGCTGCGATGAATGTATGAAGGCCTTCCTGTGCCGTGAGACGAGGAGAAGATCCACAAATACCCACGGTCATCCACCTGGAGCGTCGGGTTATCGTGGGCATCCTCGGTTTGTTTGTTCAGCAGAATGCGCGGGCGCGGGACTTTCCCCGTGTGATGGTCATAGTAGGAGACCATGTGCAGCAGTTCTTGTTTGTCGTCCGCGCTGCGCGCGGTCGTGCCGCCATAGACAAAGAAGGTTTTGTGCGCCTCCTTGCAATAAATGGCGATCGGCGCATGTTGCTGCGGGTAGGTGGCAAATCCACCGCTGTACTTATATTTGTACTCGTCCTTGCTCGGCTGGTTGTAATACCAGATGCCCCGGTATCCATCGTCCGGCTTGAGCACGCCTCCCGTGATCGGGGGTTCCGCGGGAGCTGCCGGGGTCGGGACCCGGGACGCGGCGACAGCTTCAGCGGAGCCGAACCTTAGCGGGCGCCGATCCGCCGGCAGTTGGGCCACGGACTCCGCCACGACGTAACGGCTGATCACCACCACGCCTGAAGGTTGAGTTACCTCAAGGCTAATCTCATTGGCGCCGGCAGCCAGCGGCAAATAAAAGAGGCGGTTCACCGCGTGAGTAGCCCCAGCCCGGGCCCAGAGCTGCCGTCCGGCCAGAACCCCATTGGTCTTCACCACGAGGTCACTGCCGCCTGATGACACGGCTTTGATCCCGAGCGCAAAAATGCCCGGACTGGCAAAGTCGGTGCGGATCACCAGCGGATGGTGGAGCTCACCGTCCGAACTGCCGTAGAGGCGGCTGCTCAGCTTCGCAGCCGCGGCCTGTGCGGTGGTGGCGGATTGGTTCCTCACGTCCAGTACCCAGGTTTCGGGCTTCTGTCCCCGAACGGTAACTCCGGGTTCCAGGCTCCAGGGTGTGGAAGGTATCGGCGCAGCGCCCAGAGACATCACTGCCAGGCTCAGGGCCGCCAGAACAACTCTAGTTTTGATCATGATTAAACCGGTAAGGCGTGCTAGGGCAATTCGGACAACACTCGGTAGAACAGCGGTCCCGCGGGCGGGCTGTCGTGGGTGACTGTCTTTTCAGTGCCGTCTCCGTTCACCACGAACAGATCCATCCAGCCGGTCGCGCTCAAGGCGGTGTTGTACTGCGGCCGGTAATTGGTGCCGGTCACCGATTGGAACGCAAAGGTGAACGCCGTGCCGGAATGCGCCGGGCGCAGCAGGGTTACCGGCAGCGCCGCTGCCGCTTCGGGCGCGGCTCGAATCACCAGGTGGTCCATATCGCCATAGTCCATCACGCTCCCACGGATCGCCGCCAGGCGGAGGGTGCCGACCGGGCTGAACACGTTGCGCCACACCAAACTGTTGCCCACGATGGCATTGTCCACACTCAGGTCAAACGTGCCCGCTTTCGTGCCGCTCACATAGCACGTGAGTTTCACGCGGTGCCAACTGGTGTCCATGGGAAGGACAGAAACCCAGGCAGTGCCGTTGTAATACTGGAGCGCATCGGTGGACCACATGATAAACGGCCCTTGCGTGCCGCCTCCATTGGCCGTGACCGAGTTCAGGGAGAGATCCAGGACCCGCCCCGTAAGTGCGGACATGCGCGCATCCAACTCAATCTCCACCACGCCGGAGGAAACCGGTGGGAAAATCAGGTAATCATAATAATCCGCACCCAATTGCTGACGGCGCAACACCTTGCCGTGCTGCCCATCCACCAGGTCCACGATTTCAGCCGAGTTCGGTTCCAGCGCCGGTACCCATCGGCTTCCGGCATTAGTGACCGCCGTCAGGTAACCCACCGGGTAGAGGGTGTTATCCTCAAAACCGCCCGAATCGAAGAGGATTAGCGGATCCACGGTCGCATAGAAACTGACCGTCGCATTGACTGGCCCGGCCCCGTTGGTGGCATTGATCTCGACGGAGTGGGCCCCGACGTTCAAAGGTCCATAAGAGACCAGCCAATGATCGGGCGTTCCAGTCACGGTCAACCCGCTGGTAACGTTGGATCCATTCAACACCACCCCGATATCTGTCTTGGCCATCGGGAGCGCGGAAGTCACCTCGAAGCTTAGGTTTTGGGTCGGCCGCACCACGGCATAGGCGGCGGGGCTGAGATTGACAATGGCGGGCGGCGGGAAGGCGTTGGGATCTTCCGGGGCCGCGGTGATTCTGAAGTTGTCAATCTGGCCATACTGCATGGCGGGACCGCTGCTGTGGCTTTGGTAGTTGATCACGCTGAGCGGCGTGCCGGGAATGGCGTTGCGCCACAGGATTTTTTCGGCCACGGGGCTTCCGTTCAGCAGGATATCGTAGCGTCCCGCCGCAGCTCCGCTCAGGTAATGAATAATTTTGCAGTGATGCCACCCGGCCGGCAAGTCCACCACCGGCACCCAATTGGCGGCGGCGGTGCTGTAATAGGACAGTTTCTCGCTCACCGCCCCCCAGGCCACATGGCTGGCCCAGGTACCCGTACTGGTCGCCAAAGAGATGTCAATCGTGCGCCCGGAAGTGATCGAAACCCAGGTGTCGAATTCAATCGTAATCACGCCCGATGACACGGGTGGCAGTTGCAGCACGTCATTGCGCGAGGCCCCCATGTTCATTCGTTGCAGCACCTTGCCATATTGGCCGTCGAAGAGATCCACCACGTCCGATGGCTCCGTCGAAGGCACCCAGGTGGCGTTGCCGTGCACCACGGGTTGCAGCGGTCCCGGGGGATACAAGGTATCGCTCGTGAATCCTTCCGAGTCATACAGCGTGAACGCTTTGGTCGCAGTGTAAAAAGTTCGGGTGAGTGCGGCCGTGCCCGAGGCATTGGTGGCCGTGATGGTCATCTCATACACCGTATCCGCAGCGAGGCCGTTGTAGGAAACGCTGCGGCTGGTGTCCGTACCGGTCATGACCAGTTGCGCGCTCACATTGATCCCATTCAGGACCAAACCGATATTCCCCGCTACTACCGGGTTCAGCGCCACCACGTTGAATTGAATCCCTTTGGTGGGGTCTTGAATCGCGTACGCCTCCGGGACCACATTCTCCAGCGCCGGGCCGCCGGTGGATTCGAGGGAGACAGAATCCAAATCGAACGGCCGGGGTTCGCTCGCGGGGTCGGCTTGGGCACCGAAGTGGAGGTAAACATGGCTGTCACCGCTTGCGGTCAGGTTGCGGAATCGGTGGGGTGCGGCGCTCGCAAAGGAAACGCTGCCCGTCTCGTCTACGATCGACACCGTATAGGTTTGCTGGTCGGGGCTCAACGTCACGGCAAACGCATACACATGGTTCGGTACCAGCAGGATTCCGCTGTCGACGTGGTTGCCCAGCGTGAGCAATCCTGTGCCGTCCACGTTATCAAATACCCAAAACGTCTTGTTCGCTACCGCCCCGCTCGTGTGAGCCGCACCCGCGGCCATGATCGACCAGCTAATCGACGCATCCGTGCTGCCGCCCAGCCGTGGGGCGGTTCGCGCAAAGAAGTGGACGCGGTCGTTGAACACGGCGAACGCGGTATCAAAGTCCGCCTCCGTCAGGCGGAATTTCCACCGGATCGTGTGGGGCGCTGCCGGGCTCACGCCCCCGCCTGACTCATACCGGCGCATCACATTGCGGTAAGTGCCGCCGGTCGCATCGAAGTGCAGGTAAGGTGATCCAGCGTCGATAGGACTCGCAGTGAGAATCTCAGGTGCGATGGCTGGGCTGCCAACCGTCGTGTTGGTCCACCCGCCCACCCAGCCATCCCCCGCCGCGCCAGGATAGACCAGGTCATTGAAATCTGAAGTAATGGCCGCTTGCGTTGGAGCCGGTGCCATAAGCAGCGCGGCCAGCAGCGCCAGCGCGCAGGTTGTGGTGCGTATTGCAGTCTTCATAGTGTCGTGAGGTTTGCTTGGATGAGTTGAGGTGAATGGGATTGTGTTGCGTTGCCTTGTTTTGAACGGAGCGAAGTGTAACGGGTCATGGCAGCTGATCCAGTTCCTGGAAATACTGCATTTGGCGGACCGGGCTGGGCGTGTTCGCGGAGATCTTGGAGGTCAACGGTCCGGGTCGAGTCCAGCGGACGGACGAATCGCCAAAGAGCCGGTTGTAGCCCTGGCCGTCATGCACCGGATAAATAGTGGCATTGGCGATGCCGCCTCCCTGGTAGCCAACCACACCGACAAAATCGCTGTAGATCACTTTCTTCGTGTAATCGTGCGTTTTCCATTCGGCGGTGGAGTCCATTGGGAGGTTATCCTGATCCACAAACCGCGCCGGGTAGGAGCAGCGGACCGAGGCATTGGTCCAGATGTTGTCCGGTGCGTCGTAGGCCAGCACTTCCTGGGATCGGACCTGGCGCGAGAGGCAGTAGAAGATATGCGGCGTGGTGAGATATTGCCCCTTGTACACCAGGCCCAGGTTCTTGTAATCGTTGTTGTACTTCACCCAGTAGGTTGTGAATGCGGAAGCCGTGCGATAGACCGTCGGCATGCGTTCCTTGTTATCCCCGGCATACATGGCCACGGCGATGCCGACCTGGTGCAGGTTGTTCACGCAGCTCGTGCGTCGTGCCCGTTCCTTGGCCCGGTTCAGGGCTGGCAGCAGCATCGCCGCCAGGATGGCGATGATGGCGATGACCACCAGCAACTCGATCAGGGTGAAGGCCACGGAATCGCGCTTCAGGCAGCGGGGCTGCGACCGCCAGCGCACAGGAGTAGTGAGGTCGGTTTTCACGGGGTCTCCAGTCTCAAGTAGTAAGATGCGCCCCCAAAAATAACGAGTCAACCCGTAATCTCAATTTGGGAACGACCTCTCTTATCTGGTGAATGGGCTTCCCGTCATCTTGGGTGTGTGCCATTTATATTCGATATGCGTTTTCAGGAGTCCTTTTTGCGTGGGCACAGACTTGTGGCGATCGGTTCGCGGGTCGCCATGGTTGCGGTGATGCTCGGCGGGTTGCTGCTGGCGGGTGTGTCGTGCCGGACGGCGCCGGCGGAAAGGTTCAGCGAAGTGCCGGCGGCGGTGACCCGCACGAATGTGCTGTTGGGCGGAACGCAGTTTGCCACGCCGTATTTTGTGCACGACAGCGGGGTGCCGGGGCCGGCGGTCATGGTGTTGAGCGGGGCGCATGGTGATGAGGTTGCCGGACCGGCGGCGGCGGAGCGCTTGCGCCATTGGCCGCTCAAATGCGGGCGGATGCTGGTGGTGCCCCGGGCGAATGTGCCGGCGCTGGAGGTGCGACGCCGTCTCACGCCCCTGGTAGACACGAATCTGAGCAATTTGAACCGGAATTATCCGCGGGCCGGAGAGCCGGGTGAGGCCCGGGGTGCCTTGGCCACGGCGATTTGGGATGCGGCTTTGCAGTTCCGGCCGGACTGGGTGTTGGATTTGCACGAGGGGTTTGATTTTCATCGCCGCAACAGCAACAGCGTGGGGAGTTCGGTGATCGCTTTCCCGGTCGGACCCGGGCCGGCGGCGGCAGATTTGATGGTGGCGGCAGTCAATGCGTCGATTACGAACGTGGAGCAGCAATTTGTGCGGCTCAGGATGCCGGTGAACGGGAGCCTGGCTCGGGCTGCCGGGGAACATTTGCAGGTGCCGGGCATGACGCTGGAGACGACCACTCGCCTGCCGCTGGCTGCGCGCGTATGGCAACACGAGGTGATGGTCCACCGGTTAATGACGCATCTTAATATGACGTCCGTGGCCGTGCCTGCGGCCCCGGCCCTGCCAGTGGCTGTCGCATCGACGCCGGTTCCGCCGCCGGCTGCCACCGCATCGGCGCGCGTGCGCGTGGCGTTGTACCACGGGCCAGGCGCCAGCGGGGCCGGCCCAGGCCGGATCCTGCAGCAATTGACGCGGCCGCCGGAGACGAGCATCCGACAGGTGACGCCGGAGGAGATTCGGAGCGGTGCGTTGGCCGATTTTGACGTGGTGATTTTTCCCGGGGGCACGGCGGGCGGCCAGGCGCGGGCGCTGGGTGAGGCGGGCATCGAAGCCGTGCGGCGCTTTGTAGGCGCAGGGGGTGGCTATGTGGGGATTTGCGCCGGGGCATACTTGGCGACCAGCGGGGCTTCGAACCGGCTCAATATCATCAATGCGCGCACCAAATCGTCAAAATGGCAGCGGGGAACCGGTACGGTCATGATGGAGCAAACGGATGCCGGTCGCGAGATTCTGCCCCGGCGCGAGGGCTCGTTCGAGGTCCGTTATGTGAACGGCCCGGTAGTGGAGCCGGCCAGCATTCCCGCGCTGGCACCGTACGAAACGCTCGCGTGGTTCCGGACGGAGTTGGCGGAGAACGACGTGCCGCGCGGGATCATGGTCGATTCCCCGGCCATTTTTGCCGGGTCATACCTGCAAGGTCGTGTGGTGTGCATCAGCCCGCACCCCGAGCAAACCGCCGGGCTTGAGGAATTCGTGCCCCGCGTGGTGGAGTGGGTTAGGGGAGGGGGTTGAGACCCGCGGATTTTGTAAAGGGGATCTCCACTCCGCCACATTTTGTGATTGCGCGGCTTCTATCTGAGGGGCTCCTCTGCGTCTGACGACCAGAGCGCTACGTATTCAATATCCGGGAGCGATTGACTGCAGAAGGATTACGGTTGCTTTCGCCCAATCACAGAATCAAGGTCGGCTTGGCGCAGCGATTGCGCCGGGAAACGACCATGGAGCTGAAGTGGATCGCACAGGAGTTGGCGATCGGGAGCTGGAAATACGTCTCCAATCTGCTCAACAAGGAGCCGCCCATCTCAACCCAGCCGGAGTTCAACCTATGAACGACGATGAAACCCATGGTAATATTGCGGAGTGGAGATCCCTTTACAGGCTGGGCATGGAAAGGTCCGAAATGAGGAGATCGAAGGTTTTATGGCTGCGGCGTTCGGCGGCCTGCTGACTGTCGCGTTCGACCGCCACCTCGACGCCCGCCAGGCTGCGCAGAGCCTCGGCACAGATCATCAGTATCCCGTCATCGTCATCGTCATCGACAAACAGGATTCTGGCCTTTGCGTTATTACCGGAAGTCATTGTAACAATAAGTAGAAGCCGTTCCAGATGCAAGCCGCCGTTGCCGGACCAGGGCTGCATCAACCTCCACGTCTGGCGCAATTCTAACTGGCGGCGTGAGCAGGCAGGAAAATCACCCCTTGACAGCCTTTGCTTCGGGGTCGATGTTTTTACTCGCCTTATGAAAATCATTACATCTCCTGCTAGTGGTTCAATCATTGCACGCACTCCCCGACGCTTTCTCGTCGCCAGCCTTTTGGTGGCCGCCGCCGGTGCGGGTGTGCTTCTCATCGCAGCGAGCCCTGGCCCGGTCTCCCCGTCCGGGAGGTTGCTTGCCTCGCAGTGTTTTCAGTGTCACGGCACGGATGGACGGGCGGTCTCCGGGTTTGAGTCCATCGCCGGCAAGTCGGCTGACGACATGTACCATTCGCTGCTGGAAATGAGCCTGCGTCGGCCGGAAAACATCATGGACATGCAGGCCCGGGCTTACACGCCTGCACAGTTGCGGCAGATTGCCGAATATCTTTCAACCCTCCCGGAGGCAGACTAGGAGCCCCAGGCTGAAATCACGCCCAAAAATTCTCCAAGCAAATCTACGAACATGAATGCCAATCGAAGAACGTTTCTGAAAATGGTGGGTCTCGCAACCGCCGGGTCGGCGCTTCCCTGGTTTCTGGCGAGGGGCGCGGCGAGTCCGCGCGTGGTAGTGATCGGCGGCGGATTTGGCGGTGCCACGATGGCAAAGTACCTGCGACATTGGGGTGGCAACCTTGATGTCATCCTGGTTGATCGGAATGCCGAGCATTACTCGTGCATCCTTTCAAACCTAGTGATCACCAGCGCGATCCCCGTGGAGCGAATCATGCTAGGTTACTCAAACCTGCAATCCCGTCATGGTGTGGTGTTCGCCCAGGGTGAAGCGGTGGCGGTGGATCCTTCCGCCCGGAGGGTGACAGTTCGAGTCGGCAGCGATGCGCACGAGGTGCCGTACGACAAGCTGGTGCTGGCGCCAGGGGTTGATTTCATTGCGCCCGGCGGCGACTATGATGCCAACCTGACTCCACATGCCTGGGTGGCGGGCCCGCAGACGCTGCTGTTGAAGCGCATGCTGTCGGGCATGTCCGCCAACCGGACGTTCCTGCTGACCATCCCGCCTGCCCCCTATCGATGCCCCCCGGGCCCTTACGAGCGCGCCTGCGCTGTGGCCGAGTACCTTCAGAGACGGAAACCCGGGGCGAAGATCATAGTGCTGGATGCGAACCCCGGCATTATTGCGGAACCGCGCAATTTCGGCAATGCCTTCCGCAATCTATACCAAAACGTCCTGACGTATGTTCCCAACGCGCCCGTGTCCAGTGTGGATTCGGCGGCCCGGACCGTCACCACGCCTGTGGGCACGTTTCGCGGGGACGTGGTGAACATCATCCCGGTGCATCGCGCCGGGCAAATCGTCACCGCGGCTGGGCTGGTCAACGATCCCAGCGGCCGCTGGGCGCTGGTGAATCCGCTGACTTACGCATCGACCGTCCACCCGGACATCCACATTCTTGGCGACTCGCAGGGCACCGGGCAGCCCAAGTCCGGCCACATGGCCAACGCGCAGGCCAAGGTGTGCGCCGACGCCATCATACGGGCCTTTAACGGACTGCCACCGGATCCCAGTCCCGTGACCAGTTCGGCCTGCTACAGCCCAATAACCTCGAGCAAAGCCGCGTGGCTTACCGCCTCGTATCAGTACGATCCAGACTCCGGAGCCATGAGACGGGTGGAGGCCTCGTTCGGAGAATCGGCTGTGCCGACATCGGATGGCGCACAACAGATGTTTCAATGGGCGGACAACATCTTCGCAGACTCCTTCGGTTGATTTGATCGTCAGCCAGCATTCGCCAAAGTAACGCCAAGTCGAGGCACCGGGCCGGACCTGCCGCATCAGGGTCCTCGGTCCGGCTGCGTCGGCTTTCAGCGTGTCGCATAGCCTACATCGCCACCGTGAAAAAGAGTCAACCCATCGTTTGGTGCGGTTCGGGCTTTACGTCCTTGGCCTGCGAGCTGAGTCCTTATCGTTTGAGCAGTATTCTCGATGAACCAACCCGACAAGAACTGATGAGGTACTTTATCCTGGCCTTTGCCGGTCAAAATTAGTGTCAATTAGTGGAAATTAGTGGTTAAAACCTCCCTGAAAGAGCTGCAAAAACCTCCCCCGGGACAAGGCCTGTCCGGAATCCCGCCCCGCAAAATCAGGCTATACCCGAACCGGCCTCCAACCTTCAGCTTCCCACTTTCAGTCCTCACTATTGACAATTCAGTTCCGGGTTTGATACCCGTGGGACCAAGCCGCGCCAGTTACGCCTGAAACATCTGGGCGCCATATAACGCGTCATGAATCGCCAGGACTCCGCGGTTATCTCTTGGCCGGACGAGTATGAGGCCACGGCGGTCGATGGCGGCAATAACAGTTACCTTCGGACGGTTTGAGATCGCGTGCGCAAAGGTGACACAGGAAAGACCAGGATCGCGAGGTGTTGACAGCAGGAAACTACGACACGATGAGCCTGAAGTGGATAGCCAAACGGCTGCACAGGGGCGCTTGGATCTATGTGTCCGATCTGCTGAATCTCAAATCGCCGACACTCCCACAGAAGGAACTCCTGCGCTCGTGTCAAGGGTGAGGACCGACACTTGCGTGAAGCTGAAAACCCATGAAAAACCTAACCAAAGTTCTGAAGCAAGCAATACCGGCCATGGCTGGCATGACCATTCTGGCGATGGGCTCCAGCCCAACGCTGGCCCAGGACACGAACGACTGGAAGTACAAATTCGCCTATACACTCGGGGTGCAGGCCTATATCTACGGTTTTCCCTGGATCAACATGGCCCACTACCGCTGGGAATGGGTCACACAACCACCCACGCCCGAAAATGATCACCCTTACGCCCCGCTAAACAAGTTCTCTCACGCGACAACGCTCAAGGATGCTAGCTTTCGGGGCGGCGGCAACCCCAACACCGACACGCTCTACTCGGTAGCCTGGCTCAATTTGACGACCGAGCCGATGGTCCTTTCCGTGCCAGCTATCGATCGGTATTACACGATGCAGATAGCAGGCTTCAGCTCGGACAACTTCGCCTATGTGGGCACACGCACCACCGGGACCAACGCCGGTAATTACCTGATTGCAGGGCCGGATTGGGTGGGCCCCTGCCCGCCCAATGTTACCCCGCTGACCAACTCCTCGACGCCCTATGCGCTCATCATGGGCCGCACCTTGGTCTATGATGTGAATGACCTGACCAACGTTTATGCGATCCAGGCCCAGTACCAGCTTACCCCGTTGAGCGACTGGGGGACAACCAATGTGCCGCCCGACGATCGGAATGTGTGGGTGCCCTACACCTCGACCGATGGCCTGGCGGCTTGGAGGACGATGAACCGGGCGATGACCGAGAACCCCCCGAACGTGCCCAGCCAGAAGGGATTGGTGGATTACTTCGCCCAAATCGGAGTGGGACCGAATCAGGACGTGGACCAGGTGGACGACATCACCAAGGCCGGCCTCAGAGACGCCGCCATCGATGGGTGGATTATGATCAATCAGTTCGTAACCAACCCACCCTCCTCCTATTTCGTGACCAACGGTTGGATTTGTCCGCCCCCGGACAACGGCCGCGCCGGACAGTCCAATGATTTCATGATGCGTGCCGGCGGCCAGAGCTTTCTTGGGATTGTCAACCACGACCCGCAAGAAGCCGTTTACCTGGTGACCGCAGGGCGCGATGCCAGCGGCCAGCCTACCAGCGGTGCCAACAATTACACCATTACCTTCCCGTCCAACGGCCTTCCGGATGTCGGCGCCTTCTGGTCCATCACCATGTACGGCGCGGACAATAACCTCGTGAGCAACGCCATCAACCGCTACAAGATCGGCACCTATCCGACCAACGGGCTGACCTTCAACGCGGATGGCACCCTGACCATCTACGTCCAGCATGCCCCGCCGGACGCGGACAAGCTGTCCAACTGGTTGCCGGCACCGGCCGGCGGGTTCCACTTGAATATGCGGCTTTACCTGCCGGCATCGGCCATCGTGAATCAAACTTGGGGGCCGCCGCCGATCCTGCGAGGCGCGCAAATGCCCTTAATGCTGCAACTTCACGTCCTGAACGGCAACGCAACCCTGAATTGGACCGACGCCCCCGGGTTGCAGTTCCTGGTGGAAGCGGCGACCCAAATCCCCGCCACTGGCGCGATTCCGTGGGTCACGTTGCCAGGCGAAATCACATCCGCCAACGGGTATTATTCCATCGTGGACGACGGCTCGGCGCCGTTCAGATTCTACCGGGTCCAGCGGCTCCCTTCCCCGTGAAGCGGTCCCGCGAAGCGTTCAGTACACGCGAGCGAGTGTCAGTCCTCATTATTGACAATCCAGTTTCGGGTTTAATACCCAAGGGACCATGCCGCGCAAGTCGCGCCTGAAATACTCGAGGGCCAGGTAACGCGTGATGAATCGCCAGGACTCCGCGATCATTTGGTTCGCAAATAGTCCATCAACTGGCATGAGAGTTACGGAACCATGGCCGCTCAAAACGGAGCGCCGGTCTGTGACCGGCTTAAACCCCACCCCACATCGCAACGCCGGTCTTCGGTGGACTTTACCTTCATAATTCTAGTCCCCTTTGAAATCAGTAGCATCCCA
>DIXK01000039.1 GCA_002428665.1 Verrucomicrobia subdivision 3 bacterium UBA6082
GGCGTCAGCACACAGCAGCGGACGGTGCAGGGCAAGTCTTGGGTTTATTTAAAAATTAATCTCAAAGAAAATACGCCTTATTCGATCAGACCGGAAGGAAATAAAGTCATCATTGATTTCAATGTTTCCGCTCTGGAGGCAAAATCAGCCGCTGATCGCTCCGGTCAATCCAGTGAAGGCGGTGAGATAAAAAAACCGGCGCGCAGCGAGGCCGTCAAACGCTATACGGATCGGATCATTTCCATCGATTTTCAGGACGCGGAAATTAAAAGCGTTCTGCGCCTGATGGCCGAATACGGCAACATCAGCATTATTTCCGGCGATGACGTCAAAGGCAATGTCACACTGACGATGAAAAGCGTGCCGTGGGAACAGGCCCTGAATTCCATCCTGGACATTAAGGGGCTGGCTAAAAAGCAGGCGGGTGACGTCATCACGGTGATGACGCTGGCGAAACAGAAAAAAGATGAGGCGGATAAAAAAGCGGCCGAAGAAGACAAGCGCAAGACGGAAGATGAACGCAAAGCCAGAGAACAGCAGTCCGACATCGAGAAAGGCAAGCTTCGCCAAATCATGATTGAAACGTAACTACTCAGGTCGCTAATCTACAGGATGAGGATGATTTTGGCAAGCCTGTAGATTATCCAGATAGAGGTCATAATGCTCAGCGAGGGTTCTGGCTGGCGAGCAAGTGCGGCTAAGAGGTGTTGCCGGCGGGGAGGAAAGGGTCTCCCAGAAAGACACGGCGCAGGGCGTCGAGGGCGTTGATGCCGTTCTTCCTGGCCGTGGAGACATATCCGCGGATACGGCAGAAGTCTACGAGGGCGTCAAAGCTGCGGAAGGTGCCGGAGATCTTCTGCCGCAGCTTCATCATTCTCAGATCCCGTTCGGCCAGGTTGTTGTCGAACGGGACCGAGAAGTCGCGCATGAAGGCGAGGATGCCGTCGTGGTGGTTCCGGAATCGGTCGAGCAGGTTGCGGGCTTTGCTCTGCTTGCGGCGGCCCCGGCGTTTTGGGCCGGCCGACAATTCCATGAAGGGGTTCTGGGCATAACCGGCTTCCACGATCCGCAGATAGCGTTTGTGGAATCGGTCGAGATCCTCGGTGGGCAGGGTGGCGAGGCCCACTTCACGGGCGGTATCGACCGCCGTCTTGATCGTCAACAGATGGTCGATCATCGTCTTGGCCCATTGCTGGTTTTGTTCCTCCCACAGAAAGATCAGTTCGCGCAAAAGGTGCGCGTTGCAGAAAGCATGGTTGCAGTCGAACGTGATGTAGGAGTCCCAGAAGTCGTGTACGGCGCGGCCTCTAAAGTCGGGGAGGATGTCGGCGGCGTTCATGGCTTCGCGACCGCGCCGTTTGTGGGCAAAGTACCATGTAAGCCATCGGGTCGATACGGTATGCAGCCAGTGTAGGCTGCCGATGGCGCGCACGCCGGTTTCGTCGAACCCGGCCACCTCGGCCTTGGCCGTCAGATCGCGGATCAGCGTATCGACCGGTTCGAGACGTCGTGAGCAATCGGCGCCGAAGTTCGCCAGGGCACCCTCACTGAAGCTCTCGCAACCGAGGAGATCGCGCATGATCTCGGTAAGCCGATCGGAGGGCAGCAACTGGTAGTTGCGCAGATAGACAGCCGCGCTCTTGACGCGGGGACCATACTGCACGGGGGCTACGACTTCCGGGGGGAACGTTGCACGGTTGATGCAGCCGCAGGCGCAGGTTTTGACTTCAGCCTGGTGCTCGGTGACCCAAAGCTTCGGATCGGGCAGATCAAAGACCTGCCGACGCTCGACACGGTCCGGAGGCTGTTTTGCCAGGGAACGTCCGCAGCCCGAGCAGCGCTCGACCGGGCGACGCACTGTAATATCCGGCATGGCCACCATGCGTAACGTCTTGCCCGGATGTCCGGGTTGGCCGCCGGTGGGCCGATTGCTGGGCGGGCGCAGACTCTTGGGCTTGGGTTTGCAAAGACCGTCTGAGGACGGCGGCTTGCTGCTGTTGTGTGAGTCCTTCGCGACTTTCTCCTTGAGTGCCTGGAGTTCATCACGAAGCGACTGGCAGTCGCGGCGCAGGGCGGCGTTCTCCGCTTTCAGCGTGGCGACCTCCGCCTTCAACTGGTCCAGTTCGCGTGAAAACTCGCATAGCAATCGCGCCGCCGCTTCGGGATCGGTTCGGCAGACCGCCAATGCCTGTTCGTAGCCGATCATACGCACAACTCCCGCCGGAAGTCCGGGCTGAGCGGATAGAGATACACGTCCTTGACCGTAGCGCGGAGGCAATGGTTGCGATCGTTGCGGGTGCGTCCCTGCGTCGAGCCGAGCCGCAACCAGTTGGCCGCCCGGTAGCAGGTTCCCTTGAAACGATCGCGATCCACAAAGGTTTCCAGCGCATGCACTGGATGCCCATACTTGGCCTGCCAGTCGTCGCGAACGCGTCTGGCCAAAGTCGCAAGCAGGTGGCTGGCCAAATGCGGTACCGTCACCCAGGGCAACACCAAAAAGCGCGTGTTGTTCGTCAGGAAACCGAGGTTTGCTTCCCGTCTGGCGCGATCCCAACCGATCCAGGCATCGCGCGCCGCGCACTTCCACGCCGCCGAGCCGAACAGCGCACAGCCCACCGGCCGTCCCGTGCAGTCGCGCATCAGATACCGGATGTTCTCGCCTACCGTGTTGCGATGGCCAAGATAGTGATAACGGCTCAATAGACAGTTGAACAACCGCAGGTCTGCTGATTCGGGCTCGACGATGCTCACGGCCAGAGGCCTTAGATCGCGCAACGCGCAACGGATCGAATCGGTTGCATGAGCCACAAAGGGTGGGGTGCGGTTACGAAACCCGTTGGATGAAGAACCCCGCCGCTTGGGAAGTTGGATGAGCTCGGCACGTTCAAGCTTCAGCAGCAGTGTGCGCGCCGCCATATCCTTGAATCGGCCCTTTCCATTGCGCCAGTCCCAACGCCGGCAAAGCTCCTCGCTGATCCGCGTTCGGCACCAGTCCCCGTGTTCCGCCAGGAGAGATCGAATCAGCTCTGTGTCTTCGGCGTGTAATTCCCGTCCTTGAACAACCATGATTTCTGCCATGGCTCATAGACTACAACATTCCTTCGCCTGAGTCCAGCAGAAAATGATTTTATTTTTTGGGCTTAAAATCTGGGAAGGTGTATACGACTCGCCAGTCTACGGTGGCTCCATGGTGGGGCGACCTGAGTAGTTACATTGAAACAAAGATTGTGGAGGCATCGGACGATTTTATCCGGAACCTGGGAATTCAGTGGGGAGGCGGCACCAGCCAGAACATCGGCGGGTCGTATGGACTGGGTATAACAGGTGCAACCAACCCGCTCACGACAACGGGAGCTTACAGATACCCATTTCCGGCTGAAATTAACCCGGCCATGACGATGGCGGCAGTCAATATGCCTACCAACATACTCGGGCCAACTTTGGGTCTGGTTTTTGGAGGGGCTCACGGTTTTATTGAAGCGCAGTTATCAGCGTTGGAAAAGACCACGCAGGGCAAAATCATTTCCGCGCCCCGCGTCGTGACGATGGATAATGTAAAGGCCATGATCAAACAGGGTGAGGAAGTTCCCTATGTCACGCCGTCAACGACCACCTCGCCTCCAACCATCAGCTTTAAAGACGCCCTTCTGCGACTGGAAGTCAAGCCGAAAATTACGGATGACAACCGGATTTCCATGGACATCAAGGCGTCGAATGACCGCGCGGATTATACCAAGGTCAATGCTGCAAACCCGAATCCGCCCATTCTCAAAAACGAAGTGGAATCCAAGGTGGTTGTGCGAGA
>DIXK01000091.1 GCA_002428665.1 Verrucomicrobia subdivision 3 bacterium UBA6082
ACAGCCACTCTTGGGACAGGCTCTAGCTATCCTCGCGTCCTCGCCGGCAGCCAATTGAATACCCCATAAAGCGGATCGGGTGGACGGGGACATCACGTATATTGCGGGTCTCATCTTCGAAGAATGGATGTTCAACGTGCGTGGCGACAATCACGAACTGATGCCGATAGCGAAGATACTGCACGGCCGCAGCGCCCGTCTTCCGGTGTCGACAACGGGTCCACTTAGAGATCCCGATGCCATACTGATCAAGGATCCTGGAGTCCGTTTGGGCCGGGTCCTTGTCGGTGGGGATATGTCCCGGCACTTAGAAATAATAGCCATTTGCGATGTAGCCGACTGCCAACTGTTGGACGAATCCTGCAACCGACGCTACCTCGTATTGGTATGCCATACTGTTACCTCCAAAGTGCGTTATGCACATGGGCCCCGGCGGGTGACTTAAGGCGGCTTCGGCCACGAGCCGGGAGGGCCGGTGACAAGGCGCCCCAGGACCGGGACCCAGGCGCACGCCTCCGGCCGCGAGCTGTGGCTCGCTTCGCTTCCGGCCTCCGGCAGCGCTACCCCGTTCCTGGACCGCCGGTGTATTGCTGCAACTGGGATCCACTCCATGGCCCCACTTGTTGGCAAGGACCTTATGCGCCACAAGTCCAGAACGGGAGATTCTTTGTGGCACAGCTTCATCCAGTTAGCTCTTGAAGTCTTCCTATGTCTGATCCAAACAGCCCATTTTTGACAGGGAGGATGAGGGATGCCGGGATTTGAACCCATCAATAACGCCGAGTTGCTTTCCGCATTGGCCGGTGCCTCGGCCGCCGAACAGCTTATGCTGCAATACAACCGCATTACGGACCTGTCCCAGGCCTCATTTGATGAACTGCAGACACTGAAGGGAATCGGGCGCTCGAAGTCCGCCGCCCAAACCAACGACCATGCGGCCGCTGTTCTCCGGCGCTACCACGCCCGGCCTGCCGAGGAACTGTATGACCTCACTTCCGATCCGCACGAACAGAACAACCTTGCCACTGACCCCCGCTACGCCTCGCGGCTGAAGAAGCTGCGCCGCCAACTCGACAACTGGCTCCGTGATCAAGGCGACGCCCTCAGGGTCTATGCCGAGCAACCTCGACTTCTGAGCGATCCTACCAGCTATGGCCCGGGTGCTTTGCCTCCCGGCGGCCGCCCCAAGCCCAGGTCCGATTAATACCGTTGGGTGTCAAGTTTTTAGGGTGTCCGCAGCCTTGGTCCGGCATCCATCCCTCGGGGGACTCACAATTTCAGAACCATAGAATTTCTATGGGGATTCTGGCAGAATCCTCCCCATGCAAAGACAATCCGGCTTTTGGTTGGGGCGATCCTGGGCTTTAATCAGCATGCTCGTGATGCTTATGGCCAAAAACCTCCAATCCGATTCGGCTCACCCAGCCAACCCCGGAGTAAACCTCAAGTTCGAAGCGCTGGCTTCCGACCGGGTTGCATCTCCCTCACCTGAGGCCATCATACCTTCCAAAGCACCCGTTTCCCACTCCTTGCCTGCCCGCCCCCGGGCCCGCGAGGCAGGGATTATTGTAGGATCCTTGCCAGCCGGCCCTCTCAACGCCATCACAGATGTCGCTGGCGTGCGTATTGGCCACACCACCGTCATTGCCGGCGACTCCATCCGCACCGGGGTGACCGCCATCATCCCGCATGGCGGCAATGTCTTTCTCGAAAGAGTGCCGGCGGCTATTTACGTGGCGAATGGTTTCGGAAAACTCTTGGGTGTCACACAGGTGCGGGAGTTGGGCGAGTTGGAAACCCCCATTCTCTTAACCGGTACCCTGAGCACCTGGAAAGCTGCGGATGCCATGGTCGAGTGGCTCTTGGCCCAGCCCGGCATGGAAACTGTGCGCTCTATCAACCCTGTCGTTGGCGAGACCAATGACGGATTATTGAACGACATTCGCTCCCGTCCGATCATGCCCGGCCACGTCAAGAGCGCTCTGGACAAGGCGTCCGGGGGCCCCGTAATGGAAGGCGCCGTGGGGGCTGGCGCCGGTACCGTGGCCTTTGGTTGGAAAGGGGGTATCGGCACGAGTTCCCGCAAACTGCCCTCCGCTTCGGGTGGACACACGGTCGGGGTCCTGGTGCAAAGCAACTTCGGCGGCGATCTCGTCATCGCGGGCGTTCCAGTGGGGCGTGAACTGGCCCGCTCGGCGAAGCAGGGCGAGGGATCGGGCGATGGCAGTATCATGATCATCGTCGCCACGGACGCCCCCTTAAGTGCTCGCAACCTGGAGCGTCTCGCCGCGCGAACCGTGGCCGGTCTGGCTCGGACTGGCTCCAACCTCTCCAACGGTTCCGGCGATTACGCTATCGCTTTCTCCACTGCGGCCGAGTGTCGGCGTCGCCCCGGCGAAACCCTGCACCGCTTCCCGGAGCTTTCTAATAATTCCATGACTCCCCTGTTTGAGGCCGTGGCCGATGCTACAGAAGAAGCCATTTACAACTCCCTTTTTCGCGCTGCTACGGTCGTCGGCCACCGGGGCACCGCAGAAGCCCTGCCCCTGGAGCGTACCTTGGAAATCCTCCAGAGATTCGGCGCTATTCGCTAATCCCCGGTTCTGCACACCGTATTGGATCGGCCTCTTCTCCTGGTGGGGCCGACCCACGACCGCTGCGTGGCTTGAGTCGTGCCTGAATGTGACGCTGTCGAAAATCGAAGGTTGGAAGCAGATACGGAGAAGCGCTTTTTTCTGGCAAATTCTTAGAAATCTGCTAAAGAGAAGATGTCCCCCAAAATAGCGCATACTACCCTTTTTGGCGGTCCAGCCATGAAGCGACCGATGGAAAACAGGGGTTGCCCGGCTTGGCCGGGTGAGCAAGGAGATACTGCGCTTCACGGCCCACAGTTGCGCCCGTGCAAAGCCTTCAAGTCCAACGGATAACTCATTATGAAAACCAATACGGATCAGTTCAGTCTTTCTGTGGTGGCGCTGGTTGCCCTGATGACGTCCTCTGCCTGCTGCGCGGAACTTGACTACTTCCTGAGCCCGCCAGGCTCCGCTTGGGCGCGCGTCCTCTTTACGAACTTCGTAAGCTCGCGCGCGATGGCTTTGGAGCGTTGCCAGGAGGGGTTGATCGTGGCTGGCGAGGTGAGACTGTCGGGCGACACCCTGTATGATTCTGCAGCGCTGGCGGTGGTCGCAGAGGATGGAGCTATCCTCAGGACCAATGTCTTCCTGGGGCTGGAATACCCGGTGTGGGGCCGCTTGGGTTGTGGTGTGAGTGCCGTGACCGCCGCTACCAACTCCATGGGGCAACCGGATGGCTACGTGATTACTGGTTACAAGAGCCAGTACTTTCTCGGACTTCCAAGTGATCCTCGGCCGGAGTGGATCAACCCGACGCTTTGGGTGATGAAGACTGACCTCCTGCTTCAACCCGTGTGGGAGACCAATGTGGCCCGCGGGATGTTCGAATACGGGCCCGGGCTCGCAAGATGGGGCACCGCTGTTGTTCAGACCCCCGACGGTTTTGTGGTGACCGGCCAGGCCTACGCCGACTACCTGATCAACCCTCTGGACACCGACTCGGGGACCATGGGGCTGGGCTACCTGCTGCGTCTGGACAGCGATGGACGTGTGGTTGAGTTGCGGGAAGCGCAGCAACCCGGCAACGAATGGCTGGCCTCCGGCCCGAAGTCGATCGAGCGGACTTCCGACGGCGGTTATCTCTTGGTCATTCACGAATCAACGGTGAAACTGAACGCCTCACTCATCCCGGTTTGGACTAACACCCAAGCGGTGTGGAGCTACGACGTGAAGCCGGGTTCCGATGGTAACTGGACTACGGTCGGCAGGCAAAGGGGGCCAGAGTTACCAATTCCTTTCTACCGGAATGTGGTGCTCAGTTCGTACGCCCCCAACGGCGTGCTGCAGTGGAGCAGCACTTTCGGACGTAACTCAACCAACGATTTCGGGCGATCTTTGGTGGACGCCTCGGGCAGCTTCATCGTGGCCGGGCAGACGGATTCAATGGGCGCC
This sequence comes from Verrucomicrobia subdivision 3 bacterium UBA6082, assembly GCA_002428665.1. Lineage (GTDB taxonomy): Bacteria > Verrucomicrobiota > Verrucomicrobiia > Limisphaerales > UBA8199 > UBA6082. The sequence goes on from DIXK01000091.1 coordinate 4,026, forward strand.
GGTGGCAAGGATGTTTGGGTAATAAAGACCGATTCGGCGGGCACACAGATTTGGGATATCGCCCTTGGCGGTGAAGGATTGGACGCGGCTTATGGCGCAGATCTGGGTGTCGACGGTCGATACGTGCTGGGCGGTGAAGCGCAAGTCGGCACGAACCATTGGATGTGGGTGGTAAAAGTGATGACGGACCTGCACGTGCCTATGGCCGCCTTTAGTTACCAGCCTGCCAGCCCCGTATTCCGTGACCAGGTAATTACTTTTGATGCCAGTGCCTCCAGCAATCCCGGGGGCGAGATCTTGTCCTATCGGTGGGATTTCGGTGACGGCACTACGGGCAGCGGCATAACGGCGCAGCACAGCTACTCAGTCTTGGGCATTTATGACGTAACGCTGGAGGTACTGAGCGCAGACGGCCCCAGGTCTTGGGCGACCCAGAGTGTGGAGTTGGCAGGACTCGTAATGCAGTGGCAGCGGTTCTATGGCGCCACGGATACTTATGCTGTGTCCGGCTTGCTACCGACTCCCGATGGCGGGTTTGTGGTCGCCGGGGGGACAGGCGGCGGTTCACTCGTGAACAATCACCTGTGGGCTCTCAAGGTAGACCGCCGTGGTCTGCCAGTTTGGGAGAGGCTCTACGATGGACCTGGCAGCGAGGCCGAGTATGCCCAGGGGCTCGTGCATGGCACGGACGGCGGGTATGTCATGGCAGGTCACTACGGAAGGTCCGCCAATCACGACGCCTTCCTGCTCAAGGTGGGTGATGACGGGGAACCTGCTTGGCCGATGAAGTTGTTCGGCGTCGCCGGTCAGGATGAACAGGCCATGTGCCTCGTCCAGACCACTGACGGCGGCTACCTCATGGGCGGAGTGAATAGCTCGCTGAGGCCTATGCTGATCAAGACGGATGCCGCCGGCAACGAAGTCTGGACTCGAAACTATGACATGGATGCCGGGCGAATCGCTAACCGGATTCTTGCGACCCCCGATGGCGGCGCACTTTTTTACGCCGATGCCAACGGGAGTGCTAACTGGTTCATCAGGGTCGACGCGTCCGGCTTGCCGATCTGGACTAATGTCTTGGGCTATCGGGAGAATTGCTATTGGGTAGGGCACCGGCATGTCCCAGAGCAGGGCTTCGTCGTCGCCGGCGCATACTACGGGGATATCTGGCTGTCCTTCCTCTCGCCCAATGGCATCCCTTTAGGCAGTCATTCGTGGTCGGGACCCGCGGTCTTCGATCAAAATGACATTGCCTACGGCGCCGCACTGACTCCTGATGGGGGATACATCCTTGCCGGGGTGATGCGGTTCCGCGAAACCCCATACGGCCATCTCGACTCGGAAGTCGTGCTTCTCAAAACGGATTCCGATGGAGCATTAAAGTGGATCGAGACCTTTCCCGGGACGGCGAACTGCAACGAAACTGGCGACGCAATCTTAGCTCTCACGGACGGCAGTTACATCGTTGTGGGCGATGATGGGAACTCCACCACCCCGCCGGTCTGGTTGTTCAAGCTCGCGCCCAATTCGGCTCCCACCGCTATAATGGAATTATCCACAAATGTGATCGCGATTGCGGAACCCTTGCTTGGGGATGCTTCGGATTCCACCGATCGCGATGGCACGGTCGTCGGCTGGGAATGGGACTTTGGTGACCATCAAACCGGCACCGGCGTTTCGGTGAATCACATTTATACCAACTCGGGTGCTTACGAAGTGCATTTCACGGCTGTGGACAACAAGGATGCTGAGCGGTCGGTGACCAATACGGTTTACATTTATGGTGTGCGCACTGGTGCCGGGTTCACGATCAGCGACACCTCGATCACGAACTGCCCCGGTTGCGATCCAACCACCTACCCGCGCGAGGGGGTGCCACTCATGATCGACTGGGATAACTCGCTCGGCTTTGTCATTAGCGGAACCGCAACGAGTGGCAGCACCAAGACCTTTCGCATTACATTCCCGTATCCGGTGCCTGAAGGGCTGAGCCTGTACCGATTGCCGCCATGGACAAAGCTATCGTTTACCGTCGTGGACAAGCACACCCTCGAAGTGAAGCTCTGGTTGAATGCCGGCACCTATGTGCTCCCTTTCGTGCTCGCGAAAGCAGCGCCTTTGCCGACGATCAGCGCCTTCCAGTGGGTCGCATCCCAAGTCTCTCTGAGCTTCGTGACTACCCCAGGGTATCGCTACACCGTGCAGAAAACAGAGGCTCTCGCCCTTCCTGCTTGGACTGAAGTCAAGCACGCTCGTAATCCCGGCGACCCGGCAACTGACGACTTGCTCGATGGCTCAGGCTTGATTGAAACTGTTTACGTGGATCCCCCTGCCTCAGGGTTGGGTTTCTTTCGTATCCGCATGCAGTCGCCGTGATGCAGCGTGCGGCCCGGGGTGCTACGGCGGCGGAACTCCAAGCAGTCTGGCGTGGTCTTGTTCATTGCGTTTGGCTCGGAACTGCCGCGACCTGTTTTCTCTGCCCGTTTCGTTCGAGGATAATTTCACCGGTGATGTTCCTCAGGCCGTTTCCTTTGCGATCGCTGATTTTGATGAACGGACGGTCGATATCATCTTTGATCGTAACGCGTTTGAAATGGATGTTGCCAGCCGGGCGGCTATCCGAGTTCATGCCCTCCACGTATAGCGGCGGAAAGAACGAATCATTGCGGGCGCTGTCGCGAATGAGAGAATCTTCCAAATCAATTCGCAGCGCGTCGTAGGGATTGAACTGCACCGAAAGGCCGCACATCGAATCATTCACCGAGAGGAAGTGAGCGATCCGCAAATGCCCGCCGGGAGGGTCTTTTGGAGCGCTGCACAAGTGAATCGCATGCTGTTTGTTGCCGCGCGAAACGCAGTGCTCCAGGGTAATGGAAATGGGTTTGGAGCGACTGCTCATGGACTGGGGACAGATTTGGAAACCGGTTCCGGCATTGCTCTCCGCGACGCAGTGGCGCATGACGCAGTTGATGAGCGAGTCTTCAGGATGGTTCGGCTCAAAATCGATGCCCGACTGTGGCGCCGTCCCCCGGGTGTTTCGTAGCAGGCAGTGCTCAATCAGGAGGTTTTCCGCGCTGATCACGCTGATTCCCTGGCGATGGTTGTCGTTGCAGTCCACACGCCGGATGACTATGTCGCGATTCGGCTTTTTTGCATCTGTCGTTCCCAGGTAAATCGCATCACCACCGGACTGCTCAATCGCCAGATCCTGAATCAGCACGCCGTGGCAACTGTAAAACGCCAGGCCATGCCGCCATTCGGATTTCTCATACGCGTGGGATAGATAGTCCTCTTTGTGCATACGCACGCGTGCCGATTTGCCGCCATCCTCCTTTTCTCCACGGATGATGACGTTTTGGCATTCTCGAAACGACAGCAGGCATGCGCCCTTCGGTCTAAAGCTCCCCTTCAAAGCGACCAGTTCTGACTGGGCCTCGAAAACAAGCTCCTGGTTGCTGACGCCAGTCAGTGGGTCGGTGATCCATGCCGATTCCTGCCGGTCGATGACCAGTTTCCTGACCCGCGAGTTGATGGCGACCTGGAGGATGGCTGTGGAGTTGGTTGGATTAAATCCCCACCACGACGCGCGCGCTTCATTCCGAGTGCCCTCCAAGACCTCCCGGACCAATTCCGATTGAGCAAACCCTTGCGCTTGGGAGAAAACCAAGGTCCAGAACAGCACAGACAGCACCAACGGCGCGGGTCGCAACACACGATTCATGTGGAACCTGTTTATCATCGACCTCGATGGACGGCTATAGAAAAGCACCCGTCCGCGACATCGCGACCTGCCTGAAAGTAGGGGCCTCCTGCCATGGAGCAGGGAACATGAGCCTCTCTGGAACCCAGTTGACCCAGACAGACACGCTGGGTTGCCTGTTAGGGTCGTTAAAGCCATTGCATGAAGCCGTGCATGGGATGAATGTGTGCTAGAACCCAGTCGTCTAAACCTTGCCGATTCAGTCACCATGAGAACCATTTTGGATTTCTGCGTGCTTGGCTTTTGCCTAAGCAGCTTTTTCCTCACTGCCGCCGAGCCAGCAGACGGCGCATCGCTTCGGCCCTGGCCTTCGCTCTACAAAATCAAGCCCGATGAAAAACATCGCCTGACGGCTGCCGACGTAGTCGGCCCGGATGGGATAGTCTATCCCAATTGGACTCGCACCGGCGTGCAGGGAGGCATTCCGAAGGTTAGGGCCGTTGCAACAGTTGAGGCGCATGGAGGAATGGCCAACGACGAAGAAGACGACGCAGCGGCGCTGCAGAAGGCCTGTGACACGGTTGGCAAGAACGGTGGTGGCGCCGTGGTGCTTGGTGAAGGTGCGTATTACCTAAACGGCCCGGTTACCGTGCGGCATGATGGGGTCGTCATCCGGGGGCAAGGTGCCGACAAGACCCGGCTGATCTTCCGCTACGCGTTGCCGGCAGACGGGGTGACCTTCTTTTGGCCGCCTCCTGGCAGCCGGGTGGGGAAGAGCACGCGCCTGGAGTTACACGCCAAGCCTTCCGGCCTCAAACAAATGCGTATCCTTATGGACGATTGTGAACTGGCCGTCTGGAACAGCGGTCAGCACTCGGGCAATACGTTTTCATTTGCTGGTTCCGCCCGCAGCGCATTCAGGGCTCTCTCCGACGGTCCACACCAGTTGCGGGGTATTGCTGAATACTCCAATGGCACGAGGCTGACTTCTGAGATTCCAATCATCCTGGACAGCACTTTTGAAGACCGCCGACCCGTTCCCGATTCGCGTGGAGCGATTGCCTTTGCCGGGCTGGGGTTGGAGGGGGCAGAGTTGAAACTGGCCAGAGACGGTCGGCGTGGCGATCGCGTGCTGCACCTGGAAAGCGTGCAGGGACTTCGGACTGGTGATGCCGTGATGATCGATGGTCCAGCTACTGAGCGTTGGAAGAAGCTCACCCAGAACGCATGCCTGTGGGGCGTTTACCGCCGGTACGAGACCACAATCGAGAAAGTCGAGGGATCACGTGTCACACTCAGTCAACCGTTGCGGATCGAGTTTCCGTCGATTGACGGCTCTTACCTCCGCAAGGTGGTCCCCATTCAACGCGGAGGTGTGGAAGACCTTCACCTGGAGCAGACCGAGAACCTGTGGATCTCGAGTGTGCTGTTTTCTCATGCCTGGAATTGCTGGGCACGAGGCGTAACCGTGAGGAAATGCGGACGGTTTCCCGTCTACGGTTCCCAGGCCAAGTGGTGCGAGATCCGGGACTGTCTTTTCGACGACGCCTGGTTCAAAGGCGGCGGGGGCACGGCGTACACAGGTTGGGATGGTTGCTGGGATTCCCTGATGGAAAATGTGGAGACGCGAAAGATGCGCCATGCGCCACTCTTCCAGTGGGGGGCAGCCGGCAACGTGATTCGGAAAAGCCTGTTCCGCGAGAGTGACGGTCAGTGGCATGCGGGTTGGTGCAACGAGAACCTATTCGAGCAGTGCCGCATTGAATCCGTGGCGGATCACGGCGCTTATGGTTTCGGAATGTGGGCCTCGCCGCCAAACGATGCTGCCCACGGTCCGAACGGCCCGCGTAACGTGGTCTACAACTGCGACATTACCTCACCCAAAACCGGCCTTTGGATGGGAGGCATGAATGAGAATTGGCTAATCCTGCACAATCGCTTCGTTGTGGAGCGCGGCCAGGGCGTGTACGCCGGAACCACCAGCTTTGACCACATCATCCAAGGGAACGTCTTTGCGCTGAAAGATGGTCAGTCGCCGATGCTGTTTCTCTCGCAATCAAACTGTGTTGGTGTTGAAGTGCGCGACAACCGCCTGTATGGCGGCAACGGAAAACTCGCCGCGGGAAAAGGTGAACCCCTTGAGATGCAAGGCAACGAGGTTTTTCCACTGAGCGACGCGCCACGGCCCCAGCCGCGGGTAACATCCATATACGAATGGCAGAAGAGCCAACTGGGGGCTTCCACGCGGTGAACTAATCTCGACGGACTTAATTCTGCGGAGCACAGCGCGCTGTGTCTTCAGCAGAAACCAGCGTCGACTTTACGACTGGTCTCTAAAAAGACTTTAGGCCAGCAATTCGTTTACCTTCGAAATCACGGCGAAGGCGTCGGCCACGTAGAGTACATCTGCCTTGCCTCGAGCCCAGCCGCAATTGGGGTCCAGGTTGACCGCGCGCCGTTCGGTGACGAATCGCCAACCCACGGTGTGTGGCTCTTCGCCATGGCAACACGCGGCTAGGCCCTTGGGATGCCGCGGGGTGGATCCGGTCTGGCCCACCTGGTTGAAGTGTGTCAGGAACGACAGCACCGCCTGACCTTCGCCGCCCCAATCCACGAGGGATTTGGTGCTTCCCAGGGAAGCCCGCGTGGCGTGGAGGAAATTCAGGATCAACCTCTCGGCCTCGGGCACATGCGTCTGTCCATCCGCCTGTTTCTTGGTCCAGCCGGCTCCAGCAACGAATAGCAGGGCCGCATCCGGTCGGATAGTTTGGGCATCCGCCGAGGGTTCGCGCGTACCGGTGACAGTGGTGCGCTTCAGTTTGTCTGAGAGGGCGACCGGGACTAACTCGACCTGAACTGTGGCGGCGACTCCGCTCCATGGGGTCTGGGTGCCCGGATCCAACAGAATCAGCCAGGGACGTTTTGCCCGCTGCTGGACGGCTTCCATTCTTTGTCGGTAATACCAGCGGGTCGTCGAGATCTTGCCGCCTTCGGTAAGGATGCCAGTGACGTGAGTATCCACACTGCCGTCGAGGCGGAAGGCAACGCTTGGCAGAGACCGGTTGGCCCGTGAGGTCGCGGGGGCGATGATGATTGAGGCTTGGGCAGCCCGGCAGAGCGCCTCGGCGGCCGCCGCATCAGTGGCATATCGGCTTGTGCCGAATTCCGCACCGGACACCGCGAGGAACCGCGTGGCGCCGCATGTGGCGATTTGGTCGGCGGCTGGCTGGACGGTTTCCCCAAAAAGGGCCACGACGAGTTGGCCCGAGACGGCAGTCGTGAGGCGGTTGGCAGCACCCAGCGCTTCCAGCGCAGGTTTGCCCAGAGAGCCATCGGTTTCAGTGTGGGTCAGGAATAAAATGGTTTCCATAGGACTTGGTGGCAAGGGTGAGACTTGGGCTATTTCCGGATCCATTCAACGATCTCGCGGGCGATTTCGTCCGGCGACTTATCTTTCACGATGCGCGTTTCCCGCAGTTGTTTCGGAAGGGATACGGAGGCATAAGCGATGGTATCGGCCAATTTCACGGGTTTGGCCTTTTGCAGCGCAGGCATGACCGAGCGCATGTTGACCATGCCGGTTTGCGGGTTGTTCTTGGGCTCGGGCAGGTTGCCGGTCGCCCAGCCGAGCAGGGCCGGCGGGCCGGCACAGCGGGAAACCTGATGTTTGCCACCTTCCACACGCTCGAGAACCTGGAAGGAACCATCAGCTTCGATCTTGAGCTCATCCACGCCCTGAAACTGGTCCACAATGCCCAGGCGCTCGCCGACCATCTGCATAGTCACACCCGCACCGCGCGAGGCCGATTCCCAGCCGCCGAAAACCAGCAGTCGCGATTGGTCCAGGCCGGGGATTGTCTGAATGGCCGCGGCGAGAACGACGGCGGTTTCTGCGGCATCGGCAAAACCACTGGCGGTTCCGTCGAGGGCCACCAGCTCGAAGGGAACTTTTTGGGCCACGGTCATTAGCACCTGCTGGAGCTTGGCCTTGGGGCCGAGGCTGGCGAGCCAGACCTTGGATCCGGGCACCTGCTTTGCGAGGTTGGCGGCTTCATACAGCGCGTGGCTGGCCCAGGGATCCAGCACCGCTGGCAGCATCATTTCATTCTTCAATGCCGGACCTGAGGGGTTGGCGACGGGCTCGAGGGTTTGCAGCGGATCGGGAACGATGCCTCCGCAGACGACGATTTGGTATCCAGTGCTCATGTTATATAAATAGAAGATTGGTGCTTTGCGGTCCCTCGAAACCTCGGAATTAGTTTTCGGCCGAGTGCAATCCGCCGGTGCCGGCGCGAAAGGCAACATTCATGCGGTCCGCATTCCCGGGAATTGGTTGGGAACAGTTCCAATAGCAGGCGCCGCAATGGACGCATTTCTCCCGATCAAAAGCTGGCACACCGCCCTTTTCGCCCGGGCTGATGGCTTGGCCGGAGCAAAGCTCGATGCAGATCTTGGTGCCGCATTTTTCGCACAGCTCGGGGTAGACAAAAACGACATGGTCCGCGTACCCCGGCGGCGCTTGTACCTTGCCCCCGAGCAGAAGCGCATCCTGGTGCGAAACCAGCAATTTGCCGTCCATGTGAATGGAGGGCCAGCCCACCCGGTGCATCAGGGCGTTGTGGAGAGAGGTGCCCTTGATCTGGCATTCTCTGCGGAGTTGTTCGATCTCGGCCAGGGAAATCCGGCCAGCATAATATTGTTCGATGGACGGGATGCGCTGGTGGGGCGGGACCGGCTCCTGGTTGAGGCAAAAACGTCCCTTGGTGAGCCCGGTGAGTGCCATGCCGAGCAGGCCGGCGACGACTCCTTTTTGGAATCCGTCGCGCGAGCGTTCCGCAACTCGGGCTTCCGCTTCCAGCCAGCTTTCCCGGCGCCGCTTCACGTAGGTCGCTTCGAGATTCGCCCGGGTGAATGGCTGCTTGCGTTTGAGCAACTCGACTACGCTCTCAGCTAATTGAACCCCGCTGGTCCAGGCTTCATCGACACCCGAACCGGTAAGCACATTCGTAGTGCCGCTACTTTCGCCGATCCGCGCGAAGCCGTTTCCGACCAGGTGCGGCTCGCCTCGGCGTCCGGATTCTCCCAGCGTTTTGGCGCCCCAGGAGCGCAGTTTTCCGCCCGCCAAATAGCGCCACAAGTACGGGTGTAGCATCCAGTGCTGCAGATAGCGGTAAGAAGTTCGGACCGGGCTGTCGAACCACGAGGGAACGAAAATCCCGAGGGAGGCGATATTGTCCGGGTGGACGTAAAGGAAGCCGAAGATTTCGGGTTCCGGAAAGCCGAAGGTGTGAAATACCGTGCCGGGTTTCAAGGGCGTGCCTTCCGGCAAGTCCACGACGAATTTCATCCCAACCGCCCAATCACGGATGTGATGTCCTTCAGGCAGTCCCAAGGCCTCGTCAATCTGCTGCCCAACCTGTCCCACCGGCCCGTCCCCGATGACGGTGAGGGCAGCGTGAATATCCATACCGGGCATAAAGCCCTCAGCAGCCTTGCCGGCCTTGTCCACTCCTTGGTCGAGCAGACGCACACCGACGACTTGCTGATCCTGGATGAGAGCTTGCTGGACGGGCGTCCCCGGCCAGATTTGAACCGCGCCCGTGCTTTGGACTTGGGCACCGACCCATTGCATGAACTGGCCCATGGAGAGGAGCAGGCCGTCTTTCTTATGCAGGAATTCGGGAGCCCAGGGAAGTTCCAGGGCGTCGTGACCAAAGGGCAAAAGGCCTTTGAACGCCCGGATGCAAGCATCCGCCGCCTTTATGGTTGCCGAGCGCCGGCTGGCGCCTACCGGGTCCATCAAGTAAACCACCTTCTCCTCCCGGACCGGAGCCGCCAAAGGGATTTGGCTGGGATCCAAGTCGGGAAACGTCTGGCGAATTCCCCTGGCGCGGGTAACCACACCTGAAACGCCAAAACCGATATCGTCGGCACGCTCGTAGCAAACCACCTGGGGAGGCATCCCTGGAACGGCCGCACTCTCAGCGACGGGGGTGCCGTCCGGATTCACCAACTGGCGGGAGAGCGTGGTCAAGAAGCCAGCGGTGGCGGGCCCGAAACCGACACACACCACATCGACATCCATACACTGACGATCCGCGGTAGCGGAGTCAGCGACTGTGCCTTGCTGGGGGTTCACAGGTGGCTCCGTGGAGTTCACGCCGGATAATCAAGAGCTTCCCGGGTCATGACGCGGGTCAAAGCATCAGCCGCCCGGTCTTTGGCGAGCCGGCAGCCAGTGAGGCAGCCATCCAGTCGATTTCGAAGCCGCACGAAAGTTTCGAGGCCAGTCGGATTGATGCACGGACCAGCCTTGGGAGGATGGGCTTCGCCCGTTTCCGCAACATCGGCGTAGGCCCTGGCGGAGCCGTCGATGCCGGGAATGAGTCCTTCGAGTGATTGGAGGGCTTCGGCGCAGTAGCAGGCGTTGCAACTGGCCTCATCCCACGCCGGGTGCCGGTTGTAGCCGTAGACCAGTTCGGTGCAGACGCGCGAGACTTCGCCGGCAGCGCGGGCACTCTGGATATGACAAAGATCTGTCAGGAAGTTCAGGAGTCCGGGCAGACCATCGGCGACCGCCGGATTGGCAGGGCCCTTTTGTTCGAGTTCCAGCACATCGAGAATGAATTGACGGGAGGCGAGCAGCCAGCAGAGCGCGTCGGCAAGCGGGAAGGTCACGCCTTGGCGGTTCTTGTGATAGAGTTTGGCGCCATCGGCGTCCGTGGCTTTCTGCATGTGGGCAAGCGTCCATTGCCACAAGCTCATAGCGCTGGCCAAAGCGCAAGCGCCGGTGCCGGGATGGTCCGAGGCGATCTGCCGCAGTTCGTTAATCCATTGCCTGAATTGGGCAAGGAACAACTCGCTGGTCATGGTGACGGAAAGTTGAAGCCGCTGAACAGCTTCCGGCCCCTCGTAGGTAGCCTCCAGTTGAGCATCCATCCATTTCTGGCCCAGGAAGCCGGGGCAATCTTCCGTGACCCCGTAGCCGCCCATGAGGCTGACGGCTTCGCGCATCATGTTAGCGCCATGGCCGGTGTTCCAGAGTTTGCAGGCCGGGCAGACAACATTGGCCACCGAATCCAGCACGGCATACTGAATCAGCGAATTCGCTTTCAACTCCAGCAACCGGGTTTCATCGCGGTGGCCCTCAGCCTTTCCAGATAGCGCGAGCATCTCGATGGCATCCGTGTGCACGGCGGCGAGGGCCGTGCGGGCGGCCCGGCCGGAAAGTTTCTTCGACGCCAAGAACTCATCTTTCTTCTTTTCCAGAGGGTCCAACTCATCAAACACCCGCGCTGCGACGAACCCCAGCGAAGCACTGGCTTCACCGGTTGCCCACACATCGGTCAGGCGGTGCAGAACATCTTCCTTCTGCTGTAACCCGAGTTCGTAGCGCGGGGTGCCGGGCGCACCTTCTCCGCCTCGGAAGCGGCGTCGTTGATACAGAATGACTGGTTCCACGGCCGAGAGCAGTTTGGCGGAAGTCATGAGCCCCACGGTTACCCGTGTTCGCCGGAAGACGGCCTCGATAATGTCGCTGTGAGAGAAATTGGGAACGATGACGCCATCCCGGATGGAGTAGCCGCCAATGATTCGGCTAGCAGGCACCCGCAAGCTGAACACCGGGTCCCGAGTGGAACTGAGTTGGTGCACCATCTTCTTGGTGGGCACGCCGCGATCGAAAACGCCTGGATCAGTCTCTTCCAGAATGACCATACAGGTGCCTTTGATTCGTGGATCGGCCGAGTCGACGGCGGCAGTCACTACATTGGCAAAGCCCATGTTCGTGATAAACCGGCCGCGTTTCTCCACCTGCAGTAGAGGTTCACCCGCGGTTGGCCAATCGGCGACGGAGACCTTGCCGCTGAGCATGCCGGTTTCCACCCCCACGAAGGGCAGTGGTTCGGTCAGAGCGAACGCGGCGCGGACTTGGGTCCGGTTTTCGCCGGGTTTGACCGGCGCTGCCAGGCTCATGTAGTGGTTCCGTTGTTCGGGAGTTCCACGCTCGTGAATCGGAGCGAGGCCTAAATTGCCGGCCAGGCTGCAGGTGGCGGCCCCGGCGTCCACCCAGGCGAGTTCGAAAGCGGCGAGAGCCAGTGCCAGGTTCTTCGGGCCTTCGATGAACCCGCCAAATTCCGGGTCGAGGAAGGCTGCGGTGATTCCGCTCTCATCAAATGCCGGGAGCAAACTGGCTTTTTGTGCGGTCCATTCGTGGGAATTGCGGGCACCCTCGGCCACCAAGCGGGCTACCGGACCACGGGCTACCGTTCGCGCCGACTGGACGAGCATGGCCAGGTCATAGCGGTCGGCAAAACGCCACATGATCTGGCGGACGTCATCGCCCGGAAGGGTCTGAAGGGTAGGGACGGCTTTCGGTTCAGTTGGCGCAGGCATAGCTCAGATTCGATTTTTGGTGTCCAGCAATCTCGGAGCCCGAATTTTCAGAGAAAACAACGCACGGACCCGAAGCTGCTAAGGTTTAGCAATTCCCGCTTTAGGCGCAAGCCAATCTCTCGACCCAATCGCGCTGGTTTGAGGAGGGGCATCGACATGGGAGGAGCCTGCTGAGTTACCTTGGTTTGGCCAACCTTAGAAGAACTGCTCATCAATGTCGTATTTTGGATATGGTTGATAGTGAATAGTCTATGCTGGAATTGCTCTAAAAGACTGGCGCAAACACGGGTGCCGGGTATAACGTCGCCGCTCGATGATCAACTTTCGCAGGTTGCAGCAATTGGCAGGACGCCCCGATCGGGTGTCCTACCTGGTGGTGTTGCTGTTGTTCGTGCTGACGGTGTGGTTGCATCTGGGGACTCTGCTGCTGGCGGCACTCTTCTCCTACCTTGCCTTGACGTTGCTGCGGTTTGGCAAGGGGCACGGGCGGTGGGTCTCGGTAACAATCTTTGTGCTGCTGGTTTCGATCATCAGCTTTGCCCTCGTGAGGTTTGCGACGCATGCTTTTAGCGCGTTCCCGGAAATTGCCGAACGGGCCATTCCCTCGGTTATCGCGTGGGCGCAGCAGAACAAGATCGAGGTGCCTTTTACGGATTATGAGGGATTCCGTGAGGTCGCGGTAAACGTGGTGAAAGGGCAGACCAAAGCTCTGGGGAATTTTGCCCGCGTGGTCCGGGAAGCGGGTTTGCATGCGCTGTACCTGATCGCGGGGTGTGTGGCGGCGATCAGCATTTTCTTGAACTCGAGGTTTGAACTGGGGCGGGAGCCAAAGGTGCCAGCGAATAACCTGTACAGCCTGACCTGCGAACAGGTGGGTGCCAGGTTCCGGCTCTTCTACCAAAGTTTTGCTACGGTCATTGGTGCACAAATTGTCATTTCCGGGATCAACACCTTGCTGACGGGAGTCTTCGTGTTACTAGTGGATCTTCCTTATGCACTGTTGGTCGTAGGCGTCACCTTTCTTTGCGGTCTGCTGCCGGTAGTCGGCAACCTGATCAGTAACACGATTATTGTTGGCATTGGCTTTACGGTCTCACCGAAGATGGCCTTAACGGCCCTGATCTTCCTGGTGGTGATTCACAAGTTTGAATACTTCCTGAATAGCAAGATCATAGGTAAACGCATCCGGAACCCGCTGTGGCTTACACTCGTGGCCCTCGTGGTGGGAGAGCGTTTGATGGGCATACCAGGTATGATCTTGGCTCCGGTGGTTCTGAATTACGTCAAGCGCGAGACTTCATTGATTGAGGTTCAAATTCAGGATGCGACCAAGGAGCCGGACTCGTCTTCCGGGAAGTGAGTTGGTTAATGCCAGTCGGCGCAGCTTATTCTGGAGTCCATTCCTGTCCTCCTCCGGTTGTGACGGATTCACCCATGGTTGCTGCGCCCTGCCAGAGGTCTGGGAGGCCAACTGCTATCGAGCCGTTGCTTGACCGGAGAGCTTTCGAGGCCTAGAGTCAGGTTATAGGCAGGGGAGCCAACCGGCGTTGGAGAGTTTCTGGCGCGAAGGCTGAGAGTGCTGCGGAACCGGTTTCGCAGCAGACCCGTTGAACCTGATCCAGGTAATGCTGGCGAAGGGATATTCTTCTGGTCGTTTTTCCCTCCTGCGAACGTGGTTAATTTGATCCTGTTTATATTCTTATGATATCCAGCAAACAGACGGTGGAGCCGCAGAGTCGCGATCAACTCCCAGGTTCCAAGCGCATTTACGTTCGCGGTGATCTGCATTCTGACGTTCGAGTTCCGTTACGAGAGATTCATCTCGCCCCCAGTCCGTCCATGAATGGGGGGAGCGAAGCGAACGATCCGGTGCGAGTTTACGATTGCAGCGGACCATGGGGTGATCCTGACTTTGAAGGCTTGGTCGACCAGGGCTTGCCTTGGGTGCGACGGCCCTGGATCCTGGCACGCCAAGATACGGAGGAGGTACAGACGTCCTATCGCCCGATTTCAGGGCGGAGTGACGCAACCATTCCAAAGGGGTTGAAGCGGAAGCCGTTGCGTGCTCGGCCGGGGCGGATTGTGACCCAGTTGCACTACGCACGACAGGGGATCATAACGCCGGAAATGGAATTTGTGGCCATCCGCGAAAATCTGGGCCGAGCCGCGGTAGCCGCCGGCACGGTGAGCCCGTTGCGCGACTTGGGCGGACAGGCTTTCGGCGCGCGTATCCCCAGGGAGATCACCCCGGAGTTTGTACGGCAGGAAGTCGCACGCGGGCGTGCCATCATTCCTGCAAATATCAATCACCCGGAATCTGAACCGATGATTATTGGACGGAATTTCCTGGTGAAGATCAATGCTAACATCGGCAACAGTGCCGTGGCTTCAAGTATCGAAGAAGAGGTCGAGAAGATGCGTTGGGCAGCCAAGTGGGGAGCCGACACGGTCATGGACCTTTCAACCGGCAAAAACATCCATGAAACGCGCGAGTGGATTATTCGCAATTCGCCGGTACCGATTGGGACTGTGCCGATTTACCAGGCGCTGGAAAAGGTAGGCGGAAAAGCCGAAGAACTCAATTGGGAGGTATATCGGGACACTCTGATCGAACAGTGTGAGCAGGGGGTGGACTATTTCACCGTTCACGCTGGCGTTTTGTTGCGGTACGTCCCGTTGACCGCCAGGCGTGTGACCGGGATTGTCTCACGCGGTGGCTCGATTATGGCCAAATGGTGCCTGGCACATCATCGCGAGAGCTTTCTCTACACCCATTTTCGTGAGATCTGCGAGATCATGGCGGCGTATGACGTGGCGTTCAGTCTGGGCGACGGCTTGCGGCCGGGATCCATTGCCGATGCCAACGACGAGGCGCAGTTCGCCGAATTGCAGACTCAGGGCGAACTCACCAAAATCGCCTGGGAAATGGGATGCCAGGTGATGAACGAAGGCCCGGGACATATTCCGATGCACTTGATCCAGGAAAACATGGAAAAGCAGTTGGAGTGGTGCGAGGAAGCGCCATTCTACACCCTGGGGCCTCTGACGACTGACATCGCCCCGGGATACGACCACATCACCAGCGCTATCGGCGCGGCGATGATCGGTTGGTACGGCTGTGCCATGTTGTGCTATGTGACCCCTAAGGAACATCTCGGTCTGCCCAATAAGAAGGACGTCAAGGATGGGGTGATCGCCTACAAGATTGCCGCCCATGCGGCGGATCTGGCGAAGGGCCATCCTTCCGCACGGCATCGGGATGACGCTTTGAGCAAGGCCCGGTTTGAATTCCGATGGGAGGACCAGTTCAATCTTAGCCTCGACCCGAGCACAGCTCTCGAATTCCACGATGAAACCCTTCCGCAAGAAGGGGCAAAAGTTGCCCACTTTTGCAGCATGTGCGGCCCCCATTTCTGCTCGATGAAAATCAGCGAGGACGTGCGGAAGTATGCCCAGGAGCAGGGAATTTCGGCTGAGGCAGCCCTTCAAAAAGGGATGGAAGAGAAATCGGAGGAGTTCTTGAAGCGCGGCGCCGAGGTATACACCAAGCCCGCGCAACCAGCTTGATAAGTATGGACATCACCACTCGACGCCGCCCGCCTCCATTTCACAGGCTTCGAAGAAGCATCGTAATGTCTTGAGTCTCGGGATTGCGAGAGTGCGGGCCGAGTCGAGCTTGAGCTTTCTTTCCAATTCAGTCTAAAACGAAGCGGCCGGGAGTCGCCTCCCGGCCGCGAGTGATCAGGTATGAATCCTGACCGACGGATTATGGGCTCACCAGGACCCGGTAGAACTTGTTACCAGTGCCCGGAGTGACCGTGTGCGACGGCGCTACAGCGCCCGGGACGGTGGTCCAGGCGGCAGTGGCGCCCAATGAGTCGGACTGCTGCAACGTACCTTGCGACCAGGAGAGCGTCAGGTTCGAGCCGCTCTTACCGATGGTGACTATGACATCTGGATTGGGATTGACGGTGTCAAAGCTCCGTCCAGCGGTGCTGCCGGCGGAGGCGATCTGGGTGACTTCCAATGCGGTCAGCGCACGTTTCCAGATACCGAGGTCATCCAGAATAGCTGACCCAGCTTCAGGATAGAGGCCGGTGGGATCCTGGCCGATGGTAACCGGCCAGTAGTTGTTGTTGTCAACGTTACCAAGCGAGGTGATGTCGGTCTTGTTTACGCAGACTCCATCCAGATAGGCGCTCGCCACCTTGGCGGTACGATCCACCGTCAAGACAAAGTTGTGCCAGGAGCCATCGTTAATCGTTCCATCTGCGCCGTTGACGTCGATGTTGTTCACCCCGTCGTTAAGACACCACTGCCAACCGCCACCACCGTAGGTCGGGCTCAATGCCCAGCCCGGGTTATTCATGGAGTTGGTGGCAATGCCGATGAACGGCAGGTCTCCACCGTCGAAACCCGATGCGAGTTTAACCCAAAGGCCGATGGAGAAACTGGCTGTCGAGCCAAACTGCAAGTCGGTGGGCTTGCCCAGATCAACATAGCTGGCGCTGCTGACGTAGGCTGGATCGCCTGCGGTCACCGTAGTGTATTCCAGGGCCTGTGGTCCGATAAGACCGGTCACGAAGCCGGGCGAGCCCATCGGGGTCCCGTTGTTGCCACGGCCCGAGGAATCGGTTGCGTTGCCATCAAAACGAAGGTGGAGGACCAAATCGTTGGTGACGTTCGCATAAGCAGTCGCCGCAATCACATTCAGCGTCGCGTTCTGTGAAGCTGTCCCGGCGGCGTTAGTTGCCCACAGGGTGTAGGTTCCAATGTCAGCCGATGACACATTCGCCAGCGTCAGGCTGGCGCTTGTCGCACCAGTAAGCGGGTCTGTTCCCTTGTACCATTGAAGAGAAATCGGTGCGGTTCCAAAAACCGTGGTGTTGAAAGAAACCGTCTTGCCCGCTGTGACCGTTTGCGAAAGGAACGGCGTGCTGAAGGTCGGTGGGAGGACTTCCTCGCCACGCGCTGTGTAATGGGCCAGTATCTCTGCGTTTGACAAAACACGTGGGTAGATCGCCACCTCGTCAACCTGTCCTTTCCAGAAATACTGCGCTAGCGCTGCTGGACCCACCCCTGCGGCGCCAATGATGATCGGTCCCTGCTGATTGGGACCGGTGCCGCTCCACGACGTCGTGGCTCTGACACCGTTTATCGCATAGATCCAAGGGAAACCTGCGATGCTGGAGTCGTAGCACATCACCAAATGCGTCCATTGGTTGTAAACAACCACCGCATTGGTCTGGCCATTGTCTAGGAGTGGCGCCCGCGCGCTCCCACCGTAAGGGCTCCACTCCCCCGCCGGCGAAGTTCGCCAGTAGTGGCCGCTGTCGCCATAAACACTCGAGAACGGACACAAATTCGGGTCATCCGTCACGGTCGTCCTCACCCAACCTTCAATGGTGAACTTTGCCTGGCTGAAGGCCGGAGAATAGGGAATTATTCCGATCCCTTGATTGCCACTAAAGGACGCGCCAGTATTCGTGTTGCCGACCAAAGCCCCTGGAACACCTAGCATAACCGGTGGCACGGCGCCACTAAGATTGGTATAGGTTCCATCATGGCGTCCCATGCCGTCGAACAGATACGTCGAGCCACCCGATTCATCCAGGCGCCACCAAGCTTCAGGCCCGGAAGCAATGACCGCCGCCTCATAGCTGTCTGTAGGTACCGTCGGAATAGTGATGACAGCCGGTGGACCACTGGTGGCCGAACCTACCGAGTTGGTCACTGATACGGAGTAATTGCCAGCTACCGTGTTGTCCGCAATACGATCGATTTGATAAGCCGAACTCGTCGCCGAAGCGATTGGCGTGGCATTCCTGTACCACTGATACTTCAAACCACCACCCGTGGCGACAACCGCCATGCTCAGTGTTCCAGTAGGATAAAGCGTTCGATTCAGATATCCCTGCAGTTCTACTATTGTGGGGATTGACGGGGTAACCGTCGCAACAGTCACGGTTGCGCTTTGGACACTCCCGGAACCGTTAGAAATCGTGACAGCGTAGTTTCCAGCATCGCCATGGACAGCACTGGGTACTGTAAACACCCCGGTCGCCGTCGTGCCCACCGGTGCCCCGTTCTTGCTCCATGCGTAAGTCAAGTCAGGCGTGCCGCCCGCATCAATCTTGAGCACCAAAGGGTCTCCCACAGCAACCGGATCTGCTGGGCCTGCCAGATCGGCGAAAATCCGCGGAGCTAAGCCACCCACTGCGGCAGCATACTCGGTGTAGACTTCGCCTGCGCTCAACGCTCGCTTGAAGATTGCCGGTTCGTCAATTGTGCCATTGAAATAGACTGGACTAGTGCCTGGTGCCGCTCCCACCGAAGTCGCGGAAGCAAACGCTTGGTTCGCGTGGATAATACTGAAATCTGGTGAATTCGTTATCGCCAGGCTAACAAAATTCGCCGCATTGTTTGCGTCGCAAGTGTAGAAGCTCACTTGAAAGGGCTCGATGACCAGCGCAGCAAAGGCCCATTGGTTATCGGGTAGCGGAGAGAACGAGAAGTCCGTAAGGCTAATACCGTAATCTTCACCGTTCCAGATGTATCCTAAACCCAGTCCCCCATAAATCGGATCTATCGTCAAGCCGGAAGCATTAGCGTCACTTCCGTGAACAACTAAGCCAGCTCCAGAAGCTTGAGCGCCGTTCGCTTTTATCCATGCTGTAAGAGTAACCGTGTTCGTGTTGAGATTCAGTGCCGGAATCTGTACTACCCCGCCGGCGCCATTGAATGAAACCGCGTTGTTGCCAGCTTCGAAGCCTGGAAACGTCGTTGGTCGAGGACCGGCGATACCAGCCGTCGTACCAACAAAAAGCTTAGCATCCGCCGCGCTGCCAAGACTACCCAGGTTCGGGGTTATCGGATCTCCCGGCTCGTTAAAGCGCCAGTAGCCCACGGGGTTGTCAGACAGTATTACCTGCCTGTAGGCAGTCGCTGGCGAAGGATTCGTCCCCGCTTGATAGTGGGCGAGGATTTGCGCATCACTCAATGCTGTGCTGTAAATCGCCGCCTCGTCCACCATACCATTGTAGGTCCAGAAACCTGCCAGACCTTCACCACGTGCGCCAAAAGTCAACGGGACACCTGTGTTTACACGAGGGCTTCCTGTGAATGTGGTGCTTTGCCCGAGCGCGCCGTTCACGTAAATCTTTATTGTGGTCCCATCATAAACCCCCACTACGTGGTACCATTTCGCAGTGTCGATCGAAACATTCACCGCGGCGCCAGATAGCGCACTCGGGCCGGTGTCATTGTAATGGCGAAAGATGAAACCGTTGCCAGTGCTCAGCGTGGTGTCTCCTTGGTAAAACAGCCACCCTTCGCGCGCGGTGACAAAATTCACCGAAGCCGCCGGACATTGGAGCGACTCGGTCTGTCCCGGTTTGGCCCAGAATTCAACGCTAAACGGGCCAGCGGGGTCCCACTGCGGATTGTATGGAATCCGCACGCGGTTCCCGTCGACGTTGGCCTGAAACAGTACCGAGCCTGAGTTTGGCTCGGAGAAAATGGCGCCTGGCGTGATCCCGCGAACCGCATCGATATACTCTCCATTGCCCAGTGCTCCGTAGCTCCCGCTGTTGGTCGCGTAAATTGGGGGGGTGGGAGGCTGAACTGTTCCGTTCAGCCGCCAGTACCCTGCCGGGCTTTGCGAAACAACCGTGGTTTGATAATCGGCGCGCACGGGCCAGGTGGCCACAAGGGCCAGCAGCAAGACGCCGGCAAGATAAACCGGAGTTTGACGATACTTGAGTTTCATACCTGTTTCTTTGGTTTGGGGTCGAGTGGTTTGCTTGGATGTCTGCGCTTCTGGTTAATACACCGAACTCGACCCGCATTGGGCAACGGATCATCCAGCCCAAAACGGGTCAAAGCCAGATTTCCTTGTTCCTCGAATGAACAGCCAATTCATAACGAGAAACAGAAATTGTTTAGTTTTGTAAGCAGGTTCTGTTGATCCCATAAATCTGCTCGCAGGGCGTTCCTTGCCAAGCGTTCGGCAGAACCCGCGGCGGTCAATTACTTCGGACGCGTTGATTTGTCATGCAGCCAGGCAATATCGCGGCTGCCCGGGGCGGGAATATCCCCGTAATCAGTCGGAATACCCCCCGATTTGTTGAGCGGCGGAGTGGTGCTCGATTCCAACCATTTTTTGACTTCGGAATGACCATCTGCGAAAGAAAAGCCGCATCCGCGGTTGTGGTAGAAACCGGGAATATCCGATCCCCATTTATACGCCGAAGGGTTATGAGGGTAATAGCCCGCCATATCCATCATGAAATTACTCCAATTCACACGGTCCTCTCGCATATCGAGGAAGACAAATATATTCGCCGGCTTGCTAATGAGGCTCAGTTTGGGATAAACGCTGAACGGGGCCGCCCACCCCCAACCGCCATCCGTGCCCGCCGGTGACCCCGACCCTTTGGCTGGCGCAAAACCCCCTACGAACAGGTTCATCGACATCGTCAAAATCCGCGGTTTGTCGCCACTCGCGGTCTTGACGACCGAATGGTCCGAAGGACACTTATATACTTTTGTGTTCTTGACGTACTTGAACAGCGGGCGCTGCATCATGTCGTAGAAAGGATCCCAGTTGGCTCGATTGATGCCGCTGAAGTCCATGTGAGCTGCCGACCAGGCATAGTTGTCAGGGTCCGCTGGATCGTTATTCGGTGGCCCCATGGAAACCCTGGTGCTGGCATAGACCAGCAAGTCGTTGGAATCTTCGGTGTACATCCGCCAACCCAAGGCTAATTGGCGGTGGTTGTTCAGGCATTGAATGCCTTGTGCTTTCTCCTTCGCTTTGCCTAGCGCCGGCAGCAACATAGCGGCCAGGATAGCGATGATGGCGATAACCACCAAGAGTTCGATGAGAGTGAAGGCGGCCGGAGCGACAGCCTTCCCATCGCTTCCGCGCATACCGTGAAACAGAGTCTTCATAGACCTATTAGATACTGCGTTAACAAACAATACTGACAATACGGGCTTTTTTAAAAAACTAAATCGTTTGCAGGCCCGGTCAAGAAGAATTTCAACCCAAAAATCCGGTCGCGATTTAGCATAGATAATAAAACTGATTAGATTACATGTGTATTCCGGTCGCTGGAGGTCTTTCCTCTGATCGACTAGGCGTGTCGAAAAGCAACCGCAGTGCCAAGCTTGCCACAAGCCCTGCAAGCCTTGGGTGCAGCGGGTTTAATGGAGGGCTCACGACTATCTGCCCACTGCCCGCTGGCTCAAATTGGTCAAGAGGGCCAAGAAACGACACGGAGAACACCCTGGGAAGGCAACGCCATGGCCAAGGTTGCCATGGGACCATGTTTTAGTTTACAGGCCATCCTTGACCCCGTATCAGAAGGCATGACTCAGTGGCGAAGAATACTTAGCGGAAAGGTGAGGTTGCTCTCGTTGCCCAATGTCGCTCTCCCCGTCCCGCCCGGCACTCCTCTGCTTAAGCGGTTAATGCTGCCCCAGGGAGAACTCGCCCAATGTCATGACGGGTCGAGGCCGATACACTACATCGCCTGCGTGGAGTTGGTTCCCGGGACATTGCGGGGAAACCATTTTCACCGCACCAAGGAGGAGTTTGTCTACGTTATTTGCGGCGAGGTCGAACTGCATGTGCAGGACATTCAGTCCGGCGCGCTCGAGACTGTGCGGCTGCGTGCCGGGGATTTGGTGTTCATCGAAACCTCCATCGCTCACGTGTTGAAGCCAGTATCTGTGGGGCGCGCGATTGAGTATTCCGAGGCGCCGTACGACCCCGGGGACGTCTTCCCACATCAACTCCTCTGACCCGGACGAGGTCTCCCGATGGTGACCGGTGTTTGACTACTGGGGTAATCACCTACCAAGATTTATCTTTTTTTGACTTGCCATTTGTCCAAAAAAAGTCAGTGTTCGCAAAGTCTGTAGATAGCTTGGGCTCCCATGGCATGGTGAATCACAGGTGAACTCGGTTCAGTGATGATTTGAAACCCGACAATCGGGAACAGTCTGGAGAAAGCAAAAGTCAGTCTAGGACAGCATAGAATAGATGAGTGCAAAACTGTTTGTAGGGAATCTTTCCTTCAACATTACCGAGAACGACCTGCAGGATGCATTTGCGGCCCATGGCACGGTGTTGGAAGCGAACCTGATGATGGACCGGGCAACCGGACGTCCTCGCGGGTTCGGCTTCGTGACGATGAGCACGCCGGAAGAGGCTCAAAAAGCCATTGACGCGATGCACGGCAAGGAATTGGCTGGCCGCGCGTTGACCGTGAATATTGCGCGCCCGCGTGAGGAGCGGCCCGCAGGCGGTGGCGGTGGCGGAGGCCGTCGCGACTTCCGTGGCGGTGGCGGTGGTGGTGGCGGTGGCCGTCGCGAGCGGTATTGATCGATTTTCCATCAAGAAAAAGCAGGAGGCCTGGGCAACCGGGCCTCTTTTTTTGTACTGGCCTGCGACCGGAGTGGAAGGGAACCGGATCGAGCGTTGTGGACGGGAGTGAATGTCCGAGCGCTTGCGGGATTACGAAGCGTATCAGCGCATGAATTCCTGGTAAAACGTGACCAGGCTCAGCGCCAGTCCAATCAGGGTGATGATCTGCCGAACACGGGTCTGGGGGATGCGCTGAGAGTAGTGTGATCCCAGGAAATATCCGGCGACCGCGCCAATAGTCATTACTGCGGCCTGGGGCCAAGAGATCAACCCGGAGATCACGAACCACGCCGCAGCCACCAGGTTGATCAGCGACCCGAGTATGGTCTTGAGGGTGTTCATCTCATGGATGTTGTGGAGACCGATGAAACCGAGTGAGGCCAGCATCAGGATGCCAATACCCGCACCGAAATATCCGCCATAAACGGCAACCACGAATTGGAACAGAGCGGCTCCCAAGACAGTTCCGTAGCGAGCCGGGGCGTTTTTCTGTTCAAGGTTCACCAGGCGTCGCACCAAGCCTTGAGCAAAGAAGAGCACCGTGGCAAAGAGGATTAAAAAGGGGACCAGTTTCGAAAAAGTCTGGTTGCTGGTGAATGTCAGCAACACGCTCCCGATTAAGCCTCCCAGCAGGCTCGCGGGAACGAAGCTGCGCAACCAAACGCGGACGGACGGCACGTGCTGACGATAGCCAAAGATACTTCCTGAGGTGCCAATGACGAGCGCGAGAGTGCTTGTCGCGTTGGCCTGCACCGGTGCCATTCCAAAGAAAAGCAGGGTGGGAAAGGTAACGAGGGTGCCGCCGCCGGCCACCGCGTTAATCACACCGCCGGCCATGGCCGCAAGCGTTAACCCCAGGATTTCGTAGATCGACATTCGTTGGAGGAACACTACCGGGCACCATGTGGGGGCTCAATTCCCAACTGGTTTTCGCAATTAGATTCCGGTTCCGGAATCCTTTGAGAGTTGACGGGCGGTGGGGTTGATGCTCGTTGGCCAGCTCGCACCGTTAGAAAGATCATAACAAATAAATTCGGACGGCATAAATATTCTTCTGGAATATCTCTTGTGCTTACGCAGAATGCTGACATGAAACGACTTACACTCTTCTATATAACTGTTTCCGCAACCCTCATTAACTCCGCCTTGGGACAAACCTCAGGCTTTACCTACCAAGGGCGGCTCTCATACGGGGACCAGCCGGTAACTGGCTTCTACAGCCTGTCGTTCGCTCTCTTTGGGCAGCCAGCTGGCGGTGCTATGGTTGGCGGTGTCCTGGAAAAACACGTTGTAGGAGTGACGAATGGGCTGTTTGCAGTGGATTTGGATTTCGGCACGACAGGGTTCGATGGCTCTTCCCGGTGGTTGGAAATCGGCGTGAAACCGGCCGGGCAGGCAGGTGATTACCAGGTGCTTTCCCCACGACAATCATTAACCGCTGTGCCGTATGCCATTAGGGCTGCAGCAGCCTCAGCTTACAACGGTGTGGTGGCAGATGTGCAACTTTCAGGGAATGTCGCTCTCAAGAATACGAGCCAGACTTTCACCGGCAAGACTTCCTTCGCTGACGCACAGGGTACATTTGTGGGGACTTTCATTGGCAACGGTGCGGGTCTCACGAATATGAGCGTGGCGGGGAGCGGCGGCGCAGGGGGCATTCTCACGGGCAGAATCAATCAATTGCCAAATAACGACTTGGCACCAACTTACGCAACAGTGACCGGATTTTCGGATGCGGCTGCCAACGAGAGTTTCGTTACCACGTTGTTTGCCAACCAAACCGCAACGGCACGAAATTTGAGTGTCAAGGTCCTCGGTACCGTGGGAACGGGCAATAGCGTGACGTTCGGGTTGCGGGTTAATGGTGAGAACTCCGCGCTGGAGTGTACGCTGGACGGAGCTGCCACCGCGGGGAATTCAGGAAACACCACCGTGACTATTCCGCCGGGGGCTGAGCTTTCCATAAGCATCAGGGCCGCGGGCACACCGAATGTCAGTTCCGCGCTTTTTGGCTGGTCTTATGAGTAAATTACGGTGTTTTACACCTTTGATGCCGCGGCATTCCTGGGCCAGGCCATGCCTGACCCGGGAACGCCGGTGGGGACTTATGAGAGGAATATGAGGAGAAGGAAACAATGGCGGGAAAGCTCTTTTTTTAAGTTGTAAAACGCTGATCACCAATCGTTTCCTAATGATTCCAAAAATTTCTCAGTTTTTTTTGAAAAAACGCTTGCGATAGAAATGCTATCGCGTATTGTTTGCGGCCTGTTCTTTGCGAGTTGTAAGTAGCAGCGGCAGAAAAAACTGCAAAAAAAGTTTAAGAAAGTATTGACCGCTGTTTCAAATCCGGTAGAGTGTCGGTGTTGCGAGTAGCAACAGTCGGTAACGAAAAATAAAAAAAATCGTTGACGACTAAGGCAGTTCAGCTAGATTGACTGTCGAACTTAACTAAGGTCTGAGTGGCCGAAGTAAAAATGGGAATCGGCCCTCAGGATTTTTTGTCCCTGAAATAGGGGTCCAGAAAATAAAACTGGAAGACTTTTAGGTCGAAAGACCTGCTGTTCATTGAAAATTGAATTGTGCGATAAGTTTTAGAGCCCCTTTGGGTCAAGCCCGTTAGTGGGTGAGACCTGAAGAGTTTTAATAAATAGACTGTCCGGCTTTTACGAGCCGGGCAAAGTCAAAATCAACTAACGTTTTTTAACGGAGAGTTTGATTCTGGCTCAGAACGAACGCTGGCGGCGTGGATAAGACATGCAAGTCGAGCGCTGGTTGCAAGGTAGCAATATTTTGCAATTGGAGCGGCGAAAGGGTGCGTTACACGTGGGCAATCTGCCGTGAAGTCTGGAATAACTCGCTGAAAGGCGAGCTAATGCCGGATGTGATCACCGGGAGGCATCTCCTGGGGTTCAAAGTTGGGGACCGAAAGGCCTGACGCTTCATGATGAGCCCGCGGCCTATCAGCTAGTTGGTGAGGTTACGGCTCACCAAGGCTATGACGGGTAGCTGGTCTGAGAGGACGACCAGCCACACTGGAACTGAGACACGGTCCAGACACCTACGGGTGGCAGCAGTCGAGAATTTTTCACAATGGGCGAAAGCCTGATGGAGCGACGCCGCGTGGGGGATGAATGGCTTCGGCCCGTAAACCCCTGTCATTCGCGATCAAACCTTACTATTTAAAAGATGGTAAGCTGATAGTAGCGGAAGAGGAAGGGACGGCTAACTCTGTGCCAGCAGCCGCGGTAATACAGAGGTCCCAAGCGTTGTTCGGATTCACTGGGCGTAAAGGGTGCGTAGGTGGTGAGGTAAGTCGGATGTGAAAGCTCGGAGCTCAACTCCGAAATGGCATTGGAAACTACCTTGCTTGAGGATTGGAGGGGGGACTGGAATACTTGGTGTAGCAGTGAAATGCGTAGATATCAAGTGGAACACCAGTGGCGAAGGCGAGTCCCTGGACAATTCCTGACACTGAGGCACGAAAGCTAGGGGAGCAAACAGGATTAGATACCCTGGTAGTCCTAGCCGTAAACGGTGCACGTTTGCTGTAAAAGGAATCGACCCCTTTTGTGGCGTAGCTAACGCGTTAAACGTGCCGCCTGGGAAGTACGGTCGCAAGATTAAAACTCAAAGAAATTGACGGGGGCCTGCACAAGCGGTGGAGTATGTGGCTCAATTCGATGCAACGCGAAGAACCTTACCTGGCCTTGACATGCACGTAGTAGAAGGGTGAAAGCCTAACGAGGTAGCAATACCAGCGTGCACAGGTGCTGCATGGCT
>DIXK01000058.1 GCA_002428665.1 Verrucomicrobia subdivision 3 bacterium UBA6082
ATCACGGATAACTGAAGATTATGCGTCGTTTGGAAAGCGTGAACGGGCAGCAGGCGGTCATCGACAGAATGGCCACCAAAGAGCCCGGCGCGGGCAAAATCGCAATTGTCGTGTGCGGCGCCCCCGGCACCGGCGTAACATGGACGCTCGATCGGGTGGCACAAGAGTGGAAACTCGCTCGGAGGGCTGCTTTGCAGGCAAGAGGCGATTCCTTCGCCTCGCAACGGAAGCTGTTTCCATGGCTCACGCTGGCAACTCCTGGGGCAAAAGAGTTGGCGCGGGTTGAGATTCTGAAAGACAGCGTTAAGGATGCCTCCAATGCCATCCCGATGGTCGGCTCAGCAACGAGCCATCTGCTTGACGAGTTGCTGCACTTCCGGCGAAACGCCCTCGCACGAGAAGCCATCATCCTAAGCAAGGAGGAGCAAGACCTTTTGTTCGTTGTCCAAGCGGTTGCCCACAAGAAGCGCTTGCTCCTGACCTTGGATCACATGGATTATTGGGACTCGGCTTCCTGGGACCTGCTGGCGCTGATCATGTCCTCTCACCTCCAAGGTCTGTATCCGGCGCTTGCCGATGTCCAACTCGTGTTTGGCGTTGGCGAAACACCTCATCCCCGGCTGACCGGGCTGCTTGAAGGGTGCAAAATGCCGACGGAGATCATTCGGATTCACTTGATCCCTCGCGCCGAAATGCTGACCGCTTTGCGCACGTTCGGCTTTCCCGAAATGAAGGACCGGGACATCGATGGGCTCTATGACGCGACCGATGGACGACTAGATTTGCTCAATGATTTCAGCGTCCATCTGCGCGATACCACTTTGGCAAAGGACGCGCATGGCTTCGATGGACTCCTGGCAAACTTGCTCAGCAACCGGATGCACTCACTGGTTCAACAGGCACCAGAGTTGGGTCCAATTCTGTCCGCGGCCTCAATTCTTGGGCGTTCTTTCACCCTTGATGACGCGCAATGCCTGACGGGGCAATCAGCCGAGAAGTTGGAAGCTGCCCTCAAGGCAGCGTCAGACGCAAGGTTATTGACGATTTTGGGAGGCCTGGCCCAGTTCCAGAGCGGGACACTACATGATTACTTCCACCGCTCTGGCACATCGGAGCACACGAAATACCATTCAAAGTATGCGGAGTGCCTGCGCATCATGAGGCCTGGGGACTATGAAGGAAGGTGGAACCACCTTGCTCTGGCCAACCGCTTTGACGAAGCGCTGACATGCTACGCCTTGGCCACCCTGCATTCGAGGCGTCAGAAGAGCTTGGTCCCACAGCCCAACTCTTTGTCCGAAACCGCATCCTGGGGCCAGATCAAGGATTTCCTGGACCAGATGTTCCGCGCATACGATGCGTTTGAAACCGACAGGCTTGGCGAGGCTATGGACACGGTTGCTTGCATCGAAGCGTTCCTCCCCGATGCCCTTCTGGCCGAGCGGGATTATCTTAAAGCCCAGATTCGCCTGAAATCGCATCGAATGAGGGATTTCGAAGAATCGGCAGCGCTTCTCAAACCATGGGACCGGCTCAAGGATGAGGAAGGTGAGATCTGGTCTCGGATCGCGCAAGCTCGAATGATTAGTTTAGTTGAGCTCAATGCGATAGAGGAAGCGATGCGCCTCGAGGAGGAGCTCACAAAATACTACTATGCGCGTCGGAGGGTTGATCCCTGGGCACTATACGCACTAAACGTTCTGCGAAGGCGCTCAGAGCCGCTTCATCGCCTGCCGGTTGCCACGCAGCGGCTGGAGAGCGCCTTGGAATTCTTCGGCTCTCTCCATTCGAATGACTTACCACGCCATCCGATACAGTATTACTATTCACTGAATAACTTGGTCGCGAATCTCCTTGCATCCGCTCGCTTTGACGACGCGGCTCGTCGCGCCGCGGAACTAGACGCTCTGGTGAATAGGTATCCGCTGCCGTGGCCGTCACTCGAAATTCCGGTCAACAACTTTGTCCTGGCAGGCTTCTTGAGCGGAAAGCTGTCGGCGGAAATGGCCGTCCGGATGATGTCAAAAGTGCAAGTTGATCCGCCGACCTCGGGGGATGGCCTTCTCATCGCGAACAACTACTCCGTGCTGTTGGTGCATGTTGGCCAGGTAGTCGACGCAAAGAGACGCCTTGAAAACTGTTACAGATTAGTTTCGGCAGATGGCCCTTGCGACCCGTATCACAAGTATTTTATTGGCAACAACTTGGCCGCATTGATCGCGCTAGTCGGCGATGGTGCGGCCGCCAAGAAACTGCACGAGGAATGTCTGCCTCTAATAGATGATCTATACCCAACCATTCGGGAAACCATTCGCGAGCGGCACAGGCTTCTCAGCCCAGTGATCGGCGATGACCAGAAGCTTGGATGCGAGGCGTTCGACAAATTCCTTCTGGGACCGTCGTCGCCCAAGCTAGGAAAGCACTGGGAATTCTATGGCCGGGGTTTTCTTCTTAGCGACATCCAGTTCTGGTCCGTAGATTGATCGCGCGCATTTTCAACCGGCCTCACATCGGGCGGATGCCCAAGCGCTGGGCGGCCGATCCAACAAGGAATTTCAGCAGATCCGCGTAGGAAAGGCCCATCCTGTCCATTGCATACGCGAAGCTCGTGTGGGTGGTCAGGTGCGGTTTACAGGTCACCTCCATTATTCTTGCGTCGCCTGTAGCGGACACGCGAAAGTCGATTCTGGAGGGGCCGACAAAGCCGAGTCCCACATGCGCCTGACGCGCAAATTCCATGATGCGGATGGCGTTTTTGTGATCCTCCTCAGTAAAGTCATAAAACTCGTAGCCGTCGGCGAAGACATCATCATACACCAGGATGGAATCTTCCAGGTTCCGCCGACCTTGGAGCTGAATTCCGACGGCCATGCAGGCTCTTGGTTCTTGAGCCTCCAGCACCGGAACCTCAACTTCAAACCCAGGGATGAATTCCTGGACCGTGATTGCTTGGCGGAAACTCTTAGCCAGAACGCCCAATCGAGTTTCGAGGCCCCCATCGACGCAGGAGACGCTGTCCCTGTGTATGCCGACACTGGCGGAATCTAACGTTGGTTTTGCGATGACTCTTAAGCCAGCTGGAGGCCGGGTTGGCCGCCAACCATGCTTGGTGAACCACCAGGACCGGGCGACAGGCAACCCAAAGTGCTCAAGGAGCGAAATGAAGTGGAATTTGTGCTGGCCGAGGGCTGCGGTGTAGGCGTCCGAATCCACGAGCGGGAGGCGATGCAGCCGACACAGGCATGGAACTAATGAAAAACGGGCCGGACCGGTTCCATTCTGAGTCACATTGTAGATGATGGGGTGGGCTCGGCCGAACTGGAAATGACCCTCGTTAAGCCATTTCAGGAAGCCTCCCTCGTCCACGACCACCTCGCAGTATATGCCTGCTTGCTCAAACCCTTTAATGAAATCGTCCAGTTCCTTGGCGGAAAGGAATTCCGTGGCGATTGAGTCAGTTTCATAATCATCAATGGGGGTCGTGCGGCCTTTCAAATTGGCCACAAGCAGGACCCCAATAGTGTCCCGGAGGTCATCAGCAGTATCGAGGGCTTGCTGAAACCATGCGGGAGAGCATGTGGTAGTAATCATCGGATAATCTTCAGTTATCCGTGAT
>DIXK01000048.1 GCA_002428665.1 Verrucomicrobia subdivision 3 bacterium UBA6082
GCCACGGAGTTTTCGGCACCCACAGCTAGTGGAAGATTATGGAGATAAGTTTTTTATACCAAGGGAATCGTGAACTGTAGAATCGAGAACATCTGATGACACGGACAAATCAATTGAAAGAGCAACACCCCTCGCCGTCGAGTGCTGAGGCTCTGGATTTGAGCGGCGGAATTAACCTTTCAATTTGGCCTGTCCTCAATGATAATTCTGTCATGCAACTGCCCGAGCAAATCAGTCCGGAACAGATGGTCGCCTTTCGGGCGATGAGCGGATCACGGCGGTTGCGGTTGGCCGAACAACTTTACTGGTCAGCTCGCAAGATGAAAACGGAGGGTTTGCGCAGCCAACATCCTGATTGGTCTCCAGAGCGCGTCCGAGAGGAAGTGCGCCGGCTCTTTAGCAATGCCCGAACCTGAACTCTTTCTGCTCTTCGTGCGCCCGTTGAATCGCGCGGGGATTCGCTACGTGGTCAGCGGCAGCGTGGGTGATTTTTTATGGTGAAACGCGTCTCACTCACAATGTTGATGTCGTGGTTTTCCGCAATCCAAAGGACCTTCAAAAGCTGATCGAGGTTTTTCCTAAGGCCGACTTTTATGTGCCACCTCTGGTGGAGACGATGCTTGCAGAAACGGCCCGCGAACATTCAGGCCATTTTAATCTCATCCACTTGGATACTGGCTTTAAGGCGGACCTGTATCCCACGGGATGCGACGAGTTGAGTGCATGGGCATTCCGTGGCAAACGCACGATCGAATACGAAGGTGAGAACATTGTGCTTGCGCCACCGGAATACGTCATCGTGAGAAAGCTGGAGTATTTCCGAGAAGGACGCGGGGAGAAACATTTGCGCGATATTCGCGCGATGCTGGCGATTTACGGCGAGGAGCTCGACCGTGCGGCTCTAAACGAGTGGATTCAACGGCGCGGTTTGCATGCTGAATGGCGTCAGGCCGCAATCTGATGCTGTGCAGCCTTCTTGATGGGAACCAGGTTGGCTTGCCTTATGGCACTACAGTCATGATCACTCGCCGATAACTGCAAAGGGCAGGGTGGCCATCATCCTTCAATCTCAGGATGACGTGGATGATCTCAGGCTTTGCTGCTCCCGGTGCGGTTAGACGGGTCATGAAGCGATTGGCCGATGAGCACCAGGTTATGGGAATGCGGGAAGTCCTTGCAGAGCAGGCGCAGTTTGCGCAAGCAGGCAACGAGTTCTCCCTCGACAGCGGAGGTAAGGTTCATATTCGCTGCCGAAAGTTGCTTGTTACCCGCAAGCTGCTTTTCCGCGAGTTGGCACGGAACAATCCTGAGGCGAGATGCCTGGGCAGTCACTATCTGGTCGTGCCGGACGACTGGTTCGTCGACCTGTTGGAGCAATACTATGGTCGTTCTGTGACACTAGATAATTGGCCTGAAAATGGCGAGGCGCTGGCCGCTTAAAAAGCGTCTTCGCGAAGGTGCCCCGACGTCCGCAGAGGTCTCGCCTCCGGACCAGCGGCTCTGAATTTTTCGTGCAATCCCCCCGTTAAAAGACAT
This sequence comes from Verrucomicrobia subdivision 3 bacterium UBA6082, assembly GCA_002428665.1. Classification (GTDB taxonomy): domain Bacteria; phylum Verrucomicrobiota; class Verrucomicrobiia; order Limisphaerales; family UBA8199; genus UBA6082. The sequence goes on from DIXK01000048.1 coordinate 1,537, forward strand.
GTAAGCACTTCATTATCTGATGCGTAAACACTGGGACGCCGGTAGGCAGACATGTTGGGCATACATAATCCAGAGGGAGATCGCGTATGGTCAAAATACCCGGCTTGGTATTTTGAGACAGACAACTCTGGTATACATTTGGAACAGAACAGGGCGGTTTCTCGATAATGGGAAGACACTGATTGCGGCCGACGCAAGTGAATCACGGTGTTCCGGTCACTCCTTTTCCGAAACACTGACTGAGATCCAACACGCAGATCAGGCGGCAGCGCGATAGTAGAAGTTGAGCAATCCTCCCAGTCGTTCCGCTCTGTGAACGTCGCCAGCGCCAGCAAGAGTCTGCGCGTTTGGAAAGGGAATGACGTTGTCCAGACCTTGGTGATTGCGTTCGGTTTGATGGTGGACAAGATACTCATTCAAAGCGTGACGCAAGGAGCGCTCGCCAAAGAGGATCAACTGAGCGAGACACTCTGCCTTCACCGCACGCACCCAGCGCTCGGCAAACGCGTTCAGGTTGGGGGATTGGGGTGGTAGGTTGATGGCGGTGACGCCAGCATCCCGTAAGATCGCATCAAAGGCGTCCGAGAATTTGGTGTCCCGGTCGTGCAACAGGAAGCGCGCATCCCTCAATGGGCCGTCCGCGACGGTGAGGTTTCGAGCGACTTGTTTCAGCCAGGCTTCGTGGGGATAGGGAGTCAAGCCGCCCAACACCACCTTGCGCGTCTGCACGTGGAGGAAGAACAGGACGTAAAAGGTGGTCAACCCGCGGCAGGTCCAGACTTCGGTGGTAAAGAAATCAGTGGCCCAAAGCACTTGCTTGTGGCGACGAATGAACTCGGCCCAGCTCGTGTTGCGTTGGCGCTCAGGAGCGATTCCCAAACCGTGCCGCTTGAGAATGTTGCCAATCGTCTGATCCGAAACGTGGTAACCCAGGTTGGCCAGGGCACCAGCCATTCGATCATAGCCCCAACCCGGATTCTCTCGGGCGCATTGCGCGACTAACCGTTCAATCTCAATCGGAATGTGCGGGCGTCCTGGTTTGGCTGGTCGGCGGTTGGAGAAGTCCCACTTGCGAGCGACCAATCGGCGATGCCATTTGAGCAGGGTTTCAGGCTGAACGATGGTGATGACCTCAGCTAAGAATTTGCCCAAAGGCTTACCTTTCTCGGCAAGGGTCTTGCGTTCCGAATCCTGGAGACGCCAGTGTGGTGAGTGCCGGTCGAGCAAGGCGCGATAGACGCGATTCTCCTCCAGCACGAACTCCAATTTCTGGCGCAAAGCCTCGTCGATCTGACCGATGGCCCAAGCGAGCAACTTCTTCCACGGCATGACAGGAGGTTATTGCAGCAAGTGCCTTATACCAAAGGGAGAATTGTGACTGCCCAATAGGCCGGATGAGTTATTTGACCATACGGCCGAGAAATCTTCTTTCCGGTGACCAGTCCGTTATGGCAAAGACAACGTCCGAAAACACAGCCGCGAAATCGTTCTCCAGGGCCTGACGGAAATCTCCAGCTGTTCGAATAGGATCGCAGCCGAATGCGCCACAGCCCCAGGCTCCGAGCACCATTGAAGTGTGACCGAACGCATGTGCGATGCTAAAAACCCTGTGAATTCTCTTTTGGAGCAAATCTCCAGAAAGTGGCTGGCCTACTCCGGGCGCAAATGGCGCGGCGCAAGTGATGAAGCTTAAGAGCCAGGGCTGCCCGAGTTCTGCCCCATCATCTCTCCTGAAGACAGGAACATCAGGGGAATAAATTGCCCAGTCCGTTGAGTCCGGGAGAGGTCGTTTTTTATGAGCGTCATACATCGGGTCCCCAACAAGAGTCTTGAAGAGTGCGCTGGAACGGCAAAGGACTTCTTCCTGGGCTCTGGAACCTGTCAGTAAACCTCCACCCGGTTGGATCCCGTTTGCAAAGTTCAAAACGAGAGGCCGCAAACCCCGTTGAGTCAGTTCCCAAGCCGCTTGAAAGGTTGTGCTGTTGGTCACCAGGACGCATGTTTCGGGAAATCCAGGTTTAGGAACCTCTGGCAGGACAGCATCCGGTGGTATGCTTCGCTTATTGGAACATGCGGCCTGCACCAGGTCTCCCCAAGGCACCTCGCGGCCATCCCTGGTCCGATATTGTTCACAATTTGAAGCATCTACGGCCGACTGACCAAGCTCGGCGGCAACATGGCGCGGAATATCTAATTCCTTACGTCTTGCGGCAGCCATTGCCTCGGAGTCCTGACACGCGAGAAGTCTCAGGCCGGGCTTATGCGAACTGGGTGCTTCTGGATCGTGTGACATGCGTTACATGGGCATTGTGGTCTGGCGGGCAAGTGAAATCGTTGAACTCATCAAAGATGTCAACCCTCGCGCCGGCACCCAACAGGGCGCGAACCATCTCGGCATCGCCTGCTCGGGCAGCCGCATGGATTGGCAACCGCTTGGCCGAACTAGCGGCGTTGGGATCGGCCCCAGCTCGCAGCATTTCTCGCACAATTGCCAGGGCCTCTTCGTTCCGTCCCTTACGCGTCGCGCTGCAAAGGGCGGACTCGCTGTATTCGGACTTTTCCGCGGGCGGGATGTAGTTGACGTCAGCCCCGGCCTGGATGAGCAACTTGACGCATTCCAGTTCGCCTTTGCGCGCGGCCATCTGCAAAGGCTGCTCTCCGGTTTCGTCCCCCAGGTGAACATCACCACCATTCTCCAGAAGGACCTTGAGGTCTTCCACACGCCCCTCGCGAGCAGCCCGGTGGAGAGCGGTGCGTCCATCGGCTCCGGGGACGTTCGGGTTGGCTGCTCCTCGGAGGATGGCACTAAGGCTTCGTGCTTTCATCAGATCGACTCCTTTCCTGGCAAAGCAACACTGCCTCCACGGCCCCGGCCTGAAACCAATCGCCCGGACGCAATCAGGTTGTTTTTGATCCCGTTGTAAGTTGGCTCGTCCCAACCCAAGGCCTCCCGCAAACCGAGGTTTCCGGATCTGCCTCCCAGCTCTTGTAAGCGGGTCAATAGTTGGTCGCTCTGCTCAGCGGAAACCTGGGCCACACCAGGCGGGCCTTCGGCCTGCGACGGCAGCACATCTTCACTTTCCCCGTTCCCACTATCCGGAAGTGTCGGCAGAACCAGGGGTTGGGTGGCTGGTGATACAGGCTCCGGCTGCAAAATCACCTGGCTGGCTCCCAGGGCTGCGTAGTCGGAAGGATTGCAGGTCAGGATGATGAGCTGCAGTCCGCGAGAGGCCGCAAGGTCCAACATGCGCTGGAGGATCTGCACCCGCTCCGGGTCGGAGTAGGCGAAAGCATCATCGAAGACCACCGGCAGGCAGCCATCGTGATCTATCGCCAAGACCTCGGCCATGGCGAGGCGAACAGCCGCCGCCACTTGTTCACGCGTCCCTCCACTCAAATGGTCGAAGGCGACGGCGCCACCGCCCTGGATGGGGCGGACCAACTGCAGGCCTTGGAAGGTATTTTCGGCCAGGACGACCGTGGCTCGAGCACCTGCACCAAACAAGCACTGGAGGTAGGCTGAAATGCGCTCGGCAAACGGCCTGGTAAACTGTTCAGCGAGCGAGCGTTGTTCAGCAAGAAAGAGCTGGTTGAGCATTCGGATGCCCTCCGCTTTGCGACGAACACTCGCCAAATGGTCCTGGGTGGAACGGGCTTGGGCGGTCGCCTGCGCTAGCGCGGCTTCCGGATCATCCGTGCCGTCGGATCGCAAAGCAGCCTGGGCCACAGCGCGCTTCGTCTCGGCATCGTGCTTTGCTTGCTCAGCCTTGGTCCAGGCACGCTCCAAACGGGTTCGGTCCTGCTCCAGGATATCCGGCTGGAGTCCGGCCAGGACACTGCGGGTGCCGGCTAGACTTGCCTCGGCCGTATTCCTCGCCAGCAGCGCGTCATTCAAGGCCCTGGCTCTCGCTTCATCGTTGCCTTGGGTCTCGAGCAACAAATTCAGCTGTGCGCGTAATCCCGTAAGTTCGTTGTTCTGGTTGGTGATGGCTTGCCGGTGGTTGGTGAGAGCTTCGTCGGCTGCATTGAACGAATTGGCGGCCGCCGTAGAGAGGACCTTGGATTGGGACTCCTCCGATTCGGCAGTGCTCACCCCTTCTTCCTCGTTAACCAGGCATTGACGCGCGCCAGCCAACACGAGGGGAGCGTTGAATCCCGGCACTTGAGCCGTTCGATGCTCCACCTGGGCCACGGCTGCAGCAACCGCGTCCTTGGCCAAGGCTAGAGCGTCCGGAAGATCGGCCGCATCAAGGGCCGCTAACGCTGCCTCAATGTTATCGATCCTGGCGGATAGATCGGTGCGTCGGGTCAGGGCATCGGTAGCTTCCGCAACAGTGTTGACCACCAGTTCATCAAGCTGCTCGCGCAATTCCTGCCGTGATTCCTGCACTTTGGTCCGGGCTTCCTGCAGACGTGTCCCGCCTCCAGGAGTAATCCGCAGACGGACCAAATTGCCGACAGCAATTTCAGCCGGTTCCGTCACTACTTGGCTCTCCCCCACTGCGAGCGAACTTTCACCCACGCGCACCGGCTCACCGGCCGCCAGCACCTCGATACCGGCCGCCATTCCCCGGAGGGTAGCTTCGCATTCATTCACCTCCGCCTCCAGGTTCCGGAGTTTTCTGAGTTTAGCGGCGGTGACTTCCGGCAGCTTTGCTAGCTCCTCGCGCAACTGGGTCAGTTGCTGCTGGTGTCGTCGCACCTGGCTTTCCTTCTTCAACAGTTCCTGCAATTGCCCTTCCTTTTCGTACCGCGCAACCCAAGCGGTTGCCAAGTCGCGTCGGAGGCGGGCGTTTCGGGTGCCGTCGGCAGTTTGCTCGTAGCGTTGCGCGGCCTCATTTGAATGTTGCCGGGCGTTCAGAAGAGTCTCCTCCATCGTCCTGGTTCTTTCGTTCTGTGGCTGGAGACTGGTTTCGAGAGTCCGAATCCGACCCCGAAGCTCAGTGATTTGCCTATCTTTGCGCTGCAACTCCTCATAATTCGCTTTCGCCGTTTCGGCGCCTGGAATCTGGCTGGCCTCCAACTGATGCAACTCCACGACCCGAGCGAGCTTTGCGGCAAGCGTTTCTTTCTGCCCTTTCAGGCCATTTAAATTCTGAATGGCCGAAGCGATGGCATTTGTGGCTGATTCAAAATCCAAAGCGGCCCCTCGCAACTGTTCAACTCTTTGGGCCGCCTTTAGGCGCTCGGCGTCCGCTTGGTTGGCCGCTTTCTCCGCCTTGTCTAAATCGGAGTTGGCCCTGGCATCGCCTGCTTGAGTAAAAAAAGTTTCCTCGGCCGCGGCAAACCTCGCCGCCACCCGTGCATCCAACTCGGACTGTAATGCAACCGCACCGCCGATCTTCTGTAGTTGGTGCAACAGGTCATCCTTCTGCAGATTGGCCTGTTCGGAGGGATTCCCGCCGCTTTGGCCCTGCCAGACCCAAAGGTGCGACCACTGCTGAGCTACTCGCTCGCCTACGCCCCGGCCTCCGCCTGTAGCCTCGACCTTCAGCAGCGCGGCCAAACGTGTTTCAGCATCCTCGCCAAACCAGGGCTCCTTCCCGTGCTGCACTAACCGGGTTGTCCCGCTATTGCCGCTGAACCGCTTCGAAAGCTCATAGTTGGAATCGCCCTCCGCGAAGGCCAGTTCCACTTCGGGTGCGCCGGGAAAGCAGGAGGACACCATACTCTTCTGGACGTCCCCGGTGATCTTGGACTTGAGAAACAGGGCTCGGTGGACCGCTTCAACAAGTGTGCTCTTGCCGCACTCATTGGGGCCGCCAATCAGGGTGCGGAAATCATCCAACTGAACCGAGAGTTCACGATGCACGCGGTAATTGCGAATGGTGATGGATTTGATGCGCATAGGTCGCCTCAGTTTTCGTTGCAGGCAGCGTAAAGCTCGCGCAGCGCGATTCGTGCCGACGCTGCCGTCTCGTCGGCGCCAGCCGCGCGCGCCACAAGTTGAGAAGCCACGCGAGCAATGAGCGGGTCGGATGGCCGCTGGGTCAGCGCCTGAATCTCCTGCGCATTCGGGGCAACGACGACCCGATTTGTGAGCTTTAGACGCAACAGCCGGGCCTGGAGCGACTCGGTTAGCTGTTCCAGGCGGCTGGCCGCTTGAACGCCTAAAGAGCCTGTGAGCTCCAACCGCAGCAGATCTTCATTGGCCCGTTGTTTAATCAGGTTTTCAAGGCGTTCTTCCAGGATCAGCAGGCTGGAATCCTCAGCGAAATCGAACGCCACTTGATGCCAGCCCAGGCGACAGGTCCGAACAGGTGTGACCATCGGCGGTTTCCCATGCTCTGCGACTACGGCCAGCACGTGGCCTGGAGCATGACCTTCCCCCTTCGGAAACCGGTCCAGTTCAGGGGTGCCCGAGAACCAGGCCGTTGGCGTGACCTGTTTCGTGCCATGCCAGTCACCCAGGGCCACGTAATCGAAGCCTCCCTCCGGCAAGCGTGACAGGTCAATCTGGTTTGTCGCCGCCGAATCCGAATCCTCCTCATCGGACAGGCTGGTGAATTCCTGCGTGCTGCCATGCGCCAGCACAATGCGGGGTTTGCTGTTCGCACAGCCGGAGACGGCCTCGAGGGACCGCAGCCATGCCGTCGTGTCATTCGACTCGGCACGGCGCAGCAACGGACATGGAAAAATCCACGCAGAATCCAGTTCGACCGCCTCAGGCCTCAGCAGGACGCGAAGGTTGGGCGCAAGGCTGGCTTGTTCACGTTGAAAGAAACCTTGCTGCCATATGCCTCCTGGCCCGCCATGGTCGTGATTACCCGGGATTACCACCACAGGGATCATGAGTTGGCCGATGGCGCTGCAAGCCGCCGACACGGTGGCTTTGCTGGCCGTCGAAGAGTCGAAAAGATCGCCCGCGACCAGGACAAACTCAGCCTGGTTCGCCTTGGCCGCTTCCCCGATTCTCCGGATCACCTGGAACCGCTCTTGCTGAACCAGTGCTTGCTTTTGCGGATCGTCGATCCCCGCGAACGGTTTTCCCAGTTGCCAATCTGCAGTGTGTATGAAAGTGGCGCTCATATGTCATTCTCGTGTTCATGTCCGGCCGGCATCCAAAGGATCAGCCTGGTTGCGCGCTTGTGACGAGCCGAGAATACTGGCCAAGAGCTCGGTGCGTCAACCAACCGCGGCTCTCGCCAGGAGAACCACCCGTTTGGATCACCATGGCCCCAAAGCGATTAGATGTGGCAGCGGCCGCCAGGGTGACGGACCGAGACCGCTGAAAGTGCAAGGCTTCCTGTCTAAATGCCGGTTTCAATGACTGGTTTCGTTTCAAGCGGCGAAATCCGGCGGCCGGCGTGTGCGCAAGAACTCCCGGACAACAGATCGGGGAGGCCTGAGGTTCTCTGTGCACATCGTTGGATCGCAGTTGATGCCACGGCCAGTTCACAAAACACTCGTACAGTCTTTCGCGCCCGGGTCAGCGCCGTGTAAACCAGTTCGCGCGTCAGAACCGGGCATTCCCTGTCCGGGAGTACGAGCAAAACGTGATCGTATTCCGAGCCTTGGCTTTTGTGGACCGTCATTGCGTACACGGTGTCATGCTCAGGTAATCGCTCCCGTGCGATTGCGCGCAGACCGCCGGCTTCATCTGGAAAATGAACGAGTGAGCTACCCCGTGCGGTTTTCCAGAAGACGCCTGTGTCGCCGTTAAAGAGCTTAAGCGTGTAGTTGTTCGCGCTCACCATCACTGGTTTGCCGGGATAAATGCCGAACCGGATCTTAGGCGCCACGTCGGGCACCTCCTCCGCCAGGATCTCTTCTACCAGCTTGTTAAGATTCAGCATCCCATACGGTCCCTCCCTGACGGCGCACAGAATCCGGAATTTGCTTAGCGCTTCGAGAGACTGATCGGGGGAAGCTGCCTTCAGTACCGGCAAATAGTGGGCACTGACAATTTCCCGCAAAGCTTCCTTCAGGGCGCTCTGCTCCGGCAGCGGCTGCCACGCTATCGGAGATCCACCGGGGCCCTTGGATTGAAAGATCTGGTTTACTTCGGCGGATGCCCCTGCATTGACCTTCACGCTAACGGTGTTCAGGGCCGCAGCATCACCCGTGCGATGGTTCACCTTGAGCTGCACTACGGCATCCGCGAGGTCGGTTACAACTTCCGGGGTTTCCTGTTGGAGGTTTTCACCGGTGTACTCATTGTACGCCTTGCAGAATGTGGAGCTGAATCGCTCAGCCTTAACCGCGCGGCAAACGTCGGCGAGCACGCTGCCCGGATCTACAGGAGGCAACTGGTCCTTGTCTCCAACGAGAATCAGGCGGGTCCTGTCCCGCTTGAATGCGGCAAGCAAGTGTGCCATGAGGGAGAGGCTGACCATGCTGGCTTCATCGATGACCAGGATATCAACCGGCAACGGGTTTTCGGCATTGTGGCGAAAGGCAGTGGAATTCGGGATAGCTCCGAGCAAACGGTGCAAAGTGGTGCTGAGGTTTTCCGCCTGTAGACGGGCTTTCACGTCTTCCCTGCAATCAAGGCTCGTGAGTGACTGGGCTAAGCTTTCCTGCAATCTCGCAGCGGCTTTTCCGGTGGGGGCCGCAAGCTTCACGTTGAGCTTTTCCGCTCCCGGTTGCTCGAGCAGCAGAGCGAGAATGCGGGCGACGGTCCAGGTTTTACCCGTGCCGGGGCCACCAGTGATGATACACAGCCGGCGTCGCAGCGCGGCAAAAGCAGCCACTTTCTGCCAGTTTACCGCACCGGGAATGTCGGAAAAGAGCCGGCGCAAACCTTCTTTGAGGACCTTCTCGTCTTCTATGGGCGTTCGCATGCCGGCCCGTGCCAGGAGATCCTCGGCAATCGATCGTTCATACTCCCAGTAGCGGTGCAGATAAAGGCGACCGGAGGCGTCCAGGATAAGCGGTTTGTTGTCGAATGGCTCGCCGACGACATCGCAGCTGCGCAGCGCCTGTTCCCAGGACTGGCGGGGAGGGCAGATAACGGTAGTGCCGTCTGCTTCACCATTGCCCGGGTAAGTAGTGCCCGAGAATTCCTCCAGCTGAACACATGAATGACCGTCGGCGAGCTGACGACTGACGAGGGCTGCGGCGAGTGCCAGTTCGGGAGAGTTTTTGCCCGACAGGCGCAGCATGAGCGCTGAGAAGTGGCGGTCTACAGGGTTGAAGCAGTCGCCTGCCAAGACTTGCTGCAGTAATGCAAAGTCAGCATTCATGATAACGCCTCCTCGAATTCCCCAAGCAGATTACAGAGTTTCTGGATCATCTCCTGCGGCGGCCGAGCGTTGAAAACCCCGAGTTCGGGCCGCTCCGGGTCCACGCCGCGGAGAAAGATGTAGTGCACCGCGCCGAAGTGAGTCTCGTAATCGTAACCAGGCAGGCGGCAACTGAGGAATTTGTGCAGGGCGACCGTATAGATGTGATACTGCAGGTCGTAGTAGTTCTCCGCTATCTCAGCTTGCACGGCAGCCTGCGTGTAGTCCTGGGGAGTGCAGCCAAGCAGGTTCGATTTCCAATCGATGATGTGATAGCGACCTTCGAAGACAAAGACCAGGTCGATGAAACCTTTGAGGAAAGCTGCGATTTTGTCACGAGCAACCGCTTTGGCGGTAGCGTGCGAGGCACTCGAGCTGCGAATCACATCCATCAGGCGGTTTGGATTCAGTTTGGCAGCCGGGAAGTGGAACTCCATTTCGGTGAGGCGCTGGCTGGCAGGCACCTCTGCAAGGGTGGACCCCGGATTTGCGGGGTCCAGAGAAACTCGCCGGACCCGCTCCAACATCTCGCTCACCGCGATCCCGTGCGCTTCGCTCGAGATGCCTGCAGCTTCCAGTTGTTCACGCACGAGAGCGGCGGTTGCGCTTTGATCAGGGTTCGTGAAGTCGAAGCGTTCGAGAATCTTGTGGAGGCAGTCGCCGGTGCGCGCACTGGCAGGCAGGGCGAAGATGCCGGTTGCTTGTTGTTGCGCTTCGGGAAGATTGCTGCCGGCGCCTGCGGTGGAAGCACGCTCGTCATGGTCCAGCCCAGCTTCGTCGTCGTTCGCCGAGTGAAACTCCAACTGGGCAGCGAGAGTGGTGAAACTAGACAGGGACCACGAAGGTCCAATCGCCCGCGCGCAGACTTTCGCGCGAAGTTCGGCTCCGGAGGCACTGTCTTTGTGCCATGCCTCACCGGGTTCTATCGGCAGATCCGCTACAGAAATCGCAGGCGTGTCCTCATTTCTCTTTTGAGCGGCTTCAGCAATCTCCTGCCAGACTGCCTTCCAGCCTCCGGATGGGGGCGGTGTTTCGTTCAAAGCCTTTACGGGATCCGCGGGCGCTACAGGCGCCCGATGCAAGAGCCAAGCGAGGGCCGTGGACTTGTTTTTCGCGTAGCGCGCGCTCACCAGATAACAGCGGTTGCACGCCCGCGTCAGCGCGACATACAGCAGGCGCACCTTCTCGGCGAGTTGTTCACGGGCGGCGAGTTGGGTGTTGTCCGGGTCGGGTTCGGCACTGAGATCCCAGGTTAGTTTACCATCCGTCTGCCGGTGATAAAGCACCAGCTCCATAACTTTCTTTCCGTCCACTTTGACCTGGCGGAGTTTCGCATCCTTCGAAACGAACGGACAAAACACGACCGGATACTGCAACCCTTTGGAGCGGTGAATGGTCACGATCTGCACCGCATCCTCATCACTTTCCAGGCGAAGCTGGAACTCATCGGGAGCGGCTTCATCGGAACTGCGCCGTTTCTGGAGCCACTGCACCAGTTGGCATGGGCCCAAATGCTCCGCTTTGCAGGCAGCCTCCAAAAGTTCCGCCACGTGTATGAGGTTGGTGATGCGGCGTTCGGCATCCGCATACCGCAGGAGCTTTTCGAGGACGCTTTCCTGCCGCAACAACTGGATAAACGTCGTAAAGAACCCGTCTGCCTCCCACAGGTCCCGGTAGCGGGCGAAAGCCTGCAAACGTGCCTGCCAGGCGGCCTCATCCGAGAGGAGAGCCTGCAGACCGGTCGCGTTGAAGCCTAGTGCGTCGGTCGTGAGGGCAGACTTCACTGCTGCCTCCCGGCCTGGGGAAAGCACGGCCGAGAGTATCCACTCCAATTCGCGGGCTTCATCGGACTCGAACACGCTCTCCATGGCCTGTTCCACACTCGGGATTCCAAGACTGTGCAGCGCTTTTTGTATGCACCGGGCCTGCCTATGCGACTCGACCAACACGGCAATGTCCCGCGGCTGGATCGGACGTTTTCCGACGAGCACTCCCGAGGAGAGCAGGCGCGAAATTTCAGCGGCGACGCTGGCGGGCAGCTGTCTTTCAGCTTTGCCCACCGAAACGGTCCCGCCGTCCGGTTCCCAACACCAGACGTGAAACGGAGGGGGGCGTTGATTTCCAGGGAAGACAATGGGTTCGTTGTCGGCCCTCGGTCCTGGCTGAACCGCCGAAAACTCGATCTTTTCCTCGACAAATACCTGACCAGCTCCACCTGCGGAAAAGAGCGCATTCACGCCTTCGACCAGTGCTGATTCGGAGCGCCAGTTCGTCCCTAGCGAATAGTCATACTTGGCGGTCCCGGCAGCCTGCAGATAAGTATTCACATCGGCGCCGCGGAACCCGTAAATGGCCTGCTTAGGATCGCCAATAAGGTAGAGCCAATGCTTTTCGCTTTTGGCGAACACCGTCTGGAAGATCTGCCATTGCAAGGGGTCCGTATCCTGTGATTCGTCTATGAGAGCGGCGCGGTAGCGCTTGCGAATGGCTTTGGCCAGGGCTTCGCCGGACGGGCCGCCCAGGGCATTAGCCAGACGGGTGATCAGGTCGTCGTAGGACTGCTGCTTGGCTTGCTGCTTGCGCGTTGCCAATGCCTCCTTGGCGCTACGCAGGAATGCCAAGCGATTGGCGGTCGCATACTGGCCTGTGAGCACCTTCAGTCGTTCGCAGGCTTGAAACAACCTCTTGCATTCTTTGTTGTCGGGCATCTGTTTCTTCTGGCCTTTTTTGGTGCCGGTCTCTTTGTCGATGGCGGAGACAGAGAAAAAGTTGACCGCCTCCCAGAAGCTGCCGGAAAGGTCCGCCGTGTCTTTACAGGTTCCAAGGTACTGCGCGTGCAAACCGAGCACCTCCTCCTTCGCATGCTCCTTTACCGCCCATTGTTCTCCTTTAGTGAAGTGGTCGACTAGCGTGTCGCTGCCGCCGATGGCCTGCCACGCTTGGGTGCAATGTTCAAAACTGGTCCGGATATCCTGCTCCAACTCCTTGACGGACCCGACTGGTTCCGACGTCACCAACTCCAACTCGGGATAAGTGAGGTATTGCTTCAACAGTTTGGATAAGGTGTCGGGATCGAGCTTCGCCTGAAGCGCAATGCTGGCCATCAGCGGGTCACAACCGTGCAATCGGTTCCGGCAGTAATCGGCGGCGACCTCACGGATTAGGCTTTGCTGATCGGTGATAAGCTCAACATCAAAGAGGATGCCGCTTTCGAAGGCGCTGTCCTGCAATGTCCGTTGGCAGAATCCGTGGATTGTACAGATCGACACCAGGTCAAATACCTCGAGGGCGTTGCGCAATGACAGGATGGCTGCGCTTTGCCGCGGCTTGACCTGTTCCGCCAACCGGAGCAGGAGCGGATCCGTTGTGGTTCCGCCTTCAAGAACTACGAGAACCTCGGCGAGACGCTTGCGGATGCGGTCCCGCAGTTCGGCGGTGGCCGCTTCGGTAAAGGTAACGACCAGGATTTCGCGCGCGGAGACTTTTTCCTCAAGCAGCAGCCGCAAAAAAAGCCCGGCAAGTGCAAACGTCTTGCCTGTGCCAGCACTCGCTTCCAACCGGTTCACGCCTTTGTTAATCGGCGTGTTTGCGAGGTCGAAATTCATACAGTCTCCTCCTTTTCACAGGCGAGGATCGGATCAACGACCTCCCTGGCGATAGCCTGAAACTCGTCGCCAAGCGGGTTTGGATCATTCCGGAAGCAGAGGTGGAGATATGGGTCCTCCTTCTCGCCTCGCTTGTAGTCGCTGTCCTCATCTCCTTCCCAGACCTCCAAGGCCAGCTCCTCAGCTGTCTTCTTTGTTTTCGGTCCCGGGCCAATGGCAAAAGCGAAGGAGGTCCGGGAAAAGAACGGCAGGGGTTTGCTGAAACCCCTCTCGTATAAAGCCAGTAAACTTAGCATGCTCTGCGCGGGGTCGGTCACCGGTTCGAAAACCCAGGTTTCGTCCTCCCCGATAAGCCAACTGCGCTTTCCCTTCCCAAACTCCGAAAGTTGATAAATCAAGTGCTCGAGCCAGAGTCTCACGTGGGGTTCTGCCTTTTTCTGTTCCACTTTGGCCGCGCGGTAGCGCACCAGGCCCAAGCCCGGCGCGTGTTTAAGCTGGGCCTTGATCGTATAGCCGCCCACGGCAACCTCGAACGCGAGTTCCTCAACGACTCCCCCGTTGAGCTTGGCCTTTACACGCTCCAGCACCGGGTTAGCGGCGGCGAAAATTCCGGCGGCAATCGATGCGCCAGACGGTCCGGGGGGCAGTCGCCCTGCTCCTCGCCATTGCGAGACGAGACTCTCCCGCTCTCTTTTGGCAAAGTAGCCATCGAGCACGTCTTGCTTGCAGTAATAAGTGGCCAACCCGTCCAAGGAAAACGGCTCTTCGTCGAGGAGTTGTTCCGTTTCTTCGGGCAACCTGAACTCAAGACGCTTCTCCACAAAGACTCGGGACGGGTTTTTGAAGAACCACTGCAGGTCGCGTAGCGTGATGATCTTTGGTTGGTCCAGGGTGACAACGAGTGGCGCGGTGACGAATGGCTCTACGGTCTGGCGTTTCTCCGGTTCCACTAAAGCCTGGCTCACCCGCGCAGCCGCAGGCGAATAGCTAAAGAGCCTGGCATCGCGCGCTTCACCCAGGACGAAGTAAGCGGGGCTGAAGACGTGCAGACGGTGAGTCGCCACCAGCAGGCCCTTAATAATCGCCGGCACTTTGCCTGGGGAATCCTCCACTGCGCCTTCCAGACGGTATCGCGCGCCGACGTAATCCAGGAGCTCGCTCAACACCACTGACGGTGGCCGGGGCGAGTTATCACGGACAGATTGGCCGACGTAGCTGAGGTAGAATCGTTCACGTGCCGCGAGAAGGGATTCAAGGAACAGATACCTGTCGTCGTCGCGGCGAGATTCGTCTCCGACCTGCGGATTGGCAGCCATGTGATCGAAGCTCGGTGGCGCGGGGTTCCTCGGGAAGGAGCCATCCTGCATGCCCAACAGGCAAATCACTTTGAACGGGATTCCGCGCATCGGGTTCAATCCACAGAATGTCACGGCCCCGCGAAGGAAAGCCTTGCCTGGCTGCGGTTCCTGAAGCTTCGGCACGAGTCTTTCGAGTACCACGGCCAAAGGGACTTCCTGGTTGAAAGAAGAGACGCGCTGCTGCTGGCGAAGCTTGTCCAGCTCGATCCGAATGGCGTTTGCGGCACGCTCTTCGGAGGTATCGGGCAGGAATAACGAATCGAGCAAGTGGTTCAGGGTTGCCGCCCAGCCCTGGAGGGTCTGAGGTTTAGAGAGCTGGTCGAGCGCCAGAAACAAGGCGTCCAGGAAATCCAGCCACCTGCCGAGCAGGTTCGTACAGGTCCCTTCGATGCCTTCACACGGCAGCAGGTCATGCACGAGTGCTTCCCTGGTATCCGCCATCGCATAGCCCAGGAGCAACCGGTCGCAACCATGCGCCCACGAGTGTTCGGGGAAGGCCGGCAAGCCGAAGGAAGCCCGGTGATCGGCATTGCGCCCCCACCGAATGGTCGCCTCTTGGATCCACAGTCGAATCTGCTCCAGCTCGTCTTCGGTGACGCCGAAACGGCGGCGAACGGCAGCCGTTTCGAAGAAATCCAGGATTGCCGTTACGGCGAGCCGACCGGTTGCGAGTTGAAGAAAAGAAACAAAGCCATCGACGAGCGAACTCTCGAGTCGCGCCCCGCGGTCTGCCAGGGTGAAGGGAATAGCCGGTGCACCCGGCTCGGCATCGTCGAACACCCCCTTAATGAACGGCGCGTATTCCTCGAGGTCCGTGAGCATGACGAGCACGTCCTGCGGCGAGAGGTTGGGGTCAGCGGCAAACCAGTCGAGCATCTGGTCCCGGAGGACCTGCAATTCCCGCAACGGGCTGTGGCACGAATGCACCTGGAGGGAGCGGTCGGTCTCCTTTACCGGCGCTATTTCCGCGACCTCGCGGTTTTCGTCGAGGGTGAGGATGCTGGATTGAACCTGGGCAAGCAGTGTGGTTTTGCCGGGCTCCTTGAACAGTTCGAGTTCGTCTGCCTGGAGGTCGGTAATCAGTTGCTGAAAGCCGCGGCCAGTCCTGCCACAGGAGGCCAGGAGCGGGTTGCCGGCACCCAAGTGCAATTCTTCGGCACCTAAATTGCCTTGCCCGACCTTTTGCTGGATGCGGTCGGCTTCCCACGCGCTCGGGTCGTCCCCGAAATATTCGCGGCAAGGGCAGAAGTAGAAGAGATGAACCGGAATGTGCTGCGCCAAGGCTTCGAAGACTTTTAGATACATCGGCGGAAGGCTTCCAGGTCCGAAAACAGAGAGTCGCTCCGGCAGCATCCAAGCGTTGAAAGTCGTCTTCTGCAGGCCCTGGATCAGCTCGAAGAGGAACTTGCCTTGGCATGCCAGCCCATTGGTCATAACCGTCCGCCACAGCACCGCCTGCCAGTCGTCGGAGCCTTTTCCCTGGATCCAATCTTCAATGAGCTTCGGACGATAGACACTGTATTGATCCAGGAGGGACGCGGCGCGTTCGGCCAGCTGGAAGGCTCTGCGCGGGTCGTCTGAGCCTGAAAGGTAATTGCGGATGCCAACAAAAGCCGGGTCTTCCAGCAGTTCCGGCAATTTGGCGAAGACCCGCCAGGTGAGCGCCTCCGGTTCAATGGCGCCGGTCTGCAGTTCGGGCGGCACGACCGCACGGATCAATTCCGAGATGAAAGCTCGGGGGAACGGGAACTCCACGTTCGCGACAATGCCCTGGCGCCTGGCCAGCTCCAGCTTAAGCCACTGGGCCATGCCCTGGGTTTCGACGACGATGCGCTCGCGGACCAGTGGTGAGCTGAGCGGTTGTTTGAGGACGCGCCCCGCAAGGTGTTCCACGAGATGTTCCAAATAGTTGCTCTTGTAAACGCGGAGGCTCATAGGTCCATGCTGTTTGTCGCGCGACATTTCCGTGCCAACAATTCACCGAGTGCTTGCGACGAGGATAAGGACTCCCTTGCGCGTTCGTCAACGGACTGCTTCCGCGCCGTGTGCCCAAAAGAGTTCGGAATCATGAGCGAGAGGATAAATCAGGAGGTATGACATCTGCCGCCACGGTTGGGCAATTTCCTTCAGGGCCCGGTTTATGACAGGCTCGACAGTTGAGTCTCGGACAAACGCCGGTAAACTGGGCGCAAGATGAACACTATGCCGGCCGATTGATGAACTTCCATGAACCTTGCTCGCGTAGACACGGGTGCATTGTGCCCCGGCCGTGAGAAAAGAAAGGATCCTATGGAAGGCTACATCACAGAGGCCCAAATCCGGGAGGCCAATCGGCGCTTCGATGCGCAACACCCGGAGTTTCGCAGATGCCGCTCACGTGTTCGCTCTGGGTGGAAAGAGCACCGGCTGCTTATGGGTGGTCGGCTCAACGACAAGCAGATCGCCCGCTACGCCGCTCAGGGCTACTATTCCCCGTGTCTGAAGGCGGCACGCCAGGCTTACCAGCAGCGGAAGAGTTGGTTTAGAGGGCAGTAAACATCTGCCACCAATTGCAGCCCTGTTGCCTGCAGGTCCAGGCAACAGGGCTGCGCCTTTCCACAAGGAAGTGCAATAGTGCTCCGAACCGGAATTGGTTGCGCTCTATGACTACGGATGGCATACCCGCTGTGACATGCTTGCTGCGACACTGAACGTATAGTCAGTCCCGGCCACCACACCGGTTGTACCATGCCCAAATACCGCTATGAAAATGGAAGGAGCACCAAAACAAATGGATGGCGCGTTGCTGAAGGCACTTCGCTGTGGCGACGTGAAGCGCGCGCGCAAACTGACCGAGAATGGATCGCATGTTTTCGACGGTTCATACATTAGCAGGGCTCTCGCAGGAGTGCTGGAACAAGTTGAGTCGGAACTATACAGCAGGCAGATCGACCCGGACCGGCTCAGCCTGGTTGTCCCATTCAAAACGGTTGCAGCTGAATGCGGTCCGTTTTCGCATGGAGCCCCGCTTAGCATTGGCGCACGTCCGCCCGGATGGGCTCGGGCGGCTCGTGAGGAACGCATTTTGTCGTGGTCGGACCACGGGTTCGGGCTGGTTGGTGATCAGATTATGGACATAGAGAGCCGTTTCGTGGCGAGCAAGTCTCTAGCAAGGTTTAAGGACGCGCTGATAGCGGGCCCTTTCACGGCGGAGGTCCACGAGGCTCCCATTGAACAGGGGAAAGCTGGCCGTGACATCGTATTCAGCGCGTCGGGTAAGTTTAACGTGGAGCATTGGCGGCGGTTTTTTCTGAGCTACCAGGTTGCGTATCGCGACTTAGATTGGACTCTCAATTACGGCCTTTGCCAGGAACTGATGGAGCAAATGCAGGATATCGTGGCTGCCATTGGAACCGCTAGTGAACCGGCGGATTTCCTCTTGGCCCTGGCCAGCGTGCGCCCTGACATGCGCGTAAAACAGGAATTGTTCGCAAAGGCAAAAGCAGTGGAGCCACGGCTGGCTAGTGAAGCGGACCTTTGCTGGCTCGCGATCCGCAGCCGGTTCGAGAAGCCGGATTATTCAGGCGCAAAAAGCATGCTTGCCGAACTTAGCCGTATAACCTGCGATAGCGAAACTGCCCAGGTCCTTCGGAAAGCCTTGCGTCTCCACCTCGGCTCGATCGGTGGGGAACCCTTCCCGATTGAGGCTCTCAAGGCGCTTGCACCTGCTCTACGTGATCCAACAGAACCCTATTTGAGCCTGGAACTTGAATACACCTTGGCGGAACTCGGCACCGAGCTCTTGGAGGGAAATTTGCAGGATAAACCCGCGTTGCTACTGGAGTTGCTCCGCTGCGGCTACCGCCCGGCAGCTCCTCTAATCGCTATCGAGGCTGCGAAAGCACCTTCCCCCGATCTTCTGAAATACGTCCTCTCCAAAGGGTTTCATGCGGGTGGGCGCCTGATTCCAAAAGCCGGCATGTACATGGTGCCCCTCGGTACTGCCGTTGCCAACGTGCGCGTAGCTAACGCGAGACTCCTGCTCACCCACGAGTCCGATCCACTTGAGGACACCCATTACGGTAGTTCATCTCTCGATTTCGCCCGACAGCAGGGTGACTCGAGAATGATCAGACTATTGGAAACCGCGGTTGAGGAACGAAGGCGGAGGTTTGAGGCTTCCGAGGCGAAAAACTGACCCGACTTGAGGCTACTCAAACTTGATGGACGATTGCCAGCAACTGCCTGGCGCGGCTTGCGCCCCTGTGGGGGATGGAAAAAGGGTGGCGGAGAAGCAGCAACGAGGTAGCATGAACGCCATGCCCAAGAGCTACCATGACAGGCGGGGAGTCGGATGGCCGACTGCCGATGATGCTGAGCGATGGAACCAGTGGTATGCTGCGCAGGAACACTGGCAGAGACGGGAGGCCCTCAAGGCGCGGGACGAGCAGGCTGCCGCGGATGAGCAGAAGAAGGGAGCTGAAGCAGCCGGCAACTATTGGGTCGAGAAACACCTTGAACTGGAGCAACTGCGCACTGACATTGCCTTTCTTCAAGCTGAAGACCCGGGGGGGCGGGACGTCTACATTATGGGCCGGTTTGGACAGGGCGACCGCATCTTTGAGCTTTGCGAAGAGTTGGGAGAACGTGCTTTTGACGAGCTGATCGAAAATGTCAACCGGCTTTGGCTCCGACAGAAAGCCAAAAAAAAGGATGAAAAAACTGCGCTGGTCGAGGCGACCAAGCTAAGGGACCGCTTTATCGGCGAGTTGGGATCGGACCCAGCCAGAACCTTGTTCCAGAAGATTCGGAGCGATCCCAAAGCAAGGCAAAGGATAGCCGACTGCGTGGGCGAGTTCCAAGAACGCTACCCGACTACTTTGCGGGTTAACGGCCTTTATCTGGGGGAAGCGGCTTGTTTGAACCTGCACACACTGCTCGAGTGCTATCTGAGCGGAGGATGGGAGAAGTTCCTGAAAGAACTTCGTTTTAAGCCTGATATCGGATTTCAGCGACCGGAAAGGCTAGTTGACCCGTTTGACCTAATCTAGCAGGCCGAGAGCCGTGCGCCTAATCTCTAAAGCCTGTCTTATGCGAGGATGCGGCAGGCTCCGTGTGTCTGGACTCCATCAAACTAAACTCTTACGCTAACCCAAGGAGGGGCAGGAGCGCGCCTTGCGAAATTAACCGGCGCACGTTGAGACCTAGGCCTCAGCCCAAATTCCGTTGGATAATGCTAAGTGGCTTAGACAAACGCTTCGGCGCAATCTTTCGGCCGCCGTGCACCAAATCGAACTGCTAGACCTTCCGCAGCGAGGCTCATTGGCAGCTCAGCTCCCTTTCGATACATAAACTCGAGTTGTCTCCTGGTGATCCATGAGTATGTCGATGCCGCCCGTCATCTCCGCAATGACTCGTCCCGTGCCCGGTTTGCCCTTGCTCCCTTTTGCATCTGGTTCCGCCAGTAGGATTCGGTCGTGATAGTCTCGGGCCGTACCGCCAGCACCTTCACGGAAGCGGGGAATGAATTCGGAATCCTTCCAATACGCGTCCTTTTTCAACCAGGCGTCCAAACTCTTAAGCCTCTCCCGCCACTCAAAACGAGCTTTAGGAGTGTTTTGCGCGGAAACGGGGCCTGCAATGAGCCGAAGCTGTGCCGGTGCTGCGTTCTTAAGCTCGCTGCCGACAGCGGACACGATCCTAAGAAAAGATTTCAGCGCTTCGATGTTGCTTTCGTTGGCCGCCATATAACGGTCCTGGATGGTCAAGCGCTGCAATGAAACAGATAGGAGAGCTGAAATAATAGGCCTCACACCGGTTTTTACATCTCGCCCCGGTTCCAGCAGGAACCTCTCAATTTTGCCCGCTTTCGACTCGAATTTTGAAAGCGGTAACGCAACGGCACGTTCCAACAGCGTTTTCCCATCACCGGCTCCCACTTGCTTCTGTAACAGCGGCTCGGGAAGGGTAGCGCAGTCGACAAGAGCGGGACTGCCGTGAAGGCAATAGACCCCCAACCAGTCAACTGCTCCGGGTAACCGGCAAAGGGCCAAGGGCAGGCGACTGGGGACGGCTCCCTTGTTCCATTGGCCTATCAACAGCCGTCCGCTCCGAAGGTCTTCAAGGAACGCACTAGCAAAACGGCGGGCTTTCGGCAGCTCGAACGCCTGAAAATCCGGAGCATTAATCACGACGAGTGAAACCTTCTTTTCTTTCGATAACCATTGACGCAGCCGGCTCGTCCCAGGAAGGAATTTTTCCAGGGTGGGCTCACGCGTATTCACGGATTCATCGATCGAGGGAATCGGCCCGCTCAGATTTCCAAGATTGTTGCTAAACCAAACGATTTCCTTGGCCTGGTCGAGTATTTGACTGAATCTATCACTCTTGATCTCAACGGCTCCGGAGGCTTTCAGGGGATCATCCTGCTTGTAGCTAAGGACCTTGCAAACGTATTGGTCCGCAAGTTCGCGCCGAAATTGTTCCCAGAAATACTGATTGGAGTAGCTGCGAAGGCACGAGGAGCAACCGGTGGAGCATTTTTTCGGGCAGTCCAGGACTTTCTTGGCCCGTTCAAAAACTCTCAGAGCTCCGAGTTCACGCAGTTTCCCCACGTATCCGGCACCGCCAGCTACCGAATCCGACAGGATGATTTCCAAATGACCGCTGCTTGTCCATCGGAAGGAGGCGGTGAGTTCCCCATCTGGTACAGACAACTGATCGATAGCGCCCAGCCGGACACTCTCCGCCACAGTGCGGGCTACGTTGTCCCGAAGATCAAGTTCATTGCCTCCCTCTGCCTGGGCCTCTTTGAGGTCTATGGCCAGACCGGTGCGTATTTGGAGCACATCGGTGAAGAAAGTGTGGGCGAGGTCCATGCTCGAGGCTAAAAAGCCGGTCTTGCCCAGGGTTTCACAGGGTTTGCCGGTCTTTGGATTATCGTGTGAACCGAGAGTTTGATTCGGTTTCCTTTTAATCTCCGCCCAGCAGCACCGCCCACACTTTAGGAAACCGTTTCCACGCCCTTGATTGATGACCACCATGCGCCCGTGCCTCGCATCTTGATAAGCCCACGTGATATGAGAAAGGTCCGTTGACTGAAACGCATCTTCCGGTGCATTTGCAATGAGCATTTGCTCCATGGCCGGCGGGGGTTTGATGCGGGTTTTTCCTGGCTCGAATCCCTCCTTTTCCTTCACGGAAGTAATGAACGCTTTTGGCTCTATATATTTTCGCGCCTTGGTCTCGCTGAAGCTGTCATTACAGGCGGGGCAAGCAGATGGGAGTAACTCCGGGTCGGGTTGGGTTTCGATATGGCGGCAATTTCGGCAAATCTTGTAGTGCATCACTGGCATGAATGCCCTAGGATTTGTGTCGATCCCACGCGACACCCAAACTCGGCCGCCTGCGACAACCTCGGACTCAGGGGCGTATTCGGCGATGCCAATACGAGCATCCCGATCCAGTTCGACATCCCTTTCTCCTTGTCTGAAAAAGGTCCCGTCCAGAACCTCCAGTTCAATGTTGTCCACGGGAAATGAATAACTTGGAATCACCCCGTGTTTGGACAAATAGTTAATCATCTTTTGGTTCGCGAGGCGAAAAGCGTGGTTCTGAAATTTCGCTGCCAAACTCGGTCTACTCGCTTGCATTTCGGACTCCCTGCGATCCCAATAGTAGCTGTGGCGGGCGCTGAAATCCTCGGCAACGCCTGTGAGCGTTTCCACAAATGCGGATTTTAATGACGCTTGGTCGAGGGTCATTTTTGCCCGATCCTCTGTTGGGAGCTCGGAAATGACCTGCGCCTGCAGCTCGCTGACTGCTCCCAGCGCGGGCAAGGCATCTTTGCTTTCTACCCACTCACTTAGGTTTTTGGAAAAATCACCCACTTCCACCAGGCCGAACGCCTTGGGAGGATTCATTTCCAGCCCTCCCTCATTGAATTCTATCCTGGGCAGGCCAAAGAGTTGTCCAATTTGTAGACCGTGCTGATCCAATTCCTGTTTCGCGAGATACTCAGAAAGGAGGAGCGAAAACTGATGTCGTAGCAACAGTTTTTGATTGGCCAGATGAACGTAAGGGGTCTTCGGCGGATTTCGAAGAAAGGACTGAGCCTCGTCGTATGTTGTTTGATCGTAACGTCGATTCCGCGCGTAAGTCAGACTGACCGGAGCCCCCTGCCCACGGCGTCCAGCGCGTCCAGACCTCTGTTGGTAGTTGGCGCTTCCGGGCGGCACATTGCGGAGCAGGACGCCGGCCAGATCACCCAAATCAATCCCCATTTCCATCGTGGTTGAGCAGGACAATAGATTGATGGTGCCCGCCTTGAACTCGCTTTCGATAGTCTCCCGCACGTCGACTCCCAAAGCCGCAGTATGCTCCTTTGCCTGGAGTGTTGGGATGGGAGTAGCCCCTTCATAGAGGTCGTGGTAGTGGTTCTCTTTTCGTCGCTGGCACCATTCGTCAGGAAGCACTGCCTTCATGGTCCCGGAACATTTCCATTTGAGGCAGCTGCCCCCGATGGTCCAGCGGCGGATGACTCCGCACTTGTCGCAACGATACACGGGTGCTTCCGCTAGCGGGAACACTAAGCGGATGGCGCCTGGTTTGAGTACTAAGCTGGTAGGATCGCCGTCAGCCTGGTGCTCCATCCCGCAGCGATCAAGGTCCTCCTGGAACACTTCCCACAACCGGCAGAGCAGTGCATTCCAATTGTCGAGCCGCAGCCGATCTCGGAGCACGTGGACAAGCGTGTTGATATGAGGGGTGCCGTTGGGCCGGAGCTTGGGAAGGAAGGTGAACCGATGTGTTTCATGCTGGAGACGGAAAAACCGCCCCTCCTGGGCATAATTTCCCCAATAAAACTCGTTTCGCTGCGTTACTCCCGGCGGCATGCTGATGGCGCGATTTGCGCGCATGACGTCCATTACAAACCGCACGATACCGGGCCCCTCTGACTCGGCCAGGCCGGCAAGTTTGGCGATTTCCCCCAGGTCTTTTGCGTATTGAACTTCAACAATCCCAAGCTCCTCGAGGGAGGAGCGTGACCCCCCCGGGGTGCAGAACTCGGCTAGGAGCAGCGCTCGAAAATGCTTTTCGGAATCTTCGCTGGACAATCTCTTCCCGTTTTCGTCCGTAAAACCACGACGAAAGGGGGCGTTTCCTGCCAGCGAGGAGGCCACCTCCATTAACCGCATGCGACCGTCGTTTCTCTTCAGCTCCCGCACTAACTGCCACCGGAGCAAGATCTCTTCATGGCTGCGCTGCATGCTCGGTGCGAAAAACGCAGCATCCTGTCGATTATCACTGAAAGCCAATAGCCCCCGACCGCCGCCGGGAAGGTCCCTACCGTTGGGCTTCTCTGGCAGGGCATCGAAGAAAGCATCGCAGATTGTGGCTGATAGAGCCTGGTCGCCGGGGTGGAATGGTGTCACAATTTCGAAACGGTCGTAGCTCCCGCAGGAATGGCAAGTCGTCATCCGCCGAGCGCCCTGTAGCTTGTCATCGGAGTCCTGTCGCGCCATTGCAGCTTTCCAGGTGCGCAGCCAGGGGCCCCCGGCTCCTTCGGCTGGCTGCAACTCCCGGCACCGCCCCGAGGAGACATCGATGTAGCATTCGCCTTCGGTCAGACCTTGCTGACCGGTATTCGCCTCGTCCTCGTCCTCGTGCAGGACGAGCGAATCCTTGGGCTTAAGCCAGAAAACTTGGCGCTGCAGGCCACGCCCAGGCTCCGGGTGAACGACAGTGCCGGCTGCGGTCGTATAGCCCTCGAAATATAGCTCTCCGCATTTCCGGCAGGTCAGAAGGCGATAACGCCTATGTCCGGTTTCGGCATCTTTGAAGTCACGGCGGAACCGGAGTTTGATGGCTTGCTCCACAGATTCACTTTCAGGCACCAACTCTACGGTCGCTTCCTCAACCCCTTTGGCGAAGAGGTGAAACCGGGCTGGTAGCAGGGGGAACCCGTCTGGATATTCCCGGGCAAACGCACCCAAGCTCACCATCGCAAGCAGTGCTGCCTGTCTGGAACTTGCTGTACCCTCTCCCCCGAACAGGTCGTCAGCGAGTTTTGCCACGAGCACCGGGCCCTGGTCTGTTAGCAGTTCGGCAAGCTTTTGTAAGGCTGGTTCCGCCGCCAACCCTTTGCACAGGGCTAACGGAAGCGTTTCACTGGACGGATCGACCATCAAATTGATGTCTTCCTGGATCACGGCGTCGTTCCAGGTCTGGACGCCTGCGGGACTTTCTGCGCTGTCGCGAACTTCAACTAGAAGTTGTCGTAGCCGGACCCATTGTGCCTGGGTGAGCCCTGTGCTGTTGGGGGGTACCGACAATAGGTGGTGCTTCTGGCGAGTGGCAGTGATCGGTCGACCGAAGGAGCACCGAAACAATCGCCCGGCGAACTCCGCAACTTTTTTTTCCTCCGCCGGGTCCGGCGACAGGCTCGCGCTCGTGCCGATACAACGGACGTCCCGACCTATGGCGTATCGGTTCAATAGCTTCCGCAGCAGCATGGCGACTTCCGTGGCTTGTGTTCCCGCGTAAGTGTGCAATTCGTCCAGGACAAGGAATTGCAGGTCGGCACCCACAAATAGTGGCCGATTGTGTGGCAACAGGAGCAGGTGTTCGAGCATGGCGTAGTTCGTCACTAGCACGTGTGGCGGCGTGTTCAGCATTTCTTCACGTGAGAGTAGCCAAGCGCTCGGGATTCCGTCCGGAAATTGACTCCGGACAGCGTCATTTTGCCGCAACCGGGCAACAATATCCGCCCGGGTGCAGGACGGGGCTGTCTGCCCCGTGTAACGCCCGACGGTCAATCCGTAAGCAGCCAGTTTGGAGGTCAAAATCGGAGCCAGTCGCTGGTAAAGTTGATCGTTGGCAAGCGCATTAAGGGGGTAGACAAGGATGGCGCGAATGCCGGGCCTTCCGTTGAACTCAGGGCTCAGGAGCGCTTGAATCAAGGGATACAAGAAACACTCCGTCTTGCCTGACCCGGTGCCAGTGGCAACCACAATGTTCTCTTTTTTTGTTACCACTCTGCGGATGGCCTCTACCTGGTGTGCGTGGAGCTGCCGGTTGTAAGCCGCGGCTCCTAATCGCTCAAAGCCTTTCTGCAAAACACCCTCCTCCACCAGGTCCTTCAGGGAAGGTCCTTTGGGAAAATCAGGAATGGCCTCCAGAAACGGTCCCTTGAGCAAAACCTCTTCCTTGCGCAAATAATCGAAGGCTTCCTTGCGCAGTGCAGGGAAGCGGCCGCTGATGGGCAGCGCCGTCATGAGGTAGCGCCTCATGCGCTCCTGCAATTTGTCCTGTAGCTGGATGGGATCGATTTCTTTCAACATATCATCGCTCAACGTGGAAGTGTTAGTGTGAAGAGCAGGAAATAGAATGAGAACAACTCCGGCGCAGTGCCCAAAATCAGGCTTACTTGAGATTCAGGGTATGCGCCGAGAAGTTGATCGCAGAAATCGGTTTCCTCCCAACCGTATCCCTGCGCGCGGAGCAAAAGTGCGAAGAAACAGGTAGACTGCATGATGTTCATTAAAAGTTCCTTCCGCCGTTCCATCAACTCCCACTCTGGGCCTGCTGCCTTTCTATGGCCAAACCCCCTCACCAGGAACTCATTTTCCGCGAGGGGTCGCCAAAAGATCTCGGGGGGAGCACCCAAACTCGGGCCCAGGACTGTTTGGATGGCATAGTTGACATGCTCGGCGGCTCTCCTTAGCTGGGCTATACTAGGGCTCAGCCAGTGTGAATCGTCCCTCTGAAGCACCCCCAGCAACGACTCGCATCTTCTCAAGGTGGCGCCCAAACTGTACGAAAGGTGCTCCTTAGAAAGGAGTCTATCAGGTGCGTTGGTGACTGACAGCGTCTGCTCCACAAGTTCTTTTCGCAGGTATTCATTCCAATCCCGGTAGTTGAAGCGACCCAGATTCACATCTTTCTCCTGCAGCAGGGCTTGCCAGCCGCTAAAAAATTGAAGGAAATCAAAGCACAGGAGTTCGTCTTGCGCCGCAAGTCGCACATAACCAAGGTCATTTTTCTCTACCCTGTTCTCGAACGCCGCGGCCTCCCTGAACGCACGGGAGATAATCGTAGCATCCTCGAAATGCCCAGGTTCACAACCTTTGAGCGAGCAAGCTGCCATCTGGAGATTGCTGGAAAACAACAGGCAGGGAGCCACCGCTGAATTGGAGCGGTCACCATGCGCGCTCAAGTCGGCAACGGCGTGGCGCCACCAGAGTGCTTTCTGCTGGTCAGTTGGATATAATGCGGGATCGGAGAGCTGTTCGTATAAGCCCTTTAGGAAGCGGTGGTGTATTTTCCAAACTGCGGCAGGAAATTTCCAATTTACGAGCCACCGAGCAGTCGGAAGCGCGCGCCCCAAATCCGCAGCGAGGTCTTTGACCAGATCAATCTCTTTTGAGGCTGGCTCCGGCGGTCCCAGGAGAAGCTTTCTTTCCCAGCTGCTTAACTTCGCCGGTTCGGCAGGAGGCCCTGCGGCTATCAGCAGTCGGACATCCGCCAATCGATCATGTGGTTCGAGGCAGGTAACGGTTTGCCAGGTGGAGCTCCCTTTGAGGAGGCATTCGACATCTACGACCCAAACCGCATTTCCAAGGGTCGCGGGATCGAAGTTCACTCCAACATCAAAGAAGCGACCGTCAGGCTGCCCTCCTGTTGGTTCTTCGGGATGGTCGGACACGGATCCTCTTACCATCGCGCGAAGGCCGGGCACCAAATCGGACGGTATTCCTTCACCGTCTCCGGTTGGAAGGTTAAGCGGTATGATTTGCGTTGATTTTTCTCCGTCTCCAAGAAACGATCCCAAATTATTGATTCGCAGGCAAACCGCGTCTAGGCCATTCGTAGGGATCTGGTGAACCCACCAGGTGCATGAAGCCTGATTTTCTACTTTAAGCGTGCAAGCGGTGGCGGTTTGGGGTGTTCGCCACTCCAGCACCTCCCAGGGCTCTTGCCCCACGAGTTCAATCGTTGTCTCCGCCGTCAATCTTCCGGTCTTTCCGTATACTGCCGCCAGAGCTGAAAGGTAGCGGGAGATCAAAGGTTTGTCGGGTGCAAGAAATCCAATGTGCTCGACCCCACATTTCAAACGAAGCGGAAGCAATCCTCCGTGCCGGAATTGCAGCACGCGGGTATCGCCAGGAAGAACCTCAACGCTGGAACCTTGGTTCAGCTCTACAGCTCGCCCTTGACCGTCTATCAACGTAATCAGCACCCGATTGTCCGGAATTTCCCAGGTCTCATCCTCGTCAGAACCCATGCTTGTCATGGTAATGCAACCCCTTCTGCCACCTCCCTGTCTCCTTTGAAACAGGCCAGCTTTCTGACTGAATCCAGAGCAGCTCTTCAGGTTGACCGGCATTTTGGAACACAACAAGTCCCCCGAAAGCGTGATCCGATCAAGTCCCTTCCAGTAAAGCCATTCCGAGGTGCTTGTAGCCCCCTCACTCGTCAGTTCCACCGAGATCCGATGGATCGCCGGCGGCAATCCAGACAACCATTTTCTCAGGTCCTCATCCAGCTCCCTGACTTGAAGCCCGGATATTGAAGTTTCGGCTTGGAGCGTGAGATAATGCGGAGGCACCGCCGGCAAGGTTGTTCGGAAGTGAATCTCCGTCAGGGCTTCCCCCTCAGGCAGGCAGGCAGCCAGTCCGAACGACTGACCGTAGGTTACGGTGAGAGTTTTTCCACTTTTCTCACTATAGACATTGAACGTTCTGCCATCATCCCTGTAAAAATATAGTCCCACCCGAACTCTTGGCCTGACGATCCAATCGTTGGAGGCAGTGCTCAGAAGAAGAGGTGGGGAACTAATCTTGCCAACCAACCGGATCACGCGAAATGGCCCTACCTCGTCATCCTGATGTTGGCTATCGATCGCCACCTCCTCGGCAGACTCTGCTGGCATAACAACGAGGTAACCCTTGCCGGCGGCGACCTCCAGAAGGTCGGCGTTTGACGGGAATTTCCTCTCGCGGCCGGTCTCGGCCTCAAAGACTCGGAACGGACGCTCCTCGCTGAAACCCTGTTCCACCTCGTATGAAATGTTCTCACGTCCACCAGTCAAACCCGTCAGCCCGATCTTAATGATGCCATTTTCCGCTGGCAGTTCATCCAATGGGATCGGGCGGCGCTCAATTACGGCACGAACCTCCAAATCCCCAATGACCCACCGACTATTCAGGTCGGCGATTGACTCGGTCTGCACCGGCAGCACCAAAAGCATGCTTCCGGTGGTTTCATCAAATTGCACGTAGGGGCTGTGAAGCACTTGCGCGGCACCCGATTGCTGACCAAGCAACGATCTTACATGCACCGGGAAAAGCGAATCCTCCCCAGTTAAATGCCAACGAATCATGCGCCTGACCAGCAGACTGCCCACTTCCGAGTTGAGCACCTTAATGAGGCGCCTCTGTCCTGGCGCTACACCCCCAGCCAGGTATCGGGCGAAAGACCTCAACTGGTCTTCGTCCTCGAGATCGGGCAGTGCTCGTTTTCGCTTTGCCGTTGCCAGCGCCGTCTCTAAAGGAGGTATGAACTGCGGAAGGATCGCGGCGTGGAAAAGATAACAACCGCCGTGCCACTCCGGATCGTGTTCAGGGTAAATTGTTCCAACGGGGAGCCCAAATCTCGCCAGCACTGATTGAAAGCTATTAGCCAGTGGCTTGCGCTGAGCCTCTGTCCGCTGATACCCAAATGCTGCCTCCCATGCTCGGTAGAAGGCCGCGGGACCAACGTCCTCCTCCTGCAGGCCAATGGCTGCTGCCACAGACAGGCCATACGCGGTCGTTGCAGGATAATAAAGGAACATTTCAATTACTGAAAAGCGAGAGGAGAGGGTTCGCAGCATGCCAAGAACTTCCTGTTGCGTGGGGTGGTCCACGTCCAGAAATCCCAGGAGCGTGTCATCCGATGAAAGCTGTTGTGCCTCCTGGATCTTCCGTGCGAGTTTTTGTTCGAGCGCCTGATGCGTTGGGTCAAATGATCGTTCGACTGAATTCGAGGACGATATCGGTTGTCGAGGAAGTCCATCCTGGTCTTTGGTTTCAGCTACGACCCTCATTTCTTGAATTGTATCTTCGCGCCTCAGCAAAGGGAACCGGACGGGACGATCTGCGAACCCACTATCAAATTGCCAGGATGAATAGGATCGTCGAAGCTTCGCAAGGTCATAGGCCAGAAACATTTCGCACTCTCTCAACTTGGAGAGCCATTCCTCGGCCGGGACCTCGCCGGGATTGAACGATCGGAGGGCGACCAAGGCCGCCCGCTTTGCCGAAACATGCAATGGTGTTGTTTTCCCATCTTTGATTTCCCAGATCCCCTGCGCGATGCCCTCCTGCTGGACGCCCTGGAGAAAGTTGGCTGCTCCGCCTGCTTCGAGGTAGACCGCCAAATCAAGCTTTCCGCAATAGAAAGTCCACTCCGTGCGAATCTGGGATATAAGGTTCTGAACCAAAGCCTCGTCCTTGATTAGTTTCAGCCTTCCCTCTTGGCTTTGTTCGAAACATCGCTCAATAACGGCCTCTACCAGTGGCTTCCATTGGGGTAGGCACTCTAGAGACAATTGGAATGGTCGATGTGCGCCCCACTCATCAAAAAGCAAAACTCTCCTCTCACTGAAATAGTCGAGGCACTTCTTGACATGGTCCAAAAACCGCGACTCTAATTGCCCCACGCGAGCACGGGTGACACCGAGACTTCCGGCCACCATTTCGAGTGTGTGTCCATCAATGAATCTGTGAGACAGGGCTTCTTGGACAGCAGCCTCTAACGAGGTAAGGCCCATGAGCACTGCCTCTTCAAGGCCAAAGTTCCAGGAGGAGTCCAAAGGAAGCAATAGCCGCAACGCCGCAAGGTCTTGACTTGCCCACGCTTGGTAGAAAAACGCAATTTCAGCGACTGTTTTCTTCCCTGAATTTGTATGACTCAGTAGAGCTTCGGGCCCGTGACGCTCAAAATGCATGCACAGGTCTCGCGGGGTCTCGACATCCCAAGTGGCACAAAGCGTGAGGAGGCGCTGCGAAAAGTTGCCAAGCTCCAGAGGGAACCGATCCCATCCTACTGGTTCGTGACGTGGTCCTTCATTCGCGGGCTTGGTTTGATCTGGGGTTAGACCAAAGTGACGGATACCGGCTTCTAGCAGTTCCAGCAGACGTTGAACTTTCTTGCGGCCAAAACCGGGTTGCCGGATCAGTTTGTCCCATGTGAGAGTGATATAAGTGGTGGGGGTGTCTGCTTGGCGTGCAGCAAACCATTCTTGACCTGTCCAGGCGGCAATCTGGCACAGCGAGGTGTTGAGTAAGTTTGATTGCCGATAGTATGAGCAGATTTTCTCCCATCGACCTGAAGCGTCTGAGTTGCTCTGCCCGTTTGCGCGATCCGCGTTGTTTTCCATGGTGCCCCAAACGAGTTATTTAGCCCAAGTCGATTCTAGAGTTTTTCGGCATAGCAAAAGTGCGACAGCAAACAACGGACCACCCAGCGAGCCCGAGCCATTGTGCAGCTATGGAGCTCTTGGCTTTGATTTCCGGTCCAGCCAAAGAATCCCGCCAACAGGCTTTTCCCTGCGAAACACTTGTGCGGGGTGATGGTTACATTCATTAACAAGCAGTTGCAACAAATTTGCTGACACAAATTTGCTAACTGCGCAAAGGGCCTCTTGTGGTAGTTCTCGTCTGGCTCCACCAAGAACAATAGCCTGCCCCTGCTCGACCCTAGGAAGCGCGCCCCTGTGAGCGATCAAATTCCAAACGCCCCGGGTGCCCGGTTTTCTCCAACCGGAAGAAGGCGGCGTGGATAACTTCGTTTTCATGCACGAGAGCGGTCCCACAGATTGTTGAGAATTGATTGTTGAGATTTGAGTGACCGCGGTAACGGTGGTCGATGCCATGGCCGATGGAGGGGAACTGGTGCTCCTCGGCGGCGATGATTTCATCGAGAAACTTGCGGGCCATGGGAAGGATGTTGCCAGGGTCGCAGGGCTGTGATTTGGCGTCGAGCAGTCCCTCCAGCGTGTAGCTCCGCACCAGTTTCGGGTGGAGTTTGGCATAGACGGAGGCGAGCGACACGAGCTCCAGGCCTGCAGGGCTGCCGCCAATAAACGCCAACAGACCGACCTGGTTCGGGACAGGTTTGAAGGCTTCCTCAAATTTGCGAAGGTCATTCCCCCGGGCATCAAAGACGTCCTTCATGGCGGAGGTGGGGGAATGGGTTCCGGCCTTGCCGTGGAGCTTAACGATCTCCTGCCAGACCTCGCCCTGGTCGGAATGATGAGCGCCGGACTCCTCAAGCGAGGCATGGACGGATCGGGTCTTTTTAGAACGGCTCCTGTAGGCCATCACATTGCCGGATTCGGCGAAGGCCGTCGACAGGTAGCACCAGCGGCCCTGCTCGGTGCAACTGACCGGGATCCGGGTCTCGGAGTTGGCCTTCACGAGAATAGATGTGTTGAGGACGCGGTTCTGCTTGGCGCCGGCCACTTCCTCGCCGTCCACGAGGAGGACAGGTCGGTGTCCACGATTCAACACCTGCAGCTCCGGCACCGACCCGGCGGTCGAGACCTCGGTGATCGTAACTTCCCCGGCAGCCAGGGATTCACCCAGGGTGCGGTATTGAAGCCCGCCGCCGGCTTCGGCAACCAGGGGCAGTATGACAATGTTCCTATAAATCTGAGCATCGGCGAACAGAACCGATTGCAGGCGGGTTTTTACTACGTTTTCCATTTGTTTACCTTTTTTCCGGATGAAGGCATTTCCCTCATCACGCGAACAATTATACGGCCCCGGGTATGACATCTACCGCCGTAGGTCGGGGAAAGGATTAAATAGACCATAAACCATGGACCGCTGACCTAAGACCAAGGACAGGGGGGCAGGGGGAAAGGGAGGCGGGATGATCAGCCAGTTGATAGTTGAGGGTTGAGGGTTGATGGTGGCCAAAGCGTAACTAATTGACTTCTGGTGATGAGAGCGGCACAAAAAATGCCGTAACCAGGAGCGATTTTATGCCTAAAAGAAGAGAGAATGAGCGGACCCGGCCTCCCT
Source organism: Verrucomicrobia subdivision 3 bacterium UBA6082 (assembly GCA_002428665.1). GTDB lineage: Bacteria > Verrucomicrobiota > Verrucomicrobiia > Limisphaerales > UBA8199 > UBA6082. The sequence goes on from DIXK01000048.1 coordinate 33,774, forward strand.
ACGAGCGGATTCTGCAATTCCACGAGCTGATCAAGGCCGGCAAATACCCGAATTGCTCCACCCTGGCGCGGAAATTCGAGATGCACTTGCGAACCATCAACCGCGACCTGGAGTTCATGCGGGATCGGCTGGAATTGCCCATTGAATACGACAGCAGCCGCAAGGGGTTTTATTACAGCAAGCCGGTGGATCGTTTTCCGCACATGCCGATCACCGAGGCGGAGATTTTCGCCCTGCTGGTGGCGCATCAAGCCATCGCCCAATACCAGGGAACGCCTTTCGAGCAACCGCTGCAGACCGCCTTCCGGAAGCTCACCGGTCAGCTGGATCAGGATGCCCGCTACACCCTCGGCAACCCGGATGAACTGCTGTCCTTCCGGCCATTGGCGCCGGAAATGGCTAATGTGGAAACCTTCCAAATCCTGACGCGCGCCCTGAAGGAAAAGCGGGGTCTGAGGTTCACCTACCGCAACCTGGGCGCCCGGAAATCGCAACAGCGGCTGGTGCATCCCTACCACCTGGCATGCATCGACAACCACTGGTATCTCTTTGCCTTCGACGTGGACCGGAACGCGATGCGCACTTTCGTGCTGACGCGACTGACCCGCCCGGAGCTGACGGAAATGCGGTTCAAAATTCCCAGAAAATTCGACTTGAATGAATATCTGCGAGGCTCATTCACGGTGTTCAAGGGGGAAGCGGATTACGAGGTGGTGATCGAGTTTGATGCGTGGGCCACGGACCTGGTGCGGAACCGAAAATGGCATGCCTCGCAGGAGTCTACCGAGCTGGCCGAGGGTTGTTCGCGGATGCGGTTCCGGCTGAACAACATCGAGGAGATGGTGGGCTGGGTGCTCAGCTGGGGCGCCCACGCGACCGTTGTTCGACCGCGGGAACTGCTGGAGCGGGTGCAAAGCACGGCGAAAAACATATTTGAGAATTGTGCCAAGGCTCAAACCGATGGGGCGGAGCCTGGCGCCAAATCCGGCACGCCGTCCGGCAAACAGGCGCGACTGAATGGAATGTGAACAAGCGTGCAGCAAAGCCGCACTGAAGAGCGCTTTGTACCTGAGCCGGTGCGGGTGAGTTTATGAAAGCGATTATTGGTGCTGGCGGGAAACTCCGCGGCTACCTCCGTGAGTGTGGCGACCGGGTCGAACTATTGGCTCCGGGCGGGCGGATGTTGGGTATTTACCTGGTGAAGCTTGACCAGACCATCCGGCCCGGGGGCGGCTTTGTCGGCTACGGCAACGTGCTGCTGACCTTGCTGGAAGAATGACCTAATCGACAATTCGGTTGATAGCCAGAACTGAGCCGAGCAAAACTATTACGGCATTGGGAACCATGCTAAGAGAAAAACCTTAGAAAAGAATCCGCTTGTTTGCCCCTTGGAGCGCTTTCCCGAGCCGGACGGTACGATCAAACGATGACTACTGCATTTAGGCACTACCAACCCGGACAGCGCGGTATCCTGCCGCGCTCCAACTCGAACAAAACACAGCATTATGCCGATACAAGAAGTCAGCCGTAATTTGTTCCGTGCAAGCCGCCCGGGCTATCCCGCCGAAAAAGTCGAGCCGGGAGAAGTCATCTCGTGGTGCAGGGAGGCACGGCAGCGTGGGGTTAAGACTATTATTTGCCTGCTCGATGATGCACAACTTGCATTCTACCAGTCACTGCCGGGCGGTTTGCTCGCCTACTATCGCCAAGTGGGATTCGAATTGGCCCACCACCCCGTCAAGGACTATACTCAAGTGCCGGCGGAAGTGCTCACCGGGATGTTCTCGGATTATGTCTACGCCGAAAAGCCGGTCCTAATCCACTGTTCGGCGGGTCAAGGGCGAACGGGGACGGTAGTGGAATATCTTCTGAACAGCGAAGCTGATCGCTTTTCAGGACAAGTAGAGAGCTTGATGCGTGATTACAGTGGGTTGGAGGGAGGCTCGACTGAAGGCCACGTTCGACAGGTGACTCGGCTTGCCTTGCGCATTTTTGATTGCCTCCAGCAGGAACACCGTCTCAATGCCCGCTACCGGACGGTGCTTTGGATCGCTGCGATGCTGCACGATATTGGTCGGGACCCGCGGATGGGGAATGACCCTGAATCCTATGCCTGGAGGTCAGCGGACAAGATTTTGGAAGAGAAGGTTGAATGTCCCCTAGCCACGGCCCTTGAGGTTGCCACGGTTGTTTCGCTGCACAAACTGGAGGGTGGCGACCCAGTGGGGTTGATCGGGAATGTCTACGGACGCATCTCGGCCCTCTGGTCACCTCAGCCATACCCAGCCGAGCTTCTGATGCTGGCCGGCATGCTGCGCATAGCTGATGGTTTCGACAGCCGACAGGACGGTTCCGTGACCGAGGTGGAATTCAAAGGGAATGTCCTGGAGGCTCAAGGCGAGGGGCCAGGGTTTCGCTGCAATGTTATCCGCGGTCAGGAAAACGGCCTTCTGATTGGCGATAGGTTAGGAGTGGGGGTTGCTGGCCTTCCGAGCCATACAGATACCGGGGTGTCCGGGATTGAGTCTCCCATGTCCGCCCCCATCCTGTTCCTGGATTTCCTGGGCACATGTGTTTACTCGAATGCGCTGGCAATGCCCATGTTCCCTTTCATGGTCGAGAGTTTGCGTCATCGCGGCTACCGCGTTGTCGTCCTGACAAGCTGCGAGAAAGATTATGCTCAAACCACGGCTTCCCGGCTGGGTTTCCCCCGTGACCTGGAGATTTACTCAACAAAAAACCGTGGTTGGACTGTAACAGGGATCCTGCGAGATTCCCCCGGGACAGAAGCCGCTTTCTACATCGACGACAAGCCGGAGGGGCTGGCCAGTGTGCTCCAGACCGGCTTAGGATGCTTTAGCGGCAGGGTTCTGGGTTTTGTTGGCAGCCGAAAATACTGTTCTCCGCGCGACGGGCAGCCAGGAATTGCTGACTGGTGCATCTACAACCGGGTGCCGCTGGGGCTCTCGGCCTATGACATCCTGTGCTGGCTGGGGCATTACGATGTGATCAAGCAGTATGCTGAGACCAAACCAAAGCTTGCCCGTGAGGAACTTGGCTTGATTGTTCCCGGCCTAACCGGCCCATTGTCGCACTTTGGTGGTGCGGCGCGGGCGCTTGGGCAATTGGTCTTCAAGAATTGGAAGGGCCCAAACCCGATGTTCTGGATGAACGCCGCATGGATCGGTTCCTGGGATTGCCAGCTCAAGATGCTCGTTCGGCTGACGCTCATGAGGCTGAAGATGGACGTCGCCGCAATCCTGAAAGGAGCCGTGGTAGCACAGGACTATTTGGAGGCTGTCAAACGCCTCCCGAAGGATGATCAGGAACCAGTCATTCGGTGTATCATGGACAGCCGGGTGATGATGGGCTATGGCCTCGAAAAGATTGGTGCTGCCGCAGAGGAATGCCGCCCTCCCGGCGCAGAGCGCGAATGGGACAAGGATCGGATGCAGAAACTGGATGCAGAACTCAGCAAGCTGCTCCCTCCAGGTTGAACTGGTTTCCTGGGCACGTATGCGCTGGCTTGCTCTGGTCAGTTCTACAATCGGCCTAGAACGAGTTGTGTTGACGCTTAGACTGGACGCATGGACCGCCTTTACTCTCAAGTGGGCTGAGGTTCCGCGAGGTCTGGGACGAAGCTAGCCTCCGCGAACCGGACTCCACTCAGAGTTCGTTAGATTGTTGTTGAAATCAAAGTCAAAAATAAGAAAACACTAAAGCCGATATGAACCCCGAACATCTGGAAATACTAGGAAGAGGAGTTGATCACTGGAACGCATGGAGGACGGAGCACCCGGAAGTGGTGCCGGATCTAACGAAAGCCGAGATTGCAGATGACTTGCTTAACGGGGTTGACCTGCACGGGGCGATACTAAGCGAGGCGAAATTCTCCAACACCGATCTCATGGCGGCGAATCTTGAGGGAGCCTGCATCTGTGAGGCCTGGTTCCTGCAATGCGACTTCAGCCGGGCCAGCTTGGACCGTGTTGAGTTCATCACTTCGAAAGTGGGGTTGACCCGGTTCACGGGCGCCAGCCTGAAGGGCTCAATCCTTCACATGACGAGTTTTTCCGATGTGGATTTCACCAACGCCACATTGGCCGGGGCCGATCTGAGCAGCAGTGTGTTAGTGGAGGCGAATTTGGGAGGAGCGAAGCTGGACCGGGCGATTCTCGGACACACGGTCCTGGCGAATTGCGACCTGAGTGGCACCGAGGGGCTGGAATCAATTGAACACACCGGGCCTTCGTCCCTCGGAATAGACACGCTCTTCAAAACGAGGGGCGGCATTCCTGAAGTCTTCCTCCGCAAGATCGGGGCACCAGAGGCATTCATTCGCTTTGCAGCATCCCTTTGAAGCATGGCAAAGATCGCGCGATACCTGACCAAATCCCGGTTCAAGCTCGGGATGGAATGCCCTGCCAAACTTTTCTATACCGGCAAAGACACCGACCCGAACAGGATTTACGCCAACAGCAAAATGGAGGACGACTTTCTGGCGGCATTGGCCGAGGGCGGCTTCCAGGTGGGGGAATTGGCCAAGCAATACTTCCCTGGGGGACATGACATCGAGTCCCTGGACTACGGGGAGGCGCTGGACGAAACCAACCGGCTGCTCGAGCAGGAGAATGTTGTGATTTACGAGGCGGCGGTCCGGTTTGAGAAGCTCTTCATACGCGCGGACGTCCTCGTGAAGAAGGGGGACTGCGTCGACCTGGTTGAAGTGAAGGCAAAGTCTTTCGACCCCAAGGAGGAGGCCTTCACTGGCAAGAAAGGTGGAATCAGCACGAGCTGGAAGCCTTACCTGTATGACGTTGCCTTTCAGAAGCACGTGGTGGAGAAGGCATTCCCCACTTTCAAGGTGCGGGCTTTCCTGATGCTGGTGGACAAGAGCGCGTTGTGCCCGACCGATGGATTGTATCAGAAGTTCCGGGTGGTAAAGGAGCCGGTCGCAGCCGCGGGTGCGAAACGGCGGCAAAAAGTGGTTGTGAAACCCCTCACGACTGAGGAGCAAGAGCAGCGAATACTTTGCCGGGTGGACGTGGATGATCTCTGCCAGGAAATATGGACCGAGCCATTGAAAGTGGCGCAAGGGCCGGTCTCGTTCCTGGAGCGGATCGGGTGGCTGGCAGAGCATTACGAAAGGGATGAGCGGATCCAATGCCGTCCATCGCCGGCGTGCAGCCAATGCGAATTCACGGCCACGGCCGAAGAGGAGGCGGGTGGCCTCAAGAGCGGATTCAAGGAGTGCTGGAAGGCGGCTTTGAAGTGGGCCGACAAGGACTTCGAGGGTCCGAACGTGCTGGATATCTGGAATTTCAGGGGTAAAGCGGCACTGATGGATGAGGGGCGTATCGCGATTACCGAGGTCACAGAGGATGATATTTCGCCAAAACCGGATGGAAAACCGGGGATTTCTCCCAGCGAACGACAATGGCTGCAGGTGGAGAAAGCCCGTCAGGCCGACCTCGTGCCATGGCTGGATGAGGCAGGGCTCAGGCGGGAAATGAAGCAGTGGAAGTTCCCGCTGCACTTTATCGACTTTGAAACGACACGGGTGGCGATTCCCTTCAACCGGGGCTACCGGCCTTACGCATTGGTGGCGTTCCAATTTTCCCATCACACAGTGGATCCAAAGGGAAACGTTGAACACAAAGGGCAGTATCTGAATACGGAGCGGGGGGTGTTTCCCAATTACCAGTTTCTGAGGGCGCTCAAGGCGGAGCTGGAAAATGACAGCGGTTCCATCTTCCGCTACGCAACCCACGAGAACTCGACGCTGGCGGCGATACACCGGCAATTGTCGGAGGACCCGGAGGCACCACCGGACCGGGAGGAACTGCAGGCGTTCATCCGGTCGATCACGGTGTCGACCAAGGACAACGCGGAGAGCTGGTTGGGGGAGCGGAAAATGATCGACCTGTGCGAGATGGTGAAGCGCTATTATTATGCACCGACCACAAACGGGTCGAATTCAATCAAGCAGGTTTTGCCCGCGATCCTGAATGAGTCGGCATTTTTGAAGGGCAAATACGGGAAGCCCATTTATGGGAGCCGGAACGGGATCCCGAGCAGGAATTTCGAGAACCAAACCTGGATCAAGCTGGAGGATGGCAGGGTGGTGGACCCCTATAAGCTGCTTCCGAAGATGTTTTCGGATGTTTCGGACCACGATTTTGAACGCCTGACGGAGGAGGATGAGCTGCGCGAAGGGGGAGCGGCAATGACGGCCTATGCACGCATGCAATTTGAGGAGATGGCAGAGGGCGAACGGGAGGAACTCCGGGCGGCTCTGCTTCGCTACTGCGAACTTGACACGCTTGCTATGGTGATGATTTACGAAGCGTGGAGAGAGTTACTTTTCTGGCGGGCCGCTTCCTCCGACGCCGCCAGGGACGGGCTCCAACCCGGCTTCGGAATGCCTTAATCCACAGTGGTTTGCCTATCCTGCGTGGGGCGGACGAGGGGGTGAGCGGGCCCAGCTGGCGGGTCCAGGGCGTGGGTGCATCAAGGTGAGAAAATCGCCATTGTTCTGACCTATGGCGGTCGTTGCCATAGATCCCTCATATAATGGGTGGAGAATGCTGTAAAAAATGAGCGGCTTGTCCAATTTATGACACGGTGGACCATTGCGGTGCGGGCGATTTTCGATATTCTGCGAGGTATGAATCGTGGCCCAAATGAGAGTCGTTCCCTGGCTCTTTTTCCGCGTGGCAGACAAGCCCGCAGGCGACGATTCCCTGCCTGTTAGCCGGGTCATCGTCCTGAACGGCATTCCGTGACGCGAGGCGTGTGCCCGCGAAACGAACGCGACTAATCGTTCCGGGACGGACGGACGAAGGGCCGCAGACAACCTGTGAATGGAAGGAACTATGCGACTTACAAAGATGGCGAAACGCGCAGAAGCAAATCCCGACCACCACTTGTGGAATAACCATGGGACATGGTTTGTGCACTACACCGCATACCCGACGCCCATCACGAAGCAGCGGGTGCGAAAATCACTAAAGACCAAGTGCCTGGAAGTGGCACGGCAGAGGCGTGATCAACTGCTGGGGTTGCAGCCGGCGCCTGAAGCCCGGAGCGGTGAGCAGGCGCAGGACCAGGTGGCGACGTTTTCGGAGTAAGTTCGGGCGAGTCAACGCTGGATTGAGGACCTGTGCCCATGGATGGCACAGGAAGGTTGTTAGAATGTCCGGGAACTTTTGGAAAGGAACATTTATGGCAAATGCGTTGGATACCGTAACAGAGTTTTTCAAGGGCAAGGATTGGAAATTCGAGCTGAATCAAGAAAAACACCGGGTGGAGTCCGGTGTCTCGGCAGAGAACGGGGAGTGGAGGTTCTATGTGTCGGCTTCGGATGAAAACAACCTGTGCTTTGTGCTTTCGGCCTTTCCCCAGAAGTGTCCCCCGAGGCGGCAGAAGGCGTGCGCCGAGCTGTTGACGCGAATCAACTATGGCCTGCTGCTGGGGTGTTTTGAGATGAATTACGATTCAGGCAGCATCGCTTTCAAGACCTCTTACCCTTTCACAGCGGGGCAGATTGACCCGGAGAGGGTCAAGGAAGCGATCGAGTTCAACATCGCGTTCATGGACAGGTTCCTTCCAGCCATCATGGCAGTCATCTACACGGGGATTTCCCCGAAACGGGCCTACGCAGTGGTGGATCTAGACAACGAGGAGAAAACGAAAAAGAAGCCGAAGCAGACTGAGGTCCACCACCGGTTTCTGAACAACTAGGGGCGGGGCCAGGATGGCGGCTGAGACCTGTGCCCATGGATTGCACAGGTAGGCTGGTAAGATCATCAACAAAAACTATGAAGCCAATACTGAATCGCGGCGGACAGGTGATCGGATACATCAACGAATGGGGAGACCGGCGGGAGGTTCGCAGCCGGTCGAACGGGCTAATCGCCTGGTATGACAAGCGCCAGGATAAGACCTTCAAACGCGACGGCAGCATGGCCGGGTTTGGCGACCAGGCCATGAGGTTCCTGGAAGAAGAATAGCCGGCCGGGTGGACCGGCAAAAGTCGAGAGCGGACCGGATGAATGCCAAAAAGCATTTCGAGAACGGCCCGTCCGGCGAATGGACCCTACCCGATTTAGGGAAATGGGTTTTAACAAACGATATATGCGTCGGGATGAAACGAATTATGAAAAACCATCCATCAAAACTGAAGGCGGAGAGGGGGGAAAAGCCCCTGACAGCAGGCAAAAATCCTGTGCTGGTTGTCCCGGAATGCGATTCAGCCCCGGAGCTGCTGGCATTCAATGACAACCTGATCGAGGTCCTCGCCGGGGAGCCGGCAATGGTCACTATGCGGTTTGTGGGGGTGCACCAGATGTGCCCGGACTCGGCGCTGCTGATCGTCGAGACCATGAAAGGCAAGAGTCCAAAGACCAAAATCGTAACCGAGGCGTGGTCTTCCCTGATTGAGGGAAGTGCGCTTATATGGCTGTCTGGTGATTCCCGGCGCATTCGCTCCACGGCGTGGTTGTTCTTCCGGAAATCGCAGCTGGTGAAGAACCGGGAGCCGCAATTGCCGTGGGAAATGGAAGGGGTGTTTTGCCCCGGGCCGTCTTTCAACCTGCGTGAGCGGGACTACCAAACCGTCCTCCGGCTGATCAACCGGTATTTGTCGGTGAATGACTTGGCGGACACCCCGGTGACACCGCACATCCTCTCAGAATACTGCCTGCTCGAGGGGCAGTGTGCCGGGGAACCGGATGGAACAGGATCGCCGGCTGCAGGCGCCGAGACGCAGCCGGAGGCGAAGAGTGGAGAAGAGAAAATCGTCCCGCGCCTGGGAACGGCCTAGTGAGTGGCTGAAAAGGGCCGCGGGAGATGCGGCCGATTTGGATTGGGGATGGTCGGTTGGTTTGATGAAAACAAAAAAAGAAAGGAACACATATGAGTTGTCAGGGTAAAACACGCCATGGGCAGGGAAGCACGCACGGCCAGGGTGTCTACAAATGCAAGCACTGCGGTGCGGTGGGTTGCGACAGCAACGATTGTACGAACCGCAATTTCTGGGGCGGCAAGTGCCTGAAGTGCGGCAGGAGCACGGGCGGCGGACGCGACCGGGTGTCCTAGCCGAGGGATTCCGGGAGCAGGGGGACCGCACCCATCGGTGGCCAGCGCCGGTGGGTGCCTTTCCGCCAAGCAAGGCGATAGAAACCAACTGATAAGGTGATCAAACGGGGTTCGCCAAAAGAGCCTAAGCTCATTTCGGGCAATTTCCGCGGGGGGTGGGGTCCGCCAGGGAGCGCCCAATGCCGGGGGAGAGTTAAAACTCAAGGATGCCGGCGGAAGCGACGGACGGTCCTGATCATCGACGACCAGGAATTGATCCGGGAGCTGATCAAGACAATTCTTGGAGAGTTTGGCGGGTGGCGGACCATCGAGGCCGCTACGAGCCATCAGGGGCTGGCGGTTGCGCGGAATCGAAGGGTCGACCTGGTGCTGAGCGACATTGTTCGTCCCGGGAAATTGGACGGGCTGGAATTCCTGGAGGTGTTCAAGGCAAGGCATCCTGACATTCCCGTGATAATGGTCTCGGGCAATTCGGACCCGGCCAATCGCTATCGTGCCATCTGGTCAGGGGCCCACGCTTTTGTGCCAAAACCGTTCACCTGCTAGGAGCTGCTTGGAGTTGTGGAGAACTCGTGGTTGGAGCGGAAGATATGCAGGACGGTCAAGTTGCTCTCCATTGCCCAAAATCGACCGAGGCTGCGCCAGTGAGCTTTCAACTTTCAGCACACGGTAAATGTCCTGGCCGTGGGTGACCTGTTGTCGCTCGTAGCAGGAGGGACGACGGAGGACAAGTAACGAAAGAAGCTGTGGATGGCGCTCAGGCGTACGTTGCGGCTGCTGACTTGATTCTGCCGGTCGGTTTCCAGGCTTTGAAGAAACGCGGTGACCTTTTCGACACCGAGTTGCTCGACGGCTAATCGGCTGGGGTCGCCCTTTCTGCCGGCGGCAAACTGCAACAGGAGTTTGAGGCTGTCTCGGTAGTTCTGGATCGTATGCGGACTCAAGGCCCGTTGGCACGGCAGGTAATCCACGAAGAAGCCCTTCAACGCCAGGGCAAGAGTCGAAGGTTTGGACGAGTTCACGCGATACCTCCTTCGGTCAATAGGGAGGCAAACCGTTGGTGGAATCGCAGGCTGGCCGCCTGGCCAAGCTCCGGAGTGAGTTTTAAGTAATGATGGGTGCTGGCGGCGTTAATGTGGCCGAGGTAAGCGGCCAGATGCGGCAATTTGGCTTGGACGTCCGCCCCTTGGGCGTACCAACGTTGGAGCACCGAAACGGCGCAACTGTGGCGAAGATCATGAAGGCGCGGCGGATGCCCCCGTGCAGTCAGGAGGTCGGCGCTGACGCTCACTTGGCGCCAGAGCACTCCCAGGCGGGTGGCCGAATAGGCTTCTGGTGAACGAGGGCGGCTCCACATGAGAAAGGCTTCGGGAGCCATCGGTAATTTCCTTTGTCTGCGCTTTTGCAGATATTCCCTCAGTTCGAACGAAACCGAGACCGACAACGGCACCAAGCGGGACTTGTGGAACTTGGAAAGTCGAATGTGGAGCACGCTCTGCTCCTCTTGAATATCGCCCAGCCTTAAACGGAGCAGTTCACCGCGCCGCAGCCCGCAGCAGAAAAGAAGGATAAAGCCAATCCGAACGGTTTCGGCGTGCAACGGGTTCTCACCCGAAGTCGGCAGTTGACCCGCCACCGCCAATACGCGGCTCATTTCCACTTCGGAGACCAGGCGCGGGGACAGGACCGGGGCCGGCTTAGGAAAGGTCAGTGGGTCAGGAATGAAGGTGTCGGAATGGTCTCGGGCATGGAACAGAAGAAAGTTGCGCACGACCCGCTGACAATTACGGCTTCCTGTGGAGGTCAGCCAGCCCAAGGTTTTAGTCCAGCGGGCAAACATCTCTGGGCGGATCTTGGCAGCCCGCCGATAGTGGCGGTGCAGGAAGACGTCCCAGTGGCGCAACACCGCGACCTCGGTCCGGTAAATGCGTCCCAGGCCTTGCTTAAGCTCCACAAATCGCCGCAGTGACGCTGCAAGACGACTCTGAAAGTGTGCCGGGAATTTGTGGAGAGGATGCGCGGACCTGATGGGAGGAAGGCTCTTTCTGGAGCAGAGCGGTTTTGCTGGTTCCCCCGCAGGAGCGGCTGGCACTGGAAGCGCCACTTGGCGCAAGTCATCCACATTGAGGCGCAGGTAAGTGGAAGTGCTGGCAATGCCGCGATGTCCCAGGGTGTCACCGATAACCTTAATGCCAACTCCCTGGCGCATGAGCCAAGTCGCAAAGGAATGTCGCAAAACGTGCGGGCTAAACCGTGGTAGGTTTAACCCGCTACGGCGGATGCGGCGCTCCAACGCAGCGTTAACTGAAGCCGGGGCCAAGGGAGTGAGCGGAGCCCGGCTGCGGAGGAACAACTCACGTCGCCCACTCTCCGGGCGGGCCTTGCGCAGATACTCAATGAGCACGTTGGCCGTCTCGTCGGTCAGGGGCAGTTGCAGCATCTGACGGGTCTTGGCCTGTCTGACGTGCAGAGCGCGGTTACACCAATCAATGTGCTCGAGGGTCAAACGCACCAGTTCGCCACTGCGCAGCCCGTAGGCTGCCGCCAGATAGAGCAGAGTGAAGTCACGCCGTCCCATAGGTTCGGAACAGTCGATCGATTGGATGAGCTCCTGAATCCGCGCCCAAGGAAGGGCTCGTGGCAAGCGTTCTCCACGATATACCCGGGGAGTATCAATTTGCAGATGGAACGGTCGAGATAGCACCCCTTGCGCGTGCCGCTCTCTGAGATAAGCCCGAACGGTCGCCACCACCTGCTGCATACTGGAACGGCCGTTGGTTTGCGCCGACGTTCGCAGGAAGGCTTCAATCTGAGGGAGTTCAAGTTGCTGCAAAACCATTGGTTTGCGGTCAAACCGGAGAAATCGCAGGAATGCTCGGAGCTGGCCTCCACGGCACGCAATGGTCATCTCCGCCGCCCCCCGAGTCTCGCGCAGGTAAGCGCCGAAGCGCTCGACCTCCACCTCCACAGGATTGGGGAGCAGCCGATTGCCTTCAGACACCAGTTGGCGCTCACTCAGGAACCGCTTTAACGCGCCAATGCCCGAAGCGGCTTTCTTTTGGCTGGGCAGGAAGTGGTCGTGAGCCACTTGGAGATCCTTCCGAGTCAATTGGGCCAGCTGTGTGATACGGCGACGCCCTAACCAGACAACCACCTTGCCTAGTCCCGCCAGGTGAGAGTCAAGGGTGCTATCGGTGTAGCGTTGATCGTGCATCCACCGCAAGAAATCATCAAGCAGAGGACCGAAGAGAGGCAGGCAACGCCAACGTGCGAAGGAACGTGGCCGAATCTGAACAAGGAGAGATTTTATTTTCATCCGGGAGAGATGTTCCTCTTCCGGATCTCCAGTCAATAATGTTGAGTTGAAAGGCCCGGCAGAAGCCGCTGGCTCGGCAGAAAGACGCTCAACTCAACATTATTGGGAACTCAACATTATA
>DIXK01000104.1 GCA_002428665.1 Verrucomicrobia subdivision 3 bacterium UBA6082
CTGACAAAACTCATACCCTCGAAGATAAAGGAGAAGGGGATTGGCAAAGAGGGAAAACCTTGGCGTCTTAGCGTGAGATAAAAACGAATTTCGCACCCGGCGGAGCCGAGGTCAGAGTCCGGAGCGCCGGTCTGTGACCGGCTTAAACCGTACCTTAGTGCAACCCCGGCCAAAAACACTGAGACCGAACGAACGCGGAGACGCGGAGACGCGGAGATGAAGGGGGTGGGGTTTACGCCGGTCACAGACCGGCGCTCCGGTCCGGCTCACCGACAGACTGTTTCACCGGTTGACCGGCTTTATCCTTTTCCTGGGGGGCGACTGTTTCTAGGTTGTGGGTGAATGTTCAGGGCTTCTCCCATTCGTACGGCCTGGCCGAGATTTATCCCGGCCTGCGTGTTTGCGGTAGTGATTTTTTACTTCACCCATATACCGGGGCAAAACATTCCGTCGTGGATGAACCGGATTGGGAACGACAAGGTGCTGCACATACTGGCCTACAGCGGATTTTGCCTGTTGCTCTTTCTCGGTGTGGATGCGGTGTTTCGCCAGCGGCTCTTCGCGGCGGCGGCCGGGATCGGCATGGCGGCACTCCTGGCTGCGACGGATGAGTTGACCCAAGGTTTCACCGGCCGATCGGTGAGTTTCCGCGACTTTCTGGCCAGCACCTCCGGCGCCTTTATCGGCACCGTGACCGCCGTCTTTCTAGCCACCCTGATTAGAGAAGTGAGAAGGGAACCGGGAAAGTGAATAGTGAATAGTGGGTCCGTAGTCCGTGGTCTGTAGTCCGTCCTCCGTCCTCCGTAGTCTGTGGTCCGTAGTCCGTAGTCCCATAGTCCTATCGTCCCATAGTCCTATCGTCCCATAGTCCTATCGTCCTATTTTAGCCTTTCTTTAGCCTGGCTCTGGTTTCGCCTGATCGACCATCTGCGTATTGAATGGGCGCTGAACCCGCAATACAGCTACGGGTGGGCAGTTCCGGTGCTGTGCCTCTACCTCCTCCTGCGGCCGAGGTCCGCCGCAAACCAGTTGACCCCGGAACCGGCGGATTCACCCTGGACGATCCACCCGCGATACCTGCTGCCCCTGGCGGCGGCATGGTTCCCGGTGCGGCTCCTGGAAGAAGCCAACCCTGACTGGCGGCTCGTGAGCTGGGCCATGGCTGTGGTGGTGGTCGCGCTGACCCTCACCCTGGCGCCGGCGCTCGCCCGCGCCGTTGGCGCATGTCGCGTGCGTCGTGCGTTCGCCCGCCGGCCGGCCTGTGCCGCGCCGCCACCTGCGGACCTCCGACCTCCGACCTCGCATCACCGGTCGCCGGACGTCTTTCCGATCCTGTTTTTCCTGGTGGCCGTTCCGTGGCCTACGCTGATCGAAACGCCCCTCATCCAGGCACTCACGCGGTTTACTGCAGGCGTCACCGTCGAAACCCTCGCCCTGCTCGGGATACCGGCGCTGGCGCATGGCAACCTGATTGAAGTGGCGGGCGGCCTTGTGGGTCTCGACCAGGCGTGCAGCGGTATTCGCTCGCTGCAGGCCGTGCTCATGCTGAGTTTGTTCTTTGGCGAGACGCACCGTCTCACCCGTTGGCGCCGTGGGGTGCTGATTTGTGCCGCCCTGGTGCTGGCCCTGGCGTGCAACACCGTGCGGACCGGTATCCTGACGCTGATCGCGGCGCGACACGGCCCCGAGGCCATCGGCCAGTGGCACGACCCCGCCGGCGTCACCATTCTGCTGCTCTGCTTCCTGGGCACGTGGACCCTCGCCCGCCGGCTGCGGATGGAACCTCAACCCGCAACCCTCAGCCCTCAGCCCAGGAGTGTCATGCGCCTTTCATCGAGCCGCATGGCCGCCTGCGCCGGCCTCATCGTGGCCGCGGAAATCGGCGTGGAAACCTGGTATCGGCTCCACGAGAATCGCGGCGCAGCATCGCCCCCCGCGTGGCATTTTGAAATTCCGTCTGGCGCCCTGGGTCTCCGCGAAATCCCTTTGACTGAGCGCACCCGGCGCATCCTGCGCTACGACCACGCCCGGCAGGTCACATGGCAAACCGCGGAGGGCTACCGGCTGCACGCGCTCTACCTCCAGTGGGACCCGGGTCGCACCGCCATCCACCTGGCCCGCAGTCATACGCCGGAACAGTGCTTCACCGCCGCCGGATTTAGCCTCAAGGCAAAGGCAGACCGAACCGCGGAGCCGGGCAGGGGAGACTGGCCGAAAGCGCCAGGCTCCGAACCGGCCTCGCAAATAACATTTCGCACCGCGAACCCGCATCCCCAACTTCCATTCCGGGAATACACTTTCACGAGTCCGGACGGCGAGGTGCGTTTGCTCTACTGCCTCTGGGACGATGTCGCCGGGGCGGACGCAGCGACCGCGCCGGGTGATCCCGCACCGCTCACGTGGAGGAACCGTTTCGGCGCCGTGCTCGCGGGTCGCCGGAACCCCGGCCAGCGGTCCCTGGCGATCGCGATTTGGGCGTCTGCGGATGATCCCCAGGCGACGCGGATCCTGTGGGAGCTTCCAGAAAGGCTAAAGGCTGAAGGCTGAAGGCTGAAGGCTGAAGGCTGGGTCCGGAGCGCCGGTCTGTGACCGGCTTAAGTCACACCCTACCTCTGAAGATCAGAAACAGTATAACCGCACCCGCCGTTCACCGCCCCTGCCTGCCGGAGGACGGTGAGACGACAGGCGGTCCGGAGCGCCGGTCTGTGACCGGCTTACGCCACACCCTACCTGTGAAGGTCAGAAACGGTATAACCGCACCTGCCGTTCAACGCTGCTGCCCGCCAGGGGACTATGGGACGGCAGGCAGTCCGGAGCGCCGGTCTGTGACCGGCTTACGCCACACCCCACCCGTGAAGATCAGAAACGGTATAACCGCACCCGCCGTTCAACGCTGCTGCCTGCCGGAGGCCGGTGAGGTTGTTAGACGCTCAAGCCATTTGGTGCTTGTGCGAAGTTGTGCCATTTTAGGGCTGTGATTCGTGCTGCAGTTATTACCGTGCTTGGCGTGGCGCTCCTGTTGGGAGCGCGAGCCACAACTTTTTCCCAAACCCCACCCATGATCGATTCTTCCCCCTCCACCCAAAAAGCGACTCTTGGCGGCGGTTGCTTTTGGTGCACCGAAGCCCTCTTCCAGATGCTGCCTGGAGTCAAATCCGTCACCAGCGGCTACGCCGGCGGGCACACGGAAAACCCCACCTACAAAGAAGTGTGCGCCGGCACCACCGGCCACGCAGAAGTCATCCAGGTGGAATTTGACCCCGGAAAGATCACGTTCGACCAGATCCTGGAGACCTTCTGGGAAGCGCACGATCCCACCACGCTGAACCGGCAGGGGGCGGACGAAGGCACCCAATACCGCTCCATCATTCTCTACCACGACCCCGGCCAAAAAGCCGCCGCGGAAAAATCCAAGACGGCCGCTCAGAAGAAATTCAGCGACCCGATCGTTACCGAAATCGTGCTGTTGACCCGGTTCTATGCGGCCGAACTCTATCACCAGGACTTTTACCGTCAGAACCCGAGCCAGGGTTATTGCCGCGCGGTCATCCGCCCGAAAGTCGAGAAGTTCGAGAAGAAACTTAAATCGAAGAAGTAGCGCCCGACCCGGAAACAGGCATTCAGGGAGGCGTTGCACGCAGCTCAATCGGTTTAGACCGGCTCCGGCCGGATGAAAGCTGGAATCTGCGACCTGGGATCCGGGACCAGCGCCTTGCGAGCGTCGGTCAGGCTGGGTGGCTGTGTGCGGCTTGGGGCAGCCCTGCGAAAGTGCCACTTGCGCACCCCGGGGACCCGTGGAAGAATAAAAGCTCATTCGAGAATAGAGATAAGAGCGAGCAGCGCTTCATCGCGCCCCGTCGGCGCCCGGAGCATTAAGCGGCCATGAAAGAAACCGAACCATACCAGAAACAATTTACGACCTTCGAAGCGGAGACCCATTCGCCTGCGTGGATTTCACCCTTGCGCAAAGCGGGCATGGACCGCTTTGCCGAGCTCGGTTTTCCGACCTTGTCCGATGAAGACTGGCGCTTCACCAACGTGGCGGGCATCGCCAAGCTGCCGTTTCGACCGGTCCTCGCGCCCGCCGCTTGCCAACTCACCCGCGAGACCATCGAGACCTTTACTTTCGGCCGACTGCCGGCTCACCGACTCGTTTTCGTAGACGGTCACCACGCCCCGCTCCTCTCTGACTTCGGGACGGTGCCGAACGGGGTTGAAATCTCGAGCCTTGCGGCCGCCCTCTGCACGGATTCGGAGCCCCTGCGGCAACACCTGGCGCGCCACGCCAGCACCGAACGCCAAGCCTTTACCGCGCTGAACACCGCGTTCTTTCAGGACGGCGCCTTTATCCGCATCCCCGATCGCGTGACCATCGAAACGCCGATCCATCTCCTCTTTATCGCCACCGGCAAAACCTCCGGCGCCACCCTCCAGCCGCGCATCCTCGTTCTCGCCGGGAAGCATAGCCAGGCCACCATCCTGGAAAGCTATGTGAGCCTGGCTGACGCTGGCTATTTTACCAACGCCGTCACCGAGCTCATTCTCGAAGACGCTGCGATCATTGAGCACTGCAAATTTCAGGACGAAAGCCTCAACGCCTCGCACATTGCCGCCGTGCATGCCCACCTCGGTCGCGCCGCCAACCTCGCCTACCATTCGGTAGCCACCGGCGCCCACCTATCCCGCAATAACATCCGCACCGTGCTTGCCGGTGAAGGCGTGGAGTGCGTGCTCAACGGGCTGTACCTCACTAAAGGCAACCAACTGGCTGATCACCACATGGTGGTGGAACACGCGGAACCCCACTGCAACAGCCACGAATACTTTAACGGCATTCTCGATGGCCGGTCCAAAGGCGTCTTTCACGGCCGCATCCTCGTCCGCCAGCCTGCGCAGAAGACGGACGCGAAGCAGACCAATAAGAACCTGCTCCTTTCTGAGGACGCCACCATCGACACCAAGCCCCAGTTGGAAATCTACGCTGACGACGTGAAATGCACCCACGGCGCCACCATTGGGCAGCTCAACGAAGAATCGATTTTCTACCTGCGTGCGCGCGGCATCGGCATGGAAACCGCCCGCCGCATGCTCATTCACGCCTTTGCCGGTGAGATCATCGAGCGCATTCGCCACAGCGGTGCGCGCGAGGAACTAGATAAGCTCGTCTGGGACCGGTTGGAAGCCAACCCCCACGTTGCCCAGCCTCATTGATTTGGGCCCGGTTGCGGACGAGGACCTAAAGGGTGCGCGTAGCCGGGAGAGCCAGGCGGAATGGGTAAGCCGGCTGTTGGGCGTTTATGAATTGAGTTGGGAATCGAGTGCAGACAGGCGAAAGCCGCTCCCAAGAGAGCGGCTTTCGCGCGTTTGTGATTAAAGGATTAAGCCAGGCAAGGGCTTAATGACGACGGCGGAGGAAGAACATCGCAAGACCGCCGAGCAGAGCCAGGGAAGCTGCCGTGGGTTCGGGGATCATGTCGATCGTCAGAGGTCGCAGCAACGGATCGGTGTTAATCCCGAAAGCCTCACGATAGCTGGCGTAAAAAATGTTCCCAACCAGACCGTCGGCTGTGGAACCGCTGAACACGGTACCGTCGAAATTGCCGGTAACACTCGTGCCGTTGATTTCGATGCCAAGTTCGTGCCATCCGAGGTCGCCTTCGGTCAGGTTAATCGTTCCCAGAATCGTCCACTCGGAGTTTGGCGTGCCATTCTTGAAGTCGATCAATTGAAGTGAGCCCGCGGTGGCATCCCGGCGGAAAAGCCAGCCCAGACCGCTGGCGCCATTCACTGTGCCTGTGACTCCGGCCAAATTGTGTAGAGAATCGGCAGCACCGCCGAGACCAATCATCCATTCTTCGGCATCTGTCCCCGCAGTGAGACGCGGATCCACATACACATAGAGGCTCAATTTCCCGGCGCCTTGCATGATATCGTCATGAGCTGCACCGGTGCCACCGAACTCGGTGTCCCAGATGGTGACAGCATTGCCGCCTTGAGGAGAAGCCGGAATGGCGGTGGGGTTGTGGGCCGAGACGGTGGTAGGATCGACGACCCGTGGGTTCACGAAAGCGGCGGAGAGGCCCGCAGCTTCAGAGCCGATCGTACTGGAGTCCACATCGGGGCCCTTGTATTGGGCGATAGGAGCAGCGCTGTTTGGGGCTCCCGGAGTGGCGCGGCGGACGCCAAAGTCTCGGCCATTGACATCGGTGTCTCGACCATCGATAAACCGAGAAATGGAGATGAGCACAGGCCCGGTGCCACCGGCTTGAGCACCTTGACCGTTGATGTGACCCGTCTGGTAGTTGCCACGGTAGCCGCCTCCGATTTGGGCGAGCATATCGGTTGACGGATTGCCATATTGGCCGCTGGCGGTACCTGGTCCCTTATTGGCTTCACTCACAAACCCGTCAATCAGCGTGCTGGCGTTGAAGGCCCCATTCCAGAGTTCATACTGTTCGGCATCGTTCTCCAGGAAGTTTACAGCAACCACGAGATTCGGATTTACCGCCGTGTTTCCGATGACATAGAACCCACCGGCGGCAATCGTGGTGCCGGCTGGGATGGTCGCGATTTGGTTGTTGCCGGCGTTATCACGCCCGCCGAGTGTCCATCCGCTGATATCGACCGATGTGAGTCCGGCATTGTAGAGTTCCACGAACTCGAAATCGTCGGTGCCGGCGTCGTCGTAGGCGATTTCGTTTATGACCACTTGTGCCGGTGCTGAGATGGCGCAGACACCAAGCGCAAGGGCTGTTGCAAGGGAAGTTTTGGTGAGGTTGGTCTTCTTCATATTGGCTAAACTTTGATGAATGCCGAGACTCTTCCAGCAAGCGGGCCCTTTTTCAAGCAGTTTTTCGCATTGATCACGATGCAACGGAGGTTTCGACGAGATAGCCGGCCTAACACCTGTAAATTATCTGCTTGCAATCCTATGGTTTAGGAGTAAAAAAACCTCAATGAAGTCAAACAACCCAAGTGGATTTTTCGGTTTGGCGGCCGTTGCGGCGGTAGCGTCTGCGGCCTCAATCGCCTCCGGTCAGCTTTTTACAGAGAACTTTAGCGATGGCAACGCCGCCAGTCGGTGGGGTTCTGCTTACCAATTGGAATCCAGCAGAGACATAAGCACGGGTCCCGATGGACTCGTCAACTTCGCCTTTGATTACAGCACCTTGGGCATCGCCAGCCCGACAGGTAGTGGCGATACCATCGGGGCCGCTATCGGCGTCAATCTTACGGACCAGACGGGTGATGAGGGAGAAAGCTATATTATCTACCCCCTCGGCCGGAGTTTCTCGGGTAGTTTCAGCGTTCAGGCCGACATGTATGTGTATAACGATGGCTTAGCCGGTTCGACCGAGTTGGGTATGGCGGGGTTGTTCCTGAATAATAGCGCGCCCGTTGCGCCTTATCAGTGGGGTACCGAGGGAGGTCCGTTGGCATGGATCTATTCCGGTGAAGGTGGTTCATCTGCCGACTTGGCCCGGTTTAGCGAGGGCAATGCCAGCTCCACAGGCTACTTATCACTCGGTGATTACAACGCCCTGCCAGCCGGAACGATCCCTGGCTTCCAAACCGGGGTGTCCGGTTCGCTGGGGCCGGCAGTGGATAATGCGAGTGGTGCGTGGGTGAAAGTGCGTATCGAAGTCGATGGCTCCGATGTGAACTATTACCTCAATGATGCATTGGTGAATACTTACGATAATAGCGGCGGTTTCTATACCGAAGGGAACATCTTCTTCGGCCTGACCGATCCGTTTAATTCTGCCAACGCTGGGAACCGGGCGATTATCGATAACGTTCTCGTTCAAGTTGTGCCCGAGCCTTCCGCTTTGGCTCTGGGTCTGCTCGGACTCGTAAGCATCTGGGCCGTGAGACGCCGCCAGTAAGTCCTCGCGGAAAACTTTGCGACAAGCCGCTCGAGAACCCGGGCGGCTTGTCTTTTTAGATACGTACAAGTAGAAACCCTCACGCTTCACCCCTTGAGGCCTCACAATCCGCCCGCCGGTGCTGTCTCAAAACCAGCGGTGACAAAATGGTGCCCGCGAAATTCCTCTTGAATTAGAAGCGCATATCAGGCGAAATGCCACCTCGGACTAAAAGCCATCTATATGGATTTGGGCGATATTCTAAGCAAAGAACAGATCCTCACGGATCTCAAGGCCACCAACCGTTGGGAAGCCATTGATGAACTGATCGGCAATCTTGTCGCAGCGGGCAAGATCCGGCCTGAGCACCGGGACGCGATTGCGGCCGCCGTCAAAAAGCGGGAGACTTCGATGAGCACCGGGATTGGTTTTGGCATCGGCATCCCCCACGCGTCCTGCGATCTCATAACCGAAGTGGTCGGGTCGCTGGGCCGGTCGTCCAATGGCTTGAGCTTTGACGCCCTCGACAACCAGCCGGTGAGCCTGGTGATGTTGTTCCTCGTGCCCTCAGGGCAGTTTCAGAAACATCTCC
The DNA here is from genome assembly GCA_002428665.1 of Verrucomicrobia subdivision 3 bacterium UBA6082. GTDB lineage: Bacteria > Verrucomicrobiota > Verrucomicrobiia > Limisphaerales > UBA8199 > UBA6082. The sequence continues at coordinate 8,458 of DIXK01000104.1, forward strand.
ATACCCTGGCTAACATTGCCAAGCTGCTGCACAAAGCCGAATTCCGCCAGGCCCTGGAACACGCCCCGGATGCCGAGGCGATGCTCAAGATCATTCGCGAGCAAGGCCGCAAGTAACGGCACTCGCGCACGCCAGGAATTCTTCCGGTCCCGTGGGTGCCCGAAACCCGGCGGGGTTTGGGGATTATAAACGCTATCAAACCGTTGACCCTTTCAAATCTGTGCTTCCTCATAAACTGATCGAACAGCGACTGCAAGCCGCCGTAAAAGCGTTAATCCCTGAAGCGGATCCGGCGAGCCTGCTCGTGCGGCCTTGCCCCGACGCCAAGTTTGGCGATTACCAGACCAACGCGCTCATGTCCGTGGCCAAAGCGCGGAAGATGAACCCGCGTCAGTTGGCGAGCGAGGTGGTGGCCCGGTTGGACGTGAGTGAATGGTGCGAACCGGTCGAGATCGCCGGGGCTGGTTTTCTCAATTTCAGGCTCAAACCGGCTGCGCTCGCCGCGACTCTGCAGGATGCCACTTCGGGGAAACACTTGTTTTTTGAGCCGGCAAGCCGACCCCGGACGATCGTCATCGATTTCAGCTCGCCAAACGTCGCCAAGCCCATGCACGTGGGCCATATCCGTTCGACCATCCTTGGCGATTCGCTCGCCCGTACGTTGCGTCTGCTCGGACATCGCGTGGTTACGGACAACCACATCGGCGATTGGGGTACCCAGTTCGGCATGTTGATTGTCGGTTGGAAGACCGCCCTCGATCCCGCCGCGCTCCAGGCGGATGCCCTCGCGGAAATGGAACGAATCTACAAACTGATCAGCGGACGCTGTGACCCGGAAAAACCGGGCTTCGACCAGGCCACACTGGATCGGGCTCGTGCGGAACTCGTCAAGCTTCAGTCCGGCGATGCCGAGAATCTAGCCATTTGGCGGGAAATGATCCGTCTATCGGAATCGCAGTTCCAGACGATTTACCAGCGCCTGGGAGTGACTTTTGATCACACCCTGGGAGAGAGCTTCTATCATGATCGCCTGCAAGCGGTGGTGGATGACCTGATGCGGCGCGGCATCGCCTCGGAAAGCCGAGGCGCCAGGGCGGTGCTTTCGGACGGTTCGCAGCCTCCGAAGGAAGATCCTTTTCTGGTCCAAAAAGAAGGGGAATGGGTGCCCAATCCCTTCATCGTTCAAAAAGGGGATGGCGGCTTCAATTACGCCTCCACAGACCTGGCCACGCTGGCTTATAGGCTAGAGACCTGGAGCGCGCAGGAGATCATTTACGTCACCGACGGCCGCCAGCAATTGCACTTTCGTCAACTCTTCGCCTCTTTCCGCCGCTGGCATCCGGACTCTGCTACGCGGTTGGCCCATGTGTGGTTCGGGTCAATCCTCGGCGAGGACGGCAGGCCCTTTAAGACGCGATCCGGAGAGACGGTCCGGCTTTCCGAACTGCTCGATGAAGCCGAGGAGCGGGCCTTTAAGGTGGTTTCCGAGAAAAGCCCGCAGGATCCCGAAGCCACGAGGCGTGAGATCGCCCGCGTGGTAGGCCTGGGCGCGGTGAAGTACGCTGATTTATTACCAAACCGCCAAAGCGATTACGTGTTCAGTTGGGACAAGATGTTGGCGTTCAGCGGAAACACGGCCCCGTACCTTCAATACGCCTACACCCGGATTCGCAGCATCTTCCGAAAAGGTGAAGTGGAAGGCGGCACAACTGCCGCTTCCGCTCAGGCGCTACATGCGCCCCAGGAAATGGCCTTGGCGAAGCATCTGCTCAACTTTGGCCTCGTCCTGGAGGCCGTGGCCGAGGAATACCGCCCGAATTTCCTCTGCAATTACCTCTACGACTTGGCGGGGCGGTTTACAGCTTTCTACGAAAACTGTCCGGTGTTGAAAGCCGAACCTGAGTTGCGGGCCGCGCGCCTGATGCTGTGTGATCTGACCGCGCGCGTCTTGAAGCAAGGCCTGGAAGTTCTCGGCATTGAGACCCTGGAGCAGATGTAAGCCGGTCAGTTTACATGCTCAGCAGTGCTCCAAAGCGCAAGCCGCGGGTGCTGACGCGCAACTTCGGGAGCCTGAATTCTCGCATCACCGCCTCGTAAATCGCCACACCGTTCAGGATCACATCGGCGCGGTTGGGTGGGAGGCCGGCTACCTTTTTTCGCGCTGCCAGCGGCAGGCTCCATAGGCGGTTCATCATAGCCTGCAGTTCCTCGGTCGTTAGCCGAACCGACTCCAGTTTTTCGCGGTCGAAATCTTCCAGGCTCAGGGCAATCCGCGCCAGGATGCTGGCTGTGCCTCCCGCGCCCACCAAGGTCACCGCGCCGTGCGCCGGGTCGAGGGCAACTTCGCGCCGCAAGGCCGGTTCCAGTTGCGGGTAGGCGTCCGTTTGCAGCCAGTGCCGCAACCAGGTCCGGCAGCGCTCCATTTCCTTCGGTTGGGGCGGATCGCTGTGCGGAATCCTTTCCAGCAAGCGGACGGTGCCCACCTGAAAACTCTGACGGAAATGTGTCATCGGTCCTTGGCCGAGGATGAACTGCGAGCTGCCGCCCCCGACTTCCAATAGCAGCAACGGGCAATGAGCCAGCGCCGGGTCGCTGGTGACTCCTTGAAATGCCCAATCCGCTTCCTGCTCGCCCGAAATAATCTCGGGACGCATTCCGGCGGCGCCCTCTAACGCGCTCACCAGTTCCTCTGGGTTAACGGCATCTCGCGCCGCGCTGGTGGCAATGAGCCGCAGCGTGACCGCCTGGTGTTTTCTCGACTGACCGACGAATTCAGCCACGGCAGCCGCAGTCATGGCGATGGGCCCGGGTTGCAGGCGGTGGTTTTCGTAGAATCCTTCGCCCAGGCGGGTTTGGTGACTCCTTTCCACCACTGGCCGCACCTCGCGGCCATGGACATCAGCCACCAACAATTTGACCGAGTTGGTGCCCACATCAATCACAGCACGGCGGACGAAGTCCATGGTGCGGGCAGCTTAGGCGAGCGTATGCCGGTGCCCAAGTGAAAAGGACAGGCCCGTTAAAACTTCACGAACCATTTTCGCCGGTACATGTACCACGCAACGGCGTAGAGGATCCCCACATACATCAGTGCCCAGGCCAGGGACGCGACCTTCGGATCGGGTATCGGCGCAAACAGCAGATTATAGAGCAAGGTCTTAAGCGCCATTGGATCGCCGGACTTGCCGCCCACCTTGATGGTCGTTGTAAGCCTGCCCAGAATCCCTGCCAGCACGAAGACCGTGATGGCGTTCATGCCGTAGATAGCCAACGGTCGAGCCCATCGACGCCAGCCCTGCACATCGACAATCCAATAGCACACACCAAAGCAAACCATCGCCAGCCCGGCCATGAAAATAGAATAGGAACTCGTCCAGATGTTCTTGTTAATTGGCAGCCACAAATGCATCAACTGCCCCGCAAACATTAGAACGCTGCCCCCCGTGAAAATCCACGATGTCCTGACCGCCGGGCTCCAGGGCTGCCGCAGCAGGTGACCCGTCAGCACGCCAAACAAGCAGGTCGCAATTGCCGGCAGGGTACTCACAATGCCTTCCGGATCCCACGTGCCACTGGACTTCCACACGTGGGTTCCAATCAAAGGGCCATTCAGCAGCAGGTTATCGATGAACTGGGAGAAATTGCCTTCCTTTTCCAGGACCCCCGCGCCATAACCTGGCACCGGCACCAGTGCCATCAGAAGCCAATAAACTAAGAGCAATGCTCCTACCGTAATGATCTGCCCGCGCACCTCTGTGAGCAGAAAGACCGCTATTGCTGCTAGGTAGCAAACCGCAATGCGTTGCAGCACCCCCGGGATGCGGACGGTCGTGAGGTAGTGATGAAGCCAGTCTCCCAAGCCGTCCCGAAGCAGGGAGCCATCGATCAGGTAACCAAAAGAATTTAGGAATAGCCCTAGGCCAAACAATATCGCTGCCCTACGCACGGCATGAGTGAATAATTCACGCCGGCTTTGCCCTTGCTCCAGCCGCCGCACGATGGAGAGAGGAATGGCCACCCCAACAATCCAGAGAAAGAACGGGAATACAGTGTCGGTGAAAGTCCAGCCGTGCCAGGAGGCGTGCAGTAGCGGCGAGTAGGCGGCGCTCCAATCTCCTGGGTTATTCACCAGCATCATCGCGGCGATAGTCGCTCCGCGGAAAACGTCCAACGACATCAAACGGGACGAGGGCGAAGGTTCCGCTGAAGTCAGTGACGATGTTTGCATGGTATTGGCCGCGTCAATGGTGCGAGGCNNTAGGCCAGAATAAGATCGAGATGACAACAACCGGCTTTGGGGCCACCTGGAAGATTCAGAACCGATTTATCCCTCGACAGAATTCGGATAGCCTGCGAGAATTGTTTGACGATCCAAAACCCAATAAGCAATTCGCATGAAAACGAAATACCGCTGTTCTATAACAGCCAGAGCAGGTCTTCTGGCACTCGCGACTACATTTGCATTGGCTCCTTTGGCACTGCGGGCGGACTCAGTGCTGGTTTTGGCCAAGACAGGTACTGGGACGGATGCTATCAACTTTTGGCCTCCCTACGCTGAAACCGGGGGTGGGTTTGCCGCTTCAACGGGAAACTCTTCTGTTAAAAACCCGTCTGTGCCAGCTTACGGTACCCGGTTTGGATCTTCAGGCACTCCGCAGATAATGGTCCAACCAACTTTGGCGAATCCGGGCCACACATACGCAATCTACTGCACGTTGCCAACTTCGAGTTCCATCCCAAGCGACATCACCACGGAGATCTTCTCCGATGGCGGAGTCCTTAGCACCAACCTCACAACCGCGTTCGGTGGTTCCCAGAACACCTGGAACCTGGTCTGCTATCTGACCAATGCACCAGCCAACCCGACCATCACCTTCACCTACTCTTCTTATTTGATGGATGGTGTCACGCCGCAGACAGCACCTAGCTTCAGCCGTCGTTGGTATCCTGCTCCACTGTTGTTTGAGGACATAACCGACCAATGCAAGCTGACTCCCGCGATCCAAGTTAATGCACCGTTGGCAGCGGGCCAAAACTACGTGGCGGTTTCGGGTGTGTCCACCGGGGCTACAGCGATAAAAATCTATGCCGACGGGGTGCAGGTTGGCGCCAAGACGACGGGTGTTACGCCTGGTCTGAATACTGTAACTACCTCGCTTCTGGTGGCTGGACAGGAAATCAAAGCCACGCAGACCACGAATAACATCGAAGGTTGCCTCCCCACCAGTGGCCCGATTGTAGGTAGCGGATCCAACCCGGAGATTCGCATTGGATTCCTCCTTTCCCAGACCAATGGAAACACTGGCCCCATTGGCGCGTTGGGGGTTACCTCGGGCAACAACTATCACATACCCGCGACGGGTACCGTGAACAGTGGTTTCTTCTATCCGCCCACGGGCTCAACGGTGCTCTATCCCAACACCTGCTGGCAAACGATCAGTGTGCAGAACGGAATCGACCCCTCATTCACACTTAACGGCGCCCCAACTCTGCCGGATGCCAATCCCTTTGCGGCTCTCGTTGGAATTTCGTTTAGCTGCGAAAATCTAACGGATACGGGGCCCTTTAACATTTACATCGATAACGTCATGAACGGGGACGTGATGATTCAGGACTTTGAGTCGGCCACCAATGGCCAGCAGGGGGTCTTTCTCCAACTGCCGTCCGCGGCCACCATTCCTACCGCCTTCCCCGTCCCTGGCTTGGATATTTCTGAGGTCACGACCGACAATGCCAACACTGGCGCCAAGAGCCTGCGGTTCTCCTGGCAGTTTACCACTGTTTCGGACATCATGTGGTTGCGAGGCCTGACCGGCGGCACTCCAGTTGCCAATCCTCAGGTCGATCTGACTAAGCCGCTGTCGATGCGTGTGTTGGTGCTTCCCGTGGGTGAAACCACCAGCAAGCTGAGTCTGCCCGTCGCCCCTCAAAACCAGACTGGCTACCTCGGAAAGACGGCTTCGTTCACTGTGACCGCCTCAGGGACTCCGCCCTACACTTACCAATGGTTTAAGGATGGGGTGGAAATCCCGGGAGCAAATACTAGCAGCTTCGAACTCTCCAACCTTACCCTCAACGACGCCGGTGCCTACTCCGTATCCGTGATGGATGCCAATTGCACCATCGTCAGTCCGCCCGGAATTCTCACGGTCTCCGAGCAGCCACCGCCTCCGGGCCGGATCGAAATTCAATGGGCCAGTCCCAACGTGATACTGTCCTGGGAAGGGGATTATGTCCTTCAGGAGTCCTCCGTGGTGACCGGCACCTACACCGATATCGCCGGAGCCGTGAGTCCTTACACCTATAACGCCGTTCAGACTCGGTTCTTCCGGCTTCGCACGCCATAAATCCTAGGCGGTTATATTCACAGCCGGGCCTGCGGGCCCGGTTTTTTCTTGGTGTCTGGCCTGGCGATCGTGCGATCCGCTGGGGTGTTTCAAGAAACAGCACCGGCGACGCTGCTAGGGCCGATTACTAGACTCTCTGGCACCGGTCCAGGCCCTAAAACGGGGTTCGCCGGCTGTTCACACTGGCGTCGTAATACATGTAGTTCCGCAGAGCCGGACGCTTCGAACCATGCACTGGCTCTTTGGGAATGTATTCCAGATAGGTTGCCGAGGTAATGCCCATCCCGGTGAGAAGTTGCACGTCAGCATCAGTCATGGTCCAAGTGTCGGAAGGCCTACGAATCGAAGAGAGTTTCTTGGGCGCTCCCGCTGGCACCGGGGTTGTATCCGGCCGCCCGAAAGGGTTCACCAGCAAATCAGGCGGTGGGCCCGGATCATTGGTAATGACGGCTTGGGAAAAGTAACTAATTGGCACCCGAAGTGGCGGGGTTGGCGTCACTTTCGGCAGAATTCGATACGACGCCGGGCAAACGGTCACTGCCGCGGTGCGCACCTGGCTCGATGGAGCAGGCAGACCAAGGTAGGTGGTCAGATGCGCCACCAGCGAACCTTCATATTTGTCCCGGGCATTCATGTCGCCGGGGGCAACGGTTGGCCGTTTGTCTACGTAGGTAAAGAAAATCCCCGTCCAGGCGGGTCCAGGTAGATAATCCCGGTTGTCCTGGGTGTACATGTTGATCGCATAGGCAAACTGTTTGAGGTTGCTAATACAGTGCGCCTGGTGAGCTTTCTGTTTCGCCCGGTTAAGCGCCGGCAGCAGCATTGCCGCGAGAATCGCGATGATGGCAATGACTACCAATAATTCAATCAGGGTAAAAGCAATGCTTCCAGGCGGTGCCATCGTGCGGGAAACGGATTGGCGTGAATCATTCATCGCAATGATGAAGGTGGCACTGCGACTCCCGCCGATCAAGGCGGAATCTAGGAGTTCACCAGGGGCAGCGTTGCGCGCGGTTGGGCATGATTCCGGCTTTGCAAACCCTGACCGCGTCTTAAACTGTCGATATGTCAAAACTGCGAGTAGCTTTGCTGGTTTTGGTTCTGCTTGTTTTATTCGGTCTGGGATTGACGCTGGGCGTGCTCTTGCCGCGCCTTGCCCAACTCGCATCCCGCCCGACGGTCTATTCAACCTCCACCCTCCTTCAGCAGGTGCGCACCTTATCTGAACTTGTCACCGTTCAATACGTTATCGAGAAAGTCGTGGTGGTTGAGGATGTGAAATGGATCGCAGGCCTAGGCGAAAACCGGGTTTTGATGGTTGCTCATGGCATCGTCAAAGCCGGTATGGACCTCGGCCAACTGGAACCCGGCGACCTCCATTTGTCCGGCAAGAAAGTCACGATCAAGCTTCCGCCCTCCCGTATCACAGACTCCTACCTGGATGAGGGACAAACCCGGGTGGTGGAGCGAACCACAGGTTTGCTTAGGTTCTTTGATAAAGACATGGAACAAACCGCACGTCAAAACGCGGTCGAGGACATTCGCCGTGCCGCGCGGTCAGGAGGCATTTTGAAAGATGCGGATGAGAGGGCCAGAACTCAGCTTAAGCACCTGTTCGAAAGCATGGGGCTCGAAGTCGAGTTTCGCTAGATCCCTGGTTTTGGGACACCAGGCGCAAGACAGTGCCCGGAATTAATGCAATCGACTTGGGGAGGGGAAACGGTTCTCGCCAGATTACACTAGGTTGCGCAGGCCGCTCGAGGGTAACATCGTCGTGAAGTGGATCCTGACCGGACACGGAATGTCGGCGGGATCCTGCATCGTCACCGGAATAACGCGTCTTCTGCAAGGCGGCCGACCGCGAAGTGCAGAGCGCATTTCGATTAAGTACAGACCTGGGGGACGGGGCGGCGGGCGGCGCATAGACAAATCGTTTCGCGGATCCAGTTCCTGGAGCAGTTTGAGCATTTTGATCTTGGTCGCCATTGCAGCAAGTGGCAGAGTGCGCAGATCACGTGCCACCTGGAAATCACACTTGGCAGTTCCAGCGGGTTCTGCTTAGCTCAGCCCGCTTGATGACACGACGGTGCACCATATTGAAGCTGGCATTTTGCCTGCTCGCCTTATTGCCGGGCGGCTTGCTGGCTCAACAGTTGCCCGACTGGGAGATCCGATCTTTAAGCGGAGCAGGAGGTGTGGTTTATGACTTCGAACAAGGCATTGCTACCGCCACTAATGGCGTGATGGTCCGTTACGGCCTGGCAGTGCTCACGGCTGACCGTGTCGCCGTTCACCAGGAGACCGGCGAGGTGCTCGCCGATGGAAGAGTCCGCATCCAGCAGGGCGATCAGGTTTGGGCCAGCGACCGCCTGCTATATAATTTCAAGACCCGCAGCATCCAATCCGATCATTTCCGCACCGGTAAAGCCCCGGTTTTTGCCGCAGGCTTGGGCTTGGGAGCGGATATCAGCAACCGTGTGTACACTGCTACCAACGCGTTGATCACCTCGGATGACATCGCCAAGCCTTTGCTCAAGGTCCGCGCCAGCTACATCCGGATCGTTCCCGGCGAAAAGGTCGTGGCACGAAACGCCACGCTCTACGTCGGCCAGATCCCGGTTTTCTATTTTCCCTATTACTCCCGCACGCTCCGTCCACACGCGAACATGCTTTACGCTACACCGGGATACCGCAGTTCCTATGGTGGCTATTTGCTCGGGACTTACTCTTTTTACTTGAGTGAAGAATTGGACGGAGCTCTCCACCTCGATTATCGCACCAAGCGCGGTCTGGGGGTTGGACCGGACTTGAACTACGATTTTGGCCGCTGGGGTAAAGGCTCATTCAGCTATTATTACCTACACGATCAGGATCCCAACGCCAGCACTCCGGACATTCCCCTGCCAGCCGACCGCCAGCGCATCGACTTCTCCTACTCCAGCCATCCTGCGACCAACCTCCAGGTCCTGTCGGTCGTGCGATGGCAGAGCGATCTTGCCGTGGTCCGGGACTTTTTCGAGTCTGAATACCGTCAGAACCCTCATCCGAGCACGTTTTTCGAAGTGAACAAATTCTGGCAAAACTTCAGTCTCGACCTCTACGCTCAGCCGCGACTCAATGACTTCCTCGAGACCGTCGAGCGCCTCCCTGAAGTCCGCCTCACCGGCTGGCGTCAGCAGCTTGGTGAAACTCCGCTCTACTACGAAAGCGAAAGTTCTCTGGGCTATTACCAGCGCAGTTTTGCTGAAGACGCCGGCATCTATGGCCCGCCTCCTGGTCTCGATTACTCCGCTACCCGGGCGGATACCTATCACCAGGTGCTCTTGCCTAAAACCTATTTTGGATGGTTGAATGTTACGCCCCGCGTTGGAGGTCGCCTCACCTACTATGGCTCCGCCGATGGCCCAGGCAATGTTACCGATGAAGCCGTGCGAGGCGTCTTCAACACCGGTGCGGAGGTTTCTTTTAAAGCGTCGCGCCTCTGGCCCGGCGTCTCAAACCGCCTTTTCGAGATGGATGGTTCCCGGCACATCATACAGCCGATGCTCAACTACGCCTACATCCCAACGCCGAATGAGCGCCCCCCGGATCTGCCCCAGTTCGATTACGAAATGCCCACTCTTCGTCTTCTGTCTAACGAACTGCCCGATTACAATAATATCGATTCTATCGACAGCCAAAACGCCCTCCGTCTTGGCTTGCGCAATCGCCTTCAGACCAAACGCGATGGCCGGGTGGTTGATGTTGCTAGCTGGGATCTTTATACGGATTGGCGCCTGGACCGGCGCGGGGAGCAAACTACGTTCAGCGATCTCTTCTCCGACGTCGTCCTCCGGCCGCGTTCCTGGTTGACGGTCGAATCGTTAACCCGTTACGACTTTGATCGTGGCCAATTCTCGCTTTCCCTGCATTCCCTGCGCATCCAACCCAACGACGTTTGGAGTTGGGGCATCACCCATTTTTACCTGCGGGACGAAGTCGCCTCCGTGGACCCTACGCTTAACGAGGGAAACAACAGCCTGGCGAACACCATATTCTACAAGTTCAATGAGAACTGGGGATTCCGTATGTCGCACTATTTCAACCTTCGCGAGCACCGGGTGGACGAGCAGTTCTACACCCTCTACCGCGATCTGCGAAGCTGGACCGCCGCCTTAACCTTTTACCGTCGCGAGAATAGCCAGAGCGATGACGAAATCGGTGTGGGTTTCACATTTTCGCTGAAAGCGTTTCCGCGTCATTCCGTGGGTGAGGATACGGTGGCGCCTTTCACCTTGTTGGGCAGCCGTTAGACGGCACCTCAAGCTCGCGGGCTTTTAAGACTCCTCGGCTCGGTAGTCACCTGGCTACGCAACTGTTCCCGGCGTATAGACCAGTCCGCCCAGGTCGAAGCCCAGGCTTCGCCTGAAAACTCTGCTCGCGCTTTCTCCCACAACTCCTCCACCGCCTTCCATTCGCGCAGCGCGCCGTTCCGGTCTCCCCAGCGGAGATACGACTCCGCCAGGTTCAGTCGGTTATCCAGGTACGTAGGGGCCAGCGCCGCGGCCTGCTGCAGATGATGCTTGGCTTTGCTCCGGCTGCCGATGCTTGCAATGATAGGTGTCTCTCGGTACAGCAAACCCAGGTTTCGATCCGGCCCGCCGTAGTCAATCGTGGCATCCTCCTGGCGGACGGTCTGGAACTCCCGCTCCATCTGGTTCACCAGCTTCAAGGCCCCAATTCCCTTTGTGCGCGCCAATTGCCCCAGGTTCATCCCCAGGTAATAGCGCGCCGGCGCAGACGCCGGCGCCCGCTCCAGGGCCTGCCGGCAAGCCGCCAGCCCTTCTTCCGCAATCAACGCCCGCTCCGTACTGTTCGTCGCAAATTCGGCCCTATCGAAACAGGCGCGTGCAAATTGCCATGCCAATTCCACGTTCTCGGGCGCACTCCGATATTTCTCACGCGCCTCCGCATACTGCCGCCGGGCATAGCTCGAAAGGTCCGGTTCATCGCACCACCCCGACAACCCCGCCAAAATCAAGGCCGCGGTCAGCAGCCATCGTCCGCCCCACCAAGCGGTCATACCAGCCCGCCCGGTCGGATGTCCTTCTGGCCGGCCAGGAGGGCCATAATTAGAAGTTGCACATCCCATTTGTCAGTTTATAGTCTGGCTCAGTGAGATCGACTTGGAAAGTTTTCGCCGCGTTACCGCTGGTGGCTTGGGCTCTGACCGGTTGCAGCGGCGTGAATTCCACACATAGCATTTCACCAGCAACATTTCTGCTGCCAGGACTGATGAAGGCTGATCCGCCTCCGACGATTCCCAATCCGGAATTTCCCGAAAAGTCCTCAGTCAAGCAAGTGGCTCGACTGTAAACCTTGGTCCGAGGAATATTTAACCAGTTCAAGTTATTGCATTTATGCGATTTCCGCTCGCGTTGTCATTGAAAATTGCCAGGCATATCGTCCGACACAAGCTTAAAAGGACGCCGCGTTTCGCGATGGTGCTCCAACTCGAACCGCTCCATACCTGCAACCTTACCTGCACGGGGTGTGGCCGCATCCGTGAATACTCTACCAGCCTCAAGGACATGATGTCCCTCGAGGATTGCCTCGCCTCGGCCGCCGAGTGTGACGCCCCCATGGTCTCGATCTGCGGCGGCGAGCCCCTCATATACCCGAAAATCGAGGAACTGATCGCGGGTTTGCTGCAGCAGAGCCGGATTGTTTACATCTGCACGAACGGCGTGTTCATGCGGAAAAAACTCAAGGATTACCTCGCTGCCACCTATTCGCCCGCAATCGAGCCCACTCTTACCCGGCTCCTCGCCGAGCAATTGATCTCCAACAAGGACGCCGAAACCGTCCGCAAGGGCAAGACCGACGGTCGCCCGGTTATCCGTCCCTCTAAATGGCTTTATTGGAACGTTCATGTGGATGGTCTTGAATACACACATGATTTGATTGTTGAGCGCGAAGGCGTATTCAAGGAATGCGTCGAAGCCATCCGCATGGCCAAGATCCTCGGCTATCAGGTCGCCACGAATACTACCGTCTACAAGGAAACCGAAATTAAGGAAATCGAGCAAATGTTCGAGTTCTTCTCCTCGCTCGAGGTTGATGGCCACACGATTTCTCCCGGTTACGATTACGACGCCGCCAAGCAGGACATGGTCCGCCGCCTCGGCCGCAAACCGGAGGATTTCTTCCTAACCCGGGCGATGACGCGGGAAAAGTTTGCCAAAATCCAGGAGTGGGGCGAGCGCTTCACCATCTTCGGCACACCCGTTTACCAGGAGTTCCTGGCCGGCAAACGCGAGCTAACTTGTACTGCCTGGGCCATTCCCACGCGCAATATTCAAGGCTGGAAAGCGCCTTGTTACCTGATGACCGACGGTCACTACGACGGTTACCAGGAGATGCTCGACAAGGTGGACTGGGCAAAATACGGCGTGGTGGATGGTGTGGCCCGCGACCCACGCTGCAAAGAATGCATGGTCCATTGCGGCTACGACCCCAGCGGCGCACTGGGCACTAATTACCAGGCCGGAGATAATTGGAAGAATTTCCGCTACAATTTCTGGCCACGGCCAAAGCCCAGCTACGAGGGCCGCAAAGTGCAGGCCTTCAATGGGGCTTCGATCGGTCAGGGGCATCTCGCCCAGGCAAAAGCGGCCGTTAAAGCCGGTCTCGCCGGTGCCAAGCCCGCCTTCCAAAACAAGGGCAATAATGGCCACTCCGGCGGTTCCTGCGGCACGGGCGACACCACCCAGCGCGACGAACTGCTCGCCCGGATCCGTGACCAAAAAACCTGATTCGGGAATCGGCGCCTCCAGATTGAGTCCCTGGATGATTCAACCTGGACGATTCACGTGAATCCTGTTGCTTCAACCAGCGTACCTCATGTGCCAAAGTCCAGGCAGTGCCCGTGCTTTCCAGTTCGCCTGTTCCCACCTCCCCGGATGCACTCTGTAGGCTGCGTGCCGCCACGCGACACCGGCAGGCTCGTCCCTTACCATCGTTGAGCCGCATGCGTACTCTCTTCCTCAACCCGCCGTCCTTCGACGGCTTTGACGGTGGAGCAGGTTCGCGTTACCAGGCCCGCCGTGAGGTCACAAGCTTTTGGTATCCCACCTGGCTAGCTCAACCGGCCGCGCTCGTCCCGAATAGCCAATTGCTCGACTGCCCGCCCCACGACATTGGCATCCGCGAATGTCTCAATCGTGCTCGGAAATTCGACCACGTCATCATTCACACCTCCACGCCCTCCCTGCGCAACGATTGTAAGGTGGCCGAATCGATCAAGCAAAACCGTCCCGAGACCACCATAGGTTTCGTGGGTGCCCATGCCGCTGTTCTGCCTGCAGAAACCCTGAAAGCCTCGACGGCTATTGACTGGGTCGGTCGCAAGGAATTCGATTTCACGTGCAAGGAAGTCGCGGAAGGCCTTCCTCTGCACGCTATTCGCGGCCTTTCCCACCGGGACCGCGAGGGACGCATTATACACAATCCAGAACGCGAACTGATCGATGATATGGACTCTCTTCCCTGGGTGGCGGATGTCTATCGCCGGGACCTCCAGATCGAGCGCTATTTCATCGGTTACCTGCTGCACCCCTACATCAGCCTCTACACCGGCCGCGGTTGCCCCGCCCAATGCACGTTCTGCCTCTGGCCCCAGACCATCGGCGGCCATCAGTACCGCGTGCGCTCTCCGGAAAACGTGGCCGCGGAAATGGCCCACATGAAGCGGCTCTTCCCGCAGGTGAAGGAGTTCTTCTTCGACGACGATACCTTTACGGCCAATCTTCCCCGCGCCCGCGCCATTGCCGCCAAACTCGCTCCCCTGGGCCTCACTTGGAGCTGCAACAGCCGCGCCAACCTCGACGAAGATACCGTCCGCTACTTTAGAGACTCCGGCCTCCGCCTCTTCCTCGTCGGGTACGAAAGCGGCAACGAACAAATCCTGCGAAACATCCGCAAAGGTGTTACCCTGGAGGAAATGCGCCTTTTCACGCAAGCGTGTCACCGTGCCGGCGTCACGATCCACGGCACCTTCGTCCTGGGCCTGCCCGTCGAAACCCGGGAAACCATCGAAGAAACCATCCGATTCGCCCAGGAACTCGATGTCTTCAGCATCCAGGTCAGCCTCGCCGCCCCGTACCCCGGCACCGAATTGTTCGAAATGGCGCGCCAAAACGGGTGGTTCGTCAAACGCGATAAAACCGACCTCGTCGAGCTCGATGGCTTCCAGCAGAGCGCCCTCGAATACCCCAATCTCTCAAAGGAGGAGATATTCGAGGCGGTAGATCGCTTTTACCGCGCCTATTTCCTCCGGCCAAAACCCATACTCCGCATCATCAAAACCATGCTCGAGGACAAAGAAATCTTCGTTCGCCGCTGCCGTGAAGGCTTCGAGTTCTTCCGTTCCCTTCAGCAGCGCAAAGAAGACCTTCTGGAAGTTCATTCGGTGGATGGGAAGCTCCGAGTCGGGACGAGGGCGCCTAGGGTTTGGTGAGAGTGATTTCGGGTGTCCCTGCGAAATGGCTCCTTCAGGTCCCGAGGTGTTGTTATCGTGTCATTAAAATTGTAAACTGCTAATAGTGATGGTGATGAACGATTTGAAGTCCAAGAGAATCACCAGTTGCTTCAAAACGCCGTTGCGCTATACTGTGTGGCGTTGCCGTTGGCCAGTCGGGCACGGCTCGGGAGTGTAGGGTAGAAACTTTTTCAAACAGGCGTTGACACTCCACCCTGTTTTTGGTCTTATCACCGTCCCTTTGGCGGTAAAACTTTTTATGTACGCTGTATTAGAGACAGGAAGCAAACAATATCGCGTGAGCGCGGGCGACACGCTGGAAATCGAGCGTTTAGAGGTTGAGGCGGGACAACCGGTCACGTTTGATCGGGTTCTGCTTGTCAGCCAGGATGACAAAGTCACCGTGGGTTCTCCCACTGTCACCAGCGCTTCCGTGGTGGCCGACGTGGTCGAACACAAACGCGGCGAGAAGAAGGTCACCTTCAAAATGCGCCGCCGCAAGGGTTACCACAAGACCATCGGTCATCGCCAGGAACTTACCGTGGTGAAGATCAAAGAGATTAAACTTTAAAGCATAAAGGCAGTATATGGCACACAAGAAAGGTCAAGGTAGCGTCCGTAACGGGCGTGACAGCGTCAGCAAGCGACTCGGCGTGAAGCGATATGGTGGTCAGTTCGTTACCGCCGGTAGTATCCTCGTCCGCCAGCGTGGCACCAAATTTGTCGCCGGCGAAAACGTCGGGACCGGCCGCGATTGGACCCTCTTCGCTCTCATCGACGGCAAGGTTGCCTTCGATCGCCAGGGTCGCCGCATCAACGTTGTTGCCCAGGCTTCCGCGCCGGCCAGCAACTGAGCCGTTGCTCTAGTTCTTTAGGCGAGGCTTTGGCCTCGCCTTTTTTTATTTCATCATGTTTATCGACGAGATCAGGATTTACGCTCAGGCCGGTCACGGCGGCAAGGGCTGTGTTGCTTTTTCTCGCGAAAAATACCGCCCTAAAGGCGGACCTAGCGGCGGGAACGGTGGCCGCGGCGGGAATGTGATCCTGCAAGCCGATCACGACCTTAACAACCTCATCGCCCAGTATTATCAACCTCGCCTCATTGCCGAAAGCGGCCAGGGAGGTTTGGGCAAGGGCATGGATGGTCGGGCCGGTGATGACCTGGTAGTCAAAGTCCCGTGTGGTACCCTCGTATGGCGTCTGTCCGAGACCCCGGTGGGCGCTAAGGACGAAGAAGAAGACCAGGAACAGGACACCTCACCCGCCGCGCAAAAAGCTGCCCTGCGCGCCTCCGCCACCCGCCAGTTTGTTTTCCGCAGCAGCGCTTCTCAGCGCGCGTTGGAAATGGATCTGGTATCCGAGCGTAATTCTACCTCGGGTGACGCCGCCAACACCGAACCAGGTGACCTGGTCGTGGACCTTACTGAGCACGGGCAGCGCTTTGTTCTTTGCCAGGGTGGCCGCGGCGGCCTGGGCAACCGCAACTTCGCCACCGCCACCCGCCAGGCTCCTCGCTTCGCGCAACCTGGCGAATCCGGCGCGGAGGGCGAGTATCGTTTTGAACTTCGCATGCTCGCAGAAGTGGGGCTTGTCGGCTATCCAAACGCCGGGAAATCCACGCTCCTCACCGCCATCTCCAAGGCCCGTCCCAAGATCGCCCCCTATCCATTTACCACATTGCATCCGCAGATCGGCATTGTGGAATACGAGGACTTCCACCGACTCACCGTCTGCGATGTTCCGGGCCTCATCGAGGGCGCCCACCAGAATGTTGGCCTCGGCCACAAATTCCTGCGCCACATCGAGCGCTGCAAAATACTCGTGATCCTCCTCGACATGGCGGGCACCGATGGACGGGCTCCCTGGGACGATTATCGGCAGTTGTTGCGCGAGTTGGAATACTACGACCCGGCCCTTGTCCAGAGACCCAGGCTTGTCGTGGCCAACAAAATCGATGAACCAGTGGCGGAACAAAACCTCAAGAGCTTTAAACGCCGCATTCGCAAAACCCCTGTTCTCCCCATCGCGGCGGCTTTCGATGAAGGCATAGACGTCTTTAAAGCCCGAATCCGGGAAGCGGTGGCCGAAGTCGCCACTGAAGGCCCTGCCTGCTGAAGTTGCCCTCCCCCCTGGGCTACGGTTTTCATCCGGACATACTTCAACGATTCCTCAGACTCACCCCCGTTTTGGCCTTTTCACAGTTCGAAGGTTCAACCATGAATCCCTTCGAAGAGGCGCTGGGACCGCGTTCTATCGCAAGCAGCCACGCAGCGGGCAACGGGGATCGAGTCAGCTGTACTTGTGGCGGTTATCGGGTGCGCATCCTGTTTTCACCCGTGCGCGGGTTGTTTTGGTTCCACGCCTTTACCGCATCAAACTTGGATGACGAAGCCTGATCCGCACCCTCGAGCAGACCCCAGCTGCCCCATTTGCTGTCGGCCGAAATCGACGAGAACAGGCACATTAAGTCGCCTCCCAAGTCCCGCCAGGCGTCGAGGTATTTTGTGTAAATCTTTCCCATTCGCGGATGATGGTTGGCTGCGATCAGGAGCCGGGTGAGCGCCTCGTTGTTTTCGCCCCCGCCGACACCCACGAGGTGCTGGCCCGCTTCGTAACAAACCAACTTCAGTCCATACTTGTCTGCCACCGCCTTCTGAGTTTTCATCCAGCCGAGGCACTCGGTTAACGCGTTGGTCTCCACATAGTCAAGGACCTGTTCCACAGTCCATTGTGCCACCTCCTCAGACTTGAGTTTCTGGCTGCCTGGACCCGGCATAAAGGAGATGTAGGGCGCAATGCCCAGTGCGTCGCAACGCTTGGCCGTATCGCCCTGTCCCAGGAGCATGTTGTCGCTCCAGTAGGCGCCGCCGGCCGCTTGCCACGCAATGACTCTTACCAATCTTTCCCGGCCGCTAAACGCGTTCTCCCAGATTTGGAAAACCTCCGCTGAACGCCGGGCGTGAAACATTGCTGCGCCTTCCCACGGCCGGTCTTTGGGTCCAAGCCCGAGTTGTTTTGCCTGCTCCTCCGCGTACCGGTGTTGTCCGAAAATGCCGTTCCAGACTTCGTTGGAATACTCGACGTACACCTTAAGTTCAGGATCCAGCTCCCGTTTTACGGTCTTGGCAAATTGGCGGACATAGTCGTCCGTCGCCAAGTGCGGCATACAGAACCAAGGGTTTAACTTAAGTTGGTTGCACAGTGCCACCATGACCTCCACCGGCACGCCCTTGATCGACCAAGTAGCATCTGCGAGCGTGGGGCGGTCTGACCAGTTGCGCTGTTTTGAACCATTGGTCTCCATCCAATCCATGAATCGGAAGGTGTTGAATTCCCGCCAGCGATCGAGAAAAGCCGGCGTAAAGAGGTCGTGTTTGCCGCTGGCTTTTGCGTCCGGCAGGAGCAGACGAATATTGCGGATGGGATTGTCGGGGTTCGTTTTTCGTATCGACAGGAAGGTGGCTTCTTTGCGTCCGTCAACCTCTACCGTAATACTTCCGGAGGTCCGCGCGACCACCTTGCCGCGGCCGCCGAATTCAATCTCCCCCTCACCCTCATATAGGCAGAGGTAATGCCCCGAAGGCGCATGACCGCCGGTCAGCACCAGAGTCTCTGCATAGCAGCCGGGGTCTAGCCGTTTCACCCATCCGCGATTGTCTACCTCCAGGGCTGGACCCTGGCCCCACGGTTTTCCCTGTTGCTGGCTGATCCAAGCTCGAGACAGGCGAAGAACATCCAGGAAAGGATGCTCTGTGTTCCAATCTGCAATCCCGCTGAGATTCATACCGAGCCAACTCCGAGCAGGAGATATTTCGGCGGCAACGGCAGGTGTCGTGGTGGAAAGCATGACCGAGATAGCCAGCGTGACCAGCTCGATTATCGAGGATGATGGACGGACCATGGCGCAGTATGGAGAGGGCAGGCGCTCGCTTTCCACAAGAATGTTTACCAAAAACCGTGAGTATCCGTGTCAGCCCAGGACTGGTCGCCCGGTTTCATGGATTTTGACTGCAGCGAGGCCAGATGCAGATGTTCCTGGCCCACTGTCGGCCCACTTGCGCTGAAGGGCAGGTTGCGGGATACTCATGGAGTGCAGCCTACTGCCACCCAATTGACCGACCGTTTGTTAGACTCGTACGCCCGTTTGGGCGGGATCAATCACGTGGATCAGCAAAACCTGCCCTCAAAGCGGGCGGTTGCGTTGATGGTTATGGATCTGTTGCGGCTGTTGTTTCCTGGTTTTTTTGACGAAAAACTGACCCACTCCAGCGAGTTGAGAATGGAAACCGCCGGTCTTGTGCAACGGGTGTTGGAGCGGCTGGAAAGTGAGATTCTTAAGAGTCTCGAATATCATCCCCCGCCCGAACTGCCCGCCAAAGATTTGCAGCCAGTTGCCCGCAGCTATGCCTTGGAATTTGTTGAAAGTCTGCCCCGGATTCGCGAGTTGCTCCAGACCGATACGGAGGCGGCCTTTAACGGGGATCCCGCTGCGTTGAGCAAGGAGGAGGTCATCGTGGCTTATCCCTTTATTGAGGCGATTGCCGTCCAACGCCTGGCGCACGAATTGTATCTTAAGAACGTGCCGCTGATTCCGCGTATCATGACCGAGTGGGCGCACGCGCGTACCGGCATGGATCTTCACCCCGGCGCGCAGATCGGCTCGCACTTTTTTGTCGACCATTGCACGGGCACTGTTGTAGGGGAAACTACGGTGATCGGTGATCACGTGAAGATGTACCAAGGTGTGGGCCTGGTGGCAAAGTCGCTCGCGGCTGGCCAGCAATTGCGGGGGCTCAAACGCCACCCAACCATCGAAGATCACGTGACTATCTATGCCGGTGCCACGATCATGGGCGGCGACACCGTGGTTGGAGAAGGCAGTACGATTGGCGCAAACGTCTTTCTCACCTCCAGCGTGCCCCCGCATTCCCTGGTGGTGCAGGAAGAGGCCAACATCCGCGTCCTCCAAAAAAATCGGGACCGTGGGAATTCAACCGACTTCCACGTCTGAGGGCAACAAATCGCCGGCTAAAAGGCGGTCAAACGGCGCAGTTCCTTCACGCGCCCTTCGATTTCGGCGCGAGTGAGCCGGGCCAAACGGGTGAGTCCGAAGCCTTCGCAGCAGAACGAGGCAATCACACTGCCGTACACCATGGCCTGACGAAGGTTGCGGTCGATGGATCCCGGCGCTGCAGCCAGACACCCCATCATCGCCCCGACAAAGGTGTCGCCCGCCCCGGTGGGATCTACCAGTTTCTTCAGCGGGTAAGCTGGGCAGACGAACAGGCCCTTTGGCCCCGAGAGAATCGAGCCGTGCGACCCCTGCTTGATGACCACATACTTCGGACCGAGCCGGTGAATCTTGCGCAGTGCCTCCAGCAAGTTGCTCTCTGCAGTCAACTGCCGCGCTTCGCTATCGTTGAGTACGAAGCCATCCACTCGCTTAACGAGTTTCAACAGGTCCGACAGTGCGATGTTCAGCCATAGGTCCATGCTGTCCGCAACCACGAACTTGGGACGTTGCACCTGGTCGAGCACGTGACTCTGCAGAGAGGGTGCGATGTTGGCCAACAGGACGAACGGCGTCTTGCGATGGGTAGGTGGCAGCACGGGGTTGAATGTTTCGAACACTCCCAACTCGGTCAGCAATGTGCGCCGATGGTTCATGTCTGCCTCGTATTCCCCTGACCAATGAAACGTTTTGCCGGGAACGATCTGCAAACCCGCCAGATCGATCCCGTGTGACTCGTAAAGGCGGATATAGCGCCGCGGAAAATCCTTGCCTACCACGCCGACCATTTGCACCGGGCTGAAGAAGCTAGCGGCCACGGAAGCATAGCTGGCGGAGCCGCCTAGCAGGCGCGGATTCTCCGCTTTTTGGGTCTTAATGGAGTCTAAGGCAGTCGAACCAACAATTAAAACACTCATAGAAATCAAAAGTCAGACATCGCGCGACCGCAACATCATTCAGAGGGTTGCGTCTGAAAAGCCACGACGACGCTCCCACTGGAGCCGGGCGCGGTGCCAAAAAACGCGAGGCCGTCAGCTCAGATTAATGCTTAGGCCGGAGCAGGATGGCCTTCTTCTCAGTGCCTTCGACTTCGACCGAGTGGGTCTCGATGCTCGGATCGTTCTTGAGCGCCTGATGAATGATGCGGCGATCAAACGCACTGAGGGGCTCAAGCTCGACAACATCGCCCCAGCGGCGAACTTTTTCGGCGGCTTCCTTGGCCTTCTTCACCAAGGCTTCTCGGGCCTGGGCTCGGTACCCGCTGATATCCACCATGACCTTTGGGGAGGTGGGGTCCTGCTGAAAGAGCAGGCGGTTTGTGATGTATTGCAGGTCGGAAAGCGTCTGGCCCTGGCGCCCAATCAGGCGGCCGGATTCCTCGGTATCTACGTCCAGGAGTAACCCGTCTTCCATCTGGTGCTCTTCCACCGTTCCAGGGATTCCGAGCAATTTCAACAGGGTCTCCAACGTCTCTTTCGGTGCAGCTGGCATAATCTGATTTTCGGATTAATGGGATTCTGGATAGCCGATCCAACGCCAATTGCCCAGCTTATTTCTTCTTCCGCGGCGCGGGCTTGGCCACAGGTCGCACGGGTGTCGAGGTTGCTGGGGCGGTCTTCGTGTGGGTAAGTTTGGTCTGCAGGATCGTCAGCAGGTTTTGCACGGTCCAGTAAAGTGTGAGCCCTGCTGAGAAATTGTAGAGGAAAACCATGAACATGAGCGGCATGTAACGCATCATCTTCGCCTGCATCGGGTCCATGCCGGGGGAAGGGGGAGTCAGGCGTGCCTGCCAGAGCATGGTTACGCCCATTAACAGCGGCAGCAGATTGAAGGGCAGCCCTCCACCCGGAATTCCGAAAAACGGGATAAAGCCAAGCCCTGGAATCATGAATAGAGTGTCCGGCCGCGAGAGGTCCGCCACCCAGAGAAAGGAGGCGCCGCGCAGCTCGATGGCGCTGCGGATCATGTAGAAAAAACCAATGAACACTGGCATTTGGAGCAGCATTGGCAGGCAGCCGCCGAGTGGACTCACCTTGTTCTCCCGCATGAATTCCATGACCTTTCGGTTCATCTTGGCGGGATCTTCCTTGTATTTTTCCTGGATGGCCTTCATCTGCGGCTGGAGGGCCTGCAGGCGTTTCATGGACCGGGTGCTCGCTTGGGTGAGCGGCCAGAACAAGACCTTGATGATGATCGTAATGGCGATGATCGCCCAGCCGTATGAGAGATGCAGGGCTGAGTGCAGCCAGTTCATGCTCAGTAACAGCCCCTTGGAGAAGAACCCAAAGAAACCGCCGAAGCCCATCACCAAATCAATCTCATTGTGGAACCGGGCGGCAATGCGGGCGAGTGTCTGGTACTCCTTGGGGCCGGCAAAGATCTGTAGCTCCCTCTCGAGGCTCTCTCCGGCGGCAAGCGAGATCGCCGGATAAACCATGGCCGCAACGAGGCCCGCCGGCAGGGGTTTGTTTGGATTGCCGTCTGGAAAGCGTTCCAGGTTGATCTTTCGGGCAACGACTTCCTGGGCCGGAGTTTGCGGCATGGTGGCCAGGGCAAAGAACTGGTTATGGGTGGCTACCCAGACTACGTTGCTTTGTCCCCCGCGGTATTCGCTCCGCGGCGTGCCAGGGAAGCACCCCAGCGTCTTGTTGTCGAACCACGGTCCGAGTATGTCCTCTTCCGAGGACCCGTTATACCACATGACGCCCACGGACATTCCGTCGTCCTGCGCGTTCATAGGGCTGGCAGTGCCCACAGTCCATTCCTGGGCCGGGAGGTTCAGCATTGCGCCCGACTGGTTCGAGATCTTGATCTTGGCGTTAACCAGATAATTGGTGCCGATGGTGAAATCCTTCTCAATTGTTAGCCCGTTGGTCAGAGTCTTTAGCGCGCGGACGCCGTTTTCGGTTCGCACCAGTTCGAACACGCCGTTACCCTGCCATTGAGGCCCATCGAGCAGGGCCAGAACGGGTACCGGCCCGGGGTTGTTGATGACGGCAACCTCATTTGTTTCGGCTTTCCGGCGACCGGGACGGTTTGAAACCGTCTCTGGGTATTCCAGAAGAGCAACCTGCTTTAGCCCGCCGCCGTGGGAAGTGAAGACGTAATGTGCGTAGGCATTGGTGATCTCAATCAACTGCTCGGGGGCGTCCGGGGTTTCGAAGCCCACTGTTGCGGCCGTGGTTGGCATGCTGCCGACTGCCGTGGTCACAGATGTTGGTGGTGTGCCCGTGGTTGTGGTTATAGTTCCGTTTGTGCCAATTACGGCGACCTCGTTGGTCGCGCCGGGGGGCAGTGGCCGGGGAGGGTAAAGCTTGTTCACCAGCGGATACCAAAGCATCAGCAGCAGAAAACAGCCAACCAGAATAAAAATTGATTTTCGATCCATGAAAATAAACGGTCAGGAATGGCGGGTCACAGCTCCTGTCGCCGCGGTCGCCGTGTTGTTTAGAGAGATGCCTCGGGCAGGAAGTGAGCCGCCTTTGGGCAAGCCGCCGCCATGACAATTGGGGCCACCGCAGCACTCGGTCTCCTCTCTGGCTGCATCGAGGATGCGAGGATTAGGAACAGGGTCCCAGCCGCAACCACCCCAGGGATGACACCGGCCAATGCGTTTGAACGCGAGCCAGCTTCCGGTGAGCGCGCCGTGAAGGCGAACTGCGTCTATCGCGTATTCCGAGCAACTCGGGGAATACCGGCATTGGCCGAGCGGTCCGAAGACCAGAGTCTTGGCCGGAGATATGACCCAGCGGTAAAACCGTACGCCTGCTACCAGGATATGTTGGGCGGCATTCACGCCGTAGATTTTTTCGTGCCGATTTTCAGCAAGCCCGCTTTTCTCAAGGTCGTCAAGAAATCACTAACCACCGCGCCTGTGTCCTTGCCAACAATGGAATTTCGTGCCACCAGAACCAGCTCGATAGGCAGGGCCAATTCATGCTGGTGTAGACGGAATGCCTCTCGCAGCAATCGACGCGCGCGGGCGCGGATCACGGCATTCCCCAGCCTCCTGCTCGTAATAACGCCCAGCCGGGAAGTGGCAACTGGCCCAGACAGCTTCCTCCAATTAGCGATCAGGCACCCCTGCACCCGCCTCTCGCCCTCCTGGCGCACCTGACGAAAGTCGCGCCCCGTCTTCAAACGGGAAGCGCGCCTAAACCGCAGGCTTCGTGGAGCTTCGGCGGCCATAGCCAGGCCGCGGGTTAGACTGGTGTCAGCCGCTTCCGACCCACCCGGCGGCGGTTTGCGAGCACTCCGCGTCCGCTCTTGGACGAATTTCGGTTCAAGAAACCGTGCTGCCGTTTCCGGCGAATTTTCGATGGCTGATATTGTCGCTTCATAAAATCTTCCTGGGGAACAACACATTCCGGCCGCGCAGCATACAGCGCTCGGAAGCTCCCCGCAAACGGAACGCGAGAGCATACCAGCCGAAGTAGGACTGTCAAGTCGTCCAAAAAATCCCAAATCCTCGCCTAAGCGCACGATGACAAAAGAATCCGGGGTGGGACTTGCCGGAGAGGTTTTGATTTTGAGGCAGCTCGAAAATTCCTCGGCTTAACCTTCAAAAACTGCCGGAACTACTTGGTGTAAAGACATTTCCTGCTTATCGCATTCTATAGTGCGATTTGCGAACCGCTTTTGGCTTACCCTCTACCCACTTGGTTTGCCCAAGGCTTTGGCGGAGGTCGCCTGCGTCGGCAACTCAAATATCTGCCACACCTTCTGCATTCGTTTGAGAGCCGCTGTGTTGTTGCAGAGCCGCAGGCCCATCACGCAATTGTTCCGATTCATCCGCCCGGCCACATGAATCAGCAGTAAGCGCAGTCTCTTCATTCGCGCCGTTCGCTCCTCACCCTCCAGACACAGTCCTTTGATGGCGCTAATGATGTTGTAGGTCAGCAACGAAATCTTGAACCACACCGAATTCACACCGAAGCGTTGACTGGGAACGTGTCGCCCCGCCAGTTCGTTCTTCACCTCGTCATGCGTGTGCTCCACGGTTCCAGCCTTCTGGCGATGCCAATCCAGTAGGCGCCCTCCGTCGATCTTTTGATTGGTGACTACCGCGTGAAAATGCCGGTCGGTTCCATCCTTGAACAACACCCCTTGGGGTTTGAGCAAACGCAACCCCACATACCGCAACGGTTGGCTGTCCTTGCGCTCATACTTGTCGGCAGGCACAAAATCCACTTCGGCCCATTGCCGCAGCGTGCCGTCGTCCTCTTTGCCAAAGCTCTTCCAATCCTCTTCCTTGACCTGGCGCAGGGCTTTGGCCAACGGTTCACTCATAAAGGCAGTGACCGCAAAACCGATCCGCCCTCCCGGCTCCTTCTGCCGGTCCGGGTGCTTGAGCCAACCCAGCAACTCATTCTCGTGGCAGGCCGAATCGCCTCGGAAATACCGCTCCTTGATCGTCTCGGGCAACGCGGCAAAAGCCAGCTTGGCGCAGGCCAGGGGCTCCTGACGAGCCGGCACGTTGCCGTCCCGAAACTCATCGGCCAGCACCAAATCGGCTTCCGCCCATACCGCCACCATCGGCTGGTAGCCCCGGCCTTCATCATAATGGTGGTAAGCGGCCGCCTTGTGGCTTTCGATGATCGTCGCATCCTGATCCACCGTGGCAATGTTGAGCGGCTGTCCCTGCATTCCGTAAAGCCTGGCGATCCGCCGCACCAGACCGCTTTGCACCACTTGCAGACTCGTCACCGGCCCGCTGGCCGGAAAAATGAAGCTCTTCTGAACCTCCCGCTCCGGCCGCAGCTTCTCCAGCCCTTTGTCGTGAAACCGTTCCATAAACTCCCGCACTGCCGTAACCTTGGGAAACTCGTAACCCAGGCCACGCTCCAAACATTCATCACCGCTGAGCAGCCGCATATCGTCCGGACACTCCCCGCCCACCGTCTGGAGCAGGCAGATGGATTCGATGAACTGACCTTCGGAGAATCCACGCTGGCGTCTGCGCAAGGTCAGATTGGCGGCGATGAGTTCTGGCAACCCCAAAGCCCGAAAGGCCCGCGACACACTCAGAGCGCCGGCATGCGCGCTGGTCGCCTCAAGCAGGGGGCGCTCGTCCAGGACGAACGGCGTCTTGTGCAGCAGCGGCAATCGGGCAGCCATGAACATAACATATAGACATTCTATAGCTCTCCGCAAGCTAAAAATGCACACCGAGCACACTCTTTTCATGAAATCAGCAAATTAGGCGAGGATCAGGGAAAATCGAAAGTCTCTCGCCGAGTCGGGCTAATTGGCTGCGGTTTGCTGGTTTTTTGTCTGGTTCAGGCTATGGACGGTTCACGAGCGGCACCTTCGCCCTAATCGGCTTTATCAGGCGGGGCCGTGGCACACAGTGAACCGGCACTGTGCCGGTTGCGAGGAGGCGCCAGACGGATGGAAACCACCGTCGAAATCACTCGGCACGCACGCGGTAGAATCGCTGCGTGGAAGAACCCGGGGCGTTGGTGAGGGTCAGTGAGTCGCCTGTGGCTGCCACCCCCGGCAAATCTGGCGTCCACGAAGTGGAGGAGAGGTCATCTTTGTACTCCAAGAAATAGGTTCGGCCGGGAATGCTGGTGATCGTAAGGGTAGCCTGGCTTCCCGTGACGCTCATGGTGGTGACCAAGAGTTCTTCCGGCAGGTTGGCTTTTCCGGCACTGGGTGCTGCGGCAAACCAATTGGCCGGATCATTTCCGTAGAGGGCTGCGTGCGTGCGTTGTAAAGAACCCCCGCTGCCATCCGCTTCCGGAGGCCAGGGGAGAGTATCTTCATAGTCGATCCGTTCCTGCAGTACGTAAGGCACGATGATCCCGGTGGGAACGACATCAGGTTTGTCGGGGGCTAAAAGCTCGATGGACTCGCCACTGTTGTTCAGTTTGCCATCCCACGGCCCGTAGATGGGCACGCCGGCGGGAACGCTGTAGTCACTTTGGAAAGCGGCGAGTTTGGCTGAGTTCGTGGAGGGATCGAAACCAGCGAGTACGAGGCGCTGGCCAGGCGACAGGTTCAGTCCCCGCGGGAAATCGAATGAGATTCCGCCACGAATGCGCCAGGTGTTGGTAGCGGCCTCCTGGAGATAGCCGGGTTCATTGGTGAATGTGCAGAATAGGGGAACGTTCACGCTGGAGATGTTCTGGAGTTCGATGAATTCCTCGAGCGTGTCCTGCGGGGCATACATGATCTCACTGATGATGATGGGTCCCACCCGAGGCGCTCCATTGGTTTGCAACGGAGTGAGTGCGCTCTGCAGCACAAAATGTTCCTTTCCCTGGCTGGTGACATGACGACCAAACGAAGTGCCGTTTGGGGAAGCGCCAAACTCGAAGCCCTGCCAGAATCCGCTCAGCACGCCCTGCACGTCGGCCTCAAAGACGTAAGCTCCTTCTCCGTATTCAGAGAATCCGAATGCGTTCGAGCCGACCCCGAACTGGTCCGCAGTGAAGGTGAGAAATCCGTGTGCGGGTAACCAAGTGGCTTCCGGAATTCGGTGCTTGGTAGGTGTGAACAGATCGTCAGTGATGAACCACCCGCCGATATTGACGTTGGTTGAAGAAAGGTTGTGAAGCTCGATAAAATCGACCTGACCTGCATCGGAGTGGGCCAGCACTTCGTTCACCCGCACTGGCGGCGCCGGTAACGGCGGCGGATCGTCAAGGCCAGGGGAACCGCCCCAGCGGCCGCTGGCCCGCCAACTGGCTTTTTCGCCCCAGGAAGACCACTCAGCGTTTTCATTAACGATAACCAGTGAAAACCCCACGCCGTCAGTTGTGGGATACCATAGATTGCTGTAATTGAATTCCAGGATCTTCTCCCCGACCGCATCATCCAAACGGATTTCTTCGCCTCCATTGTTAAGTGCACCGACGAACTGGCCTGCGATGGGAAGGCCCGCCCCATAAAGGGCGGTGAATGCGGGTGTATTACGCACCACCAAGACTCGCCCGCCAGGAGCGAGGCTGAGGATGGTTCCATCCGAGAAGTTGAACGTAATGCCCGAAGCAAACCGAACATTCGCGAGGCTCAAAGTTGTCGAAGAAGAAATGTTCTTGAGTTCGATGTATTCGAATTGCTGGGCGTCGCTATTAATGGTCGGTGCCCCAGCAGGGTTGTACATGATTTCGGTGACACGGAGAAACTGCTGAGCCGGCGATGGATTACCGGTGTATGAGGCGACTGAGACGATTACGCCTGTCGGGTTGACCAACTGGAAGGCATCACCCCAGGCGCTGAGCTTGCCCGAGTAATTGCCTTGCACCAACAGGCTCATGCCGCCGCGCGGCGCCACCGGACGCTTAAGAAAAGCGGCGACATTGGGTGACAGATAAAGGGCGCTGCCGGCAGGAATCACAGTGCCGGTTTTGAAGCGATGTTGTATGCCGCCGGTGATGCGCCAGCCGGTAAGGTCTACGGCGTAATTATTGGTGTTGATCAAGGATACATACTCCTGTTCCTGGCTGCCTGAGACAGGGTTGTAGTCCCAGTTTGCGATGGAGACCAGGGCATTGGTGAGTTGCGGCAAGGGAATGCCGGCGTTGCTGGTCTTGGTGATGCCGATCGGCAGAGCGGTATTCGTGACGGAATGTTTCCCGTAAAAATGGGCGCGACGCCCTGGCAAAAACTCGTTGAGGATCATGCTTACACCGTTGTTCAAGTTGATCCCAGGCGGGAAGTTGCATTGCCCACCCTGTGCCGGCCAGCCCCACTCGGCCCGGTCCAATGCAGCTTCTACGGCGATCTCATCCCTCCATTTCAGGATCATCGGTTCAAGAACTGAAGTGGGATCCCCTGGCGGTTTTATCCAGGTATCAAGAAACGTCCGCAAATGACGTAGAAACATTGCCCTTGTTTGGGGCACTGTGAAGATGACGTCGTAGAGGCGATTCCAATTACCACCATCAACCCAGGTGGTTTGCGAGGAGCCGTAGAGCGGGTGGCCCTTTACGGCATCGTTAGATACCTGTAATCCATTAAGAACCGAGGAGTCTACGAACGCTGCGCCCCAGGATAAGTTCATATCGAACGGGATCATCCGCCACAGGCCGTCGCCATCATTATCATGGTAGACGCTCATATTGGCCCAAACATCATCGTTTTCGTGCACAAACCGCGCCACGGTCATGTAACTGATAACCTCAGCTAAATCGAGAAGGTCGAAAATGTTGGTTTGTCGGGTGCCATTGGGGAGAGACTCGGAAATGGCGTTGGCCATGGCGACATAGTCGGCGTTGCCTTCCCATTGGCGCGTTTTCTTGTCGAAACCACCAGTCGAGAAACCAGAGGGAACAATAGTGCCCGCGGCGTTATAGAGCGCACCGTTCGGGTCACGTCCCAGCCGCTCCAGCAATTGTTCGCCATGCAGGTCATTGTGGTTGGCCAGTTGGTAGAACCTGCCATTCATCTGCAAGCGCACGGGATGATAGAAGGGCCCTGGGGCACCGGCTTGCTCACAGAGCCAGAAGGTTAGGCGCTGGCGGATGTATGATGGATCAGGATAATCCGCGGTGAACGAAGTCTTGCCCAGGCGCGCACCGCCGGGTCCGGGGTGCCGGAACTTCTGATTAGAGTTGAAATTGATACTGTGAGATTTCTTTAGGTAGGACCTTGTCGAATTGCCGCGCACATACATGTGCACATTGTCATAAAACTCCCCATCATAATAAACGGACGCGGGGCCACCCACTTTCGTCGAACTGTCCACGCCGACTCCGTTGGCGTAATTCTCCACAAAAAGATGGATGATTGGTATCAGACTGGTCACATATCCCGGTTCGATGACTGTGCCCCGGTATTCACTGGTGGCGGTTCCGGGAAAGAACAGGGGCAGGCGCGATTCGCGGTCCAATGTGTCTGTTGCGGTGATGTACCAGCGCACCATCTGCCCGGCCGAATAATTGCGCGTGGCACCCTGCAGATGAGGAATTGTGGCGCCGTATATCCCGTCTCCCGCAGCACCGTCGCTGTGCATGCCGTCGTCGTACATCGGCAAGGTGTACGTTGGCCCGTACATCACCCTCCAGTGTAAGTTCACCCCGCTCACTAAGCTGAGCGCCGGCGCAACGCGGCAGGTTACAGTGATGCTGTCATTCGTGCCGGGAAGGTTGGGTGAATGGCTGGCTTCGCTGAGAATGGGGCCGAGTTCTGGTATCCCTTCCTGGTTCAAGGCGCCGGGAGTCGGGCTAGTGAAGTAGCTTGCGGTCTGCCAGTTACCATCGGGTTGCGCGATGAGGTGAGGCAACAGCAAGAAGTCATTGTTGGTGGCGGCGACATTCAACCCGTGCAGGCTTAGCACGTTGCTCCCAGGCAGGAGGCTGCCCAGGTGTCCGCTGATATCAAACACCTCTGCCTGTTGTGATTGGCTGGCACTGCGGGCACCAGTGGCGGCCGAATTCCATTCCAGCGAAGCTGGGGCGTTCACCGAAGTCACCGGTTTGCCATTTAGAAAAGCAGCAAATCCGTCGTTGTATTTTACGCTCAACGACAACCCCTGCAGACTGTGAGCATTGGTGATGAAGAAGGGAAGTCGGAGGTAAGCCGAGCTGTTCACGCCAAGCATTTGGGTCGCGACATCTGTGTGGATCAACCCCGCATAGTTTTTCACCGCGCTCCTGCCAATTTCGTAACGTCGTGCGACCTCCTCCTCCGTCAAGGCACTGCCAAACACAGCCACTTCGTCGATAAGCCCCGTGAACGCAGCCGAAAGCGTGCTACTGTTGCCCAGGCGAAGGGTCTTCGTAGTATTGGGCACAAAGGGACGGGAACATCCCACGGTGCCAAGCAACTCGCCGTTAACGTAAAGGCTGGCGGCAGAGTCGCTGTATACTCCAACCAGGTGAGTCCACACTCCCGCCACGGGCGAACCAGCCCGGACAGGGGCCACATACCCGGATCCGTCGCCAATGAGGAACTCCCATTGAGCCGACTGGTAAAGAACGTAACCCCGTCGTGCGCCACTTGTCCGGTCCTGCGAGGAAAGGATGGTTCGTGTCGAGCCCAGGCTGTCCGGATTAATCCACACTTCCACGGTAAAGGGGCCGTCCGGGTTTAGGGCGGGATCATAGGGTGCCTCTATGTACCCTCCGCCATCGGTTCGGGCGGCGTAGTTCATCGCCTCAAACCCGGAGAACTCCGGGGGGCGTGGCCCGGTGAGAGTATTCGTCGAGCCGCTCATATAGGAGCCGTTGAGAGCCGTGCCTAGGGAGCCTTGGTTCAACGCCGGTTTATTGGTGCCGGCTTCGTTCAGTCGCCAGTAGGCCAGCGGCGCGTCGGCCACGACGTCCTCGGGATAGTTGGAGGAGAAACTCCCGGTCTGTTCATAGCCAACGCCATTTGTCGCCCGCGCCCAGCCCGTGTCGTCGAATGTGGCGCTGGTCCACGTGCTGCCTATTCCCGCATTTACAGGTATCGTCACTCGTCCCACTGTGCCGGTAGTAACCAGTGTCATGGGAAGGCTATTGCGTGCGTATCCATAGGAGACATCGGCAATCTGTGTGGGATAGGCGGGTGAAAATTCCGTTGCCACGGTTTTGTCGGGCCGCAACAAGGCGAGGTATTCACCATCGGCCGAAAGCTTGAAATCGGTGTGGAGCGTTGCCCCCGCGATGCGACGGTCCAAACCAGAGGCGAAGACGACCATAGTGACTCCTGCCGGCAGATTCGTTGAGGGAAACAGCCACGGCGTATTATCGCCCGCACTATCTGTCAGCCCCCAGCCCAGCAGGTTGACACTCGTCGCGCCAACATTGGAGACCTCAATCCAATCCGAGTACTGCCCGGTGTTGTCGCGAATCGTGGATTCGTTGTCCGCCATAAATTCAGAGATAACAATCTGGGCCGGACCTTGAAACGGCAGCAAGAACAGGAACGCTAAGCAAGCTTGCCAACCCATTTGTAGCAGTCGAAATGGCTTTTTTCGATCGGCTTCTCTTTGAACCGGCAAGGTGGGGGAAGTCACGGCGAATGCGATTGGAGGGTGGCGCAACGACATCTAATCAACGAATAACAAACGAACCAAGCTTACGATAACGAACGATGTTAAAAAAATCAAACCCAAAGCATTTGAATTAGAAAACATGTAAACAGATCTTATTATACACTGTTAGCGCGGTCCCCGCCAGGTGGGGCTGAGGTGGCGAGAATAGACGCGCAAACCGACTTGGTTTTGGCTCGGGATACACGGACGGATTTTGCCGTTGCCACTGTGGCCTTAGGACGCCAGAATTTCGACCTCGGTTGAGCAGTATGAAACCAGCGTTTGAGCATACGCCGCAGCGGCCTTGGGAATCGTTTCATTGCGAAGTGGTGCGTGGCTCCGGCTACAATGCCACCTGGCACTTCCACCCGGAATACCAGATTACACTAGTGCTGAAGAGTAGCGGCTATCGTCTGGTAGGAGACAGCCTGGCGCCGCTGAAGCCAGGTGATCTTGTGCTGGTCGGTGCGAACCTCCCTCATGTCTGGCACCAGGATCAGGATCAGGACAGGGACCGATCCGTGCCAGGCGTGCACGCCATTATCATTCGTTTTCTGGAGACCTTTCTGGGAAATGACTTCCTGGAAGTCCCCGAGGTTGCAGCCCTGCGGCGCTTGTTCCGGCGGGCGCGGCGTGGGTTGGAAGTGACTGGCCGCACTCGTGAACTGCTCGCGGGCAGAATCCATCGACTGCCGGATCTGGCGGGTTTGGCACGGGTGGCTGAACTGCTTTGGATCCTCAACACTCTGGCCCAGTCGCCAGAGTTAAAGCCCATAGCCTCGGTGGATTTCGACGCGAATATATCGACTGAAGACCAGGGGCGGGTGCAACGGGTTATTTCCCGCATCCACCAACGGTTGGCGGAGCCGATTGATCGGGCGGCACTCGCCGCCGAAGCGCACCTCAGCGTGACGGCTTTCAGCCGGTTTTTTAAACGCCGCATTGGCAAGACCATGCCCCAATACGTGATGGAATTGCGGATAGGCCGCGCCTGCCGGTTGCTGGCGGACCCAAACCGCAAGGTTGCGGATTTGGCGTTGGACTGCGGATTTCAGAACCTGGCGAATTTCAACCGTTGTTTCCGCCAGGTGACCGGGCAAACCCCCAGCGAATACCGGCGGCGGTTGGAGCGCACCGCGGTTGGTTAAAGCGGATTGCTGTGGTGTGCGCCGACCCTGAACCATGGTGCGGACAGAACGGCTGACTCATCTGGAATGG
>DIXK01000087.1 GCA_002428665.1 Verrucomicrobia subdivision 3 bacterium UBA6082
TCGGGTTGAAAGAAGCCGATTTAAATGATCTGCCGCTGGGCTGTCCTGAGAAAGTCGCGCTGGCCTGGTGGTTGCGCAAGCACACGACCGTTTCCTTGCGCTGGGCGGCGGACCGGCTAAAGATGGGGCATTACACCAGAGTCAGCCAAGCGGTGTCGCGGGTGGGCCGAAAGCCGGGCAAACGCCTTGCGCAACTTTGCCGGCAATTGGAACGAGAGGTGGAAAATGGATGAAAGCGAACAATGTCATAATTCTAGGACCGACCCCTTCACAGGCGGAAACTTCATTCAATTTGTCGAAGCGTGGATGGACTACGTCACTGACTGCAATACACCGTAATACCAAGTTGGCAAACAGTATGAAACTTAAAGAGGGCCTTTTTGGTCTGCTATTCCTGGGAGGCTGCTGCTCATTGGGGGGGATCAGCCTCGTATTCTGGGGAGTAAAGCACCTTGGCTCCGGGTATGTTCTACGGCCTTCGGCTAACCGTGGGCCGATGGGCCCTGAGCATGCAATCTTCGCCGGGGCGTTATGCCTGATTGTGGGAATCGCGTTCCTTATTCGTTTTTTTTGGCGCCTTCGAAAGTGATCAGCGGCATTTCGTTTTCGCTGGTCCCGCGCTCAGCCCATCGGTATGCGAAGCTGGGTCAGGACTGGTATCGCTGCACGACCAACATGGTGTTCCGCAGCTATTACGATTCAACCCCGACCATTGCAGGCGTTTCCCTTGAGCGGCTCAATGGTTTCAGCAGTGGCAACACCCTCTCGGAGGTCCAGAGCTGGGACGCCGACACCAACCTGACGACGGTGACTGTGACGGTAGATCGCAACGCCAAGAAGATCACCCAGGTCACGGTCACAGGAAGCTTACAGTCCGATTATAACGCGACCAATATGGTGGTGAACGGCCTGCTCCAGTCCGAGAGCACGCACACGGTGGGAGTTCCCTCCCGCCACTTCTACGATGCCCTGGCCCGCGAAACGCAGGTGGTGAGTCCGCTTGGGTTCAGCGCCACGGTGACTTACAACCAGGCCGGGCAGCGGGCGAGTTTGAGCGATTTCACCGGCAGCAGCACGAGCTATGAATACTATGGGCACGGGGAGCAGGGTGCGGGCCAGATGAAGTGCCTGACCCAGGCCGGCAAGAAGACTTACTTTAGCTACACGCTGCGCGGGGAACAGCATCGCAGTTGGGGGCACGTGCCGTATCCGGAGGAGCGCGTTTACAGCGATTACGGCGATCTGACCCAGTTACGCACCTTCCGGAGCGGGAGCGGCTGGGAGAGTGGGAGTTGGCCCGCTGCCACGAGCGGCACTGCCGACACCACAACCTGGGCCTATGATGGCCCGAGCGGGCTGCTCGTTTCCAAGACCGATGCCCAGAATCGAGCGGTTTCCTACTCGTATAACGGCGGGCTGGTCCAGACCCGCGCGTGGGCGCGCCTGATCGGCTCGGATCCCGTCACCCTCACCAACACCTACAACGGCTACGGCGAGATTGTCCGCATGGATTACAGCGACGGCACCCCCGCGGTCGAGTTCAACGAGTTCAATCGGCGCGGTCTGCCGGAGAGCATCGTAGATGGGGCCGGCACGCTGGATCTGGATTACGACCACGCCAACCGGTTGACCACGGCGGCCTACACCGCTGGCTTGTTGGCGGGCATCACGGTCAGCAACCACTTCGACTCGGTATACGGGCGGGACGGTCTGAGTGTGCTGGGGGCCGACACGGAGCTGCACCATGGGTATTCCTACGACTCGTATGGCCGGTTAAGCACGGTGGAGAACGGGGCTTTCTGGGCGGCTTACGGGTATCTGCCGAATTCGGACTTGCTGCAAACCACCACGTGCCGGTCCAACAGCGCCACTATTCTGACCACCACCCGCTCCTGGGACTACGGGATGCGGCTGGGAGCGATCCTGAACGAGGTCAACGGGGTGAATGTGTCCTCTCATCGCTACACGTACGACGCGCTCAATCGCCGCACCGCGGCGCTGCTGGAGGACGGGTCGCAATGGCGCTACGCTTACAACGACCGGAACGAGTTGATTGGCGCCCAGCGGTTTTGGAGGGATTGGGCGCCGGTGGCGGGGCAGCAGTTTGGGTATGATTATGACAACATAGGGAGCCGGAAAACTGCCCGAGCGGGAGGGGATTCGAATGGGCTGAACCTGCGAACGACGGGGTACGAGATTAATTCTCTCAACCAATACACGGCTATTACGAACCTGGGTTATGTGGACATTCTGGGGGTGGCATTGGCGACGAACTCCGTTTCGGTGAACGGGGCGTTGGCCGAGCGGAAAGGGGAGTATTTCCGGAAAGAACTGGGCATCGGAAATGGGAACGGCCCGTTGTGGACGAATGTGACGGTTGTAGCGGCGACAATCACGAATGGAGGCGGACTGATCGTGCCCGACGACCGGCAAACGCTGGTGTATGACCTGGATGGGAACCTTGCCTTCGACGGCACCTGGAGTTATGAATGGGATGGTGAGAACCGGTTGAAAGTCATGACCATGACCAATGTCGCCACGATCCCGAATCCACAGCGCAAGCGGCTGGAGTTTGGGTATGACCACATGAACCGGCGCATTTCGAAGGTGGTCAAGACCTGGAACGGGAGTTCGTTTACCAGTCCGGTGACGAACCTCTTTGTCTATGACGGCTGGAACCTGCTCGCCGAACTCAACACGCTGCACTCTTCACTTTGCACTTATCTGTGGGGTCAGGACCTGAGTGGCACGATGGACGGAGCCGGCGGGATTGGCGGTTTGATCCTGTTTGGTGCTCATGGTTCGGAGACGACAAATTGCTTTGCGGCGTATGACGGGAACGGAAACCTTACAGCGTTGATTACAGATGGAAGCGAACCCATTGTGGCTCGGTACGAGTACGCGCCCTTTGGTGAACCGCTACGAACTACTGGAGAGTTGGCTGAAGCAAATCCGTTGCGGTTCTCCACAAAGTTCGCCGATACCGAAAGTGGGCTTATCTACTTCGGTTATCGATACTTCGACCCGTGCAACAGAAGGTGGCTAGGAAGGGATCCATTACATGATCGATTAATCCTCAACTATTATGATTTTTGTGGTAACAACCCGATTAATGCGATCGACCCTAACGGCAGGAGTTACACATGGTCAGGACTTTTGTGTACCTCGCTGATTTCAGGATTAGTTGGAGGATTGCAGAACCACTACTTGCTTGACCACTCCTTTTTGGCAGGATTTGGGGCTGGTTTTGTTGGAGGTGCGGCTGCATACGTTCTGCCAGGAGTGAATTTTTGGGGAGCCCAGATGCCTAAAGCCGTGGGGGCTGCTATCGGTGCCGGCATCGAGGAGAGTCTCAAGGACCTATTTAACGGGAAGAACATTAGCTGGGGTAAGGTGGCATTTGCAGCATTCGTGGGCGGTACCTGGCAAGGCGCTCTCGGCGAGTCCATGGAGAGAGGTCTTGTGAAGGTCTATGGGGGCACATTTGGAAGAATCCCTGGGTCTCTTGTTAGAAAACTGGACCTTATCGGTTTGAACGGGGAGGAAATCGCCCTTGACGCCGCTTTGGCTGCGTCGGTTAATCTGGGTGTGGGGGTGGCAGAGGTAATTTTACGTACGTTCGAGGCTGATGAGCGAGCCGGGCGCGGCCTTGCAGCCCCTTGGGAAAGGGAGCTTTCTGATGACACACCGTGACAAAACAGCAGTGCGCATGTTCCTTGATGACCTCGCCGCATGGGTGATTGCTGTATTGGCGGTCATCGGTACGGCAGTCTTGGTAACAAGAATCGCCGAGCGGTCCGTAGAGGGGCTTCTGAGTCAGGTCACTTTGGTCGTTGTTGCCCCGGCGTTCAGTGAAATCTCTTTGACCGCTGTGTTGGTTGTCCACTTTCGGCTTCTCCAGGCAATTTCGCCGAGATGGTTGCGGGCTGAGAACGTTGTCCCCTTTGCCCTGCTGGGGGGACTTGCAGCAGCGGAGTTGGTGCTTGAGGGCTTGAAAGGGTCCGTTCTTTTCGCCGAACACGCGAGGCGAATCAATGCCTATCAAGGGGTGCTCCTGTTCATTAACCTTGTTCCGATAGTCGCTCTTTCTCTACGTCGTAGGAGACCCGGAGGGTGCTGACTACGCCTGAGAAAATGGAATCGTAACAGTATAGCGCCTTTATAGGCGGGATGTTTACTGGCGTGAATTCTCAGCATATCAGAACATGAGGGGTCGGTCCTATGAAGGGGTCGGTCCTAGAAACATGACAGTTGTCGATCATTACTCCTTTTGCGAGCCTTCTGGCTGGCATATGGCAAGACCGCTGAGAGTGCAATATTGCGGGGCCGTGTATCACGTGATGGCCCGCGGCAACAACGGGCAGTCGATATTCAAGGATGACAAGGACCGGGAAA
>DIXK01000047.1 GCA_002428665.1 Verrucomicrobia subdivision 3 bacterium UBA6082
GCGGCGGCGATGCTTCCCTTCCAAAACCTCGACGCTTACCTTTATGCAAGTAACCAAACCGCAGTTGCTTGAACATCGTTCGAATTTCCGGACACTACGGCATCTGGAAGGCATTTTGGGCCATTGGAAGGAAGGACTGACGACCGCTTTTCTGGAAGGACTGAACAGTCTGTTCTCAGCCACCAAACGCAAAGCTCGGGGCTATCGCACCCAAGAATCTCCTGGCCATGCTCTACTTTGTCGCCGGCAAGCTACGGATTCCATGTTACTGATACACTGGAAATGTCGAAGAAGCCGGGTAATTGGTTGCTTCGCCAAACACTTCCACAAAGACGGCAACCCAAGTGAGACGTGCTCAAAGCCAAGCTGGAACGCCTCGAAAACTGGCGCACCCTGCAAAAACTGGCGGGGATCATTTAGGGCGACTTCAGCCGATAGAAGCGATTGCCCGTTGGCGGATTCACGATGAGGTATTTGATCGTGCCGTTGTCTTGAATCATTTCTGGCGCATCACTCCAATTTACGCTCGAAACACCGTTCGTGTTTTGTTGCAACGTAAATCCCGTCGAAGGGGACGGCCAAGAAATCAAGACGGTGTTTATGGTCGTCAGAGTGATGCTCAACAAAGGAGCACCGGGCGTTTGGACGATTGAGAGCAGACTCCAGTAACCACCGGTGAGGGAGAAGTTGCCGCCGCTCATCGTACCGGCATCCGGTTGGCCAATGGTGCCGCTGACAGAATAGACGCCGCCGGTGCTCGTGCCGCCGCCGCCGTCTATCGTGGACCAGTCAATTGAGTAGGTTTGCGCTTTTACCGAGCAGGCTGCGACGAACAATAGCACTCCAGGAACAATTCTCACGTCGTGCCTCACTTGCTGTTTTGGTTAAGCAAGGTTTCCAGTTTTTCCAGGCGTAATTTCAGTTCGGCGTTTTCCGCCTCGAGTTTCTGCAGTCGATCTTCCGATTTCTGACCTCTGACTTCGACCTTCTCATTCAACCCTTGAATGGCTGCCAGTGCAACGCCATCGAACTCGAGTGTACTGATCGTTTTGTCATCGCGGCCCGGATAAAAGGCGGCTTTGAAATCCTGCGCCATTGGGCCGACGTTCAGCGGATCGGAGTCCTTTTCCCACTGATAGTGCCATTGCGTTACCGGCACAGCGGATAGCTTTTGCAGGACAAGTTGACAATCCAGTGGCCGGACGTCTTTCTTCACGTTCCGATCCGAGAGTGCGCTCCACGCCGTGGCTCCTGGCGGTAGTTGCGCCCCGCTGTTCCCAGTGCCTGTGAAAAGGCGGTAACCCCCGCTGGCTCGAAATGTGACCGAGTTGTCGTTGATCGAACCAGTGACGGTTCCCGTGCTGTCGCTCCAAACAAAAGCCCCCTGGTTTGTGGCAAGCGCGACGTAGACGGCAGCGAATGCGTATGCGGCGGCAAAGTTTTGGTGCCCGCCAGGAATCGTTGCGTAAGGGGCGTTGTTTAGGATCGTGTGG
The DNA here is from genome assembly GCA_002428665.1 of Verrucomicrobia subdivision 3 bacterium UBA6082. Lineage (GTDB taxonomy): Bacteria > Verrucomicrobiota > Verrucomicrobiia > Limisphaerales > UBA8199 > UBA6082. The sequence goes on from DIXK01000047.1 coordinate 1,494, forward strand.
AGATAGCCTCCGCCTATTGTGCTACGGGTTGAGTTTGCGCCGATTGCGTTGAAGCTGCCTCCTGCTATAGTTGTAAACGACGAATTGGGGTAAATTTTGTTTTTGGAGCCTCCGCCTATTGTGCTGTGGTTGCAGTTTGTGCCAATACTTTGCTGGTCGCCCGCGACGATGGACGCGTAGTATGAGAAAGTGGAGATAGTGTTTGTTCGACCTCCACCGATAAAGCTGTAATTAGAGTTTGTTCCGATGGTATTACTGTCACCGCCCGTGAGTGTTGCCCACCCGCATTGGGCCGCGATGGTGTTGTTCGCTCCGCCACCAATGGTGTTGGCGACGCTGCCGTCGCCACCAAGGTGGTTGCCGGAGCCACCGGCAATGACACTTAGCCCGGTGTCCATTTCAATAGTGTTTCCAAAACCTCCTCCGATGGTGCTGGCGTTGGCCCTTTGGGCGATAGTGTTGCCCAATCCGCCACCTACTGTCCCATAGTCCGATCCGTAAAGTACCGCATTTGTGCGGCTCGAACCAAAATAATTGGTGGCGCCGCCGCCGCCGATAGTGGCACCAACTACTCCAGACGCCACAAAGTTGCCGGGAGAGCCCTCGATTACGTTCGGAGCGCCGTCTGAAATCCCGTCTGGGTTGTAAGCGGAGTCACTTGTAGGCTCAAGGCGGAGCGCACGCAGACCGTTCACCTTGATCTCCAAGGGCTGGTTGTCCATGGTGCCGACGAAATGAACGCTTGGCGTCGTCCCAGCGTTTCCGCCCAGGAGCCACACTTGATTCGTGCGCGCCAAGTTCCCGGGAAGTCGCGGGTCAGACACCGTGCCACTGGCCAAGCCCGAGGCATTCAAATTCGTGAGCCCAGTACCGTTGCCTGCGAAATTGCCGATGAAGTTATTGCCTACATTGGTCAGCGCATTGGCACCTGCAAATATTTGGCTGGCACTGAGCAGTGCCACATTTGAGGAAAGCCGCGCATCGGCAACCGTTCCGCTCGCGAAGCTAGATGCATTTAAGCTCGTAAGTCCCGAGCCATCGCCAGCGAATTTTCCAGTGAAAGCCGGCGTGTTGAACAAAACCGTAAGCGTGTTGTCGAGGTAGTTTCCGCTAACCAAGTCAACCTTCCCATCGCTATTCAGGTCCACTGCCACGACGGAATTTGGGTAATTGCCAACACTTGGAGAGCTGTCGAACTCAAAACCTCCGTTGCCGTTATTCATTAGTACCGTCAGCGTTCCAGACGCGTTGTAGTTCGCGCTGACTAGATCCACTTTTCCGTCGCCATTAACATCTGCGGGAGCAACCGAATGTGGAAACGCGCCAACCACCGGAGAGGAAGCGAGGGCGAACACGCCGCTGCCATTATTTGTGAGTATCGTCAGCGTGCCGCTCAAGTAGTTCACATTAATCAGATCCACCTTCCCGTCCCCGTTGACATCTGCTGCAGTGACTGAATAAGGACGGCTGCTCACTGAGTATGTTGCCGCCAACGCAAAGCCGCCGGTACCATTGTTGGTTAACAATCGCAGCGTGTTGGCTAGAACGTCCCCGTTGATCAAATCTATCTTCCCATCGCCGTTGACATCCGCCGCGGCGATTGCCCAAGGAGCGCCCGTCCCGAACAAGGTGGAGGACAGCGCGAAATTACCGCTGCCATCGTTGGTCATTACCGTGAGCGTATTGGCATTTAGGTTCGCGCTAATCAAATCCACCTTGCTATCCCCATTAAAATCTGCTGCCGCGACAGAAACGGGCTGACTACCTACGGCGTACGTATTAGCCAAGACAAACTCGCCGACGCCGTCATTAGTCAGCACCGTAAGCGTGCCGGCGCCGTTGTTGGCGCTGATCAAATCCGGCTTGCCATCACCAGTGACATCAGCCGCCACAACCGACTCGGGTCCGGTGCCCACCGCTGGCGAGGAGGCCAGCACAAAGCCGCCGCTGCCGTTATTGGTCAGCACCGTGAGCGTGTTGGCGCCGTTGTTGGCGCTGATCAAATCCGGCTTGCCATCCCCGTTAACATCCGCCGTCGTGACCGAGTAAGGATGACTGCCAACCGCTGGCGAGGATGCCAACACAAATTTTCCCGAAAGGGCCATCGCACCGCCAGTGTTAAGATACAGGTTCAGATTAGTAATGCCTGCACCATTGCCGCTGAACGAGCCGCCTAGGTTCAGGCCGGTCTGCCCGTTGGTGACCAGGATCGTCGTTGGCAGATTGGCCAGAGCCACGGAACCGCTCAACTGACTGGCGGCGAGCGTTCCCGAGAGATTGCTGGCGGTGATGGCGTAAGGCATGGGCGTGAGTTTCTGTCGCGGATTCAAAGTGGTGAAGCTGCCGGAGCCGTTGGTGCGCGCGGCGATTTCTAGCCAGCGATCTGCGCCAGAGAAGTTCCCGCCCAGATCGAGCGTGGTTGTGAACAGGCCGTTGGTCACGGCCACCGCGGCGTTGGTGACCGGCCCAGCAACGGCGCTGCCGCCGATGCTCACGCCGTAGAGCGTGAACGTAAAGTCGAAGCTGCCGTTGGCGGGCGTGCCGCCGTCGTCGAGTCGGCCTTGGTAGGTGAAAGTGGTGCCTTGGGCGAACACTGAGCTAGATGCAACCAGCATCGGCAGGCAAAGACAGGATAGTGCTATGACAAAGTTAGGTTTCATAGGCAGATGTTGTTACCACATTGGACCAGTCGGATCTCGGATGATTGGGTGAATACTACCGTGTCGCGTTGAATTCTCAAAGCCCAAAACTTGATCGATTTTGAAGCCTGCGGATGCTCAATGGGACACAAACGCGAATCGCACATTAAGTCGGGGCATTGACTATGTCATTGCCTCCCCTACAGGGACAGAATTCAGCTACGGCTATAATGACTGGGGTAGCGGGACGCCCGGCGGCTCATTATTTGGTGGTGGCCAGTTGGGTTTGGGCGGTGACATTGGCATTGTAAAGGAAGTCAGCGAGAGCACCGTGAAAAATCCGCCAGAGATGCTCATGCTCAGCGATTCCAAGTCTGACCGCTCGTGGGATGGAGATGTGGATCCCAGGGAGCAAGACCAGTGGCCGGCAAACCGGCACCAGGGCAGGACGGTCGTTATGTTTGCCGACGGGCATTCAGAGGCCGTGCGTCGTCGGGATATCATTGATCCGGCACCCGGCAATATTTGGAGGAGACGCTGGAACAATGACAACAAACCAAGTAGCTATTCTCCAGGTCCATCTGGCGAGAATTTGTGAGTTGAAGCAAAAGCCGGACGCAGCGTTTCAAAATGGGTAGGCTCCCGCTCCATGAACCGCCTGCCCGCGACCGGCTCCAACCAGTTGCTTGATCTGCTTGATCCATACATTCCCGACGACTTCATCAGCGACCTCTGCAACCTGCGACCCGTCCGCGGTCCGCACTGGCAGTTCAGCCCAGCCCAACTCTGGCGCACACACCTGCTGGCCTTTGGGCTGCACACGCTCCAGGAACTCTCCGACGAAAGCTACCAGCAGATTCGCGCCACGCTCGGACGGCGGCAGCGGTTGTAGTTGGTGCCGTCGCTCGCCACGGCAGGTGCAAATTGCTCGCTGGCCGACGACGAGATCACAATCAGATTCGTGTCCAGCAGGACACCTGTTTTGCTCACTCTGGCACCATAGATGTCTCCTTGATTTTACCAAACGACCAAGTAGCCCTTGCCATTGCTGGCCACTGCCGCAATTCCGCCGAAGCCACGCACGTCATCCACCACGTTTGTTATGGGACCGCTCAAGTCAATTTGCGGTCCTACCAAAGGCTCGCTCACTTGCGCGGACACTTCCCACAAAAATGTCGTAATCCCCAGCGCAATGAATATCGCCTGCATGGCTGGCCGATTGTGTTCGTAAACTCTTAGTTTCATATACTGATTGCAAATATGGGTTCCCGAACTTCACCAACGCGGTCGAAAGCAACTCGCAGTTCTGGAACGAATGAAGCCAGACTCGACAGCTAAGGATTCCGCCGCACTCTATAAAAACGTCGCTCTGCCTGCACTGCACCCAAATCAACACCAACCTCAGTGCCGTTCCCACTGATCCCGTCGGCGTCGGTTTGCCAAACACTTGTGGCGAGGTTGTCCGTCCCTTCGACCCGATAATTGTGGCCGGCAAACGTGCTGAACGTCACATGACAGTTTGTGCCCAGAAGGCTGACCCGAGTGATCCGCAGTGAAAAGTCTTGCCCCAACGGGTTGAACCCGCCTTCGGCGAAGATTGCCCAAGTCGTCGCGGCCAAACCGACACGCTCGGGAATTCCCTGAAAGGGTGTCGTCAGGCTTTGTTCGATTGGCGGCAGCGTGTCGCCATTTTGAACCGTACTTGCGACCAAGCCGCGTCCATCGCCAAATGGGGCATTTTTCTGAGCAAAACGAATTTGATTCAGGTAAAATGACACGGCGTTGGCAAACCGCGTCTCGCCGTAAAGTCCGTCCACGCACTTCATGGCTGCGACCGCCTGCCCTGTGAACTCCCACGCAATCCCGTCTGGGCCGACAAGTGAATTTTGCGAAAGGCTGAAACCCTTAAAAGTCTGTCCAACAGCGGTAATGGTTCGTGCGAAACTATTGGTCATAAACTGAATTGGTCGCCGCCAATCAATTTGCGAACGGTAGCGCGGCGATCCTGCCAGTGCGAACACGCTGAAAGAATTCGCGTCAAGAAAATCGAAAGTGTTGATCACCTCGTTGCCACGGATCGCACCGCTCGGAGCAACACCAGGTCCCAGCGGTGTGCCGACCGGCACCGTCCCAGCGAAAAATTTCCCGGAAACTGGATCAAACATCTGCATTACAAAATCACCGGCTGCGTTGGCATTGGTCGTCCATTGGTTAGAACCGACTGTGTTCCCAAGTTGTCTTTCAATTTCCGTAAGAACGGAAAGCGCCGCGAAGATGTCAGCGTTGTTCTCCACCGACTTGCTTTGAATCAACACTTTTGGTGCGCCTTGATCCGGGTATCCGAGGAAAAATCCGCCATACCCGGTGCCGGAGTTGTCGGCCAAGTACGTCACGATCCAGCGGCCTATTGTCCTCGCTGCCACCAGGTAATTCGTGTCTCCAAATCTTTTATAGGCGGAGGCCAGGGCCAGAATGGCGAAGGCGTTGTTGCCGCCGGTAGCTCCGTCAAGTAGAACGCAGAAGCCGCTTGGCGATGAAGTGCCGCAACTGAAGCCGGACAGCCGAACGTCTCCCTGCTGACCTGCGCCCGGCCCCTGTCCGTTGAAAAGGGCGATATCACCGCCCATGTAGCCGTTGTGCAGGCCTGACGCATTGCTGGTTGCCGGTAGTGGATCGCCGTGGTTCTCGTGGCTTATGGCGTAGAGGAAGGAGTCTGCCAGCACGCGGGCGGCTACGAGGTCGGCAGGCTCGTCTCGATTCAATAGTGCCATCAGGGTTAACGCCGCCTCGTAAGGTGTCGTGAGATTCCGCAGCACTTGGTCTGGAGGATATGGTTCGCGGCCCACCGCAGGAGTAGTTCGTGGCACAACTCCAAACGTCTCGTAACTCAGAGGCAGACCAAGCGCGTTGGTCTGACTGATCGGATTCGGTTCAAACCGGATATTGTCGAAGAGTAGAGTCCCGCCATTTGAACCACCGCTAGCCATCAGGTCGTACGAAGCGGAAATCGAGAAAAGTATGTGAACGTTGGCCAGTGATACTGCTGAAAACCACTGGATCGGGATCGTCACTGTTTCGAAGTCTGTCGAACTTGGCAGTTCAATCCAAAGTGGTTGGCTGCCAGCCACGGAGAAGAAAAACCTGATCGGATTGCCGGTTGGGTTACGAACATCAAACACAATGTTCGATGCTCCTCTAAGGTCATAACCAAGCCCGATCTGTGCAGAGCCTCCTCCTTGTGGCTCCTCGAAATTTACTCCCGCGAACTGGCCGGGCGAAAAAGAATTAAAGACGACTTGGAGAACATTCCCGTGTCGCCGGTCAAGAACGTTCAGGTTTGTTGAAACGCCGCTCACTGAGTTGGTGTCGTTGATCGCAGCCGTATCAATGTGAATTTTTGAAGTGGTGCCGAAGAAACCAGACGGAAATCCGTGGTTGAAACCCGAATCCGCATCACGATAGACGTAAAACGCCTGGCGATTCGTTTGCGTGCGATCCAACAACAGCGGAAATGCTGCATCGCTGAGCGGAGTGCTGGAGGCTTGGGCGGGAGAAGACCGCGGAAAGCTAGGGAAAAGCACACACAACACTCCAACGGCCAATCTCGATAAACGCGTTCCGCTCATAATGAGTGCTACTCGATTACTACCCCGTTTTCAAAGAATATCAAGCGCAGAAACAGGAAGTAATATTAGAATAAGAGAGTGTGATGAAAGATGGGTGAAATTACTTCCACAAAGACTCCCACTGGCGATTGGCGCGGAGAACTCGCAAGTGCGCGACCTGGTCAGCGTGGCGGCGCAACCAGGCTGTGCCCGCCTTTTTGAGACGGGAGTTTCCCAATATTGGTAACGCTGCCGGGGATTGTCACTGAAGTCAACCATGGTCGTTTGGCAGCAGTGTCGTGATGCGGGATCGGGATGCGATTTCGTGGACCTCTACGGAGCCCGAGTAAGCCCCGAAGGGACTGTGTTGGATGCTGGTGGATTCGTTGTCAGTGCCGTGCCGACGGCATCACAGGGCCGTCCTGTGCTCGCGAGCAACGGAGCCGATTATCTTGTCGCACGGGCGGGGCCAAGCTCCGGTATTTGGGGAACGAAAGTGTCCAAAGATGGAGTCGCGTTCGACGCTGATCGCAGGCTGTTGCTAAACGCCACAGATTGGTTAGGCATGGATTTGACAGGCAACGGCACAAATTACCTCTTGGTTGCGGTCTCCGGGTCGCCGCCGAGCAGTAGCGTCGAAGGAATGAGAATCGCTAACGACCTCACTTTGTTGGACGGCACTCCCTTGGAGTTGAGCAGAGCTGAGTGGCCATTTTTTCAGCACGACCCTGCCGTTGCCAGTGCTGGCGGCGATTACCTTGCTGTTTGGATGGACAACTTTGCATCTCCAGTTGGCGGTCCCTCTCCGAGAGCGTCTGGCCACCATATTTCGGGAGCGAGAGCGACAACTTCAGGCAGTATTTTGGATTGGAATCCACTGCCAGTCTGTAATGCGGACGGCTGGCAAGGGATTCCTCGTCTGGCTGGCGTCGAGAGTGGTTACATTACAACCTGGCAAGACGAGCGGGCCGGCTCAAATTCCTGTATATACGCGACTGAGGTAACAAGGTCCGGTGGGGTTCCGAATTCCCAGGGTATCCAAGTCGCCTCGGGCTTGGAAAAATACGGATTTCCAGATGTGGCGAGCGATGGCAAGGATTGCTTGATCGTCTATCAGGTTGACGGTCCTTCTGGCCCACGAGGCGTTCGTGCGAACCTGTTTCATGCAAGTCAGTCTCCGATACTCTCCACGGTGGGCGTTATTCCCATCACTTTCTGGCTACAATCGTATGGTTTCAGCCAAGGTGGATCGATCTTCGGCACGGATAAAACTACGGTGTGGGGCGGCGGAGGAGGCAGAGGCTTTAATGTGGCGGTAGTCAATCTGTCGAACCTGGCCGTCGAAGAAACGAGGAACTTTGACACATGGGCAGATCGTTCAACCGGAGGAGCGCACAGGGCTTTTGTAGATTACTTGGACGGCATAACCAACGGGAGGCTTGTGCTGGTAGCGGTCGGTGATGAAGCTGGTCTCACCCAATGGGGAGATTTTCGCTGTACGAAACTCCCTTATGCGTGGGTTGATGAGGTCATCGGCAAATTGCAGAGTCTGGGTAGCACTAATATCGCACATTATTGCTACAATGACTCTTGGGGCATGATCTTCGTCAAAGGACAAACGACGCCATTGGCAGAAGGACTGGGTTCCGGGTTGAGTTTCCCAAATCCGCTTTACCTTTATGCCACGCTCCCTCGAACGGTCCAAAGGCCGGTCATGTCGATCACCACTCAAGGAGGCGGAGGCGGCTTCACCACGTACACTCTAACCGTCACGAATGTGGTTCCTGGTCGAGACGTTGAAATTCAATACTCCGACGCACTTCAGCAATCGTGGCAGCATCTCCGAACCCTCAACAATCCACCTACCAACGTTGTGCAGACATCTGATTTCATCATGTTCAGCCCCGCGCGTTGTTTCAAGGCCAACATGGATGGTTCAGTTCAACTACCTCCAGGATTCTAAGATGACCACCCCCACTCACGAATCCGCAAATATGGGCAACATCAAATTCGATTGCTCGCACTGCGGTCAACACATCGTTTGTGATGCTGCGGCTGCCGACCAAGAGACTGCGTATCCTTCATGCGAAGGAGACGTTACCGTTCCTCGATTACCGCCACCGATTTCTTCCAAGCGTTCCGGCAGTCTTCTCAGTTTCCAACTCGACTCGCCGGATATGCCGCCGGTCATCGCTGGCGGTATGAAGGCGTTCCTCGTCTTTGGAGTGCTTGCATTGTTGCTCGCTCCTGTCCTGCTCATGTTCTTGGTGGACGAGAAGGAGAAGGGCGTTCTGACCTATTTGTTCGCGGCTGCGATGTTGGCTTGGGGCATCTTGGCTTTGGTGACTGCGTGGGGGATGAAAAACCGAAAGCCGTGGTCTCAGCCATTAGGAGTCGTCGTCGCCATCATGCTTCTTTGCCCGTTGCTCGCCTTCGTTGCGGCTCCCCCTGGATTGCTGGGCGGCATTCTGATTGCGATGGCGGGTATCCTAATCGTTCCGGGTATCGGCATGCTCATCAGTTTAGGAAAACCGGACTGGAAAAGGTGGTATGCCGGCCAATCGGACGGGCAACGTTGAAAATACTTTGAAACACGATCTATGAATTTACGTAGAAGTCATCATGCGCGACGTCGCGTTCAACTGTCCACGGTGCTCTGGTCATCTCGTTATCAGCGAGACTGGCGAAGGGCTTCAAGTGACCTGACATAATATGAAACTCCATTGGCTTCAAACGACCGTCGTCAGCGTCATGACGATTTGTACCCATAACGCCTCGGCAGCGACGGTGCGTTACGTCAATGTGAATAATGCCAACCCTGCGCCGCCATTCACAACCTGGGCTACCGCTGCGACAGCAATCCAAGATGCGGTCGATGCGGCTGTGGCCGGCGATGAAATTCAGGTCACAAACGGGGTTTATCAGACCGGCGGCCGCGTGGTGTATGGAGCGATGACCAACCGGGTAGCGGTGACGACCGCCGTAACGGTGCGGAGCGTCAACGGCCCGGCGGTAACTGTTATTCAGGGTTATAGGGTGCCAGGAACGACCAACGGTGACAGCGCGATTCGTTGTGTTTATCTGGCCGACGGGGCTGCCTTATTGGGTTTTACCCTTACTAACGGGACTACACGAAGTGTAGGCGATGCGATTCGCGAGCAAAGTGGTGGCGGCGTGTGGTGTGAGTTCATCAGTGCCGTAGTCTCCAACTGTGTCCTGTCTGGCAACTCGGCTGCTTACGGTGGTGGTGGAGCAGCCAATGGCGTACTGAACAACTGCACACTGAGCGCCAACTCAGCTTCCTCTGAAGGCGGGGGGGCAAGGTTCAGCACGCTAAACAATTGTTCGCTGATCGGAAACTCAGCTTACAACGGCGGCGGCGCAGCCTTTGGCAATTCCAGCAATTGCACCTTCACTGCGAATTTAGCTTATGAGGGTGGTGGAACATACAGAGTTACAGGAGATAACTGTACGCTCAATGGCAACTCGACGACATACTCGGGCGGTGGGGCCTCCGGGGGTGTGCTGAGCAACTGTATCCTCAGTACCAACTCCGCCTTCACCTTTGGCGGCGGAGCACGCTCCAGTACATTGAACAACTGCACCTTGATCGGCAACTTGGCCTCCTACGGCGGCGGGACACATTTGGGAACGCTGAACAACTGCAAGCTCGCTTTCAACTCAGCAACCTACGGAGGTGGGGCATCGTCGGCCACGCTGAACAACTGCGTGGTCGGCACCAATTCAGCATCATCAACTGGTGGTGGTGCGTACATGGGCACACTCAACACATCCACCGTCATCGGCAATTCAGCGTCCATTGAGGGCGGCGGCGCGTACTCCGCAAAGCTGAGCAGTTGCACGGTCTCAACTAACTCGGCTGGCGTTGGCGGTGGAGCAAGTTTGGGTACGTTGACTAACTGCACCCTCAACGGCAACACGGCTTCCGTTGCCGGAGGTGCGTCCGACGCTACTTTGAATTCCTGCGTGCTCAATGGAAACTCTGCCTCAACGCGTGGTGGTGGGTCATACTATGGCACTCTGAACAACTGCACTCTCAACGGCAACTCAGCAGCCATCGAAGGAGGAGGCGCGTACTATGGCGCGCTGAATAATTGCCTTCTGTTGGGCAACTCGGCACACGGGGGTTTTGGGGGCGGCGGCACCTACTATGGCACGTTGAACAACTGCGTCCTTATTGGCAACTCCGCTTCTTCTTACGGCGGCGGCGCCAATGCTGGCACCTTGAACAACTGCACGCTCACCGGCAACACGGCCACGTACGGAGGCGGAGCGCGATCCAGCGCACTGAACAACTGCATCCTTTATTACAATGACGCACCGAATGACGCGAACTACACCGGAACCTTGAATTACTGCTGCACGACGCCCCTCCCTTCGAGTGGCATTGGCAATATAACCAACGCGCCACTTTTTGTGAATCTGCCCATTGGGAACCTGCGCCTCCAATCCAACTCTCCGTGCATAAATTCCGGTCGTAATGGCTACGCGTCTGCCGGACTTGACATGGACGGTAACTCACGGATTGTGGGCGGTACGGTGGACATCGGCGCTTACGAGTTCCAATCGCCTCAGTCTTTGATCTCCTACGCCTGGTTACAGCAATACGGTTTCCCGCCTGATGGTTCGCTTGATTACACCGACTTGGACGGCGACCACTTGAACAACTGGCAGGAATGGCGCAGTGGCACCGACCCAACCAACGCCTTGTCAGCGCTGCGCCTGCTCGCGCCTGCCTCTGGCTCCCCCGGCGTGATCGTGCGCTGGGAGAGCGTCAGCGACCGGACTTACTTCCTTGAGCGCGGCACCAACCTAGGGGCGCAGCCGCCTCTCCTGCCGTTGAGCAGCAACATCCTTGGGCAGACGGGTGTGACGACCTACTTCGACACCAACGCGATAGGCGCCGGGCCGTTCTTCTACCGGGTAGGTATTCAGGAATGATGACCGTTTCAATGGCAATGAACGACAACCTCCCAAATCGACAGCGCGTCTGGCCGTGTGTTGCAGCTTGCCTTGCTGATCCTGGTAGCGGTGGCCTTACCGCTGCGTCAAACATCCAAGTCTCGGTCACGAAAAATCTGAAACGCCCTGACGGGAAGTAATTATGAACGACATCAAGTTCACCTGCCCACATTGTAAGCGACACGTTCTGTTCGCCGACGCTTGGGCCGGAACACAGGTGGTCTGCCCACATTGTTCGAGGCAGCTCTCGATTCCGAAACCGGCGCAATGTCCTGTGCCGGTCTTGATCATTGGAATTCTCAGCATTGTGGTTGGCGGAATTCATTTGATCATCCAGTCGCTTGGAATTCTGAAAATCAGGGAGAGAATGCAAGTGTGGGACGCAATCAACAGCAAGTTGCCTTTCCACACGGTAGTGGATTGGGGGAATTTGATTCTTCAATTCGCGTTGGCGATTGTCCTTATTCACACAGGCATCAAGCTACTTCGGATGCAGCCATCGGCTCGTCGAAATGGAATCATTTGCGGAATCGCCATCATAGTTGCCCAATTTGGATACCGCCTTTATTTGCACACTTGGGTGTCTCCAATCGTTGGTCCCGCCGTGCGTGAATTCCTCGGTAATCGGGTTGAACAAGGACAACCAAGCTCCATGACTGTCGCTTGGGAGTACTACCTTCCGGCTACGGTATCTGTTTGGTGGATTTGCTTCGTCGTTCAAGCCCTGGCGCTCATCATTCTGTTGCTATTGCCAAAAGTTGCTGACTCGTTCCGATCCGGGGTAACCCAAAATGCAGACCCCATTCCATGATGCCATTATGCTGCTGTGCCCTTTGCTCGCCTTCGTCGTTGCTCCTCCGAGATTGCTCCGTGGTGTCATCCTGATGGTGATGGCCGGTATGACAGTCGTTCCGAGTATTGACATCCTCATCAGTTTGGGGAAGCCAGATTGGAAACAATGGAATGCCGGTGATCGGACCGGCACTGCCGAAAGCACTTTGAAACACTGACGCTGAATTTGCGTGGAAGACAAGTATGCGCGACATCAAGTTCAATTGCCCCCACTGTGGCCAGCACATTTCGATTGATGAGGCTGGCCGCGGCTGTGAAGTGAATTGCCCAAACTGCCGAAAGGCAATAGCCGTTCCCAGCACTACCGGTTACTGTGGTGAGAGCATACGTGCAACTCAAGAGCGCCATGAGGCGAAGCATAGCCAAATACACACCCTGGTTTCGCCGGAGCTGGCTTTTCTTGCTGTAGTCGCGGCTGAGTCGGCGGTAACCTGCCAGCCAGCCGAAGTTACGCTCTACGATTTAGCGTCGCGGCAACACCTTGAAGGTATGCATGTCGGAACGCGTCGATCAGGCTCGTGGGGGACAGCAAGTCGGGCAGCCTGGCGGACGTGTGAAATCGCCCAGGTGGGAGGCACTCGCCCTGACCAACGCACGGTTGGAAGACTCGCAAACGTCGATAGCTTACAGGTTCAAAAAGACGCAATGAACGCGTTTAGTCTGAATCATGCCCGGAGAATGCTTTTCGTTTCCGAAACGACTATGGATTCTGATCCGGGTATCACTTGGCTTAAACAACCATATGAAATCAGAAACGCAAAAGGGGACACGGTGTTCAGCTCAGAAAGTGTCGTTCGAGGGCGTTGAAAAAGGGGAGGGGATTGTGCGCATGTTTCCTTCTCCTGTGCGGAGGACACAACCAGAATAGAGGCCTGCTGCACGCCCAGGCAGCGCAAATGACCGGAACTCTGAAACCAACTGACCACAGCCTGCGCAGTCCAAGCCCAAACAGAGACAATTATCTTGATGTCTTCGATTCTAGTGCCTAACCTTCGCCAGCGCCAAATCCCCCAATGAAATCAACAAACCAATCGACCCAACGACTTGTGCCACCGAGTTCGATTGCTGCGTTAGGATTCGAGGGAGGCAAGATGTTTCAATTGAAGTGGGATCGATTCCACAACTAACGAACGAACACGAGAAATTGATCTATGAAATTTAATATATTGATCTCTTTTGGGATAGTGCTGGAGCTCCTAATTTGTCGGAGTATTCATGCTGCAGGGTTCTCTATCGTTAACAGTGTGAACCCCTACGCATTGAGCGTAGCATCCGATGGCGATGGAGATTTTGTAGTCGTCTGGGACGATACGCCAGGCGGAGATTCGCAGATTTACGCGCGAGCGTTTGATGCGCGGGGCAACGCTCGCACTGAGAGCTTCCAAGTGAATACCTTCAACGAGGGAGACCAAGACAGTCCTGTCGTGTCGATGCGTACTGATGGGGATTTTGTGGCGGTTTGGCAAAGCGCTGGTCAGGACGGAAGCGGAGCTGGCGTTTATGGTCGCCGATATTCGGCGAACGGGATGGCTTTGGGCGATGAGTTCCTTGTGAACGGTACAACCACAGGTGATCAAGCCAATTCCCGGATCGCAATGAATGTTACTGGCGACTTTGCGATCGTATGGGAAGGCAATGGTATCTGGGTCCGGCGGTATGGCGCGGATGGATTCGCACTCACGGGCGAGCTTCGAGTTGACTCCCCTGCCGCTTCCCCGGGTAGGCATCCTGACGTTGCACTTGATGCAAGTGGCAACTTTGTGGTGGTCTGGCAGCGATCTGAAGGCAATTTGACCCAATCTGTCAGAGCACGGCGCTTCACCAAGGTGGGAGAAGCAATCGGTGATGAGACAACTGTTGGCGCTGGAACCCTTGCCCTGTTCCCTCGGGTGGACGTGAATCTGATTGGTGATTTTGTTGTTGTCTGGAAAGACATGAATCTCACCAAAGCCCGGTTGTTCAATCCTGATGGTGTCGCCAAAGGAGACGAATTAACTGTCCATACAGGAGATCTCTTTGCTCAACCTGACGTGATAATGCCGGCGAACGTCTCGATGGATGTCGCTGGAGGCTTTAGCATTGTGTGGAATGCTTACTCCGCTGCGAATTGGTCGCACCTAAGTTATTGCCAACGTTACGACAATACAGGCATGGCGCTGGGAAGCCCGGCAGTGCTGTCACCAGGAGGACCATTCCCGGATGTTGCTCTGGATCCACAGGGAGACACTATCGCAGTGTCGAAGGCCCAGGGTGGGATTTACGCTGAGTCTTTTCCAGCAGCGATGGACCATGCCGGGCCACTAGTAACGGATGTTCTTATTAATGGACTATCAATTCTGGACGGAGCACAAATTCCGGAAGCTGTAACCAACCTGAAACTGACCTTTTCTGAAGAACTCGCAGCCAGCCCCGGCGGCGTTAACAGCGTCGTGAATACCGCAAACTGGCTCCTTAGCAGCGAGGGAGTGGAAGTTCCAGGGACTATCAGCAGGATTACCGCTAGCTTCAATACGAACACACTCAAATACGAGGCTGTGGTTGTATTGGACGGGAACGGTGAAATGCCTGGAACTTCTGCGCTCTCGGAAGGAAATTACACGATAACAGTCCGTGACCTCGTTACCGATTTCGTTGGAAACTCCCTGGACGGCGACTACGATGGTACGCCGGGTGGTAACTTCTCACGGTCATTCTCTGTCCTTAATGGCAGCACGACTACCGACCTGCTTTTTAGACAGGTGGCGGCGGGAGGTTATCACACGGTGGGGGTCAAGACTGACGGCACGCTTTGGTCTTGGGGCAACAACTCCTGGGGCCAGTTGGGGGATGGGACTACATCGAACAAGTCCACCCCAGTGCAGGTCGGCACGGCGAGCGATTGGCAGTTGGTGGTGGCGGGATATGGCCACACCATAGCCACCAAGACCGACGGCACGCTCTGGGCTTGGGGCGGTAACTCCTATTATCAGTTGGGGGACGGAACAGCCGAGAACAAATCCAACCCGGTGCAGGTTGGCACGGGGAGCGACTGGCAGTCGGTGGTCGCGGGAGAGTTCCACACCATGGCAATCAAGACCGACGGCACGCTCTGGGCCTGGGGTAACAACTCCTCGGGCCAGTTGGGGGATGGGACGACTACGAGCAAATCCAGTCCGCTGCAGATTGGGACCGCGACCAACTGGCAGTCCGTGGCGGCAAGATACCGGCACACGGTGGCGGTGAAGACCGACGGCACGCTCTGGGTCTGGGGCGACAACTACCGCGGCCAGTTGGGGGATGGGACGGAAGTAGACAAATATAGCCCGGTGCAGATTGGCACGGCAAGCGACTGGCATTCTGTGGCGGCGGGGAGTTCTCACACCGCGGCGGTGAAGACCGACGGCACGCTCTGGGCTTGGGGGGGCAACGCCGGCAGCCCGGTCCAGGTGGGCTCGGCCACCGATTGGGATTCGGTGGCGGCAGGATACTGGCACACGGTGGCGGTGAAGACGGATGGCTCGCTCTGGTCCTGGGGCGACAACTACTACGGCCAGTTGGGGGATGGGACGACTACGAGCAAATCCAGTCCGCTGCAGATTGGGACCGCGACCAACTGGCAGTCCGTGGCGGCAGGATACTGGCACACGGTGGCGGTGAAGACGGATGGCTCGCTCTGGTCCTGGGGCAACTACTCTAGTGGCCAGTTGGGGGATGGGACTACATACAGAATCAGTCCTGTGCGGATTGACACCGCAAGTAACTGGCAGTCGGTTGCGGCGAGATATTACCACACCATGGCCATCAAGACCGACGGCACGCTCTGGGTCTGGGGTAACAACTCCTCGGGCCAGTTGGGGGATGGGACGCAGGTAGACAAATATAGCCCGGTGCAGATTGGCACGGCAAGCGACTGGCATTCTGTGGCGGCGGGATTTTACCACACCATGGCCATCAGAACCGACGGCACGCTCTGGGCTTGGGGCTACAACTACCATGGGCAATTGGGGGATGGGACTACCACAAACAAATCCAGCCCGGTGCAGATTGGCACGGCAAGCGACTGGCAGTCTGTGGCGGCGGGAGATTACCACACGGTGGCGGTGAAGACCGACGGCACGCTCTGGTCCTGGGGCGACAACTCCGATGGCCAGTTGGGGGATGGGACTACATCGAACAAGTCCACCCCAGTGCAGATTGGCACGGCAAGCGACTGGCATTCTGTGGCGGCGGGGAGTTCTCACACCGCGGCGGTGAAGACCGACGGCACGCTCTGGGCCTGGGGCAACAACTCCTGGGGCGAGTTGGGGGATGGGACTACCACAAACAAATCCAGCCCGGTGCAGATTGGCACGGGGAGCAGTTGGCAGTCTGTGGCGGCGGGAGGTTGCCTCACATTGGCCGTGAAGACCGACGGCACGCTCTGGGCGTGGGGCCGCAACGACTATGGCCAATTGGGGGATGGGACGACTACGAGCAAATCCAGTCCGCTGCAGATTGGGACCGCGACCAACTGGCAGTCCGTGGCGGCAGGATGCTGGCACACGGTGGCGGTGAAGACCGATGGCACACTCTGGTCCTGGGGTAACAACCTGTACGGCCAGTTGGGGGATGGGACGCCGGTAGACAAATATAGCCCAGTGCAGATTGGGACCGCGACCAACTGGCAGTCTGTGGCGGCGGGGGAGGGCCACACGGTGGCGGTGAAGACGGACGGCACCCTCTGGGCCTGGGGCTACAACTCCGATGGCCAGTTGGGGACAGACCTGCACCAAACTCCGGGCAAGATTGGCGCTCCGGTCGTGCTGGCACAACCTGTGAGCCTTTCCGCCGGAACTTTAACAACGGCGACATTCCACATTATCGCCTCCGGTTCGCAGCCGCTTGGTTATCAGTGGCGCAAAGATGGGCTCGATTTGCCGGAGGGCGGCAAATTCACCGGAGTGTTGACGCCAACCATAACCATCGCTGATGTTCAAAACAACGATGCCGGGAACTACACGGTAGTCGTGGCCAACAACTACGGCAGTGTGACCAGCAGTGTGGCCGTCCTCAAGATCAAGGCAGTGGCCACGGTGACCCTGGGCAACCTGCAACAGACCTATGACGGAACCGCTAGAAGCGTATCGGTCAGTACCGCGCCACCGGGTCTGGCGGTGAACGTGACATACAACGGCTCGCCCAGTGCCCCCACCAACGCGGGCAGCTACACAGTTATCGCAACCGTCAGTGATCCAAACTACGAGGGCAGCGCCACCAACACGTTGGTCGTCGAAAAGACCGCAGCAACTGTGTCCTTGGGCAATCTGTTCCAGATTTATGACGGGACGGCCCATAGGGTTTCGGTCAGCACCACACCCTCCGGCCTGGCGGTGGACGTAACGTACAACGGCTCGCCCGCCGCACCTGCCGACACAGGCAGCTACACGGTCATCGGGACCATCAACGAAGTCAATTACAGAGGCAGCGCGACAAACACCCTTGTCATCAGCCTACCTCAAGGGCCACCATCGCACCTGACGGCTATTTTAGGGCACAGTTCTTCTCCCGCGGGTGGCCTTTTCGGTTACGCGATTTGGGACACGTTGCCCGGCGGCTTTTTTAACTTGTTTCTCGCTCCCGGGGAGCCAGGAGGGAATCCCGACGGTCTGACCGCACCCTTGATTAACGGCCCCACCGACGCGGACGTGGCCATTAATATCGCTCTGCAACCCGGCACGAACACGTACACGATCTTTGGGTCGCCGCCATGGCAAGCTGGCACGCACATGGCCCTCAACCTCTATTTCGACACAAACCGCGCCATGCTTATCTCCGCTCTTGCCCCGGTAAAGACAAATGCCTACATGCCTCCGGTTGTGGCAAACGTATCCTCACAAACGGTCACGCTGGATGGAAGCTCCGTGCCAGCGGCCGGGGCGCTCAGTTTCACGAACGTATTCTGGTCCATCACCCTCGCGGAGTATTTCTGGTCAAACACGAACGTGTTTAGTGTCGATCGCGTGACTCGACCTCCCAATTCCCAAGGCGGGAATGCGGTGCCGGATGGCCTGAATGATTTTGTAGGCATGATTTCGCTGGTGGTGGCACCAATCAATCACCTTGAGGTTCCTCCCTCGTTGTCAATCTCCCTGGATCCGACAAACGGCGTACTCGCTTGGCCTGGGGAGGCCGCTAACTATAGGCTCCAAACATGTGAGAGCCTGTCGCCTTCGGTCAATTGGCTTCAGGTTACGAATCTCCCGACTCTGAGCAGCAATCGATGCGAGATCAGGCTCCCTCGATCAGACACAAGTCAGTTCTTCAGGCTGATCAAGCCGTGAAGTCACCTGCCTCTGGAGGCCACATGTGTCTCAAGCGATACGCCTTGCTCCGGACTGCTAACAAGGATCGGGCGTTCTCCGGAACCTCGTGGGAAGTTCGGGGCTGGAGGGTCGATGGCAGCTGGGATAAGAAAGTGAACCCCGTGCAGATCGGCTCCTTAACGGACTGGCAATCGGTTGTCGCGTCGTACAGCCACGCCATGGCGATGAGAACCGGTAAATCTCTGTGGGCCTGGGGCGACAACGCTTATGGGCAGTTAGGTGATGGGACGACCGTGAGGAAATTCAGCTTCGTGCGGATTGGTGCGCCCGGCAACTGACAGGTAGTCACGGTAGGTTATGACTACACCGTAGCGATTCGAGCAGATGGGACACTCTGGGTTTGGGGCAAAAGTTCCAATGGCCACTTAGGCACTGGCCCGGGGCTACATTCTTCTCCCGGCGAGATCGGGGTTCCGGTGATCCTCGTCCAACCAGAGAGCCGCACAAATTCACAACTCCCTGAGGGTTTTGCCCAATCCGGCCTAATATTCCTGCCCTGTTTTCGAGCCTATCCATTAAAGTCACCACAGGCGATCAAGAAGCCCGCTTTCCCTGCATCTCCGTGCCAGTGAATATCATCGATGACGGCCAGGACTAAGGCTGTCATTGGGGCACAATGGTCGAAATGCGACCAGAATGCCAGTTTCAGAGTTGGAACGTACCCCCGGACCCCCGCAGGGTCTTTTGTTCTGAACTCATA
>DIXK01000096.1 GCA_002428665.1 Verrucomicrobia subdivision 3 bacterium UBA6082
CAATTACTTATGACGCTTTGTATAGCGAGGTCTCCGTAGCGCCCATTTAACTCCTTGGTTTTCCACCCGACTCTGGTAGGGTCTCATCAGCATGGTGCTTTCTCAAGACGAACTGCGTAGCTTAGTCGAAGCCAGAAACCGTTGCCCGCACCAACTGCTCGGGCTTCATCCGCTCGGGGACGGAAGCGGGTTGGTTGGCCGGGCCTTGCTGCCCGGCGCCGCCAAGGTTGAGATGCATCCCGTCCATGAACCGGCGATGCCGGTCATCAGACTCAAACGCATTCCCAAGACCGATTTGTTCGAGGGCGTCACAAAAGGTGCCACACGGGTTTACGCCTGCGATCTGGTTATCACCGATCATGCCGGAAACATTCTCCGCACGCGCGACCCGTATTCCTTCCTGCCGACCCTTGGGGAAAGCGACCTGTATCTTTTCGGGAAGGGCGACGAGCGCCGGATCTACGAGAAACTAGGAGCCCAACTCAGAACGATGGATGGTGTTCCTGGGGCCAGTTTTGCGGTTTGGGCTCCAAACGCCCAGCGCGTAAGCGTTGTAGGTGACTTAAACGATTGGGATGGGCGTGTTCATATGATGCGGTCCCTCGGGTCCTCTGGCGTCTGGGAGATTTTCATCCCGGGAGTTGGGGAAGGGGCTCACTACAAGTTTGAGATCCGCGACACGCAAGGTAATGTCGCCCTGAAGACGGACCCCTTCGGTTTCTTTTTTGAAATGCCGCCCAAGAATGCGGCCATTGTGTGGAACACCCGGAAATTTGCCTGGACCGATGAGCCCTGGCTTGCGCAGCGCCGCCGCAGCGATCCTCTGCGCTCGCCCATGAGTGTTTACGAAGTCCACCTCGGGTCATGGCGGAAAAAATCGCCTAGCGAATCTTTGAGTTATCGTGAACTGGCCGGCCCGCTAGTGGACTATGTTCGGGAGATGGGGTTTTCACACGTAGAGTTTCTGCCAGTTGCCGAGCATGCGTTCTATCCCTCTTGGGGGTACCAGGTGACTGGTTTCTACGCCTCCACGAGCCGATACGGCACTCCCGACGATTTTCAGTTCCTCGTGAACGCGTTGCACGAGGCCGGAATTGGCGTCATTGTCGATTGGGTTCCTGCTCATTTTCCCCGCGATGAATGGGCTCTTGCGCGATTCGATGGCACGGCGCTGTTTGAGCACGAGGACCCGCGAAAGGGTGCCCACCAGGACTGGGGCACTCTTATATTTAATTTTGGCCGGCATGAGGTCAGAAATTTTCTGATCGCAAATGCACTATACTGGTGCGAGCGATTCCACATTGATGGGTTGCGGGTTGATGCGGTCGCTTCCATGCTCTATTTGGACTACTCACGTAAGGAAGGGGAGTGGATTCCGAACCAATATGGCGGACGAGAGAACCTCGAGGCGATCGAGTTTCTGCGCTCTTTCAATCATATCACGCATACAGAGTTTCCCGGTGTGCTTACCATTGCCGAAGAGTCCACTGCGTGGCCATTGGTTACCCGGCCGCCTTACCTGGGCGGCCTCGGGTTCTCCTTAAAGTGGAACATGGGTTGGATGCACGACACCCTGAATTATTTCTGCCTTGACCCTGTCTTTCGCAAATACCACCAGAATGATCTGACCTTCGCGATGCTTTATCACCATCACGAAAACTTTATTCTGCCTCTCTCGCATGACGAAGTTGTGCATGGCAAACGCTCCCTGCTGGGTCGGATGCCCGGTGACGACTGGCAGCGATTTGCGAACATGCGGACACTGGTGGGTTACCAATGGGTTTTCCCGGGCAAAGTGCTGCTGTTTATGGGCGGAGAACTTGGGCAAAGCGCCGAGTGGAACGCGAACGGAGAAGTCGACTGGTGGCTGCTCAATGCCGGTCCCTTCCATCGCGGATTGCAGCGCTTTATCAAGGATTTGAACGCAGTTTATCGGATGATTCCTTCACTCTGGCAAGCCGACTACGACTTGCCTGGGTTTTTCTGGCTTGACTGCTCGGACCACGAGAACAGCGTGATGTCTTTCGTGCGGCAGAATTCCCAGGGCTGCGACCCTGTGTTGGTGGTGCTAAATCTAACACCTGTGCCCCGTATGGGTTATCGCCTCGGACTACCGTGCCCCGGAAAATGGGAGGAAGTAATCAACAGCGATGCTGAAATCTACGGCGGCAGTAATCTCGGAAACCTGGGAGGTGTTGTTGCCGGCGAAATCCAGTCGCATGGTCATGCCTGGTCTGCCGAGTTCACCCTGCCGCCTTTGAGCCTCATGGTCTTCCGTCCTAAAAAGGGTTGACCAAAACCCTTCGGGCGTTTCAACCGAAGGCCGAATTTGATCGCCTCTTGACCTCATTGAGAGACAGACGAGGATTCAGAACTTGCGAAGCAAGGCGAACCGGTGCCGACACGAACTGCCTTCCCGGAGACCGAGTGGACAAGATTCCAAATCCGATCGGAAACGATCCGATCACCCTCCATTTCCCAATAGGGCGAATTGGAAAATAGTAGCTTGTCTTGTCCGGCCAATGTTCAGTCCGGATTTCTCGCGGAACCATGAAGGCCTCGCGTTTTCGGACTCAACCCAGCCCGAGTTTCTTGAAGCGATTCTTCACTTCTTTCAAGTGGAATTCGAGCGAACAGAGTTCTTCCAATTCGCCTTTCTTGAAATGGCGCGCCGCTTCCGGGTCGTTCTTAAGTTGTTCGAGAAAATCGGCATCGTCACGACCGGCATGTTTTACCGCCCATGTTTTCATGGCGTTCCTCTGCACTATTTCGTAAGCCTGCTCGCGGCTAAGTCCTTTCTTTATCAACGCCAGCAAGACCGTCTGCGAATTCCACATGCCGAGCGAGAGCCCGAGGTTCTTGGCCATGTTCTCCGGGTAAATGATCAGGCCTTCCACTAATTTGGTCATGGTCACTAGCATGTAATCCAGCAGGGTGCAGGAATCTGGGAAAATAATGCGTTCGACCGAGCTGTGGCTGATGTCGCGCTCATGCCATAGGGCCACGTTTTCCATTGCTGCAACAGCGTTACCGCGAAGCACCCGCGCCAGGCCGGTCAGCCTTTCCCCGGTAATAGGATTACGTTTGTGTGGCATAGCACTCGACCCTTTCTGCCCCTTGGCAAAGAACTCTTCCGCTTCCAAGACTTCGGTGCGCTGCAAGTGTCGGAATTCCACGGCCCATCTTTCAATACTTGCAGCGATCAGGGCGAGCGTGGTGATAAACTCGGCGTGAATGTCCCGCTGCACAACTTGGGTGGCGATCGGCGCGGGCTTCAGGCCCAATTTGCGGCAGACATATTCTTCAATACGCGGGGAGAGATGTGCGCTGGTGCCCACCGCTCCGGAGAGCTTCCCGACAGCCACTGTCGCACGTGCGGCCTCCATGCGTCGTAACGCCCGCCCAAACTCGTCATACATGAGCGCCATCTTCAATCCGAAAGTCGTTGGCTCTGCGTGAATGCCATGGCTGCGCCCGATCATTGGCGTGAGCCGGTATCGGCGCGCCTTGGCGGCGATCACCTTGCGCAACGCCTTGACATCTTGGATCAGGATGTCGGCAGATTGAACCATCTGAACGGCGAAAGCGGTGTCTATGATATCGCTGCTAGTTAGGCCGAAATGCAGCCAGCGACTGGCTGGCGCCCCAATGTTTTCAGCAACGTTGGTGGTGAAGGCGATTACGTCATGGTTGAGGGTCTTCTCCAATTCTCTGCAGCGTTCAATCGTGAACGATGCCTTGGCTTTCATTTGTGCCACGTCCTTCCGGGGAACCAGCCCGGCCTTCGCCAGTGCTTCACTGGCAAGCAACTCAATTTGAACCCAGATTTCAAGTTTGCGTTGCTCACTCCAAATCTCTCTCATCTCCACCCGCGAATAGCGTTGTATCATGAAGCAGAATCTAGAAAGTGGGGTTCAAAAAGTCGAGCTAGGTTGGTCCTGTTTCTGGATTTGGGCAGGCTGACGAAGAATTTCTTCGCAATGGCGGCATAGTTGCTTGGCTTTCCATAGACCGGACACTCTCGGATCGCAAGGTTGGCGGTTAGCGCTTCGCCATCTTATCACGGGCCGCTTGTAAGATCCGACGCTCACGCTCGGTCAGGCTCTGAATTCCTTCAGCGGAAATCTTGTCCAGAATGGGATCCACTTCCTTGGCCAGGAACTCTTCCGGAGGCAGGTCGTTGAGGTCGCGCGTGCCTGTATTCCGCCATGGGGACTTGGAGAAACCAGGCTCATGGGATCTGGTCGAACTGCTGCGGCGACCGGAACCGAGAAACCGCAGCCACCCCCAATCCCACTCCAGGCCACTCTGGACTAGCACCAAGCCCGTCACCAGGCCACCCAAGTGCGCGGCGTGGGCTATACCATCACCAGGCGAAAGCATTCCGAGCATCGCCAACAGTGCCGTCAGTACGAGGAGATACTTGGCCCGCATGGGAATGATGAAAAACAGAAGCAGGATTCGGTCGGGAAACAGCCTGGCATACGCTGCCGCGAGTCCAAAAGCTGCTGCCGAAGCACCAACCACTGGGCCGGAGAACTTGGGTGGCAGCGTTAGACCAAACAACAGTTGGCAGAGGCCTCCCAGGATTCCGCTGCCAAAATAAAGGGTTAAGAATCGCTGCGTGCCTAAGCTGCGTTCCACATCGTGGCCAAAGACGTAAATTGCCCAGCAATTAAATATCAGGTGAAGAAAGCCACCATGCAGGAGTTGGTATGTAAACAGCTGCCAAACATACCCATGGCGAAGTCCCATGCTGCTCAGGCCGAGGTAACGAACAGTGCCGAATTCGGTGAACCGGTTTAGTATCACTTGCAACACAAACACGCACGCCAGCACGATCAACAGCGTGATCGTTACGGATCGACGCGGATCGAACTGTTCCTGGCGCATATAATGGCGGTCCTCCAGCATACAAGCTCTATACTGACACTAGTCGCATTTCGGCCGTTTTTCAAACCGCCTTTTGCCCAAACCGATTCTTTCTCTCTCCTTGGAAACTTGGGTAATTCCTCACTGAGAGTATGCCCCAGCTTTACCTTCGCTCCGGGGCAAATCCAAATGCCACGTGTGCACCTCCCAGGATTTAACAGTGCCCGTGACCAGAACGGCTCGCATCTTCGGTCTTAAACGAGTCAAGCGCTCGAATCTCGATGCTCCCCCTGTGAGCAAGGCTGTAGAGAAAGCGTCGCTTTCCGTCGCAGATTTCACCGCAACCGCTCCGATCAGGACACCGGTCACAGGTTTCCCAGTCCTGGGGTCAATGACGTGACCGAAATGGATTTTCCCCTCCTGGAAAGAACGGCCCCAGACCGCCGAAACCGAGAGAGCGCTGTCAACCAGTCCGATAGAACAAAGGGCAGGGGACTCTGATTGACCGGAATCCCGGGGTTCGTGGATGGCAACTCGCCATTCCGCTGCGTCGGCTGGGTGCCCCAAACCGTAAACAGTACTTGTGCCACCGTGTATCAGGGCACTCTCGACGCCGCAATCGCGCAGGATGTCGGCAGCTTGCTCAAGAGCATAGCCTTTACCAATGGCCCCCAGATCCAACAGGACCCCTTCGCGGGTAAAAGTAACCGTGGAATCGTCAGGGTTGAGATTGACCAGCGCCATTCCTGCTCGTTCTCTTGCGCGCTCAACTTGAAGTGGATCCGGCATGTGCCCAGTGCCTCCCATAAACCCCCAGCACCTCACCAGTGGCCCGATTGCTATATCAAACAAGCCATCTGTCTCATTACTCAGATTCCGAGCTTGTTGCAGCAACCGGAATACTTCAGGTGTCACTTTGACGCTCTCGCGGCTGGCGCGCGCATTGACATGCGCGATTTCGCTGGTGGGCCGGTACAGGCTTAGCCGGGCCTCTAAGCGCTCAATTTCATCGAGAGCCGCTTCCCCTGCCGATTGGAGCATCCTGGGGTCGGAACCCTGAAGGACCATCTCGAACCGGGTTGCCATTGCATTTCGTGCCAGGGTTACTGTGTGCATGTTGTGGCAGGCAAGGTTCAGGCGTAGCTGCTGAAACCAAAACGGGTTTCGCAAGCGGTGCCTGCGAAACCCGTGTGGCTAATTTAAGGTGCTCCGATCAGGTCAACTCGTTGCTGCCGTAGGTCAGCACCGGAATCTCTTTGCCGGAAGCGTCCATGATTTTGCGAGTCTTTTCGTCGAACAGGCAGGTGGTCCGCATCCGATCCGCCATTTCTGCGAGGGAGATAACGGTCTGCACCCGAATGGCCAGTTCGATATTTGCGTTTGGAGCTTTTCCAGAACGAATGCAATCAAACCAATTCTTCTCGTGCACACGGATATCTTCCGGCTGCATGCCAGTGAACGTCTCCGGATCGATTTCCTCGGCAAACTCCTTCTCGGGAACAAGTTCAATGCGTTCGCCGCTGCTGCCGATGTTCATGGTAGCCTTGTGGCCGTAGATCGCGAAACCAGGGCTCTTCGCGTTGACCGTGCTGCAGGTGACGGTCACCATGTAACCGCTCGGGAACTCGGCGAGAAGCTGTATATGCTCAGGCACGTCGCGAATTGGCGTGTTAGGCTTGTTCTTGTCGGTCAAGACGTTTTTGGTCCCAATGCAGGAGACGCGAACCGGGAATTCCGGGTTACCTGAGGCCAGCATAAGCGGATGCAAGCGGTGTGGCACCAGGTCGCCCAGCAAGCCGGAGCAATACGGGAAGTATTTTCGCCAGCGATGATAATGCTCGGCACTGAACGGCACGCGTTTGCGTACCGGCCCCAGCCACTTCTCCCAGTCAATGTTGGCTGCCGTGCTTTCGCCTTCAATCATGTAGTTCCACTCGCCCGCGACACTGTTGCGGCAGTAGAAACCCTGCCCCCAGACGAGCGTGCCGATGCCGTCCTTCTGAATCAATTCGGCGCACTTGTGCCAGCCACCAGCGGAGCATCCTTGCGAACCGACTTGGAACACCTTTCCAGTCTTCTTAACAAAGTCATAAACCTTGAAGGCCTCATCCAAGTAGCGCGTCAATGGTTTTTCGCAATACACATGTTTTCCGGCTTCCATGGAATCGATCGACATCTGTGCGTGAAGAGGATCGTGCGTGGCAATCAGCACGGCATCCAGATCTTTCCGCTCCAACATCTTGCGATAATCGACATAGAGGTCGGCGTCTTTCAGCCCGGCGGTAGTTTTGGCCCAGTCTCGGCGCTTGTTAAACACATCGGACGCAGCAATCACCGCTGTGTTGTTTTCGTTCGCCTTTTGGTGAATCCCCTGCAAGTGATTCTGGCCGATGCCAAATCCAACGCCGATCACACCCACGGTGATGCGGTTGTTGGCGCCTGCGACGCCGGCAGAAGGCGCCTGTGGTTGGCCATAAACGGGGGTCTTTATCCAGGAACCTGCCGCCACGACGGCCGCCGCGGTTGCTGACTTTTTGATAAAATCTCTGCGGGCGATGCCGCTGGTCGTGCTTTTTGGTTTTGTATCCATAACAATTCGTGATTGTGATTGTTGTGTTCTTAAAATCACCTGCGGTGCAGGTTACCGTAATCCATGCCAAGGTCAATAACGCATGCGTCCGCAGATATGAGACGTTCTGACCGCAAGCCCCATTCAAGAATTCAGCACTCCAAAGGAGATCACAGCCGCGGTTGGGCTTGGAGGTAAAAGCTATTCGGGCAGGGCAGGAGGCTGTTCCTGGTCTGTAATAAGGCCATCCGCCATCTGTATCAAACGCGGTGCTCGAGCGGCCAAACGAGCGTCGTGCGTCGCGATAATCAGCGCAGCTTTCGTCTCACGAACGACGCTGCAGAGCAAATCGACAATCTCCTGCCCAGTGTGGGAATCCAGGTTTCCGGTTGGCTCGTCTGCCAGAATCAAGCCCGGTTTGTTGATCAGCGCCCGGGCAATGGCGACTCGCTGCTGTTCACCTCCTGAGAGTTCATATGGTTTATGCTCCGTCCGTTCCCCGAGACCTACGCGAACGAGCAAGTCGTGGGCTCGTTCCTCTGCTTCCGCCGCGCTCGTCCGCCCCATCCGGGCCGGCAGACAGACATTTTCCAACGCGTCCAACTCCGGCAAAAGGTAATAGGCTTGAAAGATGTAGCCGACCTCCCGGGTCCGGACCTGCGCGAGTTCCCTGCGGGAGAGCTTCCCGAGGTTGCGTCCGTTCAGCCAGATCTCACCGCGGTTCGGCGAGTCAAGACCTCCCAGCAAATGCAACAGGGTGCTCTTGCCGGCACCAGACGCACCTCGCAGCGCCACGAAGTCCCCCCCCCACAACTCCAGGTCCACGCCGCGAAGCACTTCCAGGGAACGCCTGCCCAGGAGGTAGGTTTTGTGAACCCCTACGGCTTTAAGCAATGGTTCATTCATAGCGCAAAGCCTCCACTGGTTGAAGCCTTCCGGCGCGCCAGGCCGGGATGATTCCCCCCAGCGTGCAAATTACCCAGGCGCTGCCGCAGATCAGCAGAATGTCCTTCGGATCGATCAGGGCGGGCAACTCGGTGAATCCATAGATCGAGGCGGGAAACAGCTCGAAACCGGTAAGTCGGTTCATGAAATGGAGAAACTCGTTACGATACGCCAGCGCCAGCATCCCTAGCCCATATCCGGTCAAATCACCAATCGCTCCGACTAGCGCACCTTGGCTCAAAAAGATCAGGCTTACCTGGAAATCTGTGGCACCCAGAGCTTTCAGCATGCCAATCTCGCGAGTCTTTTGCACAACAAATGTTATCAGCGCACTCAAAATGCAGAGCGCCGCAACGATCATGATGAAGAACAAAAGGTAGAACATCACGTTCTTCTCCACGATTAGCGCATTCAGGAGGTTGGCATTCTCCTGCATCCAAGTGGAAACCTTGAAATCCGGTCCCAATTCCTGTCCCAGTTGGTACGCAACTGAGGGTGCCTGGTAAGGGTCGTGGAGCATGACTAGCAGACCGTGGACATCGTCCCCCAGCACATACAGATCTTGAGCGTCCTCCAACGACGCGATGACGACCGAGAGATTGTACTCGTAGTAGCCGACGTCGAAGATCCCTCGCACCTCGTATTCATCAGGCAACACGGCGGTCTCTCCCTCCTTGCCTCTTTGGTCTCGGATCTGCTTGAGCTCCTCCGGAGAGTAAATCGTGACCAGATCACCTACCTCCAGGTTAAGATTGTAGGCCAATTCCGTTCCCACCAGCAGTCCCCGGTCGCTAACGTCAAAGACCCCTTCTCGGATACTGCTTGGAAGGATGCTGATATTTGTCTCCTGGAGCATGTCGATTCCGCGCACATAGGGTGCGTCCACTTGTGACTGCCCGTTTCGTGGCTCGGTTTCCAGCAACACCCGCGCCATGACGAACGGGGCCACCGCTTTTACCTGCTGGTTGGCTGCGATCGTGCGCATCACGGCTTCGTGGTTGTCAAGCGTTCGGCCCGGGACAAACACCTTAAGGTGGGTATTGAATCCCAGGATCTTTTCCCGGAGCTGGCGATCGAAACCGCTCATGACGCTGATGACGATGATGAGCACCGCGACACCCAAAGTGACGCCCACCACGGAAATCAGAGTGATGACCGAGACGAAGGTTCGTTTGGGCCGCAAATAACGAAGCGCCAGCAGGAGCTCGAAGGGCAGCCTTGACATGCGCGGGAAACTAATGCCACCGGAGGCGTGTGTCAACGAAGGGTAGTTGGCCGCGCGTGATCTGCCTAGTCACGTTGCTGCGATCGCTCAACGGCGAGAGCAGGGTCGACTCTATTGACCCTGAGGTTCCCAGCTGGGTTATTGTTGAATGAGGCGGTAGAAAACGGATGAATGGGTGGAGTCAATCGGTAGTAAGACCTGGTTATTGGTAACTCCCGTCACCGGATACCAATTGCTGCCAAGGCCTTCACCCGTCTCGTTGGTTTGGCCGGTCAGGATGTAACTGGTGTAATTGGTTGGCCACGAGATCGCGATAGTCCCACTGGTCGTCGAGACGGCTATCTCCGGAGGCGCGGCCGGTTCGGCTATGAGGACACGCAGGGTGCCATCCACCGCCAGGCTTGACAGATCCCACGCCAACTGGGGCGGGAGTGCGGGTAAATCGGTAGAGGCGAAGTTGCCGCCAGTGAAGCTGCCGGCTTGGAGAATCTTGAACTCGTCCCCGGCAGCCAAGGGTTCGTGGCCAACGTTCGTCACCACCAGCGTGCCTCCCAAACCCAGCGTTCCGGAGCATAGGATCATGTCGTTGGTGATCGCACCGTTTTCTTTGGCTAGCTCGATCTGGGTCGCGCCTTGGAGAAACAGGTGACCGGATACGCCAATACTGCCAATGGACATTCCCGGCCTGAGGACTCCCAGTAGCGTGAAAGAGCCGTACAAGGTTCCCGGCCCTTGAACAGTCTGTCCCGCCCCAAGCGTCAGCCCACCGACACTCTCTCCATTAAGTCCGGCGCTTGCTTCGACCGTGATTAGGCTTGCCCGCGCGAGACGCCCGGCAGGTCCAAGCGTTACGATGCCTCCCGTGACGTGCAAGGGGCCACTGAATTCATTGGCGGTATTCAGAGAGAGGACTCCTGCTCCCTGTTTGGTAATGCCTCCGGCGCCATTTAGACTCGCGTTTATAACCACAGAGGCTCCGGACCCAACGTCGAAGGCTACTTCGTGGTTGCTGGTCTCCCAAGCGCCGCTGGTGGTCAAGCGGCCGCTGAGCGCGCGGATCTTCGCGGGGGAGGAAAGTTGGATGCGGCCGTTCCAAGTGTTCAAGCCCACGAGGTTGCACAACGCGCCCAGCTCATTTGCGCCGGTTCCTGCCAAGGTGAGAGGCTCTGTGGCAATCGTGATGTTGTTGGAAAGTGCCAGGGTTGCACCCGGTAGGACTGTGGTCCCGCCACTGGCTCCTCCCAGCGCGTTGGCATGGGCGGCTATCAAAGTTCCACTCGAAACCTTAATCGGCCCGGTAAAAGTATTGGCTCCCGCGAGTGCCTGGGTCCCAGTTCCAACCTTGGTCAAACCGAGGGTGGCTCCAATTGCCCACGAACTGTCCTGCATGGTTCCGGAGAATATTCCTGATCGGTTATTGGCACCAACGGTGAGAATGCGGTTACCGTGATTCGCGAAAATTGTTCCTGTGCCAAAAAGGGCTCCGACCCGCGCGCTGTGCCGCCAGAGGTCCATTCTTCCGTTCATGGTCAGGTCGGAATTGCCAAGGTCCAAGTCCATGGTGCCGCCGACTTCCAGGGAACTGGTGGTGCCACTGGCTGGTCCGACAATCGTCGGACCCGTGTGGAAATGAGCTCCCTCCAGGATCAAACGGCTGCTCCCTGTCTTGTTCAGGCCGCCACCGCCGGCGATCGATCCTGCAATCCGAAAATCACTGTTCGCTACAACACCCAGATTGAACCCGTTGTTCGTTGTGGTTCCCTCGACAGAAAATGTGCCGCTTGCAGAATGCCAAAACTGTGGAGCTGCGAGTCGGGTCTCGATTTTCCAAACATTGTCTCCACTGTTGGTTAAGCCGGTCTGTAGCATGACAGGGTTGCCAGCTATGCTGAACCCCGAGTTGGTCAACTGCACCCACATGACGACGGCAGGCGTATCGTGGAGGGTTGCCTGGTTCACCGGTTCGCCGAAAATCAACCTGGCGCCGTTCGCTGGAGCGACGCCAGCCCAGTTGGTGGGATCCGACCAGGTATTAGTTGATCCGTCTCCCGTCCAGACGAGCGGCACGTTAGCCCCCTGCGTGAGCACTGACACCGATCCTTGACCAGTCCGAAGTGGATAAACTCCACCATAGCCGGAATCCTGCACCTGCACCGTTAGGCTGAACGAACTGGCCGCACCGCTCGTGATCAGCGTATTGTCCGCGATGCGGATCTGTCCAGTGGTTGGATCGATTGTAAAGGTGTCGCCCGTGTTCCCTCCCGCTATACGGTAAGTTAGCGTGTCCAAGGGACTGTCATTGGCGCCCACCCGCCCTATCGCCGTTCCGTTGGGGGCGCTGGTGAAGACTCTGAGCGTTTGAGACGGAATCTGGGGCGCTTGGTTGATATCGGCTGGTGCCAGGTAGGTTTTGGGGATCACCGTAATATCCGTATAACCGGGGCCGGTCCATGCCACTGAGAGGTGGTCACCTCCCGAACCCTCTTTTTGCAAGGCCTCGATGTAATAACGTTGTCCGCCAACCAAACTTCGGAGGGAGGATCTCTGGTTTGCCTCTTTGGTCCACTGGTCTTGCGACGTCCAACCGGTCACGCTGGCGATTACAACCGCATGGGCTGGGTTATCGTCACTGCTGAGCTTCAGTTGACTGGCATCATCCGACGCGACATAGAACTGGTAATTCCCGGATTCCGGGGGTATAAGGTAACCGCGAACCCTCGAACCGTAATTGTCTGCCACATCGACTGCGGTGCGAAAATCACTCATCACCGTCAACTGGTCAGGACGCCCTGGATACTTGGCGTTCGAGGTCAAGTTGGCAACCGCCGTTCCGCTCCCAATGTCATTGAAAACCTCTTGTTGGAGTGATTCCGCAGTGATTTCGTTCGAGTCCGTTATGGTCAGAGTCACCCAGGCGGTGGCAAAGCGGATGGGTGCCCCGTTGTCCACCACGCGGACCTGGAGACTGAAGTTTGGGGTTGCCGTGTTCTGCAGGGCTAGCGTATTTGCCAGACGAATCCAACCCTCCTGATCAATGGCGAAGATTCCTTCAGCATTTCCGCTCACGATGGAGTAGGTCCA
Organism: Verrucomicrobia subdivision 3 bacterium UBA6082; assembly: GCA_002428665.1. GTDB lineage: Bacteria > Verrucomicrobiota > Verrucomicrobiia > Limisphaerales > UBA8199 > UBA6082. The sequence goes on from DIXK01000096.1 coordinate 12,693, forward strand.
GAATTGGTTCGTATTGACATCGGCCACTGTGACCTGCCCGACCCTGGCCCACTCCATTAAATCCCGCCGCACCGCACCCGAAAACCCTGTCGCGACGGGTGCATAGTTCATGTCATACGGTGCAAGATAAACTCCTGGAATAACAGTTGTTGTCCCTATGCCGGGGCCAGTCCAGCCCACAGCCAGATTGTCTCCTCCGGAGCCTTCCTTGTGTCGCGCCTCTATGTAGTAAGCCCGGCCTGCAACGAGTGCCTGGGCTGCGGACTGCTGCGTGGCGTACTTCGTCCACTGCCGTGATGATGTCCAGGAGCCGTCCCCGCTGACGTAGGCAATGCGCGTCATCGTGGCCGGGTTGGAATCCGTGCTTAGCCACAGGTCGCTGTTGTCATCGCTCGCAATCCAGAAGGTGTAATTGCCCGTGGTTGGTGGGATGAGGTAACCCCGCATCACCGCCCCGTAATTGTCGGCCAGGTCAGTCTCGCTCTCAAAAGAGCTGCGCGTAATCTGGTACGCCGGGTTCGACGGGAACGAGGCGGCGGAGGTCAGGGCAGAGACGAGATTCCCTGGTATGTTGGTATACACAGCGCAATTGATAGAACCTGGCGCATAAGGACTGTTGTTAGGCAGAATGGTGACGGTGACCACTGCGGTTGCGATGAGCGGAGATGGACTGCCGGAGTCCGTAACGCGAATCTGTAGTGAATACCGGTTCTGGATTGTGCTATCGAGTGCCCCCCGGACTGTGATTTCGCCGGTTTGGGGGTGAATAGCGAATCTGCCAGTGGGATCCCCAGCTGCGATCGAAAAAGAAATCAAGTCGTAAAAATCAACATCGGAAGCGGTCACCTTCCCGATAGTCGCTCCCAGTTCCGTACCAGAAAGCACGGAAATCGAACTGCCCAACACCGTCGGGACCTCGTTCACATCGCGGACGGCAACGACCACGCGCCTATTAAGTTCGGTCAGGTTTGGGTTGGTGAGGTTTGTGATGTTCACGAGCAACTCATATTGCACTGGGAGTTGAGTGTTGGCAGCCAGGGTTTCATAATTCAATACGGAGGCTGTAGCCACGCGAAGTTGGCCGAGGTAATTCACCAGAAAGGCATTTCCAGTGTTACCTGATTGGATCGCGTAAACGCGTAAATCGGAGTTGGTGGCTGGCGCAATGACACCCAACAGGGTTCCAACCGGTGAATTCTCGGCCACTTCAAATCGGTCCGGCTGTCTCGCGTTGGCCACCGTCCCGGTGATGGAGTAATATCCCAGGCTTGCGTAGGAGGAAAAACCGGTGGTCAAAGGGTCGCTCCGACCAGCCCCACGTACGCGCAAGGTGTAGGTTCCCGCAGGCACACTTAGCGCAATCGCGGCGTTGAGAGTGGATTGCGGGTTGTTGCTGGCGATAACAGTGTTGGCAGAGTTGACGAGCGTGGCTTCGAGGGCAAGATTGGCCCACGTCCCGGCGGTTTCCGCCTTCAGTGAAACCAGACCACCCCCGGTTGTAAACTGGAAGGCATCAGTGTCCCCTGTGCGTTCAATGACACCCTCCGCGCTCGTGGTTCCCGCTGGGTACACTTCAAGGTGGCGGGAGGTTGCCAGCACCGGTCCGGTATCATCAGCGCGATAGATGACATTGTTGTTTCTCGTGGTTATGCGCGACAGATCATCTTCGGTGTTGTTTGCGTTGGCGTACTCGCCACGGCTCCATTGAGAAACGTTCTGATAATAGCCAACCCCCATGATCGGAGCCCACCCCGTCGTGCCGCTGCCGTGCCCGTCGTAGTAGCCCGTGCTTGGGTTTTGCCCGTCGTGGCTCAAAGTCAGGGTGTGGCCGACTTCATGAGCGATCACTTCCGCAGCGCTTTTACCGGTAGTGTAAAACGCCCAGCAGGGAGTGTCGCCCGTCCAATTCCAGGAGTTGAGGTAGGCAACGCCTCCCGCTCCCGGGGCTGCCGTGGTTGTGGGAGTCACGACGCAGCGCTGGCGGCTGCTCTCCGGTGCGCTCTGGTATACTTTCAGGTCTGTGGTGACGTTGACCTTGAACGCCATATAGTCCTCGGCAACCCGTTTCCAGACGTCGCGGATTTGGGCGTTGCTTACATTTGGTCTGGCGTAAGTGATGCCGCCCCACGTGGGTGTGTAACCGCCGCGATAGTCGATATAGAGCACGGCTGCAGCACCCGGCAGGCTCTGGAGGGGTACGATTCCTTCCTGGTATTCGGGGATCAAGTAGTCTGGGAAGTCGCTCGGGTCCAGAGGCGGAATCTCCTCTTCCTGCTGATTTTCTGGTGGCGGTAAGGCCATGCATATGGCCTCCTCCAGCGGCATCTCGACCAATTCCGAGGCTCCTTCATTGGAGGCAGGTTCCACGCGGTATGCCAGCTTGCTTCCAGGCAATTCTATCACACCGGCATACGCCCCCGCTTTTCCCGCTTCGGTCTGCTTTTGAAAGAAGAACCGGCCGGGCTCGGGTTCCACTACCTCTCCACTAATATAAATCACTTCCCCGTCATGCCGCTCCACGTGTCGAATGGTGCCTTTGGCGACTTGGTTACCCACAAGTTGGAACTGCAGGGCTGCACCCGGTGACAGTGAGTAAAGGGAACTCAAAAAGCTTGATTCCCACGGACGTGACGGTCGCGTCTTGCTCGGAGGATCGGTTGGGATTGAGGTTTCAATCACTCCATGCTCCACCCCGGTGTTCTCCGCTGTGCTCAGTAAGTTGTTCGGCTTCGCGGTAGTATTCGAGGCTGTCGCTCCTGACAGAGTTTTCGCAATGCGCGAGGGCAGAGAAGGGACTGAGCTCCGCCAAATCAGAAATGACGCGCCTGCAACCGCAAATAATACAAGGAGAAGACCGAGCTTTTTCATGCAACAAAAACTAATTACAACCACCTTAACAGACCTCCTGGAAAAGTCTTTAACTAAAATGGGGGATCTGCAGTTTCAACTCCTCCCCAAAAACTGCTTGTCATAGCATTGCGTCAAAGAATTCTTTTGCCTAAACAGGTTTCTCGATCTATAAAGCAAACATCCGCCCGGTGTGGTTTTCCGTGCGTGCCGCAGGGTGGTGCGTACGGTCCTTTTTCCACACCGGGCTCTCTATGGCCCCGCGCTCCATAATTCCGGGGATTTGCGTCCCGCCTTTTCTCATCGAGTCCGCGTTTCCCTCGAAGGGTTTCGCTTTTACTGGTGCCTCTGGTGGTGGGGATTTTTCACGCAGGGTCTTGAATTGGCTTTGCGATGGCGGCAGACCGGGATGATGTCACAAGCTGCCAGCCAAAATGGAACCCTCTTGCCGGTCGAGGAGTAACGCTCCTTGGCTAAAGCACGATCTCCATCTTCTGAAGATCAAATCTGGCCACGCGTTCCTTGAGGAAACTGAGCAAAGCCATGTTCAATGCCGCTTGCACGTGTAGGCCGAATTCGACGTCGCTCACCGGTTTCTGGCGGGTGCGGACGCAGTGGAAGAAATTGCGCCAATGGGCCGGTGTGGCATCCAGCTTCTGCGCTGGGAACACCCGTGGCTCCCCTTTGAGCGGGATAACTGTGAGGCTGTCGAAGCCGACATTCCACTCGCCGGGGTTTTGGAGTGTGAGTGTTCCCTCGTCGCCGCGGATGGCGGCTTCGGGTGGGTAGTTGTTGGCCAAGGTACACGGGATAACGATGGAGAGATTCTCGGGATAATCCAGGCACATGTTAAAGGTGTCCGGCACTTCCCGATCGTAGGTCGTGTACTTGAAAATGCCTCCCGAGGCTACTGCGCGTGAAGGGAACTTGAGACCCAAGGCGCTGACGAATGGGGTGAAGACGTGGGGGAACAGGTCGGTACAGGGGCCGCCCGCGTAGTCCAAATACTTGCGCCAACTGAAGAAGCGCTGAACGCTGAACGGCACTTTCGGGGCGTCGCCCAGGAAACCCTCCCAATCCAGGTCTGGTCCAGGTTGGGCTTCCGGGTCGGCAATAGGCATCCGTTCCCCCCAGTCCCCCACGCGATAAAACCCAGCGTTGACCAGTTGCACACGGCCGATGGAGCCTTGCTGGATGAGTTCACGCACCTTCTGCCACGCGGGGCTGGAATTGCCTTGATTTCCCACCTGAACCACGCGCTTCAATCGAACAGTCTCCTCGTAGAATGTTTTCGACAGTTCGAATTGTGTCCAGTGCCCCATTGGTTTCTCGCAGTAAACGTCCTTGGCGGCGCGAATGGCGTCAATGGCCTGTGGCACGTGAAGACGGTCGGGCGTAGCCACGCAGACGACATCCACATCCGGGTCAGCCAGCAGTTCGGCGTGCTTCATGTAGGCTTTCGCGCCCGTCGGTTTAGCCGCTTCCTCCAATCGGTACCGAAACGCGTCGTTGACGGCAACGACCTGCAGGTTTTCTCCCGCTTGGATAAGCCTGCGCACGGTGGCGATATGACTGGACCCACGATTGCCTACGCCAATGAACCCCACACCGATCCGGTCGTTGGCGCCGATGACACGCCCGCGGGACACGTGAGGAAAAGCGGTGGCAGCGGCGGCAGCCAAGGCAGTGGAGCGGATAAAGTCACGGCGGGTAAGGGACTCAGAGGTGCGTCTCGTTGCATTCATATTGAAGGGCTGGGCTTAGTTAAGTCCCCCGAGCACATAGATGTCAATCTATCGATTTGTGCTTCGATTTGGTTATGAGCAGACCGCGGGACACCTCGGGGGAGTCGAAGGACAAGTTGCGAGCTTATGAAGGTGGTGCTCCTGCAGAGCCCTGGGATTGCTGCACAAGAGAGTCCGCTACGGAAAATCCACACGCCACATACCTCGCAGATCCCCCATCTTGAAACCGGTCGCTTCGTCCTTTGGATACAGAGATCTCACCAGGTTCAGTGTCTCCGATTTGAGCTCCTGTCCGGGCCGGCCATGGCATTGAAGGCAGAGCTCATTTTGGATCACGATCGGGGCCAGAAAGGTGACCTTGTTCAACTCGTTGGTAACGAGGACCGAGGTGGGAGTAGTTCCCTGATCCAACGCATTTTGGAACCGGCGAATCACCGCGAGTTCCTGTTTGGAAGCGCGGTTGGTCAGGTTTCTTGGCTTGTGGGTCACGCGCTTAAGCGTTACCTGGCGGATGTCTCCGGTCATCTTGGTGAGGGGTGCCGCGGCCACGGAACAGTAGGGCAGGGCGTTGCTGATGCCGCCGTTCTTGAGTGCTGTGGCAAGGTTAGTGCTGAGCAGGTCAAATGCCTGCTGCACGATCGCTTTGCCACGGTCCATCAAGGCCTCCTGCGAGGAAGTCGCTGTCGCAGGCGTGTCTGCCGCGAGGCCGGACCCGGAGGTTAGAATTATTCCGGCAATGGACATAGATCGAACCAGAGATCGCATAAACCAGGTGACTTTGGGTTAATTCGTACCGAGTCCCAATATCGCGGAAGAAGCCCGAGTGGCAACTGGAAAAGTCAAATTGGATTACCTCAGAGAATGATATCAGCATTGAAAACAGCCAGTCTTCCTTACAAAGTGACCAAGTGCAGCAAACGATCGAAACAACGCGGTGGCGGGGGTTGTTGCGCCGGCGGCAATTGTGGGTCCCGACATGGCGCGCCTGGACATTGGCCTTCACGTCGGCGGCTGTGGTTGCATTTCTGTTTCTGTGGCAAATTCATCCCTTTCTGGCCGTGGACGATGGCAAGCCGGGGGGCCTGCTCGTGGTTGAGGGGTGGGCGAACGATCGGACCTTCCAAATGGCTGCGGCTGAGTTTAAGCGGAGCACGTATGATCAGCTGTTTGTCACCGGCGGTCCAATTGAATACGGCGCACCGATGTACGAGTATAAGAACTATGCTGAGCGTGGGATGTTTCTGCTTCATACGATGGGCGTTTCATCAAACCGTATAACCGCTGTTCCGGCGCCGCTGGTTAAACAGGATCGAACCTACGTTTCCGCAGTGACCTTGCACCGCTGGCTCAATCTGCACCAGACTCAGGCAACACAGATCCACTTGATTACTGAAGGAGCCCACGCGCGTCGGTCACGCTTGCTTCTGCAAAAGGCTTTTGGCCCGGGCGTCGAAGTCACCGTGACGAGCGGTGAGCCCCTGGGCTACGATCCCGCACGATGGTGGCGATCGAGTTCGGGTGTTCGAAGCGTAATTGGAGAGACCATTGCTTACCTCTACGTACGCTTGTTGTTCTGGCCTGAGCGCCAGTCGCTTTGGGAGCCTATGCCGGAATAAACCGCGCCCCGATGGTTTGCTGAGTGCATCCTACCACACTGACATTGGCCGCAGCATATTGCCGGCTCGAAACCGCGTGAATCGCGGTGACGCATTGCCATCCGGCGGCGGCTACAAACCCCTCTCCTAGAATTTTTCGCGGACTTCTCCGCGCCCCAGGCCAATCGGCCCACGCTGTTCGTTCGGCCCGACAAGGGGCGGGCGCTCCGCCCTGCGTATCGCAAAGCAATTCCTGTGGCGTGCCCGGCGGGAACTGTTGGCGCATCTCCACGGCCGCCTTTCCGCAGGGCCTGGCAGCCGCATACGGTACCGCATCCGTTATCAATTCAAGTTCTGCTCCAATGCCCAAGCGGGACTCGCCGGTCAGGCAGACCGCAGCGGCACCCGCGGCGCAAACGCCATTGCGATTGAAAAGCCTAGCAGCGTCAGCAGACAGCCAGTTCAGTTCCTCGGCGCTGACTACGAGTGCGACTTCCACCATACCTTGTGCGAGCCAGTCAGTCGCCAGGGCCAGGCCTTGCAGAAACGAACTCGCATCCCCAAGCACCGTAGTCGCCACCGGCGGTTCTCCGATCAGGGCTGCAACATGGCTGGCCGGAGCTGAAAACACCGTTTCAGGGAAGAGCATTGGGCTGGCCATGCTTGGATTGGCGAGTATTTCTTGGAAGAGTCGGGAGGCATACTGCACTGGCCCAACCTGGAGGCACACGATGATCCCGAGTCGATGCTCACGAATCTCCGTCGGCAGGCCGGCCAACGCTTCCAGCCCGGCTGCAGCGGTATAGTGGGTGATAGCGCTGGCGCGGCGCATGCGGGGGTGTCCGAAGAATGCCGGACGTTCTCTCGGTGGAGGCACCGGGCGAAATCTGAGCGGCGCCTCCCATCCAAATCTCTCCAACGGTTGAATGGGTAGGGGCTCACCTGCCTCCAATGCCTGTTCGAGGGCCATGGTCCCCCAACCGGCTGGAGAAACCGCCCCGATACCGCAGAGATAAACTCGTGGCGAGATCAAATCCATCGTTTAAAGATTAGAGTGGCGTTGATGCCCCCAAAGCCGAATGAGTTCGACAGCGCCACCTCCAGCTTGGCCGCGCGGGGGCGGTTGATGACCGGAAATGTGCACGCCGGATCCGGGGTTTCAAAAGCAAGTTCGGGAGGCAAGAACTGTTCTCGAAGTGCCATGAGGCACACTACCGCTTCCACCGCTCCCGCCGCTCCCAATAAATGTCCGATTGATGCTTTGGTCGAACTTACCGGCAGTGTCGAAACCAGCGATCCTGCCCAACGGGTAATCGCGATTGCTTCGGCTGCGTCATTCAGCACAGTCCCCGTCCCATGGGCATTGATATAATCAACCTCCGCTGGCGTGATGCCCGCTGCCTGGCAGGCCAATTGCATGGACTTCAAAGCGGCGTTGCCTTCTGGGTGGGGCTGTGTGAGATGATGCAAATCAATGGTTGTGCCGTAGCCGATGATTTCACCAAGGATCTCCGCGGACCGTTCGCGTGCGGAATCGAGCGTCTCAAGTGCCAGCAGCGCCGCTCCTTCACCCAGTGCCAAGCCATTGCGATTTGCGTCGAAAGGCCGGCAGATGGTGGGCGAGAGAGCTTGAAGTGAATCAAAACCGGCGAACAGCAAACTGGCCAGCCCTTCATATCCCCCAGCTAGCGCCCGGGTGGTCTTGCCGGTACGAATCAACTCCCAGGCATGGCCTATGGCATTCGCCCCAGTTGCGCAGGCATTCGACAGGATCAGGATGGGGCCGGCACAGCCCAAGGCGGCGGTCATCAGCCGTGCTTGTGTCTGTGCCTGGTAATGCAGGGCCCGGGTGGGCTGTCTTGAATGACAGGTTGGCGAGGCTAACGCTTGGCGGTAGTAATCTTCGCCCAAAACCATTCCTGCTGCAGTTGTTCCCAAGACCACTGGGAGGGAGTCCGACGGTGGCCAACCAGCTCGCTCCCAACACTCTAATGCGCAGTGCAGCAGCAATCGGTCTGCATGGCTCAAGCGGGTTTGCTGTCGGTGGGAGAGCTTCGAAGGGGGTAAGGTATTCGGTAAATCTACCTCAGCGGCGACCTTGGCGCGGTGGCTGGACACATCGAATCTCTGTACGGGGCGGAACGCAGTCCGGCCAGACCGGAACCCGTCTACATTGCTACGCCATCCCATGCCCAGGGCGGTCACAATGCCGGCGCCAGTGACCACCACCCGGGGGGAGGATACGGCGGATAACCTAGGTGAGGGGAATAGCATGCTCAATGCGAATCAGGGGCTTGCGGTCCGTCCGCCTGGCCACAGCCGTTGGACCATGGCCGCGTAACTCCACAAGGGGCCCACCACACCTCGCTGGCGCAGTCGGGCCACCATCGAGATGAAGGCCGGGGAGGGATCGCCGACGATCCAATTGGGAGACTGCCGCGAGTAGCGGCGCACATGGTCAAAAACCTGCTCAGTTTGTTCGAAGTCCCGTGAGATATAATAAACCGGCTCCAACAAATTCGGGTGGCCATTCAAGTGACCCTCGGCCTGGGCTCGGTAGAATAACGGGGTGCCTGGATAGATGCGCATGCCCACTACAGCCAGTATCACGGCGCCTCCAAGGAGCAGGGAATTCTGGTAGCTTTGCTCCAGGGTCTCCCGAGTCTCCCCGGGCCCACCGCAGATCACGAAATGGCAACATTCAATCTTCGCCTGCCGCACCAAGTCGTTCGATTCGCGCACATCATCGAAGGAAAGCCCTTTCTGGTAGGCCTGAAGAACCTCATCACAGAAACTGTCGGACCCAAACTCGACATGGGAAAGTCCGGCCCGCTTCATGAGTTTGACTTGTTCCAACGAGAGTCCCTGCGGGCGCAGGAAACAACCCCACGAGATCTGGACGTTGCGGCGAATGATCGCCTCGCAAACCTCCTGGGTGTGGCGGGGCGAGGAGTTGAACACCGAGTCCACCACGAAAACGAAACGCGCCCCGGTCCTTTGGGCAAGTTCAAATTCCGCCGCGATTTCCTCGGCTGGTCGGCGAAGGTGACTGCGCCCTTCCAGGAGTGGATAGGCACAATAACAGCATTTGAACGAGCAACCGCGCTGAGTCTGCACGTTCAGTGTGCCGCTGGCTCGGAGGTAGTGGGCGGCCACTCCCGCTGGTCGGTCTGCTTCCGTCAACGGCAAAGCAGGCATTTCTGGGTGCGCAGGGTTCACGAAAACCCTGCCATTGCGATGATAAACCAAGCCGGGAATGTTTGAAACTTCCTCCCCGTCGGAGAGTGCCTCCAGCAGCCGTAGGAATGAGACCTCGCCAGCGCCACAGATGCCATAGTCCGCTCCTGCGTTGCGAAGCAACTCCTCCGGGAAAAGGCTGAACCCGCTGCCGCCCAGCACTACGGGACATCGGGTTTTCCGGCGGACTATTGAGCAGACAGATTCCAGTTCCAGGAAGTAAACCTCCTGCCTCCGAAGCAGAACATCATCGACATTCCTTACGGAGATTCCGGTCACGGTGGGTCTAAACTCGGACAGCACTGAATCCAGAGAAGTCGAATCGGCGAGTACATCATACCACTTCACTTCATGACCCGCCCGACGCAGGGTGGAATTCAAGTAAGAGAGCCCAATCGGGAACACCGGATCTGGGTTCGAGCAGCGGTTCAGGCTAATCAACAGAACACGGCTCGGCATATGTTAGAACCCGATAGACTGTTCCCGGAAGCCAGGCATGCCGTTTTGTTGACTCGCTAATCTTAAATCTCTGCATTTCCGGTCACTATCGGGTGGGTCAGCTCTTCAGGTTTTTCGGATTGAGCGGGATGAGGTCTTCCGGGAGAAAAAGCCCATTTTTCCGGACCAATTCACCGTCAATCCAGACTTCGCCACCCCCCCACTCCGGTCGCTGGATCAAGACCATGTCCCAATGCACAGCGGAGCGGTTCCCGTTGTCACATTCAGCGTATGCCTGCCCTGGCGTCAGGTGGAGCGAACCGGCGATCTTCTCGTCGAACAGAATGTCGCACATCGGATTCAAAATGTAGGGATTGAAGCCGAACGAAAACTCACCCGTGTAGCGCGCCCCGGCATCGGTGTCTAGGATCTCGTTCAGGCGCTTGGTATTGTTGGCGGTAGCACTAACGACTTTGCCTTCTTTGAACTCGAGACAGACATTCTCAAACTTGGTCCCGGAGTACAATGTTGGGGTGTTGAACTGGATGCGGCCATTGATCGAGGTCTTGACTGGGCACGAGAAAACCTCTCCATCCGGAATATTGCGGTCGCCTTTGCACATCTTGGCGCCGATGCCCTTAATGCTGAATGTCAGGTCGGTTCCTGGACTTTTGATCTGGACGCGATCGGCGCGCTTAAGGCGGCGCTCCAGCGGAACCATGGCCCTGGCCATTTTGCGATAGTCCATGGTGCAGACATCGAAATACAGGTTTTCGAATGCCTCAGTGCTCATCCCGGCCCCTTGGGCCATGCTTGCTGTGGGCCAGCGGAGCACACACCAGCGGGTTTTTCCGACGCGATAGTTCAGGACTGGACGTGTGATTCGGGAGTAGAGTGACATCCGTGTACTGGGCACGTCGGCATTCTCGGTCGAGTTCGAACTGCCCCGTATGGCGATATACGCCTGCACCCGCTTCATCCGGAACAATTCCACATCGCGCACGAGTTTGGCGTGCGCCTCGGTGGTGTCCATCAGCACCTCGCGGTTGACACGGCTGTGGCGTACCTCCACCAGCGGTAGGGCACCGGCTTTTCGGGCAGCCCGGAGGAGTTCCACAGTGAACTCGTCCGGTACGTCGGTCACGTCCAACAGCACCCGGTCGCCCTTCTTCAGTGCGGTAGAATACCCAACCAGTAGGTTAGCCAGCTTTTGATAGCGTGGATCAGTCATAGCTCTGGTGCGAAAAGTAGAGGAAATCGAGAGTTTGTCCAGAGGCTAGTCGGGCTCCCAGCTATTCCGATCTGACCCCATTTGGTGGTGTTCTGACGCAGCAAACAAAAGGTTGGTTTGGTCTGGCAGCAAAAAGGGAAAAGTCCGGGATCGCCCTTGGGGCCAGAATGATAGCAGTCGTTGTATGTTCTTTAACTCTTTCCCTGCGGCGGAGATTTGCTAAGGTTTTAGAGTCATGGGGAAAGCTATTCTATTTATTGACGGGGACAAACATTGGCGAGAACAGGCCAGGAACTGTTTTTCTGCCGCCGGCCAGAAACTCGTCGAGGCAACCAACGCTGAGGAAGCCCTGCAGCGCTCGGAATTTGAGCCGTTGAGCGTGATTATCATGGACCTGGAACTTCAGGGAGAGAAGACCTTTACCCTCTTGCAGTTCTTGAAGGCCAATAATCCGGACATCCCGATTCTGATCTTCACCGCGACCCCGCAAGACGATCCCGAGGTCATCAAGATTCTGGCTCACGGGGGCTGCGACTACGTCCGTAAAGACTCGATTGAAGAACTCCTCGTCGCCGCCGGAACGCACCTCACTGCCCAATAAATCCAAGTATTCGGGTGCGATTGCCTCTTGGTGCGTGCCCAATATCTTGGGGTAGTCTGCAACCATCCGGCACTAACCGGTTTGAGGTCGGTGAAGTCAGTAGGATACCCCTTCAGACCAGGGAAAGACGCCTCCCGGAGGGTTTCTTAAAAGCATCGAGGCGAGTTGCACAGAGTCCATTACTCAGGCTCTTGGACGTTAGACATGGCAAAACCGAACAGATTGTCGGTCAGCCCACATTTTTCTGGGGCAGATTCTTTTCTGTGGCTTCACCACGCCCTTCCTCTCGATCGCGGTTTGGCCGGATGAGCAGCAAGGAGAGCGCTGCGACTACTAATCCGATCGCCGAAAACTGAAATACCTTGGAAAGATCTACGTTGGCGTCTCTCAATGCCCCTCCCGCGTAAATCATGGCGCCACCTACGAACGTGCTGAACAGGTTCAGGAACCCGTAACCGGTGGCTCGGTAACGGCGATCTACGATTTGGCAGAGGATTGGCATGGTGCTGGTGTCCGAAAAACCGCGACCGAGGCCATAAACGAGCATTCCGATGATCGCTATCGCAAACGCATTAGTGCTTGCCATCAGGAACAGGAACGGGCCGCCAAGACAGAAACCAATTACAGGCACGTAGAGGCGGCCGCGCGGATTGCGCCGCACCCAGCGGTCGGACCAAAAACCGCCGATGAGCACTCCGACAAACGAAGCCAGTTGGATGTAGCCGGTAGCGGAAAGTCCGGCCGCACCCAAGCCTAGTTTGAAGTGCTCTCTGAGGTAGGTTGGCAGCCACCCGTTGATGCCCCAATTGGCCAGGGCAAACAGGCAGAAATAGGAGAGCAGCGCCAGAAAGGAGGGCTGGCCAAACAAGGCCTTCAACGCACTCGAAACCGAGACACGGTCACTGTCGTCGCCGGACGAATTTGCGCTCGGCGCAACGGAGGCATGCCGGTCCCGCAGCATGAAGAGGAGCACGATCGCGTAAAAAATCCCCGCAACTCCGAACCAGGTGAACCCTTGTCGCCAGCTATAGTGCTCGGCCACATAGCCTCCCAGACCGCCAAGCGCAGCGCCGGCATAGACACCGCTCATGTGAATGCCCGTGGCCAAGGATCGTGTGCGCCCCTGGTGATAGTCAGCGATCATCGCCAGACCGGCCGGGATGTAAAACGCCTCACTGACCCCCATGAGCGCCCGGGCCGCGAAGAGACCTTCGAAACTTTGTACGTGTCCAGTCAGCCAAGTGACGGCTGACCAAACACCCAAGCTTCCAATAATGACCCATTTGCGGCTGAACCGGTCAGCAATGAATCCCCCCAGGGGACTTAGCGCGCCGTAGACCCAAAGAAACACCGATGTCAACAGCCCAAACTGAGCTTCCGTCATGACGATGTCCGACTTCACGGCATCGCGCATCGAAGTGATCATGAGCCGGTCCAGGTAGTTCAGGCAGGCTACCATCCAAAGGAAGCCCACGATCATCCAGGCATAGCGGGCACTGTTGCGGTGGGGCGAGTTCATTTCAGGACAGAGGGTGTCAGGTTACTCTCAACGCTGATGGGAGCGGCAAGCCCAGACTTCTGGAGAGCGAATTCCCGGGCGAGCTTCGCCGCTGGGAATGATATGCCAACCGTGCCATGCCGCGGTGGGCAACGTCGCGCGCGACACAGGGGCTTCTGCACCTACCTGCCAGCTGTTGTTGCGGACGTCGTAGTGCAACACTCTTCGAGGAAATCCAGGGTGCTTGGATCGCGGCTCGAATCCGGCGAGGCTGCCGTCGTCTCCCCCGATCACTACAAAGCTCGAACTCCTCAAGTTCGGTGCCGGGCTTGGAGCGGCGACGACTGGGTTGGGCATGTCGGCTGAGCGAGTCCAGCCTTGGCCCGGAGTAAACCGGTAAGAGTCTTTCAAATACGTGCGCACAGGCTTGCCATCGGATCCTGGGCCCAGGTCAGTGCCGCCAGCCAAGAACAATGATCCCGCTGTAGATGTTGCCACGGCCAACATGCGCGCCGGTCCTGGCCATGCGGGTAGCTCTTCCCATCGAGCCCCGGGGCTGGAGAGATCCAGACGCAGGAATACCTTGAGTGCCCGAGTTGCCTCTGGCGAATCTGTGCCACCGGCAACGTATAAGCTCTGGTCGAGCACAGCACCGCACCCGTTGGCCAACGGCAGGGGAAGCGGCGCCAGATCCCGGGTGGTCAGCTGGCCCTGCTCCCAGCGCAATAAAAAGACGTTCGTAAAGTGTTGTTTGGCGTCGCCGCCACCGATACAAACCACCCCTTCCGGAACGGTCAATGACACTCCGTAACCATTGGGGAAGGGCAGCCTAAAACCGCGTTTCCAAGGACCCTCGATTTTCTCCAGCACGAACACTTCGTCATGCCAGGCTTTCGTGCCGCCTTCCCAGGGCATTTTGTCGGGAAAATTTGCGCCGCCAGCCACGATTAAGGCATTCCCGCTGATGCCCGCGAATGCTCCGGCAACTCCAACCGGATCAGGCAAAGGGGGCAGTTGCTTCCACTCCAGATCCAAGCCCTGTTTATTCGTTGAGCAAGACATAATGGTCATAGATAAAAGCGAGGCGCCAGCTAGCGCTATGCAACTGAATCTGCGAGCCCAGGCTGGGCTCGCGAATGGAACCTTCGTCCTCACGCTTGCCCTTCCTCAAGAGTCCGCCTCTCCTGGCAAAGCCGCCAGCAATACCACAGCATCCGTGGCAAGTGAAACGGTCCTTTCCAGAGGTTTCCTTTAAGCCTCACCGAAATAGAGCCGTCGCGGTGCAGGTAGCCGTACCATTCGCCAAATTTCGGGTCTGGGAAATGGCGGAAGCTCCAATCATGCACCAATTGGTGCCACCGGGCGTACTTTTCCTCCCCGGTCATTATCCAAGCCAGCAGGGTAGCGATGATGGCTTCGTTGTGAGGCCACCAGAATTTCATGTCGTGCCAGTATTCTTGCACGGGCAACCCGCGCAAGTCCCGAAAATAGAACAGACCCCCGTGCTCCTCGTCCCAACCGCGCTTCCACATCCAGTCCAGGATTTGCAGTCCCAGGCGGACCAAACGGTCGCAAGTTGGCGTGATATCGCCAGTATCCGCCGAGCTACCTACAATGGTTTTCTGCCGCAGCCTGGCTTCGTGCAGAATGAACCAGGCTGCCTCCAGGGCATGACCCGGATTGAGCGTGCGTCCGTCAAAATGGTTCAGGATCTCGCCGTTCTCACCTACGACTTCCATCAACACCTCATGCTCCGGCTTTAGAAAATCTCGCTCAATTTCGCTGATGCTGAAGTCGATCCACTCCGTACAGGTCCGTTCGCCGACACGTATGTCTCCGAGGTTGGCGCGGATCTCCTGCGCGGTAACAATCCCAATCATGTGCGCCCCAATGCCTTTCATCGGGCGGGTGGGTTCATGCTTGGGCGGCATCACCCCGGGTGTAAAAGAGTATCGGAGGTAGGTTTCAAACGTCTTGCGGGCGTCCTCAGCAGCCCGAGCATCACCGGAGGCTTTCGAATAAGCGGCGTTTGCGATTGCGGCGAAGGCTTCACTGAAAACGTAGCGCCGCATGCGCAGGGGGCGTCCTTCCCGGGTTACGGTGAAATACATTTTACCTTCCGGGCTGAAAGCGTGGCGCCGCGAGAACTCAATGCAGGTGCGGGCTGCCTCCAACCACTCCTGACGGCGCTCCACGGTGTTGTACAAACTGGCGAACATCCATCCCGCCCGTCCTTGGAACCAAACCGACTTGTCGGTGTCTAGGATCACCCCGTCTTGATCGAGCGACGTGATCACGCCGCCGTGCTCGCGATCCAACCCGTGGCGAAGCCAAAAGGGGATTACGTCCTCAAGCAGCGTGTCCCGGTAGAGGCTGGCCAGGCGGCTAAGGCCCTGGGCGGTGGCTGCGGTTGCGGGGAGCTGGTTCATGTTGGAAGTGGCCAGGGATGGCTTATGGATTTCTGTGGCTGGCTAGTCATCCAATTGCGGAATCGCAAGCCGGAAAAAGCCGGAGTCATTGCTGAATACCACCGGCACTTGCGCCAGAAAACTTGTGGCTCGTGCCGGGATCTGGAGGTACGCTTGCCAATTCGCGAGGCCAACCGCCTCTCGGTATTCCAAAGTGTAGTTCCGATTGGATTGTCCGGCGAAGCTCAGCACAGGCTGGTTTACTGATTTGGAGACGTTTAGAGCCAGGTAGCTTCGCGAGTCCAGAGGATCAGTTCCTGCTATGGATTCGTGGTAATTGCTGCTGCTATCCCCGTCCGGGTCGGCATCCGGGCCGGAAATTGTGGGATCAGAAAGCTCTTCCGGCGAGAACCAATCCCCTGACCAGGATGTGTAAGGGGGGAGGGAGTCTGCGCCATTAGTCATTTCCTCGACAGACCGCCGAACAAAATCGATTCGGGTGTAGCCATCGGCTTCGAAGAGCAGGCCCACCTCGCCCGATGTGAGCGGGGCTAGCGCGGAATAGGCGGAACTCCCGGCATAGATGAGGTCGGTCACGGGCCAGGTTTGGCCTTCGTCATAGCTCATACGGAGTGTCATCTTGATGCGGGACGAGCTATCCGCGGCGTTGGCGTGGACGAGGCGGTTGGCATTGCTTTGGTTAGTGGTGGTGAGCCGGATGATGCTGGCCTGGCAAGCCGGGTCAGGCAATGCGGGTTGATCAGGCGTGTTGGTGTAGGGCGTCCCCCAGGTGATTCCGCCGTCGACGCTGCGGCTGAAAGTCCGCACACCGCTGGTAGAAAAATTGTTGTCGCGCATTGAGGCCAGGAGCACGCCGTTGGACGTCTCCGCTACTTGGATTTCACCACCGCCAGCACCGGCGACTCCGCCGCGCTGCCAGGTCTGACCGTGATCGTCGCTGTAAATCACCATCGAGGAAGAAGGGCTGCCATAAAGATACACGGGGAAAATCAGTCGCCCGGCCTTAGTGCCGCTGGTCAACTGGATCCCATTGCCCGGTCCGGTCAAAAACTCGCCGCTGGATGACGGACGCAAGCCGGGGTTTATGGCCTCGATATCCAAGGCCCCCGACCAATTGGTTCCGTTGTCGTCACTAAACCTCATTTCCAATTTGATCTTGCGTCCACCGCTATTGCCGCCGTTGTCGTAGAGCACCCACACCCGCCCGTTGGTGCGATCGAGCAGCAGGGCGGCGTCCCCGCCGCACACCCTCGGGATGGGATTGGTGATGCCGTAGTGTGGATAGACATCTGTGTCCGTGGGATCGCTCCCGTAGTTCACAATCACCTGGAGCGGAGTCCAGGTCCGCCCGTTGTCATAGCTGCGTTTGGCCACCAGGTCGAGCGGATTGGGAATGTCGCCACAACCATTGATCCGTCCATCAGCCATTGCAATGAGCGTTCCTCTCAGGGTGGTGACCATCGCCGGAATGCGGTAGCAGCCGTAGCCTTCTTTGCCATTTTCGAACACTGGCACTCGGGTTACGGCTGCAGGTGGCTTGGGAGCATCGGGGTCGGCGATAACACCGTCCCACTTGTTGGACAGGTAGCTTTCCACAACCATTCGCGAGGTCGGATCCAGTGCGCGGTCAAATACGAGCACTTCGGCAACCTCCGCCCGGATGCCGAATTGCTGGGCCACATTGGCACCAATCATCAGCCCGCTCAAGGCGCCGTTGGTCGAGATAGAAACACCAGCTGCCAGGACGCTATTAATGAAGTGCTCATAGCGCGGTAGACCGTTATTGGTGCTCACCACGAATGTGTGAACTTGCCAAATGTTCGTGACTGCGGGGCTGGTAGCGGTTCCCAGGGTTGAGGCATAACTTGAACTGGCACTGCCGGACGCGCCCACGTGCCAATAGCCCGTTTTCACCTGTGCCCGCATCAAGCCGGGAGAAAACGAAGTGGCATCAAACAGGAAGCCCTGGCTCACATTGTCCCGCAGGCGGGCATACAGCACCATCGTGCGGTTGGTGGCGATTACGCCGAATTCGGTTTTTGCGCTCCATAGCCCATCATTGCCGTTGAAGGCCACGGCACCGGCTGTGGAACCATCCTTCTTTCTGAGATACACTTTAAACGGCGACCCGGTCACGCGTCCCAGATTTCTCGCGGATACGCTGATATCTGGAACGACTTGAGTAGCGCGATTCGTCCAGCGCCCGATCGTGTATTGGTCGGCAAGCAGACCCAGTCCTTCATCCCCCTTATACCACGCATACACTGTCTCTGGGGCTGGTTGAGCCAGGACGACCGGCATGGTTAACGAAATCCCAGCCGCCGCGGATAATAGCAAACGCAATATCACGCCCTTATCGAAGCGCACTTAAGCATCCCAAGCAACTTCTTCGTGCTTGTCTTATAAATGAACAAGCCCGGCGCTCGTGCAACTCACCATGTGCGGCGGTTTTCCTCCGAAACCAGACCCAGAGCTATTCTTTAAGGCGCGGAAACTCCGTGATCCGAATATTAGTGCAACCATAGGGAATCAGGGTCAAATCCTCCAAAGGCTCGCGGGAACTCTGGGGAGTAGGCTGCACTTCCGCCGCCCAGCCGTGGGCCAGCTTCCACTGTGGTAAGCGGCGGCCTTTGGCTCGGGCGAGCATGCCTGCACCTTCCGGTGAGAACGGTTTTTCGCCAATCGGACTTTCCTCGAACGTGACGCTTCTGGAGATCTGACGTTCGTCGATTAAAAGTCCGTAGTTCCAAGGTGTGGTCGGCCGAACCTCGAAATCGCCATGCGGCAACTCGCGGTGGGGTTTGTCCGCGTTCACTCGGGTCCATTGTTCACCGATTTTCAGGGAGTACACCAGTGGACCGCGCTCGATTGCTAACGCTTGGTTATAACGGCGCGTGGCCCTGCCCTTCATGGGGAAGTGCAGGGTCACTTCTGTCGTGCCATCCCATACACGGTCCAGTCGATGGAATGTTCCTGACTTCAATTTGCGCTTGGAACCGCCCGCGACTTGCAGACTCGCGCCCTCGGCCCAGGCTGGGACGCGAAAGTAAACCGGGAATCTTACTCTCTGCTCTGCTTGCACGGCCACGGTGAGCGTTTCGCGGAATGGGTAATCGGTCTGCAGAGACACTCGCACCGGGACATCACGCGCCGTGAATCGGGCTGTGCTGGGGGCGTAGGCCATCAGGGCAATGCCATCGTCGGGAGCGCGCATCCAGAGATGGCTCACGAATTTGGGCCAGCCCTGATGCAAGTTTGCTGTACAACACCCGTAGTTGGGTTCGAGCCCATAAAGGTTGGACTCGGCGCCGTTAGTGGACCACATGAACTCCGGGTTGATGGTGGCCTGAGCCTGGTTCACCTGCTGGACGTATTGATGTGCCCACATGTCGGGCGAAAACGTCGCGGGCAGCGCGTTGAAGGTTACTCGCTCAAGCCGGTCGCCAAACGCCGGATCTCCCGTCACCGACAGCAGTTGTCCCAGAGAGAAAATGGCCTCGACCACTGCGCAAAGTTCGGTTCCTTGCAGCGGGTTGCGTCCGGAGAGGCATTCGTCACCGGAGAACATGCCGGTGACCTGGCCGTGGTATTGGTCCAGGATTTCCAGCATCCGGGCTGGGAAAGCGCGCTCGCGCTCGCTGCGCGTCAGGCGCCAGGAGAGCGCGTAGGCTTTCAACGCCATCGCGGTGTTTACCACATGTTTCTCCCAGGTCCACAGCCCACGCCGGGGTGTGGGCGAGGCGATTTCCGGTCCCTCATAAAACGCCATGTAATCGAAACCCTGCTCGCACAGCTTGCGGCCGAGGTCGAGTAACCACGGTTCGCCGGTTAGTTCATAGACATAGTAGACGGGGATCAGGCCCTCGAACCAACGGAACTGGCCCCAGCCAAACAACGGGGTTCGATCTAGCGCGGCTAAAGTCGCCTTCAGATTACGTTCCACCGCCTTGAAAACACGGTCCTCACCCGTGGCCTCGTGGTATTGCGCGAGCACTTTGTTTGCCAGCAGGATCGCCCACAAATCGTATGTACGCGCACTGGCGTCGGCGGGGAAGGGGGCATACCAGCCGTCGGGCCGTTGCGCCGAAATGATGTGGTCCACGTAGCGTTTTGCTTTGGCTTTCAGCGCGGCATCATTCAGTCCCCAAGCCAGCGGGATGAAGCCGTCCAGCCAGTAGGGCGCCCGCTCCCATCCCTCGGCCTTGCCGCCAAACCACTGGCTCTGCCCTACGTCCGGCCAGAATTCATCGAGATGTCCGCTCAAGCCGTCCGCCTGGATCCGCATCTGCCGCTCCAGCCATCCTTGCGGCGAGATTGAGCCCAAGGGCAACGGTCGGAAGGCTGGCTCTGCCAGACCTTTGAAGCTCCTTCTTTTTTCATTTCTTAACACGGCGGCCTCAGCAACGGAGCGTGCCGCAGTCAGGGCAGTTACCCCGATAGCTACTCCGGTGAGAAAATCACGACGTTTCATCCCTGCGTCTTTAAGCATAGCGCGTTTACCTATGCCATGCGTGGTCAAAAAAGGGAAGGTGAATCAAGCAGTTGGACAGATTCCCGGCGCGCCCTCCGAAGATCGCCTACATCGAGACTGGTCAGAGTTTCTCGATCGCCCGGGCGACCTGGTCGCGGCGGAGCTCAATGGGGGCGCCGTCCTCCGTAAACTCTGTCATGCTGCGCGTGATCTTCTCCGGCACGGCTAGCAGTTGCTCGAATTCCTGCCGGGCGGATGGCTCCAGCGCGGCACCACGCTCTTTCATTTTCTGGCGAAGGATTACCAGGTATTCATAGTCCTCGATACCGTCGCGCAGATGCTCCCATCGGATGGAATCGACCGGCCCAGCGACAACTGGTTTGCCCGGGTTGCCGGACGCCGCTTCAACCGGTGGATAGATGAAACGGCCATCCCCGTTGCCCCACGGCTGCTTTTGCCCTTCCGGAGTCCCGTATCCCGATGTCCAGCTCATCGGATCCGCATAGGGATCCTGGGGCTTTTTCGGGTCCGGATACGCAGTGCCGCTGTTCCAGTAATTGCATTGCCACACCAGGATGCCATCAATGTCGCGCTGGAAAGTTTGCCACAGCCAGATCCGCATTTCCGGCGCCGGGTGGTCGAGGAATAACCCTGCGTACGGGGCTTTCGGGCCGGTGCAGACATACCACCAAAAGCGTTCGCCCAGTTTCCGGCGCTCGTTGCTGCTGGTGTGATCATACTCGTGTGAAATGGGGCACCACAGGTTCGGGCCGCCGATGAGCCCGGGCTCGACCAGTTTGGTGATCATGCGCGGAATCTCGGGACAGTATTCTTTGAGCTTGTTGAAGCCGCGCTGGAGGAATGGGTATTGGTCGGCGCTCGGTTCATCGAACCAATAGACATACGATTTGTCGATCCACCCCTTCGCTTTCAGATGATCCTGCACCTGGCGGCAATAGGATCCAAGCAAGAGGGGATATTCCGGAGTGTTTTCGCCGAAACCGTGCAATTCAGGCTCGAAAAGTTCATGAAACGTGCCGCCGCCCAACCCCGGAATCGGGATCGAGAATGCGTTGAAATGGTACTGCTCAAACGCCTTCGTCATAGCGCGATCCCAAGCCTCGAAATCAAACGCCACTTTCAATTGCTGCGCCGGCGCGCACAATTCCGTGCGCGGCTTCGCTTCAAAATCCCCACCCCAAACCAGCTCTTCACCGGTGTCCGCATTCTGAATGGAGATGTCATCAAACCATACCAGCCCGATTTTTTCGCCCGGCTCCGTCCACAGCGTTGCTCTGAGGTGCAGTTGAACAAAGGCGGCGCCTGGCGGAAAATCCGTGATCACGTGTTCCAGCGTTTGCCAAAGCCCGGTGCCGACCAGCGCCACATCGCGGTTCCTGCCCGACATCCAGTTCTGGTCGGCGTCAAAATGGTTGAGGGTTACCAGGAACCGGTGTCCCGGAACTGCGGTCCGGTAGGCTCCGCGGACACGCAGGCCTTTCGGGGGAATCGGGATCAACGGCTGATACGTCACTGCCGAGTTCGCGGTGACCTTGTCGTCGTAAAGGAGCAGCGCAGTGTTGCCGGACCGGACTTCGTTCGTCACCAAACGCAGGTTCTGCCACCGGTCCCAGTCAGACTTGGGTGGTCTGACATCGGGCCACTTTACTGTGAAATGGTCCAGTGGGGCTGGGTCATACGGCGAGATGTGGTGGGCGGCAAGGTTGGCCCAATATTTTCCGAGTACCTCGCGCTTGGCTGCGTCGGTTTGGAGACCCTGATAGCGAAATACTTCTCCCGCGGAAAAACCGAACGCGGTTTGGCAGGTCATACGATCCGGCAAGGAAAAATTGTAGACGGTCAACTCCACCGGGATTTCGGCGGCCCACCCTTGCGCGCTCAGCTGCAGTTGGCCGCGATACGTGCCCGCCGCCGCACCCTGTGGTACGAACACCCTGAGCCAAAAGGCGTGGTTCATTCCGGAATCCAGGTCGGCGGAGCCCGTGAAAGGCACGAGCGGGTCCGGCCAGAGACCGGCCTTGGTGCTTTTATCCGTGGGAGTAGTTATGTCCAGGTAGACCGCCCGCAGCCATTCCGTGTCGGGTGGCGCGATTGCGTGCTGTCCCGGACCGGTGAGCGTGAGTGCGGCGATCGAGAAACCGCGCAGCGGTCGTGCAGACCGGAGGATGATCTGCACACATTCCCGTTCATTTCGCGCGGATCGGAGCCGGACTGCCGCGCTGGCGTTCGCCGGGGGCGCCCGGTCGGGCTGGATCTTGGTCGCGCTGGAGATGGCCCACCAAGCCACTACATTGGTACCGGGAAATTCAAGTCTTCCGGTAGTTTCCAGGGCCGTGGCCGCAATGGTGGGAGCAGCGCAAAAGACCAAGCCGGCGAGTAAGGCGAGACGCGCGTTCATGCCTTCAGAGTAAATGAGCGAGCGGCCCGGTTCCAGAACAGATCACTCGGCGGGCAGCAGCTTTCAGAACTCGTCCCTGTATAGCCCGGTCCTTTTCAGGGCATAGCTTGGAACTCGACGGCTACAAGCTCCGAACGGGTTTGAGACGAAATCCATTACACTCCTCTGATCATTGGGCTCCCGCACAAATGCCGGGACCAGGTTGGCTAGGTTGTTTGCCAGGTGCGACAGCCGGTTTCCAGCGCGATGTAGTGAATCTCGTTAAACTCCATCGCGTGTTCTTTGCCTCCAAAAAGGATCGCGCAGCGGGGATGGTCATGGATTAGATCATCCGTCCTTTGGAAACTAATCATTCACTTCCAGGACCAGGGCTCCGGGTTCGACGCGCAGGCTCTTGATGCCGCGGAAAACCGGGCCACCGTCCTTCTTGCCCATGGCTTCGCCGAACAGGTTCTCGCCTTTCAGGCCACCGAGCCAGGCTTTGGGCAGGCTGAGGCCAAACACCGTCACGTCCTCGAGCACAGCAAAAGGCGCCCCGCCGTTACCCAGCGACACGTGGAACCGTCCCCGCGCCCGAAACATCTTGCCGCCCCCTACCGGGAAATCCTGGGGTATGGGCACTGCGATGTAAGCGTTAACAGCGTCCCTACCGAACTCGATGCGCACCGTCTCACCAAGTCCCGTGTTCGCGTTCAGCAGCCCGTTGATTTCCCGTTCTGTGAGCCTCAGCACTTTGGACCCCGGCACATAGGGCCGATCCTGGTCCTGCCCGGCACCCGTTGCGCTGGGGGCTTTGGGGGTCCGTTCTTCGGCTTCCGCGGCGTGTGCCCTAGTGGGGCTTGCTGCGGTTGGGGTGTGCGGCTTGGGCTCGGCAGCCTCTGCGACCCCGAGACGCTGGAGCTTTCGTTCTACGACCGTCTTCTCCTGGGCTGACAGGACGACAGGTTTTATTGGACGCTGAATCCACCAGAGGGCCAGGGCGGCAGTGGCGACAATCAACACCACCAGGGCGAGCAGCCCCGCGACCATGTAGAGTGCGATGTTCTTTTGCCTGGCAACGGCTGGGGCAGGCGAGGGGTTGGCAGGCGGAGGTGGCGTGGCAGAATTGGGTGTGTTCATGGACTTCCTGGAATGCGGGTCGAATGGCGGTGAGGCGCAATGTAGCTTAACCTTCGGCTCAAATCATTGAGCGGTCTCCTGCATAATGGGCCTTCGAGTGGCATGTCTAACAATACGCCGCGCTTTCAGCCAGCTTGGTTCAAAGGTACCAGATATCAGCCCCCTCGCAAGGGGCAGACAAAGCCCAGGCAGTACTTCGTTGCCACGGATAAAATGGGTGACGCGGTTGACATGTTGTTTGTACCCGGCGGTTGTGAGTCCACGGGGCTAAAAGTCCGTGATGGGTTGACCTTCCAGGTCGACCTGGATGTGATGGCGAAGCGCGTCGTCATCCGGTCTGCAATTGACATTCCGCGGGTTCATTTGATGATTAGTAGCTTATGGACGTGAGAAGAAAAACGGGGTACGACTGGTTCAAAGGCTGGTTTTGTTGGCCTTTGGTGCTGGTTTTGGTCCTCACGTCGGCAGTGCCGGTCTTCGCGTCTAGCTCAAACCACGAAATCTTGCCCCCGTTTCCGCCAGAGCTTTCCAGTTACGAATCCCCCGAAGGTGCGGCCCTGTGGCAGGTGTTGCTGTTCCGGATTAAGGCGGAGCCATTCAACCTCATCGCGACCTGCTTGTTTGTCCTGGCCATCATCCATACATTTATCGCCCCTCTGTTTCTGCAGTTGGCGCACCGTCTCGAAGAAAATCATCAGCAAAAGTTACTGCGCGCCGGAGTGGCGGTTTCCGAGCCAGGAACCCGGGGACAGGTGAGTTTTTGGGCTGAAGTATGTCACTTTCTTAGCGAGGTGGAAGCGGTGTTTGGTATCTGGGTGGTACCGCTGTTGATACTCTTATGTGCCGACAAGGGTTTGCCTACCGCCAGGAATTACCTGAGTGAGGGTGTCAATTTCACGGAACCGATGTTCGTTGTGGTTATCATGACAATTGCCGCCAGTCGGCCGATTCTCCGCCTCTCAGAGCGCATCATGTCGATAGCCGCGTCCCTCGGGGGAGGCACCCCGGCTGCCTGGTGGTTTTCAATTCTGACCTTGGGTCCTCTGCTTGGTTCATTCATCACTGAGCCGGCAGCAATGACTATTTCCGCGATGTTACTCGCCCAGAAATTTTACGATTGCAAGCCCAGTCCACGAATGGCCTACGCCACTCTGGGCCTCTTGTTTGTTAACGTTTCCGTTGGTGGGACCTTGACACATTTTGCGGCCCCCCCGGTGCTGATGGTTGCGGGCAAATGGAACTGGGATTTGCTTTACATGCTCACGCACTTCGGGTGGAAAGCTGCGCTTGGGATCTTGAGCGCCAATCTTTGCTATTTTCTCATTTTCCGCCGGGAGTTGAATCGCTTGAATCACGAGGCGCCATTGTTTTCCCCAGAGGCCGTTAGGTCAGGCACGTCCGTGTCGACACCAGCCTGGGTGGTGGGCATGCACATCTTTTTCCTGGCGTGGACGGTTATTAATAACCATTTTCCGGAACTCTTTATTGGTGGATTCCTTTTCTATCTGGCGTTTACCCGCGCCACCGAGCACCATCAAAGTGAGTTGGCCCTCCGACCCGCCCTCCTGGTCGGCTTCTTTCTCGCCGGTTTATTGGTTCATGGAGGCTTGCAAGCCTGGTGGATCGCTCCGGTTTTAAGCCAGTTTGGCGAGCGTGGCCTGTTCTTTGGCGCCGCTCTGCTTACTGCGTTTAATGACAACGCGGCGATCACTTACTTGGCCAGTTTAGTTCCAGGTCTTACCGAACAACTCAAGTATTCGGTGCTTGCCGGGGCCGTTGCCGGCGGCGGGTTGACGGTGATTGCCAACGCGCCCAACCCCGCCGGTCAATCTATCCTCGCCAAGTTTTTCCCGGAGGGTGTGTCGCCGTTGCGACTGTTTCTCGGCGCGCTCGTCCCGACCGGCATCGTGTCCGCAGCCTTCCTCTTATTGAAATAGGCATTTAAAGGGCGAATCGAAGCCGCAGTTCGCGGCGCACTCCACCGGCATCCACCACGGCTGATTCATCTTTGATTTCCAGACACTTGACCAGCAGCTTGCTGCCAGTTGGCAGCTTGACCTCGCCTTCCTCACCTTGCTCAAAGGTACGTCCATTGATCATGGCCGTTCGACGGGGCGGGCTGGTGATGCCGTTTAAAACCAGCGGCAGGTTTTCGACAACCGGGGCGGCCTTCTTGACCGGGCTCGTGGTTTCTTTGGCAACTGTCAGTTCCGGTAGAGCGGACTCCGGGAAGAACGGGTTCCGTCCGTCGCGCGCCGTTTCTGGGGCCTTGAAGAATGATTTGGGGATTGGGATTTCGGCCGCAGATGTGGTGGTGTCCGCTGGGGCTTTTGCCTGTCCTTTGGCTTGTCCTTGCGCTGTGGATTTGGTTGCTGGTATCGAAGCCGCCAAGGTCCAAAGTGGAACAAGCAAGGTGGCAGCCAGGACGGTATTCAAACTCGCGATGGGTAACTTCATAGGGGTATCTCCTTAAACATTCGGTTTGACCAAGGCTGCGATATCCAGCCTGAATGATAGTTTTTCCTTCTCCGCGGTTTGCTGACCTGGGGCCGGCTCCAGGGTCAGATTCCTCACCCGCATGTAGGGAAATTCATTCTCAAAATCGGCTATGAATCTCCCGAAATCATTATAGAGAGCCGTTCCGCCAATGGTGAGGGTGGCTTCCTGATAGGGAAAATCCGGAAGCAACGAGGCCTTCTTTGGCCCGTCAATCTGGCTGAACTGGGGTACTTCCACCTTATACGGATGCTTAAAGGTCCGCATCTTGTTGATGGCCCAGGCATACAGGTCACCCGAGGCCATAGTTTCTTCGAGCGCTGTGATCCTTTTGCGCGCCTCCGCGAGGTTGGTTTCAAGTTGGTCTACCGTTTCAATGGTGTGTTTCACGGTCTTGAGCTTCAGCACCGCCTTGTCTCGACTGTCCGCGGCGGTTGCCAGTGCGCTACGCTGGAACCGGATCAGCCCAAACCACAGTCCGCACAGGACCATCGCCACCATAAGAATGGCCAGCACAATTTGTTGTCTTTTTTCTTTCGTTAAACGTTTCATCGCGTGACCTCCGGATAACGGCATTCAAGGGTGAACAACACAAACGGCTTGGATCCTCCAACTGTCTGTGGTGGGGAAAGACTAGCCAGGCGCACCTCGTTTGACGTTCCCGTGGGCGATACCAGGTATGGCGAGGAGGCGACGGAGTCCTTAAACGTGTTGATCGAGTCTCCAGGATTCGCACTGGTGTCTTTGGCTTCCATCGTTAGCAGGATGCGCTCCGTGACCGCCGCCGGCTTCCCGGGCGTCACCCGGTTTGCATTCGTCTTGGCTTTGACCTCTTCAGTGTACACATACGACTGATCTGTCTTGAGGCGGACCAATTGAACCTGGGGCAGCGCCGTGTGCTGCAAGGCATTCAAAAGCGTCCCGTATAACATCCGGTTCGTGGCCAGGCGGACCAGCGCGTGCTCCCGTTGAGTAATGTCGGCGAGTTGGGTTTGGTTGGATTGGATGCTCTGGTATTCCGGATTTAAGGCGGCGAGTTCCGATTCCAGCCGGCTCAGTTCACTCTTGGTCATCATCATCTTGAACTGGACCGAACTGCTGTAACATAACGTAAGCAAAGCCAGCACGACGCCTGCGAAAACAACACGTTTCACCGGGTCGCGCCGGCGCATGTCCTCAAGTGCCTGCGCTTCGGCGAGCAAGTTTAATCGAATAGCCATAGGGTTGAGTCAGTTATCAGGATAAGGTTGCGACTGCGGCGCCCACGGCCACAGCGAGTTGCGGTGCCACCTGCTCGATCTCGATCATTTGCTGGGGCGGCAGCGCTGGTTGCAGAAAGGTTGTCGGATTCCAGGGCAGACAGTCCACCATGAGCTCGGATTGAAGCATCTGCATCACCAAATCGGAACGGGAAGAACCTCCACTCACATAGACCCGTGAAACCGCGCGGTCGTTCTGGTGCTCGTAGAAATCGATCGACGCGCGAAGTTCCCGGCCAAGCGGCAGGATAATGGCCTCAAGCTCGGTTTGCACCTCGGTCGGCATTCCGATCTTGATCCCCTCTGCCTCTGCGTAGCTGATGCTCAGCACTTCCGCCAGGCCTGTGGTCATGCGGTCACCCCCGATGGCTACTACCCGGCTCAGCAACAGGTCTCCCTCCTGTAAAATGGAAATAGTTGTGTTTTTAAAGCCGATATCCACCAGGGCAATGACTTCCTTGGAGAACACTTCCGGCATCGCCATCTCGAAGGCATTCACCGGCCCGACCAAACCGGGCGCGACCATGTCAATAGTCGCCCCTGCGCTTTTCACTGCGGCCTGCAGGTCTGCCAGCAATTGTTCACGGGCACCCGCAACCAGCACACGGTACTTCGGCGGTCCAGCTTGCGGTTTCGTCTTGTCCTGCGTCTTGGCATTGTTCCGCGGCGGAATGATATGACAATCGAATGCGTGCCGGCTTAAGTCCTGTTGCAGGTAGTTCTTCGTGTTATTCCTCAGCACCTGCCGCATGTCGGAAACGGGCATCTGGGGCAGATCGGCATGACGGACTACTGAGTCACCGACTCCGACCGAAAGCGCCAGCACCCGGGTTTTTGCTTCCAAGGCCTGCAGAATGCTCTTCAGATGTTCACTCACCAAGTCGGCTGTCAGCGTTTTTTCGTAGATGGGCGCGTCCATGACCGCAAAGCTCAGAAGTTCGAAGCGATCCCCCTTCCGCTGCATTTGCACAGCTTTGGTGGTTCGCCCGCCCAAATCCACTGAAACGACCTGGTCCCGTTTTTTACCGCTAAGAAATGGCAATGCCATGATATTCTCCGTAGGTTGCTACATTGTTCATGTCCAAACTGAGTGATATCCTGGTGAGCATTCTGCGGGCCATTCTCCTGGACAGGCTACTTGAACCCTGTGAAATGCGCGTGTCCGGCCTCTTCCGCATGGGCGCCACCTCGCATCTGTCTCGCTACAGGGCATTTCAATCCACGCCTGAGACAACCCGCCTCTTTTCAGTTCCTATCTCGCGCGCCGGGACCCACGTTGACAGTCGGAAAGCCATTTTGTAGCCTTCACGAAGTGGAATTGGGTTATGAGTTCTACGCTCAACCAACACGTGCTGGTGCTCAACCGGTTATGGCAGGCGGTTAACGTTTGCACGGTGCGCCGTGCTCTGACGTTGCTGTTTCAAGGCCACGCCCAAGTCGTCCTGGATCAGGATGACGGCTCCTTCCGCACCTTCAGCTTTCCCGAGTGGCGCGATTTGTCCGAGAGTAAACCTCATCCCGAATGTGTTCGCTCAATTTCCTTTCGCATCAGGTTGCCACGGGTGATTCTGCTGCTGGTCTACGACCATCTGCCTAAAAAGGAAGTTAAGTTCACCCGCCACAACATCTTCGAGCGCGACAAGAATACCTGCCAATACTGTGGCCGGACCTTTGATCGCAAAGACCTCAACCTCGACCACGTCATTCCCCGTGATCGTGGCGGTCCCACCACATGGGAGAATATTGTTTGTTCCTGCATTGAATGTAACACGCGAAAATCCAACCGGACGCCTGGCGAGGCCGGGATTCATCTGATCCGGAAGCCGAAACGGCCGAAATGGCGGCCGTTTGTTCAGATCAACTTCAATCTGTACCGGCACGATAGCTGGAAACACTTCATCGACCTGGCTTACTGGAACGTGGAGTTGGGCGAGGACGTCCGGTGATCCGGCTTTCTGCCGGGTCAAGTGCGTTTTTGTCCAGTTTTTCTGTGGTTGCGCGCCCCAGCAATGCCAAACCATTGGCTGGATCGGTGCCGATGGCCGAATGAATCGGAGGAAAACTCCGGATTACGGCTTTGCGGCAGTGCGGGCTGCTTCAATCAAATCCCAGAATTTAGGATTCTGTTGTAGCGCCTCGTCTTCCTGCATTTTGATCCCGGAACGGAACAAGAAGTCTTTCAAAGTGTTGCGGCTAAGGATTCGGTGGATCACTAGACCCAATTCATGGCGCTCAAAATACACCCGGTAATCCCCCACCCGGAAACGGTGAAGAATACGGCCGGCTCGCTCCAGTTTGCCAAAGTCATCCAACTCCGTTTGCATTACCTGTTGCGGTAAGCCCCGAAACTCGCCGAGAATCTGCAGTTGCAGTTCTTTCGGCATCCGCCCTAGTTCCGCCGCGCTGGTTGGGTTAAAAATGATCTGGAACGTTGCCATGATGCTTCTTTGATGGTAGCGCGTACGGGAATCGAACCCGTCTTTCAGCCTTGAGAGGGCCGTGTCCTAAACCGATAGACGAACGCGCCAACCGGCACTGCAGCCCATCCTACGTCATCCGAGTACAGTGTCAATCCTCTGAAAAATGCTATCAAGTTTGACTATGCACCTGAACTGCGCACTCCTGCGCTTTAGATCTGCGTACGACGATGGCAATCCCTATGGTCCATACGTCCGCGGCGAGCCGCTGCGCCAAGCCAAAGTTATGGTTGCATGCCGGTAACCAATGGCCGAAAATGGTCTATGATGCGGACCTTCGTCTTTTGGCCAATGCTGGGTTTTTCGGCCGTCGCCATGGTATTAGCAGGGTGTTCTTCACAATCGGGACCGGCTCCGGTCGTCCATGTGGCGGACCCTGCGCAGCCCTTGCCCATTGTGCCTTCCGAAGTCGCCCCCAAGACATTTGTGCAGCCAGCCCCGGTCCCTGTGCAAGCTCCGGAACCGAAGCGATTGGCTGTCTCTCAATCTACGAACCAAGACTTGGACCAGGCGTGGAGGCTCCCGGACGGAGCCGAGGAGAAATGGATTACTAACGGACCGGCGGTTTTTTCACTCCAGATCAGCGAGCGCGCCCAGCAAAGTGCTGGCCTCCCAACAAGAGCTACAAACCGGGTCTTTCAACACTGGCTGCCCGGGACGCTGAACCAAATAATTTGGACCAATTTCGTGACGCTTACGAATGGTCGAGGCACGGCGATCTGGGCCCTTCGGCAGAGGTCACCTTCCTGGCCTGCCACGCCGCCATCCGTCAGGTGGAACCGCAAAGGTCTCATGTGGGGAATGAAGGGGCTAACGGCTTTGAGCCCCTCCTGGGAAGGGGAAGGGAATTCCGGACAAATCCCGATCACCGCATTGACTCGGCGGCACGGTTACACGCGAGGTCATAGCATGGGGGCTGACGGTTTCCGCACCAATCTACGTGGCAAGAAGGTCTGGTTCCTCACGGCTGAAGACCGGCTCGAACAGGTGGAGATCGTGCGCGAAGTGGTGCGGACCCCTAAGCAAGGCATCCAGCAGGATTATACTCTGGTTTTATTCAACCGCGATCTGCCCGACGGAATCGATCCTTTGCGGGTGGCTGCGGAGGTTGATACTTACAAGCGCATTGCGGTCCGGATAATTCCTTTTGGCACCGCCGTGCCCCGCCCCGTTTTTATGACCGAGCAGGGCGGTCACGTCAGTGCCAGTGTGCCTGGTTTCACCGTTCCCACCGGAAAAGGCGGCGATTCAGGTTCTCCAAACCTGCTCCCGTTACCGGGGGAACTGGTGTTTTTGGCCGGACGGGCTACTTCTGGTCCGAGTCCTGAGATGCAAGCCGACATGGACGAGCTGTGCCGGCTCGAAAAGTTGAGCCCAGAAAAATACCAGATGCAATGGGTGGATTTGTCGGCATTTCCCCAGTATTGACCGGGCTGTGAAGATTCTCCGTCCTTTGCTGATTGCTATAGGTTTGATCGCCTCAGGTTTCCTTTTGTTCTGGATGACAGGACAGGGGCCTGAGCCAGTCTACAAGGACAAACTTGTTTTCGACCTCGTTCAACAAATGTTGTCACCCGACCCCGCAGTGCGAGACGAGGCGACCGTAGGTCTCCGAGCCGCAGGCGCAAAAGCCGTACCGGAACTGATTCGGTTGCTCGAGACCAAAGACTCTGCGTGGAGAGAACAAATCTGGCAGCAGTCCCGCCGCTTCTCGGGACCGGTCCGGCGAGCAATCCTAAAACGTATTCAGATTCCGGGCAACTCTGGCACCCGCAGGGTTGCGGCGCACGCCTTGACGATCATCGGTCCTGAAGCCTCACAAGCGGTCCCAGCTTTGGTTCGAGCGCTGTATGATCCAAGCCAGGAGGTTCATTATCAGTCCGCTCAGGCGCTTGGCCATGTCGGCTACCCTGCGGTTCCTGCGATCGCCCCCCTCGCCAAAGATACCAACAGCCTGGTCCGCCTGGCTGCGATCAGAATCCTCGGCGACATAAGGTCTGGCTCTTCTGCGAGCGTGTCGGCGGTCGTAAGCGCATTGGACGATGAAGACCACGCCGTCCAACTGGCGGCGGTGCGGAGTCTTGGACAAATAGGCTCGGCCGGGTGGCAGGAAAGCGGGCTGCCTGATGCAAGCACGGCTTCCGACCGCGATCCTTCAAACGGTTCTCGGGCCGGAATAATGGCTTCTTTGGAACGCGCCATACCCTTGCTATGCCGGTTTGCTCACCAATCCGGGCCTGAAGAGAGGGTCGATGCCCTGCGCACTCTGTACGAAATCAGGGCTGCGGATGAGAGGGTGATTGAAGCCTGCTCATTGTCCCTTGAGGACCCTTCACCCAACGTTCGACTGACTGCACTCAGAGTGTTGGGGCGGGCCTACACCAATGCCGCCCCTGCTGTGCCAGTCCTTATTCGTTGCCTTGCCGACGAGATTCCGGAGAACCGCGCGTGGGCGGCGCGGGTTTTAGGCAGGATCGGAGCCCCCGCCAAATCCTCGACCACGTTCCTCGAAGACCTGCAAAATGACACCGATCCCATGGTTCGAACAACGGCAACGGAAGCGCTTAAACGAATTGCGGTTGCTGTCGAGTTGCCTTGATTCACTTTTTTGAGCTGGTTACGTAACACCCGAGTTCTTCAGGGAGTTTGCCTTCATTCGCCGAATTCGCCAGAATCACGGTTTCATAACTGAATGACGATTCCAGTTGATTTACCGCGGCGAACGTTTCTGTTGATTGGCCTTTCCTTGCTGTTGCTCACGGCAGCTGTCTATTGGCCGGCCATGAATAACGGGTTCGTTAATTTTGATGACCCTGATTACGTAACCTCCAATCCCTACGTTCAGAACGGTTTGACAGTCGAAAGTGTCCGCTGGTCATTCACTAGCTATCACTCCAGCAATTGGCATCCGCTCACTTGGATATCCCACATGCTCGATGTGGAGTTCTTCGGATTGAACCCCGCCGGACATCACTTGGTTAGCGTGGCAGTGCATGCCCTAAACTCTTTGCTCGTCTTTCTCTGCCTGACCAGCCTTACCCGGTCTATGTGGCGCAGCGCATTCGTCGCGGCCCTTTTCGCAGTCCACCCGTTGCACGTCGAGTCGGTGGCGTGGGTCTCGGAAAGAAAGGATGTGCTGAGCGGGTTCTTCTTTTTGCTCTCGGTTTGGGCGTACGCCTCGTACGCGGGGCGGTTGCGCCTGGAGCCGAAACCTAAGGTGGCTTCCGACCGTTTTGCTCGGTTTGCCCGATCCCCCGAATTGTTTTATGCCCTGGCCCTGGCCAGTTTCGCCCTCGGACTCATGAGTAAACCGATGGTGGTTACACTTCCCTGCGTGCTCCTGCTCTTGGATTTCTGGCCCTTACAGAGGATCCGCCTGAAGCCATCGGCCTTCCAGTGGGAGGGGGATCCAATCCGGAGAATTGTTCTTGAGAAGGTACCATTCTTTTTTCTCGCGTTCGTCTCGAGTATAGTCACTTTCAAAGTGCAACGGGCAAGCGGCGCTACTGCGTCGTTGGAAGCCGTTCCTTTTGATCTCCGCTTCGCCAACGCAGTGGTCTCCTATGGCCGCTACCTGGCCAAAACATTTTGGCCGGTTGATCTGGCGCCTTTCTACCCGAATATCCCCATGTCTCTTGTCTCCGCGCCAGTCCTTCTCGCTGCGCTTATCTTGGTGGCGATCACGATTTGCTGCTTGTGGAGGTTGCGGTCCAATCCAGCCATGTTGGTGGGGTGGTTATGGTTTGTCGGTATGCTCGTGCCGGTTATTGGATTGGTGCAGGTGGGCAAACAGGGTTTTGCGGATCGGTACACCTATCTTCCTCATATTGGGCTCTTTCTGGCAGTAACTTGGGGCATATCAGACGTTATTCGTCGTCTCGCCATACCCCGGTGGGCTCCAGTTTCTGCGTGCGCTGTGGTCCTCACGTGTTGTGGCCTGCTAACGCTGTGCCAGGTGCGGCACTGGCAAAGCAGCAAGACACTCTTTACCCATGCGGCAGCCGTTACGCGCGATAATTACGTTGCCCATACGGTCCTCGCTACCGTGTTGCTCGACGAAGGAAAGGTCGACGAAGCTCTCGAACAATGCACTTTGGCGCTGCGACTGTCCACGGGTTATGCCGAGGCCCACAACACCCTCGGAGCTATTCAGGCACGCAGGGGACAGTACGATCTGGCTGTGGCCAGCTTTCGCGAGGCAATCCGTCTGGATCAACATTTCCCCGACCCTTGGAATGGCCTCGGCGATGTGTTGAATCGATTGAAAAGCTACGCTGAGGCCGAGGTCGCCTTGCGTGAGGCTCTGCGCCGGGCTCCGCTTAACCCGTCGGTGATTTTTAACCTTGGCATCGCGCTTCATAACCAGAACAAGTTGGATGAGGCCGCAGCGCTCTACTCGCGGGTGGTCGAGATGAGACCTGAGTTGTTCGCGCCCCGCAGATACCTGGGCAACATTCTCCTGGCCCAGGGCAAGACCGAGGTCGCAATCACCCAGTTCCGCGAAGCCCTGCGGCTCAAACCGCAGGATGTCGAAACCTGTGTTGTTCTCGGTGTTGCGTGGCTTCAGCAGAACCGCCCAGATGAGGCTGCTGCCGCCTTTGTCCAAGCGCTGAAACTGGAACCTGGCCATCCTGGGGCAAACTATCACGCCGCGCTCGTACACCAGGCCACAGGCCAAGTGAGGGAGGCGATTGCGTGCTATCGCCGGGCTCTGGAAGCTCAACCAGACTGGCCCGAAGCCTTGAATAATCTTGCCTGGGTGTTTGCCGCTAATGCCAATTCAGATCTGCGTAACGGCCACGAGGGGGTGTTGCTGGCCGAACGCGCAGTGGCCCTCACCAACCGTAAGGAACCAGTTTTTCTTGGCACTCTCGCCGCAGCTTATGCCGAGGCTGGACGTTTTCCCGAAGCCATTGACGCAGCAACGGAAGCCATAAGCAAAGCCTCTGGTGCTGGGCTAGAGTCTGTCGCCAACCGCAATCGAGAGTTGCTGTTGTTGTACACGGCTGGAAAACCTTTTCACGAGCCACCCCAAAACTAAGCGGACCATTCCGAAGATTCCGCCATGAGCGACAACCGGTTGAACAATTGAGATTGAACGACGGCTCTCACATGCAAAACCCCGAGAAAAAGCAACAGACGGAAGCTCTCGCAGCCGCAGTTCCCTCGGCGCAGCTTCGCCGGTGGTTTCAGGTTCTGGGTTGCGTTGCTGCCCTCACGGGCGCCGTTTGGTTGTGGAGGTTGTGCGTGTCGGATGTCAGCGTTCCCTTTTTGTCGGCAGCCGGTGCGGCGCAATGGATCATTTATCCCAAACCGCCAGATACTAATCCCCACGGTGCGGCAGAGCTGCCCGCCAGATTCCGCCGATCCTTTGCGCTCGGCAGCGCTAGGGGGCCTGCCAATCTGACCCTCCGTGCGTTCAATTCCGGCGAGGTCGAAATCAACGGTCAGCCGGTTCCGATTCGCCTTGCGCCCGAAGCATGGAAGCAGGGAGCGGTTGCTGAAGTAGGTGGTCTCCTGAAGCCAGGTACGAACGAAATCGCAGTCACAGTGGTGAATCAGTTCGGTCCTCCAGCCTTATCCCTGTCCTTGGTGACGGCAGAAGTTAACCTCCGCACCGACACCAACTGGGTGGTGTCTTTTGCGGGAGCTGTCTCTCGGCCTGCCGCGCTCGCCATGGATGCTCCGCTCGTGAGGCCAGGCAACGATCTTTTCGGCCGGGAGACTCTCTTCGAGTCGTTGTCCCGAGTTTGGGGACTGCTGGTTTGCTTGGCAGCTCTTGCGGGAGTCGTGTTGTTCGGTTTCCGCCAGCTTGGCCGCCTTCACATTTCCGGTTCTGACAACCTTCTGCGTGGGCTCCAGGATCCTGCGCGGATGGCTCTTTTCCTGACTCTCGCGGCTTGGGCGGTTTTGTTGGTGAACAACCTTCCGCAAATAGCTCCACT
The DNA here is from genome assembly GCA_002428665.1 of Verrucomicrobia subdivision 3 bacterium UBA6082. GTDB lineage: Bacteria > Verrucomicrobiota > Verrucomicrobiia > Limisphaerales > UBA8199 > UBA6082. The sequence goes on from DIXK01000096.1 coordinate 48,500, forward strand.
TTTTGGCTTCGACCGGGACGGGCACACGGAGTACATAAACTACATCTTGGAGCATCAGCGGTTGCCTCTGGCAAGCGACGGCTGGCAAATGTATCAGCCGCCACTCTATTACTTGCTCGGGGCTGGCTTGCTGGCCATCCTCGACCTTTCGGCTTCAAGTGATGCTGGACTCCTCTTTCTGCGGTTCTTTTCCGGCTTCGTCGGAATTGCTCACGTTTTCGTCTTGTTCCTTTGCCTGAGAATCGTCTTTGTCGGACGTGCAGCCTTACAGGCGGTCGGAGTGCTCGTGGGTGGCCTGCTGCCGGCCAATCTCTATTTGTCCCACCACGCCACAAACGAAGGGCTTGCCGCCTTCTTCGTGAGCCTTGCTATTCTTTTTACGCTCAAGATTAATGCCCTTGGCCGTGTCCATGTCTGGCATTACGCCGCCGTGGGGGTCAGTCTAGGTTTGGCGCTCCTTACCAAGTTTTCGGCGGTGCTGGCGGTCCCTTTCGTGCTCGGCGCGATCAGTTGGAATGCGATCAACCGCTCAGTCCACCACGGTGATCCGAGTTCTGCGTCAGGGCAGGGGATCAGTGCCGGCGATGTTAGGGAGGCAGCCCGGCAGTCGTGGCTGACCCGTTTTCTGTTACCGCAAGGAACGACGGTTCTGGTCTTTGCGTCGCTATTGGTTGTTTGCGGTTGGCATTATGTCCGGGTTTGGATGCATTTCGGAAATCCATTAATCGGCAACTGGGATCCAAGCCTGCCGTTCGCCTGGTGGCAGGACCCCGGGTATCGCAGCGCGTCATGGTTCCTGGGTTTTGGCCAGACATTCGTTACACCATTGTTCAGCAGCCTTCATAGTTTTGCCGATGGATTCTACTCCTCATTGTGGGGGGATAGCCTGGGTAGCGGTTCAGCAAGAATGCTGTTCCGCCCGCCATGGAATCACGATTTGGGGAACATTCTGGTCCTGCTCTCCGCGCCAATAACCATCCTCATACTGATCGGCGGCGTTCGCCTCGCAGTTGGTGTGTTTCGCCGGCCTTCTCCATCAGGCTTGCTCTTTGTTGGATTGTTGGCGGCTTTCGTTGTTGGCATGGTTTTCATGGCTCTTCGGGTCCCTTCCTATGCACAGGTCAAGGCTTTCTATGCTCTGCCAGCCTTGGTTCCTCTGGCCGTGGTGACAGTGAGTGGCTGGGAGTGGGTTGCTGCCAGGGCAGGGGCCGCCCGGGCTTGGTTTTATTGGCTCCTGGTGGTCTGGGCGATGACGGTGTGCAGCACCTTCTGGGTTCGTTCATGGAGTCCCTGGACTCATATTGCCTACGGTGTCAGTGATGCCGACCACGGCAGATTCGAGTCGGCCGCGCGGCGCTTTGCACGAGCGGTTGAATTGGATCCCGAGCTGCCAGCGGCTCGGATAGGCCTGGTGGGCGCGTGGACCAGAATGGGCAACTTCCAGCAGGCATTGGAACAAGCCGACGCGGTACTGAAAGGAATCGAGCCGGTTCCGACGGACGGGCCCACCACAAAGGATCGGCAAGCGTCCGCGGCAATGAAGGCGGAGGGGCTTCTCCAATCCGGAATCAACCTGGGTTTGTCACGGCACTATTCTGAGGCTGTGGAATGTCTGACCGAAGCCGTTCGTTTGGCCCCCGACCATCCGGTGGCATGGAGACAGTTGGCCATGTTTTTGGATGCATCCGGTCAGGCCAAACGGGCCGTTGAGGTGCGGCAGGAAGCTTTACGGGTGAACCCGTTCGATTTTCAAACCCACTACCGACTGGCATTGGGTTACCTGGGTGAAGGTAGACTGGCGGCGACTGTCGACCATTACCGATACGCGATTGCGCTGAATAAAAATAGCGTTGAAGCGTTGAACAATCTGGCTTGGATCCTGGCGACGTCTCCTGTGGAGAGTCTGCGCGATGGCCGGGAAGCCGTGCAGTGGGCCGAGCGAGCGTGCCTCTTGACCGGGCGGCGCGAAGCGGTGCTCCTCGGCACCTTGGCGGCGGCTTTAGCGGAGGTCGGTCGGTTCTCTGACGCCATTGCCACCGCCGAGGAGGCTATTAGAGTCGCCGACGCCGCAGGGCAGGGGGAAACCGCTCAACGGAATCGGGAATTATTGCTGAAATACCAGGCTGGCGAGCCCTACCGAGAACCCTGAACGAATTCCACAGGGAGATTAGGGCCAGAGCTGCGCGTTTTGGCGTCGCGAGCCGGGATTAAAACTCGCCTCGATAAAGTGCAACAAACGGATAGTTCTGGTGTATAGTAAACCGAAGAATATATTCGGATTATGATTCCTTTGAGAATCCCTTTGCTCTTGCTCGGCGCTGCGGCAGTAGTCATGCACTTCGCGGCAGGGGCCAATACTCCCGACAACCCGTATCGGGCTATTGTTGAACGGAATATCTTTGGACTGAAGGATCCCCCTCCGCCGGCCCCGCCAGAAGCGACAAAACCACCACCATCTAAACTGACGCTGACCGGCATCACCACCATCCTCGGAAAGAAGCAGGTCCTGTTAAAAACTGCCGCAGCTCCCGCAAAACCGGGAGAGCAGCCCAAAGGCGAGCAATCCTACATCATAACGGAAGGCGTGCGGGAGGGTGACATTGAAGTTCTCGAAATCAATGAGGTGGCCGGTAGCGTCAAACTGATTTATGCCGGGGTTCCAACAACCCTTGATTTCGAAAAGGACGGCCCTAAGCTCCCCTCCACCCCCGCCCCAGGCGCCCCGCGCCCCCCTGGAACTCCTGGTGCTGTCGCTGGAATTCCGACTCCGTCAGCGATCCGGCCAGCCGGCGCAAGCCCGATGACACCAAACACACTCCCAGGAATGCGCACGATTCCTACCCGAAATCTCAGAGTCCCAGGAGATGGCTCAACCTCCTCAGGGTACAACGCAACTCCTTCATATGGCAGCCCGGGTGCCGCCATGGATCCTTCTGGAGTTGCCGGGATACCCTTAACCGGAACGGGTTCAGGCAGCGCAGCAAAGCCAAGCTGGCCTCCCGAGCCGAGCATGAGTCTTGAGGAACAGGAGATAATGATTGAAGCTCAGAGACAGGCTGGCGTCGGGGCGCCTCTGCCCCCTACGTCCATCTCCAGGCAACTCAATGCCTCCCAGCAACCAGCCCAGGAACAACCCACCGGCCCCATTCTCCCTCGGCCTCCGGGCATGCCTTCGCTCTAGCAACTGATTGAGGTTTTCCTGGGTTGCTTCACAGGCCGTCTGAAGTGAAGGGTTGGTTTGAGGGCTTTTGTAGCGGCCAGCATAAGATCCCGGTGCTGATCGCGGTTTCCCCACCCTCGCAAATTGGTTCGACCGTTGCGGGTAAATGAGTATCAGCGCAGGGAGCTGGGTCCGTTCGATCAAACCTTCCGTCCGTCTACTCCGCCTGGCCCGAACACGCCAGTTAACGGGCTCATCGACACATTTTGGGGAACAACACTGCCCACTCGGATTCGGTGCCGGTCATAGCGTCGTCTGAGTTCTGGTCAAATGGGCATCACCCGCCGGCTCCTACAGGTCGATGCGGTGTTCAGTTCATGAACCACCACGAGAAAAAAAGAAGCCGCTCTTTCGAGCGGCTTCTCTTGAATTAAACTGTAAGAGTTATCTTACTTGCGACGGCGGAAAATCAACATCGCAGCAGCACCGAGACCAGCGAGCGCGAGGCTCGAGGGTTCGGGAACGATGGCGATGTTGAAACTCGTGAGGCCAGTCACGTAGGGCGGAGTGGTGAGATTGCCACCAATCTTCGCGGTGAAGTCCGAGGGGACGCTCATACCACCCGCGATCAAACCGTTCTGCCAAGCAGTCGAGGCTTCAGACCAAGTCGGATACAGGCCTGAGGTATTGTCCCAAGCGGCAACTCGGAACGTTACGCCAGCCATGGACTCTCCCGGGACATTGAGCAGGGTGACGGTTGTCAAGGCCGCGTAGCCGGCCGCTGAACCAGTCCTGAACGTCGTTGCGGGAGTACCCTCTATGAAACCTGCGGTTTGTCCTAAGCCAGGTGCTGACAGCAACTGCGCGAAGTAATTGGCACCAGAAAGTGGTGTGGTTCCGTCAGCCTGGAAAACCTTCCAGTTTACACCGTTTCCGGAACTGAAGCCCGTGAACATCACAGTTCCCTGTGCGAATACACTTACTGCGGTCGCGAGAACCGCCAGTGTCACTAAGGTTTTTTTCATATTTTTGTGGTTTTATGTTGGTATGTATTGGGATTCTAATTTTTATTCTGGGATTATTGAACCGTAAAAGTCCGCACCCAATTCGCAGCAGCCACCTTCTTGACGAAGAAAGCTTGGCCGACAGCTACGGTGGGTTCAGTGGGCGTCCACGCGAGATCGAATTCGTCGAATGCGAAACCCGTGTAACCGTTGTTGTAGATATAAAGTTCATCGCCGGCGGCGGCAGGGAGACCAAGGTCGGTAGTCACTTTGCCAGCTTGAGGAACGATTGAGGAACGGATGGCGAAACCAGCAGGGAGAGCATTCTCAAGTGTGCCTTGCTTCACTTCACCAACGAAAGTGATCGTCAGCGGGTTGGCCGTAGGATTCTTGATGAAACCGCCTTCGCCTGGATTCAGTGTAGCGTTGCCATTCGGTGTCCATGCGAGATCGAACTCATCGAACGCGTAGCCAGTGTAACCAGCCGCAAACTTGTAGAATTCGGTGCCTGGAGGAACGCTCGGCATCAGAGCGCCGATTGTGTTGTTAGCCGTGTCCAACTGATTGGCGATCATGTAGAATGAATTCGCCGGGACGGTGACGTTGTAATATCCAACCACGTTTAGCGAGTAAACCTGAGCGGACGTGACAACAGTGCTGACTGCGAGAGCAGCCAAGCCCAATAGTGCTTTTGTTCTCATGTGTTTTGTAGTTATGTGTTAACCGTGTGTATGGCAACTATGGCGGATAACCCGTTTGAGTGTCAACATTATTCTCGTTTTTTTTTGAACGAAAATGCGATGGTAATCAGGGACTATTCCGGTGACTTGTGAGTCGAGCATTTGGTGTGGGCTATCCGTGTGAAAGTTCTCTTGAGTTGGCAAAAACCAACCGAGTCATTGTGGCACAGGTTTCAAGCGAGTGTTATTCAAAAGACCCACCCCCGAGTTCGATTCTGAGGTCGTCTGCCAACGGGTTTTCTATACCGTCACAGAGAATCGTTCTTTTGATTGATTGACTCCCTCTTTTGTCGATTCAAAACTCTGAAGGGAAATGCTTTGCATCAATTCTTGGTTGCTGGCACGACGGGGTTTTTCCTGGCGATGGCCTTAGTCTCTGTAGAGTTTAAACCCACCGGGAAGCTCCCGGCCTCCAACCAGTCGGCCATGAGGTGGATTTCCCAGGAATTCAGGCCAATCATGGATTTTCTGGTTAACGACAATTCGTTTGGCACCGTCTGGGTTATTAATGTTGCGCAATTTCCAAGTCGGCTTTCCAGCGCTTTGAGCCATGCTACAGCCTTGGACTCCGGCGGCAGTTGCCCGGCTCGAAACACAAGTCTGACAAGTTGGCCGCTGTAAAGCCCGGCTGCGATCCGAGGCCCGGTTAGTTCCCAGTCGTAAAAAACAGCCTTTGGCTCCCGCAGTTGACTGAAGAGTTCGGCCGGAGGCGGTTGGTTGGTTCTTAACAGAGGAATTAGCCCGGCGAACAGATAATCCTGACCCTTGTCTGTTTTGCAGGTTACAAAGGGAGAAAGCAGGGGGAGTCCTTTCCAAAGCACGGCGTGCTCGTTGGTGCTCGATTCGAAGATTCCTGCCGCCTTCGCAAGAAGCCAGGGATTACCCTGATCCTGAAGCTGCCGGGATACTTGCGAAACCGTGTTGCTTGCCTGCTTGTCCGGAGCCGCGGCGTAGACCTCGAAAGGCAAGCCGTCCAGCGTCCATATATAGAGTTGGTCTGGCCAACGCGTTGGGACAGGGAAAAACTCGAGACTTGCGAGGAGGGCCCGAAGACCGCGCATTGCCGTGAAACTTGCCAGTGGTTCGCTGACCAGCCCTGTTGGAATACTCCAGTCGGGCAGCGACAGGTCGAGACTACTGGGGAATCTGGCTGTCGCCTTGGTTCTCACATTCTCCCCGTCTCCGGTAACGGCGACGGAGAAGGCGGGCCAGTTTTGCGGCAATTTGCAGTCTCGACCCAGGGCTTGGGCGGCTTTGCGAAGATCGATGTCTGCCTGGAGCCAATTTGTTTTTATAGCACTTTCAAATGGCGACTTGTTGCCCTTGATGCGGGTCACTACATCCTTGAACAAGTTGTTCTTTTCCTGAGCTAATCCCACGAGGAACCATTCTCCTTTATACACGGCCTGAACCAAGTTTGGCACGTCATGTTTCTTCAGGGTCCACCCACCGTCCGGGGTCACCGCTGCTTTCACCCCGGTCAGGGATTCCATCACCTGCGCTAGGTTGGTTTCCCAGGTCCTGGCCCGATTGGCATCGACTTTGACCGCCAAAACTAACTCGCCCGTTTGGTTCGAAGCGCCGCGGATCTCCAAATAACTCTCAAGGTCAACCAAGTCCTGGACAAGCGGTTGCAGCAGGGTCGAAGGCACTCCGTTCGTGCCACCGGGGCCGCGCGAAAGCAGCCAGGGGGCAACTGCCAGTTTTCCCACCGACTGCGCCTCCAACCGGGCGCTTTCCGGGAGGTTCCAGATGCTCATCAGGTTTGTGGCGGTGGGGTTTGATGCCAGGTTCTTCTTCCCCATCCAGTGGACGCGCGCCACGGTCTCGAGACCGGATTCCCCGGTTTTTGCGCCTGGTTTGGGATGTGTCCCATTACAACCGGCCATCCAGGAAGTGATTCCGATGGCGGCTAGCGCAACACCAATTCGTTTAATCCACATAAGAGACTTGGTTATAGCCAAGAGCGTTCGGGACGGCAAACCCCAAAAGGGTAATCTAAAAAGCGCGCGACCTGCACCGCCACTTCCTGGCCGCCTTTACGCACTCCTCGGTACGGGAGGCAAGCGTTACGCTTACTCCCCCCAAAAACAGTGCCTGTCGTGCGATTTTTCGGGACGGTAAATCGCAAGTGAGATAATGTGCCTCAAACCTGAGCATGGCTGGTTCGAGATCAAACGAGCGCCTTGTTTCAACTATGGACACGACGATTTCTTTCGAGGTCAACGGCGAACTCAAGACGGTAACCACGCATCCAAGCCGGCCTTTGCTGGATGTCCTGCGAGAAGACCTTGGCCTCACGGGGACCAAGTACGGATGTGGCGAAGGCCAATGCCGGGCGTGCACGGTGTTACTGGAGGGAAAGGCCGTGGCGGCGTGCGTTACCCAGATCGCCACAGTCGAAAACAAAAAGGTGCGGACCATCGAGGGCTTGGCCGGCGGCGATACGCTGCATCCTGTCCAGCAGGCGTTTCTCGACGGGGCGGGCTCGCAGTGTGGTTACTGCACCCCGGGCATGGTCATGGAACTCGTCGCGGTGTTGAACGCCTCCCCCAACCCCGCCGAGGCCGAGGTTCTTGCCCGGTTGGGACGGCACCTTTGCCGCTGCTGCAACTATCCAAACTTGAAGCGTTCGATTCGCCTGAGCCTGCGCCGGTAGCCCCGGAGACGTCATGAAAAACAAATCAGATTGTGCGATGACTCCCGACCACGATCCCGCCGCCTGGTCGGAAGGTGTGGATGCGGTGCCTTTCGACTTCGGCCTGAAACGACGGGCTTTCGTGCACTTATTGGGAACCGGGTTGATGGTGGTTTTCAGCGCACCGGCCCTGGCTCAACGCAGTGGCGGGCGCGGCGGCGGCGCCTCGGCGCCCAGCATTTCCTCACGCCTTCACTTCGGCAAGGACGGTGTCATCACGGTGTTCACTGGAAAAGTCGAAGGAGGGCAAGGCGCCCGTGCGGAGTTGACCCAGGCCGCGGCGGAGGAATTGCGGGTGGAGGTTGCAGCGGTCCGCCTGGTAATGGCCGACACAGCTCAAGTGCCGAACGATGGCATCACCGCCGGGAGCCGCACAACCCCGTTCACCGTGCCGGCGGTCCGGCAGGGAGCGGCGGCGGCCCGAGAACTCCTTATTGAGATCGCCAGCCGCCAATGGACAACCGACCGAGACCAGCTCAAGGTCCAGGCCGGGGCGGTGAAGGACCCAGTATCCGGTCGCAGCTTTTCTTATCGGGATCTGGCCGCCAACGATATTGCCGTCCGGTTGCTCTCCCAGCCGGTGAATGCGGGTGTGCAAGTGACGCCTGTGGCGGACTGGAAGATCCTTGGCAAGTCCACTCCCCGACCCAATCGGCGCGACCTGGTGACCGGCGCACATCGTTTTCCGTCAGACTTGGTGCGTCCAGGAATGCTTTACGGCAAAGTGCTGCGCCCGCCTGCGTTTGGCGCAACCTTGACTGGGATCGATCTCGCCCCGGCCCGGGCCATGAAGGGTGTGGTCGTGGTTGCCGACGGTCAGTTCGTGGGTGTGGCGGCCCCCACGGTCTTTCAGGCCCGGGCAGCGATTGAAGCGCTAGCAGAGACAGCCAGGTGGGAATACGTCTCCCACCCCTCGCACCAGGAGTTATATGGTCACTTGGAAAAGCATGCCCAGGGGGGCGTGCCTGCCAACCCGTTTCCCGATGAAATCTCCCGCGCCAGGAAGGTCTTGCGTGAAGATTACCACGTGGTCTATGTCCAACACGCACCCCTTGAGCCTCGCGCGGCTTTAGCGGAATGGGAAAAGGAGACCCTAACCGTGTCCTTGGGCACCCAGAATCCTTTTGGCTGCCGCAGCGAGCTTGCCCGTGCCTTTCATTTGGCCGAAGACAAAGTCAGGGTCGTCGTTCCTGATTTTGGTGGCGGTTTCGGAGGCAAGCATACGGGTGAAGTGGGCGTGGAAGCGGCGCGGCTCGCCCGTGCGGCGGGTCGCCCGGTGAGCCTGCGCTGGACACGGCGCGAGGAATTCACCTGGGCCTATTTTCGGCCGGCGGCGTTGATCCGAATCGAAGCCGGTCTGGACGAGACCGGCAAGCTAAGCTGCTGGCATTTCCTGAACATCAATTCCGGCGGTGCCGGGATCGAGACTCCGTACCAGGTGCCCCACCAGCGCAGCCGCTTCGTCCGTTCCCAGGGTCCTTTGCGGGAAGGCTCGTATCGAGCGCTGGCGGCCACGGCAAACCATTTCGCTCGGGAGTGTTTCATGGATGAATTGGCGGCTGCCGTGGCGGCGGATCCGCTCACGTTTCGGCTGGCACATCTGCAGGAGCCGCGGCTGCGCGCGGTGTTGGAGACGGCCGCCCAGCGTTTCGGATGGACCGATCGGTTTGCTCGCAAACAACCCGGTCTTGGGGTCGGCCTGGCCTGTGGTACGGAAAAAGGCTCCTTCGTGGCGGCATGCGTCGAAGTGGCTATCGAGCCGAAAGAAAACCGAATCCAGGTTCGGCACATCTGCGAGGTGTTTGAGTGCGGCGCGATCCTCGATCCGGACAATACCCGATCGCAAGTCGAAGGGTGCATTATTATGGGTCTCGGGCCGGCGCTGCAGGAGGAAATGATGTTTGAAAACGGCGAAATCAAGAACGCTTCTTTTCAGCGCTACCGCGTACCGCGATTTGTGGACGTGCCTGAACTCGATATCCACTTGCTTAATCGACCTGACCTGAGTCCCGTAGGTGCGGGGGAAACCCCGATCGTGGCCGTCGCTCCGGCCATCGCGAACGCGGTCTTCCACGCCTCCGGAGTGCGCGTGCGGTCAATGCCCATTCGCTTGCCCGCCTGAGGTCAGTTTTGGGAGGGTCGCTCCCATAGGAAACTCCAGCGGCGCGTTGGCTCGGTGGCGACCTTGCTTGTCTTGGGCTGCAGAATCCGCTAGGTTCGCGCCATGTTACGCTCGTGTTCCTTTGACCCAGTCTACCTTGTCCTGCTCGAGGCTAGGAGCCTCGAGTGATTGCGGAACCGCGGTGGGGAACTTCCATGACTTTTCCTTTGGCCAACAGAATTCTGCGCAGCGCGCTCTTCGCCGCGATGCTCGCCGCGTTCGGATTGGTCGCTGCACCGATTCCGCCCGCGCCGGAACAAATCTTGCCGGCCGATACCTTACTCGTCCTCTCCGCCCCCGATACGGCCAAGCTGCGCCAATCGTTGCAGCAGTTCCCCACCTTGCGCCTTTGGCAAGACCCGCTGATGAAGCCTTTCCGGGAAAAATTTCTTGCTGGTTGGAATAAGGAACTCGTTACACCGCTCGAACGGGAATTAGGGTTTGATGCTTCCCAATGGACTAATATGTTCCAGGGACAGGCCACTTTTGCCCTGGTACCAGGAGAGAAAGACGCTCCAGGAAAACCGCCGGTGGGCTTTGTGTTTCTTTGTGGCATTGAGGAGCAGTCTCAGGGCTTTGCCACTAATTTCTATGCCTGGCGGCGGAAGGGTATCGACTCCGGGCGTGTTGTTCGAGAGCACAAGATTCGCGGCGTGACCTTCACCGTGGTGCAACTCGCGACGAATGAGGTCCCCACCGTATTGCGCTCCTTCATGCCCCGGAAGATCGAGGCCCAAAAGCCCGACGAGGACGAGTTTATACCCGCGCACCTTGGACCTTCACAGGTCTTTCTCGGCCCTGCCGGCGGACTGTTCCTCGTGGCCAATTCCGCCGCCGCGCTCGAAACAATTCTGACACGCATGGAAGGGGGGAAGGTTCCAGCGTTGGCGGAGCAGGGGGCTTACAAAGCCTGCCACGCAGCTCGTTTTCTCGGAGCTCCCGTCTACGGCTGGCTTCACTCCAGAAATTTGCTCGACGCGCTCGCCAGCCGTTCCTCCCCCAGCTCATCGGTTTCTCCGTCCTCTGCTGTTGAGGAAGTCTCCGTGGAAAAACTGCTTCGCGCCGCTGGTTTTGGTGAGGTTCAGACGATTAGTTTCAGCTTGCATCACCTTGCAGAAGGCATGGCCTGGGAGTTGCACGTCGGCCTGCCGGAGGGGTCTCGGCCAGGCATTTTCAGCTTGCTGACCGGCCAGCCCGGTGAATGGGGAATTCCGGCGTTTCTCCCTGCGGACGCCATCAAGTTCCAGCGCTGGCGGGTGGACGCGAAGCAAACACTCCTGGTCTTGGGTAATATTCTTACTGCCGCCGCACCTACGTCTATCAATGGGCTCAACGCGATCGTAACCACCGCGCAGGACGCCGCGAGACTCCAGGATCCCGCATTCGATTTGACAAAGACACTCACCGCGAGTCTGGGCGACGACCTAATGGTGTACCAAAAAGTGTGGCGCGCCGGTTCCACCAACGCGCAGGAGCAGGCAGCCTCCGTCTGGCTGCTTGGATCGTCAAAGCCTGGCGAACTTGTGGCCTCACTGAAATGGTTGTTACTGGTGCTCAGTGAATCACCCCAGGCGCGAGACTTCCTGGGCAGTCAGATCTTATCAGTGCCCATGCCGCCGTTGCATCAGTTATGGGGTGGAGAACCGCCAGCGGGCCCGCCGGCCACGCTTTGCTTTGCGGCTTCCAAAGGTTACGTGGCGCTTTCCACCTCCGCCCCATTACTGGAGGAACACTTGCGAAACGTTGAACTCCAGGGACCGGCACCGCGCGACGCCAGTGGATTCATCGAAGCTTCCAAAAAAGTCACAGGTCCGGGGACCCGCTGGTTTGCGTTTCATCAACGCGCCGAAACACTGCGATCTGATCTGAAAATGTGGCAGGCTGACCCAGGCAGTTTCCAGAGAGATAGCGCGAATATGAGCGCTATCACCGCGTTATTGGGGCTCGTCTCGCCAGAATCTTCCATCAAAGATTGGATGGATGTTCGCCTCCTCCCGCCGGTTGAACAGGTGGTCCCCTATTTCCATTTCACTCTTCAGGCCGCAAGCGCCTCTCCTGATGGCCTGACTCTCAGATACTTCGCGCCGACGCCTCCCCGGCTCAAAACGGCGTCGGCTACGGGCTCTTAACGGTGACGAAGAGTCGTTCAAAAATATTTTTAGAAATCTATTGCGCACGCCTTTACCTTTGCTATATTCCCGGCTCCTTCTCGCCCAGGCAGGGCGTTATGGACAGCATAACCTGCGGAACCGATAACTAGCCGCCCATCCGGGGGCAGGATTGATGGCTCCGCACTCCAAGTTGCTGACTTGGGAAACGCGATTGATTTATGCCAGTAAAGACATTTCGACCGCTGACGCCGTCTACGCGCTATATCTCGTATGCGGACTTCAGCGATATTACTAAGGCCAAGCCGGAAAAAAGCCTGGTCCAGACGCGGAAGCGTACCGGGGGGCGTAATGCCTACGGCCGCGTCACCGCTCGCGGGATCGGCTCCGGTCACAAACAAAAGATTCGTCTGGTTGACTTCCGCCGGGCCAAGCACGGTGTCGAAGCGATTGTGGCGGCCATTGAGTATGATCCGGGCCGCAGTGCCCGTTTGGCCTTGCTCCAATATAAGGATGGCGAGAAAACATACATCATCGCTCCTTTGGGTCTCCAGGTAGGAGCTACGATTCTGAGCGGCCCCACGGCTCCGCCCGACTTGGGCAACAGCCTGCCGCTTCGGTCGGTTCCGGTCGGCCTTCCTATTCATAATATCGAAATCATTCCGGGTCGTGGCGGCCAAATGGTCCGCACGGCGGGCGGTTCAGCCACCTTGATGTCGCGGGACGAAGGGTATGCTCAGATTCGCCTGCCCTCGGGTGAAATTCGCAAGTTTAACGAGAATTGCTACGCGACCATCGGTCAGGTTGGCAACACCGAGCATGAAAACGTGGTCCTGGGTAAGGCGGGACGCTCGCGCCACCGTGGCATTCGCCCGATCAACCGTGGCGTGGTTCGCAACCCCGTGGATCACCCCAACGGCGGTGGTGCCGGCAAGTCAAAGTCCGGCGGTGGCTGGCAGCAGTTGACATCACCTTGGGGGCTGCTCGCCAAAGGGTATCGCACCCGCTCCAAGAAAAAGTATTCCAACCGGTTTATTCTGGTCCGCCGCGACGGTCGGCCAATGAAGAACAAGTAAGATTAAGCACCTATGGGACGCTCTATCAAAAAAGGCCCGTTTGTGGATTTTCATCTCCTGGACAAAATCCAGAAGGCGAAGGACACCAAATCCAAGGCCCCGATCAAGACCTGGTCTCGCCGCTCTATGATCACCCCCGATTTCGTGGGGCTCACTTTCAACGTTCACAACGGTAAAATGTTCCACCCGGTGTTCGTGACGGAAAACATGGTGGGCCATCGCCTGGGTGAGTTCAGCCTCACTCGGACATTCAAGAAGCACGGTGCCCATACCGCCAAGGCAGAGGCCAAGTAACCTTATGCAAGTACAAGCCATTACAAAAAACGTGCGCATGTCGTCGCAGAAAATGCGCGAGGTGGTGCGGCAGATTCAGGGCTTGCCTGCGGCTACGGCCGTGGCTGCCTTGGCCGTCACGCCCCGCAAGGGCGCCCGGTTCGTGGCCAAGACTCTGAAATCCGCCATCGCCAACGCCGAGGATCTCAAGACGCACAACAAAGATTTCAACAATTTGCGCACGGATCGCCTGGTGATCAAGGAAGCGGTCGCTCAAACGGCGACCACACATAAACGGTTTACCCCGAAAGCCCGCGGCTCGGCCGGCCCGGTGCTCAAGCGCAACTGTCACATCAAGATCGTACTGTCCGACGAATAAACCTTAAGTATGGGTCAGAAAACCAATCCAGTCGGTCTGCGCGTCGCTGTTAATCGCGACTGGCGCTCCAAGTGGTATGCCGGAAAAAAAGAGTTCGGCCGCCTCCTGTCCGAGGATCGTCAGATCCGCGAATTGCTCAAAAAGAAACTGGAGACGGCTTCCGTCCCCAGAATTCTGATCGAGCGCGCTGCCAATCGTTGCCGCGTGACTATCCTCACCGCTCGTCCGGGTATCGTTATCGGACGCAAAGGTGCAGAAATCGACAAGCTGAAGGAAGAGCTCAGCAAGATGACCGGCAAGGAAATCTACGTCGACATCGTGGAAATCAAACAACCGGAGACCGATGCCCAGTTGGTGGCTGAAAACGTGGCTCTCCAGCTCGAGCGCCGCGTCTCGTTCCGCCGCGCTATGAAGAAAGCACTGCAGACGGCGAAGGACTTCGGTGCTGAAGGGATCAAGATTCGCTGCGCCGGCCGCCTGGGCGGCGCGGAATTGGCCCGCGTCGAACAGTATCACTGGGGCCGCGTGCCGCTGCATACCTTGCGCGCAGAAATCGACTACGGGTTTGCCGAAGCCAACACGGTTTACGGAAAACTGGGAATCAAATGCTGGGTCTGCAAAGGCGAGACTAAGCCCCAAAAAGCACAGGTCCCGGCAGCGGAGCCCGTTGCCAGCTCACTTTAAGTTAGAGTTAGAATAAGGAATTTGTTATGCCATTGATGCCCGAGAGAGTGAAGTACCGCAAGATGCACCGCGGGAACCGCGCTGGCCTGGCCATGAGCGGCAACACGGTCGCCTTCGGCGAGTACGGATTGATTGCGCTGGAGCGCTGCTGGTTGGATACCAAGCAAATCGAAGCCGCACGCGTGGCGATTGCCCGCAATATGAAGCGTCATGGCAAGCTCTGGATCCGTGTTTTCCCGCAAAAGTCTTTCACCAAGAAACCGTTGGAAACGCGAATGGGTAAGGGCAAGGGCCCCCTCGAATCCTGGGTGGCGGTCATCCGCCCCGCGAATATTTTGTTCGAAGTCGATGGCGTTACCGAGGTGATAGCGCGGGAATCCCTGCGCTTGGCTGCCAGCAAACTCCCCATCAAAACCAAGTTTATTTCCCGCCATCGCTAACGCTGAGGCTCCCGGTATGAAGAAAAACAAACGCAAAGAGATTCAGGAAAAGAGCCTGCCGGAACTGCTGGCCGAAAGCCGCAACCTGCGGCAGGAATTGTTCAACCTGCGATTGCAGCAGGCAAGCGCCCAACTGGAAAAACCAGCGCGCCTGCGCGTCATCCGCCGCGACATCGCCCGGATGGAAACCCGGATCTCTGCGCTCCGCAACCAAGCCGCTTAACCTATTCCTATGGCTGAACCAACCACTGCCGTCACCGCCGCCCGGGGCCACCGCAAAGAACGCATCGGGCAGGTCGTTTCCAATAAAATGGCCAAAACGATCGTCGTGCTCGTCACGCGCCGTTACCCTCACCCCCGATTCCGCAAAGTCGTGACCGGCTATAAGAAGTTTTACGCCCACGACGAAAAGAACGAGGCCAAACCTGGCGACCGCGTTCGCATCGAAGAAACCCGCCCCCTTTCCAAGACCAAACGATGGCGCCTGGTTCAAGTTGTGGAGCGCGCCTCCGAAGTCACACCTGTGCAGGCTTAACAAGGATTCATTATGTTGCAGATCCGATCAATACTAGATGTGGCCGATAATACCGGCGCCAAACGTGCCGCTGCCATCGGGGTGCTCGGCCGCAACCAGCGCTACGCACGCATTGGCGACGTGATCAAAGTGCATATTAAGGAATCGTCTCCAGACGCTACCGTAAAAAAAGGTGAAGTCGTCGAAGCCGTAGTGGTCAGGACGCGGCAGCCGGTTCGGCGCAATGATGGTTCCTACGTGCGGTTTGACAGCAACGCCATCGTCATTATTGATAAAGAGTTTAATCCCCGCGGCACCCGTATTTTCGGGCCGGTGGCGCGTGAGTTACGCGAGAAGAAGTTCATGAAAATCGTCTCGCTTGCTCCGGAAGTGATCTGAAGTCAAACAGGAAAGAATTTATGCGGAGTTTTCACGTTAAGAAAGGCGACGAAGTGGTCGTGCTGGCCGGTGCCGACAAAGGCAAACGCGGCAAGGTGATCGCGGTCGAAGGCAAGAAACAACGACTGCTCGTTGAGGGTGTGCGTATGATTAAGAAGCATATGCGACGCAATCAGCAGTATCCTCAGGGACGGATTCTCGATCGCGAGGGATCTATTCACATTTCGAACGTGATGAAGGCCGACAAATACGAAGCTCGGGCTGCCAAGCGGGCGCCCAAAGCCGCGCCCCAAGCGTAATGTCTCCGAAACAGCTAATGATTGATTAAGAACGCTCCGGCAAATTCCGGGAAACAGCGAAATGAAAGCCAGACTTTACAAAAAATATATCGACGAGGTCGTTCCTGCGCTGAAAGCCAAGCACGAATACACCAACCTTCATCAGATTCCCCAGATGGTCAAGATCGTCATCAACATGGGGATTAGTGCTTCGTTGGAAAAGAGCGCCTTGGACGATGCCGCCAAAGATTTGGCATTGATCACCGGTCGCAAGGCCGCGATCAGTCGTTCGCGTCACAGTATTGCTAACTTCAAGTTGCGAGAGGGGCAGGCGATTGGTTGTCACGTCACCTTGCGCCGGGATGCGATGTACGAGTTCTTCGATCGGCTCATTGCCACAGCCCTGCCGCGTATTCGCGATTTTCGAGGCCTTTCGCCACGTTCGTTCGACGGGCGCGGGAATTACACGCTTGGCGTTGGTGATCAGACCATCTTTCCCGAGATCGAACTTGACAAGATCAAACGCCAGCAGGGCATGGACATCACTATCGTGACAACGGCTCCAACCGACGGCGAGGCCCTGGACTTCCTTAAGCTCATGGGAATGCCGTTTGCGGAATCCAAAGCGGCCTCCGTTTCGGTTTCCAAGTAAAAACCCGATTTTATTTAGAATAATATGGCAAAGACCGCATGGATCGAACGCAATAAGAAGAAAGCCGAGACGGTGAAGAAATACGCCGCATTGCGGGCTGAGTTGAAGGCCAAGCGCGACTACGTCGGCTTGTCCAAGCTTCCGAAGAACGCTAGCCCGGTGCGCGTCGTCAACCGCTGCTCTATGAGCGGACGTCGGCACGGCTACCTGCGCAAGTTCAGTTGCTCGCGCCTGACCTTCCGCGAAGGCGCTCTTAACGGATTGATCCCAGGCGTCACTAAAGCCAGCTGGTAACCGCTATGAACGACCCGATTTCTGACATGTTGACCCGCATCCGCAACGCCCAACGCGCGTTGCTGCCTACCGTTGAGATTCCGCACTCCAAAATGAAGGAGAGCATAGGTGGCATCCTGAAGCGTGAAGGTTATATCGCGGATCTTGCGGTGGAAGGCAAAGGGTTCAAGAGCCTGAAACTCAAGCTCAAATACCAGGGCAAGAGGAGCATTATCGAAGGTTTGCAGCGCGTTAGCTCCCCCGGGTTGCGCCGCTATGTCGGATCTACCGAAATCCCGCGCGTTCGCGGTGGTTTGGGCGTCGCCATCGTCTCCACCTCCGAAGGTGTAATGACTGGAAACGAAGCCCGCAAGAAGAACCTTGGCGGGGAGCTGGTTTGTTACGTGTGGTAACTAACTCGCCGACACAAACCAATTCAACTTTTTAAATCGTATGTCACGTATTGGAAAACAACCGATCCTGCTGCCTGCCAAGGTGAAGGTAGAGGTGAAGGGGCAACGAGTGCTCGTGGAAGGCCCCAAGGGCAAACTGAACTGGGATCTCCCAGGTCGCGTAGGCGCCAAAGTGGATAATGGCCAGGTGCATGTTACCCGCCAGGGCGATGATGCTCAGGCAAAGTCCCTCCATGGGTTGAGCCGTGCGCTGCTCAACAATATGGTGCGTGGTGTCTCCGAAGGTTTTGTCAAGAAACTCGAAATCCACGGCGTCGGGTTTAAGGCTGCGGTTCAGGGCAAGAGCATTACCATGAGTCTTGGGTACTCCCACCCAGTCGTTTATCCAATACCCGACCAGATCAAGGTGACGGTCGACGAAAACACCAAAGTGACGATTGAAGGGCCCGACCGTCAAATGGTCGGACAGGTGGCTTCGGAGTTACGCAGTTTCTATCCGCCTGAGCCATACAAAGGCAAGGGTGTTCGCTATTCTGACGAACGCGTGATTCGGAAGGAAGGCAAGACAGTTCAATAATAGATTTTTCCACGGCCAAATCCGTGGATCAGGAGCAACATGAGAACGCAACAAAAGAAACGACTGGCTCTCCGTCGCCGCTGGCGAGTGCGGAGCAAAATTAGCGGCACTCCCGAGCGTCCGCGCATGAGCGTCTGCTTCAGTAATAAGCATATCCGGGTGCAGTTTATCGATGACGTGAATCGTGTCACCTTGACCGCTGCCACTTCAGTGGGGAAGGGCGCCCCGACTAGCGGTAAGTCTGCTGCCAACGCGGCGGGTGCTAAAGTCCTTGGCGCACGGGCCGCGCAGGTCGCACTCGAGAAAGGCATCAAGACGGTGGTCTTCGACCGTGGCAGCAAGCGCTATCACGGCAAAGTGAAGGCCTTGGCGGACGCCGCTCGCGAGGCCGGCCTGAAATTTTAACTTTCAATCCCTTAAAATACTGTGGCTGAAGAAAATAAAGTCGAAACTACCGAACAGGCGCCTGAGCCTCGCTCGGAACACCGTCCCGAACGCTCCTTCCGAGGCGGTCCTCGAGGACGCCGCAACAGACCCGATTCAGAGAATCGGCAGGATGGTACGGGACAAGACCTTGTCGAGAAGGTGGTCTTCATCAATCGCTCG
The DNA here is from genome assembly GCA_002428665.1 of Verrucomicrobia subdivision 3 bacterium UBA6082. Classification (GTDB taxonomy): domain Bacteria; phylum Verrucomicrobiota; class Verrucomicrobiia; order Limisphaerales; family UBA8199; genus UBA6082. Next base: position 66,935 of record DIXK01000096.1, read on the forward strand.
GCCAAGGTGGTAAAAGGCGGACGCCGGTTTAATTTTAGCGCCCTCGTAGTGGTTGGAGACAAGAAAGGCCGCGTTGGGGTCGGATTGGGTAAGGCCGGTGAAGTGGCCGATGCCATCCGTAAAGGTGGTGAGTCAGCCCGCTCCCAAATGGTCCCCGTCGCTCTGAAAGAGGCCACGATTCCGCACGAAGTGTTTTCCCACTATTGCGGGGCCAAAGTGTTGCTTCGTCCAGCTTCCCCGGGCACCGGTATTATTGCGGGGAAAACCGTTCGCGCGGTTCTCGAATCCGCTGGAGTAAAAGACGTTCTCAGTAAGTCGCTGGGTTCAAAGAACGCTGCAAACGTCGTAAAGGCTACCTTGACAGCTTTGCTGAGCCTCCGCCTGCGTGAAAGCATCTACGGTGACCGTGGCCTCAAGATCGAGAAACCTCAGGCTCCCACGCTACCAGTTAAAACGGCCGAGCTTCCTGCCGCCGAACCCACAACCTCAGCCTAGTTACTTTGTCTTATGCGATTACATGATCTCAAACCCCGTCCGGGAGCCAAGCATCGTCGTAAACGTCTTGGTCAGGGCGAATCCAGCGGTCTAGGCAAGACCAGCGGCCGCGGTGGCAAGGGCCAGACAGCCCGCTCCGGCAGCTCTATCCGCATCGGTTTCGAAGGCGGTCAGATGCCTCTCATTCGCCGTATTCCCAAGCGCGGTTTTAACAATACTCGACACGCGACGGTCTACTTGCCGGTGAATCTTGAGTCGTTGAACCAATTTGAAGATGGTGCTAGGGTAGATGAAGCGGCACTGTGCAGCCTCGGTTTGGCCAATGGTCGAAGCGCCGGCATCAAGATCCTTGGCACTGGTGACCTTTCCCGCAAGCTGACCGTTGTCGCTCACGCTTTCAGCGCTTCTGCCCGGGCCAAGATCGAAGCCAAGGGTGGCACCTGTGAGATTGTTGCCTCCCCGAAGACCGAATCTGCGAAAGCCTAACTGCATTCATGCCAACCGAGTCAACGATGCCGATTCAAAGGGGATGGGACTAACCCCGGCACCTATACTCCTGGACCTCTGACCCAACATGCTCGCCGCCATCGCAAACACCTTTACCAACTGTTTCAAAATCCCGGAACTGAAGAGCCGGATTCTGTTCACCCTGATGGTGCTGGCCATCTGCCGCTTGGAGGCGATCATCACCATACCGGGTTTGAACGGATCGGTGTTGGCTGAGTTTTTCCGTCAAAAGACGGAGAGCGGTTCGTCCATGCTCGGAATGTACAGCCTCTTTACGGGAGGTGCACTGGAGCATTGCGCTATCGGCGCGCTGGGCATCATGCCGTACATCAGCGCGACGATCATCATCCAATTGTTGACGGCGGTTGTTCCCAAACTCAGCAAACTTGCTCGTGAGGAGGGGGGACGGACAAAAATAATTCAATATGGTCGCTATTTGACCCTCCTGCTCTGCCTGGGGCAGGGCTTTGTGCTTTCCATTGGTTGGGAACGCCCTGAACAGATCTTCGGCGAGGGCATTGGTCGCTTGGTTTACTACAGTAACGATTTCATCTGGTGGTATCGCATTCAGACGACAATCATTTTAACCACTGGCACAATGCTGCTGATGTGGTTAGGCGAGCAGATTACTGAGCGGGGCATCGGCAACGGCGTTTCCCTCGTGATCACCATCGGTATTCTTGCCCGATTGCCTCAAGCCGGTATCGCCCTCAAAGATATGTTCCTCCCGGGCGAAGGGCTGGAGGCGCGCTTCAATTTTGGCCACGCAATCGCTTTGGTTCTTCTACTGGCGGGCGTTATCGCCGGGGTGATCGCCATTACCCAGGCTCAGCGAAAAATTCCAGTACAGTACGCTCAGCGTGCGGTTGGTCGCAAAGTCTATGCGGGTGGTACCTCGTTCATGCCGCTCCGGGTCAATTACTCGGGTGTTATGCCGATCATTTTCGCCCAGGCTATTCTGATGTTCCCTCAGAAGATCTTTCTCTTCCTCGGACGGACTTTAAGTTCAGGCGAAAGCGCAGCTACCAAGTTCTTTTCTGAGTTGTTCATTCGCATAGCCAATAACCTTGGGGAAGGTGCGTTCCTGTATATCCTCATCTACTCTCTGATGATTCTGTTCTTCTCTTACTTCTGGGTGGCTACGCAGTTTAATGAGCTGCAAATTGCCGATGATTTAAAGAAGAACGGTGGATACATTCCCGGTGTGCGACCCGGGCAGGCTACGAGTGATTACCTGCATAACGCAATGAGCCGCATCACACTCGCTGGCGCGATCTTCTTGACGGTCATCGCCGTCATCCCGATTTTGCTTTATTCTGAGTTGCAGATCCCTTACCCGGTGGCCACTTTCTTCGGCGGTACCAGCATGCTCATTTTGGTGGGCGTCCTGCTGGATACGATGCGCCAAATGGAAACCCACCTGCTGATGCGCCATTATGATGGCTTTCTGAAGAAGGGACGTTTGCGCGGTCGATTTTGAAAGCTTGTTCTTTGGCACTACGTTATCTGTGGTTTGGGTTTGACCTTTGCTGGAATCAGTCGCAGTTGCAAAGTGATGACTTCTCTTTAGGTGTTAATCTCTGAGAGACATAATGATTATTCTGAAAAACGAACGTGACCTTGAGGCCATGCGACCAGCCTGCAGGCTGGCCGCCACCGTGCTTGATGAGGTTGCCTCGTTTGTCAGACCTGGGATTACTACCAAGGAGGTGGATGATTACGCCGGTTCGCGCATTAAGCACTACGGGGCGCGAAGCGCGTTCTTGGGTTACCGGAAATACCCCTGCCAGATCTGTATTTCAGTCAATGAGCAGGTGGTACACGGCATGGCTAGCAGCCGCGTGCTGAACTTCGGTGAAATCGTCAGTCTAGACGTTGGGGTTGTCTTCAATGGTTTCGTGGGAGACAATGCTCGCACCGTTTCTGTAGGGGGGTGTGGCCTCATCGAGCAGAAACTGATGGATGTGACCGAGAAGTCACTGTACGAGGGAATTGCTCAAGCCATTGCAGGGAATAGGGTTGTGGACATCTCTCGCGCCATTCAGACGTATGTTGAGGGCAATGGTTTCAGCATTGTCCGCGAGTTTGTCGGCCATGGTGTCGGTCGTTCCATGCACGAGGAACCTCAGGTTCCGAATTTTGTCGAGGGTCGGTCGTCACCGAAATTGAGACCAGGAATGACGATCGCTATCGAACCTATGGTAAATGCCGGGTTACCGGGCGTAAAAATCCTGAATGATGGCTGGACAGTCGTCACTCAAGATGGTTCATTATCGGCCCATTTTGAGCACACGGTACTGATTACCGAAAAAGAGCCGGAGATCCTCACATGGCCGGAGAACGTGGCTTTCAGGTCGAAGGCCTGATCCTGGAAGTGCTGGATAACGGCACGTGCAGTGTCGAATTGGCCAACGGTCATCGGCTCAGGGGTTTTGTTGCCGGCAAATGCCGGCGGGCATCGATAAAACTAGTGCCAGGTCAGAAAGTATTGTTGCAGTTGTCACCCTACGACTTGTCCGAGGGTCGCATTCTGACACAGAAACGTTAGAGTTGAATTTATGAAAGTCCGCGCATCTGTAAAAAAACTTTGCGAAAATTGTAAGATCATTCGTCGCAAAGGTGTCATTCGTGTGATTTGCACCAATGCACGTCACAAGCAGCGTCAAGGCTAGGCCTTACCTGGAAACTTTTACTGAACTGATATATGGCTCGTATTATTGGTGTTGAGATTCCGCCGCAGAAGCGGATTGATATTGCACTCCGTTACATCTACGGTATCGGCCCCACCAACGCGAAAGAGGTTCTGGCTCGGGCAAAAATTGACCCCAGCATTCGGGCGAAGGACCTCACGGAGCAGCAGCTCTCACAAATCGTTCACGCGATTCAGGATGGCAAATATGTCATCGAGGGTGACTTGCGACGTGAAATCGGCATGAATCTTAAGCGCATGCAGGGCATCAAGTGCTACCGGGGTGTCCGTCATCTCCGCGGCTTGCCTGTTCGTGGTCAGCGCACCCAAACTAACGCTCGTACTCGTAAGGGGCCGCGCAAGACTGTAGGCGTGGTTCGCAACCCGGGTGCCAAGACCGGCATTCACTAAGCCCATTACATTCTCTAATATCCTATGGCTGAAGAAACGAAAAAGAAGGCCGCTCCCAAAAAGGAAGCCAAACCTGAAACTGCAGGAGAAAAGCCTGCCAAGACACCCGCAGCTGAAGGTCAGCCCGCAAAGCCTTCTAAGAAGGCGGCCGCACCCGCTGCCGACGCCGGCGCCGCACCTGCGGCCGAAGCTCCAAAGCCTGGTGAAACCGCTCCCGCAACTCCTGCCGTTCCGGTCGCAGGTGCCGCTCCTACCGCGGCGGAATTGCTCGCCGACGACATGGCGGGTAAGAAAATCGTCAAGGCCAAAGGAGCGAAGAACATCGTTAGCGGAATCGCCAATATCCTGGCGACTTTCAATAACACCCAGGTCAGCATCACGGACATGCAGGGTCATGTGATCGGATGGTCCACTGCCGGGCGAGTTGGTTTCAAAGGTTCCCGCAAAAGCACGGCCTACGCGGCTCAGCAGGTCGCCCAGGATGCCGCCCGCCAGGCCATGTCACACGGCATGAAGGAAATCGAGGTTCGTGTGAAGGGACCCGGCTCCGGTCGCGAGTCAGCCATTCGCGCCCTGCAAGCAATCGGCTTGGAAATCACCACGATCAAGGACGTCACCCCTGTGCCACATAATGGCTGCCGTCCCCGGAAGAAACGCCGCGTCTGATCCATCAACCGCAACTTTTCAAATCTTTTTAGACAATGGCTCGTTATACAGGTCCTCGCGTTCGCATCAGCCGCCGGTTCGGCGTGCCGATTTTTGGTCCCTCGAAATACCTTGAACGCCGTAATTATGGCCCGGGCGTTCATGGCCCCAAATCCCGTCGCAAGCACACCGACTATGCTCTCGGGCTCATCGAGAAGCAGAAGCTCCGTTATTATTACGGACTGCTCGAACGGCAGTTCCGAGGTGTTTACGAACGTGCGCTCCGTCGGCGCGGCGTCACGGGCGAGCACATGCTTCAGATTCTCGAGACGCGATTGGATAATGTTTGCTACCATCTCGGTTTCTCGAATACGCGCGCCGGGGCACGGCAGTTGGTCGCTCACGGGCACGTAAAAGTGAACGGGCGGAAGGTAAACATTCCCTCCTACGGATTGAAGGTCAACGATTCCGTGGAAATCAAGAATAGCAACGCGGCTCGTCAATTGGCCTCACGCAACCTCGAAATGTCCACCAGCAGGGCGGTTCCGGATTGGCTTTCGCTCGACAAAGAAGCCCTGAAGGGTGTTGTCATGCGTATTCCGACCCGCGATGAGATACAGCCGATTGCCAATGAACAGGCGGTCGTCGAATTTTATTCCCGTTAGTGAGTAAACGGTCTGAAGGGATTCAGCGGGGCGGTCAGGAGTCCTGGCGCTCTGTAAATCCTGTAAGCCATAAACAATTATATGGGTCTCTGGGCGTGGGAATAAACCCGGTAGGCCAGATTAAAATTGTTGAAAGGTAACTATGCCAGTACGACTAGGTCGCTTTGAAATGCCAAAAAGGTTGGTGAAGGAGGAATCCTCAGCCACCGAAACCTATGCCAAGTTTCTCGCCGAACCCTTTGAAACGGGTTACGGCCACACCATCGGCAACTCCATTCGCCGCGTCTTGCTCTCTTCTCTGGAGGGGGCGGCCATTAGCTCCATCAAGGTGGATGGTGCCATGCACGAGTTTGCCACCATCGAAGGTGTTGTCGAGGATGTCACCGACATCGTTCTGAATTTAAAGAAGATCCTGTTTAAGGCTCACAACCGCGAACAGCAGACAGTGCTTCTCTCCGTGAACAAAGAAGGCGCCGTGACCGCCGCCGACATCCAGTTGGTTCAGAATCTGGAGATCGTCAATCCCCAACAGCATATCTGTACTCTCGACAAGAAAAAGAAGTTCGAGATGGAGTTGGAAATTAAGGTGGGTCGTGGTTACCTCCCGGGCGACGAAAACAAGAAACCCAATCAGCCCATCGGGGTCATCGCTATTGACTCCCTTTTCTCCCCCGTAACCCGGGTGCGGTACGCCGTGGAGAATGCTCGTGTAGGTCAGCGCACTGATTATGACCGCCTCCTTCTCGAGATCTGGACGGATGGACGCATCTCTCCCGACGATGCCCTGACACAAGCCTCCGCGATTCTCCAGCATCACTTGGACGTCTTCGTGGGGTACGACAAGAATGCGGTCGAGTTTGAAGAGGTTGTCGACCGACAGGACGAGGAGAAGAGCAAACTCAAGAAACTGCTCAACATGAGCGTCAATGAAATCGAGCTCAGCGTTCGCGCCGCCAACTGCCTCAACAACGCCAACATCACTACCGTCGGTCAGTTGGCGATGAAGAGTGAGCAGGAAATGCTCAAGTACCGCAATTTTGGAAAGAAATCTCTGAATGAAATCAAGGATAAGCTTTCCGCTCTCGGCCTTTCTCTCGGCATGAGTTTCGAGCCGGAGTTGCTCGATTCCCCGAAGGAAGATCCGGCTCTCACCCTCAACCGGTAAATAACTTTTTATGCGACATCTTAAGCGAACGGCCAAGTTGGGCCGCACAGGCCAGCACCGGAACGCTATGCTGGCCAACCTAGTCTGCAGCCTCATCAAGCACAAGCGTGTTACCACCTCTTTGGCCAAAGCCAAGGCAGCTCGCTCGGTGGCTGAGAAAATGGTGACTCTCGGCAAGAGTGGTACTATTCACGATCGGCGCCTCGCGGTCGCCCGCCTGCATCAGGAAGACGTCGTGAAGATCCTCTTCACTGAGATCGCACCGGCCCAGAAGGAGCGTCGGGGCGGTTATACCCGGATAGTCAAGCTCGGCCAGCGCCAGGGTGACGCAGGCCAAAAGGCTATTCTTGAATGGGTCGAGTTGTCCGCCGCCACGCCTCTGGCTACAGAAACCAAGACTACTGAAGAGGCCAAACCGGCTGAATCCAAGTAATCACTTTCTCCATCGCAAACCCGTCCGTGACCCGGACGGGTTCTTTTTTTGGGTGCATCCTCCAAGGTCGGAGGACTGGAGTCCCGTCGCTCGTGTCGAATTTTCTTAGCGAGGATCAAAGTCTCAGGAAAATCTTCCTTCGATATAGAAAACGGACGAAACAGAAAACCAGCAGTAGTCCCACGAAGGAAACCACTAGATCACCTGCGCCTGTGGCAACGGAATCATTGAGTAATCTCCGCACCCCTCCGCCTACGAAAAGTTCCGCAAGCGAGCGAAATCCGCCAAGAATATGGCTGACCACGTAAATGGTGATCGAATTCGTGCCCACCCACACAAACGGCTGGCACCACCACTTAAATTTCCAGAGGTCGACAACCAGGTAAAACAGTGCCAACAGGATTGCACTATAGCCGCCGGCGACCAATACAAAGGAGGACGTCCAGATCTTCTTGATTACGGGAAACTGCAAATTCCAGAGCCATCCCAATGCCACGCCGGCCAACCCGAGGCCCACCAGTAGAAGCACTTTCCTCATTTCCGGCACACCCTGGCTTCGCAACAGCAAGCCGGCGAACACTCCTAGCAGGCAGGTGGCCACCGCTGGGAAGGTACTCAAGAGACCTTCCGGATCGAAAAACACATCATATTTTCGGCCGGGCAAGAAGCGGAAATCAAAATGGTTAGCCAGGTTATGGCCCTTTCCAAACTGACCAGTGATGCGGTTGGTGGTGTTTTTAAACAAACGTTCCGCCGCTGCCCACGCTGGGCTTCCCGCTATTGCTGACGGATTTCCGACAGCATTTAACAAATCTGCAGCCTCCGCGTCCCCCCTTTCCACGGCCAATTGGGCCAAAGCCGGTTTGGTCAATTGAACATCCCGGATAGGTACACTCGTCAGCAAAGCCCAGTAGCCTGCGAGCAGCAGAATGGTGATTCCCGCCAATGTTCGGGGCTTGAACAGGCAGAACAGGAGACCCGTTGCGCCATAGACCAATGCGATCCGGTTCAAGACGCCCATCAGTCGCAGATCCGGCCATTCACTGCTGAGCCCGCCCGAATAGAGAATGCCAATCACGAAAAGCAGGACCGTCCGGCGCGCCACCCGTGTCACGGCACCGGCCATTCCATGCTCCGTAAGCGTGCGGTTCAGGGAGAACACCAGGGAGACACCCACAATAAAAATGAAGAGAGGGAAGATCAAATCGTAGAACCTGAACCCTTCCCATTCTACATGCTCTAATTGGCTTGCCAGGAAACGCGTGGTTTCGGTTTGGCTCATTCGATTCAGTGCATAAACAAGGGAACTCGCTCCAACGATCCAGAACATATCGAATCCCCTGAGAGCGTCCACCGACATAAGTCGTTGCGCGCCAGCCGGGTCTTCGGGACAGGTTGTGGGCAGGGATGAAAGCGGAGTTATCATACAATGTCACTCGGGATCGATTCGGTGAGGCCATCTGCTTTCGTGGAGCACCATGCCGCCAATTTGGTAGTTCAGTTAGCCCCAACGAAACCAAAAAGCGATGAATACCAGGATGAGCACCACGGCGACCAGCCACCATGCCCAATGAACACCCCTTGGCACAGAACCTTCCTGATCAAACTCCCGTTTCACAAACTCTTCGTAGTCGAAGTTTTCGTCTGGAATTCCCAGGTTATCGGCATGCGCTGCGTCGGACCATCCGGTTTCCTCATCGGAACCGCACTCTGGGCACGCTTTCGATCCTGCAGGAACTGGGGCGCCACAGTTGGGGCAAGTGTCCGGCGGCATCCTAAACCTCAAGCGCAAGCTGCGGCAACACCTGAACAGGGGCTATCCGACGCCGGCATACTCCTCGTCGGTCTTCAGGTTTAGGCTCATCAGCACGTAGTCGTGGGTAATTGCCTGCATATCCTTCACATAATCCGGCAAGCGAAGCAGGTTGCTGAAACCCAGCATTGCAAACATCTTGATGGCGGCTTCCTGTTCGCCGATGAACTCGGCTTCAACCCTCTCCAAACCTACCCCCCGAGCTATCGCTGAAATCTCTTTTACCAGCGCACGCGCGAGACCCCGCCCGCGAAACGGTGGCAGCACTAGGACGCTCACGCGGCCGACATGGCGTTTCCACCCTCCGAGTTGTTGGTGAAGCGTCGCGGTGCCCGCGATTTGCCCATTCTTGACCGCCAACAGCGGCAGGTTTCGGCCCAAATCAATGTTGCGACACCAATCCTTAATTATCTTCGGGTCCGAGACGCGGTGCTTTATAAACATGCGCTCGGCCTCGGGAACTGACTGAAAGAACTCGTAGAAAGTTTTCTCATCATGAGTCTGCAACGGCCTTAGGAGAAGCTTGGAACTATCCTTGAGCGCGATTTCCTTGGGAAAACGTTGGAGTTCAAAATCAAGCGACATAGGGTCTAATTGGTTTGCTGCCAGACTGTCGAAGCCAATGGCTGAATGCAAGTCTCCAGATGGGCCTTCTCCAGCCAGGGACCGCGCGGGCAGGTGAGATGCGGGAACCTCGCGGACAGCTGCTAGTTTCGCCAGGCATCGTTTGCATGACGGCCCACTTTTGTTTTTGCCCCTCGGCACGCAAAGTGAAACTTTTTCGTGACGTCCTCGCTTGCTCTGACTAAGGTTCTGGCGCTCGAATCAGACTTTCGAATCCAGACTGGCCATGCAAACACGTTTCGACCTGACACAAAACGATATCCCGAAATCTTGGTACAATCTCCTGGCGGACTTTCCCGAACCTCTGCCTCCACCGCTGCATCCTGGGACACGGCAGCCCATCCCCCCTGAAGCGTTAGAGGCCATTTTCCCACCAAATCTGGTTGCTCAGGAGATGAGCCCCGACCGGGAGGTTGAGATTCCTGAACCTGTGCGGGATATTTATGCCCTGTGGCGGCCAACTCCCCTACTGCGCGCTGTTCGTTTTGAGAAAGCGCTCAAGACACCGGCACACATTTACTATAAATACGAGGGCGCTAGCCCGGCCGGAAGCCATAAGGTGAACACCTCGGTGGCTCAAGCCTATTTCAACAAAGTGGCCGGCACAAAGCGTCTGGCAACCGAAACCGGTGCTGGACAATGGGGGGCATCACTGGCCATGGCGTGCAAACTCTTTGGCCTGGAATGCAACGTCTACATGGTGAAGGTTAGTTACCAACATAAACCTTACCGCCGTATGCTGATGCACACTTGGGGCGCCACGGTTCATCCCAGTCCGAGTGATCAAACCGAATTCGGTCGCAAAATGCTGGCGGAAGATCCGCATTGTCCAGGTAGTCTCGGGATCGCGATTAGCGAGGCCATTGAGGACACGATTAAAACCCCCAATACGAAGTATTCGCTCGGCAGCGTTCTCAACCATGTCTGTTTGCACCAGACCGTTATTGGCCAGGAAACCATTCAGCAAATGGAAATTGCCGGAGAGGACCCTGACGTCATTTTCGGATGCTGCGGAGGGGGAAGTAATTTCGCTGGCTTGGCGTTTCCGTTTATCCGAAGGAAGCTCGCCGGCAAGAAACAATACCGGATTGTCGGGGTAGAGCCGAGCGCCTGTCCCACTCTGACTAAAGGTGAGTTGCGGTACGATTTCGGCGATACTGCCGAAACCACGCCATTGCTCATGATGTACACCCTGGGGCACCAGTTTATGCCTCCAGCCATTCATTCAGGTGGTTTGCGGTACCACGGCATGTCCCCGATGGTCAGTCACGCCGTAAAACTCGGCCTCATGGAGGCACAGGCCTTTCACCAAACCGAGGTCTTCGAGGCAGCCACCCTTTTCGCCCAAACTGAGGGACTCATCCCGGCTCCAGAGTCCGCCCACGCGATTGCGGCGGTCGCCAAGGAGGCGATCGACGCCCGCGAAGCTGGCCAAAAACGGGTGATCCTCTTTAATCTCTCCGGCCACGGTTTGCTCGACCTTAGCGCCTACGAGACTTTTCTAACCGGAAAACTGCAGGATGTTTAACCCACAACCGCATTCATTCATGAAACTCATAACTCATTATCTGCCTCGGCTCATCAAAGCTTTGGCTCTCGCCGGACTGGTGTTCCCGTTGGTATCTCACGCTCAACCCACGGCACATTACGTGCCGGGAATCGAGGGTATTAAGGCGGCAACCCTGCCGCCCCCCGGTGTTTATCTCCGTGATTACAATGTCGCTTACTTTGCTGACCATAGGAACGACGCGAACGGCAACGAAGCCGATCTGGATGTCTTCGTTTATGCCAATGTTCCCCGCCTCATCTGGATCACCGAATGGAAAGTCCTGGGCGGATTTATCGGTTTCGATGCGTTGATTCCACTCACCTACACCGATATCGAGGGCTTTGGCAGCACTTTCGGTATTGGCGACGCGTTTGCTGAAGCCACCTGGTCAGCCCATACCGGGCCATTCGACATTGGCCTGGGCTACGGCATCTGGGCACCCACCGGTGATTTTTCATCAACTAATCCCACCCGCGCAGGCTCAGGTTTTTGGACCCACATGTTCACCGCAGGGGCCACCTACTATTTTGACGCCGAAAAGAAATGGGCCATCTCTGCGCTGAACCGTTACGAGATCAATCTCGAACAGGACTCCACCGGCAGAACTCCGGGCGACGCGTGGACGATCGAAGGTGGAATGAGTTACGCTTTGCGTCCGACGATCGACTTGGGTGTCGTGGGCTATTACCAGCGACAAGTCACCGAAGATAAGCACGGATCCGACGATCGGGATCAAGTTGCAGGATTCGGTCCTGAGATCAGCGCTTTTTGCCCCAAGGTTGGGCTATTCACCTCCTTGCGGTACCTTTACGAGTTGGGTGCCGAGGATCGTCTCGAGGGGCACACGGTCACACTGACTCTGACCAAGCGATTCTGAAATCCCCGGCAGTTCTTGCTGTAAAAACCCCTAGCCTTGCTTGGCTGGGGGTTTTCTGCTCTTGGGGCACCCGAGTAGTGTTACCTCCATTAGAAAGCAGGGAGTTTCAGAGCCTAAACCTCACCGGGCACGCCGAAACTGCTGGGCCAAAAATATGACAGCCCAGGCGGTGCAACCCCATCCAAACCAATCCCCGTTGCGGGTGTAAAACGTCGAGTTCACGCCCGGACCATGCCTTAGCGGGACCTCGATGGTTAGCGCTCCGGGACCGTAAACCCCTCCGGTGGTGTCGCACAGTATTTCCCGAATCTGCCCGTTTGCATCTACCCAGCAAGTAAGACCGTTATTCGCACTGCGGATGAGCGGTAATCGGTTCTCAACCGCCCGGAATACCGCGCTGGCTGCATGCTGCCATTGGGCTGCGCTTTCGCCAAACCACCCATTATTCGTCAGGTTCACCAGGAAGTCGGTATCCGGTCCTACGCTATTTCGCGCGAGAGTGGGAAAAACGTCCTCGAAACATATTAGCAGCGATGCAGTTGCTCTTAAGTCCTGGAGTTCGAAGTCTCCGGCGCGGTCCCCAGGGGTGAACCCCCCCTCGATCGGGGTTAAGAACTTCAAGAATGGAAGCCACTGCTGCAAAGGAATGTATTCTCCGAAAATGACCAGGTTGCGCTTTCGGTACTCACCGAGGACGTTTCCTTCGGGGTTGATTAAGAAACTGCTATTGTAATAGTAAGCATCAGCTTCTTTTCCTGGGGTGCGCTTGGGTTCAGCGTCATCCGCCCCGATAATCATCCAGACTTTGTGTTTCCGTGCTAAGCCCGTAACGCCTTCAAACGTCTCACGGTCGTAGCGAAACAGCTTTGGCACGGCCGCCTCCGGCCAGATCAACAAGTCAGTCCCTTGGGAGGTCACTGCTTGATCCGAAAGTCGCAACAGCTCCGAGAACCGCGTGTCGTTATTACTTTCGTCCCAGATCAGCGTCTGGGGAATACTCGGTTGTACCATGGTTACCCGCAGTCTTTGCTCACCTTCGGGAGGATCCTGCCGCAGATGCCTCAAGCCAAGGTGGAATATCCCCGCGACCACGAGGACTGGTAACAGAATCTCCCCGACCCAAACGGAGCGAGTTCCCGGGTTGCGGATCAGCAGCATTGCGGCCGAGACCAAGGCCAGGGAGACCCAAACCACTACGAACGAGATCCCGTAGACTCCCGTCACCGAGGCGATTTGGATCAGCGGTAACATTTGGTATTGTGATGCGCCGAGAAGATTCCAGGGGAAACCTGACAGAAATCGGGCCTGGATCATCTCTAGCGCCACCCAAACCGCCGCGCCGCCCAGGCACCACAAGGTACGCTGAAGCCAGGTTTCTGGCGAAGCGGCCAGACCGTTGAATGGTCTGTGCGATTCGTTGAGCTTACCCTCGGATGGAATGGCGGCTGCTGAGGCTCTTCTCATCCGATCAACAAGCCAGACCCAGACTGCGGGGTACAGAGCAAGATAGGCGCCAAGAGCGAGCCAGCCCAGCGCCGGTCCAAATGGAATCCCAAGCCAGCGATAGGGAATGAGCAGGAGCCAGTGTAAGGAAGCCAGTTGATAGGTCAACCCTGCTACAAAACCTATGCGGAAGGCCTCCATACCCGTTTTCCCCGAGGCAGCAAGCACCATCAAGCCCGGCCCAATCCACGCAAAACCAGCAATACCGATCCTGGGAAAGGCCGACGCCAACAACAAACCCGCGACGATTGCCAGCGGATATCGGCTGCGAAGGAATGGATTGCGCCAAAACGGTGTCACCGGGTCCAGATTGCCTCAAAACCATCGGAACGCAAGGCCCTCAAAGCCCGCCGTGCTAAGCAATTGGCAGGTCACGGGGCAAGGGTCTGCCAGAGAGCCTCCAGAGAGAAGAGGATTAGATTGGCGATGACCTGGTCATCCCCTGCTGAAATCCGAAATCCATTTGCGCTGTGGTGCGCTCAGGGTATTGTCATCTCGAAATCAGAAACAACATGCAAACCATTCCTTTGGGTGTCAGTTCGTTTCAAACCAGCCGGCTGGCCTATGGCTGCTGGCGCGTGGCTGGGACGTGGAACCCGGCCGAGGTCACTCCTGAAAGCCGCCAAGCTGGACTGCGTGCCATCATAGCAGCCTATGAGTGCGGCTACACCTTCTTCGACAACGCCGATATCTATTGCGCCGGAGAGGCGGAGCGCATTCTCGGCGTGGCCCTTAAGGAAGTCCCGGAAATGCGGGACCGGATCCTCGTCGCGACGAAATGCGGTATCAGACCTCCAGGTTCTCCCCGACTAGAGTCTCCTCAGCGTTATGACTTTTCTGCTCAGCATATTGTTCGCTCGTGCGAGGAGTCCCTCCGTCGCATGGAGATTGAAGCAATCGACGTTTTCATGCTCCACCGTCCGGATTATCTCGCAGACCCACAGGAAATCGCCCAGGCATTCTCCGACCTCAAGGCCAGCGGCAAGGTCCGCCACTTCGGCGTTAGTAATTTCCGGCCCACGCTGGTGACTGCACTTCAGGTTGCTTGCCCGATGCCGCTCATCGTGCACCAGGTGGAAATCAGTCTCGCCAACCACAGTGCATTTACCGATGGCACGCTTGACCAGTGTCTCATCGAAAGAATCACCCCTTTAGCGTGGAGCCCCCTTGCTGGCGGTCTTATTGGTGGAGGGGCCAAGGGCCTCTTACCTTCCCAACAAGCGTACCGGACCGAGGGAATCGTCCCGGTCCTGGATGGCATCGCCAAGAAGCGTGGGGTGAGCCGCGCAGCCGTCGCGCTAGCATGGCTCCTCAAACATCCCGCAAGAATAGTACCGGTGATCGGTAGTGCTGATCCCATTCGGATCCAGGAGGCAGCCCAAGCGGCCACGCTGACGCTTCACCGGGAGGAATGGTACGCGTTGCTTTTGGCAGCTCGGGGTGAACCTTTGCCATAAACAACTGGGACTGCCTTTCTAATTCGCCATGGATCTCGATCAGTCCAACCACACGCTTCGACTTTTCGTGGCGATCGAGGTCCCGGAGGCCATTCGAAAGGAAATCCAACGCCTTCAATCCCGGCTCCAATCTTTGGCCTCGGGCGGCCCTATCAAGTGGACTCCGCAGGAACAGCTCCACTTAACCTTGCGTTTCCTGGGAGCTGTTCAGCGAGGCCACTTGGAGGACTTAACTCGATGTCTGGAAAGCGCCTGCCGGCAGTTTTCTCCACTTGAACTGGTGGCGGCCAACGTAGGATTCTTCCCTGAGAACCGTTCACCCCGCGTTATTTGGTTGGGTGTTTCCTGCCTACAGGGTCAATTGGCACCTTTGGCAGACGCCGTTCAAGCCTCTAGCTTGGAGTATACCAATGAGGCCCCCCTTGGACAGTTTGTGGCACACATAACCCTCGGCCGGATAAAAAGGCTGGATTCTGGGGAGGCCAGTAACCTGGTTCGCTTCGCCGCCATCAGACCCTCCGTGGTTCTGGGGCCATGGATAGCTCGTGAAGTGCTCCTCATGCAAAGCCAACTTTCTGCGTTAGGAGCATGTCACTCGAAAGCCGGGTCATTTAGTTTATGCGGTGGGTGATTATCCTTGACCCTGATCTTGCGCACGGCAAGCTGCCGCCCTTGTGGAAGCCAATTCCGCAGCTTTATGAGTAACGCCTCCTTAAATCGATCCGAAGAGTTTCTATGTATCGCCGACCAATTCAAACTTGGCGCACTGACCACCGAATGTTCTCACCCTGTGACGGCACACTTGAGTGATGTCGCTCGCCGCGACATCGCATCTGGATTGAAACTGTTGTTCGAAGTGGACGACGACGTGCTGACAAAATACCACGAGTTCGTTGAATCCGGTCGTGCCGCAGGGATACAGCAAACAGTGCTCCAAGCCTTGCTCAATGGCGGGCGGATTTTTTTCACCGGCTGTGGTTCTACAGGCCGTCTGAGCATCCAATTGGTGTCGATCTGGCGGGACTTTTGGCAGAAACAGATAGCTCGCGGATTCCAGGGCTCAATTCCAGCTCACGATTTGGAGAACCGTGCTCTTGCGGTCATGGCGGGCGGGGATTTTGCCCTTATCAAGGCGGTTGAAGGGTTTGAGGACTTTACCGCCTTTGGCAAGAAGCAGATCGGGGATCTCGGGGTAAGCGAGAGCGACGTGGTCTTCGCCATAACGGAGGGCGGTGAAACCTCGTTCGTGATCGGCACGGCTTGGCAGGGGGTGGAAGTGGGAGCGAAGGTCTTCTTTGTATATAACAATCCTGACCCGGTGCTCTGCGAGCATGTGCAGCGAAGCCGTGAGGTTATTCAGGATAATCGCATCGAGAAGCTGAATCTTACTACGGGGCCCATGGCCATTACTGGCTCCACCCGGATGCAGGCTACGACCATCCAACTCGCGGTGCTGCTAACCATACTTGAAATGGTGCTTCGCGAGTTGCTCAAACAGATTGAACCGCAGGGGCCCTCCTCAAATCTGGCTATTGACTCCGTGCCGTCCGGATTCCTGACAGGTTTGTCACGGATGTTCTCGAACCTGAAGTCTACCGAATTACTGGCGTCCATGGCTCGTCTCGTCGCGCTGGAGGAATCGGTTTACCGGGCGGGCTGCAAGAACAATTACTTTGCGGACGCCTTGGGGATCGATGTCCTTACGGACACAACCGAGCGCTCGCCGACTTACTGCACTCCGCCATTCCGAAAATTTGACGATCGTACCGCCACTGAATCGTGGGCCTTTCTGTTCGTGCCCTATCCGGAAACACCGTGTGCCTGGGAGCGCATCATCAAACGGCGCCCCCAGTGTGTGGAATGGACGGAAGCTGAGATCCGGAGCTTGGTCGACGACACAAAGTTTGCCCGAACTCTGGAGACTGTGCGTAAGATCGGCTATGCTGAGCTAATGCGCTTTCGGGTTGGAATGGACGGGCTTTTCAACCGGACGCTTGGGCCGGGCGATTGCGCGATCGCTATCATCGGTCCTGCGGACGAACCTGCTTTGCTGCCAGCGGACGGTTTTCATCGCAGTCAACTCGCAACTGCTGCCGAAGCAGGAGTCGCGACGGGTTTAATCCACTTTGGAACCAAAGCGGATAGGGCGAAGGCTGCCTCGTTCCTGGGCGAGTTGAACCCCAGCACTGTCACGGTTCAGGTTTCGGTGCCACAAACCGATTTTCTCTTGGATGGGGTAACCCGGGTCGGGGTCAAATGCCTGCTGAACGTCCTTTCCACCTGCACCATGGTGCGTTTGGGCAGGGTTATGGGCAATTATATGATTTGGGTGGTCCCCAGCAACCTGAAGTTGATCGACCGCGCGACGCGGTACATTCAGAAGCTGACCGGATTGGAGTATCGCCAGGCCAATCAGCTTCTTTTTGAAGTTATCGAGTATGTGGAGCCACGCATGAAGTCGGATCAGGCATATCCTCCGGTGGTTGGCGTTGCTGTCATGCGGCATCGTCATCAACTCTCCAATGAGGCTGCTGAGCAACGTTTGCTAAGCGAACTTGGCTAGGATCACCAGCAGATTCCCGGGCGGCTTCATCTCGTATGAGTACGCAGCCGCCTTGGGCTGAACCAGCGAGAGCATTCGCCCTTCGCCGAGCACAAACGTTTCTTTTGCATCCTTCCCCCAATCTTCGATACTTTGTAGGTTTATTGTATGGCTGAAAGCAAGAAACAGGTCGTTTACGACGAGAGCAAGATTAAGACGCTTTCTTCCCTGGAACACATCCGGTTGCGTACCGGCATGTACATCGGTCGGATTGGTGATGGGTCCCATTACGACGATGGCTGTTACATTCTCCTGAAAGAGATTATAGACAACGCTATTGACGAATTTATCATGGGCGCGGGCAAGGAGGTTCACATCACTGTGCAGGACAAATGCGTGATCGTGAGGGACTTTGGCCGCGGCATTCCTTTGGGTAAGCTTGTCGAATGCGTTTCACAGATCAATACGGGTGCCAAGTACAACGATGACGTGTTTCAGTTCAGTGTTGGTTTGAATGGGGTCGGCACCAAGGCGGTCAACGCCTTGTCGCGCGATTTCATGGTTCGCAGCCATCGCGAAGGTGCCTACGTCGAGGCATTCTTCAAGCAGGGTCGCCTGAAGAGAGAAAACAAGGGCAAGACAGATGAGCCGGACGGGACGCTGATCCGGTTCGAGCCCGATCCGGAGATTTTCAAACACTCAGAGTTTCAAAGCGAACACATCGAACGGCGCTTGCGCCATTACAGCTACCTGAATGCGGGCTTGAAGCTGGTGTTCAACGGCAAGCTGTTCCAGTCCCGGAATGGACTCCTCGACCTGGTCATGGAGGATCTTCATGGGGATGGGAGCGACCCGATCTACCCGCCCCTCCATTATGCGGAAAAGACGCTGGAGTTTTGTTTCACCCATAGTAACAGCCGTTACGGCGAGACCTTCTATTCGTTCGTCAATGGCCAATTCACGAGCGACGGTGGCACGCACCTAAGTGCTTTTCGGGAAGGTCTGCTCAAGGCAGTGAATGAGTACGGTCGGGAGAAATTTGATGGGGACGATGTCCGTGAAAGCATGGTAGGTGCTGTCGCGATCCGGCTCAAGGACCCGGTGTTCGAATCCCAAACCAAGAACAAATTGGGTAACACGGAAATCCGGACCGAACTCGTTAACCGGGTGCGGGAGGAGTTGTTGCACTTCTTCAATCGGAACAAGGAAATTGCCGAAAGAATAATCGCCAAGGTCCAGGATACTCGACAACTTCGCAAGGAGTTGCAGGAAGTGAAGAAACTGGCCCGAGAACGCGCCAAGGCTATCACCCTCCGGATTCCTCAATTGAAGGATTGCAAGGTTCATTACGACAAAGCCAAGGGCAAAGGCCGTGGCTCCATGATCTTCATCACGGAGGGACAGTCTGCAGCTGGCTCGATTGTGAGCTGTCGCGACGTCAACACTCAGGCGATTTTTGTGCTTAAGGGCAAGCCTCTGAATGTCTGGGATCTCAAACGCGACATCGTCTATAAGAATGACGAATTGTATAATCTGATGCGCAGCCTCGATATCGAAGATTCGATCGAGAATCTTCGCTTTGAAAGGGTCATTTTGGCTACGGATGCTGACGTGGATGGTCTCCACATTCGCAACCTCATGATCACCTATTTCTACCGGTTCTTCGACCACGTGGTCCACGATGGCCACCTGTACGTGCTGGAAACCCCGCTTTTCCGGGTTCGTAACAAGAACGAGACAATCTACTGCTATTCCGAAGCCGAGCGCGATCGCGCCGCCGAGAAGCTGGGCAAGAGTTGCGAGATCACTCGGTTTAAAGGTTTAGGCGAAATCTCCCCCAATGAATTCAAACAATTCATCGGCAAAGAGATGCGCTTGAGCCAGGTGGAGTATGCTCCAAGAACGGAGGCCACCGGCATTCTCGGTTTCTATATGGGCAAGAATTCTCCCGAACGCCGGGATTATATTATGGAAAATCTCGTGGTTCCAGTGGAGGCATGATTGCCTCCTTGTGAACTAGAAGGTTCGTTGTTCGATGGCTACCAAACCTAACAATCCTGATCAATCGGAACTGCCGATCACGAACGGCGCCCCCCTCCCAGCAGCCCCTGACGCCAACGGCAAGGAGAATGGGGAAGCGCATGTGCTCGCCGAAAGCGGCGCTCCTGTGGCACCCTCCAAGCCCTTCGTGCCAGGCAGAATCGACCTGCCATTGCATGGTCGGGTGAATCGCAGTTTCCTCGACTACGCTTCTTACGTCATTCGAGATCGGGCTATTCCCAACCTCGCCGATGGTCTGAAGCCCGTGCAGCGGCGTATTTTGTGGGCCTTGCACCAAATGGATGACGGGCGTTTCATCAAGGTGGCCAATGTCACTGGCGAGACCATGAAGTACCACCCCCATGGTGATGCTTCAATTTCCGATGCCCTTGTTGTGATCGCCAACAAACGCTACCTGATTGACCGGCAGGGGAATTACGGGAACATTTACACTGGTGACCCCGCTGCGGCTCCGCGGTATATCGAGTGTCGCCTGACCCCGCTGGCTCGCGAGCAAATCTTCAACGATGAGATTACCGAACTGGTTCCCAGTTATGATGGGCGGCGTGACGAGCCAGTCACATTGCCCTGCAAGCTGCCTTTGGTTCTCATGCTGGGGACTGAGGGCATCGCCGTGGGTATGTCTTCCCGGATTTTGCCTCACAACTTCCCGGAGTTGATCCAGGGCCAAATCGCGATCCTGAAGAAGCAGCCTTTTAAGTGCCTTCCTGATTTTCAAACCGGCGGTCTCATGGACGCTCGGGAATACAGAGATGGCGCCGGCCAGATTAAAGTCCGCGCCAAGATCAAGGTGAAGGATGATTCGACGGTAGTAATCAAGGAGATTCCTCCGAGCACCACTACCGATTCGCTCATTAGTTCCATCGAAGACGCCGCTCGCAAAGGCAAGATCAAGATCAAGAGCGTTAGCGATTTTACCTCCGCGGAGGCCGAAATTGAGGTGCGCGCACCCAGCGGGGTCAGCGCGGACCAATTAGTCGACGCTCTTTACGCGTTTACTGATTGTGAGATTACCCTCGCGAGCCGAATCATCGTGATTCGCAATCATCGTCCAGTAGAGATGACAGTTACCGAGGTCCTGCGCGAGAATACCACTCAATTGGTGGATATTCTCAAGCGGGAGTTGGAACTCAAAGAAGGGCGGCTGCAGGACGAACTTCACTTTCGTACTTTGGAGAGAATTTTCATTGAGGAGCGGATTTACAAACGCATCGAGCAATGCAAAACCAATGAGGCGGTCGTCGCTGCGGTTTATGAAGGATTCAAGCCCTTCCGCAAGCAGTTCGTCCGGGAACTCGTCGACGCTGATGTAGAACGTTTGCTACAGGTCCGCATTCGCCGCATCTCCCTGTTCGATATCAACCAGCATCGGCAGGAGATGGAGAGGGTTAAGTCGGACCTCAACGAAACCTGCAAAAACCTCAAGCATCTCACTCGCTTCGTCATTGCTCACCTAGAAGCTCTCCTGGAAAAGTATGGTCCCCAATATCCGCGTCTCACCAAATCCAGTCGCTACGACGAAGTCGATGCCAGGGAAGTGGCTTTTAAGGCGTTCAAAGTGGCATACGATCGTGAGTCAGGCTACATCGGCTACAAGGTTTCCGGTGAAGAATTCCGGCTCGATTGCACTCGCTTCGATAAACTCATTATGGTCTTTCGCGATGGCCACTACCGCGTGATTGAGTTGCCCGAGAAGCTATTTATTGGTCCCGATCTTATTTACTGCGGGGTGCCGGAACGCGACCGCGTTTTCACGCTCGCCTACACTAATCGCGAGGCGACCTTTCTCAAAAGGTTCACTTTTGGTGGTACGATTTTGGAGAAGATTTATCAGTGCATACCACCCAAGTCCAAGATTCTGTTCTTCGAGGCCGATACTCCGCAGGAACTCTACATCAAGTACAAACCTGCTCCGTATCAAAAGATTAACCAGCAGACCTGCAAGCCGGCCGAAGTGGAGATTAAGGGGCCAAAAACCCGCGGCAGGCAGATCTCCATCAAAGACGTCGCTTCCATTAATAGCAAACCGCCACGGGGGTGGGACACTGAAGCCCCAACCACCCGGTTACAGTTTGCCTGATTTGAGGAACTCGAATATGCCACGCGGCTTTTTCGTCATTACTTAGCGGCGTTGAATCGGGCTTGTCCCCGGTCGGCCGTCTGACTAGATTAATTGGCTCTGGAAATCTGTTAAGAAATAAGCAAATGAAACTACTTAATCACTGTTTTAAAGGGGCGACGCGGGGCGTCGGTATCTCCCTTTCCCTCGTCTGCCTCATTGCCGCCGGTGGGGCGCTGGCCGCCGATCAAATGGTGCCGCTCGAGATCAAACTTCCGGCTCCGGCCTTCAAAGGCACTCCAAAAGACATCCAATTGAGTTCTTACGTCGAACCGCTTTCGGACAAGCCGCGCCCGATCATGCAGGTTCCTGCTGGGCTCAAGAATCTTGCCGTGGGTGCCAAAACCACCTGCAGTGACAAGAACGCGACCTCCGATGTGCTCGCAAAACTGAGCGACGGGGACAAAGAGGCTTCGGATCAAAGCATCTTTTACCTGCGTAAGGGAACGCAGTGGGTCCAGATGGATTTCGGAGCTCCCCAGGAGTTGTTTGCCCTCGTTCTTTGGCATGCTCACAACTCTGCCAAAGTTTACCATGATGTCATTGTGCAGGTGGCGGATGACGCCGATTTCATCGAGAATGTTCGTACGGTCTTCAACAATGACCAGGACAATACCTCAGGCTTGGGTGTCGGCACCGACCGTGAGTTCTTTGAGACGCACGAAGGAAAGTTGATCGATGCGAAGGGCATAAAGGCCCGGTTCATTCGTTTTTACTCGAAGGGCAGCACCGAGAGCGCCTTGAACGAGTACACGGAAATCGAGGTTTACGGCCGTCCGGCCAAGTAGACATTCATTGCTCGTTGCTTTGTCTGACCGGCCTTCTGTTCTTGGGCCGGCAGTCAAACCCACAGTGGAAGGAGAGTTGAGGATGGAAAGACAGGTCCCAAGCCAATCCTCAAGTCTCCTTCTTTTTGGCCCACTCACCACCTTCGTTTTTCACCCTTGAAGGTCGGCGGACTCATCCCATGAATCGGTGGCCACTCCTCCTCATCTTGCTGGCAGCAGCCCTCGCGCTGTTTTTCCGCGGGCCTTGGTTCGGAGGCCGCCCCATGCACAACGACGAGGCCGTCAATGCCATAAAATTCGGCCAACTATGGGAAAACGGCTCATATAGATACGACCCTAACGAGCATCATGGGCCATCTCTCTATTACGCAACCTGGGTGTTCAATAAGCTCACCGGTGCCCCGGGTTTCGACCGTCTTCCCGAAGCGCGATACCGTATTGTCCCGGCTTTGTTCGGGGTTGGACTCGTGTTGTTGCTTCCGTGGATTCGTGACGGTCTCGGTCGTAGCGGGATGCTTTGGGCCGCGCTATTCACGGCCGTCAGCCCGGCGTTGGTCTTTTACAGTAACAATTTCATACACGAATCGCTTTTGGTTTTTGGCACCCTTCTGGCACTCGCGGCTGGTTGGCGCTACTGGCGAACCGGCAGGTGGGTTTGGGCGGTGATGGTTGGCATTGGCTTAGGCCTGATGCACGGAACCAAGGAGACTTTCGTGCTTGTCTTGGCCGCGGCGGCGATGGCCCTGGTTTTCAGTTTTCTGTGGGCGAGGTGTTTTGATGCGAGTGGCCCCGCTAGAAAATCAGCTTCATTGAACTTCCTACATGTCGCCGGCGCTGCGGGAGCCTGGCTTCTGGTTGCCTTCCTGCTTTTCTCCTCCTTTCTGACCAACCCCCAGGGGCTGATCGACTCCGTGTTGACCTATTTGCCATGGATTCAACGTGCGGCAGGGGATTCGCCGCATATCCACCCATGGACTTTCTATTTCGAACGCGTGCTTTACTTTCATCCGCCCAAGAGCTTTCTATGGACCGAGGGATTGATCTTGCTGCTCGCGTTGGTTGGTGCTTGGGCTGGATTTGCTAGGCAAAAGTTGGGCGATGCCAACGCTGTCTTTGTGCGGTTCCTTGCATTGTATTCCTTCCTGCTCGCTGCCATTTACAGCTTCATTTCTTACAAAACGCCGTGGTGCTTATTTGGCTTCTGGCACGGCTTCGTATTGTTGGCGGGTGTCGGCGCTGCCGTCTTGATCCAGGGTCTAAAACCGGTAGGCGCCCGCGTTGCCGTGAGCCTACTCCTCATTAGCGGGGCAGGGCACCTGGCGTGGCAGTCATGGCAAGCCGTTACGGAATTTGCCGCCGACCGACGCAATCCGCATGTCTATGCGCAGACGTCCCCTCACCTAATCCAACTGGTAGAACGGGTCGAGGCTCTAGCTCGGGTACATCCGGATGGTTACCAAATGTTGCTCAAGGTGGTGTCTCCCGACAGTGATTACTGGCCACTTCCCTGGTATCTGCGCCGATTCCAGCGGGTGGGTTGGTGGGATGAAGCCCCGGCGGATCCCTATGCTCCGATCATGATAGTCTCGTCAAAACTGGATGCTGCTTTGGATGCGAGGAAAACCCATCTTATGGTGGGGTACTATCAGCTCCGTCCGGAGGTTTTCCTGGAACTCTACGTAGAACTCGGACTGTGGAGGACCTTTCTCGAGAGGAATCCTCCTCCTATCGATCGCGAGTAACCCGCGAACTTCCCTTGCACGTTCAGGACACTGTGCCTCATTGACCTTCGGAGGGTGGTTTGAGTTCGTTGCGCAAGGCAGGCCAAAACTGGCGGGTGTATACCCCAATCGAAATTAGGTTCAGAAGAATACTAAGGATCTCAAGCCCGTGCACCACGCTTGCTGGAATCTGCAGGCACCAGTCCTTTGGCGCCTGCAGGAAGTAGTAGATTACACAGATAGTTGGGAAGGAAATCACAGTTCGTGCCTTCCCCGACCAGTTTGCTTTGGCGTCCAGTTTGTAGAGGGCTCCCAACGATCGCAGAAAAGAGACCCACTGGTCTCTGAGCAGAAAGAATATCGCCATGATTACGAGGATCTGGGCATGGAAGTGCTGCCCCATTCGCGCCGCGAGATATACCAATATTGGGAACGTGGTCAGGTAGAAAATCTTGTCCATCATCGGGTCGGCATAGCTGCCGAGCCGCGAGGTTACCTTTAACTTGCGCGCGTAATAACCGTCAAGCAAATCGGAAACGGCGGAAAGGATCATGGCTGCGAACGCCACCCCAAACCAAAAGCCGTCCACCGGATAGCCGACAAACACGCTGACCACTAGGAAAAGAAAAATCAGAGGCACTCTGATGAGGGTCAGACTCTGGACGAAATAGAAGCGGGCATTCAAGATTATGCGGCGGTTGTTTGCGCCTTTGGACTTACTTTCTTTCTCCAATTCTTGGCCTCTCCTTGTGCCAAGTCGTGCTCTGCTCATACGCGTGAGCCAGGCGCAAGATGGTCTCTTCAGCAAAGGGCTTTCCCTGTAACTGCAGCCCGATCGGCAACTTCGGATCGCGGGTAAACCCGCACGGGAGGCTGATCCCGCAGATGCCCGCGAGATTGGCGGATATTGTGAATATATCCGAAAGATACATTTGAAGTGGGTCACCGGTCTTTTCGCCAATCCGGAACGCTGGCGTAGGTGTGGTCGGAGTAAGAATGGCGTCCACTTGTTCAAAGGCCTTCAGGAAATCACTCCGGATCAACGTGCGGACCTTCTGCGCTCGAAGGTAGTATGCATCGTAATAGCCGCTGCTCAAGACATAGGTCCCAAGGATAATGCGGCGCTTGACTTCCACCCCGAAGCCATCTCCCCGCGTTCGCGAATACAATTCCGCCGGGTCAGAGCCCTCCACACGCAGCCCGTAACGGATCCCATCAAAACGCGCCAGGTTCGCACTGGCTTCCGCCGTCGCGATAATGTAGTAGGTCGCGATCGCGTAGTCCGTGTGTGGAAGGGAGACATCGACAACGGTTGCTCCAAGTTTTGCGAATTGCTTCACTGCGGCTTTAATCGCCGTTTCGACCTCAGCATCCAGCCCACCCACCATGTATTCCTTGGGTAAACCGATCCTCAAACCTTTGATCTCGCCGGTCAAGGCACTGGTGTAATGCGGCACGGGCTGCGGTACGGTCGTCGAATCTCGGGGATCCATCCCGCTGAGTGCTTCCAGCAAAACAGCCGCATCCCGCACTCGCTTGGCGCAGCACCCAACCTGATCCAAAGACGAGGCATAAGCGACCAAACCGTACCGCGAGACACGCCCGTAGCTTGGCTTAAGCCCTACACAACCGCACAAAGCCGCCGGTTGACGTACTGAACCACCGGTGTCCGAACCAAGTGAGGCGATGCACTCATCGGCCACCACCGCAGCCGCAGAACCTCCCGAAGATCCGCCCGGGATCCTCGTCGTATCCCAAGGGTTTCGCACTGGACCGAAAGCCGAGTTCTCATTCGAACTTCCCATCGCGAACTCGTCCATGTTCAATCGTCCGAAAACTACGGCCCCAGCCGCACGCAAGCGGGAAATGACCGTCGCGTCGTAGGGCGATAGGTAGTCGTGGAGAATTCTCGAGCCACAGCTCATGGGTTGGTTCCTGACCGCGATTATATCCTTAATGGCGACGGGCACTCCGAGCAAAGGCTTTTCCCTGTGCGTAACCCCGGCGGTCATCGCTTGGTCAGCTGCTTTTGCCTGAGCCAGCGCATCCTCAGAATCGCAACTAAGGAAAGCATGCAGTTCGCTGTCCACTCGTTTGATCTGGTCCAGGCAATCTTGGGTAACGGCGCAGGAGGAAACCTGGCGGTCCTCGAGCCTCTCCACCAATTCTGTTAGCGTCAGTTGATTCAGCATGAGACTTCGCTGTTTGCGGTTTCAGCGAACGCCATGACATTGCCGGACAACCGCTGGAAAGGCAAGCTGTTGCCTGGAAGCAACGTGGACTCCTTATCACTCGCTTTTGGTTCGCCCGGGTCAAAGCAGGTTTTTCCCCCTTGCTACCAAATCATAATTTCAACCAGAATCACGGTGACTGAATTGAACGACGAGTATTCTCATGCGCATCCTAATCAAACACGT
Source organism: Verrucomicrobia subdivision 3 bacterium UBA6082 (assembly GCA_002428665.1). Lineage (GTDB taxonomy): Bacteria > Verrucomicrobiota > Verrucomicrobiia > Limisphaerales > UBA8199 > UBA6082. The sequence goes on from DIXK01000096.1 coordinate 93,416, forward strand.
GCTGGCTTCAGGAGAACCTCGGGAACGGGTCGTGGTTAAGGGGTGGGTGAGGACCCGAAGGGATTCTAAAGGTTTTTCCTTTCTTGAACTCAATGACGGATCCTGTCTGGCGAACCTCCAGGTGGTGGCCGATTATGGGATTCCAGGTTCTGACCAATTGCCGCACTTTGCCACCGGGGCGTCGGTGGTCATTGAGGGCCAATTGGTGGCCTCTCCAGCGCAGGGTCAGAAGTGGGAGTTGCGGGCAAAGCGGGTTGAATTGATTGGCACTACGGATGCAGCCTACCCTCTGCAAAAGAAAGGACACACGGCTGAATTCATGCGCACAATCGCGCATTTGCGGCCCCGCTCTAACCTCTATGGAGCGGTCTTCCGGACGCGTAGCCGCTTGGCTTATGCGGTTCACCAGTTCTTCCAAGAGCGGGATTTCGTCTACGTGCATACCCCGATTATTACCGCAAGCGACTGCGAAGGGGCGGGGGAAATGTTCCGCGTTACGACCTTGAAGGGCAATATCGACGAGAAGCCGAATGAGGATTTCTTTGGAAAGCGGTCTTACCTGACCGTCAGTGGCCAACTCGAGGGAGAGACCTTTGCTTGCGCTCTGTCGAACATCTATACTTTCGGCCCAACTTTTCGTGCCGAAAACTCGAACACTGCCCGCCATGCCGCCGAGTTCTGGATGATCGAACCGGAAATGGCGTTTTGCGACCTAGTCGGCGACATGGACCTGGGAGAGCAGTTTGTTAAGGCGATGGCGCAGTATGCCATTGAGCACTGTGCGGAGGACCTTGCCCTCTTCGGTAAGTTTGTGGACAAGGAACTGCATCAGCGGCTTAAGTTCGTTACGGAGCGCCCATTTGTGCGCGTGCCCTATACCGATGCTGTCGGGATTCTGCAGAAATCAGGCCGCACATTCGAATACCCGGTGAACTACGGCCTGAGTCTGCAGTCAGAGCATGAGCGGTTCCTAACCGAGGTGCATTTCAAGTCGCCGGTTACCGTGTACAACTACCCAAGGGAAATCAAGCCCTTCTACATGCGGCAAAACGACGACGGCAAAACCGTCACGGCCATGGACGTTCTGGTTCCCGGGATTGGGGAAGTCATCGGCGGTGCCCAGCGCGAGGAGCGGCTCGAGCAATTGAACGAAAACATGAAGTTTCACAACCTCAATCCCGAGGATTACTGGTGGTACGTGGACCTAAGGCGTTACGGTACAGTGCCGCATGCCGGTTTTGGTTTGGGATTTGAGAGGCTCCTGATGTTCCTGACCGGGGTCTCAAATATTCGGGATGTGATTCCCTTTGCGCGAACACCCGGGAGCGCCGAATTCTAGTCAACCGACGGTTATTCGACGATCTTGGGTACCAGGAACAGCCCGTTAGCGTCGGCGGGCGCGTTTTTAAGCGCTTCCGCGTTGCTCAGCGAGGGCTGCTCTTCATCACGCCGGGTGATATTGGTTTGTGGAAAAGCGTGCGCTGTCGGTTCAACCCCGGCGACATCCACTTCCTTGAGTTTCTCGATGTATCCGAGAATGTCCTTCAGTTGGGACCCCAGCACAGATTCCTCCTCTTCTGATAAGGAGATCCTGGCAAGTTGGGCCACGTAACGAAGGTCAATTTCACTGGACATGATGGAGGGAGGAGGTCACTCCTCGTCGAACTTGCGCTGGATGAGCGTTTCGATCTCAGCCAAAGCTGCAGAGGCATCGTGTCCTTCAGCACTAACCGTCAGTTTACTCCCCGGACCCGCAGCCAACATCATCAGGCCCATAATGCTCTTGCCGTTCACTCGTTCACCGTCCTTCTCAACAAAAACATCGCAGGTAAAACGGTTGGCGGTCTTGACGAACATAGCGGCGGGCCGGGCGTGTATGCCCAGTTTGTTGCACACCGTGAGGTCTTTTTTCACACTGAATTCGTCTGATGTCTTTTTCGCACTCATCCAACCTGCCGCAAATTAATACCCGAAGGCAGGGTGTGACGCCACTGAATTCTAGACTTTGCCGGTAGCCGCCATTCGGGCAATGAGCCGATCATTTAACTCTTTTGCAGGGTTATACCCTGAGGACTTGAGTTTCGTGTGAAACGCTGCGACCTCAATCAGGCGGGCCAGATCTCGTCCGGGACGGACCGGAATCGTGATGTGGGGTATGTCAATCCCCAGAATCTGGACGCATTCTTCATCGATTCCCAGGCGGTCCACGTCCTGAACCTCATTCCACGACTTCAAGGTGACTACTAGATCCACTTTCTTCTCCTGGCGAATACTTCTGACGCCAAACATCGCTGCCACATTGATGATTCCGATTCCCCGGACCTCCATGTGGTTTCGGGTAACCTCCGCGCTCTTGCCAATCACTTCCCGGCCATCGACCAGAGTGACTTTGGTGATATCATCCGCCACTAGACTGTAGCCGCGTTCGATCAACGCCAGGACGCTCTCGCTCTTACCTATGCCACTTTCCCCGCGAATAATTACGCCGACCCCCAAGATGTCCACCATGCTACCCATTTCCGTTCCTCGGGGAGCGAACATGAGTTCCATCGCCAGAGTCGCCAGGTTAATGAACTTCATGGTTACAAACGGACATCGGAAGACCGGCAGCGAGGCTTTCTCGGCTGCCTTTAGAAATTCCTTGTCCGGATGCAGATTCCGAGAGAACACCACGCAGGGTATCTTATAGGAAAAAAACCGCTCATATCTTGCCGACCGGGCTTCCGGCGTGAGCGACTTCAGATAGTAGGATTCCGCATTGCCAATAACCTGGATCCTCTTAAATGCGAAATACTTGTCAAATCCAGTCAGTATCAACCCAGGCCGGTTGACTGTGGGCTCCTTGATCGCGCGTCTGAGCCCGGTGGCTCCCGCAACCAGGTTTAGTTCTAGAGCGCCAGCGTGATCGGTGTAAAGGCGCTCGACTGTGACAAGATCGCGTTGCATGGTGATTGACCGAGTCTCAGGTTGGTTTTGCTCAGAGATTAAATTCCGGGCCCAGGTATATTTCCCGGGCTTTTGGGTCGTTCACCAGTTGTTCCGCCACCCCCTCATAGACTACCTCGCCTTTGTGGATAAGGTAGGCTCGATCTACCAGCTTCAAGGTTTCTCTCACGTTGTGGTCGGTGATCAGTATGCCCAGCCCGCGTTGCTTCAAGCGGCGCACGATCTTTTGGACTTCGTACACCGCGATCGGATCGATTCCGCTGAATGGTTCATCCAGGAGCAGCAGCTTGGGACTGGTTACCAGTGCACGGGTGATTTCCAATCGTCGCTTCTCACCCCCGCTTAGTGTGTAAGCTTTGTTGCGGGCGAGGCGTGCCATATCCAGTTCATCCAGCAAATACTTTAACCGAATGGCCCGTTCCTGGCGGCTGAGCTTGCAGGTTTCAAGGATGGCCAGGATGTTCTGCTCGACCGTCAGTTTGCGAAAAATCGAGGGTTCCTGTGTCAGATAGCCAATCCCCAGTCGGGCTCGCTGATGCATCGCACGATGCGTGATTTCCTGGCCGCGAAACTGGACCAATCCAGCATCTGGTTTTACCACTCCCACCACCATGTTAAAGGTCGTGGTCTTTCCCGCTCCATTCGGCCCCAGCAAACCCACGATCTCTCCCGCCGTCACGGATATCGATACGCCGTTGACAACGCGCCGGTTACGGTATTCCTTCACCAGTCCATCGGTGCTCAGCAATGGATCGCCTATGTTGATGGTTTCAGTTTTGGGCAAGGGGTTCACAGTTGTGATGCTTCTCCCCTATTTAAACAGCCCGCCCTTGCCTTGGCCAAGCACGTTTGTTTCAGCGATCCGCCCCCAACCCTGGACATTGAACTGCCCCGGGGCCAAAACTTGGTTGCGACCTCTATCAAGGATCAGCACTTGGTTCCGCAAAATGATTGGGTTGCCGGTCTGCAGATCTCGCCGTTCGAGGACTGGGTCGCCGCTCAGTTCCACATAGTCATTGGTCACCGAGTTCTGCACCTCGTAGACGTAAACCGCCCGGCCGCTGGTGCCATGGATCTTTTGGCCCTTATCGTCAATCAGGTCAAAAACGACCGACTGATCTGCCAGAATCCGACGGACGGGTCCTCCAGCCTCCGGCAGGTGGACAGAAAGGTCCTCGCACGCCCAATTCATTCGTGGGTGACTGATGTACACTCCCCCTTTGAACCGAGCGAGGCTCTTGCTGAACCGGTATTCTTCGGAGAATACTTCACAGACACCTGTCTGGGCGTTCGTGGAGAGCGTCACCCCGGTGGCAGGCGACGTTCCAGCGGCAAGTTGGCCGAATTCTTCAGCGGGTAGCCGCATGGAAGCATTGCCTTGAACACACAGTTCTCCCGCGGTGGTGTTCACCTGGATCAAAGAGCCCTTCCCCTGCCGCTGTCCATACTCCCACTGTGGATCCCCCGTCAGCTCCAAAACCTGGTTAGTGGCGGTATATATCGCCTTGGCAGCGGTGAGTTTTTTGTCTTCTTGCACGATTTCCACTTGGCGTTCTGCAACCAGCCGTTCGACTTGGTTGGTGCCGGTGTAGGTGACCCACATCTCTTCGCACCTCATGCGCCCGCCAGGCTGCCCTGGTCGATGTTCCTCCACTTCCACATTCTGGCTGAACCACGCCTGATTTGTCCGAACTTCGCATTCGGCTGAACGGACTATTACATACGAACCAAACGGTGGGGTGCTATGCCTGGCGTTAGCTGCGTCACCCAGCAGGGTCGAAGCGCCTACGCTCTGCTCGGATATCTTGATCCAACTGTTTCCTGTGGCCTTCACCACGCGATTTGTGGGGTCGATCACCACGTGATCAGCACGACCTTCCCTGCCTGGGGTCTGCCACGCAGGCTTCCCCGTCACAGTGACCAGGCCGGATTTGGCTGAATAGAGAACCTGGCTGCCGGTGGCATGGGCATCGGCATAATCAATGACCACAGACTGCTCTGCCGCGATGCTCTCGAGCTGGCGGGTAGTGGTTGGCATCTGGATCGTCAGCACGCCGCTGTTCATTGCCAGGTTTGTTCCTGACACACGAACATTATCACGGTAGATCCCGGTCCCGGTTCGCTCATTGTAATGAAAACTGTCCGAGGTGATTACCAAGCCTTCGTTAGGCTTAGCTGTCGTGGTCTCGCCAGGGGCAGAGCCCGATTCGTGCCGAAGCAGGGCAGGGTGCACATAGGTGTGAACCTGGTTGGAAATGATCAAGATTGAGTTGGTCTGATGCCATGAGAACCCCCTGCCGGAGAGAGCAAATTTTCCGTCTGCCGTCTGGGCGGTGAGCGGCCCTGCCGAGTGCACGGCTCGCTGGGTCGACTCGTAGATACACTCAGGTGCCTCAACCAGGAGTTCTCTCACTCCGTCCTCACGGTAGGTTTGCAGCCACCCGCCTCTTACCAGGATGCGTTCGCTTGATTGCGGCTCAACTTCTTTGCCGCGGAGCAGGGATTTCATCTGCGACTCGTGCGGCGAGTCGTAGAAATCAGGGGAAATGCTGAAGTTCTTACCTTTGCCAATGATTGTCTGTTGCGCGAATATAGGGCTTGAGCTAACCGCCAGAGAGACGGTAGCTGTCAGCATTAGCAACCAGCTCGAACTGGTATTGACTGGGCGTTGTGTTCTCAAGCGTTGCGCATCGCCAACTTCAGTTTAACGAGGCTCTTCAAAAAGTCAGGCATGTCGCTGAGCGGAATCATGTTCGGACCATCACTCAAAGCCCGATTCGGGTCCGGGTGGGTCTCGATGAACAAGCCGTCCGCGCCAGCCGCGAGCGCGCAGCGGGCCAGCACCGGCGCGAATTCACGATTCCCGCTCGAGCAATCACCTCCGCCCCCTGGCAATTGCACTGAATGTGTAGCGTCGAACACGACCGGATAACCAAGTTTCTTCATTATGGGTATCGAACGCATGTCCGACACCAGGTTGTTGTACCCAAATGTGGTGCCACGTTCGGTCAGCAACAATTTGCGCCCACCTGCGCTTTTGGCCTTGGCTACTACCGGGCTCATTTCGCCAGGAGACAGAAACTGGCCTTTCTTTATGTTGACGACCTTGCCGGTGCCGACCGCGGCGGCAATCAGGTCGGTTTGTCGGCAAAGAAACGCCGGAATTTGGAGGATGTCAACCACCTTGGCGGCCGCTTGGGCCTGCGCTTCAGTGTGGATATCCGTGAGCACCGGCACACCAAGGCGGTGGCGGATCGTTTGAAGAATGGCCAAGCCCGACTCAAGACCAGGTCCGCGAAAGGAGGTTGCCGAAGTGCGGTTGGCCTTATCGTAACTGGCCTTGAAGACATAGAAGATTCCCAGCCGGTCACACGTTTTCTTGAGTGACCTGCCTATGCGAAGGCAAAGATCCTCACTTTCGATCACGCACGGGCCGGCGATCAAGAACAACTGGTCTGTGCGCTGGAGTTGCTTCCAAGTGGTTGCATCGTTCAACACACCCATCTTCTAACAGTCTACCAATACAAAGTAAATGAACGACGTGAACGACAGGCGACCAGCCAGAATGCCAAACTGATTCGACCTTCCCTTGTGACCGGTCATCCTCCGGCCCTGTTGCCACTTCGCGTCGGCTTGCCTTACCCCATTTTGTCCCCGGCCACCAAAGGGTTTCCAGCCAGAAACTCCTGTGCGGTCAGCCGGCGCCCCCCCTCCCGCTGCAGCGCGGTTACCTTGAGCGCGTGGAGGCCGCAGCCAACGACGATGCCTCCCTTGTCGGCACGAAGCACTACGCCAGCTTCGCCAGTTCGGTCCTCCACCTCGGATTCCCAGATCTTAAGGAAGTGCCTCTCAGGACGTGCTAGGTAGGTGAACGCTCCAGGCCAAGGCCTGAGGCCTCGTACCTGGTTCCAAATCTGCCGTGCCGGGCGGGTCCAGTCCACGAGCCCTTCCTCCTTTCTTATTTTTGGCGCCATCACTACTCCCTCGGTGGATTGAGGCACGGGGCGCACCCTCCCGGCGGCATAATCCCGAATAGTGCGCACCAGTAAATCAGCTCCAATCGTTGCGAGGTGGTTATGCAGGCTTTCGCTGGTATCCGATGGCAGAATGGAGATCCTCTCCTGGGTCAAAATGTCCCCGGTATCCAGACCGGCATCGATCTTCATGATGGTGACGCCTGTCTCGGCATCATCGTTGAGGATCGCACGCTGGATTGGTGCTGCTCCACGGTAGCGAGGAAGCAACGAGGTGTGGACATTGAGGCATCCTAGGCGGGGCGTTTCCAGCAGACTCCGAGGCAGGATTTGACCAAAAGCAGTGACAGCGATCAGGTCCGGTTTAAGTGCCTGTATCTGTCTGATAAAGACTGGGTCACGAGCTCGTTCTGGCTGCAGGGTTGGCAGCTTCAACGTCATCGCCAACTCCTTTACCGGCGAGGGTTGAAGCCTGAGTTCTCTCCCCTTGGGGCGGTCAGGCTGGGTAACTACGGCGCTTACCTCGAAGCCGGGTGCTGCAGTGAGTGCCTTAAGGCTTGCGCACGCCAAGGTCGGCGTGCCCATGAAAATAATATTCAAGCGGGGTCCAAGTCGGCTGAGCTCAGGCATCTTTATGCTTGAGCTGAATCTCGGTGATGTCCTGATAGTTCACTTGGACCTCTTCTTTGCTTGGTCCGTGGTGAACCTCGATGTGGAGATCCGCGGTGGCGATGCGCGAGATTCTCTGCGCGATGTGTTGGTGCCGACCGCATTTGAATACGAGCACCATGTCCTTGTCGGCATCACGGCGCACCAAGCCGAAGAAACCCGGGAACCGCGTCTCGAAGAACCTTCGGTTAAAGGTAAACTGCCCCCGAGGGAAGGTGGTTGTGGGAGGCAGTTGAGCGTTGGCGGCGGCAGCGGGCTGAGCCTCGGTGTGCAGCTTCAGCCCCGCAGGGTGGGCTGCCGACGGATCAAGCATGGGGTTGATACCCTCGCCATCGGTCACACTGCCCTCAGGTGTCGTCGTCTGCGTTTGTGCTGGCGCAGCCGTCGCCTCCTCAGAAGCCTTAAGACGAGTTGGCAAGGAAAGGAAGACAATCGGTGCGATGATCGGCAGGATGGCTGCAGCACCGCAGACGAGGGGCGGCGGTTGCGCGCGGAAAAGAGCAATTTCGTAACCGGCGTAAATGTTTGCCGCGTAGAGCATGAGCATGAGCATGACCCCCAGCGTCGAAGAAAACAACGACGCAAAGAGAGATTGCCTTGCCGGTCGTTCCAACCGTTGGGGTTGTTTGATCGTGACCTCGGTCTTGGCCAGCCGATCCTCCTGGGAGACGTCGATAAATGGTTCCACGAAGGCCTGCAGGCGTGGATTCTGAGCGAACTTCTTCAAGTCTTCTTGCGAAAAACTCACCCAGGGTACCCGCTGGTACTCGCCATCGCCCACCTTCACTTGCACACCAATGTCGTTTCCCGACGTGGGTAGAATCTCCCCGATCACGGTTTCCCCGGTGGTTAGGGTAAAGGTATCGGCGTTCCCAACCCGGGCGAAAACCGCGAACAGAACGATTGCGCTGAGAACAAGGAATCTTCTCACAAGGTCTTCTTCTAGCAGGAAACGGGCTCCTTGGGAAAGCAAAAACAAAAGGGCCAAGCCCCCGCTGTTAGTATGACTTTTCCCTGTCGAAACTGATTAGCTTGCGTTTGAGTTGGTTGCAGGGTTGTATGCGGCTGGATGTGAACCATGAGCGAGCTGCTTTCCTTGCTGAAGCTGCCTGATGGGGCGGAATCCGCGCCAGAGGTGTTGGAGCGGTTGGTCAGGCACGCGCAAAGAGCCGGGGCCAGCGACATTCACCTGCAGATGCGGGCGGACCACGCAGAAGTCGCCTTTCGATTGGATGGGGTGCTGACCTCGCCATGGTTACTTCCGGCAGCCATCGCGGAGCGGGTGTGCGGGCGAATCAAGTTCCTGGCGAATCTCAAGACCTATCAGGATTCGTTGCCGCAGGAGGGGCGCATTGAGAAATCGGCCCTTCAAATTGTGGTCGATCTGCGCGTCGCGACTTACCCCACAGTGACCGGAGAGAAGGTCGTGCTGCGATTGTTCGGGTCGGGTGGGGTGAAGAGCCTGGTGGATCTGCAATTGCCGACCGACGTCTTCGCCGTGCTTAGCCGATGGCTCAATCGCGCTGCCGGGTTGCTGTTGTTGACCGGCCCGGCGGGTAGCGGCAAGACCACCACGATCTACGCATGCGTCCAATACTTGGCGAGCACCGGGGGACGACACGTCATCACCGTCGAGGATCCGGTCGAGCAGATCATTCCTGGAATCATGCAGACGGAAATAAACGAGACGCGCGGCTTGGATTTCGCGCGCGCAACTCGGCATTTGCTGCGACAGGATCCACAGGTGTTGATTATTGGTGAGATCAGGGACGAGGAGACGGCGCGTATCGCCTTGCGCGCATCGCTGACGGGGCACATGGTCATTTCCACTCTGCACGCGGGCTCTTGTCACGGAGTGCTGGAGCGGTTGGATTCGTTTTGCGCGGACTTGCCGGCGATGGCTTCTTCCTTGGATCTGATTCTCAATCAGCGATTGATTCGACGAGGATGTCAGGAGTGTTCCGGGGGCGGGTGTGAGGCTTGTCTAATGAGCGGGTATCGAGGGCGAATGCCTCTGGTGGAATTGCTGATGCTGGATGCTGCGGCGCGGGAGTTCATCCGCAAACGCGAGTTTCTGCAGATACCCGTAATCCCAACTCTCGAGCAGCGAGCCCGCGGGTTGGTTGAAGGTCATCTCACGACTGCTGCAGAAGTGCGACGCGTGATGTGATGGCCTGGAATAAGCGCGTGACAAACGCTTAAGAAGGGTGTTCGATAGCGTTGGATAATCACCGTCGAAATCATGAAAACCGACGAACTGGCTTTCTTCAACCAGCAACTGGCTTTGATGTTGCGAGATGGCATCCCGCTGGAGGGCGCACTGAAACAATTGACACAAGGGATGAGGCATGGGGTCTTGCGCACCGAGTTGGAAAGCCTTGAGGCCGACCTGGGACAGGGCACGGCGTTCCCTGAGGCTCTGTCACGTCGGAAACTCCCAGAGTTCTACACGCGCATGCTTGCGATCGGCGCGGCTTCGAACGACTTACCCGGGATGTTAACGCTGCTCGCCGATCACTATCAGCGAGCCCACGCGATCTGGACGCGGCTGAAGGGTCTGATGACCTACCCGCTGATTGTGATCTTCGTTTCGCTGACCCTCACGGTAGTTCTAAGTGTCGTATTAGGCCATCTCCTGCGCGACGGCGTAACATCCCTTTCGATGGGCTGGCTTAGTGGGCGTGGCCCTTCGAATGGGCTATTGCTCTCCTTGATATGGGTTTCGCCAGCGCTGCTCGCCTTGACCGGGATGGCTATCGTTTTGGGCCTGGCGGTTCCCAGATTTAGGTCGTGGTTGCGCTGGCGGTTGCCGGCCTTTCGGGAGGCAAGTTTGGCTCAACTTGCTTCGGCGCTCGCCCTCATGTTACGGCAAGGTACCCCTTTGCCGGAGGCGCTCGCTCTTGCGGAATCGCTCGAGGCGGGCTCGCCAGCCGCCAAATCCCTTCAGATTTGGCGAGAGTTGCTCGCTCAGGGCCAGGTTAAACTGGGAGCCTTGCAAGATCCCACCGCTGCGTTGCCCCCTCTGTTCGTTTGGATGGTGAAATCTTCCCGTGAGAATCCGGCTGCGGGTTTTCAAAGGGCGGCCGACCTTTACCAGGCGCGCGCGGCCTACCGCACGGAGTTGTTGCTTTATGGGGCCTTGCCCGTGTCGATGCTGGTGCTCGGCCAACTGGTGTTTTGGCAGATTGCCCCGGTGTTCAGGATCCTGATAAACTTCATGAACATGTTGGGCGATTCTGGAATGTGAGCCGACCATGAATAGCCTGAATGACCTCGGATGGTTCCAGTACCCGGTCTTGGGTCTGGGAGTAATTCTCAGCCTGGCGGTATGGTTGACTCTGGCCATTGGGAGCCTGTACCTGCTTTACTTCTTATTAACGCTACCGATGCGCCGAAACGAGCGCGTGCGTCTTTTTCTCGATTTACTGGAAGTGGGCCTCAAGGACGGCCAGAGTCCCGAACATGCCATCGCGACAGTATCGCGGAGCCGGGACCCGTTGCTGGGGACACGGTTCCAAATGTTGGCGGCAATGGTGGAGCAGGGGCAGACGCTGGGGCAAGCTCTCGAGGAGGTTCAACAACTGCTTCCGCCGCAGGTGGTGGCCATGATTCGGGTCGGGGAACGGTTGGGTGATGTCGGCAAAGTGCTTCCTGCCTGTCGCCAACTCCTGGCCGACGGAATTTCACAGGTGCGCGGTGCGTTGAATTACATTCTAGTGCTGGCGTTTGTCATCACGCCGATGGCTATCTTAATTCCGGTGGTTATTCAGTATCGGGTTATACCGAGTTATCGCATGGTGTTCGCAGGCTTGTCGGAGGGTTTGCCCTTACCGGCCTTCACCCGAATGGTCTTTGCGACAGGAAGCTTGTTTACCTTGGCCTTGACGTTTGTCCTGGTCTTCTTGTGGGTGCTCGTGCTTGGGTATACCGGTGGCCCGCGCTTGCGCGGGTGGCTTCGGGGTGCGGCTCCCAGCCTGGTGGACCGGTTTGTTTACGTGTTGCCGTGGCGTCGCTGCCGTATGCAGCGGGACTTTGGTTGCATGCTCGCGTTGCTGTTGGACGCCGGGGTGTCTGAATCAGAAGCGGTGGGGCTGGCGGGCGAGGCAGTGGATAATCGCGTGATGCGCGCCCGCTCCTTGGCGGTGGTGAAGCAATTGTCGGAAGGTGTCAAACTGAACGTCGCGATCGGTGCCATCGACCGGTCGCGCGAACTCCAATGGCGGCTCACCAATGCATTGCGCCGAGGAGCGGGGTTCCTGCGCGCCCTGGATGGCTGGCATGAATCGCTTGCGGCTCGGGCCTTTCAGCAGGAACAGACGGCAGCCCAATTGCTCACCACGGTGCTGGTGTTGTTCAACGGTTTTGTGGTCGCTTCGATTGTGATCGCTATCTTTCTTGCCTTGATTGCGGTGATTCAGATTGCTGCCTTATGGTAATACCCAACGCATACCTACGTTCACAGAGCGCTTGGCTCATGATTGAATTAGTGGCGGCCCTTGGGCTCCTGCTTGCGGCGCTGCTGCCAGTGGCGTTTTCCTTCGCGGCGGAAAAGAAGTTGGCCCGTTCTCAGTATCAACGCGCCGTGGCTATGGAAATCGTCGATGGTGAATTTGAAGTGCTGGCGGCTGGCGAATGGCGCAGCTACGGACCGGGTACGCACGACTACAGAGTGTCGATGCGGTCAGCCACGAACCTGCCGCAGGGAAGTTTCACCCTGACTATCGATAACCACCGGCTTCGATTGGAATGGATTCCGATCGCCAAAATGCATGGCGGCTCCGTGGTGCGGGAGGTGAAATTCAAATGAATGAACGCGAGTCAATCCACCGCTCTGCGGGCGCGGGTTACCTGCTGACGGAGTGTCTCATCTATTTGAGCGTCGTGCTGGTGCTGCTCACGGTGGGGTACCTGGCGACTTATCGCTGCATGAAGAACTCCGTGACCTTGCGGCGCAGCGCCGAGGACATTGCCCAAGCCCTCAGCGTCGGGGAGATTTGGCGGGAGGACGTGCGTCAGGCCGATCGGGTTCGCTGGGTTAACAGCGACGGAGTTGAAATGTGGTTCCTGGAAGGCGCAGCTACCACCAACGCTTACGCGCTCAGTGACAACCGGCTTTCCCGCTGGAACGAAAATGGACCCTGGGTAACGGTCCTCGCCAACGTAGAAAAAGCCAGTATGCAGCCCGACAAGCGGGCCCGCGTCGAGGCTTGGAGATGGGAGCTTGAATTGAAAACACGCACTAGGTTTGCCCGCGTGGCTCCGCTGTTTACCTTTACCGCTGTTCCTGCTACTGCCAAACCATGAACACCCAACCTCTATCCAAACCCAAGTCAGGCAGGCTGCGACAAAGGGGCACCGCGCTCATCGTGGTTATCATCCTCCTCTCCATCATAGTGATGTTTGCTTTGAGCAACGTCCGGACTCTGGATCATCTCGGAAGAGAGCTCCGGTTGCTCGAAGTGCAACAACTCCGCAACCTCCCTGCTGCAATCCCGCGCCTACCAACGAACAATTCAAAGCAGCCTGGCTGAGGTTCGCAGAGTTCGTGCAAGGGACGGATCTCAGGTTGGCAGCCCGATCTCGCGCAGCAGGTCCTCGACAATCCAGTTCGGTTGCTTGAGTTGAAGACGGTCGGCGGCGGCTCCGTGTTGCCAGACGGCGTAGCGCAACGTCGTGAGAACATCGTTTTGAAGCGCGGGTTGGGCGAGGAGTCCAGCCAGAAAGCCTGACAAAACGTCTCCGCTGCCCCCCTGGGCCATGTGCGGATTGCCAGAACTGTTCACGAACACTTCGCCTTCCATGCGGCCAATCACTGTCTGGTGGCCTTTGAGGACGACCCACGCATTCGCGTACCGGCGCGAAATGTCGCGGACTGCAGCTACCCGATTGCTCTGGACTTTTTCGGTTGTAGTGCGCATCAGCCTGGCTGCTTCGCCTGGGTGTGGTGTGAGCACGCGAATAGCGTTCCGAGGCGTAATGTCCAACGGTAGCCAGTCCAGCGCACTGGCGTCCACAATAAGCGGCAACGCCGAATCACGCCACAACAGGCGGGCTTGCAGCTTCATTTGATCCGGCAAGTCCGAAGCGGCCAACCCGGGGCCCATCAGAATCGCAGTCCACGGCCCGGGCAACTTCGTGTCAGCCCGCCATGGGGCGACCATAACCGCTTGGAGGTGGGAAGCCACCACGGGATAGACTGCTTCAGGTGTGTGTAGCGTGATCAGGCCGGGTTGAGCCCGCTGCGCCCCTCTTGCCGCCAGCACCGCAGCGCCATGATAGCCACGGCTGCCAGCCACAATTGCCAGGTGCCCGTAAGTTCCCTTGTGGGTTCCTACTCTTCTCGCACTAGGGAAACCCGTGAAATCTTCGGGCACACTCCAGTTCAAGTCCTGCTTGAAGGGGCAAGTCGTCAAACCGACATCCGAAAGTATCTCCATGCGCCCGGTCGAAGCCCACGCAGTGTCGTTCAGCAGGCCGATCTTGGGCGCACCAATCGTCACCGTGATAGCTGCCTCGATCGCGACTCCATGATTTCGCCCGGTTTCGGCGTCAAGCCCCGAGGGGATGTCTACTGCCATCACCCTGCAGCCGCTTTGGTTAAGGCGTTGGATAAAACGAATCCACTCTTTATCCAAAGGTCGATTCAACCCGATCCCAAAGAGACCATCAACCACCAGCGCCGGGTCTTTCCCCAGGCAGACCTCCAGTTGATCGTAGGCCTTGGCTGGGTCCGTTACCTCCACTAGATCGATTCGCCGCCCCGTAAGGTGTGGCTGCACCGCGCGGACGTCATCGCCGTTGTGACCTTTTCCAGCAAGCAAGAGAACCAGGTCATTGGGATGTGTCAACGCCAGAACGCGTTGAGCCAATCCCTGGCCGACCCGGTGGATGACCGCTGCTTCAGTTTGACCTGTGCCCCAGGTCATTTTTTCCCATTCCCGCATTTGAGCGACGCTCACGATTGGCATGGGCATAGGAATAGGATGATAACCCCGCTTCAGTATGACAAACAAAAAATCTTCCTCCGGGATGCGCTTTTATTGCGATATATCGTGCTGGCTGACAAGTCTCTCGCCAGGCTGGAAGAAGGCTTTCGATGAAACATTCCGTCGTAGTTGCGGTCCTTGGCGGGGGCGTCGTGAATACGGTCTTCAGGGGGAGAGTCAAAACCTTATGACAGACTGCGCAATTGGGCTTAGTCTGTGAATGGAACTAAGAAGTATATGAAAACGTGGATTTTCTCTTGGAGCTTTGGATTGGTCGCCGCCAGCTTGCTGTTCGCTGGTGGGTGCTCCTCGCGTTCAGCCGAGGTTGCTACACCGGTCTTCTCTGCCTCTTCCCCTGAGGTAGTGACGAATACCGAGGCTTCCCTGACTGTGGCCCCGGCCGTTGACGTGGCGGATGTAGAAGTCCTTGAGGTCGATCCTGCCCAGGCCGAGGTGAGGGCTGTCGAGCAGCCAACTTCGCCCGCTATTCAACTGACCGGCCCTGCGACCGAGTTGGCCAGAATGGCACAATCCGGGGTCGAGGAAACGGTCATGCTCGCGTATGTAACCAACAGCGCCAGTCTGTTCAACCTTTCTGCAGATCACGTCATCTACCTGAGCGACATCGGTGTTCCGTCATCCGTGTTGACGGCGATGATTCAGCAGGACACCCAGGTTAAGTTCTCTTCCGTGGCAGCGCCTACGGCTGCGGTTGAGCTGCCAACCCCGGCTCCGGCGGAGGTGGCGCCGCAACCGGACGCCTCTGCCGCACCCGCTGCAGTGCAGCCCGGGCCAAACGTGGCCCAGGGAACTTTCGAAACCTCGCTTTCTCCTTACGGCACGTGGTATGAGGTGGAGGGATACGGCCGGGTTTGGCAGCCAACTGTGGTGGTGGTGAATACCGGTTGGCAGCCCTACTTTCACGGGGGGCGCTGGATTTGGAGCGACTACGGATGGTATTGGTATTCGGATTACTCTTGGGGCTGGGCGCCTTTCCATTACGGACGTTGGTTCCGGCATCATCGAATCGGGTGGTGCTGGGCTCCGGATACGATTTGGGGGCCGTCTTGGGTGACTTGGCGCTACAACGACGCGTATTGTGGCTGGGCGCCACTGCCTCCGGCCGCATGGTATCGTCCGGGTTTCGGATTTACCTATTACGGTCGGTCCATTGGCTTGCACTTTGATTTTGGACTCGGTCCTGATTGTTATGCTTATATTCCGGCCCGCCATTTTGGTGCTCATCGGTTGCATCACCACGCAGTCCCCCGCCATCACGTGGACTCTATCCACCGTGAGACCAGTATTGCGAACCGCATGGTGGCTCATAAGAATACGACTATTGTCAACGAAGGCATTCCTCCTTCCTATGTCGCCAAGGCTACGGGCAAGAAGCTTAACAGGGTCACGGTTCGTGAAACCGGAACACCGGGGGAGCGGCCAGAGCGTATGGCGGACAACGGCAAAAGCGTGGCCGTCTATCGCCCGGCGATCTCCGGCAATGAATCACGGCTGACTTCCCGGCCTCAGGCAGTTTCTGGCAGCAGCTCGCCAAGAGGTGCTGGAGCCATCGCTGGAATGCCGTTGAAGGCGAGCCAGCCTGCCATCGCCCGGCCTGCCTCGCAGGACTCCCGATTGACTCAGAGACCGGCGCCGGCAATCCCGCGTCCCGTAGCGGTTCAAGCAAGACCAGATGTCGCTCCGGGCAGCGTGGACTCAACGCGTGTGACAAAGGCAACTGTGCCCGCCAAGGAGCCAGCTCCGCTGATTATGCGAGGGACACCGCCAGTAAGAGAGACGCCCGCGCAACCGATGACTCCCACACGCCCCACCTCCGTGCCTCAGACCACCCAAGGGACACGGCCATCGACCCCGGTCACTCAACCGGGAGCAGTCCAGCCTGTGTCTCCCACTCGGCCCACACCATCCGCGGTTGGGTCAGGCGACACCGGCAGAGGGTTGAATACGCGACCTGCACTTCAGCCAACAAGGCCCGCGGTCATTCCATCATCCAGTAGTTCTCGCTTAACGGAGCGCCCCAGCGTCACGATGCCTGCCCCGTCTGCGGTGGCGCCGACCTACAAGGCTCCGGCACCAACCCGAAATTACACGCCGACCGTGCCAGTCAACCGGGCGCCCGCTGTGCAGGCACCGAGCCGTCCAGCACCGGCCTATCAGGCACCGGTCGTGCCCGCCCCGAGCCGTCCGACTCCGTCCTATCAGGCGCCGGCGCGGATTACTCCCCAATCGCAGCCTCAGACCGCTCCGCGAATGAGCACTCCGATCAATTCTGCGCCTTCAATCCGCCCCACGCCGGCCCCTGTCGCGCCCTCTGTTTCGGTCTCACCTCGCTCCGCTCCTTCTTCGGGTCTGCAGTCGCGCCCGAGTTCGGTTCCTCAGTCTTCAGGCTCGCGGATGACGGAGCGTAATGGATCTGCTCCCAGCCGCCGGTAACTGTTTTATTAATCCTTGGCTAAAAGTTGTGCTTTTGCCGCCGGGTTACTGTTGGCAGTATGGCCTTAGTGGGCATCACTCCGCAGCAGTTTAAGCAGATTCAAGACCGGCTCGGAAAGCCGGCCCGTGCAGCATCACCTGTATTTGAGGTGATGCCCGCAGCCATACCCCAAGCCCAGTCCCACGCCGTCATTCTGGGGTTGGATCCATCGTTGAGGGGGACTGGCTTCGGGATCATTCGCCTGGCAAAGCCATGCCCAGAGACTCTCGCTCACGGCACTATCAACTGCCCGGCTAGTTGGGAGCGATCCCGGTGTTTGGTCCAGATTTCTCAGAGCCTGCGTGAAGTTGTCAAACAGCACCGACCAAACGTCTGCATTGTTGAGGGCCTTTTCTACGCCCAGAACTTTCAGACCACGCTGATCATGGGCGAGGCGCGGGGCGCCGCACTGGCGGTGGTCGCCGAGGCGGGACTGGAGATCTATGAGATCGCTCCGCGTAAAGTGAAGCAATCCATTGTGGGCTACGGAGCTGCACAAAAAATCGCAGTGGCCAAGATGGTCCAGCGGATGTTGCGCTTGAAAGAGCTGCCGGCGCCTGATGCTGCCGATGCTTTGGCTTTGGCGCTGGCCCATGCCGGAGAGCAAGGCCGCTACGGGCTGGCCCGGCCAAAAAAAATCTGACTTCAATAACCCCCCAGACCCCCCACCTGTTCTCAGGATGATCACGTTTCTAAAAGGCAAAGTCGTCGAAGCTGTTCCGACCCAGGCAACGATCGAAGTGCAGGGTGTCGGATATGAGTTGCTCCTTCCCCTTTCCTCGTACACCAAACTGCCCTCGCTCGGTTCAGAGACCGTCATCCTCACGCACCTCGTCGTGCGTGAGGATGCCCATGTGCTTTACGGATTCATGACCGCAACGGAGCGCGATCTTTTCCGCATGCTCATCAACACAGTCAGCGGAATCGGGCCAAAGATCGCATTGAACATTTTGAGTGGCATCAGCGTCGCCGCGTTTCGCGGGGCTGTCGCCAACGGCGATATCAAAGCGCTTTCCCAGATCTCAGGGGTGGGACGGAAGACTGCGGAACGCATTGTGGTCGAGTTGAAGGACAAAGTGGGAGGATCAGGAGCTTGGGAAGCCGCGAGCGAACGTCGTGCGCTTTCTCCTGAAGACCAGAAGATCAATGATGCGGTGCTGGCGTTGATCGCGCTCGGGTTCAAGCAACCAGAGGCGCATGATGCGGTTCGCAAAACCCTGTCCACTTTGGGACCAGAGACGGCGGTCGAGGACCTGGTTCGGGCGTGCTTGAAGAAAGGATGATCGTGGAGCCAACCCATTCACAACCAACTGCTTCGCCGCGACGAAACCGTTCAGGCGGGGTGGTGGTGCCTCACCCACCTAGATGGTTCCACTGGGTGGCCGCGTGGTTAATCGTGACCGTGATTCGCGCCCTGGCCGCGACGTTGCGGTTTCGTTGGCACGATGGGTCCGATGGGTTTCTGGACAGGCATTCGGGACCCGCCATTTATTGCGTATGGCACAACCGCTTGGCGTTGTGTTTGCCGGCATATTACAGCTATGCCAAACGCCGGACCCGCACCGCAGGCTTCGCTGCGATGGTCAGTGCCAGCAAAGACGGTGGTTTCCTGGCAGCGGTGCTGGAATGCTTTGGCGTGCAACCCGTGCGCGGGTCCTCCAGCCGCCGTGGACCCCAGGCTTTGCTGGAGTTGACCACTTGGGCTGAAAAGGGATATGATCTCGCTATCACTCCGGACGGGCCTCGGGGCCCTCGTTACATTGTGCAGGAGGGTATAATGTCACTGGCGCAGCTTACGGGTCTGCCAATAATGCCATTCTCATATGACTTGGGATGGAAGGTTTGTTTGAAGAGTTGGGATCGGTTTCAAATTCCGCTACCCTTCTCCCGTTGCGACATGAAGATCGGCCAGCCCATCAAGGTTCCGCGCGGAATCTCCGCGGAGGACAGGGCCAGCCTGCGCCGGCAGTTGGAGCAGACGTTGAAACAGCTGACTCTCGAGTAGCGTTTTCTCCCGGACTCGGATGCCAAAGATGTCTTAAAAAGCTGGCATAACCTGCCTGAGTCAAGGATATTGATTTAGAGGGTTCATGGCCGATCTTGCACGGCGTGTTCGGCCTGCCCGACCGAGTTGCTCGCTTGCCGGAGGCGGGCGCTCACAGTGCAGCCGGCCAGTTTATCATCATGTCATCATGTGTTCCCTCGCGTGCAGCTTCGGCCCTCGGCCTCCTTCTGCTGCTCATCACGGTTATAACGGCATCCGCCCAAACCGTGGGCGTGCTGAGAGAAGTCTGGACCGGCATCTCGGGCACCTCGGTTGCAGACCTCACTAACAACGCGCGGTTTCCTAGCCAACCTGATCAGGAGACGATCCTGCCCCACTTTGAAGCGCCGGTGAATACCCTGGATACTTACGGACAACGTCTTCAGGCTCTTATTACCGCTCCTGCTTCGGGCACCTACCGGTTTTGGATCGCGAGCGATGATTCTTCATTGCTATCGCTGAGCACCGACACCAACCCTATCAATAAACGGGTCATAGCGAGCGTCTCGGGCTACACTTCGTCGCGGGAGTGGACCAAGTTCACCACTCAACAATCGACCGACATCAGTCTGGTGGCTGGGCAGCAGTATTATATCGAAGCCCTGATGAAAGAAGGTGCGGGAGGCGACAACCTGGCGGTGCGCTGGCGCTTGCCAAACTTGACCATAGAAGAGCCTATCCCAGGCTCACGGCTTACGGTCTTCGGTTTGGGACCACCCGTGATCACTCGTCAGCCTACAGCCCTCAGCGTCGTCGAGGGGGAGAATACGAGTTTTTCTTTGGAATTGGCTCGTTATTTCGGCGCTCGGTTTCAGTGGCAGCGCAACGGGGCTGATATACCAGGAGCAACAGAAAGGCAGTACGTGATTGCCGGCGCGCCGCTCGCCTGGGACGGATCAGTTTTTCGCTGTTATGTTACTAATTGCTGCGGAGATGTTACCTCTGCTCCGGCCGTGATGACTGTGACTGCCGACAAGACGCAGCCGACTCTCAGTTCGGTGGGGTGGCTGGGTGAGCTTACCCGCCTGGTTGTGGTCTTCTCCGAACCGGTTGAGTCTGCTAGTGCGACACAAGCTGCGAACTACTCTTTGAGTTCCGGGGTCGCAGTGGTGGCTGCGGCGTTCGCTGGTGACGATCGGACCATCGTGCTCACCACCACCGCGCTGGTTCCCGGCAGCACCTACACACTGACCGTCAGTGGTGTACGGGATCGTGCTGCGACCCCTAATACCATCCCGGCCAATACCCAGCGCAGCTTCAGCACTGCTTTCACTCCGCTGAGTTTGAATTTGTTGAAAGGCGTGGCCGAACCCGCTGGACCCTCAAGCCGAGCAACGAGCCTCAGCATTACTGAGATCATGTATCATCCGGCCTCGCGAACCGATGAACGCAAATTAGAGTTCATCGAGCTGTTTAACTCCGAGAGTGTGGCTCAGGACCTGGGTGGGTTTCAGGTGCGGGGATCCGTGACGTTCGTCTTTCCACTTGGAACCAGCATACCGGCCCGAAGCTATCTTGTGGTGGCAGCAGTTCCTGCGGATGTGCAGACGGTCTATGGCGTGTATAACGTAACTGGTCCCTTCCAGGGAAACTTTCCTAACAATTCCGGGGTGGTGGAATTGTGGAATGCGCAAAACGCTCTACTCCTGCAGGTGGAATACCAGGATACTCCGCCTTGGCCCACGGCCGCAGATGGTGCCGGGCATTCCTTGGTTCTCGCCCGGCCATCCTATGGTGAGGGTGATGTCCGCGCTTGGGCTGCCAGTGATGTCACTGGGGGATCCCCTGGCCGGGGGGATGGCACTTCGGCAAATCCGTACCGGGCCGTCCAAATCAACGAGTTCCTGGCTCATACGGATCTTCCCGATGTGGATTTTGTCGAGTTGTATAACTTCAGTGGGGCGGCAGTGGATCTCACAGGATGTACGCTCAGCGATGATCCGGACACCAATAAATTCATCATTCCGGCGGCGACCGTGATTTCGGCACAGGGGTTCATGCACTTCACGGAGAGTCAGCTCGGTTTTGCTTTCAGCAGTGCGGGCGAGACGATTTATTTGCGAAGCCCGGATGGTTCGCGGGTGATCGATGCCGTTCGTTTTGAAGGGCAGGAAAACGGTGTATCGACAGGCCGTGCCCCCGACGGGGCCCCGGGTTTTGTCGCTTTGGCGCAGGCTACTCCGGGCAGTTCTAATGCCGCACGCAAATCGCGTGACATCGTCATTAGCGAAATCATGTTCCACCCTTTTTCTGACGACGATCTCGACGAATATGTGGAACTGCACAATCAGCGGGCTGTTCCCTTAGTCATTGGCGGATGGCGGTTCACCGAGGGAATCGATTTTACCTTCCCGTCGGGAATGGTAATGCCCGCGGGTGGGTACCTAGTGGTGGGCAAAAACGCCAATCGTTTGCTGGCTCGTTACCCGGGTCTTAACGCCGGCAGCGTTGTGGGTGATTATAGCGGTAGCCTCGCCAACCGGGGGGAACGCATCGCGCTGTCATTCCCAGATGAGGTCATTAGCACGAACAATAATGTGGCAGTCACAAACACCATCTGGATCCTGGCTGATGAGGTCGATTACAAAGACGGGGGACGTTGGGATCGTTGGGCCGACGGTGGCGGAAGCAGCTTGGAGCTTCGCGACGTCCGCGCCGCCAACGACTTGCCTTCGAACTGGGCGGCAAGCGACGAAACGGGAAAGGGTCCTTGGATGATCGTGGAGCACACAGGAGTCCTGGACCTGGGGCAAGGTACTAGTGAAGAGTTGCACGTGATGTTGTTGGGCGCCGGCGAGTGCCTGGTGGACAACGTTGAGGTGTTTGCGGCGGGGGGTGCCAACAAAGTCGCCAACGGCAGCTTTGAAGCCGGTTTGGAGGGGTGGGTGATGCAGGGAAACCATGTTCGGTCCAGCCAGGGAAACTCGGGCTATGCCAGTAACCACAGCCTTCACTTGCGAGCCACCGGGGGTGGTGACAACGGTGCCAACCGCGTCAAGGTGAAGCTTTCGAGCGGCTTTTCTGCCGGACAGGTCGTGACCATCCGCGCACGGGCCCGCTGGTTAACGGGGCATCCTGCATTGCTGCTGCGGCTGAAAGGCAATTACCTCGAGGCGGTAGGGCAACTAACTCCCGCGGCCTCACCGGGCACGCCGGGGATGGCTAACAGCCGGCGGGAGGCTAACGCCGGGCCAGCTATTTGCCGTGTTTCTCATACGCCGGCCCTTCCCGCAGCCAATCAATCGGTCCAGGTGGTCGCGCAGGTTCATGATCCGGACGGCTTGGGACGCTTGGTGGTTAAGTATCGTGTCGATCCGTCGACAGCCTTGGCCTCGGTTCCGATGGTTTATAACGGGGCGGGATTCTACAGCGCCTGGCTTCCAGGCCTGTCTGCGGGTGGCATTTTGGCCTTTCATGTCGAGGCTGCCGATGCTCATATGGCAAGTGCCACGAGCCGGTTTCCTGACGATGCTCCGGTGCGGGAATGCCTCATCCGCTTTGGCGAAGCTACTCCCGGCGGCACGCTGGGAGTGTATAGGTTTTGGATGACTCAATCGAATCTTAATGCGTGGACAGTCCGCGAGAAACTGAGCAACGAACTGATCGATGGTACTTTCGTCTACGGGTCGGCCCGCGTGGTCTATAACGCTGGCGCCCATTATCGTGGAAGCCCGTTCGTTCGTCCGGGCTACAGCACCCCTGTGGGAAACCTCTGCGCATACTCACTGCGCCTGCCTGAAGACGAGCGGATCCTCGGGGCCGACGAGTTCAACTTGGATTCTCTCGAACCGAGCCGGGACCCGACCCGGCAGCGTGAGAACCTGGCGTTTTGGATTGCCGAGAAACTCGGGATTCCGTTCAGTCACCAACGTTACATCCAACTTTATGTGAACGGTGTGAAGCGTGGCGACGTCTATGCTGATTCCTTCCAACCGGGATCTGACTACATTCGCCATTGGTTTTCCAACGACGACCGTGGTGAGATCTTCAAGATAGACGATTGGTTCGAGTTCGATGATACGGTCAGCATGGCCTTTAATGTGAACGCGACCTTGCAGAATTTCGTGACGACGGGCGGTGTAAAGAAACAGGCGCGCTATCGCTGGAGCTGGGAAAGGAAGTCGAACCGTGGTTTGGACGATAATTATTCGAGCCTGTTTGCACTGGTGGACGTGCTCAACACCACCGACACGAATGCCTACACGGCCGCAGTGCATTCCCTGGTGGATGTGGAACAATGGGTGCGCGTCTTTGCAGTGCGGCGAATTGCCGGGGATTGGGACGGCTACAGTTACGCTCGAGGGAAGAACCAGTTCACCTATAAACCGGTCAACGCCGGATGGCAGATGCTCTTGTGGGACATGGATATGTGTCTCGGCGGGAACAGCCGGGCCTACGACCAGGGGCTATTTGAGGAAATCAATGACCCGGTGATCCGAGGATTCCTTAGTCATGCCCCGTTTCGGCGGGCCTACTGGCGGGCCATGCATGACGCCGTAAATGGTCCCTTGGTGGCAACAGCGTGTGGTCCCGTAATGGATGCTTATTACCAGGCACTAATCAATAATGGGGTGAATGCGTCCGCCCCGACGGACATCAAGACTTGGGTCGCCAACCGCCGCACCTTCATCTTGACCCAATTGGCCACGGTCTCAGCTCCGCTTGAGTTTACGGTTAACAACGGCAACAATTTCAATAGCAGCCAGAACCTTGTGGTTTTGACCGGCACCGCTCCGGTCCAGGTGCGCAACATTCGCATCAATGGCGTGTCGTATCCAGTTACCTGGGTTTCCGTGACGCAGTGGAGAACTGAGTTTGCTCTCGGGTCAGGGGTTAATACCCTGATGTTGGACGGTTTGGATTCAAAGGGCGCGCCGATTAGCGGCCTCGCCGACAGTATTGTAATTACCAACACCGGGCTTTGGGATGGGCCGGAGAATAACCTCGTCATCAACGAGATTATGTACAATCCGGTAGTGCCCGGAGCCGAGTTCCTGGAAATTCGCAACCTGTCAGCTTCCAATGCTTTTGACCTCACGGGGTATCGCTTGAACGGTTTGGACTTCGCGTTTCCGGACGGAACACTGATTCGGCCTGGTGAGTTTGTTTTGGCAGTCGAGAATCTCCAGGTATTCAATGCTACTTACGGGCTGGGATTGCCTGTGTTTGGCGCCTACAGCGGGCGTCTGGACAATAGCGGCGAGACCTTACAGCTAATTCAACCGGGGGTGGCCCCGGTCTCAGACCGCGTTATTGACGAGGTTACTTTCGATGACGATCCACCGTGGCCGGTACTGGCCGACGGTTCGGGGCCGTCACTGCAGTTGATGGACGAGTCCAGGGACAACAACCGGGTGGCTGCTTGGTCAGCCGCAGACGGTTTGCTGGTCGGTCAGAGTGGAACGCTGGTTCCTATCAGTGCCCCTTGGAGGTTCTACCAATCAGGTGATCCTGGTGCGAATTGGATGCAACCTGGGTTTGTGGACAACACCTGGCTTTCTGGCGCGGCCTTGTTTTTTGTTGAAACATCAACCTTACCCGAGGCCAAGGTTACCCCGTTGACCTTGGGTCAGACCACCTATTACTTTCGAACCACGTTCAACTACAGCGGCGCGCCGGCTTTGGCCGATCTTGCGGCCCGGTTGATCGTCGATGACGGGGCGATCGTTTACCTCAATGGCATTGAAGTTCTTCGGCTGGGCATGGTTGCTGGCGCGGTATCCGCCACCAATTTCGCGAGCCGTACCGTAGGCAACGCCGCGTATGAAGGCCCGTTCTCGCTTGCGAATTCGGCGCTGGTGCAGGGCGTGAACGTACTTGCGGTGGAAGTCCATCAGGCCAATGCCGGTAGCAGTGACGTTGTGTTTGGTATGAGCCTTGAGGTTGCATCTCAGGCGCCGGCGCCCTTCACGCCGGGAGCGCCAAACTCCATTCGCCAGTTCCTGGGACCCCTGCCTCCTGTTTGGCTGAATGAAGTTCAGGCACTCAATGTTTCCGGGCCTGCCGATAGTTTCGGAGAACGCGACCCATGGGTCGAGTTGCACAACTCAGGCACCAGTGCGATTCCTCTGAGCGGGTTCTACCTGGCTCAGAGTTATACCAACCTGGTTCAGTGGGCGTTTCCAGCCAATGCAGTCTTGAACCCGGGCCAGTTCCGGTTGGTTTGGCTGGATGGGCAGCCCTCGCAGTCCTCCGCGCAAGAATGGCACGCCGGGTTTAGACTGACTTCACCTTCCGGTGCAGTGGCGCTGACCTGGATCGAAGGTGGGCGAACCTCCATTGTGGATTACCTCAACTACACTGCCTCAGCGGACCGTTCCTACGGGGCTTTCCCCGACGCCACTCCTGCAAAGAGAACTCCGTTTTACACGCCTTCTCCCGGCGCGGCAAACAGCAATGGCTTCCCTGCAATACAGGTGTTTATTAACGAATGGATGGCCGACAACGACCGCATCGCCGATCCGGCTGATGGCGATTTTGATGACTGGTTTGAACTTTACAATGCGGGCGATGAACCCGTCGACCTCTCCGGCCTCACCCTGACCGATAACCTAGGGGACCCTGGCAAATGGACTATTCCTGACGGGACGGTTATTGGCGCCAAAGATTTCCTTGTGGTTTGGGCGGATGAAGAGAGCCTTCAGAACCAGACGGGATCTGCACTGCATGCAAACTTCAAACTCGGACTGGCTGGCGAGGCGATCGGCCTCTTCGCGCCGAATGGTCGGGTGGTCGACAGTGTGGTCTTTGGACCACAGACTGCTGGAGTTAGTCAAGGCCGATATCCGGACGGAGCTCCTGATTTGGAATTCATGACCACGCCAACTCCTGGATCTCCCAATCGCAGTCCTTCCTGGGCCAACCGGCCCCCGGTCTTGGCCGAGTTGGCCGATCTGGTGGTTCCAGAAGGCACTCTGCTAACGTTCACCACTGTCGCGACGGAACCTGATGCGGGCCAATCCCTGGAGTTTACACTCAGTGCTGGCGCGCCCGAGGGAGCTGCGATCAATCCAGACACCGGCACCTTCCTCTGGGTGCCATCTGAGCAACAGGGGCCTGGGGTATATTTTGTCACCATTCAGGTTGCTGACGACGGTTCCCCCAGCCTCAGCGACTCGCAGACCTTCAGTATCACCGTCCAGGAAGTCAACCGGGCTCCCGAGTTGCTCCCACTCGAAGACGTGGGGGTAATCGCAGGGCAGACGCTCACCATCCAGTGCCGAGGCAGTGATCCGGATCTGCCGGCTCAACCTTTATCGTTTTTCTTGGAAAGCGGTCCTCCTGGGGCGAGGCTGGATACCTCGACGGGCGTGCTCATCTGGCGTCCGGCGATACTCGATGTGGGAACCACGAACCTGTTCCTGGTGCGAGTGGCCGACGATCCGGAAGGTGGATTGAGTGATTCTGGCCAGTTCCTGGTACACGTAACCGCGCCTGCTCCACCGCTTTTGGGACCGGCAACCATCGCCGATGGCAGGTTCACCCTTATGGTCTCGGGTGTTTCCGGACCAGATTACATCATTGAATGGACTCCGGAGTGCGCGGTGCCTACGATATGGCAACCGCTGAACACGAATCTGATGGCTGTGCCTCCGTTCTTGTGGACCGATCCAGTCCCAATTGAGAGCCGGGGCGGCGCCCTCTATCGGATTCGGCTGGGGCCCTGAAGCCGTGCTGAGCGTCGTAAATGACGAAGGAGTCTTGTCGTGTGCCGAGGTTTCGCTGAGCAGATCATTACTGCTTCGGGAAATCCTTCTTATAGCGAGCGGTCCTCTCCAAGACTGTTACCACGTAGGCCCGGGTTGAGGAAAACCCGATTTGCTCCAGGAATACCGAACTATTAGTCGCGGCGGCGCCCGTGTTCCATTTCAGAGCGTTGCTCCGGCCCGCATTGTACGCAGCCAGGGCATAAGCTCGTGGGTCATCTGCATCGCGAAATCGCAACAATAACTTGCCCAGGTAATAGGTCCCAGCTAGCAGATTGGTCATCGGGTCGAGGCAGTGTTCATGATCAAAAGCATCGAGTCGTTCGGCATCTGCCCATTCGCGCGCGGCGTCCTCCCGTAATTGCATCAGTCCTAGCTCGCCTGCGCCGCCCCGGGCCAAGACATTGAAATGGCTCTCACGCCAGACCACGGCCTTGACGAGTTCGGGGGAGACACCGTAACGCTGGGAGGCTCTTAGGATGCGTGTGTCCTGGCTCCTCTCCAGGCGGCCTTCCCATTTCCAGTAAATCCAGATTCCCAGGACGGGCAGACCGCCCGCCAGGAGCAGTAACACGCCAAGTCTGGAACGAAACTTCGCCATACTTCAGGCACCCCCGTGTTGAACTCCAACCTTTGTTGCCAATCGTTCCAGCGCAGGGCATGGGTGTGATGTAGACCGCTGGTCTGGATGACGAGAAGTCCCTTCCGAGGAGGGTGGATCCTTTTTCGGTAACGCTCTTTTCATCACAACCATGCTTTCGTAATGTAAGCAAACCGATCCGCGTTTAGAATTTCAAAATAATGCTAGTGTGGTAACTTGATTACACTGGCATGGGACGAATTCAGAAAGCATATGAAACCCGGTTGCGCTGGCTCTTGGCGCATGTCGGAGCGCGCCAGTTGGACAAAGGGGTTCGGTGGTGGCTCGATCAGGCGCAGGGTCTATCCCAGCGCGAGCATGTCTCCCTTAATCAGGCGCTCACACGCAGGTTCGAGACGCTCGCGTGCAAGCGCCCGTTTGCGCCTGTTCGGTTGCTGGCATCTTCGGAGCGCTTTCTGTGCGATGCGGGGCTGGGAGGGTTGGCCCGGTGGCTTCGGGCTGCTGGGTACGAGGCGCTTTGGCAAGCCGATATTGGAGACGATGAATTGCTGCGCCAGGCACGGGTGCAGGGGGCCACGATTTTGACCACCGACAGCATGCTTATGGAGCGGCGCTTGGTTCGGGACCGGCTAATTCCCGCGTTTTGGCTCCCGCCTACTTTGGGAATCCCAGAACAACTGAGCCTGGTATTCCGAGAATTCGGCCTGGTGCTGCGTGCACCGCGATGCATGGCCTGTGGAGGGTGCCTTCGTGCGGTTGAAAAGGAAGCTTTGCGCGATCGTATTCCGCCCAGGACCTATCGATGGCTTAATGACTTTTTTGTTTGCCAGCGGTGCGATCAGCTTTTTTGGCATGGAACTCACTGGCAGCGAATCCGCGATAAGTTGGAGCAAACCGCGCGCGCCGAATCGTCTATCCGGAATCCGGGTCCACCGCAGACTTAGCTTCGGGTTTCCCGCATGCCGCTCGGGGCAACCCGCACCCTGTGGGAATCATCCAGCCTCAACCCGACACCTGTCCCTGCCTCAACTCTTTCACTGGCTTACGCTCGTGGTCGTAAATAGTGACTGCAATAGGCAGGCTGCCAGGCAACGCATGGGACGCGCAGCCAAAGCAGGGGTCGTAGGCACGGAAGGCCATTTCTACCATGTTCAACAAGCCGTCATTGACCTTGCCTTTCTTGATCAGGCCCTTAGCTGCTTTGTCAACGCTCATGGCAATGCGGGCGGCGTTATTCTGGGTCGCCACGATCAAATTGGCCTTCGTGATGAGCCCGCGGTCATCCGTTTCATAATGATGGAACAGGGTGCCGCGCGGAGCTTCCACCACGCCAATTCCCACTGACGGTTTCTGGGTGGGGATCGAGCGCAGATTCACGCTCGTGATTTCGTGATCGTTCAGCAACTCGATCATACGTTCTGCAGCCTGAATCATCTCGATAATCCGTGCCCAGTGATTTGCCAGCGTGTGGTGGACCGGTTTGCCCCCCAAGGTGTGGAAGTATTCATCACAAGCCGTCTGGGCATGCGGCGTGGCCATGCCGTCCGCTGCGTTCAGGCGTGCCATGGGGGCCACCGCGTAAACGCTGCTCTGGGGAAATTCCTCGAAACCGTGCCAACCCAGTGGTTTCAGGTAACAAAACTTCATGAAACTCCAGGGCTCGACATGTTCAGCAACGAACTCCGGGAAACGCCGGGCCTCGAATTTTGCATATTCTTTGCCGGTGGGGGCAACCACACGGAGCATCCCATCGTAAAAGTTCACCTTGTTGTTCGCATCTACCAGCCCCATGTAATAGGTCCGGTGCGTAAACGCATCCGAGGTGATCAAGCTGACAAAGTGCGCTTGGCGAAGCACCAGGTCCTTGAAGATCTGGAGTGTGTCAAGGGCGAACGCCAGCGCATCGTTGGCGAGTTCCTTGAATCTTGGTAAGTCTTCAGGCTTTAATCCTTTGGCGACCCCTCCAGGTAGTCCCATGACGGGGTGAATCACTTTGCCTCCAAAATAAGCGATGAGCTCCCGGACGCGGCGGCGGGTTGCGATGACCTTGCCCGCGATCTCGAGACCTACCTTTTGCACCACCCCGGCAACATTCCGCTCCGCCTTCGGCGCATCTGGCCCCACGATGAAGTCCGGTCCGCCGAGCAGGTAGACGTGAAGCGCGTGATCCTCGAACATGAACGCATTATACACCAGCTCGCGAATGAGCCTCGCCGCCGGTGTGGGCTCGACTTGGTAAAGGTCATCCAGCGCTTTGGTCGCCGCCATGTGGTGGGCCGTGGGGCAGACCCCGCAGATCCGGCTGGTTATTTGGGGCATCTCTTCCGCCGGTCTGCCGCGGCTGAATACTTCAAAGCCGCGCAATTCCGGGATCTGCAGATAGGCGTGCTCTACGTCACCTTCCTCATTTAGAAAAATGTCGATCTTCCCGTGACCCTCCAGCCGCGTGATGGGGTCGATGGTTACCCGGCGGCGCTGTAAATGCGCAGCCGCATTGGCTCGCGAGTGTGCTTCATTCCAGACCGATTGTGCAGCGGGATTCATCGAGCTTCCTTTCCGTTGTTCATAGGCAAATCTACCTTGCGTCGCAGCAGGCTGGTCGGCAGTCCATACCGGTAAAAGGTTCCAACTGCATCGGGAATGCCGGCCAGAACCTCATTAATCTCCTTGGTCTGTTTTGGAGCCACGTTCGCGCAAAGTGAGGACAGCATTTTGGCACCGTGGTCCCGCACTCGCGAGGTGGGGCCAAAACAGCCGGTGCAAGGCATGTTGCCGCAGATGCAGACCGCTTCGCATCCGGCCCGCGTCGCAGGTCCCATGCAAACAATTCCCTGTGCCAACAAACACAGCTCCGGGTCTGTGGCGGTGAGGTGTGGGCGTTTGAATCCAGCGAAGCTCAGATTTGTCGGCTTGCTCGCCTTCCGGGGGCACTGCTCACACAGAGCTATATCCGGCGCCAGCACCGTCCCTTTGGGCGGAAGCTGACCCTTGAGGAGCGCCTCTAAAGCGGCTTTCGTGATCTTTGGTGTTGGTGGACACCCGGGAACATAATAATCCACTTCCACCACTTGATCCAGGGATCGAACCACATTCCTCAACTCAGGCAGGCTCAGTGGGTGTCCGGCTTTGTTGGTAAATGATGGGGCAGGGCGGGTGTGGTTCGGGTTCACGACCGTGGGGCATTCTTCGTAGACATAGCGAAGCAGTTCCTCGCGGCTGAACTGGTTGGCCAGCCCGGGTATTCCCCCCATGTGGGCGCAGGCTCCGTAGGCTATCAGGTAAGTGCTTTTGCGCCGGAGCAAGCGGGCCATCTCTTCCTGTTCGCTGGTGCGAATAGCCCCATTGAGCAAAGTCGCTGCTATACCCCCGTCCGGAAGGGATTCAACATCCTCCTTTTTGAAATCCATGGCGCAGGGCCAAAAAACGATGTCTACGGCTTCCAGCACACCGAGGATGTCCTCGGCGAAATCCACAATCGCCTCTTCGCACCCTCCACAGGAAGCGCACCAATAGAAACCAATCTTTGGTTTAGCTGGCATGAACTACCTCCGTTTTTTCATTGTGGTCGGCCTGTGGTTGTTGCTGGGCCGCTTCCTCGAGCTTGTCCATTTCCTCGTCCCAGGTGCTGAACCTCTGAGGTAAGTTCAGCGGGCCTAGTGCTGTGAGCGCGGCTACCATCTCGTTGATGACGGTCTTCACCTTCTCACCCTCGCTGGCCGAAATCCATTCCAGACGCAGTCGGGCTTCTTCGATGCCCAAGTCCTTAAGCATGCGCTGGAGCATCTCAAAGCGTCGGAGGGTCTTGTAGTTGCCTTCCACGTAATGACAATCACCCGGGTGGCAACCGCCAATCAGAACGCCATCGGCGCCCTTGGCGAAGGCATCCACTACGAATTGGGGGTCTACCCGCCCGGAGCACATCAGACGGATAACCCGCGCATTAGGCGCATATTTCAAGCGGGATACCCCGGCGAGGTCGGCCGCGGTGTAGGTGCACCAATTGCAAAAGAACGCGGCTATCTTCGGTTCCCAGGTACCGGGTTTCTCCGAGGTTGTAGACAGGCTGCTATGACTCATTTCATTATCGGGTTGCAGGGTTCAATTCTCTGCCATGATGCCTTCGATCTCGCTGAAGATCTGTTGGTCCTCAAAAAGGTGCTGCCGGATCGAGCTTGAGGGGCACGAGGCCACACAAGTCCCGCAACCTTTGCACAGGGCTTCGTTGATGTGTGCTTTGTTGGTGGCCTCGTCGAAGGTGATAGCGGTGTAGGGGCAGAGCGGAATGCACGATTTGCAGCCCGAGCAGTCAGGTTCCGACACGTAAGCCGTATTCGGTTCCTGTTCGATGTATCCCTTGTCGATCAAAGCCAGAGCCTCAGCGGCAGCGGCTCCTGCCTGGGCGATGCTATCCGGGATGTCTTTTGGCCCCTGGCAGCAGCCGGCAATGAAAATACCGTCCGTAAAGGTGCTGACGGGTGCCAGCTTCGGGTGCTTCTCCAGAAACCAGCCTTCGGTGCTACAACTCAGGTTGAACAGGCGCCGCATATCCTGGGCATCCTTTTGCGGTTCCATGCCCACGGCCAGCACAATCATATCCACCGGTATGCGGCGCACAAAACCCGCCAGGGTGTCCTCCACACGGATCACCAGTTTCCCTTCTTCCTCGGGCGCCAAAGCCCAATCCGTGACTTCCGCGACACGGCCGCGCACGAAGCGAATCCCTTCCCGCAAGGACTTGTCATAAAACTCCTCACATCCTTTTCCTGGAGCGCGGATGTCCATGTAGAAAATCGTGACGTCGGCTTCAGTGTGCTCTTTGAACAACTGCGCCAGCTTCATGGAGTGCATGCAGCACGTTCGTGAGCACCACCGGTTGGTTCGGGTGTCGCGCGATCCAACGCAGAGAATAAATCCGGCGGTCTTGGGTTTCTGGCCGTTACGCAATATGATTTCTCCTCCCGTAGGACCCGAACTGGTTACCAGTCGTTCCAGTTCCAATGAGGTGACTACATTCGGGTATAAACCATACCCATATTGCGGGATGCGTTCCGCATCAAAGAGCTTGAATCCGGTCGACAGAATGATGGTGCCGACCTTAATCTCCACCAGTTGCTCCTTCTGCGAAAAGTCGATCGCATTGCGGTCCGCGCAAGCCTCCAGGCAGGTCTTCTTGCATTTTCCGGTCTTAACCTGAAGGCATCGTTCCGGGTCGATTAATACGACTTGCGGCACCGCCTGTGGAAACGGAATGTAAATCGGCTTGCGCTTGCTCAGGCCGACGTTGAACTCATCAGGAAATCGAGCGTCCTTGTAAACACAGGCCTTAATGCACTCCTGGCAACCGACGCACAAATCTTCGTGGATATAACGCGGTTTCCGCCGAATGGTCACCTTGTAGTTACCCACATAGCCTTCGACCTTCACCACTTCGGAGTACGTCCAGAGTGTGACGTTTTCGTGCGATCGTACCGCGGACATCTTCGGGGTAAGAATACACGCCGCACAGTCAAGTGTCGGGAAGGTCTTGTCGAACTTGGCCATGTGGCCTCCGATGCTGGGTTCCCGCTCTACCAGGAAGACCTTCTTGCCGGCGTTGCCCAGGGTGAGGGCGGCGTGGATCCCGGCGATTCCGCCTCCAACGACCAACACTTCCGGATTAATCGGAACCCTGGTAGTTTGCAGAGGTTCGTGGAAGCGGACCCGCTCAATTGCCGCTCGCGCGAGGGCCTTCGCCTTGTGTGTGGCCTCGGGACGATCAGCGTGGACCCAGGAGTCGTGCTCGCGAATATTGACCATCTGGAAATAGAACGGGTTTAGTCCGCCCCGTTCTACCGCCGTGCGGAAGGTGTGCTCATGCAGCAGGGGAGAGCACGAGGCCACCACCACCCGGTTCAGCTTATGTTCGCGAATGTCCTGCTGAATCAATTCCTGTCCCGGGTCCGAACACATGTATTTGTAGTCCCGTGACAGGACGACACCGGGCAGCGACGCCGCGTATTTGGCGACGGCGGGGCAGTCGACAATGGCTCCAATATTGTGGCCGCAGTGACAGACATAGAATCCGATGCGAATTTCGCCGTTGGTCGGGGTGTTGGTCATGGTCTACCTCATTTCGCCACGGGGGCAACAGTTTGTTCCTGGGGCGCTGCTGATGTTTGCGAAGCGCGAGCTGGGAGGGATTTCATGGGGATGAAATTACGGTTCAGGCCGAGTTGCCGTGGATCCATCCCGAACGCCAATCCCATGAGTTGCGTAAAATAGACTGTGGAGATACGAGCCGGTCCCCATTTTTTCTCGATTTGGTCGTGGTAGGCATCCAGGTTGAACTGGCACAGCGGGCAGATGGTGGCAATCACATCCGCTCCCCGGCGCACCGCTTCCTTCATGAGGATATAGCACATGCGCAAACCTGCTTCCGGTATCGTTCCGGTCAGGCTCCCGCCGCAACATTTAGTCTTGAGCGGGTAATGGAGCACCTCCGCTCCCAACGCCGCCAGGATCTTGTCCATAGTCACCGGATTCCATGCTTCGTCAAACGTGGCGTACGGCCGAACCACCTGGCACCCGTAATAGGGCGCCACTTTCAATCCCGTGAGCGGGCGCACCACCTTCTGCTTGATCGCCTCGACTCCAATATCATGGAATAAGACATCCAGGGGATGGCGCACGGCAGTGGTTCCCTTATATGACAGCTTGGTGGTCTCAAGAGCGCGGTCCACGCTCTGGCGGATGCTCGGAAAGTCCGTGACGTTATGCTTGGTCTTATTCAGCACCAAGTAGCACGCGCTGCACGGAGCGAGCAGGTCGTAAGGGCCGGTTTGCTCGGCTATGGCCAGGTTTCGGGCCGCCAAAACGCAGGCTTCATGTTCATCCACAGACATATACGCTGTGGCACCGCAGCAGTTCCAGTCTTCCAACTCGATCACCTCGACGCCGAGGTGCTTCATCACCGGCAAGAGCGACTCTTCATAAGCCCGCCCCAGGCCCTTCAGGGAACAGCCGGGAAAATAGGAGTATTTCATGGTTGGTTCCTTCCGTTGCCATTGTTCACCGTCGCCAGCATGGCCGCGAGTTCGGCCTGTCGTTCAATCCGCTCCGGCCGCAACACAAATCTGCCGGTGCGGATCAATCCCAGGCCTTGCCTCCAGGAACTCAGCACGGCCCGCCAATTGGCTCGAAGGAAAAGTCGCATGACCAACAGGGTCTCCGTGATTCGCCCTTTGCTCAGGATCATCTTGGCGAATTCCTGGGCGAGAATCGGGATCGGCATGTTCCTCGGGTAAACATGGTCCTTGATCGCCCTTTGCTTGAGGGCATACATAATGTCAGTAATGCGAATCTGCCGCGGACACTCCACCGTACAGCTATAACAGGAAGCGCAGAGCCAGATGGTATTGCTGCGGAGCACCTCGTTTTTGAAATCCGCGCGCACCAGGGCCATCACTTGCCGGGGGGAAAAATCCATGTAGATGGTCAGGGGGCAGGTGCCGGAACAGGTGCCACATTGGATGCAACTGGTAAGTTGGTCGCATCCGGTCACCCCCATTATCTCTTTGCCGAACCCTTGGACACGATCGGCATCGTATTTGATCGTTCGTTTGACCTTCATCATAAGCGTCTTCCTTTCACTTCACCCCTGCACAATCCGCGACGGCACGGACCTGGCCAATACTAAGTTTTCAGTGCTTTGACTGCATAATATGGTCTTACCTTGAGATGTCAAAAGATTTCGACAATTACTTTTGCTGTTACTTGAAATCTCATGGGCAAATCCTGTTCTGCCCTGCCTCATGCACTTGGCTTGCAATGGGCTCGCGAGTTTGCGGCCGATGCGCTAGTCTCGTCGCGTGAGAGTTATCGCACTGCAGTTTGATATCGCCTGGGAAGATAAGGACACGAACTTCGCCACCGTGCGCCGCTTGCTGCGGGCCGCCGCACCGGAGCCCGGTTCGCTCGTCGTCCTGCCCGAGATGTTTGCCACGGGTTTTAGCATGAACGTCGCGAAGATTGTTGAACCCAGAGGCGGCGCGACCGGGAGTTTCCTTCGTGATGTGGCCATGGAATACCAGGTGAGCGTGGTTGGTGGCTTGGCCGTGCGGAGTGATGATGGTCGTCTGCGCAACCAGGCTGTTGCTTTTTCGCCGGAGGGTCAAGCGCTCGGGGAGTACTCCAAGATAAAACTGTTCGCGCCGGGGGGCGAGGCGGAGCATTACATCCCGGGCACGACCTTGTCCGTTATGAGGTTTGGAGGGGCGATGATCGCTCCTTTCATTTGCTACGATCTGCGGTTTCCGGAACTGTTCCGCCGGGCTACTGCCCGTTGGCAACCGGACCTGTTTCTGGTTGTGGCCAACTGGCCGGAGAAACGTGTCCGTCACTGGGTGCGCCTGCTTCAGGCCCGGGCCATCGAGAACCAGGCATTTGTCGTGGGGGTGAACCGCATCGGGAACGATCCCTTTTACAGTTATTCGGGGCAGTCACTCATCGCCGATCCTCAAGGCGATATTGTGGCCGAGTGTGGTTCCGTCGAGGGTTGGGCCCAATTTGAGCCGGACCTGCAGCAGTTGCGGAAATACCGCAAGGGATTGCCGTTTCTTGCCGATCTGAAACCTGAGGATACGGGTATCACCGGGGAATCTGTCGGATGAAATTCTCCGGGGTATCCATCAGAGCTGAACTCAAGGACACGCTCAAACTGGCGGCCCCGATCGTGCTGACCCAGGTCGGGCACATGTCCATGGGCATGGTGGATACCTTGGTGGCCGGGCGTATCGGGACGACGGCCCTGGCGGGGTTGGGCTTGGCCGCGAATTTCTTCTGGACGTTCACTGGCGTGGCCATGGGTGCGTTGCTGGCCTTTGATACCTGCTTCTCGCAATCCATCGGCGCCAAGGACGACCGCGCGCTGTCCCGGTATCTGGGCCAGTCGTTCTGGTCTGCGGCCTGCGTGACCGTCCTGTCCACCATGGCGATTCTCCTGGGCTGGGCGATTTACCTGGGCGTTGCGGAAGAGGGGTCCACCCGTACCGCCGTCTCCGAATATCTGCAAATCATCGTCTGGTCGACGCCCGGCCTCTTTGCCTTCTTCGTGCTCCAGCGTTACTGGCAGGCGCGGCATCGCGTGATGGAATTTGTGCTCATGATCGTTGCCGCCAACGTGCTCAATTTGCTGCTGAATCTGGCTTTCGGTTTGGGATTCTGGGGGTTTCCGCGCCTGGAGGTTCGGGGACTGGCGCTGGCCAGCCTGATCTGCCGCTATGCCATGCTCGCGGCTGGTCTTTGGTTCACCTGGCGGCAATTGCGGCCCAAGTCACTCGCGCCGCCACGGGTTGATGCTGGTTTGCAGCGCCAAATCTTTCGGCTCGGCTTGCCCGCTGCCGGTCATAGCGCCCTGGAAGTTGGGGCTTTTTCGATTGCCACATTTGTGGTCGGGGCGCTCGGTGCCGTGCCGTTGGCGGCCCACCACGTATGCCTCATGATGGCCGCATTCACGTTTATGTTTCCCATGGGGTTTTCGGCGGCCGCCGCGGTCCGGGTCGGGACCTACATAGGCGCTCATGAGCCGGAACGGGCGCGGTTAGCGGGGTGGTTGTGCATCGGCGTGTCCGCCTCGGTCATGAGCACCTTTGCGCTCGGATACCTGCTATTGTCGCGGGTCCTGCTGGGATGGTTTACCCACGATCCCGCCGTAATCGAGGTTGGCGCACGTATTCTCGTCCTGGTGGCCATTTTCCAAATCGCGGATGGCATCCAGGTCAGCACGACCGGGGCTCTGCGCGGGTTGGGCAACACCCGCTCAGCCATGATCGCCAACCTTATCGGTCATTATCCCATCGGCCTTGCTCTCGGGCTGTTGCTCTGTTTTCCAGCGGGACTTGGCGTGGTCGGTATGTGGGGCGGGCTTGCCGCCGGTCTCATCTCCGTGGCGGTAATTCTCCTCCGGGTCTGGGTGGTGGTCGGCAGAACCATCCACTCGATCAAACCGATTGCTGGGGGCAGCGCCTGAGTTTTTCATAGCCAACCGGTTTGGGGACCAAATTGAACCCGGCGAAGCACTTTTCGGCACTTTTAAGCACTTTATTGCACCATTTGCCGGGGGTATAGAGCCAACACCTTGTTGTCCGGCCACAACCGTCTCGCCGAGAGACGTATGGCAGCAACCCTCGGAGATAGAATCCCACGATTCCCGTGCTCAGGCAATCTTAATCCCGCGACTTCGAAGATGACTGATGCTCAAAAAGTGATGGATCCGCTGGTTACCGAACCTGGCTCATAAAGTGCCCCGCTGGCGGTGACACTGGTTACTTTGAAGGTGAAAGTCCCACTACTGGCTTTCACCGGTGCGGAAGAAATAACGACGGTTCCAGTTGCATCTGAAACACCCGAAGCTGTGCCGATCGAGCTGTCGTTGAAATCCCAACCTCCAGAAACCGTTGCTCCGGAAAACGGAAAACCAGCTTGATCAATAATTCGGACAGTGGCTGTTGCCTTCACGTTCTTACCTGCGGGGACCAACGCCAGTTCGATGCTTTCGACGTGGATCACCGGCGTCGGTGATGCCTCTGTGACCGTTATCGTGACCGTGGCACTCTCACTATCCACGGTGCCGTCGTTGACCGTAAAGGTGAAGCTATCCGGGCCGATATAGCCGGTCGCCGGCGTGTAGGTCAGACCCGATTCGGTTTGGCTCAGTGTGCCATGGGATGGCTGTGTATAGTCGTAGTCGAGCGGGTCTTCGTCCACGTCGGTGCCTGTCAATGTGATGATGACAGGTGTTTCTTTCACGGCGGAAACAGTCTGAGCAAGGGCGACTGGGGCATCATTGAGCGGTGTCACTGTGATAGTCACTGTTGCTGCCACACTTTCATCGAGACCATCGCTGGCCTTGTAGGTGAAGCTGTCGACGCCGTTGAAGTTGGCGCTCGGCGTGTAGGTGAACGAGCCGTCCGAGTTCAAAGTCAATGTGCCATGCGTCGGACCGGCTACCAGCACAGCCAAAAGGCTTCCTTCATCAGTATCATCATCATTGCCAAGCACTCCAGGGGCGGCGAGGTTCAGGACGGTATCCTCGTCAGTGGAGTATAAATCATCAGTGGCAGTAGGTGCCTGGTTGGGCGGACCTGTGGCGATCCTTACATAGAGTTGATCAATGGCTACGCTATCCAACTTTTCCTTGCGAAGATCGGCGCCGTCCGTGATGGCGATTTGGATGATGCCGTTGGCTGCCAGATAACTGGAGTCAAGCGGGATTGTGTAAGTCGTTGTTTCAGGAACGATGGTGCAGACTGGCTGCCATGCTGTTCCGTTCAAGGCCAGGACGTTCCAAAGCCCATCATCCAGGCTCGTGGTAGTGGTCGCGTTCAGGATCAAGGTGCGACCGGTAATCTCAGCTGGTGTGGCAATTGTTTGAAGCGCATATTGCGCCTCCAGTTGGCCATACAACCCGATCTTTGTCTCACTCAGGGTTTGGGAACCGTCACTCACACCTTTAAGACTGCTGTAATCACCACTCATGGTTCCACTGAGCAAGGTGGGGTTCTGAATCACATAGGCGTTATAGTCCGGCTTCGTGGGTGTCGCTGTGACCTCATTGCTGTCCGCATAGAGAAGTGAGTTTCCTTGGGCATCGTGGGCGCGGACGATGTAAGAATAGGCTGTGTTATTGACAGCGGTCTCATCCTTATACGTTAGTGCCGCAAGTGGGCCAACTAGAGGCTGCCCGTAACTACTATTCTCTTTGCGGTACACCGAGTAACTAACCGTTCCTCCATCCGGATCGATTGCGGCTGTCCAGGACAGCAATACCTGCCCGTCCCCGGCGGACGCCGTCAGAACGGGGGCGCTCGGCCGGTCGTTGATGAACTCGCTGGTGGTGAAATTCCCTATCTCTGAGACACTAAGGTTTCCAGCCGCATCTGCCGAACTTACCTTGTAGGAGTAGGTAGTTCTCGGCTCAAGTCCAGTGATTTGAACACTGTGTTGCGTCACGAGGGCCGATGCACTGGCAGTCGATGTTTCCGAACCAACTATCCAATAGACGACTTCGGAGTCGGAGGGTTCATCGGTGACCCAGGTCACCACGGCTGAAATGTCGCTGAAAGAGGTTCCCACGCCAGAGATCACCGGTGCGGTATCGTCAGGCTCGGTTCTGACTGCCTTGAGTTCCAAATCCAGGCTGAGATCCGTGCTGGTTGAGTTGGCTTGGTGGACTTCAACGGCCAAAACGTTATCACCGGCAACCAGGTAGTTGCCGATATTAACGGCCGTGTCCCATTCGAACTCGCTGGCGCTGGAGGCCCATGTCCCATAATTGACTGTGCCAGACGGCATGTTGTAGCGGGCGACTTCAACGCCATTCAAATAGACGATCGCACCGTCATCGCGGAGAACACGCAGCGACAACGCGTCGTATGCCGTCGGATCATCAATCGAGAACTGGTGCCTGAAGTAATAACAAGGATATACCGGAGAGGTCTTCGGGATGAGTGTGGCTTCGTCCCCGTCCCCATAGCCGAGTTGTGCTGGACCCTGTGGCCAACCGGTATCAGTGTAGCCTGCCTCTCTCCAGGTAGTTCCCAGGTCGGCCCCGTTAGCCTCGTATTTCCAAGTCGAACCGGCAGGAACCAGAGTTACGTTCACCGGGATCGGCTTTGCGGTGCAGATGCGGTGGATATCGGTGTTGTCGAGTACGCCGGTTACTCGCTCAGCATGCATGCCCCAGGCATAGGCGGGAACGTTTGCTGCCGTGTGGCCGGTGGTAGACCAAGTGACTGTGGGGTAAGCCCCGGTTCCATTGTCTTGAGTCACCACCAACCCGCCGGTTTCGTGGTCGGCTGTTACCAGGATGAGCGTATCGGTGCGCGCTGCAGCCCAGTCCAACGCTACCTGAACAGCCCGGGAAAGCTCCAAAGTCTCATGAATCGACCGCTTGAGATCATTGGCGTGACACGCTTGATCGATCATCCCGCCCTCGACCATCAAGAAGAAGCCGTTCGGGTCTGTCTGCAGTTGGCTTAGTGCTTTTGCTACCATTTCCGAAAGGTGCGGGAAGGGGTATTTTTCATAGGAATAATCGTACTCCCAGGGCATGAATGATGTCCCAAATTGGGCGGAGATGTGGGTGGCAGTTTCCATGGTCAAGGCGTCGAAGCCATTGATGTCGGTTGCGACCAGGTAACCCACGCCCGTTGTGGTTTCGGGCGTCAATCCATTGCCCCCGCCGCCGAAGAGGATGTTCGGCTTGGTCTGGTTAAGGTAATCCGAGGCGATCTCATTATAATCATTTCGGTCGGCTGCATGCGCCCCGAAGGTCGCGGGTGTGGCATGGGTGAGATAGGTCGTCGTGATCAGGCCGACTTTCTTGCCGCCCTTTTTGTAAAACTCGAGCGTTGTCTCCAAGTCACTGCCATCTCCCGGATTCGCAATGCTGACAGTGTAGTTGTTCACCTTGACGCCCGTGGCCATTGCCGTACCGGAGGCCGCCGAATCGGTCACTGCATTATTTGCGGAGTAGGTTGTGACTTCGCCCTGGTAGGGAAGCCCTTCAAAACTCAGCGGGGCCCCATTGTAATATCGTGCCGCTTTCACATGCTCAAACCCCATGCCGTCACCGATAAAAAGGATGACGTTCTTGGGAGTAACGTCCTGCGCCAGTAAAGAGGTAGCCAATCCCAAGAGTGCCACACCAATGGCCCAACGACGACCTTGCCAGCGTGAGAAAATAGAAGCGTTCATAAGCGATTTGATAAAGCCATTCCGGATCAATAACTAAACCCTGCCGTTTCGCA
This sequence comes from Verrucomicrobia subdivision 3 bacterium UBA6082, assembly GCA_002428665.1. Classification (GTDB taxonomy): domain Bacteria; phylum Verrucomicrobiota; class Verrucomicrobiia; order Limisphaerales; family UBA8199; genus UBA6082. The sequence goes on from DIXK01000096.1 coordinate 134,623, forward strand.
TGAGTCACTGCAAAGCTGATTGTTAAGGTTTATACAAAATAGCGTAGTTAAGATCAAGGCCATTCCTAATCATTACTAAAATGCTTAAGTATCAGGTTTTATTTTTGTGTTGCCTGCGGTTTCGCGTGCTTCTATTCGTGTGATCGCCGCGCTCGCGGCACCATTACTATGCAGCGGTCGCTAACAGACTGTAAGGATTGGAGTTAATTATGAATTCACACCATGCTCACTCATCCCATTCGTGCCATTGTCATTGTTGCACTGCCTTTCAACGGGCGGGTCTTTCTGGCTCAAACCTGAACCGGCGCGACTTCTTGGTTCGTGTCGGTGCAGCCACGGTGGGCAGCCTGGCGGCTCTCCCGGCGATGGAGGCCTTGGGAGCGCGCCCCGACCTGGCGCTGCCAGTACGGGGGCCTCAAGCCGATAAGCCACTCAAGGTTCAACCCGTCCTCACCTACGATCTCCCGAAACGACGTGAAGGCACAAGCTGGCGCAACTGGGGTGGCATCCAGACCGAAGAACATGTTGCCCAGGAGAAGCAACGAATCAGTGTGGAACTGGCGAAGCTCCAGAAGAATGCCAGCTTTGGTCTGGAGGTGTTGCCCATTGCCACTCCACGCACCGTGGAGCAGGCCGCCACGCTCGCCAAAGGCGAGCACGATGTCATGCTCACGTATGCCGCCGGTGGTGGTGGGAATGTGCTCGAAGCACTGACTTCCCCTGCCAAGTGGAACTTGATGTTCCTTCGGCACGATTCGGGGCCCGTTTATCTTTGGTATGAAATTGTTCACCCCCGCTTCCTGCGCAAGACGGTGGACAACTACGGCCAGCCGGGTTTTGACGTTACCGACGTGGTGGTGGACCGACCGGAAGAGATTCTGTGGCGGTTACGTGCTCTGCATGGATTGAAAAATACCCTCGGCAAGAAAATCGTCGCGATTGGCGGCGCGGGCGGGTGGGGTGCCGGCGGCCAGAAGGCCCCAGAGATTTCGCGCAAGCTGTGGAAGCTCGATATTGTGGATGTCAGCTACAAGGACCTGGAGCCGCGGCTAAAGACGGCGATGGCCAATGCGGACCTGGTGAAGCGATGCGAAGACGCCGCCCGTCGTTACCTCGGAGAATCCCGGGTGTCTTTGCACACCGCCCGGCCATTCGTGAATAACGCGTTCGTTCTGAACGAGGTCATGAAAGACCTCATGGACGAAGCCCGGACCGATGCGATCACCATCCAGCATTGCATGGGCGCCATCATGGGCATTTCTAAAACCACAGCCTGCCTGCCGCTGAGTTTGCTCAACGACGACGGCTACCTGGCCTTCTGCGAATCGGATTTCGTCGTGATTCCGTCCGGCATCCTGCTGCATTATATATCCGGCCTGCCGGTGTTTCTCAATGATCCAACCACGCCGCACGATGACTTAGTCACGCTGGCACACTGCACCGCCCCGCGCAAGATGGACGGACGCAAAGCCGAGCGAACCAAGATCCTGACCCATTTTGAGTCCGACTATGGTGCAGCGCCCAAGGTTGAAATGAAGCTGGGTCAAGTCTGCACCAACCTGGTGCCGGACTTTGATTGTAAGCGCTGGGTCGGGTTTGAGGGCAAGATCGTCGGCAACCCGTTCCTCGACATCTGCCGCTCGCAAATCGAGATGAAAGTCCTTGGCGACAACACCGCGTTGCTGCACGAAATGAAGGGATTCCATTGGATGATGTCCTACGGGAATTACCTGAAGGAAACCGGCTATGCCTTGAAAAAGCTCGGCGTGGATTTTCTGGATGTGAGCCAAACAAAAGCCTGACAACTTAGCTGGAATCCTATACTGGCTTCAGGGTGATTTTGCTCCGGATCTGCTGGCGCAATGCGGAGGCACTATCGGGGAGGCCTGTCGCTTCGGGTCGTCAGTCGAACTCCATCGTGTTTTAAAGCCGCGCCTCATCTTGATGTTTTGAGTTGTTGTTAAGCTCAAATCCCAGCAATTTGGTGAGCATGAAACTGTCTCCTTTGCCGGTGCTGCGCTTGGGCGCTTACATGCTCCTGCTGGCGCTTCTAGTTCCTTTCTACGGCTGCCAGACCAAGGCGCCCCAGGTGGCTCGTGCGCCCGTCTTCCACGCGGCCAAACTGAGCCAAATGGATGAGGCGGTAGCACAAGCGATTGCCGACAAAAAATGCCCCGGAGGGGTCCTTTGGGTAGAGCACCAGGGGAGTATTTATCGCAAGGCCTACGGCAACCGGTCTATGGTACCTCAAGTCGAACCGATGTCGGAAGACACCATTTTCGACGCTGCTTCCCTCACGAAAGTAATCGCGACGACTCCGGCTGTAATGCTGTTGGTGGAACGCGGGTTGGTGAATCTCGACGTCCCGGTCGCCACCTACATCCCCGAGTTCACCGGAGGCGGCAAGGAAGGTATCACCGTGCGCCATTTGCTCACTCATACTTCCGGCCTGAGACCTGGCATTGAGACTCGGACCGACTGGTCCGGTCAAAAAGCCGCGATTGCCAAAGCAGTCGAGCAAACGGTTCAGACCACTCCGGGAACCGCGTTCCGCTATAGCGATATTAACTTTTTTGTATTGGGCGAACTGGTGCAAAGGGTGAGCCAGACTCCGCTGGAGGAGTTTGTCGCTCGCGAAATCTACCGGCCGCTCAAAATGAAAGACACCGGTTACCTCCCGGCCAGCGAGAAGTGGAGCAGGGTGGCTCCCACCGAAGTGGTCAATGGAACTCCATTTCGGGGCGTAGTCCACGATCCCACGGCCCGCAAGATGGGCGGAGTCGCGGGCCATGCGGGGCTCTTTTTTACTGCGGCGGACCTCGCTCGCTACGCCCGAATGCTCTTGAATCTGGGGGAATTGGAGGGGACTCGCATCTTTAAGCCGGAAACCGTCAAGCTGATGACCCGTGTACACACCCCGGAATCAGTCCGCATCCGGCGCGGTTTGGGGTGGGATATCGATTCCGGCTACAGCGGTCCCCGGGGACAGGTCTTCCCGCTCGGTTCTTATGGACACACCGGTTGGACTGGCACCTCCCTCTGGATCGATCCTTTCTCGAAATCATTCGTGATTTTCCTCTCGAACCGCAACCATCCCTCTGAAGACGGCAGCGTTTTGGCCTTGCGAGCTAGGCTCGGGACGTTGGCGGGCGAAGCCATCACCGACTTCAATTTTGCTTTCGTTCCCGGTGCGTTGACGCCGCGGCCAGAATCTGAATCCACCGCTCCCCGTCGAGCGCCCTATCGACGTGCGGGTTCGCCCCCCGTCCTCAATGGCATCGATGTGCTCGTTAAGCAGGATTTCGCACCGTTGAAAAACCTGAAGCTTGGCCTCATCACCAATCATACCGGGCAGGATCGCGATCGTAATCCGACCATCGACCTGCTGAAGAACGCGCCGGGTGTGCAACTGGTGGCACTCTTCAGCCCGGAACACGGTATCCGTGGGGCCCTGGACGAAAAAATCACTGATAGTACCGACGAGAAAACGGGGCTACCGGTTTTCAGCCTTTACGGCGAGACCCGGAAGCCGAAAGCCGAACACCTCCAGGACCTGGACGCCTTGGTTTTCGATATCCAGGACATTGGCTGCCGATTCTATACCTATGTCTCCACGATGGGCCTGGCGATGGAAGCCGCCGCCGAGAACCATAAAAAGTTCTTTGTGCTCGACCGAGTCAACCCCATCACCGGCTCGATGGTCGATGGCCCGGTACTCGAAGGCAAAACCAGTTTCGTGGGTTTTCATCAGATTCCCCTGCGTCATGGGATGACCGTGGGTGAATTGGCCAAAATGTTCCGCGAAGAGCGCAATTGCCCAGCGGACCTGACAGTCATCCAAATCGAGAACTGGACCCGGGATCAGTGGTTCGACGAAACCGCGCTGCCGTGGACCAACCCGTCTCCAAATATGCGAAACCTGACAGAAGCGATCCTCTACCCAGGAATCGGCTTGCTGGAGAGTGCCGTTTCAGTCGGACGCGGGACGGATATTCCTTTCGAGGTTATCGGCGCTCCCTATATCAACGACGTGGCTCTCGCAGAGGAACTCAACCAGGCCGGCCTTCCTGGCATCCGTTTTGTGCCGATCCGCTTCACGCCGAAGGCCAGCGTGTACAAAGACCAGGAGTGCGGCGGCGTCTATATCCTGCTGACGGACCGTGATCTTTGTCGAGTGGTGGACGCTGGCTTATTAATCGCAAGCACACTCCAGAAGCGGTATCCCACCCAGTTCAAGCTCGACAAGATCAGCCACTTGCTGCTGCATCCAGGAACGCTCGAGGCCTTGCGCGCAGGGAAATCAATCGCTGACATTCGGGTGGCCTGGCAGAAGGACCTGAATGGTTTCGAGGATCGCCGCGCGAAGTATTTGATCTACAAGTAACCGTAAAGGGCGGAGCCTGCTCTCCGAGAGCCCGCCGATCCGGAGGAAACTCTTTCTTAGGGCCCCTCCGACGACCCCGGTTCCTGGTGCGATTCAAGGCGGAAAGTCTCTCCCGATTGCCAGGTCTGCTTGCGGTTATCGATGATCAAGCCCGAAGGCAATAGCTCCACTTGATGTCCGAGAACCAGGAGCGTGACTGATCCGGGAAGGAAAGTGATATCCATGAACTGGCATGCGCCAAACGGCAGGTCATAAGGAACCGGCTTTGCCTGGTCGAATTTGACGGTGCCGGTCTCGGCACTGTCACTCAGAGTTCTGTTTGTAAACACTACCGTGACGTTCGAAATCCCCAGGCGAGGCTGTTGAATCAGGAGTATCGATTCGCCTGCGGGACTGTTGGTGAAACTGACTTCCCACGGGCCCTGCCGTGTTCGGCGATGCTCGATACCAAGGTAGAACACGACATACAGCGCTAGCGCCAGCAGGAAAGCATAAAGGAAATGTTTCATTCCGGATGCCTGCTTGCCAAGACTTGCCGGGTCGCCCCGGGGTTATGCCGTCTTAACGACTTTTAGGAGAGGCAAGGCGGGGCCTGAACAGCGGGGCTGGTTCAAGTGTATCCCGGCTCACACTGGCCACAATCACGCCTTCATGGTCAAAGGCAATTGGATCCACCGCCAGGAAACGCCGGAAGCTGCGTTCCTCAGTCCATTTTTGATGGTATACCATCCACAGTTTGTTGTCTGGACCTTCAACCACGCAATGATGCCCAGGTCCGAGGACCTTGTTACCGCGCTTAACGATTGGGTTTCCGGGATGTTTGGTAAACGGTCCCAGGGGCGAATCGCTGGTGGCGTAGCCGATGGCATAATCTGGAGAATTGGCCCCGCTGCCCGAATACATCAGGTAGTAGGTGCCGCGGTGTTTAACCATGAAGGGCCCCTCGGTGACCTCTCCAGCCATCTTCTCCCAGGAGTCGGTCGGGCGAATGACCTCTTGAGGCTCGCCTTCTTTGGTCAGGGGGTCCGACATAGATTGAACCATGATCTTAAACCCGTCCGTCAGATCCACGTAATACAAGTAAAGTTTCTTGTCATCGTCCTGAAACAAATGCGCATCGATCGCGATTTCACACAGCACTCCTTGGTCCACGAAAGGCCCCAGCGGGCTGTTTGACATTGCGACCCCGATCACCTTGTTGCGCCCGCCGGGAGGTCGGCCTGGCATGTCCGATGTGTAGTAAAGATAGAACTTGCCGGCGCCCTTGCTATCAAAGAAGACATCCGGTGCCCAAATGCCTCCACGCGGATCGGAATAAACACTCCCTCGAAGCACCCAATCCACAAGATTGTCTGACGTGTAGACGTCATATCCCTTGGTGTGCGTGGTCGCGTAGAGATAATAGACTCCGTTAAACCGCAGCACATGAGGATCCGCCAAGTTGGTTTCGGGCAACAGCGGGTTCCGATACGTGCGCCGCACGGGCTTGGAATCCTCGCGACCAATCGTTCCGCGCTGGGCGGCGGCATCCTGCGCAATGAAAGCCACCGCGATCATGGCGAGCAAACCGATCTTCATCATTCTCATGAGCCGAGAGTGTATATCGGTCCTCACGGGTTGACGAGCCCAAACCGACGGTCGCCGTCGGGCGGATTCTAACCACAACACTTTGGGCAATCTGGCGTGGCCAATGCTAATCCGTCCAGTGACAACGGGCATAATTCCAGCTCACATAATTCGGCATAATCTGGTTGAAAACTGAGAGCCGCGAGGCTAAGTTGTTTGTAAGAATCAACACACACGGTGGGAAGGCTTGGGTTATGTGCTTAAACGGCACGGTGGGGTGTAAGGTAATGTCGGTGTGGTTGTGCTGGTGTTTCGGGAGTCGCACGGTCAGGCCTCTTGATACGCAGAGGTCTGACGTGGTTTCACAAAAAGCCTATCGGGCCGTCTTTACGCGGTCCGTAAACTCTTCTTCTGCCCATGTGTGAGGATACTCCCAGCTTTCGAAGCGACCCGGAACCGCTAAGTCACGGCCAGACTCCTGAGGCCATGCTGCCACTCATTTACGATGACTTGCGACATCTGGCCGCAGCTAAACTCGCTCACGAAAAACCGGGGCAGACGTTGCAGGCCACTGCCTTGGTCCACGAAGCCTGGTTGCGGTTGATGGTCTCACCGAACCACGACTACCAAGACAAGGCGCATTTCTTCCGCGCGGCGGCGGAGACGATGCGTCACATCCTGATTGATCGGGCCCGGCGCAAGGCTAACGAGCGTCACGGCGGCAACCTGCAGCGGTTGGACTTGGATGCCGTGCAAATCGCCGAACCCCTCCCGGACGACCAACTGCTAGCCCTCCATGAGGCATTGGATGAGTTGGACCGCGTCGATCCCGATGCTGCCGAATTGGTAAAGCTACGTTTCTTCGTGGGCCTAACGCAGTTGCAGGCGGCCGAGTTGCTAGGCCTCAACCGCAGGACCGCGGACCGGGCATGGATTTTCGCCCGCGCATGGCTGTTCCAGCGAATCCGAAGGTAATAGTGCTGAGCGAGGCCACCGAGTTTTTGCGCCTTAATCAGTGAGGACATCGACCCATGAGCGTCGAACATGAGCGACTGAAAGAAATCCTCGCGGAGGCTTCCGGCAAGGCCCTGCCGGCTATCCGTGCAGCCTATCTCGATACCGCGTGTCAGGGCGATGCCGAACTCCGGGCTTGTGTCGAAGCACTACTTCACGCCCACGATAGCGCAGGCGATTTTCTCGGACAACCCGTTGTCCCACCGATTCTGGACTCGGTCACGGAAGAAGCCGGCACCATAATCGGCCGCTACAAATTGCTCATGAAGATTGGCGAGGGTGGGTTCGGCGTGGTCTACCTGGCGGAGCAGCGCGAGCCTGTGTTCAGAAGAGTGGCCCTCAAGCTCATCAAAGCCGGCATGGATACTCGAGAGGTGGTTGCTCGGTTCGAGGCCGAACGGCAGGCCCTGGCGTTGATGGATCACCCCAACATTGCCAAAGTTTTTGATGGTGGAGTGGCCGGTGCCGAACCCGACTCTCCAAACTCGGCCCTCAACTATCGATTTTCAGGCGGTCGCCCGTTCTTCGTCATGGAACTGGTGGAGGGTATTCCCATCACTGACTACTGTGATCAAGAACTGTTGGGGACAGAGGATCGGCTGAGTCTCTTCATCGATGTTTGCCATGCCGTTCAGCACGCCCATCAAAAGGGCATTATCCACCGCGATCTCAAACCGTCAAATGTCATGGTTACGGTGGTCGATGGACAACCCGTTCCCAAAATCATCGACTTCGGGGTGGCCAAGGCCTTAGGCCAGAAGTTGACGGAGAAAACTCTCTTGACCCTCGGTCTGCAAATTATCGGGACACCCGCCTACATGAGTCCGGAACAAGCCACTTTGGGCGGGGTCGATATCGACACACGCAGTGACATTTATTCCCTGGGTGTCCTGCTCTATGAGTTACTCACCGGTGTGACTCCATTCGAGGCGGAAACATTTGCCAAAGCCGGATTGAATGAAGTCCAGCGCATGATCCGCGAGCAGGAACCAGCCAAGCCTTCGACGCGAATCAGCACTTTGGGACAGCGTGGGCCAACGATTGCGCGATGCCGCCAAGCGGATCCGCCTTTGTTGCGGCGCACGCTCCGAGGCGATCTGGACTGGATCACCATGAGGGCAATGGAGAAAGATCGTGCGCGGCGTTATGCTACGGTCAGTGACTTGGCCGAAGACATCGTCCGCCATCTTAACCATGAACCCGTCAGTGCCGGTCCTCCGGGGACGCTGTACCGAGCCAATAAATTCGTCCGGCGTCATCGAATGGGCGTGGTGGTTTTTGCCTCGATTCTCGCGCTGGTCTGTGGGGGCCTCGTGATGGCGATGGTGGCTCTCTTGAACGTTAGGACTCAGCGTGACCGAGCCGTCCTCGCGGAACAGAGAACGGAGTTGAGTCGCCGTGAAGCTGTTCAACAACGGCTGCTGGCTGAGGCGAGTCTGCGACGGATGGATTTGCAGACCGCGCGCGGACTTTTTGCGCGCGGGGAATCCTCACGAGCGTTGTCGCTCTTGGCCTATCGGTTGCGTCAGGATCCAGCGGATTCGGTGGCCGCAGAGTGGCTGCTAAACGAGTTGATGCAGCGAACCTATGCTCTGCCAGTGATACCGCCCATCGTCCACGACGATTTCGTGACGTTCGCGCGGTTCAGCCCCGACGGTCGTCGGTTGCTGACCGTATTACGCAACAACACCGTCCGGGTCTGGGATGTGGCCACCGGCGGCGCCATCACACCTCTCCTGCGGCACGAGTCAGGCGCCGTGCGACCTGGCGAGCTCGTTGCCGGCATGCACCCGCTATGGGCGGATTTTAGTCCGGATGGACGGCGCGTGGTTACGGGTTCCGTCGACAAGACAGCCCGTGTGTGGGATGCGGAGACAGGTGCCCCTATCACAATCCCGTTGGTCCATCCGGATTGGGTATGCTGGGTTGGGTTCAGCCCCGATGGAGCCTTGGTTGTCACGGGATGCAAAGATGGCAAGGTGCGTCTTTGGAATTCAATCTCGGGCGCATTAACTGTCCTCCCCCTTCAGCATGAAAAGTGGATTAATACGGCGGAATTCAGTCCAGACGGCCGTTTTCTTGTGAGTGCGTCGGACGACACCACAGCTCGAATCTGGGAGGTGGAAACTGGCAAACCCTTTGGTCCTTCCCTGCTCCATAATCGCGCCGTACGCCATGCTTCATTCAGTCCGGATGGCATGCGGGTAGTGACTGCCTCCGGGGACCGTAAGGCCCGGTATTGGGATGCGAAAACGGGGCAGCCTCAGGGGCAGGTGATGTTGCACGGGGGTATGGTCCTCTGGGCGCGCTTCAGTCCCGATGGCTCCGTTTTGGCAACGGCTTGTTGGGATAAGACCGTTCGGTTTTGGGATGGTTTGACTGGCGAGCCGGTCGGACAGCCCATCGAACATCAGGATGTGATACGCGATATCCGGTTCAGCCCGGACGGACTGCGTTTGGCCGCCGCCTCGCGAGACAAAACTGCTCGCGTTTACGATGTCCGCACTCAGGAACCGCTCACCGAGCCGATTCGGCATCATGACGCGGTCTGGACGGCTGAATTTAGCCCGGATGGACAGTCCCTCGTTACCGCCTCGGCGGACCGGACGGTCCAAATCTGGGATATCCGACCTGGGCGTGCCTTGGTGCATGCGCTTCCCCATCCTGTCCGTGTTATCTCGGTTGCGTGGTCGCCGGATGAAGACCGTATTTTGGGAGTCTCCGCGGCGCGGGTGCGTGTTTGGCAGGCAGAGACGGGCTATCCGATTGAGGGCTGGAGTCTGGCCCAGATTAAGTCAATTACCTGCGCACGATTCAGCCCCGACGGGAGCCGTCTGGTCATAGCCAGCGCCTCAGGCAGTGCTCACATTTTCGATGGCGCGGGGCTTGAGCCGCTGACGCCACCCCTGATGCACGAAGGGGGCGTACTTTATGCTGAGTTCAGCCCGGACGGTCGGCTCGTTGTGACGGCCTCCCAGGATCGTGCAGCGCATCTGTGGGAGAGTCTCTCTGGGAAGCCGTCAGGCGCCCCGCTGCGCCATGGCGAATCGGTGCGAACGGCCCGCTTCAGCCCAGATGGAACCTCTGTCGTGACTGCTAGTGTTGACCAGACTGCGCGAGTCTGGAAGGTCGCTACCGGAGATGCTATTACTCCTCCACTGCAGCACAGTGACATCGTGGTTAGCGCCCGCTTTAGCCCTTCCGGCAAGCACGTTCTCACAGTTTCGCGCGACCGTACCGCCCGCGTTTGGGATGCGGGTTCCGGCAGTCCAATTAGCCCTCCATTGCAGCACAATGCAGCCGTCCTTTCAGGTGAATTCAACCCGGACGGGAGACTCGTTGTGACCGCTTCAGCGGACGGGACCGCGCGTATTTGGGACTGGCAGGGCGGTCATCCGGTCGGCGAATTGCTGGCTCACCAAGGTTCGGTCAATTGGGCCAAGTTCTCCGCCGATGGCCAGCGAGTCGCCACGGGCTCTGCGGACCGAACGGCCTTGGTTTGGGACGCCAAGACTGGCTGTCCAGTCAGCACCGCGATGAAACATTCGGGGTTGCTCGAGTCCCTCCAATTCAGCCGTGATGGGCGACGTTTGGTCACCGGCTCCTACGATTACTACGTGCGCGTTTGGGAGTTGGCCAGGGCGGGGCCGGTCGCGCCCGACTGGTTGCCTGAGTTGGCTGAGGCGGTGGCTGGAGAGTGCTTCAATTCGCAGCGGGTGACGGAGGATGTTGAACCTGGCCAGTTTCTGGAGTTAAAAGCGAGATTGCTCTCGCTGCCAGGCGAGGGGGACGAGGTGCGGTGGGTAAAGTGGTTCCTGGCTGACCGTTCCACACGGTCCATCTCGCCATCAGCTAACCACTCCTCTCGGGGGTTTGTGGAGCGGTTGATCAAGCGCTGGCCTGACTGGCGCTTTCTTTCCTTCTGGTTCGAGGCCGCAAAGTTGGAACCCACAAATGGTCTGGTTTGCGCCGGCATTGCCTGGAACGGCATGGATGCTCCAGACGCTGATAAGATGCTTGATCAAACGATTCAATGGAACAGCCGACGCGCCCTTCAACTCCTGCCCGACCATCCCATGGTGTGGAGAACAAGCGCGCGCGTCCTGGAACGATACGGAGACACCAACGCAGCCCTCGCGGTATTGGACCGGGGCCGCAGCTTGGAGGATCCCTATTACTGGTCGGAATGGGCCGGCGCCCTGGAGCGGGCTGGCCGCATCTCTGAAGCCTGGCAAAAATGGAACGGTGTTTTCGCTATGCTCGAAACCCGATCAGCACCGGAGGACTCAACTCGTCTAAGCTTTGAGCGGTGCGGGAGAGAGTTCCTGCGCAAGCACTCAAGCCTGCTCGGGCAGGATTTTCCACGCGGCGTGGAGCGGGTGCGGAGAGTGCTTGGCATCTCTGCCCGCAATCCGGAGTGTCCCGCGCACCTCATCGATCTGACCGCATTCTATTCATGGGGACTGGATGGGCCTTGGCTGGCGCCGGAGTTTGAACACCTCAATCTACGCACTCTCCCGCGTGGATGCACTCGCTTGAATAATGTGGATTACGACCTCAGGGGTTTGGTTCAGGCGAATGGCGGCGCATTAGGAGGAATGCACGGGTCGTTTCCGCAGCGGTTCGACGGAATTCCCGTTCGCCTGCGTTGCCATCGACTTCACTTCCTCAACGCCACCGATATCGCCGAAGTCGGGGGAGCAGTTGTGGCGTCTTATACCGTGCATTACGCCGATGGCCAAGTGCGGGAGATTCCCGCCGTTTATGGTCAAGGTATTGGCGCGTGTCTCGTAAAAAGTGACGCTGCGGAGTTCCAGATGCCGGGAATTGTTTGGCGAGACCGTCTTGACGAGGGCATTTTACTGCAACTCTACGTTCTTTCGTGGGACAATCCCCGACCGGACGTGCGTATTGAAGCGATCGATTTTATTTCCCACATGACCCGGGCTGCCCCGTTCCTGATCGCTATAACGGCTCAGCCCTGAGTTCGACCCTGATCCTGTGTTGCCAACCGTCGCCAAAAAAGAAGGCTTGGCTGTTGATCCGTTCCAGGCAGAAGAGATACTCAGGTCATTACATGCCGGCGCGTGCCTTCTCTGAATTCACGGAATGGACTCCAGGCGGAAAAAACGTGAAAACGAGGATTCAAGGGGCAGGGGAGTGTACCAGTGAGTGTTAGTGAACATCGGAATCTGCGGGAGCGTTTGCCAGGCTACCGGCGGAATAAGACTGGTGGCTGTCGTCAGCGCAAAGCCCACCCCAAATGCCGGCCAGGTCAGGACGAAAGCGGCATCTCCTCCTGGAACCAGTGCTGCCTGGGGCGACTGGCGGGTGATCGGCGAATAGGACTGGAAGATCAAGTTGGAACCCGCATTCAACCACTCAGCCCGAAGTGTGGCGGAGGAAGCCAGTCCGCGGTGGATGCGAGCCTCATCGATGGCGCCTCTGAAGTAATAAATGGCATCAGTGAACCGTCCCAGAAAAAGGGGGGCCGTGTTGGCAAAGTCCGTTCGGACGCTCCCCGAGGCCCGTTCTTCCCCGTCCACGTAAAGCCGCGCCATGCCCCCAGCCCGGTCGACGGCGGCAGCCACATGATGCCAGGTGCCAGAGGTCACCGCGTTGATCGCGGTGCCGACGGCGGCGCCGACCGTGCCGTTACCGGTCTCCAAAATCAATTTAGCGTCCTTGGTCTGCCAGGAGTTGATGAATAATGCGAACCCATCGGTGGCGTTTCCCCCGGTTTTGTTGGCCCAAACAGTCTGGATGGAGTTGACTGATGGATCTGTTCTTACCCACGCACTCAAGGTAAAACTGTCCCCGAGTTGCAGCGCAGCGCTCCGCAGGTAATCCGAACTCCCGTTGAACCAGGCAGCCCTGCCAACCACCCCCGCTGGGTAGCTTGTGGGGGGATCCCCCATCGTTGCTGGATGCTCACCTGCGCTATCTTTAAAGGGTAACGAAGACTCCTTTAAGTGCCAGACCAGCATATAGTCCTCCTTCCAGGTTGAACCGTCGGTCGCTGTCTCCGGCAATTGAGTGCTAAGCGGGTTCCCCCAAAACCCACAAACAGCGCTACCCGCAGTGCCTGGTTGCGGTATTCGCACCCATATCCATGAGGTCCCGTTGGTGTCCCATTCATCGATCTCGAAAGCGATTGGCCGACTACTGGGGGCCTCCGTCATCCGCAGATCGTGACCTACGGGGGAAGCAAAGTGCCGGTAGCTGAAGCCCTGGATGTTGGTTCCCAGTCGAATCAAGGCGGGAAAGCCATGCAAGCTGGTATCCAGGGGCGATTCAGTGAGGGTGATCTTCACGCTGGACCCATAATCATTGGAGTTCACGACCTCGGTGCGAAACTGCATCGTACTCGGCGCCCAGCTCTCGCTAGTGGAGTTAGTGGCCTGGAACCTGTAATAATAAACGGCCTTTGGCGAAAGGTTCGTTAGATCGACGGAGAGCACGGTTGTGCCAAACCGTTCGTGCCTGCCCGCTTCGGTGCTGTGCTCCCAGGCGGTCGCATTGGTGCCTCCATCGCCTTTTCCCCAGAAGACCCGGGCTGTTGCTCGCTCGTCTCCGTAAACATTTTGGGTGACCGACCCTTGGGCCGAAGCGAAATTTGTGCCGACCTTACTCGGTGGCAGGTTCGACACCAGGACTGGAACCATGGCCGGCAAGGCTTGATCGAGCGTGGGTTGGAGCATGGTGGAGAATTCCCCATCGTTGGGAAGTCGTCCGTAGCTCTCTTTGAAACGGGCCGTTTGGAGGCGGGCGTTGTTGATAAACCGGGAATGAAGATGGTAGGAAGGGGTCAACGTATGGTTATTGTCGATCAGCCAGTAAGCCCGGTTTTCGTTGTCGTACATTTGCCAAAAAAGTACAAACCTTGGGCTCCATGGCAGCACCTTCTGAATAAAAGCCCGCGTCGGTGGTTCCTGGGCTTCGCTGGACAGGGTGCCACCCCAACCGTACTCCCCAATCCAAACCCGCCTGCCTGAGATAGAGGTTGATTTGTTGGTAGGTAGCTGTGCTTCGATATAATCGAGGGTTACCCGCAGATCCTCGCCTCCAAGATTCATTCCGTCATACGCTGACCACGACACGAAATCCAGGTTGGTTACCCATGGCAGCACAGTGTTAACCAGCCGCTGATTATTGCTGGCGCCATTCACCATCGCATCCCGCACCCGGTTCACTTCGGTGTAATGATAAACCGCAACGTTCGTGTGGGGAACATCCCGTTTTGCGGCATCCACTGCCTCCTGGCGCGCATTCAGCCAGTCGATCATGCCCTGAATGACGATTGCAGAAGGGTTTACCGTGGTATCGTAGTTGGGTAATAGGTACCAGTCACCCTCCCAGTGCCCAAGGTAGAAACTCTTGCCGGAGTTATTGTAATTGGTGAGTAGATAGCGAGTAAGAGCATAAATCTCCGCCTGCTCCAGGCTTCGCTCGGTCATCGAGAATCCATCCTTCCACGACGTATCACTGCCGGCACTGAAACAATACGCCCACACAATGATATGCCGGAATGGAAGGTCCAGGACATGCCGGCAGGAAGGTTCGTTCGCGGCCAGCGACTGCAAACTGTTAATGTTACCCGGCAGCGAAATCCCGTACTGTCCTGGGAAGTTCCTGCCCAGGTAGAATTTCACGACGTCGCTACCCATCTGCCGGATGGCCGAGGCGGTCTCCACCAGGCTGGAATTGGTCGAAAAACGGTATTTTGGGGCAAAAGTCTGGGTGCCTACCCGCACGTTGAAGTGGTCCACCTCAGGGTCCGAGACGGTGCTCGTCGTTGCCGCTGTGGCCATCAGGCCGTTAAGCATCAAAAATGCTGGCAACGCTGCACGGACCACTACCGTGAAACCAAGCCATCTCGTCATGGCTATAATAAAGCAGGATGAGACTGTTGGATCGAGTGAAAGTTGGTGCCTCAAGGTCCTTCTGGCTCAATAAGGAAGCTAAATCGCCGGTTGCGTTGGGAGGTTTTCGTATTATCTTAACCCTATGGACTGGCAACAGTTGGTCTCGTTGCTTATTGTGGCTGCGGCAGCATTTTTGCTCGGGTGGAATCGGTTGCGTCGTCGTCGGTTCTCTTTCGATCGCGACTTGCCGTGTGGCTGCAGTGGCGTCGGCCGGTCCCAGACGTCCTCCTCGATTATTTTCCGCGCCCGCAAAGGCGAGCGTTCGGTGGTAATCGTCAAGATGAAATGACGGCGCTTGCGCCGCAGCGGCGAGTAAGCTAGAGTTTTTTCGTTCTAAAGCCATGTGCAAAGTTAGTTCGTCCGTTCATTTCGTAACTCGATCCGCCGATGGCGGGCGCGAGGTCACCGCAAACGCGCATTGGGTTCCGAACACAGATGTTTACGCCACCGACTGCGGTTTGGTGATCAAGGTGGAATTGGCGGGCATGCGGAGTGAGAACCTGGAGATCACCGTTGAAGCTAATCGTCTGCGAATCAGCGGAAACCGTCCCGATGGTTGCCGGGCTGCCAAGTGCAGTTTCCTGGTGATGGAGATCAACTACGGCCCGTTTGAAAGCGTTTTGGAGGTTCCACCCGGGTATGATCTCAGCCAAGCCAAGGCTGCTTATCTGAACGGCTTTTTGAGAATCGATGTGCCTGTGGCTCAGCAGGTTAAGAAGAGCACCCGGGTACCGGTTTCCGAGGGGAATTCCTCCGTCATCTGATGCTTGCACAGGTGACGGGCTTCTGGTTTCCAGACGGCGTATGAACACGTCACCCGACACTGAATTTATCAGCATCCTGGGCACGGCCGGGGCTCCCGAGGCTTCACCTCGGGTTTCCTCACGCTCCCTGCCCGAGCAACTGCCAATTCTCGGGTTGTCGGACATCGTGATCTTTCCGGGCATGGTAGCCCCTTTGCTTGTGGAGACCCCGCAAAGCATCAAACTCATTGATGACGTGGTCGGGGGGGACCGGTTGCTGGGGGTTGCTTTGCAGCGCAACGCCGAAGCGGAGAACCCGACTCCCGCAGAAATGCATGAGGTCGGCTGTGCGACCCGGGTGTTGAAAATGCTGAAGTTTCCGGACAACACGGTTCGCGTGTTGGTCGAGGGGTTGTGGCGCATCCGCGTCCTCGAATACACGGCTACGGATCCCTACCTCACAGCCCGTTTCGAGTTGCTCCGGGACGTTACCGAGGATTCGGTGGAGTTGACAGCCACCATGCGCAATGCGCAATCTCAGTTTCAAGAAATTGTCAAACTTTCACCGGCTCTTTCTGAACAAATCAAGATCGCCGCGTTGAACACCGAGGAACCCGGTCACTTTGCTGACCTGATCGCAGTTAACCTGAACCTCGGTCTGGAGGAACGCCAAAAGCTTCTTGAAACTGCCTCCGTGAAGGACCGTCTTACCGGCTTGCTGCCCATGCTCAACCGCGAGCATGAGGTGCTTACGCTTAGCTCCAAGATCCAGACCGAGGTCGCCAGCTCGATTTCCAAGACCCAGCGGGATTTCTTCCTTCGCGAGCAGTTGCGGGCCATCCAGCGAGAACTCGGAGAGTCGGATCCTAATGCCGGCGAAATTCGAGCGCTAAAAGAACGAATTGAGCAAACCCCACTCCCGGAAGAGGCTCGTAAGGTCGCTACCCAGGAACTGGAGCGACTGCAGCAAATGCCTCCCGCCGCCGCTGAATACGGGGTGACTCGTCATTACCTGGATTGGATTCTGAATCTCCCGTGGAGCACCGAAACTGAGGATAAGATCGATTTGGTCGTGGCCGAGCGGATCCTCAACGAGCAGCATTTCGGCCTGATTAAAGTAAAGGAGCGGTTGCTCGAGTTCTTGGCGGTGATCAAGCGCCGCAAAGAACTCAAAGGCCCAATCCTTTGCCTGGTCGGGCCGCCGGGGGTTGGCAAAACCTCCCTGGGCCGTAGCGTGGCCGACGCTCTCGGACGCAAGTTTGCCCGAATTGCTTTGGGTGGCATGAGGGATGAAGCCGAAATCCGAGGGCATCGCCGCACTTACGTTGGAGCGCTCCCGGGACGCATCATTCAGACCCTCCGCCGTGTGGAAAGCCGTAATCCGGTCATCTTGCTCGACGAGTTGGACAAGGTCGGTGCCGATTTCCGGGGAGATCCCGCAGCGGCCCTACTGGAAGTACTCGACCCGGCGCAGAACAACACGTTTACAGATCATTACCTCGACCTGCCTTTCGATCTTTCGAGAGTGCTCTTTCTAACCACGGCAAACTGGCTTGAGCCCATCCACCCCGCTCTGCGCGATCGCCTCGAAGTGATCGAGTTGCCCAGCTACACAGAGACCGAGAAAATCCAGATTGCCAAACGCTACCTGGTGCCGCGGCAATTGGAGGAGCACGGATTAAGCAAAGGCGAAGTCAAGATCCCTGACACCACGCTGCGCCGCGTCATTCATGATTACACCCGGGAAGCTGGGGTGCGGCAGTTGGAACGGGAAATCGCCGCTCTCACTCGCAAGGCTACGCGGCGGATCGTCAGCAATGGCGATGGCCCTAAACCGCTCGTGATGAATCCCGACTCTCTCCGCAAGTGGTTGGGGGTTGCCCGGTTCGTTAACGAGACTGCCGAAGCGATCAAGGAATATGGAATTGCGACCGGTTTGGCTTGGACACCCGTGGGCGGCGAAGTCCTTTTCATCGAAGCGACGCGAATGCCTGGACGCGGCAACTTGCTGTTGACCGGTTCATTGGGAGAGGTGATGAAAGAAAGCGCCCAAACCGCACTTAGCTTTCTAAGGAGCCAGGAGAAGGCACTGGGCCTGGACTTCTCCGATCACAGCAAGTTCGACATTCACATTCACGTTCCCGCCGGGGCCACCCCCAAGGATGGACCGAGTGCGGGCGTAACGGTTGCAGTCGCGCTGGCTTCTTTATTGTTGCGGCGACGTGTCCGGTCCGACGTCGCTATGACTGGCGAAATAAGCCTGCGTGGACGGGTCATGCGGGTAGGTGGTATCAAGGAGAAAGTGCTGGCCGCTTGTCGGTTTGGCATCAAGGAAGTTCTATTGCCTTGGGCAAACCAAGGGGATTGGACTGAGGTGCCAGAGGAGGTTCGTGCGAAGTTGAAACCCCATTTTATTAAACATATCTCCCAAGCTTTGCCGCTGGCGTTGCGATCCAAGTAGAACCTTATGAATCTGGTTTATGAAATTGGTCGAGGTTCCTGCGCGGCTCGACGCCTCGCTTCTGCGGTCCTTTTAAGCTTCTCCCTCGCGATTCCTTTCTTGGCCTGCTCAGGGCAACCTAAGGCTGAGATCCGGCTTCCCGAACCTATAAATGAGACCACGGCTGAACGTGAAGGACGCCTGATGGTAGAGGATTTGCTGGCCCGCGGCCCCGCGGAGTTTTCGACCAATAGCGCTGTGCTCATGATTCAAAAACCCGACCGATCCTGGAGAGAGGTGCCTATCCGGTTTACGATCTCTCCGGCTGGGAGTTCCTGGACGACCGTTTACGAGGCCTTCCCTGGAACGGCCTCTCCCGATGCCGCCCGCCTTGCTATCCATCACACACCGGGGCGGCCCACCGAGTACGAGTTGCTCAATTCCGGCGAATCCGGTGCCAAGCCCAGGTCTCTGAAGGGCAACGAGACCATGGTAAGTTTTGCTGGGTCGGATTTTTGGGTGGCAGACCTCGGTTTGGAGTTTTTCCATTGGCCGATCCAGAGATTGCTGCGCACCGAGATGCGCCGTGGCCAAATGTGTCGCGTCCTTGAAAGTGTGAACCCAGCTCCCGCTGCCGGTGCCTATTCGCGCGTTGTTTCCTGGATTGACCTGGATAGTGGTGGGATTGTTCACGCCGATGCTTTCGATTTCAGTGGGGCGATCCTGAAGCGATTTGATCCCAAGTCGTTTGAGAAAGTCGAGGGTCGCTGGCGTTTGCAGGAAATGGAAATCCGAAATACCCCTGGAAGAAGCCGCAGCCGAATTCAGTTCGACAATCTCTACCAAGCTCCAAAGTGAGGGAGCTTGGCAGACGCTTACTCGGACTGCGGCTTGGTTAATAAGGCTTACATATTGAAGGTCGTGCTTCCTGATAACTCTTTGCCGGGAAAAGACTTGTCCGAGATCGGGATTCGGAATCACAGGCTATGAAAGAGGATTATCCAGCGAATGTCAGACTGGCTTTCATGACGTCTGCTGATTCCAATGAATGAATCTGCCACTTGCCCTTGCGCCTTTTGTAATGAAAGATTTCACTTATGCGTAACCAATTGAGAGTCTACCTGCCCACCATCTGGTCTCGATCTCATCACGGCTTGCGTGCCAGCATGCCGATCCTCGTGTTGCTGCTCGGCTTGGGGGGTGGCCGGGCATTTGATCTGTCTTCGTTCGAAACACGGCTCACTGAGCATCGTCTGGCCAACGGGCTCACCTTTCTCATCTACGAACGACCTGAGGCGCCGGTCGTTTCCTTTTACACGCACGTTGATGTTGGTGCCGCTCAGGAGGTGCCTGGCATTACTGGTCTAGCTCATATGTTCGAGCACATGGCCTTCAAGGGCACGACCAGAATCGGAACGACGAACTTTGCCGAGGAAAAAATCATTCTCGATAAGGTGGATCGCGCGTACCACGCACTTTACCAGGAACGATTTAAAACCAAACCCGATACCGAGAGGCTGAAGGCTCTCGAAAAAACATGGAAAGAAGCCCAGGAAGAGGCGGACCGGTTCATCGTGAAGAACGAGTTCGGCGAGATCCTCGACCGCGAAGGCGCGGTGGGATTGAACGCGGGTACTGGCTCTGACTCCACAGTCTATTTCTATTCGCTCCCCGCCAACAAGCTTGAGTTATGGGCCTACCTGGAATCTGAACGGTTCCTCAATCCGGTATTCCGTGAGTTTTACAAGGAGCGAGACGTGGTTATGGAAGAGCGTCGCATGCGAACGGAGAGCCAGCCAATCGGCCGGTTGATCGAACAGTTTGTAGCCACCGCCTTCACAGCTCATCCTTATCAACAACCAGTGGTCGGGTACATGAGCGACCTGATGAGTTTTTCTCGAGAAGACGCTGAACGCTTCTATCGGACCTATTACGTGCCCGGCAACATGGTCATTGCGGTGGTGGGGCACGTGAATGCCAAAGAGATCATCCCGATCCTGGAAAAGTATTTTAGCCGTATGCCCGCCGGGCCGACACCCCCTCCGGTGCGCACCATTGAGCCAAAACAAACTGTCGAGCGCATGGTCACAATGATTGACCGTTCCCAGCCTTTCTATTTGGAAGGCTACCATAAGCCGGCGGCCACCCACCCGGATGAAGCAATCTACGACGCCATCGCCGACCTGCTGTCCAACGGCCGTACCGCTCGTCTCTATCGCAGCCTGGTGCGCGACAAAAAGATCGCGGTTCAAGCCAGTGCCTTTCCGGGTTTTCCGGGTACCAAGTATCCGAATTGCATGGTGTTTTATGCGGTCCCCACGCCCGGCCACACGAACGAGGATGTGCAGAAGGCTCTGCGGGCGGAAATCGAGCGACTCCGTACCGAGCCCGTTTCAGATGATGAACTGCAAATGGTGAAGACTCGGGCCAAAGCCTCGCTCATTCGTGGGTTAGCCTCTAATAACGGCATCGCTGGGGCGTTGACTGAGTACCAAGTTCGGTTCGGCGATTGGCGTGAACTCTTTCGTGCTGTGGAACGTATCGAAAAGGTTAGCAAAGAGGACATTCTGCGGGTCGCCCAAAGCACGTTCGTCCCGTCCAACCGCACTGTGGCAATGATCGTGAACGAGGATGCTGTATCCAAGGCCAATTGAAAGGAACCATGAACACAAAGCTGAGTTTGCTCCTGACCGTTTCCCTCTCCAGTTGGTTGGGAATTCTCCCTTCCTCGGCACAAGTCGCGGATCACCGCGATCTGGCCTATCCTTCCTTGCCCAAGTTCGAGATTCCCAAACCCGAAGTCTATACCCTCTCCAATGGCATGGAGGTCTTCCTGATGCAAGATCGCGAATTGCCACTGATCCAGGTCATTGCCCGGGTGAAGACAGGTTCCTATTACGAGCCCGCTGACAAGGTAGGACTGGCAAGTCTCATGGGCATCGTGCAGCGCACTGGCGGGACACTTCGCATGGCAGGGGATGAAATCGATGATTTCCTCGCCGCCCGGGCGGCGTCGATCGAGACCGGGATCGGTGGCGACTCCGGATCAGCCAGAATGGATTGTCTGAAGCAGGACTTTGACGCCGTCTTCGCTGTCTTTAGCGACATTCTCCGGAAACCAGCTTTCGCGCAGGAGAAACTCGATCTCGCCAAGATTTCTGCGAACACTTCCATCGCCCGCCGAAATGACAACGTCAGTCAGATTACGTCGCGTGAAGTTCAACGCCTGGTTTACGGGTCAGATTCTCCCCTGGCGCGAATCACGGAATACGCAACCATAAAGGCCATCACCCGGGATGACCTGGTTAACTGGCATCATCGATTCTACCTTCCGAACCGTGTGATCCTCGGAGTCGTAGGGGATTTTGAGGCTGCTGATATGAAGCGAAAGATAGAAGCAGTCTTGGGAGATTGGCAGAAAGGGTCTGCCGTTGATCTCCCGCCAGTTGAGCATCTCGCGACGCCGGTTTCTGGCTATTACCATATCGAAAAGGATGACATAAACCAGGCCAACATTACGATGGCTCATCTCGGTATTGAGCGTAAAAACCCTGACTTTTTCCCGGTCCAAATCATGAACGAAATCTTGGGGGGTGGTTTTGCTAGCCGGATGTTCAGTAACGTGCGTTCCCGGCAAGGACTGGCTTACAGCGTTTACGGCCAACTGGGCGCTGAATTCGGCCATCCAGGTCTTTTCCGTGCAGGCCTTCAAACCCAGTTCGGCAATACCACGAAGGCGATCCAGGCTGTTAAGGCAGAGATCCAGGGAATGATCGCGAGTCCTCCCACCGAAGCTGAGTTGAAACGAGCCAAGGATTCGATACTCAACTCCTTTGTGTTCAACTACGATTCCAAGAGTAAAATCCTTGCCCAGCAAATGAGTTATGCCTACTACGGCCTGCCGGCAGACTACCTCGACCAATACCGCGGAAATATCGAGAAGGTAGCCGCTGCGGATGTGCACCGCGTCGCCAGCAAGTACCTGCATCCGGATCAGTTGGCTGTTCTGGTAGTGGGCAAGGCTGCGGAGTTTGACCGGCCTTTGAGTGAACTTGGCAATGTGAAATCTCTCGACATCAGCATTCCGCCTCCCCCTGATGCGGGCCCCAAGATTGAGAAAAGCGCCCTCCGCGCCGAGGAAGGCAGGCGTGTCTGGTCCTCGGTCGTCAAGGCCATGGGTGGTGATGAGCTGAAGGAAATCTCGGCGGTCGAGGTGACTATGAATTCCGAGCTGAAGATGGGGGGTCAGTCGATGGCTTTGAAACAGGTAGTGACGGTCGTTTTTCCTGATCAGATCCGTCAGGTCATGAGCCTTCCGATGGGTGAGCAAACCGTGGTGATCGACGCTGATGAAGCCTGGGCGCTGGTGAACGGCCAGCACCAGCCACTGCCACCGGCCATCGCCCAGGAGCAAAAGCAGGAGATGGGAAGAAACCTGGTCCAATTGCTACGTAATTACGATGACCCCAGCTTGGATATTTCTTCCCAAGGGAAGGAGAACGTCGAGGGGGTTGCCTGTGAGATTATCGCGGTGGCTTGGAAAGGGGCCGAGTCTCGCTTGTGGGTGGCGCCCGACGGCACGGTTTCTAAACAGACATATAAAGGTAACAACCCAGTGACCCGAGTGCCAGGAACGATCGAGATCGCTTTTTCGGACTATCGGTTGGAGGGCTCCCTTCGCGTGGCTTACAAACAGAACCGCAGAGTGGACGGTCAGGAACTGATGTCCACGACGATTGAGTCGTTCAAGCTCGATCCCAAGGTCGACCCGGCTTGGTTTAAGAAACCCACTGAATAATTGCAGCGAACGCGTTCGTTGGCCGGCTGGTTGGTCAATTCAGAGGTTTCTTAAAGCAAAGTCGCCAAATCTGAGCCCAGCCCTGGGGCGATTTGCCAGGGCCGGACTTCGAGCCGGTTATCTTTTGGACTGATTGGATTTGTTTAACGCTTCGGTAAACCAATCCACTGGCTTGGATGGCGCCGTTGCTGGTCCTGACGGCGGCCGTTGCGGCCCGGGGGAGGTCTTGGACCCCGACCGGTTGCCGCCGATTTCCGGGTTGGCTTTCATCGAAAGGGCAATCCGTTTCCGAGGCAGGTCCACCTCTGTGACCGTGACCATCACTTTCTGCTGGACCTTAACTACCTCCGCAGGGTCCTTCACAAAGCGGTCGGCCAGTTGGCTCACGTGGACCAGGCCATCCTGGTGCACTCCGATATCCACGAAGGCACCGAACGCAGTGACGTTGGTCACAATGCCGGGGAGCTTCATGCCGGGCCGTAAATCTTCAATTTTGTCCACCCCTTCGGCAAAGGCGAAGACCTCAAATTGTTGGCGCGGGTCCCGCCCCGGCTTGGCGAGTTCCGACATAATGTCGTTGAGCGTGGGCAACCCAATCTGGTCCCGAACGTAACGTTGCAGCACGATCCTTTGCCGGAGGGAGGGATTGACCATCAAGTCCTTCACCAGACAATTCAAGTCCTTGGCCATCGCGTCCACCACAGGATAACTCTCAGGGTGAACGGCGCTGGCATCCAGCGGAGAGCTGCCGTCCCGGATCCGAAGAAATCCGGCCGCTTGCTCAAAGGCCTTCGCACCGAGCCGGGGAACCTTCAACAACTCCGCCCGTGACTTGAACGGTCCATGTTCATTGCGGTAGTTCACAATGTTGGCGGCGAGCGCCGGACCCAGCCCTGAAACGTAACTCAGCAATTGTTTGCTCGCGGTGTTTACCTCCACCCCGACCCCGTTTACGCAGCTCATAACGATGTCGTCCAGGCTCTGCTTGAGGGCGCGCTGGTCCACATCGTGTTGATATTGACCGACACCAATGCTCTTGGGGTCAAGTTTAACGAGCTCAGCCAGAGGGTCCATCAGTCGGCGGCCTATGGAGACCGCTCCTCGCACGGTCACATCCTGGTCGGGAAACTCATCCCGGGCTACATCGGATGCTGAGTAAATCGAGGCCCCGCTTTCGTTGACC
This sequence comes from Verrucomicrobia subdivision 3 bacterium UBA6082, assembly GCA_002428665.1. Lineage (GTDB taxonomy): Bacteria > Verrucomicrobiota > Verrucomicrobiia > Limisphaerales > UBA8199 > UBA6082. Next base: position 158,676 of record DIXK01000096.1, read on the forward strand.
ATCATGATGGCGATCGAGCTCGGTAGTTTCAGGGCGCGAACAAATGTCTCGGTCTCGCGTCCAGCCGTTCCGTTGCCGATGGCAATGGCTTCGATTTGATACTTTTGGCAGAGACCTCGGACCATATCTGCCGCCTCCCGTATCCGGTAGTCCGACTGGGCCGGAAACATAACATCGTGGTGCAGCAGTTTACCCTGTCGATCCAGGCACACCACTTTGCAGCCGGTGCGAAAGCCTGGATCGATCGCCAGGACATTGCGGCGCCCCAGCGGCGGTGCAAGCAGCAATTCCCGTAGGTTTTCTGAGAAAACCCTGATCGCTTCCTGATCCGCACGTTTCTTGGATTCCAGCCGCATTTCTACTTCGATCGCGGGTCCGAGGAGACGTTTGAAGCTGTCATGGGCTGCCGTTCGCACCTGTTCACCGGCGGGCTTTCCGGGTGCCTTCACGAAAAGTGACTCCAGGATTGTCTGAGCCTCCTCCTCAGGTGGCACAATTCGCATCATCAGGAAGCCTTCCTCTTCTCCCCTTCGAATGGCCAGGAGCCGGTGGCTTGGAATCTTCGATAGAGGTTCGCTCCAGTCGAAGTAATCTTTGAACTTGGCTCCTGCTTCCTGTTTGTCGCTGAGCACCTTTGACTTCACCACGGCTTTCGCACGGTAAAGGGCTCGGGTTTTTTCACGTGCTATTGAATCGTCGCTAAATCGTTCCGCCAAAATATCACGGGCACCTGCCAAGGCTTCCTCGGCTGTGGGGACCTCCTTGGCCGGATCCACAAAGGCTTTCGCTTCCGCCAGTGGGTCAACTGTGGCCTGGGCCTGAAAAATCGAATCAGCCAGGGGCTCTAAACCGCGCTCCCTCGCGATCATGGCGCGCGTGCGGCGCTTTGGGCGATAGGGCTGGTAGATATCCTCAAGCGCGGTCAACGTTTCTGCCCCCTGCACGGCGGTTTTCAGCAAGTCTGTCAAGAGGTTGCGTTCCGCGAGCGACTTGAGAATCGCCTCCCGACGTTGGTCTAACTCGACCAGGCCAACCAACCGCTCACGAATCTGCGTGATGGCTACTTCGTCGAGCAATCCGGTTGCCTCCTTGCGGTACCGCGCGATGAAGGGCACCGTGCCCCCCTCTGCCAGAAGCCGTGCCGTGGCCGCCACCTGGCGTGGTTGGATCTTAAGCTCGCCGGCGATCTTTCCGAAATACAACTCGTTCATGTGCAAAGACTGTGGTTCTAATCCGAAAAAAGTGGGGCTTGAATATGAAATTGCCTCCCGTCTCGGACGCTGTTCATTCCTTCCGTCGGGCAAATCTTGCTCCCGACGCAACTGGCTGACGGTTCAATTTTGTGTGTCCAGTTATGCTTACTCCTGCACAGGGCAGGAAGATCGGTGGGTCGCGCTAGCTAGCCGCCTGCTTCGAGAAGCGAGAATCATTTCCCAGAGAGATCCCGGATTCTGATGTTACGAAACCACACTTCATCATTGTGATCCTGCAACAACAGGTGACCTTTGACCCGTTCGCCAAAGGGTTTCGTGTCTTTGAATTTACTCTGAGCCACCGCCTGCTTCACGGCCTCGCTTCCGAGTTCATATTCCAGCACTTTCGTGCCATTGAGCCAGTGTTCAACTCGGTTCCCTTTTACTAGGATACGTGAGTGGTTGATTTCTCCAGGGTTTTTGGTGGGAGTCTTTACTTGTGGCTTGAGCACATCATAAAAGGCAGCCGTTACCCTCTTGCCCTCGGCTTTGGGCCCATCGGGATGTCGTTCGTCGTCGATAATTTGGTATTCGTGTCCGATGGCGCCACGCGGCTCGAGGATGAAGTACTTCAGCCCGCTGTTACCGCCAGTGGCTAGCTTCCATTCCCAAGTCAGTTCGAATTCCTCGAATTGTTCCTCGGTGATGATGTCTCCGCCGCCTTTACCCAGGCAATGCAGCCAGCCGTCCTCAACTACCCAACGGTCGGCAGGGAAAGCTGTCTTCTTAATAGCCCGCCACCCTCGGGTGCTGGTTCCGTCAAATAGCAGTTTCCACCCGGCTACGGCATCCGTGGCGTTAATCCCCACAGTAGCTTCGGCTGCCGGAGCAGCTCGGAAGGAAAGCAGGAGCAATGCTGCAATGGAGGCGACGAGAACATTTCGCATGGCTTTATGGAATACAAATTATCGCCGGTGGCAACACGAATCTTGCGGAGTTGTGTTCCACCTGGATCCTCGCCCGGGGTGGTTGTGGTTTGCGCCTTGTGTTCCACCGCTCCATGTCGCATGTTGCTTTCTCGGTATCAATGGATGATGAAGCCGGAACTGAAGCGATTCTTGCAGACTTGGGCGATTAACACCTTGGCCGTGCTGGTGGCGGTCTACGTCGTGCCTGGAATCCATTTCCAGGACGCCAGTCTCTGGACCCCTTTCGTGACCGCCCTTGTGCTGGGAATCCTGAATGCCTTTGTCCGTCCCGTGATGATGTTCCTGGCGTTACCGTTGGTTATCTTCTCGCTTGGCCTGTTTATGCTCGTGATAAACGCCCTAGTGCTCTACCTCGTGAGTTTCCTGCTAGGGGACCACTTCGAGATCGATGGCTTTGGTTGGGCACTACTCGGCGCACTCATCATTAGCGTTGTTACCATGGTGCTGAATCTCCTCACCGGCAACACCCGCTCTCGCATCCACGTCCAACAGAAAAAGCCCACACCACGGGATGGCGGGAATGGTCCGGTAATCGATGTCTGACTCCCGGTCGGGAGCCAGCATGGGTCAGAGCTTCCGATAAGCAGCCCGCAGTGTTGGGATACCTTGGGCGTTGAAATCCCGTTCAAAGTCCGTGACCAGGCTGGCCAATGCCTCCGGCGTCAGTTCCGCTTGGAAGCCCCGAACCGCCGCAAAAACGGACTTCATCTGTGCGAAGTAGTCAGAGTCGTCCGTGCGCAGATACAAGGTGCCGCCAGGCACGAGCGCCTGCGCTGCCAAGGTTGGAAAACGCTCGTTGATAAGCCGATGTCTCCGGTGCTTTCTCTTGGGCCAGGGATCCGGAAAATAGATATGAATTGCGGTGCTGGAGTGCCGAGGCAAGAGATACTCCAGGAAATACGCTGATTCGATCCTGACAATCCGCATGTTAGATAATCCCGCCCGCAACCCTTTTCTCTCGGTTTTCTGGACTCGGCCCAGCAATCGCTCGACACCGATGAAGTTGCGCTCCGGGCATTTCGCTGCCGCACTTGTGAGAAATGAACCATCTCCGCTGCCTAGTTCGATCTCCAGGGGTTGCTCCTGCGGGAATAGGCAGCGCAAGTTGACGGGTTCAAGAATGTTTGGAAGGTCGTAAACGAGCCTTTCCGCTATGATTTCGTTCGGGTTCAATCGATACAAGTCTACTGGTTTTAGATTTTGACTGCCGACGCCATTGAGCCGGATTCCTTACAGCCATTGACGAATCTTGTCTTGGTATTTGCTGTAAATGAAACCCAGCAACAGGAGCACAATTCCAAGCGCCAGGAAACTGAGTATGCGATAGAGTGTATCGAGTTTCCAAACATCAAAAATCATAACCCTTGCCAGTGCGCACGCCAGCACTCCAAGACCCAGCCACCGATACATCCTTTCTTTCAAGGCGATGCCTGTCCCGAAAAGGGCTAGCGCCAAAACCGACCAGCTTGCCGTCAGGTATATGCCACCGGCGCTGCCGAGTACCCAACGGGACAGAAACAGCCAAAGGCTGAGCCCTCCGACCACAATGACGCCGTTGTGCAGCGCTGCGGTCACAGAATAGCGTGATGGCATGCGCCTCGCCACTTGGCGTTGGGCTAACAGCAGAAGGATTGTGACCAGGTCGGGCCAGTGAACCGTCCGTTCACCGAGAAACGGCCGCCAGAACAGAAGCAGTGCGGTGCTCGTGAGCACGGCACTGAATAGTAATTTCTCCCCGTTTCGTTGCCAACCTGCCCAGCCAAAAACGACGGCCCCCAACAGTCCGAACACCCAGATGCGTTCTGCGGATGGGATGTACCGGGAAACCCACCAAATTGTGAGAAGCAGCGCTGCCCACCGATAAGCCTGGGCGACCGACAGCAAGGGGTTTCTCACCCCGGCAGCTACCTCAAGGTGCTTGTCGAACCACTTCACCGCCCCTGTCGATAACACGCTTAGGGCCGCAATCGGAACCAAACCATAGTACCAGGATGGCGCCGTCCCCAGGTACTGTCCCGCCAAAGACAGAACGGTTAGCAAAATGAAGACTTGGCCTGCGCCACCCAGCGGCCAGGTTCGCGTGATTGCGGCATAGACCGTAAAGGCCAGTGCCAGTGCGCCGGTGAGTGCAACCCACGGCCCCGGTTCAAACTGGGGGCCTAACCAGGTGGCGACCACTAAAACAATCGCCAGCGAATAAAGCCACTGCCACGCCGCCGCAACCTTTGTGGGAACCGCGATTGTCGTTTCCCTTTGCCACCAGTGAACCAGTCCCAGGGTGATTCCGCTAATCAGCAGGGGTTGCCAGGCCGCCGGACGGCCCATGGCGAGGTGATTGGCCAGCCAAGCGATGTGGCCCAGCACGACGAACATCTGCCCCATCAAGCTGATTTCCCGGATGCGCAGGAGGTGCACGGAGAGGGTCAGTAAAAGCCCTTCCATCACCAGTACGTGTGCGAGTTCTGCTCGCTGACAATAATTCCAGGTGGTCGCCATCCACGTTATCAGGGTCAAGGCGGTGAAATACGACGGGCGAGGGCGTAGCAGTTCTGCCCTCCTCACGTCCTGGCGGTCGCTGATCAGGACATTCGCCAGCATCATGGCGCCGAGACCGGCCCCTAAGTACATTCCGCCAGGGTCGGAAAGTTGCATTCCGTCGATCGCCCAACCCACCGAAAGTGCCCCGGCGACGAACGCGCCAACCTGCAGAATTAGGCTGCGTCGTTCCACCCCAAGCAGCAGCAGAATCACACTCTCAGCGCCCAGTAGCAGTGCAAGTTTAAGTCCGGCGAACTTGGCGATCAGTCCGACGGTGACTAGGAGTAGACCTTGGGTCAGGTAGAAGTCCTTGGTCAATGGTTCGGTGGGCAGCATCCGCCGTGCGGTTTCCGCCAGAACGAGGAGCACCGCCCCGTAGCCCAGCGAAAACACCCAGAAACCCTCGGCTCGCACTTGGAGCATCGTCACGACGAACAGCGTGAAGAAGGCACCGTTGTTGAAGGTTAGGAAAGCCGCCCTTGTCTGGCCGGCAAAGCGTTCCGAGCGGGACAGGAATACTGCGGCGGTGAAGACGCTCCAATAACTCCCCAGGAAGTAGAGACCTTTCCAAAGTCCCTCGTCGGTCATGGTCCAATCCCAGGACGTGCCGTCGAAAAACCGCCAGAAAACGTAGCTGGCATAGGTTGCTGCCAGGCTCCCAAAGGTAAGTGTCGCCCAACGGTTTCTCACCAGGAAAAAGCAGGCAGCCAGGGTCAAGACCAGATTCGAGTAGAGCGTAAATGTTCCCACCCGCGTCATTACGGAACTGTAGTAAGCCAACCCCACCGCAAACAATGCCAGCACTTCTGATTTCTTCCGATCCGCAATCCAGGTAGTGAATCCTGCCCACGCGAGAAGCAAGATCCCATCTACTTCCGGCTTTTGGATAACTCTGAGGTTTTCGATGTGATGCGCGGCGTAGGTGGTGAAATAGACGGCAGCCAAGCCCCCGGCAAACAGCACTTGCGCGTAATTCTTCAGGGTTTCTGTAGCGGCTTTGCGTTGCCACCAAGCCCCCGCCGCGAGCAGTGCTAGACTGCCCAAGTACATCAGGCTGACTTTCCCCGCTGGACCGAGGTCGCTGATGAATTTCTGATAAGCAAAGTTGCCGAAAAACACCAGGGCGGTTAGCAACATGACAATGCCCACGCGAACCAGCCAATAGGTTCCAAGCCGCATTTCAAACGAACCTTTTTCGACAATCGGAGGCGCTTCGGTTGGTGCGGCAGGCTCCAATTCCGGCCTCACCGCGGTTTGGGTGGCCCTGGTCATCGCCTTGTTGGTCGCACTGAGTGAGGGGAAACTCGATTCGACCCGCGGTTCTGCCGGTGGGCTTGGCGGAATTGGAGGTGGTGAAACCGGCATCGGGCTGACACGGAGCGGTTCCGAGGCGAGCGTTTCTTTCGGTTGAGGATGCGGTGGTTTCTCGGCCAATCCTGAATTCGAGGGTGTTGAGGCGTCGGTTTGAGAAAACCGGTTCTCAAGACGTCGGATCTCTGTGGACAACGATCCCAACTCTTGTTCCAGCCGGGCTTGCTGTCGTTTCAACCGTTCGAAATCCTGCCGATCCTGTTCGTTCATGACCATTCAATCACTTGCTCGAAAGTCGCCCATCAATCCCTGGAGGCCATGGCTAAAGGCCATGCCCGCAGCAGAATAGAGACTCCGGTCTCTGTCGCAACCACGTTCATGGGGAGACCATACGCGACTCTCGGCTGGGCAGGTAATCGAAAAACCTTGGTCCAGCATCACTATTTCCAATTGTTCCTGGCGGTAATTCACCACGACCGCGTGGTCGAAATCAATGCGGGGAGTTGTAATCCTCCAGGATAGCTGTGTGGGATTCCGAAGGAAATCGCCTCCTGCCTTTCATGAATCGACTAGGCAGTTGAACGCATTTGGCCCAAAGCCTGAATGGCGTCTCCCGAGCACCAGTGGGTTCACGCATCCGCTCGTGGTCGGGAAAAGGCTTGTCGTTAATTTTGAGGACTTCCCGTCCAACAGTCACGGTGTTAATTTGCATTGAATAGCCTTGTTTATGTTGTATCCAGGTTCAATGCCCCGGATTGTGAGGAATCTCACACAACCCGAGTTGGCTCTTCCTTAAAGTTCAATCCGCAATCCCCCAATAACCATATGAAACAGAAATCGGTCCTTAGGAAATGGTTGCCTGCCTTTATGGCGGGCATGGCGTTCGCCGGTTCCGGAGCTTTTGCGGCTCCGGGCGTCACAAACAACTTCAACTCAGCCGACAGCATCACGGACTGGTCCTTGGAAGCGGCCAACCTTTTGGCCTGGGACGCGACAGCGGGCGTTGATGGCTCCGGGGCCATGAAAGTTACGCTAAAAGCCACGGACCCCGCTAACAGAGAAGTCAACCTCTTCTGGTTCCTGGGGGACAACGCGATCAGCAGTGCGGATTATGTCACCGTTGAATACGACCTTTTGTTGGATCCGGCCTCAGGCGTTGATGCCAACAGCGCTTATGGTAATTGGCAGGAGGTTCTGCGGGACGCTTCCTGGAGTTGGGATAGTCACTGGGTAGGCGCACTCAACAGTGGGCACATGGCTTGGACGCGCATGAAGTTTGCCGTGCCGAATGTGGCCAAGACGTTCACCCGATTGGGCTTTCAACTCCAGGGCACAGCACCGTATTCAGGCGACTTGACTTATTACATCGATAATCTGGTCATCCTGCCTTATGAGAATCCTCTAGTGCTGGCGACCTTTGCGGATGCCGCAGAGTCAGCCGCCTGGACGGCGGGGGGCTTGGCGACTCTAAGTCATGCTGCGCTTGACGCGGACGGTAGCGCCTCCTCGGGTTCTTTGAAAGTCGAAGCCGCCTACAATCCGGACAATACTGGGTGGCAGGAATCTTTCGCAATCTACAATTTCCCATTCAGCCCGGCCCGGTACACCTATCTTGCTTTTGACGTCTACCTCGAAAACCCGAACAACCTTACCGGGTTTGGCATTGCCAATATGTTCACATTGGGCTGGAAGAACATGGGCACCGTTAACTTCAACGCCAACAATGTCGGCAAATGGACTCATTACGAACTCCCAATTCCTGCCGGCACAGACTTCCAAAGCGCGGATGGACTCCGAATCCAACTCGGCGGTGGAATGACCGCTCCGCTGATTTACTATATCGATAACATTAGGCTCTACAAGCCGATCACGGCTCCCACGATTGGGCTAACGAAGGCGGGTTCGGCCGGAGTCCAAATCACCATGGACGACAATGCCAGTCAATGGCAGCGCGAGGCTATCAGCACCCCAGCCGAAGCTGACGCAACCTCCTTCTTTTGGACGTGGCAGTCTTTCCCTGTTACTTACTCGTTCACCATCTCTGGTTTTCCAGAACAGGCCAAGCACCCCGGTTACGAAGCTCACATGTACATTGTCAACGGTGATACGGTGAGCGGCAACCAAACCTATGGTGGGGCCGATTGGAACGCGGCTGACATTTTCATGTTTCGGGTTGAGAATGGCAATGCAGGTGGTGTCGTAGCCCGCATTGACTGGAAAACCAACCTGCCAGCGGCCAACCCGCCGGCTGATGCCGTGTATCACCCGGTCAATGTCACTGGCCCGACCGCCATTGGCACCTGGACATTGACTTTCACCGATCAAACCCATGGCACAGTCACCGGTCCAGGAATTGACCCGGTGGCTTTCACAATGCCAGAGGACGTCGTCTATTCCAACTTTAGCCCGTCCAGATCCTTCATGCAGTTCGGGTTCTTCAAGAACGATGGTGCTAACGACGGACACAATAATCAGGCTAGCGGGACCTTCTCAGCCGTGAGGTTCACCGGGCTGACTTTCCCATTCGACGACAAGTTTGACGGCACTAGCCTCACCAGCAACTATGCGTGGCGCGTCACTCGCAGCAGTGCGGTGGCCTTCGTCCCGCCTGGCACAGGGTGGTGGGTGAATTGGACCCTGCCGGCCGACGGCTATTTCGTGGAAAGTGCACCTGCCATCGACGGTCCATGGGGCGACGCTGGACTGACCAGCACCAATCAAAGTGGCGCAATGATGTTCGGCCCCGTGCCTACATCGGCTCTGCCATCCACGGAGGCAACCTTCTTCCGGTTGACCAAACCGTGACCAATTCACATCGTACCATCAAGTAGCTCGGAAGGGCACCGGGAATATCTCCCGGTGTCCTTTGCTGAAACCCCAAGACGGTCTCCTCTAAACAGTCGGATCCTCTTCGTACAGGCCACATTCCACCTCCTACTGATCGGCAGTGCCAGCCTCTGCATGACCAGACGCTATGGTTCGGTTTCGCAGAATTGCCAACACCTGGGCCTGATCAGACCTTTGGTTCCCAGCCTTTCCGGTAAGTGCGTCCCCAGAGTGTTTTCACCTCGGGCTCCTCGTTGAGTATCCTGTATGACTGGGGGTCAAATTCGACGGTTTTGTTACTCCGCCAGGCGACGTTCCCCAAGTGGCACATCAGCGCACTCTTCTGACCCTCTTCGATCTCAGCCTTGAGCGGTTTTCCGTCCGTGATGGCGTCCACGAAATTGGCGAAATGGAGGGAATCAAACTGGAAAAGATCTTTTTGCTTTCCATCAATCTCGCGCATGATTTTGTTCTTAAGATCGTAAAAGACAGCCGTGTTCCCAGTAATCACCATCGTTCCGTTTTCGGCGTAGAACAAGACACCAAACCCGCTGCCTTCAAACCCCCGAGGCGCACAACTTTGGCCCTCCCAGGAAATGCCTTTATGTCCATAGTCATAGGTGGCAATGCAGGTATCCGGCATTTCCCAATCGTCCTGATGAAAATATCGCCCTCCGCCGCAGGTAATGCGCTTGGCCAGGTCCAACTCCAGCCCCCACAGGGCCAAATCGATGGCGTGAACGCCATTGCCGCCAAGTTCCGCCGTGCCCCAGTGCCAGAACCAATGCCAATTATAATGGATGATGTTGTCCTTGTAAGGACGCTCCGGCGCTGGACCTTGCCATAAGGAATAATCAAGCCAGTCCGGCACAGGCACCGGCTTGCCAAAACCAATGGGCGCACGGCGATTGGCATACCAGCAACGGGCGAAATGCGCCTTTCCTACCACGCCCGATTTCATGGTCTCAATCGCCTCGATTACCCAGGGCCAACTGCGCCGCTGGTTGCCGAGTTGCATCACCCGCTTGTGTTTGCGGGCGGACGCCACAACCATGGCACATTCCGCGGCATTGTGGCTTCCGGGTTTTTCGAGATAAACATGCTTCCCCGCTGCGCAGGCGAGCATTGCTGCCGGTGCGTGCCAGTGATCGGGCATGGCAATCGAGACCGCATCCAACTCCGGATCTTCAAGCATGCGACGGAAGTCTTTCTCACCCTTGGGCACTCGGTCCTGTCGCTTGGTCACGGCCTCAACGCCCTTCTTGAGCGCGCGGCTGTCTACTTCACAGATGTAAGCGATCTCTACGTTAGGCACGCGCGCGAAGGCAGAAATATGACCCATTCCACGGCCGTTGCAGCCCACAATCCCTATGCGAACCCTACTGTTTGGTGAGATAGCGCTCCTGATGGACGGTGCGCTCGCCATAAGGGCAATTCCTCCTGCAAACAGTGAACTGTGTTTCAGGAAATCTCTGCGTGTTGTGCGTGGTTTCATATCAGTGGGTTTTGGTGCTTAGGATCTTTGGAGTATGCAACCCATCGCATGTCAGTTCCAGTTCCTTATTCCTGTGAGGACCAATAATCCTGGAGTCTGGCAAACTCATCGAACATGACATAAGGCATCTCGGGACGCACGCCAATTGCATCCCACGCGCCGTAGTCAAATGCGATCAGTCCACCTTGTGGTGTGCTCCAGTGTCTTACGATCAGGCGGGCCTCCTCGCGGACTGCTGCTGCAATGCCCCGGGGCAGCGTGGATTGAATATCCACGGTGGCCAGAAAACATACTTTGCCGCGGAACTGTTCGCCGAACTCAACTAATCCGTAGTTTCGTGACTGTTGCATGTTCAGGACGTCTGCCCCCAAATCGAGAAACGTCGGCACAAACGTGTTAACCCGCCCGCAACTGTGCAGAATCACATGCCAACCGCAGGCATGTATCGCGTCGAAGATCTTGCGGTAGCGTGGACTAAAGAACTCGTCGAGCATCTTCTTGCTCACAAACGTCCCTTCCTGTGTTCCCCAGTCATCAGTCATGAACAGCCCATGCACCCGATTGCCGAAGCGCCGCCGCAGTTCGTCGCACTGCTCCAGCTTAAAATCCAGAATCATGTCGAGTACACGATGGATCTTGCCCGGTTCGGTGTAAAAATCCTCCATCGTGGCCGCAAAACCGTGCAACTTGTGCAGACGGGAAAACAACAGGCTGTGCGCGGTAAGTGCCACGTAACGGTCGCCTGCCGCATCGATCAGCGGGCCAAGCCGTTCGTAATAGAAAGGGTTGCGCGGGTTTGGCGGACGGAAGGTTCCGAGCGCCGACCAGTCCGCCAGCGGACAATCCGTGACCTGCCCGATGTTTTTCAAATCCGTGGCGCTCCAACCGCAGCCCCAGTCGTCCTTGACTGCGTTGTCAAAAAACCATCCCGCCTCGGCACGGTCCATCTCCCAGATATTGCATACATCGTCCGGGAAGCCAGGCATCTTGTGATTCCAATGTTGCCAGAAGGGCAACCGGGGTGGGTTGTCGAATTCGATGGCTCGGCAAACTATCTCGCGTGAGGTCATTCCAAGGTACCGATGATAATCTCCGAACTCGCGATTTTGCCGACGCAAATCTGGTTGCCTTTGACTGATTCCATCATGCCTCACGCCAGTTCGAAGCGATTATCGCTATCTCGCGCCACGGTGACTTCTCGCGAAATCCTGTTAGCCCCCGGCAGATCGGCCGTCAGATGGTATCGCCCATAGAAGCAGCGCTGCCGGACCTCACCACGTTGGTCCGCTGTGGTCTCTTTGCGAGTCCACCAATGCCGCTTGATGAGTTCTCTCAGGCGTTCATAAACAGGTTTTGGCGACATGTCTCGCCTGAGCCACCCTGCGGGTGCGCGCTGCCAGGCACCGTGGTCCGAGAAATCCCACCAGGTAATAGCCTGCACCGCCGGGTGGGAGAATAACACCGTGTAGAAGGCGGCGGTCTTGTCGGCTTGGTTGGCTTCACCTTCCGGTGTCGACTGCCCCCAATCTTCTCTGGGGCCTTTCCGTGGCCCGCTGAGGATCGTGGTCTCGCTGAAATGGAGCGGAAGCCCGAGATTCGCGTAGCGCTGGCAGATCTCCCACGTCCGCTCGGGGCTCCAAGGACCATCATGCATGTGGCTTTGAAGACCTACTGCGTCAAACAAGAGCGATCCCTCCTCGCGCAGACTGTCTAGGATCTTGTAATAGGCAGGTTGCAGCCGATAATCGTTCACCAGCAACATAGCAGTGCGGTTGCTCTCGCGCGCAATTCTGAGCGGTTCGGCAACATAAGGCACCGGTCCCAACGCTGCGCCCCAGTCTGCCATCCGGGTCTTATTGTGCTTTTCTGGCAAATGAGTAGGTTCGTTTACGACGTCCCACATGTCGATGCGCCCTTGAAAACGTCTTACAATCTCTCGCGTGCGCGAATTCGAAAGCACAGCGATTTCCTGGTGGTCATCAGGCAGCCACAGTGGCGAACTGGCTGGATGATCCCAAACCAGTGGGTGTCCTTTGCAGACAATGCCTTGGCGTGAAGTCCACTCCAAGACTTGGTCGGTGTAATCATAGTTTGGCTTGCCTCTTTGACGTTCGTAGCTCGCCCAATAAAAACCAAGAGTGGCATAGTTGAAGAGCGCAGCAAATCGGCTGCGATACGCCGTTTCGAGTTCTGAAGTGCCACAACGATTGAACATGAATAAGTTGCAGCCAAAGAGGAAATCATGCTTGAGTTGGGTGATGGCAACTTTGGCGCCGGGTACCGGACGACCCTGGGTATCGCGGACAGCGATGAGCGCCTCGCCCATGCGGTGCTGTTCAATACGTTTCGTGGCGTCGGCAAGAATGTCGCCGCTTGAGGGGCTGTCTTTGGTGGCTGCCAAGAAACCAGGCGGGCAGGCGCAGACGAAACCGGCGGTCGTCGAAACCTTCAGGAAAGCGCGGCGATTCATGCCCTGTAAATAGGGCAGTCCGCGAGTTTGTCAATTTCGGAACATTCCGCTTTCGGGCTTCCAGCTTCTGTCCTTATTCGCCCGGCGGGACTATGCGCCACGATCGCGGCGGAAGGCGCGTCCAGCAGCGGTGAAAACCGCCAAGGCAACAAAAACGACCACGGCAACCAGGAACCGCCAACCCCAGGAGAAACCACTGTTAGATGCGGCCTCCAGGCCGATGCCCAGATTTGCCCATCGATCGATGACTACTGAACGTTTGAATGTAAGCACGCGTCCCTGTTCCGGTACGTTTGCCCGAATGGCGGCAGGGCTTGCCACGGCGGCGTCTTGCTGCTGGATAATCCTCTCGGCGAGTCTCATAAACGCGTCGTTGTCGGCAGCACTGTTGCGGACAAACAGATCCTTTGCGTCCTGTTGAGTATAGAGTAGTTCTTTTCGTCCCTGTTGTTCGCGCAGTTTGCCCGCCGGTGGAGGGGTTTCACCCCCAGTGGCGGCTTGGTGTACGTTCAGACCCACCAGCGCTTGCTGCAGCTTCACATTATGAAGTTGCACCCGGGCATCTTCATTGAAGGCGGCATCGTGCGTGGACAATCCATAGGCCGCCTGAAAGGCACGCCGGGCCAACTGTGGATCACCTTGGGTGAGCGCTTGGTTGCCAGCGGCCAGAAGCTCCTCGGCGGCCTTGGAGCGTTCGCGCTGATAGCCAGCTTCCTTTTGGAAGTAAGACTGCAAATCCACTTGCTCGCCCGCCCCGGCAACTTGTTCATCCTGGAATTGCAGGGTGCCCGTCCAGTCTTTCAGTTCCCATTTCCTGCTCATGGAAACTCGCCACACGATACGTTCCAGTGGCAGGTCAAACTTGGGGGCCAGCAACTGAAGATCGAGCGAGCGCCCACTGTGGGTGCCGGCAACGGCGCTGTAGAAAACCTCCACTGTGGCGGGTTGATCCAAGCGCGATTGTTGCTCGAGCGGCAATAGAATGCGGTCCTGTTCACGCCAGGGCCAGACACCGTTCTGATTGACGAAGGCGAACCAGAAAACCGCGTTCTTGGGAAGCGTCAACTGCAGCAGGCGTTTGTCGCCGGGGAGCAGCTCCATCGAGACGTGTGTGAGCACTACGGCGTTGTCGGACACGACCGAATTCAAGGTAATGGAATTGACCCTTGCGGGGAGCAGCTTTGCTGCCTCGTGTCGTTCGAGCTTCAGGGGCAGGTCGAACCCAGGTTCCACAAGCCGGAAGGCGAAATTTGCCGCGGTTTCGGGCAGGTTTCTTTGGAGCAGCCGAGGAATGCTTTGCCATTCCGTTGGCTGCAGCGCCTGCGGCGGAGTTTCAATCCGGACTTGCAGGCGGCCCCCAGACTGTATGGTCACGAATCCGCGGTGAAGATCGACATCCTCCACTTGGACGCCGCGGAGAATGGTATCGGTGGCATTCTGGGGCAGGAGGGTCTGATAGGACAACTGCAGGAACCATGGACCGATCACTCTTCGGTGCAGCCGCACTTCCCAGAGTTGGAGCCCATTGGTTGCCGAGTTGGACAGGGGCAGGGAATCGGCCACTTGGTCGCCCTCGAAGCGCACGCTCTCGGCGTTCGTTGGCACATACACGCGGAAAGCCTTGAGGCCAGTAGCTTCGATTTGATACTGCAGGTTGGCGGTGACTTTCACTGCGGCCTCGCTGACCGTGGCCTGCTGGAGCGTCGTTACTTGAACCCAGGCATCGACTTGCTCTATGTCGAGCGTGAGCTGCCACGGCGCCTGCAGGACGCGAAAGGCGAGCACCCCCTTCTGGCGCACACCGGCTTTTTCCGGGTCCAGTTGAGTGAGGTTCTCACGCCGGGCAATCTGCAGGCGGATGCCTTGCTCGGGTACGAGCAGAAGACTACCGCGCTGTTTGCTGGCTTCGCGCAGGACCACCTGCGGCACCTGCCAGCCTTGCGCGGATTTTACTCCCGGCCCAGCCAAGCTGAGATCGAACTGCTGCTTTCCTTCGGTCTTTCCTTTCAAGTGCAGAGTCACCACTTTGCCGGTTGGGCTACTGACATCACTCCAGTGGCTGAGCGCCGCACCACTGACGGATTCGATGTCGTATCCGGTCGGTAGCACGAAGCTTAGACGGAATATACCGGCACGTGTGATATCTACGGCGATTTTCGATGCCACTACGGTGCGGTCCTCGCTGAGGGACAGAGTGTCCTGGATTTCGGCACGGACATCCGGTTCGATTGCGGAGGCTTTGATCACAAACGACGCATTCGTGTCGGCATACCGGTAGGCGCGCCGGACAGTTAGCCCGGGAATTTGCGCGTCCAAAGCACCCGAGGTCCCGCGCGGGAAATCCTCCAGGTTAATCGCGGAAGCGTTTGCTGCTACGACGGAATCCAGTTGAACTTCGCCGCCGGTGGCGACACCGAGCAAACCGATCTGTCCGGCGGCTCCCTCAACGGAGACGACCCCGGAGGTGTGCTCGAAGGGTAGGGTGCCGACGGTGGTTTGAGACCGAACCAGCAATGCGAACGGTTTGGATTGGGATGGATTCAGGGTGACATACAGTTGGCGTGCATCAGGGGCGAACCGCCAGGAATCGACCAGGCCACGAGTAGCAGAATTCCCCCCCGCAGGGTTTGCAGGGTCCAGGACGTCGCTGACAGTGAGTCCCTGGGGCACGGTAAAGGTCAATTGTTGAATTTCACCTTGGGCTGGACGGATGAAAACTCGGTGGGCTCCTTCAATCACGCCGGCTGCCGGGACATAAAGTTGGGACAACTCCGCATAAAAAACGGGTTTTTCGTGCCGCACATCGCGCGTGCGGGGGCGCCAGGCAATCCAAGGAGAATTCACCGGGCGCAGCACCAAGGCCGCGACAGTGTTGCTACCTGCGGCGTGACGTGTCACTGAAACCGCCTCGGGCGACACCACATCCACATCCAGATTTGCCAGCGTTAGGGAGAGCCGATTAACCAGGCCGTACTGGGTTGGGAGGGTGAAACCGGTTTCAGGGTCCTTCCGTGTGGCTTGGACCTGGTATCGCAACTCTATGGCACATTCGGAGTCCGCAATGGCAAAAAGGCATTGAGCCCGGCGATTGCCCTTGGGCGCTTGCACCAGCTTGACAACATTGCTTGGGAAACTGATGTGGGTGAGCACCCCGGGTTCGTAGAGCAACGGCAGGACTTGGTGTTTCACGGCCTGCCAGCGGATTCTTACGGTGCCGACTGCAAAGCCGTTGTCGAAGCGTATATCTTGGGAAACAACTTGAGCCAGGGGTTGCTCTGAGTCTTGGTGGGAGGCTGGCGCCGGTTGGGCGGTTTGAGGGACTGCAGCGAATGCCTCGACGAACGGGCTCAAGCTTATGAGCGCAGCCACCCAGATTGCGGTGGCTGAGGCTGGGCCGCCTGCGGCGGGAGGTGCCGGTGTGTGGGCTGGGCGGGAAGGTAATTGCCATAAACGGCGAACTGCCGGGAACCCGACATTGAGGACCAGAAAGCATCCCAGCACCAACGGGAACGCCACTGCGGCCACAGGTGCGGGACTGCGCAACGCCGCCCAAGCCAGCAGGGCCCAGCCAGCGGTATAACCAAGGACTTTCAACCTCGAACCACTCATCGAAATCCAAATCCACAGCCCCATCGCCAGTAAGGCTGGCCATGTCCATCCTACAACATTCCCAAAAGATACCCCTGTTTCCACGTTTGACACCTCAACAGTGAGCACACTTCCTGCCTGTTGCACCGGGGCGAGCAGCGTGATGTCTTGAGGAGGCTTTGTGCTGTGTTGATGCATGAATTTCCCCAACGCCAGCAGTGCTGTCAGTGCCAGGATCAGCGACAGGCCCCCTATAGTCGTTCCTATGATGTGCCGCGCGGAAACGCGATATACGCCCTCCTGGCAAGTCCAGCGCCAAACCACGATGGTGATGGCGGTAAGCAGAACCAAGCCTAGTGCCAAGCTAGCTGCTACGGGTGTGTCGCGACCCTGAAAAAGCCGCGCCAGTGCACCGAAACCAGAGGGGTCACCCGTAGCCGTGGCAGGTGTCAGCGAGCCATCGCGGTAGATCAGTTTGCGGCCTGTGTCCGGCGTGAGGTCCCACTTGGCGAGCAGCACGGGAGCGGCAATGGACGGTGCGGTCACACGGATGCGATTGGGATGATCCGAACGACTTGCGAGCTTTAGATCGAGCGTCAGGACGGCATTGGGGTCGCTGCGGTGGGGCAGGGGGATGAGACTCGTGGAGCCATTCGCAACGGGGACCACCGCTGTGCCGTCCACCGTCGCGGACCACAACTGGGTGGCTGGTGGAAGCGACAAGCTGAGATGTGGATTGCCGCGGTTTTTAAGAAAGTAGCGCGCGTCAGTCAATACCTGTCCCTCCTTCGAAATTCGCGTGGTTAGGGCTGCGCGGTCCACAACCAGGCTGAGCGAATCCCCTTGCTCGAGTGGGCTAAGTGCCAATGTGAGATTGAACGGCCGGGAAGTATACCGGTAGGCGGCTAGGATTGGGGCATCGAAGAACAGTCGGTATTCGGGGGGCACCTCGCGTGTTTCCAGCGGCAGCAGGCCCGCTGAGACCTCTACCGGCTTAACTTGGAACTGATACGCGCTGATCACAAGGGTGTGGCCCTGCTCCGTTTGAGCGTCGACTGGCCGCGTCCCGGAGAAAGCCAGGGATTCGCCTTGGGCTTTGAAGGGTCGCTCATAGCTTGCCAGCAAGGTGTATGAGCCCGAAACCGGGGTATGCAACTGGACTACGTAACCGTCGTTGGTTCGCGTCCAGCTCCGCACATCCTTGCCCGTGAACTCGACATTCGCGTATTCGGCCGACAAATCAATCCTGAACGCCGAAAGGGGAGCGCCCGAGATTAGGTAAGTCATGACGCTGCTGCCGTAAGCGATCCCTTCGCCGATCGAGAACAGGTGGAACACATCGGCTTGGACCGTTTGTGGGAGTCGCTCCACGCGCAGGGCTACTTCCCAGTTTGGCTCGCTGAGGCGGAACGCTGTTTGAATCCGGGCGAGCTTCCGCGGGAAGAATGCTGTTGCGGTTTCCGTGACGCCTTGCGTCCGTTCCGGCGTCACGCGAAATCCCGGGTCAGCCGTCACGGCGAGATGACCTCGGACTGACTTGACGTGGGTGATCTCAAGTCGGGGCAGAGACCATTCGGCTTCGCCCAAGGCTTGATTTCTTTCGAGCCGAAGCTGCACCACGAGCCGTCCTGAAACCGGTTGGCCGAACACCAGGCGCAGCTCGGCGCGGCCTTGGTCTTCGGGCTCGCGCAGGAAATAATCGCTCAGGTTGGCGGCAGTGAGTCGCGCGATGGCGTAGCCACGGGGCACGATCAATTGCAGTTCGCGTAAGGGCGCCTCCCGGATGTCCAATTCGAACTCGCCGTCGATGCTCGATTCGTTCTCCCCGTGGTGGTAAACGAGAATCTCTGACACGGTCAATTCCGGCAGGATTTGGTCGGCGTGGATGCGCAAACCGAACTCCGTGCTCGAAAAGCGGTAGGCGAAGCGCTGCTTGCCCTCCGAGGTCAGCAGTGCGCGCGTCACGTCATTCTCTGGAAATTGCTCGGGGGAAATCTGGGATAGCCCAGGTGACTCGACGACCATGAGGCGCACGGCCCCGTCGTTTACCACTCGGACCGCACCGGCAAAGCGGGTGACGCCCTCGGGCCTCAATTGTGTAGCGACAACGTCTTCAGGAAACGCTCCGATGGGGCTCTGCATTTGAATCTGCAACGCAAAACCGGTTTTCTGTGGCTGGTTGAATTGGATTTCAAGCCGCCGATTGGAAGAGTTCGGCACCGGTGCCGCCCGCCAGGACAAAACGGAATCGCCTTGCACGCGGGTGACTTCCGCTTCCTCGGTCAACAGGAGACCGACGCGGTTCATCTCGCCCTGCATAATCTTGAAATCCAGAGCGGCTGCCTCGCGCACCAATCCCGGCCCCACACTGACCTGCGATAGCATCTCCGCCGAAAAGAACAACTTGCTTTCAGCTTCCGCGTCCCGAGCCTTCCATGAAAGCCGCACTTCTCCATTCGCGGGCAAGAAGCTGACGAACTCCCGCCCGGAGCGTTCAGGACGGGCCGCGCCGGAAAAATCGAATTCGGTCCCCTCGGCCAAACCTCGTAGGAATATCGGCTGAAGCGCGCTCGGCGCCACCTTGAATTCCAGCGTATTCCATGCTTGTGATCCGCCCGCGTTCCTCCTAACCGCTGCGTTAAATCGTAACTCTATCGGGAATTCTCCTGCGCGGTCGAATACGGCGACGAACCGAGGCGGAGTTGCGGATCCTGCCGCGCTCGGAGCAGAGTTGGTCGGAGCCAGGTGCAGCCGCCAGCCTTCTCCCCCTACCACCTCGGTGAGCGCCACCGCGCCGGAAAGCAAAGTGATCGAGCCGCCCTTGGGACTCTGGACTCGCGCTACGGCCGCAAGGGTGAACGCCGCGGCATCCTCCGTGAGGTCGCCAACGAGCTTGAAATTCCCGAGGACGACCCGGCGGCCATCGGGATCGGACGGCGTCAGATGCAGCGAAAGAGAGCACGGGCTTCCATCGAAGCGAAACGCCAGGGGTTCAGGCTGGTCCCCCTCAATCTTTGAATGCATCGATTCTGGCAAGAATTCCCATTTCACAGGGATCAGGCCGGAGGATTGTTCCACGGCAACGAGCAACTCGGGCACGGGTTCGATTTTTATATAACCGCTTGCCAAGCCCGGTTTCTCGGATCCGAAGCTCAGAACCGTGGTGGATGTCTGGGAAGCTGTCAGTGCGTGGTTTGCGGAGATATTCGCAATCAGCCGGGGGTGCGGTTGGTCTCCTTTGCGCCAGCGCAGGCTGAGCAGCCGTGCGCCCTTGGGGTCGCGGCGCAACGCCCAATCCTGCAGGTACTCACCGGTCACTTGGAGGATTTCCCCATGGCCTTGCACAGTAAGTACGGTTTCGGCCCCATCGCCTTGCAGGATGTCGAAGGTGGCGGTTATCATGTGCTCCAACCGATCGGCGTTCACCTTGATCTTCTGTTGAAGCGACGTCACGTAAATGGGTTCGGTTTTCGCGCCCGTGCCGTGCAGCAAGGCTTCGATGATCAGCCGCGCGTTGCCGTCGGCCACACCTCCTTGAACACTGACCTCCTTGGCTTCGAGCTTTGATTCAGCCGCGGCAGCCGGGCTGGCTATGAACCAAAGGCAAATTAGCAGAGTAACCAAACGGATCAGTTTCATAATGATATTAGAGGGTTATCGCCCCGAAATACTCCCGGCTTGTCGGATCATCCATTCCAGCTTTGCTGGACGAGGATCAGCACCGAAGGTCTCTTTCACGCCTGTCAGCAGGGCCAGCAAGCGCTGGGTGGTAACGTCCCCGGCGTACGGGCTGGCTGCCAGCCACTCGGCAAAAGCCGTCGCCGCGCCTGCCAAACGCAGGGTCGGAGTGGCTTGTTCTAGCGCCGGAGCCGATCCTGTGTAGGGCACCACCCATTCGTGTTCTTCGTATTGGCCCTTAGCCGGGTCCTTGTAACGTACACGCACCGTAGCCAACGGCCCTTTTCCGTCCGTTCGGCTCTCGATGACGTACAATGCGTTGCCAGATTCCGTGGCGGCAATTTCCGCCGCGTCCACGGTGTTGTCGCGAAACTGCTCTTTAGTGAGTTGATGCTTGGCGTAACCTAACTGACGGTAGGCATTGACTCGCTCGGGATTGAATTGCACCTGCACCTTTACGTCCGAGGCCGCAACGCGCAGCGCTCCGGCAAGTTTCGCCGCGAACTCGCTGGTTGCTTCTTCGGGATAGTTGAGGAAACCGTAGCGGCCGTCGCCATTGCGGGCAAGAACTTCGAGCAGTTCGTCGTTATACCCTTCCCAGCCAATGCCGAAACAGTCGAAGGCAACGCCCTGTTTCCGATGGTGCTCCACGATGGGTTTGAGAGCCTCAGCCAGCACGTTGCCTAGGTTAGCGGCTCCGTCGGTGAGAAGAATGACGCGGTTGATCCCTCCGACCAGGTAATGGCGAAGGGCGGTTTCGTAGCCTGCCTTCAGCGCCTCCTCCAGGTTGGTGCCGCCCTCGGGCGTCTGCTTGGCGATTTCATCAGCCGCCACTGCCGCCGCCTGACCTTGCACCCCATCGACCCGGAGTTGCGCATTTCGGGCGAACGTCACGATGCTGAGCTTATCATGAGCCTGAAGTTGGCTGGAAAGTACCCGGATGGCTTGCTGCAGAACGTTCACCCGGTCGGCGCGCTCCATAGAACCGGACTTGTCCAGCAGTAAGACCAGGTTGAGCGGTGTGTTGGCCGCGCGTCCCTGTGCTGCGGTCTTCAGCGAAAAACGCAGCAGGTCCCGATTGTGTGCGAACGGGTAGCGTGCCCGTTCCCAGGCAAATGCAAACGGGACTCCTGGAATAGCTTCTGGATCATGGTAATCAAACGCATTGATGAACTCTTCGCTGCGAATCGAGCTGGGCTCGGGCATCTGGCCGTTTTCGAGGCTGGCCGCGGCCAGTTTGAAAGAGACATCTGCCACGTTCAGCGAAAATGTCGAAAATGGATTATCCGCAGTGCGGATTTCCGGTTGGGGAATGGCCGGCGCGACGGCACGCTTGGCTGCAGGCAGGTCTGCAATCTGCTGGACCACCCCTTTCCGCACGCCCTGCTGGGCCTGGACTGAGGGAGTCTTGTCCTCAGAAGCAGTGCTGGAGGTGAGGGTCGGCCCTAGCGCCAGTCCGTAACTGCGACGGAATGCCTCTGCTTCTGGTGTGCTTGCTGCTGCTGCTTCTCCTCGGTTGACTACCGAAACTCCGCCAAACGCGAAAGTCGTGCGATTAGTCAACCCGGGAACTGCCTCTGCCGGTAAAGCCGGCAGGCCAGTCGCGGAGGGTGCTGGTGTTGGCGTTGGTGACGAGTAATAACCCGCCACATTTACAGACCCGAACTCAGGAACTTTCACTTTCTCCAGGCTTTCCACGGGCCGCCCCGCGTGGTCGATGTTGGCGCGAATCGCATCCCCTGATGTTGGCTCGCCAAAGCCATTTTGAACTGCGCTCTTGCCTTTGGCCTCGAGCTGTGTTTCTGCAATAGGACGGTCAGGCTGCGCAGCCACGAATAAGTCAAGAGACTCATCACTATCAGAATAAGACCAGGTGGAATCGCCGGTTTCAGGGGCTGCAGAGCGGAAGAGCTTGCCTGCGATGGGCAGGTCACCAAGAACTGGAACAGCCTGTGCTGAGGTGACGAATGCCACACCGCTGTCGCGATCAGGCTTTAAAGGCTGACTTGTTTGCTCAAGACTGTTTTGGAAAGACCCGTAATTCCCAGCGGTCGCCTGTGCTGGCGCTTTCTGCAGATTGCCGACCACTTTCGGGGCACCTCCGTAAGCGTAACCAACCGCCCCCCCGCCTCCCCCAAAGCCCCCCCCCCCAGCCCAGCCCAACCGGTGGGTCTCTCCCTTCTTGCGTCTTTCAGCTCCTTCCATGGCGTCAATTCCCGCTGAATCATACCGCTCCCCCAGGGACTGCTCGGCTGTAACGCTTGCTGGGTTCGGCGGCAGAACGACCGAGGCGGTAGGGGTAAATTCATGAGATGTTACGGCCTCACCTTCGGATAGCGAAAGCCCTCTTCTCAAGGTTTCACTCTCCCGGTCTAGAGGTTGCCCAGCGACAAGTCCTGGTTCGGCACGGGCGCCTGCCAACTGCTCATCCGAGCCGTCGGGTGTTTGGGACTGGCCCGCCCGACGTGCCAGCGACCACGTTTGGCGGGAATCCGCTGATCTGCCCCGGTCAGCATGACTCATTCTGATGGCCCCGCTATTCAAGAACAGCTTGGTCCCGTCATCTTGGAGCAGGTCTTTGGGTTCCTTTACGTTCGAACCCGCGGAGCCGGCATGAAGGTAGTCCGTTTGCGAATCGTAAGCGAGACCTCCTGCCGTCAAGACGGTCTCGGCCTTGTTTCTCGTTTGTATCTCCGTCAAAGGTAACCACACAGCGACCACCGCTCCCAGCAGTGCCAAAATTGCTGCGGCTGCCAAGGGGACAAACCAGCTTGGCTGATGCGGTTTGGGAGAGCCAAAAGCCGTCGGTTCTACGGTCTTGAAATGGGCCAGTAAGGCCCCACGTTTCTCTTCACTAAGTTTGAGTGGCGCCCTCGGAACGGCGTGTTGTTCCGTAGACTCGCCTGCGGCTCTGACCAGATTAATGGTCTTCTTCAGGCGCTCGTGAAGTTCGGTCAGTTTGGGGTCTTGGGCTATGGCCTCACGGACGGTCGCAGCTTCTTCCAGAGGTAATTGCCCCAGCAGCAAGGCTGTCAACTTGGGCTCCAACTCGTCTGCGGATCCTGAAAGCTCGGGGTTCATCACACACCTCCGTTTCTTGTCAATTCATCGGCCAGCGACTTCAGTGCATGATGCAACAGGTACCCGACGTGGCCGATATTCAAACCCGTCCGTTCGCTGATTTCCTTATAGGACAGGTCCTCATCGAACTTTAGATGGACGAGTTCGCGGCTTCGGGCGTCCAGCGTTTCCAGGCAAAGCCGTACGAGGCCAATTCCCTCCATCCTGGCGATTTGTTCGTCCGGAAGCGGTTGGGGATCGGCGTATTCACATGCCACCGTGGTGTTTTGGCCTGAGGGTTCTTCCGGCCAAGATATCACGTTAGCGCCTCGTCTCTGGTCGTTGAGCGCTAGATTGTGGACGGTGCGATACAACCAATGGCGGGGTTCGCGGACTTCGTTGAACTGTTTGTGCAATCTCATGAACGCTTCCTGTACAATGTCCTCGGCTGTCGCCGTGTTGCGGACTAATCGAAGCGCGTAACTCATTAGCGGAGACTCCAACGCGGCAAATAACTCCTCGATTCGCTCCGGTTGGGGCGGTTCGGTTTTGCGCTCGGTCTGTCGCATCAATCCCATCTTCGCGGTCCGATCCTCTCACGGAAAGGACATTTCTGACCTGGCTGGCCACCATCAAGTGAGGGGCTGCACGGAACATCGTGTCTATTGTAGTGGACACTCAGGTTCACGTTTTCTTAGACGAAATCCTGGGACTTTTGCTCCAGCCCTGTTTTTGACCCAGCCGTCCGCGAGCTTGATAGGGGTTGGGCGCGGTTGTCGGCCCTTGTGGTGGCGGTCCTTGCGGAATACGGTTTCAAACAGGGACCAAAACTGCCCGCCTCTGAACAAGGGAGTTTTTGCCTGCAACTTGATTTAAGCGGGCGATTACAGCAATTTGTCTCCCTATGAGTGACGAAAGCAGGAACTTGAGCACCCTTGGTGTGCATGCAGGACAAGTACCCGACCCTACAACCGGGTCTCGGGCTGTCCCCATTTACCAGACTACGTCCTTTGTTTTTAAGAGCACGGAGCATGCGGCCAATTTGTTTGCCCTGAAAGAGTTCGGAAACATCTACACCCGCATAATGAATCCCACGACCGACGTCTTCGAGCAGAGGATGGCGGCCATAGAGGGCGGCGTGGGCGCTCTCGCTGTTTCATCCGGTCAAGCGGCCAGCACCTTTGCCACCCTGGGCGTAACCCAAGTGGGAGACGAAATCGTTTCGGCCAACAACCTCTACGGGGGCACATACCAGCTTTTCCACTACACACTGCCGAAGCTGGGTCGCACAGTTCACTTTGTTGACTCCGGGAATCCGGAGGCCTTCCGTCGGGCGATTACCCCAAAAACGCGGGCGGTGTTCGCCGAGACGATTGGCAATCCCAAGCTCGATGTTCCTGATTTCGCAGCCTTGTCCAAGATAGCTCACGAAGCGGGCGTGCCGCTGATTGTGGACAACACGGTTGCGGTTGGGTTAACCCGACCCATCGAGCATGGGGCGGACATTGTCGTAGCCTCGGCCACGAAGTACATAGGTGGACATGGCACCACGATTGGGGGCGTGATCGTGGACGGTGGCAAGTTCAATTGGAATAACGGGAAGTTTCCGGAGTTCACTGAACCCGACCCGAGTTATCACGGCCTGAAGTTCTGGGATGTATTCGGCAACTTCCCGGGGATGGGTAACGTTGCGTTCATTATCAAGCTGCGAGTGCAGTGGCTACGCGATCTCGGCGCGGCCATGAGTCCGCATAGCGCCTGGCTGTTTCTCCAAGGCCTGGAAACCTTGGTCCTGCGGCAGCGTCAGCATTCCGAGAATGCCTTGGCGGTGGCTCATTTTCTCGAGAATCATCCGTTGGTTTCCTGGGTCACTTACCCTGGCCTGACGGGAGGGGCCAACTACGCTCAGGCTGCAAAATACTTGAAGAACGGCTTTGGCGGGCTTATTGGTTTTGGTATCAAAGGCGGACTCGAGGCCGGGAAGAAATTCATTAATTCCGTCAAACTCTTCTCGCACCTGGCGAATATTGGCGATGCCAAGAGCCTCGTGATTCATCCGGCATCTACGACGCACCAGCAATTGTCATCCGAGGAGCAGCAGGCCACGGGTGTCAGCCCGGATTACATCCGGCTGTCTATCGGGTTGGAGGATATCTCTGATATCACCGCCGATATTGACCAGGCATTGAAACAATCCAAATCCTGAGAAGGAGAATTGTAGCGCGAGACTGGATCCCACGTGGCCAAAACAAGTTCATTCGAGAGCAGCGATTCCGAGAGGCATGCACGCCCGTTGCGTTACGTTCAGACGTGCCGGGTAGCTGCTGAGTTGGTTCTGGACAAAGGCGGGAGCCTTAAGGACGTGACGGTGGCGTATGAAACCTACGGAACCCTTGCTCCAGCCAAGGATAACGCCATTCTGATCTGCCACGCGTTAAGCGGAGATTCGCACGTGGCACGGCACAATGCGGAGGATGACCCGGGCTGGTGGGATATTTTTGTGGGCCCTGGCAAGGCTGTGGATACGGACCGATATTTCGTTGTCTGCACAAACTTGCTGGGGGGATGCCGAGGTACCACGGGTCCCTCGAGCCTGGACCCTCGCACCGGCAAACCCTACGGTCGCGATTTTCCGACGATTACCGTCCGCGATATGGTGGAGGTGCAACGGTTGCTCATGGATGAACTCGGGCTGCGGCATTGGTTGGCGGTAGTCGGCGGATCATTGGGTGGTCACCAGGCACTCACTTGGGCCATCAATTATCCTGAGCGTGTGCGAGGTGTGGTGGGCTTGGCCACCTCCCCCCGGTTGACCAGCCAGGCCCTGGCCTTTGACGTGGTGGCGCGCAACGCCATCATAAGGGATCCCCATTTCCACGACGGCCAGTACTACGACAAGCCGCGCGGTCCACATGTCGGTTTGGCCCTCGCGCGTATGATCGGCCACATCACCTACCTCTCGCCGGAGGCCATGAAGGCCAAGTTTGAAACCGACCGACTCAATCCGCGCGCCGTGGCAACGGAGTTCGAAAAACGCTTTTCCGTTGGATCGTACTTGGGATACCAGGGAACGAAGTTTGTTGAACGGTTTGACGCGAACAGCTACGTAGTGCTCTCGCTGGCGATGGATTTGTTTGACCTCGGTGCCACCCTGGAGCAGTTGCGATCCGCGCTCAGCCCGGCCCAATGTCGTTGGCTCATATTGAGTTTCACCAGTGACTGGCTCTTTCGCCCCGAGCAATCGCGCGAAATTGTCAACGCCCTGGCTGCCAACCGGGCCCAGGTAAGTTACTGCAACATTCAAAGCGCGTGCGGACACGACGCCTTTCTACTGGAGGACGAGTTGGACATTTACGGCGAGATGACTCGCGGGTTTCTGTCCAAACTGGCTGCCTCCACCGAGGTCGCGGAGCCACTGACCGATGGGCCAAACGGGCCAACCAGCATCTTTCAGCAACACCGACTGGATTATGACCGCATTGTAGAACTGGTACCGCCGGGTGGGAGTGTCCTGGATCTGGGTTGTGGGTCCGGAAGCTTGCTGGCCAGGCTAAAAGAGCAGAATCATCGCCATTTGGTCGGAGTTGAGTTAGACGAGCACAATTTGCTGACTTGCATCCATCGCGGACTGGATGTCATTCAAGCCGATCTAAACAAAGGTCTTGCCGCTTTCGGTACCGGCGAGTTTGATTCGGTAATTCTGTCCCAAACTCTGCAGGCGGTTTTCGATGTCGAGACTGTTATCCGCGAAATGCTCCGGATTGGTCGCACAGGCATCGTTAGCATTCCCAATTTTGCCTACCGCCAGCTTCGTCGGATGCTCGCGGAAGAAGGTCGGGCTCCGAAATCAGGCGGCGTGCTGCATTACGAGTGGTATAACACGCCGAACATCAGGTTTTTTACCATAGATGATTTCGAGGACTTTTGCCGCGCGAAACACATTCGTGTTCACCGGCGCATCGCACTCGATACCGAAGCCGGAACCGAAGTCTTTGAAGATCCAAATTTGAATGCGGATCTGGCCATCTTCGTGCTGAGCAACGATGGCTAGCAAAAGGGTTCAGCGGAGAGCATCAAACACGGTTTTCTTGAAGAAGTTTCGTGAATGCTCGCTTGTCAAATCGCAAACCTGAGTTCTCCCAGATCCGGGATGCTGCGAAAAAACGTTGCCAACCTGGTTTCTCGGCCCTAGATTGGCTTTGTTGCCGCTGTAGGAAATAGTAGTTGCAACAATGATCCCTTTTGTTATATTCCGCGCTCCGTTTGCCCGAGGGGCAGAGCGGGCAGATACAATTTACGCGAAATGCCGACGATTAACCAACTGGTCCGCAAGGGCCGCAATAAGTTAAAGCACAAGTCCAAGTCTCCAGCCTTGGAGAACTCTCCTTTCCGCCGGGGTGTCTGCATCCAGGTGATGACCCGTACTCCTAAGAAGCCCAACTCCGCCATGCGCAAAGTGGCCAAGGTGCGCCTCACGAATGGTTACGAAGTAATCGCCTATATTCCCGACGAAGGTCACAATCTGCAGGAACACTCCATCGTTCTGGTGCGTGGGGGTCGTGTCAAAGACTTGCCCGGTGTGCGTTACCACATTGTTCGGGGTACTTTGGATGCCGCCGGTGTCGAGAAGCGCCGCGTGAGCCGCTCCAAATATGGAGTCAAACGACCCAAAGCTGCCAAACCTGCCGGAGCTTAAGCCCGCCTAACACCAAACTTTTCAAAAACATGTCACGCCGTCGTCAAGCCGTAAAACGCGCAATCATCAAAGATGCCAAGTTCAACAGCACGCTCGTATCGCGGTTGGTGAACACCGTCATGGATTGCGGCAAGAAAAGTGTTGCTCAGAGAATTGTCTACGGGGCGTTCGATCAGATCGCCACAAAGAACCCTGGCTCCAGCCCACTGGATATCCTTCAACGGGCTGTGGACAACGCCAAGCCGCGTCTCGAGGTAAAGGCTCGGCGTGTGGGCGGGGCTACCTACCAAGTGCCCTTGGAGGTACCCACCGATCGCCAGTTTGCTCTGGCGCTTCGCTGGCTGGTTGATTTTGCCGACGCCCGCAAAGGCATTCCTATGAAGGAGGCTCTGGCTTCCGAGATCATTGATGCCTACCAGGGGCAGGGTAACGCCATTCGTAAACGCGACGAAGTCCATAAGATGGCTCAGGCTAACAAGGCCTTTGCCCATTTCCGCTGGTAGTTTGGTTTTGCCAAAACGCGCCCCGGAGGCCGAAGGATCCTCGGGGCGTTTTTCTTATTCTACTGGAATCTTTTATATCAGGATTTTTTAAATGCAAGAAGCCAAAGACAAAAACGCACCAGGCGCAGCCGCATCTCCAAACTCCCCGAATCGGGCTTACACCATGGAGCGCACGCGCAACATCGGCATCGCCGCTCACATTGACGCCGGTAAGACCACAACCACCGAACGTATCCTCTTTTACACGGGGCTGATTCACAAGATGGGTGACGTGGACGACGGAAACACTGTGACCGATTGGATGGAACAGGAGCGGGAACGCGGAATTACCATTACCTCAGCGGCAACCACCTGCTATTGGACGCAAAAAGAAGACGGCACTTACAAGGCTTTCACCGGGATCCCACACCGGGTCAACATCATCGACACGCCCGGCCACGTGGACTTCACCGCTGAAGTGGAGCGCTCCATGCGCGTGCTGGATGGTGCCGTTGCCGTCTTCTGTGGGGTTGCCGGAGTGCAACCCCAGTCGGAGACAGTGTGGCGGCAGGCCACCAAGTACCGGGTGCCTCGCATCGCGTTCGTCAATAAGATGGACCGCACCGGCGCCGACTTCGAAAATGCGCTCAAGGACATGCGCACCAAGCTCGGGGCTTACGCCTTTCCCGTATTCGTTCCTATCGGCAGTGAAGACCACCTCCGGGGGGTAATCGATGTGGTCAATCAACGGGCTATGATTTACGACGAAAATGACGAAGCTGGTTTGAAGTATGAAGTCACGGAGATACCCGCTGAACTCAAGGATTCCGCGCTGCGGTCGCTCCAGGAGTTGGTAGAGGCGGTTTCCAACAAGGATGATCAGGTGGCAGAATTGGTCATTGAAAACAAGCCGGTGCCTGCAGACGTGCTCAAAGCCGCTATTCGGCGGCTGACATGCCGCTTGGAGTTGGTGCCGGTTCTTGGTGGGTCCGCCTTCAAAAAGCGAGGTGTGCAGCCCTTGGTCGATGCGGTGGTCGACTATCTCCCGTCTCCGCTCGATGTTCCGCCTGCTGTGGGCATCGTTCCCGACACGGAAACCGAAATCCAGGTCCCCTCTGATGACACCAAGAAATTCTGCTCGCTGGCCTTTAAATTGTGGACCGATCCCTATGTGGGCAAACTTGTGTTTTTCCGCGTGTATAGTGGCCAGCTCAACAAAGGGGATACCATCTACAACCCGCGCACGCGTAAACGCGAACGTGTCAGCCGCGTGCTGATGATCCAGGCCGACAAGCGCATCGACGTCGAGACGACGTACGCTGGAGACATTGCGGCCTTGGTCGGTCTCAGAAACATTACCACCGGCGATACTCTGTGTGATGAGGATTTCGACATCATGCTTGAGCCGCCGACCTTCCCGGAGCCGGTTATCTCCATGGCGGTGGAGCCCAAGACCAAAGCGGATCGAGAGAAGATGAGTGAGGGCTTGCAGCGCCTCGCCGAGGAAGATCCGACCTTCCGATGTTTCACCAACGAAGAGACCGGCCAGTTGATTATTGCGGGCATGGGTGAATTACACCTGGACATCATTCGCGATCGTTTGTTTCGCGAGTTTAAGGTGGCGGCCAATGCCGGCGCTCCGCAGATCGCCTACCGGGAGACCATCACTAAGGCCGCTGAAGGCGAAGGGAAGTTCATTCGGCAGTCCGGCGGTCGCGGTCAATACGGCCACGCAATGGTCACCATCGAACCCAACGAGCGCGGCAAAGGCATCGAGATCGAAAACAAAATCGTTGGTGGTGCGATTCCGAAGGAGTACATCCCGGCAGTCATCGCCGGTGTTAACGAAGCCGTTGCTGGGGGTGTCCTCGCGGGGTTCCCCATGGTCGATATGAAGATCGCTGTCGTTGATGGCACTTTCCACGAGGTCGATTCCAGCGAATTGGCGTTCAAGATGGCCGGGATTTTCGCGCTCAAAGATGCCGCCAAGAAGGCTAACGGCATTTTGCTTGAACCCGTGATGAAAGTGGAGGTCACCACCCCTGACGAATATCAGGGTGATCTTCTCGGCGATATCAATCGCCGCCGTGGACGTATTGTAAGCATTGAAGCCAAAGATACCGTTACGATCCTCAAAGGCGAGGTTCCACTCGCGGAAATGTTCGGTTATGCCACGGCCATTCGCTCGCTCTCGAAGGGTCGCGCAGCTTACTCTATGGAGCCGTTCCGGTTTGAACCCGTGCCGAGCAGCATTGTTGCCGGCATTCTCGATAATGCCAAAGGCAGGCCTGCGGCCCGTTCGTGATCAGACAGCCAACAGTTTTCTGAGTGCAATTCTGCAACCCGCTCCTATAACCAGGCGCGGGTTGTTTGCTAGTGACGGCATGAGAATTCTGGATACGAACGATGTGTGCACCCACTTTAGGAATCTTCAGGAACTTAAAATGAGAAAACATTCCAAAAAATACCTGTTGCACCCCGCGATCAGTTTGTTATATTCCGCCTCCCGTTTCCCGAGTGGAAACGGTGAATCATTTTAATCAAAACATAGACAATTGTTCTTTGTATGGCTGGACAACGCATTCGTATTCGCCTCAAGGCCTATGACCACCGTGTCATAGACCAATCAGCTCGCGACATTGCTGACACGGTCAAGCGCACCGGAGCACGTGTGGCAGGCCCGATTCCACTACCCACCCGCATCGAGCGTTTTACCGTTCAACGCTCGCCTCACGCGGACAAAAAATCACAAGAAACCTTTGAGCAGCGTACCCACAAACGCCTCATCGATATAATCGAACCCACGGCCAAGACCGTTGACGAACTCAAGAAGCTCAACCTGCCGGCGGGCGTGGACATCACCATAAAAATCTAAGTACCCCTGACGCCATGCCATTAGGAATTTTAGGAAAGAAATTAGGGCAGACACGAGTCTACAACGCGAAGGGAGCGATCACATCCGTGACCGTAGTCCTTGCCGGACCCAACCGCGTATTGCAGTGCAAGACTCAGCAATCTGACGGTTATAATGCTGTTCAGCTTGGCTTCGACGACCAGAAGGAGCAACGAGTCACAAAACCTCTGCTGGGCCATATCAAGAAATTCAACGGCCAAGCTGTGAAACGAATCCAGGAATTTCGCGATTTCACCAAAGAAGTGAAGCCGGGTGATGTGGTCGGTGCGACATTGTTCGCTCCAGGCGATTTCGTCGATGCGATCGGGTTGACCAAAGGCCGCGGTTTTGAGGGCGTTGTCAAACGCCATCGTTTCGCTGGGGGTGACAGCACTCACGGCGCAAAGGGCTGGCATCGCCGCTCGGGTGCTATCGGTCAGCGCTTGTTTCCGGGCACAGTGATGCGCGGGATGCGCATGCCGGGGCACATGGGCCAAGTTCGCCGCACCGTGCAAAACCTGGAGGTCATCCAGGTACGTGAAGCCGAGAATATCCTCCTGATCAGCGGAGCCGTCCCCGGATCGAAAGGGGATTACATTGTGATCCGAGAGTCCAAGAAACGGCCCAAGGGCTGGAAGCCGCATGCCGAGCGTGCCGGAAACGCCGATAAAGGCAAAGGCAAGAAGAAGTAATCCGTGCCGGGCGTGGCGCATTTTGCCACCCCGGCCAGTTGAAGAATTGCCATGAAGCTTACCATTAAAGATATCAAAGGAAATAACCAGGGTGAACTGGAAGTCGGTTTTTCTGTCATCGAAGACGGAAAGGGCACCCAGGCAGTCCATGATGCGGTTGTTGCCCAGATGGCAGCACGGCGTATGGGAACTGCCTGCACCAAAACCATGGGAGAAGTGAACGGGTCCGGAAAGAAACCGTGGCGCCAAAAAGGCACCGGTAGGGCTCGTGCAGGCTCCTTCGCATCGCCGTTGTGGCGGGGCGGTGGTGTGGTCTTCGGACCAAAACCCCGAGACTTCACCAAGAAAATCTCCCGCAAGACCCGGACTCTCGCATTGCGCAAAGCACTGTCTGAGCGTTTGCGAGCAGGGGATGTGGTGGTGGTGGACGACTTAAAGCTGCCAACGCCCAAAACGAGCGACTTCAAGGGTTTGCTCGTTGCGTTGGAGTTGAAAGGAACGGCACTCATTGTGGCCGCCGCCGACAAGAATCTTACCTTGGCCTCGCGTAACCTCTCGCAGGTAAAAGTAACTACAAGTGATACCCTGAATACTTACGACGTTCTGCGTCCGGACAAGCTCCTGTTCACTCGTTCTGCTTTTGAACAAGTTCAGGCGCGTCTGACGGAGGAAAAAGAATGAACACTTTTGAGATTATCAAAACCGTGCGGTTGACCGAAAAGGGCACCCGCCAGAGCGACAAATACAACCAATACACGGTAGTCGCGGACCCTCGGGCAAACAAGACCCAGATTCGCCGCGCTGTACAGGAGTTGTTCAAAGTCAAGGTTGTCCGCGTGAATACGCTGAATGTCAGTGGCAAGCTGCGCCGCCAAAGGACTGCTCAAGCTGGCCGCTCCTCAAACTGGAAGAAGGCGATCGTAACCCTTAAGGAAGGCGATAAGATCACCCTCACTTGATTTGGTCAGATGCCGGATCTTCAAGCGCGGCGGAGTTTTCCTGCCGCGCGTTTTGATGTACGCGCGGGCTCCTGCATTTCTATGCTTGATTTCCCTCAGGCAGAGATTATTTGTCAAAGCTCGCGGTATTCAAGATAACGAATATAAATTCTGACTATGGCCTATAAAGATGTGACTCCGCCTAGCGGGGAGAAGATTTCCATTCATGGCTCCCTTCTCAAGGTCCCTGACAATCCGGTGTTGCCTTTCATCCGGGGAGACGGTACTGGACCGGACATTTGGGCTGCCAGTCATCGCGTCTTTGACGCTGCCGTCGAAAAAGCCTACGGCGGAAAGCGAAAAGTGGCCTGGTTCGAAGTCTTTGCCGGGGAGACCTCCAAGCAGAAATTCGATAACTGGCTGCCTGATGACACGGTCGAGGCTTTCAAGGAATACCTCGTGGGTATCAAAGGCCCACTCACGACTCCCGTGGGCGGCGGTATTCGGTCACTGAATGTGGCTTTGCGGCAGATGCTCGATCTCTATGTCTGCTTGCGACCCGTACAGTATTTCACTGGGGTTCCTTCCCCGGTCAAACGCCCTGAAAAGGTGGAAATGGTGATCTTTCGTGAAAACACGGAAGATATTTATGCGGGCATTGACTATCAGGCCGGCAGTCCCGAGGCCAGGAAGATCCTCGATTTTCTCCAACGGGAACTGCCTGCTGCGTATCGAAAAATTCGCTTTGGAACAGAGGCTCCCGATGAAGTCGGAATCGGTATCAAGCCTGTGAGCCGTCCCGGTACTGAGCGCCTCGTGCGAGCTGCCATCGCCTACGCCGTGCGGCACAAACGTAAGAGCGTTACCTTTGTGCACAAGGGCAACATAATGAAGTACACGGAAGGCGCTTTCCGGGATTGGGGCTACGAACTCGCCAAGCGCGAGTTTGGTGCCGTCGAAATTGACGGCGGTCCCTGGTGCCGCCTGCCCCAGGGAGTCCTTATCAAGGACGCCATCGCCGATATCACGCTTCAACAGGTGCTGACCCGGCCAGAGGACTTCGACGTGATAGCTACACTGAATCTCAACGGCGACTACCTGAGCGATGCTCTGGCGGCTCAGGTTGGCGGCATCGGTATCGCCCCCGGAGGAAACATCAATTACGTTTCCGGGCACGCTATCTTTGAAGCGACTCACGGCACCGCTCCAAAGTACGCTAACCAGGACCGCGTCAACCCCGGGAGTGTCATCCTCAGCGGAGAAATGATGTTCCGTTACCTGGGTTGGGAAGAAGCGGCAGACTTGATTGTTCGTGGGCTCAATGGTGCCATCGCCTCCAAGCGTGTGACGTATGACTTTGCACGATTGATGGACGGCGCCACCGAGATCAAATGCTCCAGTTTTGGCGACAACGTGATCGCCCACATGTAAGTAGAAACGGGACAGTGGAATCCTCGTTGTTTCGGGATCTCAAATGAGACAGGCGTGACCAGTGTTACTGGTCACGCCTGAAATCTTGGGACGACTTCTTAAGCTTTCCCCAACTTTTTCAGAGATTCAAGGCTCCGTTTGATGGCGTTCATCGGATCCTTGCTCGATTCGTGCTCGACGATGTACCACTCCGTCTTTCCCTTGCTCTCGCAGAATTCAAAGACTCCCTTCCAGTTTACCTTGTCTTCTCCAATCACTGCTTCAGCACCGGCGCCATTTGCTTTGAGGTGTACTGTAATCGCCCGGCCAGGGTACTGTTTCAGCACCTCGACGGCTTCGGCTCCACCGTCGGCACAGTTGCTTGTGTCGAGTTGCATCACGACGTCGTTCCGGGTGTTTCCGAAGAAGATGTCCCAGGCCCGCTCGCCGTCCAGTTTGTGAAAGTCATGAGCGTGAGCGTGATAGCCGGTGAGCATGTTTTCGGGCTTCAGCTTAGCCGCCACTTCATTGAACACTTTGGCCTTGTCCAGCCACTCTTGTTTCGTGTTCCCGGTCATCCAAGGCACAATCAAGTATTTGTTGCCGATCGTCCGATTGAACTCGACGGTCTCTGCCAACTTGTCCGGCAGGATGGTCTCGTATGCAGTATGGGTTCCGCAGGTGACCAATCCGTTGTCATCCAGCATCGTGCGCAGCTCCTTTGCCGTGCGTCCATGGTAGCCTGCCCACTCCACCCCTCGATAACCCATCTTGGAGATCGCCGCCAAGACTCCCGGCAAGTCTTTGGCACACTGCTCCCGGACCGAATACAACTGGACGCCAATCGGGATTTTGCCTCCAGCCGCCCTCGCCATTTGCGAAACGCCCAACGTTAGACCCGCAATTCCCACGGCACCCACGCGCAAGAAATCCCGCCGGTTGAGATCAGAAAAAGTAGAAGTTTTCATTTAAATACAATGTTTTATGTTGTCTGACGCAGCCATCACCAACCTCCAAAGCCTAAGTCACCCCAAAAACTCCGTCAAGAAACGTCGCGAGAACGTCACGCGGCGCACCTTCCCAAACTTGATCTGGCTTTCACCGCCGGTTTCACCTAGGCTGCGGGCTTGATTTCTTATGACCAGCGCGGAAATACGACAGTCTTTCCTTAATTTCTTTAGAAGCAAACAGCACACCATAGTGCCTTCGTCCAGTCTGCTGCCGGACTCACCCAACCTGCTGTTTACCAACGCCGGGATGAACCAGTTCGTGCCCATCTTTCTGGGCCAGCGGCCGGCCGATGTCTCACGCTGGGCTGGTGCTGTGCCGGGCCTGGATACCAGGGCGGCGGATACTCAGAAATGCATCCGCGCCGGTGGGAAGCACAACGACCTTGAGGATGTGGGGCTCGACACCTATCACCACACATTGTTCGAAATGTTGGGCAATTGGTCTTTTGGCGATTACTTCAAAAAGGAGGCTATCGAGTGGGCCTGGGAGCTGGTAACCGAAGTTTGGAAGTTTCCCACGAACCGCCTCTATGCAACCGTCTATTCGCCGGACAAAGGCAATGGGGATCCCAGCGAGTTCGACCAGGAGGCCTGGGATCTGTGGGCGTCCCTGTTCCGTGCGGCAGGACAAGATCCCGCGGTCCACATTGTCAACGGCGGCAAGAAGGACAATTTCTGGATGATGGGCGATACCGGCCCCTGTGGACCCTGCAGTGAATTGCATGTAGACCTCACCCCTCAGGGTGACACGCGCGGTCGTCTGGTCAATCAGGGCGCGGCTGAGTGCATCGAAATCTGGAACCTTGTTTTCATTCAGTTCAACGCTAATCCGGACGGCTCCTTCTCTCCATTACCCGCGCGTCATGTAGATACGGGCATGGGCTTTGAGCGCGTGGTGGGCATCATTCAAAACACGCGCAACTTCACTGATTTTAGCCGCGTGATTTCGAATTATGAGACCGACATATTTCGTCCGATCTTCGACAAGCTCGGGAAACTTAGCGGCAAACGGTATTCTTCCACGCTCCCGGTTGCCGGGACTTCCGGCCATACCGAACAAGAGCGCGTGGATATCGCTTTCCGAGTCATCGCTGATCACATAAGAACTCTAAGTTTCGCGATTGCCGACGGCATTCAGCCAGGCAACTCGGACCGGAACTATGTGCTCCGGCGGATTCTGCGGCGGGCCGTTCGTTACGGACGATCGTTGGGTTTTCGCGAGCCCTTTTTCTACAAGCTGGTCCATGTATTATCCGAAAGCATGGGCCAGGTCTTTCCGGCAATTCGGGAGATGCGGGAACATGTTGAGGAGGTTATTCAGCGTGAAGAGGAAGCCTTCAACAAGACACTGGACCGCGGAATCGAACTTTTTCGGCAGGAAGCGGACGGTTTGCGGGCAGGGCAGTTGAGTGGACGCTTCGCCTTCAAGCTCTACGACACCTACGGTTTCCCTCTTGATTTGACGGAATTGATGGCGAGGGAGCGAGGATTGACGGTCGATGTTGCCGGGTTCAACCTCCTGATGGAAGAGCAAAAGGCTCGTGCCCGGGCTTCCCAAAAGAAGCAGGTGATCGAACTCTCGCAGGTCGAAACCGACGTTGCGACCAAGTTCGTTGGTTTCGACCGACTGGAGACCAGTGCCAAGGTTTTGGAAGTTGTGTCCATTAAGGGACGAACCGCTGTTATTCTGGATGTTTCTCCTTTCTATGCTGAAATGGGAGGCCAGGTGGGAGACGCGGGGGAACTTCTCTTAGGGGGGGAGCTCTGGTCTATCGTGGACACCCAGAAAGCTGGAAACACTTGGCTGCATTTCATCGGCCAAAACGGGGCCCCCACTGACGTGCCTGCTCTGCCGATTATTCAGGCTGACGTGGTTCTTTCAGTTGAGCGTAGTCGTCGAGAATCGATCCAAAGGCACCACACAGTCACACACCTGTTGCACTGGGCCCTGCATGAAGTGGTGAGCCGCGATGCCTCCCAAAAAGGCTCCTACGTTGGCCCAGACAAACTCACCTTTGACTTCACCAGCGCGCCGCTCACCGCAGCGCAGATCTCCGATGTTGAACGGTTGGTCAACCAACGTATCTTGGAGAACGCACCTGTATCTTGGACTGAGGTTAAGTTCAGTCATGTCAAGGATCGCAGCGACATCATGCAGTTCTTTGGCGACAAATACGGTGATTGGGTGCGTGTAGTCCAAATCGGCGGGGCGCCCTCTGCCCTCGATGGTTACTCTATGGAGTTATGTGGTGGAACTCACACGCGTGCGACGGGTGAAATCGGTTTATTTCGCATCACCTCTGAATCCGCGGTGGCAGCGGGAATTCGTCGGGTTGAGGCGGTTTCGGGAATGGAAGCTTACCGGCGTGCTGCTTCGGAACTGCACTTGCTCAGGGCCGTCGCCGCCCGGGTGAATAGCCCGGTAGCCGAGCTGGAGAAGAAACTGGAGTCTCTTTTGTCCAACCAAAAAGACATGGAGCGGCAACTCAGGGCCGCACAGCAAAAACAGGCGACCGATTTGGCTCGAAGCCTTATAACACGCGTGCAGACTTTCGGGACGGTTCCGGCGGTCATTGAAGATCTTGGGCCGGTAGATGGCGATTTTCTGCAGACTGTTGCTGATGCTTTGAAGGGCCAGTTTGCTGGTGTTGTCGTTCTCGCAGGGACTCAGGGCGGGGCTGTAGCACTCGTCGCCACCGTCTCTCCTGAATTTACGAAAATGGTTCAGGCCGGGAAAATCATCCAGGCAATCGCTCCTGTCGTAGGTGGTAAGGGTGGTGGACGGCCGGATAATGCCCGGGGTGGTGGAAGAGATGTTGGGAAGGTATCCGAGGCGCTGGCTCGGGCCAGTTCTCTTCTGGGCTGAAAGCTGCCTAAGCTAGGGCGTTTACGCCCTACTGGAGGCTTCCACCGCGAGGAAATACGAAGCTGAAAAAATCACTTGAACATTTTCGCCCCTGTGCGAGTCTACTCCTGAGAACAGTTTTAGTTGAAATAAAAACAATAAAGAGTTATAGGTAAAAACATATGAAAAAACTCATCCTGTCAGCTGTGTTGGTTGCATTTGCGGTAGCGGTCCAGGCTGGTGATGGCCAGAGCTGCTCCGACAAGTCCAAAGTGAGTTCCTGCTCCAAGTCCAAAGTGGCGGCGGAATCCTCATGTTCTCTTTCCAAGGTCGCCGCAAACGGCGAGTGTTCGGCTACCAAGGTTGCTGCCGAAAAAAGTGACTGCGCGAAGTCAAAAGTTGCAGGCGAGAAGGCCGATTGCCAGAAATCCAAAGTAGCTGCCTGTGCCCAGGGGGAATGCGGCAAATCCAAAGTGGCCGGTGAAAAAGGTGACTGCGCCAAGTCCAAGGTTGCTGGTGAAAAAGCCGATTGTGCCAAGTCCAAGGTTGCTGGTGAAAAAGCCGATTGCGCCAAATCTAAAGTGGCCGCCGAAGGTCAGTGCTCAAAAACCAGCAAGGTGGCAGCCCAGAAATCAGGTTGCTGCGCTGAAAAGGGCCAGAAGGATTCCCTGACCAGTCCCAAAGCTGCGGTGAACTGACTCTCAGACGCTTTATTCCAAACCCGCGGAGATTATCCGCGGGTTTTTTTGTGTGCGCCCGGCAGGGCGCATTGACATTGTCGGTCGGGAACCAAACAAAAGGCAGGATTCAACGAAACCGCAAGATACGTGAACCCTACGTCCGCTAGGGTGGGGGGACGGCGTGGGCGCGATCCCCTGCCTCCTCACCCGATTCCGGGTGTCGAACCAGTAGAGGACTTCACCGCTCCGAGGATAGCCGTTGGAG
The DNA here is from genome assembly GCA_002428665.1 of Verrucomicrobia subdivision 3 bacterium UBA6082. GTDB lineage: Bacteria > Verrucomicrobiota > Verrucomicrobiia > Limisphaerales > UBA8199 > UBA6082. Next base: position 197,735 of record DIXK01000096.1, read on the forward strand.
CCGACAGGCTCAGCGGCACACCTGGTCTCTTCGACAAGACTCTGGCGGGGTACGTTGTGGATTCTCGTCGCCTATAAGGCTGCCTCTTGTTCGTCAAGCTTCGCTGGCCCTTGTAGCCTGGAGCCGCATGGCTCTAAACTCTCGGTACCCTATCAGAACTCGCCGTTGTTCATCCCAGAGGCGGAATCTCAGCGCGCGCAAGCTTTCTCGTAAGGTAATCGGTTTGACGGTTTGGAAAACAGTCTCCGCTCGGTGGCAAGCCTCCAGATTGTAATTGGGAATCTGCGGACTGAGATGATGGATGTGGTGAAAACCAATGTTGCCGGAGAACCACTGCAGCAGTTTCGGCAGCCTGTAAAATGAACTTCCTTTAAATGCCGCCTCCGCGTAGTCCCAATTCTCTCCCCTTTCCCAATACACCCCCTCGAATTGGTGCTGCACATAGAAGAGCCAGACTCCTGCGGAGCCGGCCACCGTCATGACGATCAGTTGCAGGAACACATAGTGCTTCCAGCCCAAGAGACTGGCCATGCCTGCGGCGACCATGACCAGAGCGAGATTGGTGGTATGCACTGATAGTCGTTCTCTTCCGCCTGCTCCGGCTGAGGTAAAGCGCTCGCGCACAAGAAAAAGAACCAGGGGCGCCAAGATAAACAACACCCCAGGATTACGCACAAACCGATAGGCACACCTTTTCCACCTCGAAGCCTGCAAGTATTCCTGAACCGTCATGGTCCACACATCTCCTGTGCCGCGACGATCGAGGTTTCCAGCCGAAGCGTGATGAATGGCATGTTCCCAGCGCCAGTGCCAGTAAGGGGTGAAACATAGGATTCCGGCGACGGTGCCGAGCAGGTGATTGGCCCTCGGTGAGCGGAAAAATGAGCCGTGGCCACAATCGTGAAAGATGATGAAGATTCGAACCAGTAATCCGCCCGCCAGAATGGCCAGAGGCACTGCCAGCCAGAGGGAGACTGAGATCGCCAACTTCATTCCAAACCAGAGCAGGGCGTAGGGAATGACCGTGTTTAAGACCTGGAACAGGGCTCTTCCGGTGGCGGCTACCTGGTACTTGGCGACCATCCGTTTCCATTCGGAAGCTCTTGTCCGGTTTTCAGAGCCCACTTCACAATCACGCTTCGGCATAACCAATATAACAACCAATCTGCCGGACTCCATGCTGCGAAATCCGAACGGCTAAACTAAAGAATTAACATTTCTAGAATACACGAAGCTGGCGTGACATGCAACTCTTCGGAGATGGTTTTGAAGCGTGCTCGGGCCGACGATTATTGTTTTCGAGAGCGAAGCTGAGCTGGCGGCGGAGGTTACAGCTTCGCCTGGGCGCACTTGAATGGCTGGGTCGCCAGGGGCGGTTTACGTGGCGCGATTCGGCACGCCCCACTATTCTTTCTTGCCAAAGAACGAGAAGGGGGACTTGGTGTCGTCTTCCCGGTGCCGAACCTTGAGTTGGCCTAGAATTGAATGCCAACCGATGTAAATCTTGTGCCACTGATTCTCCAGGTTGCGCAGAATCCCGTCGTTCATTTCGCTCAAGTATCGCAGGGAAGGGGCGTTGCCTACCAGGGAATGGACGTCCTCCCGGTTCGGTGACGAGATCTCAACCGAGGCAAGAATCAGTTCCAGTTCCTGCACCAGGAGACTTTTGATCTCCAGAAACTGGTTTTCATCTTCGGGATTGAATTTCTTGGCTCTGGCCAGCCCCATGAAGTGGTTGAATTGTTTCCAACACTCCAGGTAGTTTTCCATTTGCTGGATTAGTCCATCCATTTTCTTATTGCTCATACGAAGGTTCTATTTCTTGCTATTGTTCGCGAGGGACTGGGTTTTGGGGGAGAGGAAAATCACGGCGCCACCATGCATGTCTCGGGCCGTGATTCTCAAACTGGGATAGTTGATTACCAGTTCTGACAGCGGCATCCGGCTTGCCGCAGCGTTTTGAAATCCTGCCAGGATTCGGTTTGCGATCAGCACTACGATTTCCTGTGGAAAGCCCGATGGCAGAGTTGTGGATACCACCTCCCCTTTGCGATTCACGGTGAAGGAACCGGAGGGCAACCGGAACAACGTGGGCGCAGTTTTGTTGAAAAAGCTCAGGACTCCCATAGGGCAAAAACCTTCCTGGTCGATTCACGGACCTGGTCGGCTTCCAGGTTGCGCCGCCAGCCGATACAAAATTCCGCGTCCCCATGGGTGGCAATGGTGACTTGTCGTTGGAGCGCCTTGGCGTCGATTTGTTCAAGTGGACCAGCTCGAAGCTGTTCCCCTAGCTCCTTAAACGCCCGGATGCTATTCCCAGCCCAATCACCGATTTTATCTGCGTTTTCAGCGCCCCGGGAGGTCTGGCAGGATCGGTTTCCGCCTGGGCGCGCAATGACAAATTCCAGGCCATCGATTCCCGCCACGCGACTCAGGGGAGAGCTCTTGGCTGCTTCGGGGTCACTTTTTTGACTGCGTGCTTCGTCCAGAACGGACGCTGACTCTAACAGCAAGCTGCTACAGGATTTAAAGATGGTTCTCGGACGGCTGGGTTCAGCGGGCAGGGTTTCAAAACTGCCGGCGTGCCAGGAAAGCACTTTTTGAAATGCTGGTTCTCCGCGCAGATCCTCGATTTCCGCATCAATGATCTCCCCATCCAAAATCCAGATCCTGGCGGTCAACGGCCCATTACAGATGCGCAACACGACTGAATTCTGCGCCATGCATTCCATCTGCAACAAGTCTACGAGACTCTTGCTTTGCACCCCCCGGAATCCGGAGTCGTTTTCCTGGCCTAGCAACGCCTCCAGGCATACCGCAAATGATTGGAGTTCTTCGCTTCCTGTCGGTTTCTGCCAGAATAAATCTACACCGAGCGCATAGGTTCGTGAGCGCAGTTGCTCATCTTCAAGGCCGGTGATTGCCACCGTCCGAAGTTGAGGGTATTTCTGTCGCACAACCGTCAGGATCTGCAAACCGTCCATGCGTGGCATGCCGAGATCGCAAATCAGCAGCCGATAGTCGTCATCTGCCAACATCGCCAAAGCACGGGAGCCGGACTTGGCTACGCGAACCTCAGGTCGACTAGGTAGTTTGGCCAGCAATTCGGGATAGGTCTCCCGAATCGCCCGATCATCGTCCACTATTAAAACTTTAGGTCTATTATCCATACTTGATCCATGGTCCTCACTGCGGTGCTCCATCTGGACCATATCTCGTGTCCGTTCTCAGCCTTCTAGCAGAATCCGTTCCGTCGTCCGGGCTTCCCCGTTCATTTTGGAAAGAAAGTCTTTTTGGCAATTCCCATCGCTCCTCGACTCGGCTTCCCGGTTTGGTTTCAAGCGCCATCGGGACACTTAGTCCACGGATGAGACACGGTTCTGGTCACGGTTTTGTGTCTCGGTATCGCCATTCGGACAGAGGAATGTCCTCCACGATTTCATGCAGGGTGCCACCATTACAGCTGCCAAACTGGCCCAATTTGGGTCCTGTGGCCGATTCTTGGCGTGTTCCAGTAGTTCGGATGGCATATTTCCTGCGGACAGCGCCTCGAAGTCAGTTCATTTGTGAGCAACCAATGAAATCGGTGTCATCATCGCGTCCGTCCAGTTCATCGACCAGGCTGAACCTGTCCCGAGGAAACTGGGCTCGCCGTTGGAATGCCAGCTACTTGCGACGAAAGGAACCCGAAACCCAGACCACAGTTCGTTTTGATCGCAACAACTCATACCTCGATCAATAACATGTTCCGACTACTCAAAAACCTGTTTTCCAGGTCCCCTCAAGCGCCGGCACCTCAGGCTGTGCCCTCGGGGTACTCAAACGGCCGCGATTTCTCTGCTTCCGATCTACCCGCCGGAACGTTGCCCGCAACGCCACCTCAGGTCCGCAGTCACGCCGCATCTTCGCAACCTCGGGCGCGCGGAGTGCAGGTGTCCCTCCAGGGAATCCTGGCAAATCTCCCGCTCGAGTTGCAGCCGCACGTATTGCAGACGGACGTTGGCAGCCTGAGCATCTCCGTTCCGCTGGAGAAGGTGCTTGCGCAACTTTCCAAAGGCACGGTCAGAATCCCCTTCGGAGAAGTGCGTCAAGCCGCCCCCTCGGTGTTCACGAACGACAGTGAACGTGATCGGGTTCTGGTAATGCTGCCGCTTTCGGAAATCGTTCCGCGCCTGAACCCGGCACTGATCCAGAGGCGCCGCGTTCAGAAGCACGTGGAAGTCCCCCGCGAAATTAGCAGCCCTTTCGACCAAGAAAACCAGGGATTGATTTTTTCCGTGGGGCCATCCCGTTCGGATGCGCCGGCAGCCCCCGTCCCCGCGGCTCCTTCCCTTTCGGCTGGCCGGAAGTCGGCAGTCGCAGCGCCTCTCAGTCTGAGTCACAAACCCTCAGCCCCCAAACTTGGCTCGGAACAATCGACACCCGGACGATTGTCCTTCTCGCTGACACCGCGTCCCGTTAACGGAACCCCGGCGGTGCCGCCTGCAGTGACGGTGAAACCTCAACCCTCGAACCACACTGCGCCACCCGTGCCAGCCGCAGCTTCGCCGACAGAGTTGCCGCCCCAGACCAAAGAGACGCAGGCTCTCAACAAGAATAACGCACCGGCCGTTGCTTCCGTCGAAGCTATGCCGGCACCCATAGCATTTAATCTCCCTCAGGCGAAGCCCAGTCCAGTGCCGGAGGTGCCGGTCGCAACCGCCAGGGTGAATGCTAACTCGCTGCCCACTCCCGCAGCGCCCTCCCTGCCGTGTTCCTTCGATCAGAAGCCCGTTACTCCGGTTACAGGTCACCAAGTTGTTTCTCCCAGTTCCGCGCACGCAGTGCTTCCGGCCCAGCCGAAGGCCCCTGCAGTCCCCGTGGAAGTGATGATGCTCCCATTAGCCAAACTCTCGGAGTCATGGCCCGAGGGGATTCGCGAAGAGATTCAGACGCACAACTTGGGTTCAGCCAGTGTTGCGTTGCCTGTGGACCGGCTGGAATCCGGCCTGCGCCAGGGGCGCATCGTAATACCTTGGGCCTTGGTGCGTAGCTGGATCGTTCCGGCGGCGACACAACTGCCAAGTCCGCACGACCAAACCGACCTGGAACTGCCCCTCAGTTTTGTGGCTCCGGCTTTCCTGAGTCGCAAACAGCAGAAATCCGCGCCTCAGCAGAAGGTATCCGTCGATGAGGATATTCCCAACCTCTTCTTCGGTTTTCCGCAACCGGATGCGCCTACTGGTGCCGGTGCGAAGCTTGGGGATAGCAACTATTTCGAGCGCGAGTCTGCGTCGGAGTCTGCTTCGGGCCTGACCTCTAAAACCAAACAAGGCACACAACTCGGGACACGCTCCGCAGGGAAGCATCTCACTCCGAATGAAGTGGTCTCTCGTGCTGCAGTGTTACCCGGAGTCGATGGCGCACTCATCGCTCTTCCCGATGGGTTGATGGTGGCCAGCCGGCTGGCGCCCGAGGTAAACGGTGAGACCCTGGCTGCGTTCCTGCCCAGCATTTTTGGGAAGGTCAGTCAATGCACCAAAGAGTTGCGGATGGGCGAGTTGAACAACCTCAACTTTACGGTTGGCAACATTCCCTGGAAAATCTACCGCGTTAACGCAATCTTCTTCGCGGCCTTTGGCCGAGCCGAAGAACCGCTTCCTACCGTCCAACTGGCGGCCCTGGCTGCCGAACTTGACCACAAACCCCGATAAAGTCTTATGGCGATCATCAATCAAGCAACCAAAGAGCTGCAGGTCAAAATTGTGTATTATGGCCCGGCCATGGGTGGCAAAACGACTAACTTGGTCCAGGTGCATGACCATGTGCAAACGGCTGCTGGTAATAAGGGCAAGCTCGTTTCCCTGGCCACCAGTTCTGACCGCACTCTATTCTTCGATTTCTTGCCCATCGAGGCCATGTCGATAAAAGGCTTTAAGACCAAGTTCCAGCTCTATACCGTGCCGGGTCAGGTGATTTACAACACAACCCGACAACTCGTGCTTCGAGGCGTGGATGGCATCGTGTTTGTGGCCGACTCCCAATACGAAAAGATGGCGGAAAACGTCGAAAGTTTCGCCAACCTGGAGGAGAACTTGAAGAGCCTTCGACTAAATCTCAGCGAAATCCCTTACGTTCTTCAGTATAACAAGCGCGATCTGCCTAACGTTGCGCCCGTGGAATACCTCGAATTCCTCCTGAACAATCGTGAAGTGCAGGTTCCTTCGTTTTCCTCTGTCGCTCACAAGTGCGAAGGAGTGTTCGAGAGCCTGAACATGATCACGCGGATGCTCCTGCACAAGTTTGTTAGCCACGCCACTCCGCAATACGCATAACCTCCCCGGCATGTCTACCTTGCCACAACTCATCGAGGAGGACATCCAGCGGTTGGATGAGCTCCTGGAAGGCTTCTTGGAGAAGAGCGATGCCACCACTGTGTTGATCATTGATCAGGGAGGATTCTTGATCACTCATCAGGGGGACTCTAGGCATTTCGACCTTACTACCATTGCGGCTCTCGCATCGGGGGCTTACTTGGCTAATCAGACAATTGCGGGGTTGGTCCAGGAGAGTAATTTCAACAGTGTTTATCAGCAGGGAGAGAAATTTAGTATGTATGCGCAGAAGGTGGACGATCAGAGCATCTTGGTCGTTATCTTTAAGGCACAGGTTAGTGTCGGCCTGGTCAAGTATTACGCAGGCCCGACTGTCCAAGGCGTGGCCCGCCAGATGCAAATCGCCCAGGAACGTGATCCGGGTGGCGGTCTTGACCTGTCCGTACTGAACCTCGTGGACACCAGTGGCGTTTTTCGTCGACGGGCCAACGACTGAGTTTTGTCGGATTGGAGCGTTAAGGCACCGTGCTGAGACATGCCACGCTCCAGTCAGTCGCTCGAAGCCGTTCGTCCGAATTCCAACCGCATGCGATTCTTGCTGCTAGGCTTTGGCCATTTCGGTTTTCTCCGGCAATTCAAAACCAGGGTTCGGAGGGTGGTTTCATCCCAGGTCGAGGCCCGTTTGGTTTTCGTTTGACGCCTGACCGGTTCAAAAGTGTCCCTCTTGCGCTTGTACAGGTTTGACTAATAGCGCGGAAATGGTCATAAGTCCGCTCTGAGACTTTATGAGCCACCTGAAACATCTTGAAATCTGGTTTGTTACCGGCAGTCAGCATCTATACGGTCCGAAGGCGTTAGAACAGGTTGGTAAGAACGCACGGGAGATCGCTGCCACCCTTGACCAAGCGCCCGCCCTCCCTGTGCGGGTGGTGTTCAAGAGCCTCGTGACTACCCCTGCAGAGGCTTCACTGCTGGCCCAGGAGGCCAACGCTTCCCCAAATTGCATCGGACTGGTTACGTGGTGCCACACCTTTTCCCCGTCCAAAATGTGGATCAACGGGCTCAAACAACTGCAGAAGCCTCTCCTGCACCTCCACACCCAGCACAATCGCGATATTCCTTGGCCAACGATTGATATGGATTTCATGAACTTGAACCAGGCGGCTCACGGAGATCGTGAGCATGGATTCATCATGAGTCGCTTGCGCTTGAATCGAAAGGTCGTTGTGGGCTTTTGGCAAGACCGCCAAGTCCAGAACCAAATCGGCGCCTGGTCTCGCGCCGCAGCCGCCTGGCACGATTGGCAGGGGGCCAGGTATTGCAGATTGGGAGATAATATGCGCGAGGTTGCTGTCACGGAAGGGGATAAGGTCGCCGCGCAAATGCGACTCGGTTATTCAGTCAATGGATATGGCATTGGTGACCTCGTGAAGGTTATTAATGAAATCTCCGAGGCTGAAATCAACGAATTGATCGAGCAGTACGAAGGCTGTTACTCGTTAGCACCGGAGCTGCGCAAAAATGGCAACCGCCGGCAGTCTTTGCGCGAGGCCGCCAAGATAGAGGCTGGGCTGAGGACCTTTCTGGTCGGCGGCGGTTTCAAGGGCTTTACTGACACTTTCGAGGACCTGCATGGCTTGGCACAGTTACCTGGAGTGGCGGTGCAACGATTGATGGCCGATGGCTACGGTTTTGGGGCCGAAGGCGATTGGAAGACCTGTGCTTTGGTTAGGGCCATGAAAGTCATGGCTACCGGCCTGAAAGGAGGCACCTCTTTCATGGAGGATTACACTTATCACTTGGACCCCCGCGGCATGTTGGTGCTGGGTGCTCACATGCTCGAAATCTGCCCTTCCATTGCCAAGCGCAAACCGAGCCTGGAAGTGCATCCACTGGGGATCGGTGGCAAAGCCGACCCTGTTCGTTTAGTATTCGACACGCCGGCTGGACCGGGACTAAACGCTTCGATTGTGGATCTGGGAAACCGCTTCCGCTTACTCGTCAATACAGTGGAAGTGGTCGCTCCGCAAAAGCCTTTGCCGCGGCTGCCTGTGGCTCGAGCAGTCTGGAAATGCCAACCTGACCTGCAAACTGCGGCTGCTTGCTGGATCCACGCTGGAGGCGCTCACCACACCGGGTTCAGCCAGGCTGTTACCCTCGAAATGATGGATGACTTCGCCGAAATTGCCGGTCTTGAACTTGTAACCATTAACATGGCAACCAACCTGCGCGATTTCAGGAAAGAGTTGCGCTGGAATGAAGTCTACTACGCACTGCGGCAGGGCTTCGTGTTCTGAGGAGGTGACCTGTGTTGATTTCCGGGATTCTGAATCCAAAGATCAACGATCTGCTCAGCCGTGTGCGGCACACCAATACCCTGGTGATTGCGGACCGGGGCTTCCCATTTTGGCCTGATATTGAAACTGTCGACATCTCGCTCATCGATGATGTCCCCACCGTGTTGCAGGCCTTGAAGGCCATTCGCGGCAATTTTAAAATCGGGAAAGCCTGGATGGCGCAAGAATTCCTGCAACAGAATACTCCAGCTACAAAAGCTTCGTTCCGGGTCGCCCTTCGTGGGGTTCCTGTGGTTTATCAACCGCACGCGGATTTTAAAAAAGCTGTGCCGCATGCTATCGGCCTGATCCGCACTGGGGACACGGTGCAATACGCGAATATGATTCTCCAAAGCGCTTGAGTATCTTCTAGCGATTCTGTGCGAACATCGGGAGGTAACGACGGATTGAAAGGGCTCCTCGCATCCCTGTAGCTATCTTGCCACCGTGCTGCCTACCCATTGCTCAAAGCAATATAGCATGTTGAGGATTGCCAACCTTGGCGCAGCCAAGCCACCATCTTGTCACACTTTATGAAGACCCGCCTTTGCTTCCTCCTCGCCGTTAGTCTCCTTACTTTGGTCAAGGCCGACCAGGTTTTCGTCGAGGCTGAGGGGTTTGCTGACTTGGGTGGATGGTCTCTAGATCAACAGTTTATGGACCAGATGGGATCGCCATTTCTCTTGGCTCATGGCCTCGGCGAACCCGTCAAAGACGCAGTCACCCGAACTCGGTTTCCAAATCCGGGCCAGTATCGGGTTTGGGTTCGAACTCGGGATTGGGTTGCACCCTGGAAAGCTCCAGGGTCACCCGGCCGCTTCCAAGTTTTGATCAACGGCGAAGCCCTGGCAGCCACCTTCGGCATTGTGGGGGCAGATTGGCATTGGCAAGACGGCGGATTCGTGGAGGTGGCCCAGGAAGCTACAGTTGCCCTTCACGATTTGACGGGCTTCGATGGCCGTTGTGACGCGATTCTCTTTTCCAGCGAAGTTGGTTTCCAGCCTCCGAACGACTTGGCTGGTCTGTCCAGGCTACGCCGAAAACTACTGAAACTCCCCGGAAAGCCAGACCGGGGAGGTTCGTTCGATCTCGTGGTAGTTGGCGGAGGAATTGCCGGGTCTGCCACTGCGGTGACAGCGGCTCGACTCGGCCTGAAAGTGGCGCTCATTCAGGATCGACCTGTTCTGGGTGGCAACGGGAGTTCTGAAGTGCGAGTCTGGCCCGAAGGCAAGGTCAACCGTGAACCTTATCCTCGCATCGGGGACGTGGTGTCCGAGATGGTCGCTGGCCGGGGGCCGGGTTCGGGCAACGCCAAGACCAGCGATGTTTACGAGGATGACCGTAAACTGAATCTTGTTCGTGCGGAACCCAACGTCATCTTGCTCCTGGAGCACCGCGTCAGCGAGGTTAGCATGCGCAAAGGCTCGATTCGGGCCGTCGTCGCGCAACACACCCGCAGCGCACGGCGCGTCCGGATTGAGGGGCGCTGGTTTGCGGATTGCACCGGCGATGGCGCGGTGGGATTCCTTGCGGGGGCCGATCACGAGGTTACCGAGGAAGGCCACATGGGTGCCAGCAACCTGTTCAATTTCCATGATACTGGGAATGCCGCACCCTGGCCCAAGTGCCTCTGCAAAGACACCAACGCCATCGATATGGTCTTTACCGAGACCTCTGAACCGTCTTCATTTCCGCGATGTCCGTGGGCAGTGGATTTATCGGATAAACCTTTTCCCGGACGACCGGCCTCAAAAGACGCGGCAGGTAGCGCACCGCACCAGGACTTGGGCGCATGGCATTGGGAAAGCGGCTTTGACCGGGATCCTATTAACGAGGTTGAGTGGATGCGTGATCTGAACCTCCGCGCTATGTTCGGTGCTTGGGACACGCTTAAGAACGTAGATAAGCTCTACCCCAATCATAAGCTGGCGTGGGCAGCGTTTATCTCGGGCAAGCGTGAGTCGCGCCGTCTGCTGGGGGATGTCATAATCCAAGCGGATGATTTTCGTACCAACCGGGTCTACGTTGACGGAGCTTTTCCATGCTCTTGGCATATCGATCTCCATTATCCACATCCGTCCTACGATAAAGGTCACGAGGGAGCCGAGTTCATATCCACCTATACGCGGGGCAAGGGATATACTTACAAGGATCCTTATTGGGCGCCTTACCGGGCCCTTTATAGCCGGAACGTTGATAACCTCTTCATGGCCGGGCGCGATATCAGTGTCACCCATGAAGCCTTGGGTGCAGTTCGGGTGATGCGAACTTGCGGCATGATGGGTGAAATTGTGGGCATGGCCGCCAGCTTATGCAACAAGTATGACTGTAGTCCCCGGGCTGTCTACCAGTCACACTTGGGGGAGCTTCAGGCGCTTATGCAGCGTGGCGCAGGCAAGAACGTCGGCGCGGTGCAGTAACCGAGGTTGATTCTCGGCGAGACCAGGATTCTTGGGCCCATCTTGTCCGGAATCAGCCTTGGCCCGCAGGCACACAATCACCTGTTTCAATAGCTAGCCGGCTTGCCCCGGAGTGAATCCGGTTGATGGCTGGACTTTCGGTTGCTCCCCATCGCGCGTTCCTTCCCCTGCGCTAGAAAGGAACTCTGTCGAGGAAACGCAAAGAAAGGGGGTGATTTTGATATTGTCCACATTTCTTGAGGGGGTAGACTGACCCTGAAGCGGGGCTCGCCTCCAGGTGTCACCCTGCGGGTGTTAAATGACGGTAGTAGTTCGAACGCATGACTGCCCAAAAACTATGAACAAGCCGGAAGTAACCCAAAGCAAGACCCGAACCAAGCGAGACAAAACCCTCCCAACCTCCAGGAAAACGGGCAAAATCCATCCCATAATCATCTATCCCTTTGTTCAGCCGGATGATTTTGACGATTTGAACGCGCTCTATGGTCTTGTGGAGCATCTCGACGCTGATCGTCAGACTTACGCGCGACCCGTTACCGTGATGGATCGCAAGACCTATTACGAGGCTTCCCGCAGCCGTGCATTCCGGGAATTCAGAGCCAAGACTGTCGAACGATTCTCTGACGTGGTCGACTGCTGGTGTGTGGACACCTGTCAGATGTGGTATTCCGGACTGGGGCCCGCATTTGAACGTGGTGCTTCTAATGACGTTTATTGGCTGATCCCAGGAGATTTCAACTATGGCGTCCCCGTGGGGCAAGAGGTTCTCAACCGCTTGCACGACTTGCCTGAGATCATCCTCGAGCTGGGACAGGACGTTTGTATCGGTGAGATCGCCACCGACCACACCAACTCCAAGCAGTTAATCGATACCTACGGTACCTTTGCCCTGCTGTACAACTGGTTTCCGGTTGAGGCGCAAGAAATTCGCGAATACACCGAACGCCCTCGCTCGGAGTTCTTCGCAGTCCATCACACTTTCCTTCGCGAGTTGCTGGCTAGAAAATGGTACCCGTGCGAGCAAACGGTTGTCATGTTGCTTCGTGCGGTGTTCAGTCGCAAACGTATCAGCCAGTTCTTCGTCGGTCATATTTCTGATGTGCCTGGGGGACGTGAGTCCCTGAGTTCGGCGATGCAGCAGGTGGAACGAACCGAAACCGTCCTCAAAGCCATGTGGCGAGAGCGCAATGGGACCAAGAAGAATTGGACCGACCAGTATCGGGTCTTGGAAAACCAGTCGGAACGCGTTCGCCGATCCGCCCTCACGATTCTTGCTAACCTATTGGGTTGATCAGTACGGTTTCAGCTATCGAGGAAAAGCACTTTAAACCGAATTAGTTTATGTCGTCTTTTGATTATCGGAAGCCGCTCCGCGCTATCAATTTTATCTGTAACGCGCCACAGGCCAAGGCTGTCAGTTTGGTGGGTGACTTCAACCATTGGAACCCCGCTTCTCACCCGATGAAACAGATGCCCGACCATTCCTGGTTGCTTACTGTCGAGTTGAAGCATGGCCACCATCGTTATGCCTTCCTGGTGGATGGTGTCCTTACCCTCGATCCTCGTGCACAGGGCATCACGCGAAGCGATAAGGGAGAACGTGTGTCTCTTGTCCCGGTGAGTTGACCTGCAACCCAGGATCGCGTCGATCTGAAGGTCAAATCCCGGAGGCCATGGCTTTGCCAGCCAGCCAGCCTGTGGTCCATGCTGCCTGAAAATTGAAGCCTCCCGTCAGTCCATCGATGTCTAGCAACTCTCCGCCAAAGAAAAGCCCGGGGCAAATCCTACTCTCCATTCGCTGAAAATTAACCTCGGAGAGCCGCACCCCTCCGCAGGTGACGAATTCATCCCGGTTAAGTGTCTTGCCAGCAACCGCCAGGTTTGTGTTGGTGAGCGACTGAACCAGTGCATGCAATCGTGACCGGGAAAGTTCAGCCCAGCGAGTGTCCCTTGGCACCCCAGCCTCTTGCACGAGACGTTCCCATAACCGACCCGGCACGGGAGACAAAGCGGAGTTCACCACCAACCGCGCTGGATGTTTATTGCGCCGCGAAGACAACTCAGCTGTTAGCGTGTCGCTTTGCCAGTTCGGTAGCCAGTTTATAGACAGTGGAAATCGGTAGTTTGCCGCGTGCAACGAACGCGCACCCCAGGCAGAAAGTCTAAGAATTGCTGGGCCACTTAACCCGGTATGCGTCAACAAGAGGGGACCGGTTTCGCGTAGCCCCAGACCCGGCACCGCCACCTCCACTCGCTTGGTTGTCACACCAGCCAATTCGCGAATCCACGGGGTCGCTACGTGGAACGTGAAAAGGGAAGGGACTGGAGTTTCCAGCGCGTGGCCGAGCGAAACAGCGAGACTCCCCGCAGCCGGCACCCGACATCCTCCCGTCGCTAGCATCACCCGGTCGCTTTCTAACCTTGTCCCGTTTGAGAGTTCCAGGTCGAACCTTCCGTCAGCGCACCGTTGAATACGCTCGACACCGCATTGGCAACTAAGCACCACGCCTGCCCGACGAGCCGACCCAAGCAGGCACTCCAGGATTGTGGCGGAGGAATCTGTGATCGGAAAGACCCTGCCGTCCGGTTCGGCAGTCAGTTTGACGCCACGCGCCTCGAACCAGGCTGCGGTGTCCGCACACCGAAAACGCTGGAACGGACCCAGCAAGGCTGATCCGCCCCGCGGATATTGCCGGCTCAGTTCGCGCGGATCGTTGCAGGCATTTGTGACATTACAGCGCCCACCTCCTGAAATGCGCACTTTGGAGAGAAACTGGGGTCCCTTTTCCAGTAACACGACCTTGGTCTGAGGTGACGCCTCAGCGCAGGTGATTGCGGCGAAAAAACCCGCCGCACCACCGCCGACCACCACCACGCGAGACTCGCTCATTTTTACGATGATAACCGAGCGGGAGAGCCACATCCAGCGCGTCGAGAGGCGGTGCCCTGCGGGCTGTCACGGTGCTGTCCTTTCTCCGGGGAGTCAATCTTCCTGCTGTCACCAGCGCCCCGTGAGGGCTTCTCCCGAGGTAAAGCCGCACTAACTTACCTTTGGTGAAGGCGCGGACCCCTTACAAAAGCATTGAAGCCTCCCTGGCTACTAGTGTTGAATGGCGTTATGAAACCAGCCGGACTGCTTGCTCGAGCGCACACCCCGGGCCGTATTTTGGAGGCTGCAAACCATGAATATCCTGAACAAGTGCTTCTTCGGCGTATTATTGATGATAGTTGGCGTCATCTCGCTGGACGCCGCAAGCCGGAAACCCAACGTGCTGTTCATCGCGAGCGATGACTTGAATTGCGATCTCTCCTGCTATGGAGATCCGGTAGTTAGGACGCCCAACCTCGATCGGCTTGCTTCGCGTGGGACAAGGTTTGACCGCGCGTATTGCCAATTTCCTTTATGCAGCCCAAGCCGGACCTCATTAATGACCGGCCTTCGTCCGGACACGACCCAGGTGTTCGATCTCAAGAAACACTTCCGCACCGTCTTGCCCAGCGTCGTTACCTTGCCTCAATTGTTCCGCACAAATGGGTATTTCACTGCAAGGGTAGGGAAGATCTACCACTACGGAGTGCCCGGCGACATCGGAACCAGCGGGTTGGATGACCCCCAATCCTGGGACCATGTTGTCAATCCTCGTGGCCGTGATAAGGACGAGGAGTATCTGCTGATCAACCATACTCCGAAGCGCGGCCTGGGTAGCTCGCTGAGCTTTTTAAAAGCCGAGGGCAAGGACGAGGAGCAGACCGACGGCATTGGAGCAAGTGAGACCATCAAACTTCTCGAGGCGCATAAGGATCGCCCGTTTTTTATTGCCTGTGGCTTTTATCGGCCGCACTGCCCATATGTGGCGCCAAAGAAGTACTTCGATCTTTTGCCCTTGGATCAGGTTCAAATGCCCAGTCTGCCGTCAGATTTTTCCTCAACGGTACCGAAACCCGCTTTGTCATTCATACAACCATGGCCGTGGTTTGGTGTTACGGAGATGCAGGCGCGCGAGTCAAAACAAGCGTATTGGGCTTCGGTTAGCTTCATGGATGCGCAAGTTGGCCGCCTGCTGGATGCCCTCGAACGGCTGAAGTTGTCCGAGAATACCATCATCGTTTTCTGGAGCGATAACGGCTACCACGTCGGAGAACTTGGACTTTGGAAGAAGCAAAGCCTGTTCGAGAATTCCGCTCGCGTACCTCTCATTTTTGCGGTTCCAGGCCAAAAAGTAAAAGGGCAGGGGAGCCCCCGAACTGTCGAGTTGCTGGACATTTACCCTACATTGGCGGACCTATGCGGACTCAAGCCTCACCATGCTTTGGCTGGAACCAGTCTTAGGCCCTTGATCGATAATCCTTCGGCTTCCTGGGATAAAGTTGCCTTCACACAGGTGTGGCGTGGCAGCTTCCCTGGTTATACCGTTCGCACCGAACAATGGCGGTACATCGAGTGGGACGACGGTAGACAAGGCGCCCAATTGTACGATTACCAAACCGACCCGAACGAGGAGCGGAACCTGGCCGACAATCCAAAATACGCGCGGGTGCAGGCTGAGTTGAAGGCCCTTGTGAAACAAAACTGGAAAACTAGTTTTCGTCCACCCGTGCCAGCCAGAAAAGCACAAACCTCGAAGAAGAATAAGCAGGGCGGGAACCCAACCCAGTCCTAAGTTAAATTCAGGATTTCCATGCTCGCCCTTAGGCATATCTGCTCGTTCGTTTTTCTATGTCCTTTCCTCCAGTTAAACATAATTGCCGCAGGCAAAATGTCTGCCGCTGCTCCTCCCAATATCTTATTTGCTATCGCTGACGATTGGGGGCTCCATGCCGGAGCCTACGGAACGACGTGGGTAAAAACTCCAGCTTTTGACCGGGTCGCGGACGATGGCCTTCTGTTCAACCGGGCATATACACCCAACGCAAAGTGCGCGCCGTCGCGGGCCAGCCTGCTCACGGGCCGCAACTCCTGGCAGCTTAAGGCGGCGGCAAACCACGTTTGCTATTTTCCCCCGGAATTCAAAGGCTGGGGCGAGGCGCTCGCCGAAAATGGCTGGTTTGTCGGCCACACTCAAAAGGGCTGGGCGCCGGGGGTAGCTACAAATGTATCCGGTCGGCCGCGTGAGATGACGGGGCGGGCTTATAACAAGCAGAAGGCTCAGCCTCCGGCTAAGGGTATTAGCGACAATGATTATGCCGCCAATTTTCGGGACTTCCTCGACGCCGTCCCACCTGGATTACCATGGTGCTTCTGGTACGGCGCTGTCGAGCCGCATCGTAGCTATGAGTTTGGTTCTGGTGTCGCGAAGGGCGGGAAGAAGGTGACGGATATCGACCGTGTGCCCGGTTATTGGCCGGACAACGCTACGGTGCGAAACGACATGCTCGATTACGCTTTCGAGGTGGAACATTTCGACCGCCACCTCGGGCGCATGTTGGCGACGTTGCAGGACCGGGAATTGCTCGACAACACGCTCGTCATTGTCACCTCGGATCATGGCATGCCCTTTCCCCGGGTGAAGGGAAATACCTATGATTTCGCAAACCACGTTCCCCTCGCGGTTATGTGGAAGCGGGGAATCAAGTTCCCCGGCAGGATCGTCGACGACTACGTCAGTTTCATTGATATCGCCCCGACCCTGATTGAGTTGTCTGGCCTCCGGTGGAAGGATACAGGCATGGCCGATTCGCCGGGACGCAGCCTCGTGAACCTTTTTAGGTCAGGCGACAGCGGATGGATCGATCCAAAGCGCGATCATGTTCTCCTCGGAAGAGAGCGCACGGACATTGGCCGGCCACACGATAGAGGCTACCCCGTCCGTGGGGTCGTCAAAGGGGATTGGCTCTACCTCAGGAATTTCGAACCGACTCGCTGGCCGGCTGGCAACCCTGAGACGGGATACCTCGACTGCGATGGTGGTGCCACCAAGACGTTCGTTCTCGAGGCACATCGGGTAGATTCTACAGACCAGCATTGGGCATGGTGTTTTGGCATGAGACCAGCGGAGGAACTCTACAATTTGAAGCAGGATCCCGATTGTCTCCGCAATCTTGTTTACACTCAAACCGCCTCCCCTATTCTTCAAACGCTTACCAACATCCTTTACTCCAAGTTAATGCGGCAGAATGATCCTCGACTTCTTGGTCAGGAGGAGTGCTTTGACAATTACCCGTATGCCAATCCCGGGCAAAAGGGCTTTTACGAGCGTTTCATGAAAGGGGAAAAAGTGAACGCTGGCTGGGTGAACGACTCCGATTTTGAAAAAGCGTCGATTGCCCAGAACGAGACCCCTCCCGAAAAAGTAAAGCCACGGCTTCCTTTTGTCGGCAAACTCAGGCCTCGGTCAGCCAGGGAGATCGCCGGATCGGACTGGTCGATCGGTGGGGAAACCCTCGATCGTGATTTTGCGGTATATGACAGCTACAAGAAGTACCTTGGCCCCTTAGGTGCCAAGGCGATCCGTATGCAGGCCGGTTGGGCGAAATGCGAGAAGTCTCCTGGGGTGTATGACTGGAAATGGCTTGATCAGATCGTTGATGACGCCCGTTCGCAAGGCGTGCAGCCTTGGCTCGAACTGTCTTACGGAAACACGATCTACCCTGGTGGTGGTGGCACAGGACTGGCAGGCGGCTTGCCGAAGTCAGCGGTTGCGCTCGCTGCCTGGGATTGCTGGGTCCGGGCTCTGGTGCGTCGTTATAGAGATAGGGTGACGGAATGGGAGGTCTGGAACGAACCGGACCTTGGTAAGGAGAATACGCCGGAACACTATGCAGCGCTGTTCGTGCGCACAGCGCGAATCATTCGGTCCGAGCAGCCTGCAGCGCGAGTTTTTGCCCTCGGCCTGGCGGGCAACCTTAATTTCGCTGCAAAATTCCTCGACGAGGTCTCAGAACGGAGCGGGTTAGACCTCATCGACGCCATTACCATTCACGGTTATCCCCGAAATCCTGATGATCTCGGCGCCATCGACCGCGTCCGGCACATCATCGCTTCACACGGTGCAGAGATCCAAGTGCGCCAAGGTGAAACGGGAGCGCCGTCCCGCTTTCAGGAGAGTTTTGCCCTGTCCATGATTCACTGGTCCGAAAGCACCCAGGCAAAATGGAACCTGAGACGAATGCTGGCCCACTTGGCAAAGGACGTGCCGTTCAACCTTTTTACTATGTCAGACATGCACTATCGGAATGGCAGTGAGGTTCAAATGAACTACAAGGGGTTACTTGGCACGAATCCCGATCAAACCGTGTCCCACGCCAAAGCCGCTTATTTTGCTGCCCAACACGTGTTCGCGGTCTTTGATCATTCTCTCGCACGGCTCACGGACTTTTCATGTAAAGTTAGCATCACCAACCAGGTCGCGGCTTCAGCTTACGTTCACCGGGCGAGTGGTGCGCATCTGGTGGCGCTCTGGGTTAAGGATTCTCCTCCCCAGGAGTCTAACACCACAAAAGCTGTTGACCTCACGCTGAAGACGGTCAAGTTTTCCGAACCGGTATATGTCGATCTTCTGACCGGGAATGTTTTTGCACTGGTGCGACCCAAGGCGGACGATGTCTTTCGGCAGGTTCCGCTGTACGATTCGCCGATTCTTATCGCTGAACGCTCAGTCTTGCCTCTCGAACTTTCCCGATAGCCGTGAACATACGATTTTCATTGCTCCTCATTCTGGTTATCACAGGCGTTTCGTGGGGGGCAATTGCGAACGCGGCTGAGTTTCCCGGAGCGCAATGGACGACTGTGGCTCCTCAGAATGCTGGCTTGGATGCTGCCAAACTAATGGCGGCACGCGATTACGCGCTTACCGGCGGTGGTTCTGGATGCGTTATTCGAGGTGGCAAACTGGTGATCTCGTGGGGAGACTCGAAGCGACGGTATGATTTGAAATCATCAACCAAGTCCTTTGGTGCCGCTGCTCTGGGACTTGCTGTTGCAGATCAGAAGGTTACGCTGGACGATCGGGCCGTGAAACACCACCCGACTTTGGGGATCCCACCTGAAGAAAATAGCTCCAAGGGATGGCTCGATGACATTACTCTGCGCCACCTGGCTGCCCAAACGGCCGGGTTCGATAAACCGGGAGGCTACGTGCCGTTGATGTTCCAGCCCGGCGCGCAGTGGAGTTATAGCGACAGTGGCCCCAATTGGCTCGCTGAATGCCTTACGCTGATCTACCGGCGCGATCTTGACGAACTTATGTTTGAAAGGATCTTCGCACCGTTGGGCATCGAACGGACCGATCTCTCGTGGCGAAAAAACGCATATCGGTCGCCTCTGATTGAAGGCATCCCGCGTCGTGAGTTCGGGGCTGGAATCAGTGCGAATGTTGACGCGATGGCTAGGTTTGGCCTGCTCTGGTTGCGGGGCGGGGAATGGGATGGCCGGCAAATCCTCCCCAAGGCCTATGTTGACCAGGCCCGCCTCACGCAGTTCTCAGGTTTGCCAGTCCGTAAGCCTGAGGACTATGGCAATGCTTCGAGACACTACGGCTTGCTGTGGTGGAATAATGCGGACGAAGCCATTGAAGGAGTGCCTCTCGATACATATTGGTCCTGGGGGTTGTACGACAGTCTCATTGTCGTGATGCCTGCGCTCGACATCGTTGTCGCGCGTGCCGGTCAGAGTTGGAAACGAGAAGAAGGTGCAGATCATTACGGTGTGCTCCAGGCTTTTCTCCAACCAATAGCCTCAGCTGTCCTCCCATCTCGCCAGACGAAATATGACGGTTCGGACAACGCTCTCGCTGCTCCTTATCCGCCCAGCCCGGTCGTCGCTGAAATTGAATGGGCACCGAGTGACTCCGTCATCCGACTTGCCAAGGGGAGCGATAACTGGCCAATCACTTGGGGTGACGATGACGCATTGTATACGGCCTACGGCGATGGGCGTGGTTTTGAACCTTTTTCCGAGCGCAAGCTCAGCCTCGGGTTCGCTAAGGTCATCGGAATACCACCGGAAATTCGGGCAGTCAATCTGCCCTCCCCAACAGGCGAGGCTTGTGGTGACGGCAAAGCTGGCCGCAAGGCCAGCGGGTTGCTCTGTATCCGCGGGACGTTGTACCTCCTTACGCGGAACTCCGGTAATTCTCAACTAGCCTGGTCCTCTGACCATGGCATCTCGTGGCGGTGGGCGGATTGGAGGTTTACCCAGAGCTTTGGCTGCCCGACTTTCCTCAATTTTGGCAGGGATTATGCCGGTGCACGCGACGATTTCGTCTACATTTATTCAGCAGACCAGGACACTGCCTATGAGCGCGCCGACCGCTATTTATTGGCGCGCGTGCCGAAACGAGAATTGCTCAATCGCGCTGCTTATGAGTTCTTCCTGGATGTCGACCACGAGGGAGAGCCTCGGTGGACCCGCGAATTGTCAGAGGCCGGTGCCGTTTTCAGTAACCCCGGTGCCTGCTACCGTTCTGGAATCAGTTATAATCCCGCCATAAAACGGTATTTGTGGTGTCAGACCGGGCCTGGGATGGATACCCGATATGCGGGGGGCTTCGCTATTTACGACGCGCCAGAACCTTGGGGACCTTGGAGTATCGCTTTTCACACTTCGGCTTGGGATATTGGACCAGGGGAATCGAGTTTCATCCCCACCAAATGGATCAGTCCTGACGGCCTATCATTTCACCTCCTGTTTTCAGGGGACGATTCCTTTTCCGTGCGAAGGGGGCAAATCAGGCTCGTTCAAAGGTGAACCAGTGAAACCACGGCTGTGGCAAGCACGGTAAGCGCAAGACCTCACTGCCACCCTCTTTCTCGTAAGAAAGGGTGCTGCCAATAAAATAGAGGATTCTTTGAACATAATGATGAGGGTTGACGTCATAAACTTTGCAGTGCAAAGTAATTTGCGCAACCGAGTGTGTGCCGGACCGTCAAACGAGACGCAGGTTGCCAAGAACAATCATCAAATTGTCCTGTCCCTATGAGAGTATTGCTGGTAAACCCGCCCCACCCCTCGATTGGCAGCCGTATTCCCCAGGAACATCTGCCGCCCCTTGGTTTGCTCTCCTTAGGAGGTCCGTTGCTCGATGCGGGGCACCAGGTGAATCTGGTCGATGCCGAGTTCGGTCCCTTGCCGCTCAGCCAGATTGTAGCAGAGGTCCGTGATTGGAACCCAGACGCAGTTTTGATGGGGCACTCGGGTTCAACCTCAGGGCATCCTGGTGCCATGGAGATTGCACGGTCGCTGCGCACAGCGCTGCCAGACACTTGGATCATTTATGGGGGCGTCTTCCCGACTTTCCATTGGGATGAGATTATGGATCAGGACCCCGAGGTCGACATCATCGTCAGGGGAGAAGGGGAGGAGACCGTGGTTCGCTTGGTGACAGCACTGGAGGATGGGAGAACATTGGAACTGGTGCCCGGAATCGTTTTCCGGCTTGGCACTGTTTCATCAAAGCGGAGGTCTGCCAGCATCGCGGCGCCTGCTAGGGGGCAAGCACGGGCGACCGGTCCGGCGCCTATTATTTCCAGTCTAGATGCCCACCGCATTGGGTGGGAATTGATTGACCACCGACGTTACAGCTATTGGGGCAACCATCGCGCCGTTGTGGTTCAGTTTTCGCGTGGCTGTCCGCACTTGTGCAATTATTGTGGCCAGCGGGTATTCTGGCGCACCTGGCGGCACCGCAATCCGGTCAAGTTTGCGGAGGAACTGGCGTGGTTGCATCGCGAGCATGGCGTCGAAGTGATTAATTTCGCCGACGAAAATCCGACGGCGTGCCGCTCGGCCTGGCAAGCGTTCCTGAAGGCTCTCATAGCCCAGAGAGTACCCTTGATTCTTGTTGGCTCGACCCGGGCCAGCGATATCGTGCGCGACGCTGACATCCTTCACCTCTACAAAAAAGCCGGCGTTGCCCGGTTCCTTCTCGGCATCGAGAGCACGGACGAGACCACGCTCCAGGCTATTCGCAAAGGCAGTACCCAGGCTGTTGATCGTGAGGCGATCCGTCTGCTCAGAAAACATGGCATCATCGCGATGGCGGCTTTTGTGGTGGGATTCGCACAGGAAACTGATCGCGATTATTGGCGCACTCTTCGGCAAATTCTCTCCTACGACCCGGACCAGATTCAAGCCCTGTACGCGACGCCCCATCGGTGGACGCCTTTCGCACAACAGGAAGCAAATCGCCGTGTGATTCAGACCGATCTAAGGCTTTGGGACTACAAACACCAGGTCCTCGAGAGTACCCACGTGCCGAACTGGCGTGTATTAATGTGGGTGAAGTTAATCGAGGCAATATGCCAGCTCCGGCCCAGTTCCATCTGGAGACTTCTCGCGCATCCTGACCGTGGTTTTCGCGCAGCAATGCGCTGGTACTACAGTATCGGGCGTCGGGTTTGGCCGTTCGAGCTTTGGCATTGGCTGTTCTTGGACCGGCGAACTCGGCATGGCCCAAGTCTGGCCAGGTTCCAGAACGGGGAAGCGAAACTCAGGCACCCCTCTGAGCGCGCACTGGATCACACCAACGTTGGCGGCATGGCACATGCCGGAAAGCGCTCGTCCTTTTCCGAGATGTCGTGTTCTGATCGTGCATTATGCCAAGGCAAGTGATACTATGAACCCATGAGCCAAAGACTCGGTGCGGTGCGACGAGAACTCGCCTTTGTAATCATAATTCTATCAGTGTGGTGTTGGAGCGGGTTAGGGGCGGATTCCCCGAAGTCCCCAATCCCGGCCGCCCGGAGCGAGTTGTCCTTGGCGGTTTTCGACATCGACGCCACCCCCTTCATTGGAAGCATGATGGCGTATGACCCGGTCACCAATAAATGGGACCTCGGCCTTCGGGCGCGAGGTCTTGTGCTGCTGGGGGCAGGGAAGCCCATCGTATTGTGCGCCATCGATTGGATCGGTATTGCCAACGAGGCTCATGATGCGTTTCGGCGTGCTTTGGCTGAGGCCGCCGGCACTGTGCCTGAACGGGTGGCGGTGCATTCGGTCCATCAACACGACGCGCCCGATGCCGACTTTTCCGCGGAAAAGATTTTGCTGGAGGCTGGTCTGCCTCTGCGTCAATTCGATGGCGGCCACCAGAGAGCGACGTTATGCGAACTGCAGGAGGCTATCCGGATGGCCCTGCCGCGAGCCCAACCGCTGACTCACGTGGGGTTGGGTGAAGCCAAAGTCGAGCAGGTGGCCTCCAACCGCCGCATCCTCGGCCCGGATGGAAAAGTGCGGGCTGTCCGTTACACGACCTGCAAGGATCCCGCCCTGCGTGCCGAGCCCGAGGGAACCATTGATCCTGTGCTTTCACTGGTGAGCTTCTGGAATGAGGATCGGCCTCTCGCTGTGCTCAGCTACTATGCTACGCATCCGCAGAGCTACTACCGAACGGGAGTTCCTAATCCTGACTTTCCCGGCCTCGCCCGGTTTCTCAGGCAGTTGGCCGTCCCCGCTGCCCTCCATGTCCACTTTACCGGCGCCGGCGGCAACATCGGGGCAGGAAAATACAACGATGGGGCTCAAGAGAATCGCAAGATCCTGGCGGAACGCCTGGCCGACGGAATGCGCCGCGCCTGGGAATCGACCCAGCGCGAACCTTTGACTGCGGAGAGGGTTTCCTGGGGTGTTCAACCTGTGGCGCTACCATTGGCCAAGGATCTCAACGAGGCGGAACTCCAGGCCGCCCTGAAGGCAAATGACCCGCGGTTCTTTTTGATTGGCGGTCCGACGCGTCTCGCCTGGTTGCGTCGTTGCCTGGCCGGCCATCGCATTGACATAGCTTGTCTGCGGCTTGGTTCTGCGCGCATCCTGCACATGCCCGGCGAGCTTTTCGTGGAATATCAGTTGGCGGCAAAGGCAGCTCGCCCGGATCTCTTTGTCGCCATGGCCGCTTATGGTGATTATGGACCCTGGTACATTGGCACGGCAAAGGCTTACGAGGAGGGCGGATACGAGGTCAGCCCGCCTGCTTCGAACGTGAGTCCCGCCGCAGAGGCCGTGCTGCTCGGTGCCGTGCGGAAGTTGCTTGCGGATTAGTTTTAGCCGTCGCGCTTTGTCCCCGCCCGTCACCATGGCCAAATCAATTTCGTACAGCTTTGCCTCAGTAGGCGGATACAGGTCTCTCATGACTCGGCGTCAGAGTATCAAATACACTGCGGCGG
This sequence comes from Verrucomicrobia subdivision 3 bacterium UBA6082, assembly GCA_002428665.1. Classification (GTDB taxonomy): domain Bacteria; phylum Verrucomicrobiota; class Verrucomicrobiia; order Limisphaerales; family UBA8199; genus UBA6082. Next base: position 221,903 of record DIXK01000096.1, read on the forward strand.
CCGTTTTGGGCGCGGGTCTCTTGCCGCCATGCGCCTGGGCGAAACGTCCCCTTCGCCGCCGGGAATATCATGTTTGCCTTAGCCCAGCCGCGGTTTTGGAGGATCCGTCATTTCCTGATGTGCTGGCCAGCGCGGGAGTCAACTGGGTCTGGCTCACGGGATTCTTCTACGGCTATTGGCCCTGGCCTATGGAATCATTGGTCAAAGCCAAAGAGGCCTTGCTGCAGGCAGGCATTGGCGCAAGGGTGATCAATGTTCCGCTAGGACACCCCGGCGACTCCTTGGGAGCGCGGGATGGTAGTTTCCCATTGACGCCTCCGTCGCACTGGCGGTTGGGGAGGGCATTTGACGGGAATAACTTCTCCGGGACTTCGCTTCACGCACCTGCAACGGATGAAAACGTGAACGCGATTAAGGAGCTTCGGCGTTCCGGCTTTTCCCAGATTTTCCTTGATGACGATTTTCGTCTGGCACGATCACCGGGAGAAACCGGCGGTTGCTTTTGCGAGGACCATCGTGATCGCTTCCTGCGTCGGTCCGGTCTGCCCTTGAGCTCTTGGTCCGAGTTGTTGGATGATGTTCGCGCCCGACGTCTGACGACCTTGCTGCGCCTGTGGGTGGACTTCACGTGTGATGACCTGACCGCCTCCTTTCGCTCACAACAGGAAGCAGCCGATGGGAACCTGGGGATCATGGTGATGTACTTGGGCGCGGAGAAGGCGGGAATACGGCTGCGGGACTACACGGAAGCGTCTTTCCGAGTTGGCGAACTGATGTTCGACGACGCTTCCTTCGGACAACTAAAGGGCAAGACCGATGAATTGTTCAGTGCGCTCTTTCACCGCCGATTTGTCCGCCCGGAGCAGGCGTATAGCGAGACTACGGCTTACCCCGCCGACAGGTTGTCAGCCAATCATTTGGCCGCGAAGTTGGTCATTTCTACGCTGGCAGACGTCAGAAACACCATGTTCATGAGCGGCGTAACTCCGTTTCCTAAAGCGCATTGGGCCGCGCTGACTGCAGCCATGCGGCAGCAGGCTGGCTTTCACGGGAAACTGGCCGGACATCGGCTTTGCGGCCCTCTGAAGCATTACTGGGGGGAGGCCAGCCGTTTGGTTGGGGACGACCGGCCATTTAGTTTGTTCATGGCATTGGGAGTTCCCTTTGAGGTTTCCGATCGACCCGCACGTGATGGATGGACCTTCTTGTCCGACGCCGACGCACTTGCTGTTACCTCCAAGCAACTGGTTTCCAGGGGCACACAGTTTATTTACCGTTCACAGGCAGGTGCCAATCACGACTCACTTGAGGCCTGCCAGGAGTCGTTGCCTGAACTCATGGCGTTTAAACAGCGCATTCTGCCATCGCTGCGCCGGATTCCTTATGTAGAGGGCATCGAACCTGCCGTCTTGGGGTGGTATCCCTTCGCCCGTGCGGCTCTGCTCTGGAATCCGACCACGAATCGAAGGCGTTTTGCCGTGCGTTGTGGCCAGCAGTTGCGAGAAGTGACTCTCGAACCGCTCGATAGTGCACTCGTGTCGGATATCGATTAACGATGCCAATGCTGCCTGTCGTTGCGTATAAGAAACTCGCTTCTCATCTTTGATATTGTAGCCAATTGGATGTAGGTTGCTGAGTAACCCTTTCGAAACGTATGAATTCTGCCCTGGCGTCATGCGAAGGGATGGTGCGCGGCTTGGATTTTGAGCTCGCCTACCTTTCCCTATTGACCCTGGAAGGTCTTAAACCTCTCAGCCGGTGGGAGAAACAATTCGATAGCGCGACTCTGGGCTCGTTGAAGAGGCTGGGCCTCAAAACCCGCACTGTCGATCGGTCAGTCCAATGTGGTCGTGACGTGAAGGAGTTGTTGTTGAGCACGTCTGATTCGGCACTGGAGGCCTACGCTTCAAAGTTCTCCGGTTTGCCAGTCAACCGGGATGAAGCCACGATCTATTGCGAAGGACGATTGTTCGGTTACCCGCCGTGCTGTGTTCAAAGTTTTGCGACCCGTGGCTATGTTAGAAACTCGCTGCGCCGTCGCGACCAGCGCATCCTGTTTCACTGGTCCTGCCCGGATTGTACAGTCACCCCCCGGCTCCTTCCTGAATATCGGCGCATCTATCGATTGTGTCGGGCGATGAGACGAGGCCGCTCCTGGCAAACAGTGTCCGATCTTGTCGAAGCCATGGCGAGTCGGCGGTTGCGCCCCAGGATGGCTCTGGCGGTATCATTGGCGGCCATGGGGATGCTGCCATCGACAGTCTTAAACGTGGCTGCGGAGCCTCTGGATCCTCACGTAACTGCCTTCAATCTTTACGATGATCCCGACTCTGACTTCCTGCTGAGTAGCGAAGAGAGGATTCTTGGTCTCGACCCGCAATTGCCGGATCAAAACACAAACGCCGTACCGGACGGTGTCGACTTGGCAAAGGCGCTATCCACAATCGTCGATGCCTTGCCCACAGAACCGTCCACAACCAAGGTTTACCTTACTCACCACATGGCCTTCGGTTTGCAGCACTGTGCAGTGTGTGGTGAACCAGTGAACATGGGGCTGATGGAGGTGTTCAATCCGCTGGAAAACCAGGTGATCTCCGTGCCATACATCGCCAAGCACTATATGGACCACGGCAGTTTCTCCTATTCCGGCAGCGAGCATTCAGGACGGGTCAATCCTCCCTTGCTCAAGTTCATCCTTCAATCCGATGGTCTGGGACATCTCATTCCCGAACCTCTGCGAACGGACTTGGACCGCGATGGCTTGCGGGATTGGGAGGAGTCCGCATTTCAGACCGACCCGGGAAAGCCGGATTCGGACGGGGATCTGCTGTTGGATGGTATCGACGTCGCGCGCGAACTGCGTCGATTGTGCGAACTCCTGCCTGTCGCACCACGGCCCGAGGATGGGCCGAAGGATCGGCCATTTGTGGTGCAATACCCCATGGATGGCTTGGAGACGTGCCCGCGTTGTGGCTTGGTCCAGACCATGGGTTTCTGGCAGATCATCAATCCGGTGATCAGTGAGTCTCTTTATGTCACCACCATGGCGTTGCACTACCTGGAGCATGGGGCGTTTGGATGGGAGGGTGGAGTCTTGCAGGCTGGCCAGGGGCGAATTGATCCCCGTCAACTTCAAGCCCTGCTGGCCGGCAATTCCAACCCCCATCTGCTGCCATTATCAGAGGACAAAGATGCGGACTGGCTGGAGAACGAGGAAGAAACGCGTCTCAAGAAGAATCCCGGAAACCCCGATGAGGACGGGAACTCCGTTCGCGATGGGCTGGACCTGGCGCGCATGGTGATTTGCGAAATTGCCAACCTGCCGGCCACTCCAAGCTCGGACAAAGTATACCGGGTCGATGTCCAACTTCGCGGTCTCGAACAATGCCAAATCTGCGGCACTAACGTCAACATGGGCTATGTGACCCTCTGCAATCCTCAGGCAAAACTGTCCATGGACATCCCCTACATCGCCCTCCACTATCTGGAGCACGATGGGTTTTCGTATGCCGGCGATGTGCACGGCAAAGGGCGTGTGGACATACAGTCGTTGGTGGACGTCCTGTTCCGGCCTGCAGTAAACGTGACCGCTGACGGGCCAGAGTTGACGCTGCGATGGATCGCTAAGACGGGTCGAAGTTACCAGGTGTTCTCAGCCGCCAGCCTCGACGGACCCTGGACTGGTGGACCGGTGATTCCGGGCGACGGCACGGAGAAGGTGTTTAGCGAAACCAAGCCCGCCGGGGCAGAATCGCGATTCTTCAAGGTGGTCGTCTGGTGAAGCGGACTTTCCTTCAGCGCCAATCAAAACAGCCGCTATTTGCCGAGTGCAATTCGGCTGATTTCCACTTCCACGTCAGGTTGATTGACAGGATCCAGGCGTAGCCGGGTAATGACTCCTCGCCAGCGCGGGTTTTGTCCCACCGGAATGCGGTACGTATGCCATTCCCCATCAAGCTCGACCGAAAACCGTGCGCTGGAACTCTCGCTTTCGGCCAGGCGGCTGGTGCGCCAGAAGAGCTGTGCGGAATCTCTGCCGGTCTGGCCGTTGACGCGCTTCACCCTCATCCGTACTTCCACGGCGCCGAAATCAGAAGCCGCCGCTCGAATGCCCGGGCCGAAGAATGCGGGGTCGTTCCCGACGCTGCGCGCACTCAACACACCCTGGGCCACCTTCAAACCGTCGAGTTGCATGGAATTCTCCCACGCATTGTCACCCTTTGAAAAATCCCAGGCCGTTTGCTCCGGTTCCGAGGGAACCACGTCGTAGGGGCCAAGATTGGCATCGGCGGGAGTGAGGTCGACGTGCGCTGTGGGCGCGCTGGTGAAGGTCTCACGCAGGGAATCGAGATAGCCAAAACCAAACTCCGCATGGGGTTCAATATACGAACCTTCACCCCACTCATTCCAGGCCTCAACCAGGATGGCTCTCGGCGTCCCCGGCTTGAACTCGGCACTCTCCAGGAGACGTCGAGCATCGAGCAGATGCCGCTTGAACAATTCGGGCGTGCGGCCGTACCGAACCAGGTTGTTTTCGCCATGCCAGGGACGGCTGTCCCATCCACCACACACCGGCACCGGCGCCAGCGGCAACTGTCCCTGATCCAGTATGTGGTTCCATTGACGGCGATATCCTTCGAGGAGGGATTCAAACGGACCGAACAGGGTCTCCCCCGTCAACCCCAGCCCGGGCCAGTTATAGGCTGTTACCGAGTCGTAGCCTTCTTCAGCCGCGCGGCGGGCGCCGCCGGCATCACCCACGCAGGCAATCAGGTAGAGTCCTTTCAAACCCGCGGCTTCACACTCGGCGCGCATGGCCTGAAATGCTCTTCGTGTGCCTTCGATTCCCAAATCCTGGGTAAACCGGTCGGGAGAAAAAATGATCATCACCGGCTTGCCGTCGAAGAGGAGGTGCTCTGGACGGCGAAAGTAGTTTTCAATCCAATAGCGGGTTACCGCAAGGCAATCTTCATGTGACGAACTGCCGGGCGGATTGTGATTGGCCCACAACAGGCAGAATTTCATCAGGTACCGGTAGCGTGCTTTGAAGTAGCCATCATGCAAGGCGTGCTCGAGATGCCGCGCCCCCTTTGACCAGTACCAGTCATACGCGAAGAATGCAATGCCGTGTTCAACGGCCCACTTGATGTGCCAATCGGCGATCTCAGGCTCGCCTTCGCGGTAGTAGCCCAGGACGGGTTTGCGTTCGGGGAATCGCTTCAGTGGCTCCCATTGACTGGCCGTCTTCCAACCCGGAAAATAATAAACTCCGACCTCATACGGCCCGCGCACGGGTTTGGGTTCCGGAACGTAAGCGGTCGTGGGGACAGGATGCCGGGGTGTAAAGCGCACCTGCATTTTTGCCAAGACCGGTTCAGCGCTGGCAGCCGAGGCTTTCAATTGGAGCTCGCTCAGTCCCGGCTCGATTGCCTGCACCTTCCAGGTCACAACCTTTTCTTCATCGAATCCGAGCCGCGCAATCACCTGTTTGGCCGGAACGTTCGCTGCCAGTTTCAACCCTACCGGAAGTTCGATTTCCACAACGATATTGGTCATCACCCCGGCCCCGTCGTTTGACAGGATGGCCGAGGCCGTCGCGGGCAGGCCGACACGCGGCAGCGCTTCTTCTACGGAGAAGGTCATTACTCGCAGGTGGGGCGGTCCTTCCGGTTCGCTGCCGGCCTTCAATCTCGAGAGGGATGCAACTGCATTGGTATCGTTGCTGGGCTGCAGCCCCAGGGCCACCACATTACCCTTCCACTCTGTGGCTTGCAGCATGTCGAGGTTGTAGGTGTATTTATGGCCGTCTGCCTTCAGTGGAAAAGTCCGTTTATGCAGACCGCTGCTCGCGTCTGTGGCGAAGAATAGGGTGCCATGATGCCCGCGATCGACCGACATGGTTACGGAAACAAACGTATTCTCCGAAGTGTCGATTTGAACCGGGGGGCCCAGCAACAGCCCTTCGCCACAGCGGGTCAGACGACCTGGGGCGGCTGTGGGCGATACCGCGGCATCACCCAAAAACTCCAGCCACTGCCAGCCGTTTTTGTCAAAATTGAACTCGGCCTGGGTTGCGGGGGGCGCCGAGACGAGGTTGACGATTCGAATCGAGGCCAGGTCGAACTTCGTGCCGTCGTACAAGTCAAAACGCAGGCGAACGATTCGGTCCTCCCGGTGCCAAAAAGGCAGGAGCCGGTAGACGTGCCACTGACCGTCGCCGCGCACGTTGAACCGGGTGGTTTTTTCCTGGGTGAAACCGCCGAACCGTCCGGTCGAGGTGCTGCTCCAAAATAGTTCGGCGGTGCCGTCACTGTCTGCGCGCAGCCGGATTTCCACGACCTGCCAGGGCGTCGCCTGGATGTCGAGCAACGGCCGGTATTCGAGAATCGGGTCCGAGCCTGCGGTGCGACCGGACAGGGCGCCGTTGGTCACGGCAATTCCTGCCAGGTGACCGTTGGGTTGCCAGCCCAGCAGGTCACCGGGACGCATAAAACTCCACTCCGCGACTGTAGCTGGGGCGGCTTGGCAAGCTCCTGTGATGAGCCCGGCCAGGTGGAAAACCATGGCCATTGCTGTGCTGAGTATTAGGGTTCTGGTCTTCAAAGCATCATGATCATGGCGCCGAAGCACTTTTTTGCACTTTAATACACTTTTTTGCACCTTTTTGGAGCGGTTTTGTGGGGCTCCATTTTCGGTTAACACATTATAAGACAATTACTTGGACGTTGCAACCGGCCCGATATATTCACGGGCGATCACCAGGTTGTCGAAAAACACCACATTGACCGGGTTTTTGGTCCAGCGGTCGGTGATGTAGCTCTCCAGGGTCAGTGCGTTGGCCTTCAGTTGCTCCGTTTTCCGCCAGTTTATACCCTTCCAATGACCCAGGAGTTCGCCATCGATCCAGAACGCATGCTCGCCATCGGGCTGGCCGGGTGTGTTGTGTTTGAGCATGAACTCAACGCAAATCCATTTCCCCCGCGGGATCAGCGGTGCCGTGGGAACACCAAAAGAGTTGCCCCAGTACTTTCCGTCGGGGGACACTTTCATCTCGTGCCAGTAGCTGTAAAAATTCCAGCGGCCCGGCGGCGTCCAGCGACCCCAGTTGCCCCACGGTTCGATCGCGGTCGAGAACCGTTCACTGCCTTCCGGCTTAAGCCCGGCCCCACCGAACCCGCTCCACTTGTCGCTTCCGCGCAGTCCCTTGTTGGCGCGCAAAGTCACGAAATGGTGCACATAGTCACAACCCGGGTCGAACTTGGTGTAGAAACGAATAAAGACCGTATCTGCCGGCTCAAACCACTTAGTAAACCCGCCGCCCGTGTCCTTTCCCAGGTGAGCCTCCACCCGCAAACACTGCTTCCCCAACCCTGCGCTGGGCTCGTTAGGCACCAGTGAAAGCACTTTCCCGTCCTTGTTTCCGCTGGAATCCCAGCCTTTGCCCAGGTCATTCGATTCAAAATCATCCATAAAAATGACCTTTGGATGCGCCTTCAAACCCGCGTCCTCGGGCTGACTTGCGGCCACGCCCCCACCGTGAGGCAGGTCGCTCTGGGCTGCCAGGTTATCCCATTTCTCCTGGTCCGCGCCTGAGACCGGCCGTGGCGCAAACAGCACCAGGGTGCAGACCGCCGCTCCCAAGAATGCCGCCATCGGTCCGAAACTGCGCCGCAGCGGCGTTAAGCAACGGTCGGGTAAAAGATGGGTGATTGAATTCATGGAGAAAGTGTTGGCGCGCAGTGGCTGTGTGTCAAATATTCCCCGCTTCTCCCTCGGCCCACGGGCGGAGCCTCCAAACCCGGTCATGGGGAGCGGGGAAATGATCTCTGGGGCGTGAAGCCATGGAGCGCATTGCCGAATCGGGCGTGTCGCCGACTTCCACGTGGGACGCCCTTTCGCGGCGCGGACGCAATCGGGCCAATATCCGATCATTCCTCCTCGATAGCGACAGGGTTCGCCAGACTCGCGTTGGAATTAGCTATTTCTCCGGAACCGGCTCCAGCCTTGGGCGTTTTGCGACAGGATGGAGCTTCCCATATTTCTCGTTTATCGCTGCCGCCAGCGCCGAAAACTTCTGTCGGAACACGGATTCGGTCACCGTTTGGTTATTCCGCGCGGTCACTTCGGCATCCGCTTTGAAACTAAAGCTGTGGGCAAGGTTGTCGTAAACCGTGTTCCCCTTGGCCTGGTTCTTCTTTTGTCCCAGCATCACCCAGGGCCGCGCCCGGCCGTCCCACCGACTAAAACAGGCGTTCCCGCGAATGGTGCAGCCCTGGGCGTCTCCCAGGGTGATGCCGTGGTAGTGGTTCACGCAGACAACATTGTCTTCGACCATGAAACCGACCAACGGCCCATCAAAACAGCCGATTCCCTGGAGCCCGTTCGGGAAAGGCAGCCCGTCGGTTTCCCGGGCGATGATCAGGTTGCCCCGCAAAACCACGTTCCGAAGTGTTCCTGTGCCGGCGTTAAACAAGAACGCCTGGATCGCATCGTCATGGTTATCATCCCCGTCACGTGAGCCCACAAAGTTGTTCTTGATCACGTTGTATTGAACGACCTGGCCGTCGCGAGTGACCCGGATGCCATCAGCCGAGAAGTTGGCGACCACGTTTCCCTCCGCCACACAGTCCGGCGCACACAGATTGATGCCGAACCGGGTGTTGAGAATATAATTGTTGCGGGCCCCATGCGCCTTGCCGTGGCGTCCCAGCCAGATGCCGCTGTGCGGCTTTTCCACCCAGTCTGTCGCGGTCCACGCAGACGCATCCAGAACGGAGTAAATGAAACAGTCCTCGATGACCAGTTCGGCGCTGGCGTCGCTGGACCGTTCGCCCAGGCTTACGAGGCTTCGCGGTGTGCGCGCGAGTGGCGACGGCGACAAAGACGGTGAAACCGTCAGGCCTTTCAGGCGCCAGTTCCGCCCCTCGCCGATCTCGATCCAGCCTACTTGCGGATGATGCCCGGCGTCGGCGCCGAGGGTTATGATTTCGTTGTTGTAACCTTTGGCGATACGGATAATCCCGTGCCAACCGGACCGCAGCAGGATGGTATCGCCTGGCTTAACCGGCGCGTTCGGATTTTCCGGCGTTCCGGATAGATCGACGAACTGCACTAGCCGGGCCAGGAGCACCTCTTCCACCGTTCGCCAAGGGCGTTCGGCACTCCCATCCCCATCGGGGTTGCCTTTAGCCGGATCGCAGTAAAAGGTTGCGGCGTTGGCCGCACCCGCAAACAGCAGGGCGGCTGAGGTAGCGATCAGGCGGAATTTCATGATTCCATTTAATCTGCCGACGGAGTCCCCTCCTGGCAATCCTTGCCGCAATCTTCCCAGGACCATTACCCCTCAGATCACGCCCAGGTGCTTCAGGCCTTCCTGGAATAGGAGGATGGCAAAAACTCCCAGCATCAGTGCCAGCACGCGCATTACCCAGACATAGGGCTGGCCGGCCAACAGCCCGCGGGATTTCGCTGCCAACACAGCTAGCGCCAACTTGGATCCGACCAACAGCAGGTAGAAGCCAAACAGGAAAGCCGCCGCCGCGAGCCAGCTCTCCGCCATGGATTTGGCCAGGGTGGCCGATCCCACCGTCAGCCAAAACAGCCAGGGGTGCGGGCTTAGGAGATTCGCGAGGATGCCTTTCGTCCATGATCCTGGTTTCCCGGCCTTTCCCTCCGATGACGCGGCCGCGGGACGAAAGGTCTCCCAGGCCAAATAAAGGACGAACGCACCTCCGGCCAGGGATACGATCCCCAGCACCTGGCGAAACTTGGCCGCCTTCGCTGCCACCAGCAGGGCCAGTAGAATGATCGGTGCGTCGGTGATCAGCGGGCTGACCGCGACTTTGAAGCCCTCACGCCTACCGTGCTTAAGGGTCTGCGCCAACACCAGCGCCAGCAGCGGCCCCGGGGCCAGCCCCGACGCCAGGCCAAGCAAAACCCCAGATGCCAGCGCGGTGAGCATTCAGGCCGGTGCTGACAGAGTGAGATCACCAAGCCAGCGACTCGAGATAACGCAAGCTCTGCGGAATCTGTTCGGAGACCGTCGGGGACTCATCTTCAATGAAATAGTGTTTTACACCGATTTCCTGGGCCGCCTTCAGCGTCGCTGCGAGATCGATCTGGCCGCTGCCCAGGGCCACGTCGTTGCGCACATCCTCGCTGCCGGTCAGCTTCCCTGTGGCCGTGCCCTTGCGCATATCCTTTACGTGTAACAGCTCCCAGCGATTCGGGTATTTCTTGAGGAGTTTGACCGGGTCCTGGCCCGGATGCACCGTCCAGAACACATCCATCTGGAAGGTCACATATTCGGGCCTGGTCTCCGTCACGAGCAGGTCGAAGAGGGTGCCGTCGCCATGCGGCACGAACTCATACCCATGGTTATGAAAGATGAATTTCATGCCGTGCTTCGACAGGGCTTCGCCGAACCGATTGAAATCCGCCGCAGCCTTGCGCGCATCCGCTTCGGTGAAACTCCCCTGGTGCGGAAACCAGGCCACCCCGACATATTTGACACCCAGTATTTTGGCCTCCGCGACCACCTTATCCAAGGCTGTCACGAACAGATTGTAATCGACCAGTGATGACACGGGCTTTAGACCGGCGCGAGCGAGCGTGGCGCGGAATTGTTCGGGAGTCTGGCCATACGTGCCGGCCAGTTCAACCTCCTCGAAACCGAAGCTGCGGGTCATTTGCAGACCGAGCGGGACATTTTTGGCAAAAACGTCGCGCAAGCTGTATAGCTGCAGGCCTACGGGACCATGGAAGCTCTTGCTCGTGCCCGTACCCCTGGCGCCAGTTCGGGTGCCGTTATTGATCCAGACATCCACCCGCGGGGCGTCCCAGGTATAGGGTTTGTTGAGCAAATCCAGGTCACCGTCGCCATCGAGGTCCGCCAAACGCGCTTCGTGCCAGCCATGGCCGACAACGACCTGCCGCAGCGTGAACCCGCCCTGGCCGTCTCCGTAAAAGACCCAGGCGCCAGCTTCGGGGTGGTCGCGCCCGGGATCTTTTCCGCTCCATTTGGCCATCTCACCCACGAAAATGTCCAGGTGGCCGTCGCGGTTCACGTCGCCGAGTTGCAGGCTGTGACCATGAATCACGTCTCTGTCGAGCAGGGGTTGGGCTTTCCAATCCGCCGGGTTTTCCGGGTTGTCGGTGCATTCATACCAGCGCACGGGGCCGGTGCCGTCGCCCGGGGAGATGACAATCTGGGGATACTTGGACGGCTTGAAATAGCCTGCGAAAATCAGCCCTCCCGCATCGCCCAGCTTGATCGGTTTGAAGTTCTTCGCGTCCGTGTGCTTATACCAGGTGTTGTAAGCCAGCAAATCCACCTTGCCGTCAGCATCCACGTCGAATGCGGACAATCCTTCGGTGTAAGGCATGGCGCCGGCACTGGCCCCCGAAGCGACTTCGGTCAACGGCCAGGATTTGGCCGCGCGCGGGTTTTCGGGGATTTCCGCGAGAAAGAGGGTTTTGGCCTGTTGATTCCAAAAGGCAAGTTGCAGCTTGCCGGTCCCCAGAAAATCACCAAACACCTGGTCATGATGCTGTGCCTTGCCACCTTGCTTAATCAAATGCCGGGTCCACGCGGCATTTTTGTCGAAAGCGGGCGAGGGGTTTTCCCACCACCAGACCTCGCTGCTTTGCGAGTCGCCGCCGAATACCACATCCAGGTCGCCATCACCGTCGATGTCGTGTACGGCGCCCCCCGCCTCAATCGTAAGGTAATCCTTGTCGATGACATACGCGTCCCACCCGGTGGCCGTTCGCCGATACCACACCAGGGCCGGCGCCTTCTGCCGGAAACTCAGGATGAAGTCGTTCACTCCATCGCGGTCAAAGTCGCCCACCACCGCGCCGGTCTGCTGCGTCGATCCCCCCGGCGGAGGCGGCAGTTCGCCGCGCTTGCTGGAGAGGTTTTGCCATACCGGGTCGGGCGCTGCGGCGGCGCTGTTGAGGGCCAGGATCAGCACGATTCCTGGCAAACCGAGAGTGAGCAGGTAGTGTTTCATAGCACGTGAGGAGAGTTTGGGGGTGTTCAGTCGAGAAATTCAAGTTGTACTGGGCCGAGCAGGCCGGAAATCATCAGAGGATCCTGAGACGCAAATCCCTGGTAAGGTTTCAACGTGCGCGGGCCGGCCTGAAGAGCCACATTGCTGCGGGTGATGCGTTTCGCGGGCGGCAGGGCGGCATCGCCGATGAGGCGGTTCACCCAGGTGTTGGTGATTTCGATTTCCAGTTCGTTTCGGCCTGGTTTCAGCTCGCCGGTCAGGGCAATGAGCCAGGGATCCGTCCAAACAATGCCCAGGTCTTTACCATTGAGGCGCACCCGGGCGATACATTCGACCCTTCCCAGTTGCAGCCGGGCGTTGCGGTTCGCCATGTTTGCGCCGATGTCGAACACCTTTCGATAGGTCGCCGTGCCGGAGAAGAACCGGATGCCGTCATCAGGATGCTCGTTCCAGGGAATCAGCGTCTCGAGGACCGCCGATTCCGGTGCCCCGCGGCCTGGGGCGAAGGTAACTTTCCACGGACCGGCCAGATCCATGCGCTCGGTGACCTCTGGAGTCGGGCTGCCCGTTGCGGGACCCGGTGGTTTGCGGAACACCACAAACATGGACCCATGGCGCGGCAGATCCAGCGATACCTGGGTCCGGCCATCGCCGGTGAAGCTCCAGCGAGAAGCGTCACTGACTTTTCCGGAGACGGCGTCCCAAAGCTCCGGCTGCTTGCCGTGCACGCGGAAAACGCACTCCATCCGGCCCGAACCCGTGACGAAATAGATATCCGCCTCTGCCGTGCGCCGATGCGTGTAATCGGCCGGGCCTTCAAAATCCGGAGCCATCTTCCTCGTTTGCAACACCTCCGGGAGGGCAGGGGAGTTGGCCCACAGGGCGTGGCCCCGGCGCTGGACCTCCTCGTCGCTGTTCTTAGGTCCCGGCAATCCCGGTGCCCGGAGCGGTCGACGTTGGCCGAAGACAACCGCAGCGCCGTCGTTCTTAAGTTGGGTGATCTTGCGGAGCACCGCGGGTCGGGCTTCCTCTTCCTCCAAGTCCACCACGAGCATCCGGTAACTCATCCCGTCCGGCAGCAGCAGGTCCCGGCCACGGACCTTGACCCGGTCCAGTAGCACTTCGGTGTTGAGCAGGTCGTAGGTGTAACCCCGAGGCAGGCTCAGGGTAGCGCGCGGGCTCCAATTCGTGCCCCGGCCCCAATGTTGGTAGGGTTGGTCGCCGATGTAGGCGCAGACGTCGCTCACAAAGTGTCCTTGCCGGAGCATAAACTGGCATCGGGCCAGGTAACCGATGAATGGGGCGGATTGAGCGGCCCAGGTCACGTTGGGATTGATGTGGGTGCCGGCAAAATATTCGCTGCCGGGTTTACCGAAGGCTTCTGGCGACGCCGTAAATGTGTGCCAAATAAAATGGTTAATCCCGTCGATGAACGCCATGTCGGCAAACGGCTTTAACACGGCGGGATAGGCCGACCAATGGTGCGTCATGTGCGTGAACGCTTCGGTGGCCGCGAGGTTCCTTCCATAAATATGCGCCGTCATGGCCGAGGGCCGGTTCATCTCCCGGGATCTTTTGGGCGGAAATTCCGAAAACCAAAACTCCCCCTGCGGCATGTCGTTCCGGCCCAGAAACGCCAACTGATCAGCCACCGCAAACGCCTCCAGCTTTCGATTCCAGGGTCCGCCCGACTCCGAATGCCATTTCAAACCGTGACGCCGGCTCAACTGCTGCATCGTGCCGTAAAAATGATCGCTGAAACAGTCACCGAGTGTTCGGTAATAATCTCTGAGGAAACGCGCGGACGCGTCGCGGCTCTGCACCGTGAACCCGGCCAGCACAGGCAGCCAGGGTTTGAGAGCATACCCGCGATACTTCGCAAAATCCTTCTCCAAACGCAGCGTCCAGGTCGGCGCCGCTCCTTCCCAGCTCACGCTGTAAAAATGCGTCAGCGTCTTCCCGGCCAAAGGCCCGGCGTCGCGCAGTATCGTCTCCCCCATGCGCTCGAAATGGCCGGCGACCGCCTTCGGGTCCAGGATGTCCACGTCGTATTCGTGCCCGTCCATGGTCGTGCAGCCAAACTGCAGGAGCGTCCAGTCTCCTTCAGGAACATCCCAGACCAGCCTGCCCTGCTTGTCGACCTTGCGGCGGAGGTCCACGACCGACTCCACGGTCAGGGTCGAATCCGGTGTTGCCATCGCCTCCCGCCAGGCCCCGGGAACCGGCGTCTCCCGGCCCGCTGCGGGCACGGCGATTACGGCGATGTCCCAAAAATATGTCGCATCCGGCTTTTGCAGTGCGTGCGTGAATCGTTGCGGGCCACGCACGGGCGTCGCGGTCCAGATTAGTTTCTTGGGGGAGTCGCTGCCCACCTCCCACGGTCCCTTGAGTGCACCGGCACAACTGCTCAGGTTCACGCTCACCTCCAGACCGAGCGCGTCGGCCTTATGCAGGGCAAACCGCAGCATGCGGCGCCACTCCTCGCTCATGAACTCCATCTTAGGCGGTGGCACCACCACATGGCTCTGATCATCGTGATATCCGCGCGCGTCAAACAGGAGAAATCCTCCGAATCCCTGCTGTCGCATGGCCTCCAGATCGCGGGTGATGGTCGGCTCGTCAATGTTGCCGTTGAGCCACCACCAATAAGCCCACGGCCTGGCGCCGTCCGGCACTGTGCGAAAACCGTCCTCCATGGCGGAGCCGGCAGCGGCGGACCAATGGCTGCAGGCCAGCAGCAGGATGAAAGACGTCGTCCTGAAAAACCGGCCAGTCGCCGGCCCGTGCGGTCGTTGCTTCGATGGCATGATCAGGTCTCTTTGTACCACAATCCCCCGGCGCGTCGAGCCAACGAAATGGGCAATAACTACCTCTAGAGTCATCTCATTCCCCACGCCAGTGCGGCCCGTTCCCGTTCGGTGTCCAAGCTTCAGCGTGTCGACTTCAGGGGAGCAGGGCTCGAGGCCGGATTTTTCTTCCTTAGTGGTGCGATGGGTATGGCAGACTCAGCCGATGATTTGGCAGACACGTTCGGTAACTTTGCGCGCCAGATCCAAAACGGCGAGACAGCTTGGACTGATCTCGACGCTGCGACGTTTGCCGCCCAATTATCCGGTGGCGGGGCTGATTATTTCTTTACAATGGGAACGCTGAGTCTCCTAATGACCATCGGCGACTATGCTGCTGGGGAAGACCGGTGTGAGTAGGCCCGGTGTCACACAACTTATGCCTGCCCTCAGGAAACAAAAGAGAATACTGATTTATTGGCTGGATAGACTGTTCAGCTTAAGTTTACCAGTGGGCTTGCTGGACCTCGCAACCAGCTTTTTTGTATCGCGCGGATTAGGGAATCGGCCTTACCGGGGCATAGTGACGATGGCATTTCCACCCCACAAGGTAGATGCTCTTTCGGAGATCGTGGAAGCGCTTGAACTGATTCGCCGGCATGACCCACGGCGATTTACTCGGGTCGAAAGATTTATAAAGCGGATCTTCTTGGCTAACTACAGCTTTGCTGGTCGTTACTCTCCGTTCGGACATGTGTGTGGCTTACAAAAACTAGCAGTCCCGGACCACTTACGGTCTCTAGCGACTTATCATTACGCAGCCACCCTGGTGCACGAGGCAACGCATGCGATGCTGTTCGCAAAGCGATTTCCTTATACGCGTACAACCTCGCCTCGAATCGAGAGACTGTGTGTAAAAGAAGAAGCCCGGTTTCTCGTGAGGTTTCCCGATATCGATCGAAAACTGAAGTTGACTCTTGGTTATGTGGCTGGGATACAGAAAAAAGGCACCACATGCAAAACGACCCAAACTATGGGGTGAGCCTTTGTCCGGAGCAAGATACTCAAACTCAGGCTAAAGCTTTGCGCCCGGCTTTCAAGTTGATCGTATTAGGATTCGTTGGACTATCATTTATCATGGTGTTGGTGACCCTGGTCCGTCGAGATGTCGATGTCCTGTTTCATAACGGGAACTCCGCTCACATCAGAGTCCCGTCACTTTTCACCCAGTTTCTTGGTTCAGATTGCGAGATTACTTATAGCCAGCGCGACATAGGAAAGGGAACTGTCGTTTTACGTCACACCCTCTTTGAATCGCCGATTATAGTAGCGTCTGCGAACGATCCGAAGGTGTTTTTATGCCTCTACGAATTCGACGTGGATCTGCGGCTCGTAAAGATTGATGCGAAGGGGCCTTTGCGACCGTTCCCGCAGGGAAGCCCACTGCAAACGATCGTTGCCGCTTCCCCTTGGAAGGTCGAAGAAGGAAACGTTGATGATTGGAAATCAATTCTGACGATGTTGGAAGAAACAAGCCTCGACGCTTTTCGACGCCAGTCTGTGCCCACTTTAGACTTAGGCATGGTTCGCCTTTATGCGCGACCGGAAGCTCTTGTGCAACGCATTCGTGCACAGATGAAAGTTATGTACCGCTCAACCGGTCTGGATCAAAGCTATCCCACATCCCATACCTGAAGTAGAGCGTGGCGGTCCAAGAAAAATAACATTTCCACTCCGCACGCCTGACACAGCACGGACACCCGTGCCCTAATGGGTGACCTCTGCTATGAACAGTCCGAGTACTTCGGGAAACACACGATGCGGTCCCCACCACGGCTCTCCCAAGCTACAGTGCCTACCTAAGGTGGGCGTTGATCAGCGCCCTCGCCGGCTGTAGAAGATGCCACCACCACCTAAAAGCAGCACCACCACCACAATGATTAACAGAGTTTCAATTGACATATCTTCAAGCATAGTTCGGACAATGACTGCGCGAAACGGGGGGATTCACCCCTTGTGCCGACTGGAACAACCCACCTATTCCGGGTAGTGGTGGTGAACGATAACTCGAGGCTGACTCCCGATCAGCATCGGGAGGAGAGGGTGGTGAAGGAATCTTCCGAGGCGCAGTCGCGCTTGGAGGAGGTCTGCAAATTGCATTGTGACACTGGCAGTGACTCGCGCATTTTGCAGGCTTTTTGCATTCCTTAGCGCTGGACCGAAGCAACTCAAGAACGATTCAAGCAGCCTAAATGCAGTGGGTTAGAACGCGGGACTTTTCTTTGGATCACGATTAGCTGGAGGGAACTGCAAAGTCACACACGTAAACAATTCACTTTATGAAACCAAATTACAAAGAACTTAGTGCCCCTAATTATTCCCATATGGCCAGCGCTTCACGCGCCACATCGGCGACGAACTCGACCCACATCAGAATCGATTTTGCTCCCTCTGCGGACGAAGTGGCCAGAAAGGTATATTTGAAGTACGGGAACCAGGATTCGTTGCCTGAGGACGTGTTGCAGCGTTGGCTGGAGGCTGAAGCGCAATTGCTCGCAGAACGCAACACCGCCCGAGTTTACAGCATTTCTGACCGGCCACAGATACAAATGTCCCGGGCAACCCGCCATGAAGGAATCAGTTTTTGAACAAACATCAAACACAGACAAAATTATGAACAAAACATCAGTAAAAACAGGTAAGACACTCAGAGTATTCACAACCATTCTTCTGCTCGGGGCAATGCCGTTGCTCCTGGGAATGGCCGGATGCGCCACAGGCAATCGCTACGAGCAAAGCACGGGCGAAAGAATCGACGACCGTGGCACTTCTTCCCGCGTCAGGTCGGCGTTGGCAGACGATCCGGAATTTAAATACGGCGGCGTGAATGTGGAAACGTTCAAGGGCACGGTTCAGTTGAGCGGCTTCGTCAATTCAGCAGACCAGAAAAATCGTGCTGCCGACCTCGCCAAGAAAGTCGCATCTGTAAACGAGGTCATCAATAACATCACGGTCAAAGAGTCGGTCAATTAACTCGTAAGAGAAAACTTCACGGGAAAACAAACAACGAAAACAACAAGCAAAGAAAGTTCGAATATATGAAGAAAGAACATACGGAAGTTAAAGGCAGAGGAACGGACGCCAACCGCGATCCCATTAGCGGAACACCAGGAGCGCATCCCGTTGGGACGGGCGTGGGAGCCGCCGGAGGTGCGGCGGCGGGCGCTGCCATTGGGGCCGTGGGCGGACCGATCGGCGCCGCGGTAGGATTAGTGGCTGGCGCAGTGGCGGGTGGATTGGCTGGTAAAGGCGTGGCTGAAAAGATCGACCCGACGGTTGAAGATGGTTACTGGAAGAGTAAGTATTCCACGCGTACCTACGCGGATAAAAATGTGTCCTACGATGCCTATAGACCGGCATATCGAACCGGCTATGAAGGCTACACCCGTTACCCCGGCAAAAAATACGACGAGGTGGAGGCGGACTTGCAGCGCGATTATGAGAAGTCCAGAGGGAATTCCAGCCTGAGCTGGGACAAGGCAAAACTCGCCACGCGCGACGCCTGGCAGCGGGTGGAGAAAGCCGTGCCCGGTAAAGCGGTTTGAAACCGGCGCTCACCGGACCTTTACATTTGTAAAGTTTGCCATTGACAAGCTTTACAAGTGTCGAGGATGCTTCGCCCATGATGCCGAAGAAACCGGTCGAACTCACCCAAGCCGAGTGGGTTATCATTAAAGCCGTCTGGGACCAGGAGCCCTGCAGCGCCCCGGCAATCCAGCAAACCTTGCAAGCCCAGACGGGTTGGGCCTATTCCACGGTGCGGACACTCATGGACCGCATGGTGACGAAAGGGCTGCTCACCGCAACCAAGTCAGGCAAGCACACGCGGTTTCGTTCGGCTGTCACCCGGCGGCAGGCTCAGCACGGGGAACTGCTTTACGCCCTCAAGAATGCATTCAATGGCGCACTGACTCCCATGGTTCAATGCCTGCTGGAGACGGGTGAACTTTCAGCCAAGGATTTGGCCGAGGTGGAAGCGCTGCTGCGAGCGAAAAAGAAAGGAGGCAAGCAGTAGCATGCAAGCTGTCATCGAAAGCCTTAACCACGTGGGCGCGCAGGCGGTGGAGTTTGCCTGGCCAATGTTTTGGCAATCCAGCCTGCTGATCAGCGTTATGTTTTTAGTGGACTGGGCGTTGCGGCGGCGGGTGCGAGCCGCGGTCCGTTACGCGCTGTGGTGGGTAGTGCTTTTGAAGCTGGTATTGCCACCGTCATTGGCCTTGCCTACCGGACCGGGTTGGTGGTTGCGCCACAACACTTCAACCCGCACCTCGGCTCAACCTGTGCTCGCCAAATACGGCCCGGAACTAACAGCCCCTTCTCTCCAAACCTCCGCGGTGGTGCTACCCGTGTTACCGGCGCCAGAGCGGCTGTCCGTTGCTGGTGCGGGGCTGGTCGGTACGGCGGGTGTGAGCCTGGCGTTGCTGCTCTGGATGCTGGCGCGCTGGCGGTACGCCGCACGAGTGGTGCGGGCCTCCCTTGAGCCGCCGGCTTGGGTGGAACGAATGTTGGACGAAAACCGGCGCGCACTCGGCTTGGGCCGGCCGCTCCGGTTGCGATTGCTCGACCAGGCGATCTCGCCGGCCGTTTGCGGCCTGTTTCGTCCCGTCATTCTGGTCCCCAAGGTGCTCGTGGAACAACTCTCGCCCGCGCAGCTCCGCAGTGTGCTTGTGCACGAGCTGGTTCACCTGCGGCGAGGCGATGTGTGGGCCAACTGCTTCCAGGCGCTGCTGCAAGCGGCCTATTGGTGGCATCCGCTGTTGTGGCTGGCCAACGCCCGCATGCGGCGCGTCCGCGAGGAGGCGGTGGATGACGCGGTAGTACTGGCCTTGCTCGGTGATGGTGAAGCCTACGCGGCGACGCTGTTCGAAGTCGCGAAGCTTGCATTGCAACGGCCGCTGGCGATGCTGGGACTGGTGGGCATCCTCGAATCCCGCAGCTGCCTGCGGCAGCGCATCGAGCGCTTGCTGGAGCTTCGCCCTGCGCGCAACGCGGGGCTGTCCTTTGCGTCTGTCCTGTGCGTGCTTGCCTTCGGTGCGTTTGCATTGCCCATGGGGCAAGCCCCGGAACAAAAACCCGGGCCCGGCCCCTCAACCATCCAAACAGCCGCAGTCGGGCCTCTTCTCAATACAGACCATGCCGCACCCGAAACGCCTGCAACTGCGGTTGCTCCCGCGGCCGACACGAACATCATGCCACCCCTCCAGGGCCGGCGGATGGTCATGGACAGCCTGAACCGTATCCGGCTGGCGCCGATGAGCTTTTACGACCTGTCCCTGCGCGAGGTCGTTCAGCAACTCACGGAGCAATCCCGGAAACAGGACCCGGAGGGGAAAGGCGTTCGGTTCACCATCCTCACTCATGGTGCAAATTCCACCGGAACGATTGATTCCTCGACCGGATTCCCTACGCCAGCCCAGATGAACGGGCAAAGCGATATCGCCAGCACCCTCGTTTCCGTTAAGCCACTCCTTTCAGACGCGAAGCTCGTGGATGTGATCGACGCCATCGTGCGGTCAGCAACCCCCCCGCTCAAGTGGTCGGTCTTGGAAGATGGCGTGGCCTTTTCAGCAAGAACGGGAAGCGAGACGCCTCCACTACATACGCGGATCTTCAGGGTGGATCCCAGTACTTTCAGTTCCGGATTGCGTCGTGCCCTCGGATTAACCGGACGCACCGACACCAAAACCATCCACCAGAACGCGCGTGATTATTTCGCGAGTGTGGGGGTGGATCTGGCACCGCCCAAAGGTATTTATTTCAATGACCGCGAAGGAGCCATCCTGGTTCGGGGGACTTGGCAGGACCTCGATGCCATAGAAGCTGCGGTCCAGGTGGTGAACATCGCTCCCCCGCAGATCAACCTCAAGGCGACCTTTTGGGAACTGCCGGAGGAGTCGCTGGCCGGGTTCTGGAGCACTTTGGGATTTACCAACATCGTAGCCACCAACACCGTTTCCATCCTGACGCCCGCGCAGGCACGAAGTGCTCGCACGTTTGCCCAAGCGAACGCAGGAGCCGATCTCCTCAACGGAGCTTCCGTCACGACGCTCAGCGGCCGCCAAACCCAAATTCAAGTGGTGGACCTCAAAACCATTGTGACCAACATCAACCCCCAGGCGCTGGTGCCACCGGGCGTTTCCGCGAATGGCAACGGTAGCAACGGGCTTTACCTCGCCACCACCGTTCCGATCGGACCCACGTTGGACGTAGTGCCGTCGGCTCGCGCGGACGGTTTTACCGTGCAGTTGAGGGCGATCGCTACCGTTTCCGAATTTCTCGGCTACGACCCGCCGACCAATTCACCCACGGTCTATGTCGATGGCAAGAAGCAGCGTGGCGAATTGCCGTTGCCGCGCCTACGGGTTCGCTCTGTTTCCGGCTCGGCTATCCTCTGGGATGGTCAAACGTTCCTGCTTAACGGTTCCTCAGCCGAGACCATCACTAAGCTGAAACAGAAGATTCCTGTGTTGGGAGACATCCCCGGGGTCGGTCGGCTCTTCAGAAGTGAATCCACCACCCACGCAAAAAAGCGTTTACTGGTCCTGATCACTCCCACCCTCGTCGATGCCGCGGGCAACCGGCTGCACACCGATGACGCAGGGGAAAGGCCAACCACGTCACCACCCCAAAGTCGGAAGAGCGGAACAAATTGAACGAGAGGTTCAACCAACTACCCGCTGGCCGCCGCTCGGGAACGGAGCGCCGGTCTGTGACCGGCTTAAGGTTTTGCTAACGAGCCCAATCCAGCGACCGCAGAGACAGTCCTAAACCAGTTTTTCCGGCGGTATAACGCTCGGAAGGCTTGTGCGTAAGTGAGCTAAACCTGAAGAGCCCGGTGCGGGTAAACTGCACGCCGGGATCTGTGAGGGGGGCGCGGGACAACCCGCGTCCCTGCCTCGATCGAGGGTTGCAAATTATGGTGGCACTCACCCGGCGCTAAAGCGACTGAGCTAGTGTCAAGCGCCCCTCCGGGGCGGCGCCGATCGTGTCGCCGCTCTTGGTTGTGTCGAAGCCTCTGCGTAGACGGCTCAAAGTGGGCTTTCACTGAAGGACGCAACACTCTCAACGCTGCCAGTCATTGCGATATCGCCTGGGCCGCCGCGCTTGCCTCGCACGCCCACCTCGTCCGCCGCTGGCAGGCCGGTGCCAGGGTGGTGTAGGAAGGCCCATTCCACCAAATCGCAGCTTATGAATGAATAGCAACAGGTTGCGAACTGGTTGCACGCTTGGACTTGGCGCCAGTTCTGACCGTGGCAGTGGCTTAAATGCGGCAGACGTCGGGGCTGGGCATAGGTGTGCCGGCAAAGAAAATACTCGCTTCCACCGGGCGGGTTTTGGAAGATCGGTGTCCACCAACGGGTGGAGATTTCGCCAGAAGATGAAAGCCAAAATCGTTATTACACCGAAGAAAGCGGTCCTGGATCCGCAGGGGAAGACTGTGCAAACCGCGCTTGAACACATGGGTTTTACCGGGCTGAGCGGGGTGCATGTGGGGAAATACCTGGAAATCGAGTTGACGGGTTCGGATGTGGAGGCGGCTCGCAAGCAGATTGACGAAGCGTGCCACAAGATCCTGAGCAACCCGGTGATTGAAGATTACCGTTTCGAGATTGTGTGACGCCGGGGCCGGGCGCTGCGGTCGGACGTTTCCGGCCCCTTTGGCGCCGCCGACCCTCAACTACTAACTCTGTTTAGCCCATGAATTTTGCCGTTCTTCAATTTCCAGGATCCAATTGTGACCAGGATTGCGTTCACGTGCTGCGGAACGTGATGGGTCACTCCGCCCGTTTGCTTTGGCACAAGGAAAACAGCCTTGGTGACACCGACGCGGTGCTGGTGCCCGGTGGTTTTAGTTATGGGGATTACCTGCGCACGGGGGCGATTGCGCGGTTTAGCCCGGTAATGCAGGCCGTGCAGGCGTTTGCGGCGCAAGGCGGCCCGGTGCTCGGCATCTGCAACGGATTTCAGATCCTGTGCGAAGCGGGACTGCTGCCCGGGGCCTTGATCCGCAACCGGTCGCTCCAATTTCGCTGCGAGCAGGTCTATCTGCAGACCGTGACGACGGCTTCGCCATTCACCAACCGCTGTCGCCCCGGCCAAATCCTGCGCATTCCGGTAGCCCACGGAGAAGGTTGTTTCTTTGCCGACGCCGAGACTCTGGCGCAAATGAAGGCCAATGACCAGGTGCTCTGGCGGTATGTGACCGCGCAGGGTGAGGCCACCGAGATGGCCAGTCCCAACGGGTCTTTGGAGAACATTGCGGGCGTGTGCAATGCCCAGCGGAACGTGGCCGGGCTGATGCCGCATCCGGAGCGGGCCAGCGAGGCTATCCTGGGCGGTGCGGACGGACGGCTGATATTCGAGAGCCTGATCCACAGTCTCGAAGAGAAAAAAAGTGCGCGTGCGGCCTGATGGCCCTCATAGCCGGCGGCGGCCAAGTGACCAAGTGATTTTAAGATGAGCGATCCAGCTATTACTGCGGAGTTGGTGCAGAAACACAACCTGACACCGGATGAATACGAGAAGGTGAAAGCGATTCTCGGCCGGGAGCCGAGCTACACCGAACTGGGGATCTTTTCGGTGATGTGGAGTGAGCATTGTTCTTACAAGAACAGCCGCCCGCTGCTGAAGACCTTCCCCACCAAATCGGCGAAGATCCTGGTGGGCGCCGGTGAGGAAAACGCCGGGATCATCGACATTGGGGATGGTTTGGCTATCGCCTTCAAGATCGAGTCGCACAACCATCCGAGCGCGGTGGAACCTTTTCAGGGCGCGGCCACCGGTGTGGGTGGGATCATTCGTGATATCTTCACCATGGGCGCACGTCCGGTGTGCGCGATCAATTCTCTGCGCTTTGGCCCGATCGTTACCGACAGCCAGGCCGAGGCGGGCGAACTGGCGGCGGCGGCCAACAACCGGCGCCTGTTCGCCGGTGTCGTGGCCGGCATTGCCCACTATGGCAATTGTTTCGGCATCCCCACCATCGCGGGCGAGGTTTATTTCGACAAGTCCTACGAAGGCAACCCGCTCGTAAATGCTTTCTGCCTCGGCGTGCTGCGTCATGAACAGATCGCGCGCGGTCGCGCCAGCGGCATTGGTAACCCGGTGTTTTATGTTGGACCGGCCACCGGCCGGGATGGCCTGGCGGGCGCTGCCTTTGCCTCGCAGGATCTTACCGAAGAATCGGCCGAGCAGCAGCGCGGGGCCGTGCAGGTGGGTGATCCCTTCATGGAGAAGCTGGTCTGCGAGGCCTGTCTGGAACTGCTGGCTACCGGTGCGGTGGAAGGCATCCAGGACATGGGAGCTGCCGGGCTGACCTGTTCCACGTGTGAAACCGCTGCCCGTGCCGGCACGGGAATCGAGATCGAACTGACGAAGGTTCCCCAGCGGGCACCCAACATGACCCCTTACGAAATCATGCTGAGCGAGTCGCAGGAGCGAATGCTCATCATCGTCAAGCAGGGACGCGAAGAAGAGGTTAAGCGCATTTTCGACAAATGGGATTTGCCCTGGTCTGAAATCGGCCGCGTAACGGATACCGGCAGAATGGTGGTGCGCAATCAGGGTTCCGTGGTGGCGGACATCCCCGCCAAGAAGCTGGCCGATGAAGCGCCCATTTATCACCGGGAAGGCCGCGAACCCGCCTACATTCAGGTCGTCCGATCTTTCCGTTTGGACACCGTGCCGGACACGACGGATCCCGTTTCCAACCTGCGCGCACTGCTCGTCTGGCCCACCATCGCCTCCAAGCATTGGGTGTATCGGCAATACGATCACATGGTCCGGGACGGCTCAGTGGTTTGCCCGGGCTCGGACGCGGCCGTGTTGCGGATTAAAGAAGATTCCCTGCCTCTGTTGTCCGCCGAGGCCGCTCAAACGGCTAAACCGGCAGTCGAGAAATTGGTTGCCCTCAGCGTGGATGGAAACGCCGTGTATGTGTATTTGGATCCTTATGAGGGTGGCAAGATCGCCGTGGCGGAAGCGGCGCGCAACTTGGCCTGCACAGGGGCGGTGCCGCTCGGAGTGACCGACAATCTCAACTTTGGAAATCCACTGAAGCCCGAAATCTTCTGGCAGCTTAGCGAGGCCGTTCGCGGGCTGGGGGAAGGCTGCCGTGCGTTCAACGCCCCCGTTACCGGCGGCAATGTAAGCCTCTATAACCAGAGCCCTAATGGTCCCATCGACCCCACACCTACGGTGGCAATGGCGGGCCTGATTGAGCTGCCCGATCACATCACTACCCAGTGGTTCAAGGATGAGGGTGATGCTGTTTTGCTGCTGGGTGAGCCCGTGGACGCCGCTGATCCGCTCCTGGGACTGGGCGGCTCCGCTTATCTTCAACATGTGCACGGCCTGAAAACCGGCACTCCGCCGCGCTGCGACCTGGAGAAGGAAAAGAACCTCGGACTCGGCCTGCGGTCGCTGATCGCCTCGGGGTGCATCAAGAGTGCCCACGATTGCAGCGAAGGCGGGCTCGCAGTGACCCTCGCTGAATGCTGCATCAGCAATTTGGTCGCTCGCGAAACGCCCAGGTTGATCGGTGCACAGATTGATCTGCGTTCGATGACTCAAGTGCGGTTGGACGCGCTCCTGTTCGGTGAAACCCAGGCTCGGGTTGTCGTAACCACGAGTGCCAGCGATGCAGTGAAAACCGTTGAGCGCGCCAAACTTCTGGGGATTCCTGTGCAGCGCCTTGGAACCGTGGGCGGCGATACGCTGACGATCAAGGTGTCTGCGGGTGAATACGGTTGGAAGGTGGCCGAGTTGCACGATCTTTGGTGGAACACGATCCCTCGGGCGATGAAAGATTAGCCGCCGGGGCGCGGGCAACGGTGCATTGAGGCCAAAAAAGCTGGTTTTTTTGTAGACCATGCTTCGTGCTGTGGTATTATTTAACTAACTTAAATAATCCCTATGTGTTCTGCGAAAAACCGGCATGCGTTCACCTTGATCGAGTTGTTGGTGGTGATCGCTATCATCGCGATACTTGCAGCGATGCTGCTCCCGGCGTTGGCACGGGCCAAAGAGCGAAGTCGCCGCGCCAAATGCCTGAGCAACCTTCGCCAGGTAGGGTTGGCCTGTTCCATGTATGGTGACGACAACCGCGAAATCCTGCCGCCCATGTCCTTCTACGACCCGGTGACCCGGCAAACCTACGTGGGGAACTGGCCCTGGGATATGCCGGTTAAGACGGCTGACGCCATGCTCGGTTACGGGTTTCAGCGGCACATGCTGTATTGCCCGGCGTTTGTAAAACAGGATACCGATGAGCTGTGGAATTTCACGACGTCGTTTCGCGTTGTCGGCTATGTGTTGGCGACCAAAGGATCTCCGCGAGTCGACGCCACCAATATCGTCGAAAAGGCCAAATCCGCGACCGTGGTGGTGAAGGGCGTGACCGTGACGCTTTCTCCGTCCGAGCGCATCGTCGCTGCGGATGCGACAATCTCGCAAGGCGACAATCAGTCGAACCGAGCTCAGAATCGTTACACGGGAATCGACGGGGGCTGGAGCCAGAAACATGATACGGCTCACATGGAGGGAAAACTGCCGGCGGGTGGAGTGAATTTGTTTGCTGATGGGCATACGGCCTTTGTGAAGTTCCCGAAGATGGCCGTGCGGACCACGGGCACACCAACGTTTTGGTGGTAGCTGTTTTGAAGGTGTGTCGGCTGGATCTGGAGAGTGCCGGCGCGGCGACGAAAACCACTCGTTACCACTCCCGAGGCAAGAAGCCACAGCACTGCTTGACTTCAGTAAAACTGTGGATTAGGTAGCGAGTATGAATCACCGCTCTTGCTCGTTGGCGTTGGGTTTGGCCCTGGGAAGCCTATTGTGCGGAGGCAGCAGCTTCGCGGCGGATGCCGAGACGGGAACGCTGGACCCTCAGTTGGAGCCTTTCAGGCCGTTGCTGGGCAGGACCTGGAAGGGCGAGTTCAAGAACTCCACGCCGGACAAGCCAGTGGTCGACATCGCACGTTGGGAACGAGCGCTGAATGGCAAGGCGATCCGGTTGCTCCATTCCATCAACAACGGTAGCTACGGTGGGGAAACGTTGTTTACCTGGGATGCAGCCAAAAAGTCGGTCGTGTATCATTATTTTACCACTGCCGGTTTTATGACCGTAGGCACCCTGACGATTCAGGATGGCAAATGGGTGACCGTTGAGAAGGTCTCCGGCGGTTCTGGTGGAGTGACCGAGGTGCGAGGCACCAGCGAACTCCGAAAGGACGGCACTTTCCACGTTTCGACGGAATACGTTGATGCGACTGGCAAAAAGAGTCCGGGTCGGGAGGTGACCTACCGGGAAAGTCCGCAGGCCGAAGTCGTTTTCCGCTGAATTTCCTCCGCCGAATTCATTTGGGATTCGGACAGGTTTCCGGTAGCTTTGGGCTTGGGGCCGAGGGGCGCTTCAGGCTGGCTCCTGAATTAGAATTCCCTGTGCAAGTTGTGCTTGCTGAAGTGGATTACCTGTTGTTGGATTTCGCGGCGCCAGGCGCCATAACAAAATGCAGCATTACCCGAAACATTATTGCGGAGTCTTTGGCGTTTACGGACACCCAAACGCGGCCGAGTTAACCTACTACGGCCTCTATGCGTTGCAGCACCGCGGTCAGGAGAGCGCCGGTATCGTCGTTTCCGACGGACGCCAGTTTCGGGAAACCAAGGGGATGGGGCTGGTGTCACAGGTCTTCAAAGGGGGTGCCTTGAATGATTTGACCGGCCACATTGCGGTGGGGCATACCCGTTATTCGACGACGGGATCGAGCCAGTTGCGCAACGCGCAGCCGTTGACGGTCGATTGCGCCCGGGGACAGATCGCGATTGCTCACAACGGAAACCTGACCAATGCTGCGGCGCTCCGAAACGAGCTGGAGAGCAAGGGCTCCATTTTCCAGACGACGGTCGATAGCGAAATCATTCTGCATCTCATGGCGCAGCCGGGCGCCGACCGCGAGCGGAGCAACCTGGTTCAAGCCATCCGGAGAATCGAGGGGGCTTATTCACTCGTCATCATGACCGAGAAGGAGCTCATTGGGGTGCGCGACCCTTATGGTTTTCGGCCGCTCTGCCTCGGGCGGATTGACGATGCCTATGTGCTGGCTAGCGAGACCTGTGCGCTGGACCTGATCCACGCCAAGTTCGTTCGCGAGGTGGAGCCCGGCGAAGTGGTGGCCATCAATGAACAGGGAGTGAGCAGCGTCCAGGCGTTCCCCGAGCATGAACGCCGGGCTTTTTGCATTTTTGAGTACGTTTATTTCGCGCGCCCTGACAGCACCATCGGTGACCGCAATGTTTACAAGGTCCGAGTCGAGATGGGGCGAGAGTTAGCGCGGCAGTATCCCATTGATGCGGATGTCGTCGTGCCGGTGCCCGACAGCGGGAACTGCGCTGCGCTGGGATACTCGCTGGAATCAAAGGTGCCTTACGAAATGGCGTTTGTGCGCAACCACTATGTGGGGCGGAGTTTCCTGCAACCCTCCCAGTTGATCCGTGACTTCAGCGTGCGGGTTAAGCTCAATCTGATCGAGGAATTGGTGAAGGACAAACGGGTGATCGTCGTAGACGATTCCATCGTGCGAGGCACGACTTGCAAGGCTCGGGTGAACAACCTGAAGGAAGCCGGAGCCAAAGAAGTCCACGTTCTGGTTAGCTGTCCGCCTCACATGCATCCCTGTGTCTACGGCATTGATTTTCCGGACCGCAGCAAGCTGATGGCGGCCAACCATTCCATCGAGGAAATCCGTAAGTATTTGAACGCCGATTCGCTTCACTATCTTTCCCAGGAAGGGCTGGTGAAGGCGACCGGTCTAGAGCGAAAAGCGTTCTGCATGGCCTGCTATGATGGCAATTATCCGGTGGCCTACGATCCCGCCGTGGACAAGCTTACTATCGAGCGGCGGAACGGCCGTTTGCCGACGCTCGGCGAATCTCTGGCGAAGGAAAAGGCTCAGATCAACCTCTTGTGACTGGGCTTGTCTTTGGCCTTGCCCGGTCCCGGTGAAAACCCTATTCAGCCGTAATGGACGATTCACGCGAAGCGCTCGTAGCCTTGAACATGATTGAAGGGGTCGGGCCTGTGCGCGTGCGGCAGTTGCTCGAGCATTTTGGAGACCCAGCGGCCATACTTAAGGCCTCGCGAAGCCAACTCCAGCAGGTGCGCGGCATAGGCGAGGATACGGCAAACGCCATCGCGAGCTGGGAGCAGGATCTGGACTTGGCGGCGGAGTTGAAGCGAATTTCCGATTTTGGCTGCCGCATCGTGATTCAGAGTGATCCTGAATACCCCGAAATGCTGCGGCAAATCTATGATCCTCCGGTCGTGCTGTACGTGAAAGGCGATCTCCTGCCAGCCGACAAGAACTCCGTGGCCATCGTCGGCTCACGTATGACCACGCCCTACGGGGTCGAAGCCGCGCGCAGGTTGGCGTATCAGTTAGCGTACTTGGGTGTCACCGTTGTCAGCGGAGGCGCCCGTGGGATCGACACCGCAGCTCACCAGGGAGCCCTGGCTGCCAAGGGACGCACGATTGCAGTGATCGGTACTGGGATCAACATCGTTTGGCCGGCGGAAAACAAGGAGCTGTACGATCGCATTGCGGGTAGCGGGGCAGTCTTGACCCAGTTTCCATTTAACCGCCCGGGAGATAAGCAGTCGTTCCCGATTCGCAACCGTATCGTTGCCGGCATGACCCTCGGCACCCTGGTGGTAGAGGCCAACCTTACCAGTGGAGCCCTCATTACTGCGGATTTTGCGACCGAGTATGGGCGGCAGGTCTTTGCAGTCCCGGGACGGATTGACTCCCCCCGGAGCAAAGGATGTCATGAATTGATCAAGAAAGGGGCCAAGCTCTGTGAAGGCGCGGAGGATATTCTCAGCGAGTTCGAGTATCTCTTTCCCGCTTCGAACCGCACGGTGCCGGGCCCTGAGCCTGTTGCGTTGCCCGCATTGACCCTCTCCGAAAACGAACAGAAGGTGTTTGACGCACTTGGCAAGGAAGAGATCAGCATCGACGAAGTGATCCGGGGCAGCGGTTTGCCTGTATCCGCGGTGTCGGCGGCGTTGCTCGGTCTGGAAATGAAACGGTTGGCTAAGCAGCTCCCCGGGAAAATGTTTTTACGGAACAACTGAAAGGCCCAATAAAGCCGGGCTCCGCACCATAATGGTTAGCTCAAAGGGTTCCTAACGACTGGCCGCAGGACTTCAGGCCGGCGGGGGGATCAGGCGATCAACTGCTCCACAAAGAGTCGCGCCTTTCTGGCTTCGGCCGTCACCTGCGCGAGGTTGCCGCGTGCTACGCATTCGACGATCAGCGGTCCCTTGACGAAACCTCCCTGCCGCAGCCGAGCCAGGATTTTTTGGAATTGTACCTGCCCTGATCCAGGGGTGACCAATACCTCTTTCGGGGGTCGAAAGTCTTTCACGCTCATGCCTCGGACCAAGCCGTCTACTGTGGCGCAATCATCGACGGGATCCAACTTGCCATCCGAATAATAGAAAATATTACCCGGATCGTACCAGAGACCGAAAGCGGGATGGTTCACCTCCTCGATGATCTTTCGACATTGAGGGCCCGTGGCGTTTTGGCCGCCGTGCGGTTTGATGGTGATGGAAACGTTCAGCGTGGCAGCAAAAGGGCAACACTCGGTGACGGTCTGATAGTAGCGTTTGACCAATTGCCCGTCTGTCGTGCCCCCTAGGAGCAGGTTTGGTGAACCACAGGCGTGGCAATTTTCGATAAGCCGGCGCAGAGCCTTCAGCCCTTGTTCGAGCGATTCGGCTGGGGAGAAATCTCCATATACCGAAAGCGTTTGGAGTCCGCGTTTTCGCACTTCTTCCCCGATTTGGGCAGATTCCTCCGGGGTGGTCTGTGGGGTGATCATCACCCATGACTTGCCTTTGGCAGTCATAATGCCGGCGTATTTGTAACCGGCTTCGGCGATTCCATCCAACGCGGTGCGGTAATCTTGCTGATCCCATGGCCGGGTGTAACAGCCGACTTGGAAGCGAGCGGCTGAGTCCGCGGCAAACGATAGCTGTGGTCTTGCTGCACCTGCCAGGGCGAGCGTGGACATTGCCTGAAGAAACCCGCGGCGGTTCATTGACACTGAAGCACTCATGGTGATCAAGAAGTAATCTTGCGATGAGCCTCCGGCAATGTGGGTTTAGCGTCAAGTGGCAATTCGCATTTGGCCAGCGCGGCTGCCTCGCGAATTCTTGCTCCCTGCTATCGAGCCTATTAGTATGCCGCTCATGATGTCCCGACGGCGTTTCCTGTTATCCTCCGTGGGCTTGGCGCTCAGCACTCCATTGTCGGCTCGAGCGGTGTCGAACGGAGGACTGAGGATCGGCTTGCTCGCGGATGCCCAGTATGCCGACCAGCCTCCTGCGCGAACTCGGTTTTACCGGGCGTCGTTGCGCAAGTTGCAGGAAGCGATATCCAGATTCGATGAGGAAGACCTGGATCTATGCATCAACCTTGGGGACCTCGTCGACAAGGATTGGAATAGTTTCCAGCCGGTGCTCAAAGCGGTTAATGGAGCCCGGCAGAGATTCTATCATGTGCTTGGCAATCACGATTTTGACGTGGCTGCGGACTACAAGAAGCGCGTGCCTGAGCGTTTGGGCATGGCCCGCCGCTATTATGCGATCAGCCGTGGCCGATTCTGCTTTGTGGTTCTCGATACGACCGACATTAGTCCGTATACGCACCCTGATTCGTCACCAGAGCATCGGTCAGCAATGACCTTGCTGGAGCGGATTCGTAAGACCGGAGCGCTTAATGCAGAGCCGTGGAACGGTGCCATTAGCGATCGTCAATTGAAGTGGCTTGAGACAACCTGCCAGAAGGCTTCCAAAGCTGGCCAAAGTGTAATTGTATTTGCCCACCACCCGGTGTTCCCGGAAAATGTCCACAATTTATGGAACGCCCAAGACGTGCTGGGAGTTGTGAAGAGGCGGCGAAACATCGTGGCTTGGTTCAACGGGCACAATCATTCCGGTGGCTTCGGTGAGTTTGAGGGAGTGCCTTTCGTGACACTGAAAGGAATGGTTGAAACGGAGTCATCCAATGCCTTTTGCCTGGCCCGGCTTGATGGTGGCGGTATCGTTCTGGATGGTTGCGGGCGAGAGGTTTCGCGCCGATTGAAGTTTCGCAACCCTTGAGATCCAGGTTTTGAACTCCATACCACCAAAACTGAGGTAATCTGGTCGGCAGTTGCTTGCTCCGGTAAGCAAGAATCTTTACCGTTTCGCGAATCGTGAAGCTGATAACGTCCCACACCTGTAAGCTGACGGATGACCAGGCCGCTCTGCTCCGATCCTGGATTCAGCAGCATGGCTGGGAGTTTCGGGACGTTCCTTATGCCCGCTTTGCTGCGGAGCACGACAAGACTAATGTAGTGTTCTATGAGAGCGGCAAGTTGGTGATACAAGGGAAGGGGACCCAGGAATTTATCGAATTCATTCTTGAGCCGGAGATTCTCAAGGAGGCTCGGATGGGTTATGAAGCAGTCTTGAACCCGGACCTGTTACTTCCACGGTTGGGTGTGGACGAAAGCGGCAAGGGAGACTTTTTCGGCCCCATGTGCGTAGCGGGGGTTTACGTTAACCAGAAAGTCATCGAATCATGGAAAGAAGCCGGGATTCGTGATTCCAAGAACATCTCCAGCGATAAGCGCATTCGTGAGCTGGCGGAACTGATTCGTGAAACGCCTGGCTGCGTGAGCACTGTGGTGCCGATCGGGAACGAGGCGTACAACCGCCTCTATGCTAAAATGCGAAGCGTCAATACCATGCTCGCCTGGGGACATGCCAGGGTGATAGAGAATCTCATGGCGCTTCGTTACCAGATGAACCCGGCTCCCGTCCGAGCCATCAGTGATCAGTTCGCCGCGAACAAAGAAACGGTAGCCAACGCTCTGATGAGCTTGGGACGGGAAATAGAATTGATTCAAAAGCATAAGGCCGAGGAGGATATCGCGGTTGCCGCCGCATCCATTCTGGCAAGGCATGAGTTTGTCAGCCGCTTGGCCAACCTCGAGAAGGAGTTCGAGATTAAACTTCCCAAAGGCGCGTCGGCGGCCGTAGACAAAGCGGCTAAGGATTTCATAAGCCGGCACGGTGCGGGACAGCTTAACAAAGTGGCTAAGATGCACTTTCGCACGGCTTATCGGGCGCAGGGACTACCTGAGCCGCCGAAAACGGAATGGAGAAAGCGCTGAATTTAGGCTTTCCCAGGATGCATTAACGTTAACCTTAGAATCTAAGCTTGGATAATTGATTTTGACCGGAGCGACGCAAAGTGGAGTTTTCACAACCCTCCGCTTTTGGGTTTACGGCGACAGCAAGGGCGGTTGACAGACGAAAAAAGGCTGTGAATTTTTTGTTAAATACGTTGACAGGTGGTGGTGCTTTACGTAATTTCCCCGAGCATTTGGGCCGTTAAAAGTCGAAAATCATTAGCCCCTAGAGCTTTTTGTAAGGGAAACCGGGGGTAATGGGTTTTTGTCGTTTATAGGTATCAGGTTCGCTAGATCTGGCTAACGCCCATGTAGCTCAGTTGGTAGAGCGCGTCCTTGGTAAGGACGAGGTCATCAGTTCAAACCTGATCATGGGCTCCAGAACACAATATTGATAGGTTAAATAAAGACATAACAACACCAGGAGACAGCAATGGCTAAAGAGCAATTTCAACGCACGAAACCGCATGTGAATGTCGGCACGATTGGCCACATTGACCACGGCAAATCCACTCTAACCGCCGCAATTGTTCAAACCCAGTCGCGGAAGGGTTTGGCAACGCCTATTTCCTACGCGGACATCACCAAGGGTGGAACGGTTCGTGACGAAAACAAGACAGTGACGATCGCTGTATCGCACGTTGAATATCAGAGCGATAAGCGCCATTACGCTCACATTGATTGTCCTGGCCATGCCGACTTCATTAAGAACATGATCACTGGTGCGGCTCAGATGGATGGAGCCATTCTGGTGGTAGATGCCTCCGAAGGCCCCATGCCTCAGACCAAGGAGCACGTGCTGCTTGCTCGTCAAGTTGGTGTGCCGGCCATTGTGGTATACCTGAACAAAGTCGACTTGGTCGACGACCCGGAACTACTCGAGTTGGTTGAGATGGAAATCCGGGATCTGCTCTCCAAATACGAGTTTCCTGGTGAAAAGACCCCAGTTGTGCGTGGTAGTTCGAAGGCGGCGCTTCATGGCGACCCGACTGGCGAGGCCTCAATTCAGAAGTTAATGGAAGCAATTGACGACTTTATTCCGCTTCCGCCCCGCGAAGTCGACAAGCCGTTCCTGATGTGCATCGAGGACGTGTTCAACATTGAAGGTCGTGGCACTGTGGTCACTGGCCGTGTGGAACGTGGCCAGTTGCTCAAGAACTCCGATGTCGAGATTGTCGGGCTCCGCGACACACGAAAGACGGTTGCGACCGATATTGAAATGTTCCGCAAGTTGCTCGATTCGGCCAACGCAGGTGACAATGTCGGTGTGTTGCTGCGTGGGACCAAGCGTGAAGATGTGGAACGCGGCATGGTGCTGGCTAAGCCTGGCAGCATTACCCCACACACCCACTTTAAGGCTGAGGTTTATGTGCTGTCGAAGGAGGAAGGTGGCCGGCATACGCCGTTTTTCACTAACTATCGTCCTCAGTTTTATTTCCGCACCACCGATGTTACCGGCACGGTCAGCCTGCCTGAGGGCGTCGAAATGGTGATGCCTGGCGACAATGTTTCGGTTGAGGTCAAAGTGATTGCGCCCGTGGCTATGGAGAAGGGCCAGCGCTTCGCTATCCGTGAAGGCGGTCGGACCATCGGTGCCGGACGGGTCAGCGAAGTGATCAATTAGTGATTTAGTTTATCAAGTTCCTGGAGAGCGGGGCTCGCGGCCCCGCCTCCTTTTTTGTCGGAACTTGCAAGAAAATGCTCACCGGCAGTAGGGCGGTAGCTCAATTGGTAGAGTAGCGGTCTCCAAAACCGTCGGTTGGGGGTTCGAGTCCCTCCCGCCCTGCCAACCCGCCACAAGCGGGACCGGAGAGGTGGCAGAGTGGTCTATTGCGGCGGTCTTGAAAACCGCTTCCCGCTTTGCGGGACGGGGGTTCGAATCCCTCCCTCTCCGCCAGTTTGTCGGGTCCAATGAGTTCGAACGAGCGAAAACGGCGACAGTATGAAAGACACAATCTGGATCATCGTCACAGCAGCAGTCACTTTGGGCATTTTTGCCTACTTGTGGCGGGGCGGTCATTTGGCCAGGTTTGCGGATTACGTCCGGCAAACCCGGGAAGAACTGCGAAAGTGCACTTGGCCGACCTTTGAGGAATTAAAGGGTTCGACGGTGGTCATCGCTATTTCGATCGTTCTGTTGGGCGGGTTCACCGTTCTGGTGGATTTTGTGTTCACGCTGGCTATGCGTCAGCTATTCTGAATTGCGGAAGCCCAATCCCATCATGCGAAGCCAATGGTTTGTGATTCATACCCTCTCCGGTCAGGAGCAGAAGGTTAAGGAAAGCATCGAGAAGCGCATCAAGCCCGAAGAGGTAGGTGAGTATATTCGGGAGGTGCTCGTTCCGATGGAGAAGGTTGTCGAAGTACGCAATCAGAAAAAGACAGTTTCGACCCGCAAGCTTTGGCCCGGATACGTTTTCATCGATATGGTTTTGCTTGATGACAGCGGGCGGATCATCGAGAAGCCTTGGTATTTCATTAAGGAAACCCAAGGTGTAATCGGTTTTGTCGGTGGTGAGCCACCCACTCCAACCCCGGCTGAAGAAGTCGAGAGTATTAAGAACCAGATCTCAGCATCGGAAGAGCACGAGAAGCCAAAAGTCAGTTTTGATGTGGGAGAAACGGTCAAGATCAACAATGGACCGTTCTTGAATTTCAGCGGTGTGATCGAGGAAATTGAGCCGGAACGCGGGAAGTTGAAAGTGACCGTGAATATTTTCGGCCGGAACACTCCCGTTGAGCTGGAATACTGGCAAGTCGAAAAAGGTTAAACAATAAACGGAATACCCGCTCTGCGGATTCCGAATTCACAACATGGCAAAGAAGATTACTGGACAGATTAAACTTCAGATCCCAGCAGGACAGGCGAATCCCGCTCCTCCCGTCGGCCCCGCGCTTGGTCAGCACGGCGTTAATATCATGGGATTCTGCAAGGAATTCAACGCCAAGACCAAAGAGCAGGCTGGGTTGGTGATTCCGGTCGTGATTACTGTTTATCAGGACAAATCGTTCACTTTCATTACCAAGTCGCCACCTGCGTCCATTCTCCTTAAAAAAGCGGCGGGCATAACTGCGGGCTCAAAGCAGCCGAACAAGGAGAAAGTAGGTAAGGTCACCCGTAAACAGGTTCTTGAAATCGTCAAAGCTAAAACCAAGGACTTGAATTCTATTTCGGACGAGGCCGGGATTCGCGTGATCGCCGGTACCGCCCGCAGCATGGGAATCGAAGTAGCCGACTGATAGATTTCCGCGCGGCTCGTTGCCGCTTGGATTAGCAAATAACTTAACCGCGGGAGAGTCCGGCAAGGCCGGGTTCGACATAACCGCAATAAAAAAAATGCCGAGCAAACGTTATCGTAAAGCGCAAGAGCAGGTAGAGGGCAAGAAGGCCTATCCCCTGAAGACTGCGGTCGAAGTTCTGAACAAGTTTCCGAAAGCTAAGTTCAATGAAACCATTGATTTGGCGTTCCGGCTTGGGGTAGATCCAAAGCAATCCGACCAGATGGTTCGCGGAACTGTTCCCCTTCCGAACGGGAGTGGCAAGACGGTCCGGGTATTGGTATTTGCCAAAGCCGGTCCTGCAGCCGATGCCGCCAAGGCCGCTGGCGCCGAATATGTTGGGTTCGACGACATGATCAAGAAATGCCAGGAGGGCTGGGTGGATTTCGACGTTGCCGTTGCCACACCCGAAGCCATGGGCGAGGTGAGAAAGTTGGGTAAGGTGCTCGGTCCCCGTGGCCTGATGCCAAATCCCAAGACGGGCACCGTAACTGAAGACACTGCCAAGGCCGTCAAAGAAGTCAAAGCCGGTCGCGTCGAGTTTAAGACTGACAAGGCGGGCAACGTGCACGTTCCGGTAGGTAAGACCTCGTTCACCGTAGCCCAGATCGAGGAAAATGCCCGTGCAGTGATTGATGCGATAAGCAAGGCCCGTCCACACAGTGTCCGCGGGACCTACATTGTCACGTGCACTATTTCCTCAACTATGAGCCCACCAGTGCGGGTAGACATCAAGGAATTTGCCCATTAGTCAAGGCGAATTCAAAACGTCACAAGCACCTAGCAATTAAAGATTATGCGTCCGGAAAAAAAGAATTTAACGAAGGAATACCTCGGTCGGTTAAATGCCTCGCCCTTTTTTATCGTTGTAGACTATAAGGGACTTAAAGTCGGCCACCTTAGCGAACTCCGTCAGCGCCTGCGCAAAGCTGGCGCCGAAATTCACATTGTCAAGAATTCGCTCTTCCGCATCGCTGCCAAAGAAGCCGGTGTGGCAGACATGAGCGCGAATCTCGCGGGCCAGTTGGCTGTCGTCACTGGTCAAAAAGACATTTCTATCGCCGCCAAGGTGGTCAAGACGTTCGGTGCCGAGTTTGACAAGCTGAAAGTTCAATTCGGCTATCTCAATAACTCTCGGCTCGACGAGCCGATGATTATGACCCTGGCTGACCTGCCCTCGATGGATGTGCTGCGCGGCAAGTTTCTTGGCCTCCTCAGCGCCCCAGCCACAAAACTCGTGGTTTTGCTCAATACTCCAGCCAGTCAGTTGGCACGTGTTCTGGCCGCACGCAAAGACAATCTCGAAAAGGCCGCTCCAGCGGCTTGATGATACAGTTTTAGCCCGGGTAAGCCACCAGGGCTAAAGTCCAACAAACTAAAACGTAAATCGTCGGTTTGCCGGCAGCAGACTTAAACCGTCCGTGGCCACGGGCGACGACGAGACGCAAAGAAAGGTAACAATGGCTCTAGATAAAGCAAAAATCGTAGAAGAACTCAGCAACGCCACGGTCCTCGAAATCGCTGACCTGGTGAAGGAACTCGAAAACAAGTGGGGCGTGACTGCCGCTGCGCCAGTTGCGGTCGCAGCTGCCGGTGCACCTGCGGGCGGCGCCGCCGCTCCCGCTGCCGAGGCTAAAACCGCCTTTGACGTGATCTTGGCGTCGGTTCCGGCCGACAAGAAGATTGCGGTCATTAAAGCGGTGCGTGAAGTCAAAGCCGGCTTGGGTTTGGCTGAAGCCAAGGCGCTTGTGGAAGGCGCTCCCAAGGCTGTGCTGGAAGAAGCTCCCAAGGCCGAAGCCGATGCCGCCAAGAAGAAATTGGAAGACGCCGGCGCCAAGGTCGAGATTAAGTAAGGGCAAACTCGCTTTCGGGGCGGTGGGTTCAGGCTTGCCGCCTCGCTAGCTATGCCTCGTGAGTTAACACAGGTTATTTAGATTAGAATACAGTCAACCAGCGCAACCACCTTGTGTGGTTTGAGTTGTGGCAAGTTCGCTCTTGAACACAGCGGACTTGCCTTGTGTCGTTTGTCAGTCAAAAACCGTCCGGCACTGCCTGCCGGCCATTTTTAAAGGTCCCCATGCCATCGCGAGCCACAGAACGAGTCAATTTCGGGAAAATCAAGGAGATTATCGCCCCTCCGAACCTGATCGAATTGCAGACCGCCTCTTACAGGGAGTTTCTCCAGGCCGATCAGCCGCCGTCCAAGCGCAAGAATCTGGGATTGCAGGCGGTTTTCACCGAAGTTTTCCCTATCGAAAGTTATGATGGAAAGTGTGTTCTCGATTTTCACTCCTACGAGATAGGCGATCCCAAAGTCGATTGGCTTGAATGCTTGCGCGAGGGGCTGACCTACGGAGCTCCGCTTTACGTCACTTTCCTGCTCAAGGAAGAGAAGGGGACTAAGGAGGAAAAGGTGTTCATGGGCGAGTTGCCCCTTATGACTCCGCAAGGAACTTTCGTGATCAATGGTGCGGAACGCGTCATTGTGAGCCAATTGCATCGCTCCCCAGGACTCGCGTTCGAAGCTACGGTCCATCCCAATGGCAAGACCCTCCATTCCTTTAGGATTATTCCTGATCGCGGCTCCTGGTACGAAGCTCAGTTCGACACTTCAGATCTATTATACGTTTATCTGGACCGGAAAAAACGCCGTCGGAAATTCCTCACAACCACATTCTTCCGCGCGCTTGCATTTCTGGATGGAGATACCAAAACCAAAGACCAAGAAAAACATCGTGGCACCGATGAGGAAATTTTGCGGCTGTTCTACGACATTGAAGAGATCTCAGTCAAAGAAGCTGAGAAACGGGAGGACTTGGCAAACAAGGTTCTCGTGGAAGACGCTGTCGACGAGGAAAAGGGCTTGGTTGTCGCTCGTGCCTTTGAGCCGCTTTCAAAGGCGGTAGTCAAGCAAATCGCCGATCTGCACGTAACCAGGATTAAGGTTGTCGACACTTCTGTCGATGAGGGGATCGTCATCAAGTGCATGAAGAAAGATCCCGCCAAAAATGAAGAAGAGGCGCTAAAAGATATTTATCGCCGGCTTCGGCCTGGGGATCCACCTACCGCCGCCAACGCTCGCGCGTTGATCAAACGACTTTTCTTCGATCCCAAGCGCTATGATCTGGGTCGTGTCGGGCGATACAAAATCAACCAGAAGCTGGGGATAAAAGGGGGAGACTCGCGTATTCTCACCAAGGCAGATCTTGTTGCCGCCACCAAGTATCTTCTACGCTTGAAGAAGGGGGAAGGTTCGTTGGACGACATCGATCACCTCGGCAGCCGCCGGGTGCGCACTGTCGGGGAATTGCTTGCCAACCAGTGTCGCGTGGGTCTCGCACGCACGGAACGCCTGGTTAAAGAACGCATGACCTTGTTCGACCAAGGCATCGAAACCATATCGCCTCAGAAGTTGATCAATCCGAAGGCGCTTTCGGCCGTGATTCGAGATTTCTTTGGCCGTAGCCAATTGTCGCAGTTCATGGATCAAATCAACCCGCTGGCGGAATTGACTCACAAGCGCCGTCTTTCGGCTCTTGGGCCTGGTGGTTTGTCACGCGACCGCGCCGGCTTCGAAGTCCGCGACGTGCACCCGTCGCACTACGGGCGTATCTGCCCGGTGGAAACGCCCGAAGGTCCCAACATCGGCTTGATTGCCTCGTTGGCAACGTTTGCACGCATTAACGATTTTGGTTTCCTTGAGACTCCCTATCGCAAGGTCGATGACGGCAAAGTTACGAATCACATCGACTATCTTACGGCAGACCGCGAAGAGACCTTTGTGGTGGCTCAAGCTAACTCTCCGGTCAAGGAGAATGGGCACTTTGCTACCGAACGAGTGCTATGCCGGGGCAAGGGCGACTTCATCGAAGTGGAGCCTTTGCACGTCGATTATATGGATGTGTCGCCCAAGCAGTTGGTTTCGGTCGCTGCTAGCCTGATTCCCTTCCTCGAGCACGACGACGCTAACCGGGCGCTGATGGGCTCGAACATGCAGCGCCAGGCAGTACCTCTCTTGGTAACGGAAGCGCCGTTGGTGGCCACCGGTCTCGAGGAGCGAGTGGCACGCGATTCACGCGCGGTGATTGTCGCTGAAGAAGGCGGCAAGGTGGCTTCAGTGACGGGCAACCAGATTGTAATAACGCACGACGGGAAAATGCCTGAGGGCAAAAAGAAACTGAAGACCGATTTAGAAAAGGGTGTCTACGTCTATCCGGTTCGGAAGTTCATGCGGTCCAACGCGGCCACGTGCATCAATCAGAAGATAGTGGTTCACAAGGGTGAGACGGTCAAAAAGGGACAGGTTATCGCTGACGGCCCCTGCACGCAGGGAGGGGAGTTGGCCTTAGGTCGCAATGTGCTCGTGGCCTTTATGCCTTGGAACGGCTACAACTTTGAGGATGCGATCCTCATCAGTGAGCGCATCGTCAAGGAGGACGTCTTCACATCAATCCACATCGATGAATTCGAAGTGGGCGCTCGCGACACCAAGCTCGGCCCGGAGGAAATCACGCGCGACATACCAAATCTTGGCGATGAGGCGCTCAAAAATCTTGGGCCGGATGGCGTGATTCGCATCGGTGCCGAAGTGAAACCAGGTGACATCCTGGTGGGCAAGATCACGCCGAAAAGTGAAACTGAATTGGCTCCAGAAGAGCGCCTGCTACGCGCCATCTTTGGTGAGAAGGCCGCTGATGTCAAAGACACCTCGCTTAAGGTTCCGTCGGGTACTTACGGCATCGTCATGGATGTCAAAGTCTCTGCCAAGAAGGAGAATGAACGCGAATTACGCGCGGCCGTCTCCGAGGAAAAACGTCACGCCAAAGAGGTCGAGGAGGAGTTCAAGAAGAAAACTGAAGAGCTTCGCGAGCAATTGACTGAAGCTCTCAGCAATATCCTTCTCGGAGAGAAGATCCCACTCGACGTTGTTAACAGCGAGACCGGCGAGATCATCATTCCCGCGAACCGCAAGATCACCAAAACGCTCTTGCGCAAATTGGCCCAGGTGTACGATCGGATCGAGATCGACCCATCTCCTATCCGTAATAAGATCAATGAAATCATCGGCAGCTTCAAAAAGAAGTTCGATGACCTCCAGATGCAATACGATGAGGAAATCGAGCGCGCGGAGTCTGGTGAAGGTGTGGATAGTGGGGTAATTAAATCAGTCAAGGTATACATTGCCTCGAAACGGAAGCTCTCCGTGGGCGATAAGATGGCCGGTCGCCATGGTAATAAGGGCGTTGTGGCCAAGATCGTCGCGGAAGAGGATATGCCATTCCTGGCCGACGGCACT
The DNA here is from genome assembly GCA_002428665.1 of Verrucomicrobia subdivision 3 bacterium UBA6082. Taxonomy (GTDB): domain Bacteria; phylum Verrucomicrobiota; class Verrucomicrobiia; order Limisphaerales; family UBA8199; genus UBA6082. The sequence continues at coordinate 263,581 of DIXK01000096.1, forward strand.
CCTGTAGACATTGTGCTGAATCCCCTGGGTGTGCCTTCCCGTATGAATGTTGGGCAGGTACTCGAAACCCATTTAGGTTGGGCGGCACGGCTTCTCGGCCTGAAATACGCCACTCCGGTCTTCGACGGCATTAAAGAAAAGGACATTCGCGAATACCTTCGGCAGGCTGCTCAGCTGCAAAAAGACGCCAACGAACAGCCCCTTATCGGCGAAAACGGTAAAACCCGTTTGTTTGATGGTCGCACGGGTGAGCCCTTTGATCAGGAGATTGTGGTGGGCTTCATCTACATGATGAAACTGGGGCACTTGGTCGCTGATAAAATTCACGCTCGGGCCGTCGGTCCGTACTCTCTGGTTACTCAGCAACCGCTGGGCGGCAAAGCGCAGTACGGTGGACAGCGCTTCGGCGAGATGGAAGTGTGGGCCATGGAAGCCTATGGCGCGGCTTACACTTTGCAGGAGTTGCTTACGGTCAAATCCGACGACGTTCAGGGTCGCACGCGCATTTACGAGAGCATCGTTAAAGGTGACAACAGCCTCGAGGCTGGGATACCCGAATCCTTCAACGTGCTGGTCAAGGAAATGCAGTCCCTCGGCTTGGATGTGAAAGTCGGTTATTCGAACCCGGTGGATCAACCTGCGGAACCGGTGGCCGTTCTCGTTTAGGCCACGTAAACCAGTAAGGGCGGAGGTTCGCAAGAAGCGAGCTTCCGCCAGATAAACGTTAATTCAATTTTTGTATGATCAGCACCAAAGAAAGCGCCCGTGAGTTGCTCGGCCTGGACAAGGTCAACCAGGTGGATTATGTCGCAATTTCTGTTGCGTCTCCGGACTCCATCCGGTCGTGGTCGAAAGGGGAGGTCAAGAATCCCGAAACGATCAATTATCGCACTTTCAAACCCGAAAAGGGCGGACTGTTCTGCGAACGCATCTTCGGACCGGTAAAGGACTGGGAGTGTTCCTGTGGCAAGTATAAGCGCATCAAGCACCGTGGCGTCGTGTGCGACCGTTGCGGTGTGGAGGTGACTCTGGCTAGGGTGCGGCGCGAGCGCATGGGCCACATCGAACTCGCGGTGCCGGTTTGCCACATTTGGTTTTTCAAGTGCATGCCGTCCCGCATCGGCCTCGTGCTCGATATGACCGCGCGCAATCTCGAGCGCGTGATCTATTACGAAGACTACATGGTGATTGACCCGGGTTCCACGCCGCTAAAGCAGAATCAGTTGCTCAGCGAGCACGAGTACCGTGAAGCTCGTGAGACCTACGGGGCGGATGCGTTCCTGGCCAAAATGGGCGCCGAGGCCGTCCGCGACGCCTTGGCCAAGGTGGATTTGCTGAAACAGATCGACCATCTGCAGCAAGCCATGACGGAGACCAAGAGCAAGCAGATTCGTAAGAAGATCGCTAAGCGCATTAAGCTGCTTCAGGGACTGCAGACTTCCAAAAGCCGCCCAGAATGGATGATTCTGACCGTTCTCCCGGTCATTCCTCCGGACCTGCGGCCCCTTGTCCCACTCGAAGGTGGCCGGTTTGCTACCTCAGACTTAAACGACTTGTACCGGCGTGTCATCAACCGCAATAACCGGTTGAAGAACCTGCTCCAACTCAAGACCCCAGAAGTCATCATTCGCAACGAGAAACGGATGCTGCAGGAAGCCGTAGACGCCCTTTTCGACAATGGACGGCATGGCCGTGCCGTGACAGGCGCGGGCAATCGTTCGCTAAAGTCGCTCAGTGACATGCTCAAGGGCAAGAGTGGGCGTTTTCGCCAAAACCTCCTTGGTAAGCGCGTTGATTATTCTGGCCGGTCAGTCATCGTGATCGGTCCAGAATTGAAGCTTTCCCAGTGCGGATTGCCTAAGAAGATGGCCCTAGTGCTCTTCGAGCCGTTTATCATCCGCCGGCTCAAGGAACTCGGCTATGTTCATACCGTGCGTTCCGCCAAGAAAATGATCGAGCGTCAGACCAAGGAAGTCTGGGATATTCTTGAGGAAGTCACCCGCGGGCATCCCGTCTTGCTAAACCGTGCTCCGACTTTGCACCGTTTGTCGGTCCAGGCGTTTGAACCCCAGTTGATTGAGGGCGAAGCCATCCGGATTCATCCGCTGGTTTGCACGGCTTACAATGCCGACTTCGACGGCGACCAGATGGCGGTACACGTTCCTCTCTCTGTGGAGGCTCAGATGGAAGCGCGGCTTCTGATGATGGCCACTAACAACATTTTCAGCCCCTCCAGTGGTAAGCCGATCATCACTCCGACGCAGGATATCACACTGGGTTGCTACTACCTCACCGCCGAACCTCGAATGCCGCATCCGGGCGATCCTGCCAAGCTGACCCTCTTCGGTTCCAAGACCGACGTCATTTTTGCGTTTAGTGACGGAGCCCTGCGGACACACGACCGCGTCCGTCTGGCCAACCCTGATTTCGGCAAGAAAACGGAATTTGGTGATCCCAACAAGAAGGTCATCGAGACCACCGTCGGGCGTGTGATTTTTAGTGAAATCTGGCCTCTCGCCCTCGGGTTCCCTAACAAGGTCGTCAAGAAGAGCGAACTTGGGGACCTGATCTGGAAATGTTACAAGATCTGCGGTCATGAGCAGACCGTAGTCATGCTGGACAAACTCAAGGAGCTTGGCTTTCGTGAGGCCACCCGGGCTGGGGTATCGATTGGTATCGATGACATGATCATACCGAAGGAAAAGACCCAGGAAATCGACTCCGCCCAAAAGCAGATCCGGGAAGTTGAAAAACAGTATCGGAAGGGCGTGATCACTCCCGGCGAACGCTACAACAAGATCGTCGATATCTGGACGCATTGCACCGACCAGATTGCCAACGTCATGTTGCGTACCTTGGAACAAAACCAGGGCAAAAAGGAATACAACCCGGTTTCGTTGATGGTGGATTCCGGCGCGCGTGGTAATCGCCAGCAGGTTCGGCAGTTGGCTGGTGTTCGTGGCCTTATGGCCAAGCCGTCTGGTGATATTATCGAAAACCCGATTCTCTCAAACTTCCGCGAGGGACTGACCGTGCTTGAGTACTTCATCTCGACCCACGGCGCTCGCAAAGGCTTGGCTGACACAGCACTAAAGACGGCCGACTCGGGGTACATGACACGCAAACTCGTGGACGTTGCCCAGGACGTTATCATTCGTGAGGATGATTGCGGAACTACTAACGGTATTTGGGTTCAAGCGATCTACGAAGGCGAAGACGAAGTGGTCAAACTCAGCGAACGGCTCGTGGGTCGGCATGCGTGCGATGACCTTGTTAATCCCCAAAGCCCAAAAGAACTGCTTATTCGTGCAAACGAGGAAATTGACGAAATCAAGGCCAAGGCTATCGAAATCGCCGGAGTGGAGCGGGTCAAGATTCGCTCCGTGCTCACTTGCGAGAGTAAACAGGGTGTTTGTGTGCATTGCTACGGGCGCAATCTCGCCACTGGAGTTAGGGTCAAACTCGGCGAGGCTGTTGGTATTATCGCCGCGCAGTCCATCGGCGAACCCGGCACTCAGTTGACCATGCGTACCTTCCACATCGGCGGCACAGCGTCGCAGGTGTTCAAGCAGCCGCAAATCAAGGCTAAATTCGACGGCGTCGTTCGTTACAACGAGCTCCGCCTCGTCGAACTGGAAGATGGTAGCAACATCGTCCTGAACAAGAACGGATCGGTTTCAATTCTGGCTGAGGACGGACGTGAGTTGGAGCAGCACAACATTGTTATCGGTTCCGTCATTTCCGCCAAGGACGGCGGCACGGTGAAGAAGGGGGAGACATTCGTCCAATGGGATCCTTATAACGTACCTATTCTTTCCGAAAAGGCGGGCCGAGTGAAGTTCGTCGATATCATCGAGGGCGTGACGATGAAACAGGAAATGGACGAGCAGACGCAGCAAGAAGCCATGGTTATCATCGAGCACAAAGAGGATCTGCATCCTCAGATTGTGATCCTCGATGATAAGGGCGAGCCGATTGCCAACTACCCCATTCCCTCAGGAGCTCACGTCGTGGTCGGGGAAGAGGACAAGATTGTTGCTGGCACGCTGATGGCCAAGACGCCGCGCAAGACCTCCAAGACCAAAGACATTACCGGGGGCTTGCCGCGTGTGGCCGAGTTGTTCGAAGCCCGGCGGCCGAAGGATGCCGCCGAGATCTCCAAGATCGATGGAATTGTGGACTTTGCGCCTAGCGTCAGAGGCAAACGTTGCATCGTGATTAAAGACCAGCAGACCGGAGTGGAAGAGGAACACCTCATTCCCATCGGCAAGCACGTCATCGTGTTTAAGGGTGATTATGTTCGCAAAGGACAGCAACTGACTGAGGGACCGATCGATCCACACGAGATTCTCGATATCTGTGGTCCACAGGAATTGCAGGAACACCTGGTCAACGAAGTTCAAGAAGTCTACCGCCTGCAAGGCGTGACCATTAACGACAAGCACATCGAAATCATTGTCCGGCAGATGCTGCGCAAAGTACGGATCACAGAACCAGGCGACACCACCTTCTTGTGGGGGGAGCAGGTCGATAAACTCGAGTTCGAGGAAGAGAACCAGAGGGTTGAAAAAATGGGCGGCAAGCCCGCCGAGGCCCAACCGGTTCTGTTGGGTATTACGAAGGCATCGCTTGAGACCGAGAGCTTCCTCAGCGCTGCCTCTTTCCAAGACACTACCCGTGTGCTCACAGAAGCAGCCACCCGCGCTCGTGTAGATTCCCTACGGGGCTTTAAGGAAAATGTCATTATGGGTCACATTATCCCGGCGGGAACAGGCTTCGACCTCCATCGAAAGGTCAGCCTGAAGATTCTGGTAGACGTCCAGGATGAGCCGGAACCGGAGCCTGTAGTTAAGGATCTGACTGCTGCTTCTGAGAACCCGCTTCTCGGATAGGCCCTGGGCCCGAGGTTTTGCCCGGTTTAGATGTTTCCTGGTGCGTTAAGGCGGCTCGGGTGGGTTCCACCCGAGCCGCTCCCAACCACAACCAACCACTATCAGCAGCCCTCAGGCTCCGCTTTGGGCTGCAGGTACGCATTGCTACCTGGAGTTGTAACCAGCATCAGGCGGGCCAAAACTTAACCTAAGCCAAGAAACCGGTAGAGGGATTTATTCCCGACGATTTTGCCACAAATGCTTCAGGCGCCGATGTTTTGACAGAACATGGTTCCGCGAGCCATAATCCGACGAGTATGAAACCACTCTTTAATGTGTTCGCTTTGGGTCTTTTGGTGCAATTCGCCGCGGGATTTGCTCTGGGTCAGGTACCTTCCCTGGGCGCCCCAGGGTCCGGTGTCAGTGTTGCGTTCATCAAGCTGTTTGGCGGTGCCACCACATTTACGGCGAAGGTCGACGCAAAGGTGCTAAGCAGTGACCGGGATCCTTGGTTAACCCTTCCCATGCAAGCCGCGGCAAGCGATGAAAAATTGCAGCTCGAATTGCTTCTCGAAAACCTAAAGGGCAAGGATGTGCCGGAAATGGCCATCGCAAACCTCAAGCAGGTCGGCATGGGGAGGGTTATCACCCTTGTGCTTCCTGCTAAGAAAGCCAGCTACATCGTTTATCCTGGCATTTCAAGTTACGTGCGCACGCCCTTTGAAAAAGAGGCGTTGGAGGAAAACGCCCAATTTGAGATCGAAAAAACCGAACTTGGCAAGGAAAGAATTGGGGTAAACGACTGTACCAAAAACCGGGTGCGCGTCAGTGCCAAAGGTGTCGTCTTGCTGGAAGCGACCACCTGGAATGTCGCAAGTCTGCGTGGTTTTCCGGTGCGCATTGAGACCGCGGAAGGAGGTCGTACTTTGGTAATGGATTTCAGTGAAGTCCAGTTCGTAAAGCCCGCTTCCTCCAAGTTCGAAGTGCCTGCCGATTACACGGAGTATGCCAACGCCCAAGCTTTGATGTTGGGAATCATGAAGCGCATGGCTGGCGAGGCTTCTCTGAATTCCAAATGAAGTGGCGGCCAGTCCAAGATGTTTGCTGGTCTTTGACTCAACCGTTGGTTCTTATGGCGCTATGGCAAACTCGGTGGTTTAAAGCCGGGTGGTCTTGGCCGCAGGCTTCTTTCGGAACGTCCATGCTGTTGACATGAGAATAACTAACCTGAATCCCGGTACAGCGATTGGAGCCAGCAGTTGGTTTGTGGAAATCGACAGCCAACGGTTGCTCATGGATGCCGGAATGCATCCCAAAATGGAAGGACGCCAAGCTCTGCCATTATATGGCTTGGTGCAGGATCAGGAGATCGATGCAATCGCAATCTCCCATTGCCATCACGATCACGTCGGTTCTTTGCCGGTGGCAGTGCGGCACTTTCCTGGTGCGCATGTGTTGATGAGCGAGTTGAGTTACTTTCTTGTCGAGCGGGTGTTGCATAACTCGGTTAACGTTATGACCCGTCAGCGCGAGGAAATGGGAATTCGCGAGTACCCTCTCTATAGCCACGCTGAAGTCGACGAAATCGCGCCGCTATTTCAAGGGTTCAAATACAATCGCGAGATCGACTGGGCCTCGTTTCGGAAAACGCGATCCGGTTTTCTCTCCCCAACCCTCGAGTTCTACGACGCGGGTCATGCGCTTGGCTCGGCGGGCCTGATGGTGCGCGGCCGGAAAGAGTCCTTGTTTTTTACTGGCGATGTCTGTTTTCACGATCAGACCATCCTCCGTGCGGCGCGATTCGAAGATGTTCGGGCCGATGTCTTGATTGTGGAGACGACGCGTGGCAACCGCACATTGCCTGCCGGATCCACCAGGTCTTTGGAAATTCAAAGGCTGGCCGAGTCTATTCGCCGCGGGTTGGCCCACAAGGGTTCCGTGCTCATTCCCAGTTTCGCTCTGGGTCGAACTCAAGAGATCCTCGCCCTGTTGGCGTTGATGATGGCTGAAGGTCAACTCAAGCCCCAGCCTGTGTATATCGGGGGACTAGGTCGCGTTTTCAGTGAGATCTACGACCTCGAATCGCATCGTACCCATCGTCAATACCCCAACCTCCAGTTGCATGAGGCACTGAATCTGATCGTGCTCGACCAGGGACAGGTTGAAAAGATGAGCCTCTCGGGGAGGCTGTTCGTCGTTACCGCCGGCATGATGACGGAGAAAACGGCTGCACACGCTTTGGCCGCAAGAATGATCGGTGACGAGCGGCAATCAATTTTCTTCGTGGGCTATGCTGATCCGGATACTCCTGGTGGACGCCTGAAAGCGGCAAAGCCCGGAGAAACGTTTACTTTCAGTCCAAGTTCCGGAGAGTTGACACGGCGTTGCACGGTCGAGGACTTCGATCTGACCGCACATGCCGATCGCGAGGAGATTCTCGCTTTTATCGGCCAAGCCGAACCTCGAGTGGTGCTATTGACTCATGGCGACCCGGATGCTCGGGAATGGTTCAAGGCCCGTATTGCTGAGCGATTTCCGAGGATAACCATATTGCAGCCCGGGCCGGGAGAAAGCTTCGAGGTTTGACGGTTCGGTGCATTAGTTAGGTCAGGCGGAGGTCCATCGTAGTAAGCTTAATAACAATTGGTTATATCGGGAATGCGGTTTGGCTCCAGCGCTGCCCGCATGGCGGCAAGCCCAAGTTTGCCGCTTGTTAACAGGGTGTGACTAAGATTCAATAACACTGGTTTGAGAGCTCGTTTCTGATTTTGTTTAGTGTTCACATGATTAATTCAATTGGCGAGGTCCCAAGTGGTGTGGCCGATCCCAAACCGGGGCGGCGCCGTAAGGCGCCGGGTTCGGCGGAGGCGGGAAGGCTTGACCGCCTGCCACCTCATTCGCCAGAAGCCGAACAGGGTGTCCTGGGCTGCATTCTACTTTCGCCCAACGAATGCATGGGGGAATGCATCACGACGTTCAAGGATGGTGCAGACGCTTTTTATGACTTGCGGCATCAAACGGTCTTTAGCGCGCTAATGGAGATGTACGATGCCCGCGAAGCGATTGACATCATCACGCTGCAGCAGCGGCTTAAAGACAAACAACTCCTGGAACAAGTGGGCGGCATCGCGTATCTATCCAGCCTACCTGACACGGTGCCTTCCTCGGCCAACCTTGCCTACTACAGCGAGATCGTCCAGGAGAAGCACCTTTTGCGGAAAATGATCCAAGTCTGCACCGGGGTGGTCAGCCGGGTCTACGACCACGAGGGTGAGGTCGACGCGCTTCTGGACGAGGTTGAGCGGGATGTGTTGCGCATTAGCGAGTCTCGAGCCCAGGGTCAGGTCGCGACAATCAAGGATTTGGTCAACGAGGCCATAACGACTATCGAGAGCTTCCATCAACGTCAGGGCATGCTCACTGGAGTGGGTACAGGGTTCACGGACTTGGATAAGATGACCAGCGGACTTCACGGTGGAGAGATGGTTGTGATCGCAGCCCGGCCGTCCATGGGCAAGACCTCGCTCGCGATGAATATTGCCGAGCATGTAGCGATCGATCTCCGGCTCCCGGTTGGTGTTTTCAGCCTCGAAATGACCTCTGCTTCGCTGGTCCTGCGCATGCTTTGCTCGCGCTCCAGGGTGAACCTTCGGAGTATTCGTGAGGGGTTCTTGGCCGAGAGAGACTTTCCCAAACTAACGAGTGCAGCTGGCAAGTTGGCCAGTGCGCCCTTGTTCATTGACGATTCGGGCGGGTTGTCCATCATCCAACTGCGTGCCAAAGCCCGTCGTATGCACCAGCAATACGGCATCAAGCTTTTCGTGATTGACTACCTCCAATTGCTGCATTCTACTGCGCGCCGGGCGGAGAACCGGCAGCAGGAAATTGCGGATATTTCCAATGGCATCAAGTCGCTCGCGAAAGAACTCGATGTGCCGATTATCGTTCTCAGCCAGCTTAATCGTGAATTGGAGAAAGACAAGAACCGCAAACCGCGAATGTCAGATTTGCGTGAATCAGGTTCTATCGAACAAGATGCTGATGTGATCGGACTGCTATACAAACCTTCAGCTGAAGATGAGGAGTCCGCCGTCCAACAGGAGCAGGAGGCTCAACCGGTAAATCTCCTCATCGCAAAGCAGCGCAACGGTCCCACAGGTGACGTCCACCTGACATTCTTGAAATCCTTTACACGGTTTGAGAGTGCCGCCAAAGTGAGCAACGAAGACCTGCCCAGTTGACCGTACTCACCATGAATTCCACCATTCGTCTTTGCGGGTTGCTGCTCCTGATTCTCCTGTCCCTGTCTGCGGCTCGTGCCCAGGTCGCGGGGGGCCGCGTGGTCCGGACGGAGATTAAGTTCGTCGGTCCCCAGTCCGTTACCGAGGAATTGATCCGCTCCAACGTGCGCGTGAAGCCCGGAGATCCCTTTCTCCGGCCAGCCGTGGACGACGATGTGCGCAACCTGTACGCCACCGGGTTATTCTACAATATTCAGGTGGCGGAAGCGAGAGGCCACGACGGGGTTACTCTGACCTACATCGTGCAGCCCAATCCACGACTCACAGAAATCAAGTTTCAGGGAAATAAGAAATATCGAAATACCAAGCTCCAGCGAAAGATTTCTTCAAAAGTCGGAGAGCCACTTAATGAGCGCAAGCTTTTCACTGACGCCCAGGAAATCGAGAAAATGTATCAGAAAGCCGGTTACCCGGGCACCAAAGTGCGGTCCTTTTCAACGGTCATTGAGGAAACCGGACGGGCTACCGCGACGTTCGAAATCGCAGAAAGCCCCAAGGTAAAAATCATCGAGGTCGAATTCCCTGGCGCCGCCGCGTTTCCGGAGAAAAAACTCCGCTCCGTGATTAAGACTCGTAAGCACTGGATGTTTTCTTGGATCACCGGCAGTGGGTATCTGAAGGAGGACCAGATGGAGGAGGACCGTGAACGTCTTGGAGCGTTTTATCGCGACGAAGGTTATATCGATTTTGATCTACACGACGTCCAAATCGATAATCCTACACCACGCACTATGGTTGTCAGATTTCAAATCACCGAGGGGCGTCAATACCGGGTCGGATCCATCAAGTTCGAGGGAAACAAGATTTTTACCCTGACTGAATTGACCAACGGCCTGCGCCAAGTTCATTTTATGAAAGGGGGCAAAGGGGAGTTGGGATCCAACGGGCTCCCCATGGATGTGGGCAGCGTCTTCACGCCGAGAGGATTGCGCAGCAACGTCGAGGCGATCGAAGACTTCTATGGATCGAAAGGCTATATCGATATTGGTAATGGAAGAAATCTGAGTATCATCAAAGTTCCCAACGTGCAGTCTGGCACCATGGACTTGGAGTTTCGGTTACAGGAAGGCCCCCAGTCTTTCATCGAGAAGATTGAAATCCGCGGCAATAACAGGACTAAGGACAAAGTGATCCGCCGCGAGTTGGCGGTTTACCCGGGGGAGGTGTTTGACATGGTTCGGGTTAAACGTAGCAAACAACGCCTGGAGGGTCTCCAGTATTTCGAAAAAGTTGATACTCGTCCTGAGGCAACTGACGTGGGGCCAAATCGGAAGGACCTCGTCATCGGTGTGGATGAAAAGAATACTGGCAATCTCTCCGTAGGGGCTGGGTTTAGCACCGTAGATTCAATTGTTGGCTTTGCCGAGTTTAGCCAGGGGAATTTCGACTTATTTCACCCGCCGACGTTCACCGGCGGTGGGCAAAAATTCCGCTTACGAATGCAGTTGGGTACGGAACGTCAGGATTACCTGGCTTCTTTTATTGAACCTTGGTTCACGGGTCGCAAACTGGCTTTGGGTGTCGATCTATACTATCGCGACTTGAGCTACGAGAGTTTGGATGACATCTACGACGTCACCCGTGCTGGTGCGAGGATGAGTCTGACCCGAGCTTTGGGCAGTGATTTCCTTATTGGCAGTGTAAGCTATACACTTGAAAATGTCGGTATTCATCTCAACGGCGGATACAACGAAGCCAACACGCCGCCCTCGATCTACGATGAGCGAGGTTACAGTCTCTTATCCCGTGTGGGCGGTTCTCTCGCTTTCGACACCCGTAATAGTGTGCAATTACCTGATAAAGGACAGCGCACGGAACTCAGCGGGGAAATCGTGGGTGGCCCATTTGGCGGAGAAGAGGATTTTTACAAGCTTGAACTCAAGAGTGCCTGGTACTTCCGCGGATTCGTCAAAGGCCATGTGCTGGAAGTTGTCGGGCGTACCGGTGCCGCCGATGAACTCAGTGGAGATTCCGTACCTTTTTACGAACGGTATTACCTAGGGGGTCTTTATTCCTTGAGGGGCTTTAAGTACAGAAGCGTCAGCCCAAGAGATCCTGGATATGACGAACCGGTGGGTGGCAACACCTACTGGTTTGGCACTGCGGAATACAGCATTCCCATTATCGAGCGGCTCCGCTTTGCTCTGTTTTATGACATCGGCGCGGTGAACGCCGATTCATACGACTTCGATGCCAGCAATTATAGTGACAACTGGGGTATTGGGCTGCGCCTCAACCTGCCTATCGGCCCGCTCCGGCTCGATTATGGATTTCCAATCAATCACGACGAATACAACAGCGGTTCCGGGCGCTTTCAATTCGGCGTCGGTTATACGCGCGAGTTTTAACTGAACAAATCCATCCCGAGTCTGTCTCTCTTATGCGATTTAGAGCAACATTCGCCCTTTCTTTTTAATGTTGGCCGCACAATCGATTTCTGATTCCCTTTGTTTATGAACATTATGGTTGGTCGACTAGGCCTGGTTTTGATCGTGACGATGCTACTCAGCAGTCCCGCTCTAGCGCAAATGCGGGTTGGAACTGTTGATCTTGGCAAACTCTTTGATAATTACTGGAAAACCAAACAGGCCCAGGGCGTTCTCAAGGAGCGGGAAGCCGACATGGTTAAGGAGATCAAAAACCTCATCGAAGATGGTCGTAAGGCCAAAGAGGCTTACGATAAGATCATGTCCGAGGTTAACGACCCCGTTGTAACGAGCGAGGAGCGGGAGCGACGCAAAAAAGAGGCCGAGGACAAGCTCAAGTACATGAAGAACCAGGAGGAGACAATTGCGCAATACGAACGGCAGGCCCGGGCCACGCTGGGTGAGCAGACCCGGCGCATGCGTGAAAACATTCTGACCGAGATTCGGGCCATTATCGATGCCAAGGCCAAGTCCGGCGGGTTCACCTTGATTATCGATACTGCAGCGGAATCGGCTGCACGCACTCCCGTGTTTCTCTACGTCACTAAAGACAACGACCTTACTCAGGACGTGCTTAAGGAATTGAATGCCGCCGCTCCCGCTGAAACCAGCGTCCCCTCACCTGATAAATAGGTTTGGTTGCCCATCCTTCCGCTTTCGGTGTCGTCCCTCGCTTGGCGGCATCATTCTTTGCTGGTAAAACTGATCTATGACTGGCTGAGCCTCTGAAGTGGCTTATCGAAAAGCATTTCGTGGGCTTCCTTCAGAATGCCGGGAATCCGGCTGGCGAACGGGCTCTGATGCAGCGCGGTTTTCAGGGTAGGTTCATCAATACACCCGGCGTTTTCCCCAGGAAACCAATGGTCACCTTGACCCAGCAGGTTGTAGCGCATGCGTGCCCAGGAGACCAGTCCCAGGGCCTTTGCGTAGGTCCAAAGCCGCAGAATCTCTAGCGCGTTGACCTGCCCTGGTAAGTCTACGTACTCGGGAATGCCTTGAAACCAACGTTCACACCATTCCCGCCCCAAACGCTCCTCCAAGCGCTTCCGCAAGCGTTTTTCGATCGGCCCGATTACATCCGGAATACGGTCGTAGAACTCGAGTGCCCGAACATGCTCGTCAAAATCTGAGGGCTTTCGCACTCCACAACTGAGCGTGTGGACTTCATTTCTTGCCAGGCAATAGAGGTCATTAAATTGCATGGGGCTGAGCGGGTGGCAAAGCTCGCACAGTTCTGATGGCGGTTCGTAGAGCTTTCCCCCCTTGTCATTTGGGCTTATAATGAATATCCCCATATCCTTTGCGCGGGCCGCCAAAACGGCCTTCCAGTTCAGGTCATTCACAAAGTACCAGTGCAAGTTCACATAATCGAAATCGCCCTGGAGAATCGTTTGAAGGAGTATGTCCGCTGTGGCATGGGAGGAGAAACCGATGAACCGCGCCAATCCCTGCCGTTGCAGACGTCGGGCGGTGTCCAGGCAGCCACCCGGCCTAATGGACCATTCGAGCAACTCCCGATTGTTGATGCCGTGCAACGCCAGCAAATCCACATGGTCAAGACCGAGATGGCGCAGCGATGTGTCGAAAGTCGCCAGAAACTCCCGCGCTGTTTCCTTCGGGCTTACCTTCGTCTGGACAATAATCTTATCTCGCGGCAGCGATGGCAGGATTCGCCCTAATTGCATCTCTGAAGTGCCGTAGCCGCGGGCGGTTTCGATGTGGTTAATGCCCAGGTCCAATGCACGTTGGATACAGTTTTCCAAGTTAGTCTGTTGCTCGCTGGGAATCTCTGCGAAGGCCACATCCTGCCACTTGTGTTGAAAACGCATGCCCCCACAGGAGATTACGGGCATTTTGATTTCTGTGCGCCCAAAGCGTCGGTAGTGCATTGACCGCAGCGTAAGATTCCGGAAGGCCTAAGGCAAGCTGGGCTGCCGCAGTTCCAGAGATTTGGCAGCTATTCGTAGCGGAGGGCCTGAATGGGATGCAACCGTGCAGCCTTAAAAGCGGGGAACAAACCAGCGACGATGCCAACAGCGCCACTGAAGAACACTGACAAGAGCATGGCTTCCAAGGTGATCACTGGGGCGTTGGCTGCCGGCGTGACGAGTTCCAGAACGCGAACGAAAGCATAGGAGTTGGCAACTCCCAGCAAAGCGCCCATCAGGGCAATAACCATGCTCTCAATGAGAACTTGGGCAAATACAGCCGTTCCGGTAGCTCCCACCGCTTTGCAGATCCCTATTTCGCGAATTCGCTCGTTGATGCTTGCCAGCATGATATTCATGATGCCTATACCCCCGACCAACAGACTGATCGCCGCAATTACTCCTCCGCTCATCCGCGCGTTGCGTATTTGCTGGTTGATCGTCTCCAGTTGGCCCTCCTGGGTGCGAAAGCCGAAATCCTCAATTCCTCGGTGCGTCATCATCAGGACGTTGCGAGCCTGCTGCAGCGCTGGTTCCAACTCCTCCATTCCGGTTACCTTTAGGTCAATATCGGTCAATCGCGGATCCGGAATGCCGTCCTTGTCCCCCGCGGCACGAAACCGGATCCAGGCAGTGTTCAAGGGAATGTACACAGTTTGATTCTTTCGGTCGAATGCCCAGTTACCCCCGCGGCGGCCAAAACCGCGCATTCGCGACGGGCCAGCTTGGGTTTGCTCTGGCTCTCTTGCCATGGCTTCCCGCTGTTTGCGTTGTTGTTCACCCTCGTAACGCTCGAACATTCCGACCACCGTAAATGGTTGATCATTTATGAACACGACCTCCCCAATCGGTATGATATCCCGGCCGGTTTGTTCCGGTGAGCCAAAAAGATCGTCCCGGATTCCAGTCCCGATGACGCAAACCGGCTTGGCTTCCTCCTCATCAAGATCGGTGAAGAAGCGCCCATGCGCCAGGGTATGGAGATTCATCTCCAATACGGATGGATAAACACCGACACACTCTGAAGGGTTACTGTTCTTCTCTCCGCGCGTGAGTGTAGCCCGGTCGATGCGCATCTCTGGAGATATCGTGCGGAGGAGGGGGGCGCTCTTTTGCAGTGCTGTCACATCCGCCATAGTCCGCCCGGGAGCCTGGTCGGCCAGGTGCTCTTGCTCCACGGGAACGTCCTGTTGCTCCAGCAACACTTTGTCAGCTCCCCCCATTGCTACCATCGTCTCCCGCATCCCATTCTCCATCCCTTTGATAATCGCAGCCATTCCTACAAGGCTCGATACGCCAAGAATGATCCCCAGCATGGTGAGCAGTGACCGGAATTTGTGGGCCCAAACCTCTTTCAAACCGATGAGAATGACTGTGCCAAATGTCATACCGGTAGTTTGCGATGCTTTTGGCAACCAAGGGCGCAGTTCAGGATGGTTGGAGGATTATTCATATCTCAAAGCTTGGATCGGATTCAACCTAGCCGCCTTGATAGCCGGGAAGACTCCCGCTAACACCCCAACTAGGGCGCTAAAGCCGAAGGCGATCAGGAGTGAACTTGCCTGCACAATTGGGGCGTTCTCCGTGGGTGAGACCGATGCTAACAGTTGTACCAACCCAAAGGAAGCCGCGAGTCCCGCGATTCCACCGAATACCGCAATGACCACAGACTCGACCAGTATTTGGACAAATACGTCCGCCCCGGAGGCACCCACCGATTTTCGGATCCCAATCTCCCTTACTCGTTCGGAAATGCTGGCCAGCATGATGTTCATAATGCCGATTCCACCCACCAACAGGCTGATACCGGCGATTAATACGCCACTCAACCGGGCGTTTCGAATGAAAACGTTGATCTGTTCAGCCCAGTCCTCCTGTGTCCTAAACGAAAAATCTTCAATGCCTTTATGCGTGCTCATGAGCACATTTCGGACTTGCTGCAATGCTTCGGTCAGCACTTCCACACCCGCGATCCTCATTTCCAGCGTCGACAACCTCGGATCTCCGGTGGCACCTCCAGCACCACCAACCGATTGAAAACTGCTTCCCAAACCGCTGAAACTAAGCCCTGACCTGAACTTCATCCACACGGTATTGAGCGGCAGGTAAACCGTCGAATTCTTAAGGTGGAATACGAAATTCCCGCGGCGGCCCCCAAATCTTCGGCCACGGTCTCGTGCAACCCCTCCGCCAGGGGCTTCCGGTGGTGCCAACTCTCTCGCGAGGCGTTCCTTTCTGTCTTGCTCGCTTTCATAGTGCTGAAAGAGGCCGACGACCACGAAAGGCATGCCGTTGATGTAAACCGTCTCGCCCACGGGGATGATTTCCCGACCGATCTCTTCCGGGGAGCCCCACAGTTGATCCCGGGTGGCAGTCCCGATGACGCACACGTTGCGAGCCATCTCATCGTCGATGTCGTTGATCATGCGGCCATGAGCAATCACGTGTTCGCTCATCTCCAGCGCCACCGGCCAGACCCCATTGCATAGCCAGGGACGAAAGGTCTTTCCGTTTGCCGACAGCGTAGCTGGCAACCGCATCTCCGGAGAAAGGCGGGTCACGAGGGTGGAATTCTTCGCCAGCGCGTACACATCGTTGATCGTGATGCCGACCGCCTGATCGGTTAGGTGTCGCTGATCTGGGGGAAGCTCCTGTGACTCAACCCGGATCTTTTCCAGACCACCGATTGCGACCAGAGCTTCCTTGGCGCCTTTCTCCATCCCAGCCACCAGCGCCGACATGGCAACCAAGCTGGAGACCCCGAGAATAATCCCTAGCATCGTCAACAGAGAGCGAAACTTATGCGCCCAAATCTCACGCAAACCCGCCACTAGAACGATGCCGAACTGGGCGCGGGTGTGACGGATTTCTTCAGCGGCACGCATCGGGTAAAGACGTTATGTCACCTGCAGTGGGGATAGGCGCGCGGTCCAGCCCAGCAAGCTTGATGTCGACCTTTTCGGCGACCTTTCCGTCCCGAATCTCAATTCGCCGGGGCGTCACGGCGGCAATCTCAGGATCGTGGGTGACAAGAATGATGGTTCGCCCTTCCTGGCTCAAATTACGAAAGAGCTGCAGGATAGCCTCTCCAGTGTGTGAATCCAGATTGCCAGTGGGTTCGTCGGCGAAAATGATCCGGGGATTGTTTACTAGGGCGCGCGCGATGGCGGTTCGCTGTTGCTGTCCGCCGGAGAGCTGACTTGGTCGGTGTTTTGCTCGGTTCGCCATTCCAACCTGCTCCAAGGCGTGCATGGCACGCTCGTGTCGCACCTTGCCTCCGACTCCGCTGTAAATCATTGGGAGTTCAACATTCTGCAGCACGTTGAGTTTTGGCAGCAGGTTGAAGAATTGGAACACAAATCCGATCTTTCGGTTTCGTATCGCCGCCAATTCTCTCGAGGAGGCGTTGTGGATCATCACTCCGTCCAGGAGGATGGTTCCTTGGGAAGGCGAATCTAGGCAGCCCAGAATGTGCATCAGCGTCGATTTCCCGCTGCCGGACGGGCCGATGATCGAAATGAATTCAGCAGTCTCGATGTCCAGTGTAACATCATCCAGAGCTCGGATTTCCTCACCGCCAAGATGATAAACCTTGCTGACGTTACGAAGCTCAACGAGTGGCATAGGTCAGGAGGCCTAGCTGGGTCGGCTCGGGCGTGTGTCGGTGGTGCTCGGACTGCCTGGCAGGGAATTCGTGGGGCCCGCCGATAGTGAATTGCCAGTACCTGGATGCGGTGCCGCAGCAGTCGTGTTTGTGGCAGTGGTCCCCAGTGTCGATGCCTTTTGTGCACCTGACGCGGCCGGAGTCAGGCTGGTATTGGTTGCTGCGAGCGTTGCGCCTGACTTTTTGTCGCGCTCTGCTTTCGGCAGTTCCAGCGCTATCACCTCGCCTTCAGTGAGTCCTTCCTGTATCTCCGCATAGAAGAAATCCGAAATGCCCACCTTCACGTTTCGCTTCTCGTAATCAGGGCCCTTAACCACGTAGACAAAGCGCTCGTAGGCTCCGGTTTCAGTATCCCTCTCAGTATAAACCGCAGCCAACGGAACAGACGTAACATTCTCAGCCGAACCCACCGGGATCTTGATATTCGCCGTCATCCCAGGTCGAATTTTCGGATCCACATGCTTCAGCACAATCCGAGTGGCGTAGCCTTTGATGTTGTTCCTGATCGTGGATTGCGGCGCGATGCGCTCAACTTCCCCAGTGACCTTTAATCCGGCCACTGCCTCCACAGCAACCTCAACAACCTGTCCGGTCTTCAGCCTGGGCACGTCAGCTTGGTTCACGTGCGCATTGATGATCATCGAATTGAGGTCCGCTATCGTGAGGACCTCCGTGCCGCTGTTAAATCCGCCAGAACCGGATACCGCCTGGCCAGTCGAAACAGGACGAGTTAGCACCGTGCAGTCAAATGGCGCTCGTACTTCGGTCTTCGTTAGTCGCTCCTCAATGATTGCCAGGTCTTTCTCCGAACGTTCCACGGCCACCTTGGCCAGGTCGCGGGCGGTCTTGGTATCATCATACAACTCCTGAGAAATGAGTTTCTCCCGCAATAATTCCTCCGCCCGTTTAAGATCCCGTTCCGCTTTCTCCAGGCCCAACCTGGCGCGCGATACATCCGTAAGATTGGACGCCCGCTGTTGCTGCAACTCACGATCATCCAATTTGAAAAGCAAGTCGCCCTTCCTAACCTTGTCGCCCAAATCGACCGGCAGGGCCTCAATCTTCCCATTGATCTCGGGTCGCACGGAAACCTGTTCTGCCGGCGTGATTTCGCCGGCTGCGTTTACGGCAAAACTGATGTTTCTCCTCTCCGCCACTGCGGTCGTGGGGCGTTTCGGTGTTGCCGAGGTCGCCTGTGATCCCCGCCAAGATACCCAGGCGGAATAACCGCCGAATCCTGCGGCGACGATCGCGACTAATAGAATCAAAGTCTTCATCTTCAAACGCGCAAAAATACCTTTGCCAATGGGTCAGTGCAAATGATAACGCTCGGGAAATTCGTGCCCTAGCCATCTCGTCCTGCCCGAAAATAGTTTCAAAACTCGACCTTTCGTGACAAATTGATCACCCCGCTCTAAAGCCGGTTTGGTTGGAATGCCCGAGCTGGTGGTGAGCGGCGCATGAAACCGGGATACCTGATTCTCTTGTTAGTCATGAACTTTTGTTGGGCTGGTGTTTACTCGGCCTACAAGGTTATCGCCCGTGATTTGCCCGATAGCGTGCCCTACGGAGGGACCGGCGCTCTGGTGACCCTTAGGTTCGGCTTGGCCGGCATCTGCCTGGCCATCGCCTGGCCTTGGTTGCGAGGAGCGGCACCTCGCGGCAGAAACTTGGCAGTGACCTGCCTGATGGGATTGTTGTTGTTTGTGCTGGGGCAGCGCCTTCAGGTCTACGGCAACCACCTTGGAACCGCCGGGAATTCCTCCGTTTTGATGGGACTGGAACCTCTCATAACCTCGGTTGCCGCGGCCCTCTTTCTGCGTGAGCTTATTGGTCCTCGGCGCCTTGGCGGTTTTGCTCTGGGACTCCTCGGGATTGGGCTTCTCAACGGGGTTTGGCGGTCAGATTTTCATTGGACGAGTCTAGGTGCCAGCCTGATCTTCATTTCCTCTTTCATTTGCGAGGCGGCCTATTCTGTGTTGGGCAAACCTGTCGTTCAAAAGACCGATGCGTTCAAGGTGCTGGCCATTTCCTTGTTTGTTGGGGTGGGCTGCAACCTGTTTATCGATGGCGGGGATACTCTCCGCGTTGCCCAGGCTCTTTCCTTGCGGGCTTGGCTCATTTTGGTGTTCCTCGCGGTGGTTTGTACCGTAATGGGCTACGGTTTCTGGTTTATCGTAATACGGGATTGCCCAGTCAACCTGGCAGCTCTCACTGTCTTCACTCAGGCGGTTTTTGGAGTGCTGATCGCGGCTGTTTGGGTCAGGGAGCCTCTCCATTGGGGACACCTGCTGGGCAGCACGGCCATCGTAACCGGTTTGGCGCTGGGGTTTTCACGGCAGATCCGAATTCCTCCTGTGGCACAAAATGCGCCACCGGATCGTTAGCGCTTCCGTCCGGGCTTTCTTTTGGAGGCTAATCCTGCATTGGCGTCCGGCGGGCCGCTTTCTTGGACCCGTGGAGATGCTTGGCATCGAGCATCCGCGCTTTCGCCCGACGGCTGCGTCTCCGTTTTTGTCTGCGGATCTTCTCGATGCGGGCCTTTTCGGCAGCCACAAAGCCGTTCCGTACAGCTTCAATCTTGTCGAGGAGCAATTGCCGAGCGAGGAATCGGTTGAGCCCTTGGTGACGGCTGGTCTGACACTTGACTTGGATTCCTGTCGGAGGGTGACAGACCATGACGCAGGTTGCCGTCTTGTTCACGTTCTGGCCGCCGTGTCCACCGGACCGCACAAATTGCTCCTCTAGATCAGATTCCTGCACTTGAAGTGAGGCCATGCGCTGCGCAAGGTGCGCTTCCTTTTCAGAGCTAACAGGAAACAATCCCATAGCGACAGAATAGGTTATGGGGGTGGCTGACGCAATTACACACGCACCATCAACTTTTTCAGCCCCTGTCAGGTCGCGGGGCACACAAACGTCTCTCCTGGAAGTCGAAGCGCCAATCTCTGCGGTTCTCCGGACAACGCCGTCTCGAGCCGATCCAGCGGTTCTGCAAAAGGTTCCTCACTAAGCTTAAATGTGCGGTGATGAATCGGTACAACGTAAGCCGCACCCGCTGCGTTTGCCATGGCGAGTGCCTCTTCCGGCGTACAATGGTTGCGTATCCACGGACGGTAGGCGCCAATCGGCATCAGGGCAACCTGGAACGGACTGGATCCGCGCAGCCTTGAGAAAGAAGAGGTTGCAGCTGTGTCCCCTCCAAATATAACCGCCTTGCCCTCTCGCCGGAGAACGTATCCGTTGTAACCGCGGGCAGTCTCGCTGGGCCAGCGCTGCCCCCAATGGGCAACCTCGAACGCGCTCAGTTCCAAATCACCTCGCTGGGTGCTGAAGGTATAACGCTCACCCCAACCAAGTTCCACAATTCGCGACCTTCGCCCCGCTTTCAGGATATCACTCGTATTCCTCGCGCTGATTGTCATGGTTTGCCGTGGAAACCGCCGCAAAGTGGGCAGGTCCATGTGATCCATGTGTGCGTGGGATAACAGAATCAGGTCGACCGGCGGCAATTCCTCGAAATCAAGAGCGGGCTGAATGTAACGCTTCGGGCCGACTGTCCCCATTCCCAGAGCTACACCGATCCTGTCGCTCAACACCGGATCCGTCAGAATACGAATACCGTAGAAGTCTAGCAGGACGGTCGCATGCCCAATCCAGGTCAGCGTGATTCTATTGTCGTTCCAAGTAGCCGGCTGTGGTTTGAACACCGGCTCCGGAGCCTGCCGCTTCGTATCCCCAAGGATTCGACGGGTCCAGCGGGCTACCCTTCCCTCGGAACGGTTAGCCCACCACACTCCACCGAAACTGGCGGTCGCCAACCCGCCCGCGAGGCAATTCAGGAAGAACCTGCGTGTGTGCATACCAACTCACAATGCTTCGGGGAGCCTCACTGTCAAGCCCTAGAGCGGCGATTTCATGACTCAGGTGTTTCATTCAAACGCTAACACCCCAGATCAGACCGCTTAGCATGTTAGCATAGTTCACCCCATTTATTCTTTGAATGATTTAAAGGTGTGGTGTATCATGTATGCGGGCTATGCCGCAAATGGAGTTGTTGGGCGGAAATACACCTGCGGTGGCCCACAGTGCCGTTTCGGTAGTGTTGTTGAGTCTGACAGGGCACTCGCGGGTCGGGTGTTAAGCCAGTCCGGGCGCAGGGACTTAGAGCAGTCGCTGGGTGTTGGTTAAGGGTGTATCGGATGCCCGCCAGTAGTTAAAACAATAACAATTATTACAATCCTATGCCAAATCAACGAGCGAAGAATAAAGTATACCTTGGCGGTTACGTGGAACTGGAACTGCAGAAAGCCATTGTCAGGGCCGCCCGCGAAGCGGGCATGGCCAACAACAAGTTCGGCTTTGTTGCAGGTCTGGTCCGCGAGGCGCTCGCAAAGCGAGGCAAGAGCGTGAAACTGGCCAAACCCGCAAAAGTGGCCAAACCAGCCAAGCCTGCACCGGTCAAACCGCGTGCAAAGCAAGCAGTCGGCAAACGCCGAAACCGCTGATCAGCGCTATACCTCGTCCTGCCTCCTCCACGGTTCCTTCCGTGGATGGAGGTGATCATCTATTGGTTCCCCAGGGGTGAGTTGCCTCGACGCGGGGCTGCCTCTCACGTTTTTCGACGAATAACCACGCCCAGAAGTGGATTAGTTTACTTGAGTTTCGGATTATTCTCGACAAGGTTCTGGGCCGTATTCACATTGTTTTTCATGCCCCGGCATTTCACTTGATTGGAAGTCTGGCTGGGCAAATAGAACGGCATCAGCTAGTTCCGGAATACGCGTTAATGGCAGGGGCGTGACATTATCACTCATGGTTGCATCCACCCTGATCTTAGTACTGCTGCTTGCCTTAGGGCTTGGTGCGGTTCTTGGGACTGGATGCGTCGTTCGCCGGCTCGATCCGAAACCCCGTGTAGACTGGGGCCTTTCAGTCGAGTGGCTTGCCAAGGGAATCCTAATGCCGATGCTAATCTGGGGCATGATTAATCTCGGAGCAGTGAGTTCTTTGCAGCCCTTCATGCCTGAAATCCAGTTGGCCCGGGCTCGGGGTCAATCTTGGTTTGCCCCTTGGCTTCGGGTAATGGGACAGGGATGTTTTGTTGTTTGCACCTATTGGGCTGCAGTAACGTTGAGTTGGCAACTCGCGAAGGTTGCGGAGACGTTGTCGGCAGGTACGCGCGAGGCATTTAAGTCGCTATGTTGGAGTTGTTTTCTTGGATTGCTATTGCCAGCTGCCCTACTCGTCTTTATCGGGGGTTGGCCTAACCTGGGTCTGGCCGGCTTGATCGTCTTCTTTCCCTTGGCATGGTACGCACCCGGCGTGCTTTACCCCCCAAAGGCACCGCCATTATATGCTCGAGCCATTGCGCGGATGAAGTTTGGAAAATACAATGAGGCAGAAATTGAGATTATCAATGAACTGGAGAAAAGTGAGGATGACTTTGAGGGTTGGATGATGTTGGCCGAGTTGTATGCCACCCATTTTCGTGATCTGAGTCAGGCGACTGACACAGTCCGTGACATTTGCGGGCAACCTGACGTTACTCCCTCTCAAATCTCGATCGCCCTACACCGGTTAGCCGATTGGCAATTAAGGTTGGGCGGGGATCCTGCGGCCGCCCGACAGACCTTGGGGGTCATCAGCAAGCGATTGCCGGGGACGCACTTGGCCCACATGGCGGAGTTGCGCGTGGCCCAGCTCCCACAGACCGCCCGGGAGTGGCGCGAGCAACAGGCGGCTCCGCCGATTCCCTTGCCCGCCCTGGGTGATTACCTGGATAAGCCGGATTCAGGAATGGATGGCGCTATGGATCGGGCTGCCGCTGCTCGGCTCGCTAACGAGCTTTCTGATCAACTCAAGGGCGAACCCAATCATGTGCTTGCGCGGGAAAGATTTGCCCGATTACTGGCGGTGCAACTCGGTCGCGCCGACCTGGGGCTCGAACAGTTGGCTTTGCTCCTGGAAATGACTGATCAGCCAATAGCCAAGCGGGCCGAGTGGCTGGGACTGGTGGCTGCCTGGCAGATTCGATATCTCAGGAACTTTGAGGTCGGCAAAAACGTATTGGAGCAACTCATTCGCGAGTATCCCGCTACTGTGCAGGCCTTTGCGGCTCGCCGTCGCCTGTCCTTGCTTCAAACTAAAATGCGCCAAGTAACTTCCCCACCCTCGGTTTGATTTTTGCCGTGTTCTATTCGGGTTTTACTTGAATCCATTTCAAGTCGGTGCTTCGATAATCAAGGCGTGGCGTAGTCTCGATCTCGCCGCGCCGCTTGGCCATGAAACGACAGCGACGGGGAAGATCAAATCCGAGACAAAGGCAGGGCGTGGTCGAGCAGTCCTTGGCCCGTGATGCCAATTCTTGTCCCAGCAATCCCTGCAGTGAGCAGGATTTTGAACTCTTGCTAGCCACTCGCTTCGCTGAATCTGAATTGCGGCGCCATCAGCAGCTTCAGCAGGCCCACTTGGACGCTTTGCGTCGGGTGGTCGATGCTCAGGAAGCGGAGCGCCGCCGTTTCGCGCGCGAGTTGCACGACCAACTGGGACAGGAGTTGACGGCCCTCAAACTGGGTCTCAAACTCCTGCGAGAAGATCCCCAGTCTCTCGATCAGGCTCTGCTGCGCTTGGATGCAGTCACAGATAAACTGATGCAGGAAGTGCACCGGCTGGCCTGGGAGCTCCGGCCGACCCTGCTGGATGATTTTGGCTTGGAAGTGGCTCTCCGGAGGCACCTTCAGGAGTGGTCCGAGCAATCGGGCGTACCCGTAGACTTTCATAGTCGCGGCGGAGATAAAGCGCGTCTGCCAACCGATTTGGAGATCACCTTATATCGCGTCACCCAGGAAGCACTCACGAATATTGCCCGTCATTCGCAGGCAACCCACGTGGGCATCCTCTTTGAACGTCGTAACGACGTGGTGTCGCTCATCATCGAAGACAACGGTCGCGGTTTCGAGGTTCAGTCTGTCACTACCGGCGCGGCGGCGGCCGGCAGGATGGGCCTGGCAAGTATGCGCGAGCGTGTGCACGTTGTCGGGGGAGCTATCGACTTCGAGTCCAGTGCGGGCGCCGGGACCAGCGTGTTTGTCCGCGTGCCATTGAAAGCCGGTCAAAACTCGGCAGACCCATGAACAGATTGCGCATCCTCCTGGCCGACGACCATCAAATGGTCCGCGAGGGACTCCGCTTGTTGATCAACAGCCAGACGGATATGCAGGTCGCGGGTGAAGCCGGTAACGGCCACGAGGTGCTTGATCGTGTCAGGGAACTGCAGCCTGAAATCGTCGTGCTGGATCTCTCCATGCCGATGCTCAATGGGCTTCAAACCGCAGCGCTGCTTCGGGCTCAATTCCCCGCTGTCAAGGTGATTGCCTTAACTGTGCATGAGGATGAATGCTACCTGCTCGAGCTCTGCAAAGCGGGAGCGGTAGGCTACGTGCTTAAGCGTTCTGCAGGTAATGCGCTAATCCAGGCCATCCGGGTTGTGGCCTCAGGCGGACATTATTATGACCCGGATGTGGCGGGCCGGGCCTTGCGGGCAAAGCTACAGGACACGCAGGGAAAATCGGAGCATCGGCAGGTGGATTTAAGCCAAAGGGAACGTGAGGTTCTGACTCTTCTTGCCTGGGGCCATAGCAACAAGGAGATTGCCGCCGACTTGGGGCTGAGTCAGAAGACGGTTGAGACGTATCGCTCTCGCATTGGCGAAAAGCTGAATTTGCACAGCCGCACAGAGATGGTTCAGTTCGCGCTTCACCAGGGGTGGCTGGACCAGCCGCACCCAACGCTTCGGACCCGATGAAGTCTTCGGATTGCGACCGTACGGCAGGGTTTTGTCCGGCTTTTTCCTGACAGACAATTGCTCAACTTCCTGACTGGCGTAACTCCTCCGCGAGTTCGAGTGTCTTTGCTAGGAAGTCGAGATTATGGAAACCAGGGATCTTGAAAAAAGCGGCTTTGCCGCTTCGCGTAAAGCAGTGGGGGGCGTGCCGAATGTCAGCCTCCTTTACGAGGACACTATCACACGCAATTGGGTTCTTGAACTGTGGAATCGGATTGGTGGCATGGTCGGGCTCCCATTGGACAACATTCAGCCTTGCAGCATTCTGGACCTGGCTTCCCCATTGATGTTTAGCAGGGCCGTAGCGGAGGCTATCCGAGCCGACATGATACTGGTTGGGCTTCGAGGGGCGCCGGAGTTGCCGGTCAATCTTTACGTGTGGGTCGATGCCTGGATGCCCCGCCGACAGCTCAAAATCGGAGCTTTGGTGGCGATCATTGGCATCTCTGAAACCACGGCACAGCAATCATCTCATGCGGAATCCTATCTGCGCGCGGTGTCCCGGCGGGCCAGCCTGGATTTCATGATGCAAGAGCGAAAACTGCCGAGTTGCGGCCCCGATATCGCTAGCCACCTTCTGGAGCGTTCTAAGGAGATCACACCGACCTTGGACCAAATACTCGGTTCCGGTGATGTCGAGTCCCACCGCCATTGGGGTATCAATGAGTAGTCTCGGGGTCTGGTTGCGTGTCCGAAAAATGTTCGACTTCGTAAACGGATATTATTGCATCCGGTCTTTGCCAGACGGCGAGGTCTTGCTCTGCCTTGCGGGCAAGCAAGCCTAGAAATTCTCGCTTGTCCCTGACACTATCCCACACTTGCGGTAATAAGGTTGCTGTGCGCGGTCCAACGCTCAATACCACTCCGTGGTCGCCTGGTCGCAATTGCTTCAACAGCTCTTCCTCTGAGTGGAAGGCCAAGCGCCGCAGTTCACCTAGCACACTGATCTCAATTGAAACTCGTCCCAGTTCGTCCAGCCTCACCGGTGAGAACCGGGGATCCTGTGTCGCCGCCAGCTTGGAGTTGTGACTGACGGCTTCGTGCAGCGGCATATCCGGGACCAGGCGTCCGATGCAACCACGAAGTTTCCCGTCACACGTTAGCGTCACGAAACAACCTCGCTTCTGCCGGGCGAATTCAGGTGGTGGGTGTCTCTCCGACTCCACATCAATGCTGTCGTTGCGCACTGCCTGAACAAGCGCTGCTCGGGCAAGCCTCAACAACCATCGTCGAGTTCCTGCATCGCTCCTCATGGTCGTTGGGGCATAAGCGCTACAATTCCCTGTGCTTCTGCCTTCGAGTGGTGCTTCGTCTCGGTCAAGGCCATCGGGTGCTGCACCACGCTGATCAGGGTTGTGACTGGAATTCATGATCCGCAACGCGCATGTGTCTCACCAGAAGCATCTCGCAAATACGTGGCGGATGCAACCCTATCGCCTTGAGATGAAAAGGTGTCGTCCTAAACTCAGACTGATTTTCTTTTGCTTCGATCGTCCCGAGACACAGTGCTGCCCCCAGCGCCGGAGCACCAACCTGGAACCAGTCCTGGGGGTGCGCGAGCATGTGCAGGAGGAGATTGTGTTGGAGCCCCGGGCGGTTACCGCTCGCCACGTCCATCATCCGACCCACTGCCCGCACCGTGAGCGCAATCTGATCCTTCCCGGGTCGGGTGAGTTGCCGGGTTTCTATATAAGGCTCGCGGCCAAAGCCACCGCCAGTTGCCTCCCCTGCCAACTCAACATAGCCGACCAAAGAATCAGCCAAATCTCTGCAGAACACTTCGGCCTGAGGTTTGTGCCTGCTAGCGCCCATGTGTCCGAACGCTAAGCCGTGCGCGGGTGCGCCGCTGCAACTTTGACCTCAACACTTAAGTGCAATTTTCCAGCCAGCGTGCGCAGCTGCCTGATGAAAGACTTTCCGGGTTAAAGGAATTTGAGCTTGCCCGAGGTTCCGGATATTATTTGGCCATGAAGGCGTGGTTGATTGATGAATTGACGGGCATTGATAAGTTGCGACTAGCGGATGTGCCGGAGCCCATTCCGGGCCCGGGAGAGGTCTTGTTGGAAGTCCAATATGCGGGGCTAAATCCTGCCGACCGGTACCTCGCGGAGAATCAGTATCCCCTCAAGCCAGTTCTACCCCATATCTTGGGCCGTGATGGTTTGGGCACGGTGAGTGGTGTGGGTGCCGGAGTGACGGATGTCAAGCCGGGGCAGTCATATGCGATATTGCGCAGTGATGCCGGCGGGACCCGGCCGGGGACTTTCGCCGAAATGGTCTGCATCCCGGTAGAGAATCTAGTCCAGATTCCCATAGGCTGGAGCGGGCCGGAGGCCGCAGGAGCCACACTGGTTTACCTGACGGCTTACCAGGCTTTGACGATGTGGGGTCCGCTGCCGAAGGGAGCGGTGGTGCTGGTGACCGGTGCGTCGGGTGGGGTGGGGTCCGCATCGGTGCAACTGGCGGTGGCGATGGGCTGCACGGTGATCGCTGTGTCGCGGAGCGAGGCAAAAGGGGCGCGCCTGCGGGAACTGGGGGCGGCACATGTGTTTAATCCCGCGGATCCCGGCTGGCGGCAGGTGGCGAAGAAGGCGGCCGGACGGCGCGTGGACCTGGCGATTGATAATGTTGGGGGGAAGTTGCTTCCGGAAGTGATCGATACGTTGGGAGACCAAGCCAAGGTGAGTCTCCCGGGGCGCTTGGCGGGTCCGGTGCCGGAGTTTAACACAGCCACCCTGTTTTTCCGCCGCATTCGGCTCGGGGGTGTCGCGGTCGGCGCATATACCAATGCCGAGGCGCGGTCGGCTTGGGTGGAAGTTGTGGGGCTGTTGGCGCGCACCGGGGCGCGGCCGCTGGTGGATCGGGTGTTTCCCTTTGAGCAGTTGCCCCAGGCCTTTGAATGGCTGTCGCGCGGGCCGATGGGGAAGGTGTTGCTGGAATGCAGCAGACAGAACGCAGAATGAAGAACAGGTTCGTTGTGAGACAGAAAATGGTGCGCGATAGAGGGTTTGAACCTCTGACCCCTTCCGTGTCAAGGAAGTGCTCTACCACTGAGCTAACCGCGCAACCGGTTGCGTGAGAAGTGCTTTATATCCATCAAGCCAAAACGATGTGCCTTCTTCCCACTGGCAGCGTGTAAGCTAATGAGGATTCAGTGGCGGGGCAAGCCGTTTTTGACAGCCGTTTGGGTACCGTTAACGGGTGATTCATCTGGTTTTTGGGTGGGGGTAACGTAGCCTCGGTGTGGCGGGCTTGAGACTTCACCCTGCCCGAGAGTCGGCGTGCCGTGGATTTGGATGTCCTGTGCGGCGCCCGGCGCTCTCGCGGGTCGTATTGGGTCCGTTGCATGGGGTGTGGCG
>DIXK01000056.1 GCA_002428665.1 Verrucomicrobia subdivision 3 bacterium UBA6082
TCCTCAATCCTATGGGACGCTACTGGTTTTGATTCTCTGCGCTTTTTGTGCGCTCTGTGGTTGAATGAATCTGGGGCATCGCCGATTGAAGTGTGATCAATTCGGGCTTTTGGTTGGTTGTCCATCGTTTTGGGTGTCACCCACCTACCAACACGCTGAAGCGTGGACACCGAACCGGTCGCTGTCCAAACTTCGAAGTGCCGGGGGTGTTGCGCCCAAGCAATGCGCTTTTTTCCACGGGTCCCGGGGTCACAGATGGTACTGGCCGGCAGCCTCAGGTTGATACAGAACAGCTTCAACCTTGTAGCGCACGGAGCCGGCGGGGACCTCCCACTCGAAAACGTCACCCACCCGATGCCCTAACATGGCGGTGCCGATGGGGGCGACCACCGAGATGCGCCCATCGTCGATGCTGGCCTGACTGGGGAACACGAGGGTGTAAGTCACCTCCTCCCCGGTTTCCAGGTCGCGCAAGCGGGCTCGCGAATTCATCGTGATGACGTCCGCAGGCACGGCGGCGGGCGCAACGACCCGGGCGTGCTCCATTTCCGCCTGCAGGGCGCCCAGATCGTCGCGCCCCTTTTTCATCCGATCGATTAACGGCCGCAGCCGGTTCATATCGGCCTCGGTGATGTACACCAAACGTCGGTTCATTACGGTATTCATGTTTGTGTATCCTTTCTTTGGTTGCAGGTTAACTGGCGAAAGCCCGAGAGCCGGTCAGGCTAAGGCCGTACCGGGTTTCGCGTTGAGGCACAGGACGGGACACGGCGCGTGCCGCAGAATCCCATCGGTAAGTCTCCCCTGGCGGAGCCGTTTGGCCCACCCGGAACTCCGCACCGGCAGCACAATCAGATCCGCATCGAAAACTTTCGCCTCCGTGAGGATGGCATAGAGCGGCGGGGTCTGGGTCCACACCGAAGCCAAAGAATCAAGGGGCCAGCGCAGCTCCGCCTTGAGCCATTGGCGGAGCCGGTTCTTCTCCTCGCTGACACTCTTGCGGTTAGCGTCGTCGATGTCCGCGCTGGAGGATGCCTGACCCGAGGTCACATGGATAAAATGCACCTGCGCCCGGTTCTCGATGGCGATGGCGGCCGCATGGCGCAACGCGCGCCGCGAGGCAGCAGAATATTCTACGGGCATGAGGATCCGTTTCCATGAACTGGGTGGATAGCCGTCACACTCGGGACCCAACGTGTGCAGAGCTCGCTCGGGAATTGCCAGCACCGGACACGGCGCCTGACGCACCACTTCCTCAGTGGTCCCGCCCAGGAAGACCTGCTTCACCCGCCGGTGTCCGCGCGTGGCCACCACGATGAGATCCGCTTTCAGGCTCGCAGCCCGGCTGGCAATGAGTTCGGCGGGTCGGCCGATCCGCAAGCTGGTGTGCACCGGCACGCGATTCTGCACGGTGCGCCGGGCCCAGAAATCGAGCATGGTTTTGGAAACACTGACAACCGGGTCCTCATGGCGCCGGGCCGAGGCTCGAGAGCCAGGCTGCCAGGTGTCGGCATTCTCCACCACGTGCAGCAAGTGAAGCACGGCCCCGGTCCTTTCCGCCAGCGGCACCAGGCGCCGCACCAGCGCCGCCGATACGTCTGAAAAATCGAACGGGACGAGAATGCAGCCTACAGCCAGGCTGGGCAACACCGCACCTGTGCCGGCTCCGGCCACACAGTGGCCGGGACCGGCATTCTCGACCGGTATCGTGATTTCCGGTTCGCTGTTTTTCGAAATCAGGCTGTTCATGATTCGGTGAGGGCGGAGAAACTCCACCCCATGGATTGCCGCAGACTCACAGACCGAAATCCGGGCTCAGCCCCTGGGTCGGGCTGTTTCTGAGAGTCCTTTCGTTGTACTGCGAGCTACTCTCGCTCAGTTAGCGGATAACGTGCCAACCCTCCCGCGCCGGAGGGCGCCGCTTTTCCGGGCGTTTTTCACACATGCCCGGGAGGCGCCGCGGGAGGGTTGGCACAAACTGTTCCGGCGCTGGATCAAAGTATCTCGCTCTCGCTCAACTTTGGCGGCCTTCAGCAGGATTACGGAACAGGGCGCGGTCTGGAAAACCTCACGGTGCACGTCTCCCGGTCCTGAGTCATCGTCCCCGGCAAGGAGACTCCCGAGCATCACGATCGATTCGATATCTAATTCCCACGCAGCCCTAACGATCTGCTCCGCCACCCGACCGGTGCGCACCTCGATCTGCCAGCGCCGGCGTCCCGCGAGATGGCGTTGAGCGGCAGCCCGCAGCCGCGCCTCTGCCCGCTTCAAGCGAAGAGCGTCGACCTGTTGACGCGTGACTGG
This sequence comes from Verrucomicrobia subdivision 3 bacterium UBA6082, assembly GCA_002428665.1. Taxonomy (GTDB): domain Bacteria; phylum Verrucomicrobiota; class Verrucomicrobiia; order Limisphaerales; family UBA8199; genus UBA6082. Next base: position 2,305 of record DIXK01000056.1, read on the forward strand.
TCCATAACCGAAGTCGCGAAGGCTGAAGATAGGAGCGACGACGTGCAGCAGCACGATCTCCATCTCTGAAAACGCGTTGGAAGTGGCAATCCGCTCAAGTGCCGCAGCCAGGGCGGGTTTCAAATCGACTGGCACCAGCGCGCGCGGAGGCACGACTTCCGCGGTGTTTTCCTGCGTGCTGCGGTTGAGGCGAGCCGTCCGGGTGGCGTAGCGGCTGATGGCGGTTTTTTTTCGTGATCTCATCTTCATGGCGTTGACGGATTGATGGAGCCTGTGGTTGTTGATGTCCGCCGTATGCGCCGCAGGCGCACACAGCCCGATAGGTAGCGGAACAAAAGGTTGAGAGTCAGTTCAATGCCCGGGGCCAGGCCACGGTAACTTTCGCCAGCTCCAGAGTCTGGTCAGAATCAGAAAACTCAGGCCGCTCCCCTGCGCTGGCACACTGGGGAGTCAAGTGCAGCGGGGCCGAATATCGTTCCTGCATCATTTGCCTAAACGGTTCGTAATGCCGGGCGACATACCGGCAATACTCCGGGTCGCCGCAGCGCCGGTTCAGGCCATGCGTCGAAGTCTGCACCAGCAATTCGCGGATGATTTGCAGGAAAGATGGTATATCGATCGGCTTTTCCAGGAGAGCCTCCACCCCTGCAGCCGCGGCACGCTCCTGCTGCTGCGACTCGGCGGTAATGATTACTGTGGGCACATGGGGATTCAGCCGCGCCATCCGATCAAAAACCGCCCAACCGCTGGTCTGCTCCAAGTTCACATCGAGAACCACCAGGTCGGTGGGGCGGGAGGTAAAGAGGGCGATGGCCTCGGTTTCATTGCCAGCGGTGCGGACGCGATAGCGCTCGGCTTCCAGCAGTCGCTTGAGTCCGTCTCGCACGGCTTGGTTGTCGTCAGCGACCAATAATTGAGGATATTTCGGCTTCATAATCAGAGTTCCGTTTATGGCCAACTGGCGCCACTATGCCAGGGCTGCCAGGTCGGCCGACTTGCGGTGCATCCTTTCTCTTAGGGTCTCCGAAAGCAGCGTGTAGGCGGCTTCGGCCAGTTCTTCCCCGCGAACCGGGGTGCGCATAACCATGTCCGCCATCAGGGCGGTCCGGTAATTGATCACGTCACGCCGATCGCACACGAGGAGGACCGGCAACAGCGGATCGAAGTCGGTGAGCGCTTCCAGAGTGGCGACCGGTTCGCCAGCCGTATTTGACACCCCAAAGTGGAGCACAATCAGGCCCAGGTTGTTGGCTTGCAGCGCCTGAACGGCTGGGCGGCCCGGCTTGGAGTGCAGCACCTGCCAGCCTTCCGCCCGCAAGGCACGGGTAAAGGACTCCCGACAGGCGGCGTCTTCGGTCACCAGGAGAATGGGTTGGATGCTGGTCATCATGATTATCGAGTTATTCAGAATGTTACGTAGATTAGCTCCACACTTTCTATAGCGGTTACCGTGCCAATTCTTTTTCCCGCACCCAGGCGGGTGTTTTGGCAAGACGGCGCTTTTCGGGACTGGTTTGGCCATTATAAACGGCATGTTTTGGTCCAGCGGCGATACGGTTTGTTCCGACCGGGAATCGGGTCGTGACGGCGCTGCGTCCGCGCGCCTCCGTCCTCGCCGTCCACGGGGCGGCTTCCGACGGCAAGCGCCGCAGCATTCGCGGCACGTGCCGCGTCAGCATCAAGGTTTTGGCCTGTTTCTGGAAGACGAAATGGGCCACCGGCAACTGCTGAAAAATGATATCGGCGTAAACCGTGTGGTAGAGATCGGTGGCGAAATGCAGGCGCGGCGCCAAGTCCTCCGCCAGGAGGGTGCGCAGCGCGGCTTCGACCCCCATGGCGACTTGCGCGCACGTGGCGTTGGTGCCGTGCACGTTTTTATTGGCCAGGCGGTGCAGGTAGTAAACCCGCGCGCCCGGGTAATCCAGGCATACCCCGATCGTATCGGCGCCGACCAACGGCACCGAAGTGTTATCGCCCAACGCCAGGTCCTCGATATCCACCACGCCCCGCTCGCGCCACAGCGCGTACAGGTGGTCCATGGTATTCGGGTGAATGGCATACAGGTACTTGGACGATGCGCCCAGTTTGCGGCCGAGCTGGAGGTTTTCCTCGTGCAGGACCAGGAATCCACGCGGGTAACTTCGCAACGGCATGACCGGCTCCAGGATGGACCGCATCTCCTCCCGGTGCTGGATGGCCGGCCCCTCCAGCAGGCGTGGTTCTCCGTCAACGACGCAGCCGGTGGGCTCGCGAACAATCTCGGCCAGGAATTCCTGGCGCGACCAGGTGACGAGAGGTTTCCAGCCTGTTTCCGGCATCGAGGTGTCGTATTCAAAGTGCACGATGTCCTGGGGAGGACCGTAGTGAATGCTGCCATGCCAAACCCAAATATTCACCGCTCCGGGATTCATGCCGGAACTGACAATATGCGGCGCCCGGCAGGGTGCCAGCGTTACCGGAAGAATCTGGCTCAACACATCGGTCACACCCGCCTTAGGATCATTCAACGCCGTGTTCACATAAGAGACCCCGGCGGCATCCGTCGCTCGCAACACCGGCAACGTGCCCAGATCGGTCAGATCCAGCACCACGTCAATTTGGTGTTCCCGCAGCAGCCGCAGATACGCCGCTTCGTCTTCAGGCAACTGCAGCACTCGCCGAATAAACCGGTAATCGAGCCGGACATGGTCAAGGAAGGGATTACTCACCACGAAGTCGTTGTGATCCAGAAGCACCAATTTCCCGAACTGGTCGCGAAAACCGGGCAGACGCCGCAGCACCGCCTGGGCAACCTGCCCCGAGGCACCGAGGATTAGCAGATTGGGTGGGCGTGGGCGAAGATCACCGTATTCGGTGGTGGAGGATCCGGTGGCAGTCGTTGTGTGGTACATTTGCATGGCTCAATAGATTGGTTTGGCGTTACGTGGTACTGTGCGTCAGAAAACCCTCAGTCCACCTCGATTGCTTAATTATTTGTTAAGCCAGTTCCGTGCCAGTTATGGTCACATCGGGCTGCGGGCAAGGCCTGTCAGTTGGCGTCTCTCATCCAGACTGTGCCGATCTCTTCCTGACATGCTGAGGCCGGCACAACGTACCGGGCGCTCCGGATTGATGGATGTCCACCCTTCAGCGAATCCGGGATCTCACCGGCGCTGGTTCTTTTCGTTCCGGAGTTGGTCAAGTTTGTTCCACTTGGCGAAGCGATCCCCCAACCTTTCTGACGGCGTTGTCGCCGTCGAAAAACGCAGAGGCACCGTTCGGAAACCTTGATAAATGCGGCACTTTGGCTGTCGTCTGCCACGCGCGCGCGTCCACGCCGCAAACATGGCACGAAGACAGCTAGGGTAGGAACGTGATGACCGCTACTATTATCATTATTTCGATCGTGGCTATTGCGGTGGTGGTTGCCGACGTGATAGTGAGATTGTTGATTACTCCTCACCAGCGTGACCGCTGGATCGAGGAACTGATGGGCAGCATGATCGAGCCGGCCACGACCTCGAGTTCGAATAAAACCGGCTCGCTGCCGGCGGAATGCCTGCCCGAAGCTGCCCTGCTGGACAGCCTGCTACGGCATTTCCAGCAGTCGATCACGTCCCGTAACGTGCTGAAGACTGTAGCCAACGAAGGTGGCGGATTGACGGAAAACCAAATTGTCCATGCCGTGAACCAACTGCAGGAGCAGAAAGGCCGGCGGCGGTTGCCGCACGCAGTCATTCACCGCGTGGTGCTGAACCTGATGAGCGCGGATTTCCTCGCGCTTCGTCGCGGCGCTCTCCACCTCACTGCGGCGGGCAAGGCCGTCCATGAGCGGCTGCAAATACGACAGGCAGCGTAAGCCCTCAGCAAAAGATGAGGTCGCCTCTGGCTGGCGCTGCCGAACGCCGGGTATGGGGGTAGCTGGCCCGCAGGGCGCGTACGGTGGGGCCGCGTGCCCTCGCGGGGCGAAGGCGGCACCACACTCAACGGAGACGTTACCAGGCAGTCCCCTGAGCGTTGACTAGTGGGACGGCTGCCAACCTCCTCATTCGGCTGGCCGAAACTATTAACTGCGTCGATAATCACGTTTGAATCCAATGAATACGAAGGCTCGGTTTCGTCTCACTGAACTAGTGGTGGCCGTCACGCTGGTTGCGGCGGCGCTCGCCTGGGCGGAACGTGTGGCCTGGCGCCAGATCAGCCGGTTGCGGGAAGACCTGAGCGCCGCACAGATCGCGCGCTTTCGCAGCGTGGAAGCATTGCGCGCCGCGATCCTCGAGACCCATGAAACCTGGCGGCGCAACCTCCGGCAGATCACGGACACAGGCCGCCGGGATTGGGAGGCGCACAGCGGCCGAGTGATGGAGATTCTCACCCAAATTCGCGAGCCTCACGCCGGGGTGGAAAGCGAGCTGCTGCGAAAGCTCGGTGCGGAATTTGAAAGCTATGTCGAACTAGCACGACCAGAGGCTGCGGCTTCCGACTCAGGCAGCCGGATACGGGAGAAGGAACAGGAAATGGAACAGCGCCTCGATCAACTGTTGGCCCTCAGCAGCGACCTGGCGGTTTTGAATGAGACTGCCGCCGAGAATTTTTGCCGCGACGCCCAATCAACCCTGTCACGTCTGCAACGGTTTCTCTTTCTGGCCTTGCTGGGCTTGCTGGGGTGCGGCGCGGTGGTCATCCTGCTGATCTATCGCCGGACCATCGCGCCCCTGCGCAGCAACCTCACGGAAAGCCGCGCCATCATTGATCGCCAGGAGAAACTCGCGTCCCTGGGCGTTCTCGCTGCCGGCATTGCCCATGAAATCCGCAATCCTCTCACGGCAATCAAGGTGAGGTTGTTTACGCTGAGAGCGACCGCGAACGCGGGTTCCTCCGACAATGAAGACCTGGAAGTCATCGAGAAGGAAATCAACCGCCTCGAACAAATCGTCCGGGACTTCCTGCAATTTGCCCGCCCGGCTGAGCTCGATTTGCAGAGGATGCTTGCGGGTGATCTGCTGCGCGACACCGCCACCTTGCTGACCGCGGACCTGGAGAAGAAGTCGATCCGGTTGAACCTGGAGATCGGCGCCAACGAACCGCTGCAGATCGATCCCGGCAAGATGAGGCAGGTGCTGCTGAACTTTATTCAGAACGCGGCCGACAGCATGGAGGGTGGAGGCACGGTCACCTTGAGGTCGACGCTGGACCGCCAGGTGCTCCACGGGCAGGCGGTGCCGGTGGTCATCCTCGACATCGTGGACACCGGGAAAGGCATGCCTCCCGAAGTGCAGAAACGCCTGTTCGATCCATTTTTTACCACCAAAGAGAAAGGCACCGGACTGGGCCTGCCGATCTCCGCCCGCATTGTTGAGAAGCATGGTGGTGTGATACAGTATCAAACCGAACCCGACCGCGGGACGACCTTTAGTATTGTCCTGCCCCTGGCGATCAAAGATGAAAACGAATCCTAAAGTGTTGCTGGTCGAAGATGATGCCAGCATTGCCACCGGCCTCCGCAAGGTGTTTGCGGTCAACGGCTATACGGTCACCGCCCACAGCCGCGGTGACGACGGGCTCGCGGCCGCGCTGGCCGAACCGTTCGACGTGGTCATCACGGACTTCAAACTGCCTGGGCTTGACGGCCTGGAACTGGTTCGGCAACTGCACCAAAGCCGGCCCAAGCTGCCGATCATCCTGATCACCGCGCATGGCACGACCGAGACGGCTATCGAGGCTACCAAGTGGGGCGCTTTTGATTACGTGCCCAAGCCGTTTGAGGTGGATGAGCTACTGGATATCACGGCCCGAGCCATTGAGTGCAGCCGGCTCATGTCCGAGCCCGTCGAAATAGGCGATCCAGCCTCTACCCGCACCGCGATTATCGGGCACAGCCGGGTGATGCAGAATCTCTACAAGGAAATCGGGCGCATCGCCGCGACGCCCGTTACCGTCCTGATCCTGGGAGATACCGGCACCGGCAAAGAACTGATTGCACGCGCGGTTTATCAGCACAGCGATCGCGCCGCGGCCCCATTTATCGCCATCAACTGCGCCGCCATCCCGGAGGCGCTCCTGGAAAGCGAACTGTTCGGCCACGAACGGGGTTCCTTCACCGGAGCCGACGCCAGGCGGATTGGGCGGTTCGAACAAGCGCACGGCGGCACCCTGTTCCTGGACGAGATTGGTGACATGAATGTGGGCCTCCAGGCCAAGCTCCTGCGCGTGCTCCAGGAAAAGACCATCCAGCGGATCGGGGGCAAGGAATCCATTCTGGTGGATGTGCGGATCATCGCGGCCACGCATCGGGATTTGAAAGCGGCGATGGCGGAGAGATTGTTCCGAGAAGACCTGTTTTATCGCCTGAGCGTCGTCACCCTGGCTTTGCCCCCGTTAAAACAGCGCGCCGAAGACATCCCGGACATGATCCGCTATTTTCTGCGGCGTTACGGTCCGGAGGCCGGAGTAGCTTCCCCTTCGATTTCACCCGAAGCGGTAGCGTTTCTCCAAAGCCAGCCCTGGCCCGGCAATGTGCGCGAACTGGAGAACGCTGTGCGCAAAGCGCTGCTCTTTGCACGCGACTACACGATCGGCCTCGAGAACGTCAAAGCCGCCCTGGCCCAAGCCCGGCAACCCGTCACCACCGCGAAACAAACCCACGCGGCCTACATCACGGAACTCATGGACCGCGTGGAATCTGGCGAGATCAGCAACGCGTACGCCCAGATGCTCTCCGACCTCGAGCCGGAACTGTACGCCCAGGCAATCCGCCGTGCCCAGGGCAACATCACGAAAGCTGCCCAATGGCTGGGAGTCACACGCTTGAAGATGCGCGAGAAACTCAAAGAGTTTACTCTCCACCCGAAACACGACAGCGAAAGTCCACCGCCCGCCACCTGAACGGCCCCGATCGGGCGCAGATCAGGGTCATGAACTGAAACACCTCCTGAGCCTAACGATTCAACGATTTGGTTTCCTCGACACCCAAAAGCCCGGGAGCAGCTTGGCGAAACCGTCATACCTCACGCGGATGAATTTCGCCAGAAGTCCTCGCTCGCCGAAACGATCGCGGCGGTGACGCACGAAGGCGTTTTGTGGTGCCACGGTCGGGCAGTGCGTGCAGGCGACAAAAAACCGTGTGAAAAACAACTGTTGCTTTCTGGCCGCGCCGCGCGTAAGATCAACTCACATTAGCCAACTTGCCGATTTCAAGGCAGGAAGATCCTCAATGAATTAGCTTCAGTGATGATTTGAACCCCGAACGTCGGGAACACCCTGGGAGAAGCATTGGACGATGTGAGATAATTCCTATGGGCACTAAACTGTACGTCGGTAATCTCCCCTTCGATATTACCGAAGGGGATCTGAGAACGATGCTTTCCGAGCACGGCGCGGTCAATGAAATCGCGGTTATTATGGATAAATTCTCTGGTCGCGCCCGGGGGTTTGCCTTTGCCACCATGGACACTGCGGAAGCCGCAAATGCGGCGGTCCTCGCCTTGAACGGCAAGGACTACAAAGGCCGCGCTTTGACGGTGAACGAAGCTCGTCCGCGCGAAGAACGCTCAGGCGGTGGTGGTTACGGCGGCGGAAACCGCTCCCGATAAGCACGGACCTTGCTCCCGCCAGCGGGAGCATTCCAGCACCTGGGCTTCGCTCTCGGTGCCACGACGGCACCCTGGAGATAGCTCTGCGGGCGCGTGCCGACAGAACTCGGCACGGCCGGTGGCTTTTCGACGTCCAGCGCTTTGATTTTATGTCTTCTGCTCCATCACTATCGACAAACCCTGCCCCTCTCGAGCAGCGGTTCGAGTCTATTCTGTCGCAAGCCCCGTTCGCAGGACTTAAGGCGATATTTGCCGCGTTGTCGGCGGACCGGGAGGCACTCTATGCGGCGATCCTAGCGACAAATACCTATGAGGAACTCCTGGCCAGGCTTGGTCACAAGCTGGTTCTGACCCGGCAAATCCACGTACAGGATTGCTACGACCGGATAGGCCGGCAGGGCGGCATTAAGGCGGTTTTGCCGTATTACGATATTCCGACCCAAAGCTCTTTGCCTACTTTGGTGAACTTTGACTCAAGCCTTACAACCACCCCAAAAGCTGCCGCCTTTTTCGCCGCACTCCTGAGTGAACTCAAGAAGCAATTACAGTCCGGGACGGCCATCGGCCGTTAACCCAACACAGGTCAATCATTCCTATATGCACCATTTAAAACTCGGGCCCCGGGCGGAATACCGCCGCCAAGAGAGTGAGCGCATCAGGAGCTCGGCGACGCTCGCGGAGAGGTTTGCGCAAGTGAAATCTTTGACGGTGGAACTCGAGTACCTGGCCCCCGACAGGCTCAACCGGTCGAGCCAACTGAGGTACACGGTCAATCTCGCCCACGCAAAATCCGTGTTCCATTTTGATTGTCCGAACCAGGAGTGTGTCCAGGGCGATTTCGACTTAAGCACGGATTTGGCCAATGCCGTGGCGGCGCGTCTACCCACCGCCTCCGGGGAAGTGGTATGCCAGGGCTGGCGCAGCAAGACGACCATTGACCGGGTGCCTTGCGGCCATGTGCTGCGCTATAAATTCATCGTGGGATATTGAAGGCAGGCGCTTTTAGGAGGTTTGGGGAGTACGCGGGCTCCTCCCGATCCCTTTGTGGGACATCTCCGCGTTGGTGGCCCCTGGATCTGGACTTCGTTGCATCCTCTGCCGGTCGGTGGATTGCGGCGTCATTTAATCGGCCGTTTTTTGAACTAATAAATAATGAAAGAAGAACATATTGAAGTAGAGGGCGTGGTTTCCACGGTCCTGGCGGGAACGATGTTTCGCGTCATATTGGATAACAAGCACTCGGTGTTGGCGACGATTTGCGGAAAAATGCGGAAACGCTGGGTGCGCCTCACGGTGGGGGACCGCGTGAGAATGGAGATGTCGCCCTACGATTTGAACAAGGGCCGCATCACCTGGCGTCTACGCTGATGCCCGGTATTATTGTAGCGCACTGAAAGCTATGCCGTTTCGCATTTTCGGCCTGGAACCCCGGATCCTCAAAGCCGTCGAGGAAGCCGGTTACACTGAACCTACGCCCATCCAATCGGCTGCCATTCCGCCAATCCTGGCCGGGCATGACCTGATTGGCATCGCTCAAACCGGGACGGGCAAGACTGCCGCATTTGTGTTACCCATTCTTGCGAAGCTCGCAGGGATGCCCCACGACGGCAGCGGGCGAGGCATTCGCGCGCTGGTCATAGCGCCGACGCGGGAGCTGGCGGCGCAGATTGAGGAGAACGTCCGCATTTACGGCAAGCACCTGTCTTTGCGTGCCGCCACCATCTATGGCGGGGTGAGTGAAAAGCCGCAGATTGAAGCGCTCCGTAGAGGGGTGGATCTGTTGGTGGCCACACCCGGCCGGCTGCTTGACCTGATGGGCCGACGGCTCTGTGATTTTTCCAGGCTCAACTTCCTGGTGCTCGACGAAGCCGAGCGCATGCTGGACATGGGCTTTCTGCCGGACATCAAGCGCATCGTTCAGACCTTGCCGACCAACCGCCAAACCCTGCTCTTTTCCGCGACCCTATCCCCCGAAATCGAGGCGATCACGCACAAGTTTCTCCGGACACCGAAGATTGTGCAAATCGGCCGGAGGTCCAACCCGGCGGAAACGGTGACTCAATTTGTCTACGAGGTTCCCAAACACCTCAAGTCGGCGCTGCTGGTGCACCTGCTCCGCGAGCCGAGCCTCAACATGGTATTGGTCTTCTCGCGCATGAAACATGGCGCCGACCGGATCGCTCGTAGCCTCGAGGCCCAAGGCATCAGAACTGCGACTCTTCACTCGAACCGTTCGCAAAATCAGCGCCTGCGGGCACTCAAGGACTTCAAGTCCGGCGCCGTCAGGGTGTTAGTTGCGACCGACATCGCCGCCCGCGGGATCGATGTGGATGGCATCTCGCACGTGGTGAACTATGATTTTCCGATGCATCCCGAGGATTACGTCCACCGGATTGGGCGCACGGGCCGAGCCCACGCCGTCGGAGACGCCATCAGCTTCGTAACGCCGGAGGATCTCGGCGCTTTGCGCTCGCTCGAGCGTTTCATTGGTCGAGGTATTGTCCGCAAGCGCTCTGATAGCTTCAACTACTCGGCGACCGCACCGGCGCCGAACGGAGGAGCTCAAAACACACAGCGCCCCCAAACATCCCAAGCCCGTCCCCAGCGCCAATCAAACAACCCGGCGGGGGGTGGTTCCGGCAAACGCCGTCGTTTCCGCTCCGGCCCAGCCGGGCGAAGACCTCGCTGGTAAAGTAGACACCTTGCGGAACGAATACCGGGTTCGTTTGCAGTGCGTGGCGATCGGCGGACGCGGAAGGAAATCTCACTCCGACCGTGAGACGCCGGCACCCAGCGTGCGCGCTGCACAGCCGAGCGCGGAGCAGGCAAAAATCAGGGGATAGAGTTCTTCCGAATACCAGAGCTTGGAGAAATAAAGGCCGATGGGCGAGGAGGGGAACCGGGTTCCGCTTTCGGTGGCGCGGATCAGCCAGTGCGCGCCGTTCGCGATCGGCGCGGCATCCGGTAAACCGGTGGCACACAGTGCCTCGAGGGCCAATGCCGTTTCTTCGATCGTTGGGGGCACGCCCAGTGCGCCCCCCCATCCCCCTTCAGGGTGTTGGGCCTGCACCAGCCAACGTTGCGCGCGCTCGATACAGCGCTGCACCGCCCCTGCCTCCACGGAAGCCACCGCCAGGGCGGACAACACCCGGGCAGTTCCATACAGTGGGTTCGAGTGATCCGGCGCGTGTTGGCTGCCGAACCAAAGTGGCCGCCAGGCGCCTTCAGCGTCCTGGTTTTGCTCGAGATAATCCACCGCCCGAATCACGGCCTGATCCAGGCGCTGCTGCTCGGCGGGAGGCAGCGTATCCCGCCAAACACTCCAGGCGGCCAGCGCATGACCCGTGACATCCGGGCAACTGCGGTCAAACGGCAGATTCAGCCAGCCGCGGCAGAATGTGGGAACGCCTCCGTCCCGATTCTGCAAATCCAGCAACCAGCGCACCCCCCGTGCCGCCGCGAGGCGCGTTTCGGCTGAATCCGGTTCGAGGTGATGCAAGGCGAGCAGCGCGCCAGCGGTGTCGTCGGCATCGGGCACGCCCCCCGCAAGGTCGGTCCAGGCCCAGCCTCCCGGAGCCGCGTGCGTGAACGGGTGCGGGCGACGATGCTGCTGGTCCAGGAACCAGCGTGCGATGCGCCCCCGCTGTTCCGGGCTCAGGGGAGGCGCACCTTCCGTTGCCATGACCAACGCGCGCACACTTAAGCTGGTGAGCCAGGTGTTGAGATTTACGTCGATGGGCCAGCTTCCGTCCGGCCGCACACTGCCCCGCAAGAAGCGGGCGCCGGCTTCGGCCACCGGGTGATCGCTGAGTCCGCTCGCGCCCAGCGCCATGACCACAAAACCAGTCAAAGGCACCGCCTCCAGGTAGCCGCCGGTGCTCGGCTGCATCGAGTGCAGCACGCGCAGCACAGCCGGCTTTAGCGCCTCCCGAAGCCAGCGCAGTAGCCGCGCTTTCCGGGGCGCGTTTTCGTGCCGGGCCAGGCCGATGGCGATCAGCGCCGGCACGGCGTAGCTCACTACAGGCAATTGAATCCAGCGGAACAACGCGTGCGGCAGCACCGCCAGCTCGAAGGGTAATTGCGGTATGTGATCCCATGCCCGTTCTGGCGGCCCCAAGCGGCCGCACAACGCGCTCAAGGTCAAGATCGGCACGGAGAACGTGCGGTCCGTCCCGTAATGCCTGATGATGCGGTCCGCGACCTGCGCGGGGTCGAGGCTGCCGAGATAGTTCGTCAATAGCCGCTCGGCACAGGCCAGGGTGCCCGGGTGGTGTTCTGCCGCCCCGGCGCGGTGATGAAACGCGGCCCAGCAGAGCAGCGTCGTGCTTGGATTGCTGGGGCTGTTCGGGGTGTCTCCCCAACCGCCATCCGGATTCTGATTCCGCACCAGCCACCACAAACCCTGCTCGATGAGCGCCTGATCCTGGCCGAACTGCGAGAGCCCCACCACCGCCACCGCGGTGGACAAGGCGCTGGAAGATAAACACCCGGCCCAATGTCCTTGAGCCGTCAAGCGTTGCAGCAGGGCGGCACGGGTGCGGTCTGCCGCCGTGAACACAGCGGAAAGGTCTCCAGGAGATCGCGGATCTGAGGCTGCCACAATCATGGGACAGATTCCGTTTGCAGATTTCCCAGGCTGAGCAGCGCGTAAAAGGTGTATTCGCAGTCGGCTTTACGATCGAGTGCGTGGCCGCAGAAACCGCCGCTTTCGTCCCATACGCTGGTCACAAAATCCAGGCAGGCATCCGCGCGCCCCTGGTCCACCAACCCGTGCGGGCGCAAGGCGTGCAATGCGGTAGCGGTGGAGAGCAGGTCCGGCAGCGGCACCAACGCCGCCGCCGCAAATCCACCCCGAGCACAGCCCCGGGCGAGCAACCACTCCCGGCTGCCCGCGGGCGGGGTGTGCTGCAGTTCCCAATAAAGGCCCAGCGCGGCTGCGGTCACCGGTGTGGTGGCAGCTTCCCACCGGGAGTCGTTCCTGAAGCCGCCGCCCGATTTTTGTAACGGGCCCAGGCAGGCCAGCAATCTCTCCGGCTCGGGGAAGGGCTCTCCCACTGATTCACACGCGAGCATTCCCAGAAAGCTGTCATAAACCGAGCCGTGCCGGCTGCCAGCCTCGCTATGAAAGCCTCCCTCCGCACAAAGATGCACGAAGATCCGTTGTCTCAAGTGCGCAGTCCACTCCGGCCGTTCCGCGTGAATCTCCGGCCACGCTAGTTCCAGGCAGCGGGCCAGGCAAGTGCAGTGAACAAAGTCCAGGTCCGCCCCGCATTGCCGCTCCAGGAAGCCTCTGAGACCCACCGGCGATTCAAGATCCAAGGCCTGGGCGCATTCCAACCCGAACACGGTGTAATAGAGGTCGCTATCCCGGGAGCGTCCGCGGATGCCGCCATCGTCGTTGAACTGGCTCCGAACGAAATCCCGAACTAAACGCACAGCGTCCGCATCGAGGCTAACAGCGCCCCGGCGGAGCGCCTGACGCAAGCGGGGGTTACATGCGGTATAGGTGCCCTTGTTCATAGAAGAGCGGAACGACATGAGACCACGATCAGCACCCGGTCAAGACGTGGCGGCGCCGGGCTCGGAAACGGATCCAAGCACACGGCCCACAAGCCGGCGCAGCAGTCCTTTGAGCGAAGAGTGCTGTAACCCAGACAACGACCGGATGGCCTCGTTGCGGTGGTGTTCCAGCAGTTGTCGCGCTTTTTCCTCCACTCGCAACGAGAGACAGACCTCGCGCAAGAGTTCGCGGCTGGCCTCATCGGCGCCCTGCGCCTGCCAGACCTGGTCCAACCGCTGACGGGTCTCTCCCTGGGCATATTCCCAGGCCAGGGAGGTCAGGATCGAAGCCCGGCGGTCGCGGGATAATCCGTCCTCCCCGCCGAGGCCGTCCTCGAGGTCATCGCGAATCTGGTAGGCCACACCGAGCGCCTCGCTGAATTGTTTCAACGCCTGCTCGACGGATTCATCGGCGCCCGCACAGATGGCGCCCAGCCGCAACGCCACTTCAAACGCCGGGGCGGTTTTCTGCCGGAAAATGTCCAGCACGTGCTCGGTGGTGAACACCTGCTGTTGATGCACCAAGCGCAGCTCAGCGCCCTGCCCGAGGCAGAGAGTGCGGTGGCCTTCCGCAGCCACCCGCAGCATCCGAGCCTGTTGCTCGGCGGAAAAGCCGCTGTCTCCGAGCAACCGGTAGCCTTCGCCGATGAGATGATCCCCGAGATTCAGCGCGATAGGCATGCCCAAACGGCGCGCGGGCGTGGGCTGGCCATAGCGGAAATCGTCCCCGTCCTCGATGTCGTCGTGCAACAGCGAGGCCTTGTGAAAACACTCGGTCGCCACCGCCACCCGGCGCACCTGGAGCGGCACCGGCGCGTCCTCGCTCCCGCCAGCCAGGGTCTGGTAAACGCACGCGGTCAGCAGCGGGCGCCACCGTTTCCCCTGCGTGGCCAACCAGGCCAAGCTCTCCTGTTCGGTGAACGTGCCGGACGCTCCCATCAGCCGGTGCAACGATTCCAGCTGGAACCAACCATCGACTTCCGCTCGCAGTTGGTCAATGTTCACCCGCCCGGCCCAACCTTTGGCCGAGCGCAGGTGCAAAATCTCCTCCAGCCAGTCCTCGTCAAACGCCGTGTCGTCGCATCCGTCGCGATACAGCGGGATGGCAATGCTGGGGATGGCGTGCGCCGCCGCGTGGGGAAAGGCGCGTTCCAGCACGTGCAGGCAACTGACACCAATCACCGCGTCCACGCGGCCCTGCTCCAGCAATCGCGTGACCACGGTCGTTCCTTCGGCCACGAGCGTGACGCAGTCCAGGGACTCAGCGGCCACCTGGAATCTGCCGATCGCGCAACTGCCGCACTCCTCGCACAGCAGGCCCACCTCGTCCATAACCGCCCGGCATTGGTCGCGCCGCCGCAAGCATTGCGGCAGCAGCAACACGCGCCGCTCATACGGAATCGCGGCCAGCGTGTCTCTCCAGGTTTCATTGCCCACCAGGACGGTGGTAAAATCCAGGTAAGCGTCACCATCCTCCATGCCCTTCAGGATGTCCCGCGCATGGCTGCGTAATTCCTCCAGGGTAAGCGGCGGCACGAGGTGCAGCCGTTGTACCTGCCTGGAGGCAAGCTGCCGCAGCGTCTCGCGCAACGCTTTGTCGTGCGGCACCCGCTGTGCTACCCGTTGCCGGGCCGGGGCCGCTGATGAGTCAGCCGCGTGATGCTTTTTATCCATAAGCGCCAAAGCCAAAAAACCAGTGTTTCTTTGCAAACCGATACGCCCAGTGCCGTTCCGGAATCTCCCGGCCCGGCAAATGGTGGCCGGGGTGGCAGGTCATCGCCCCCAACTCAGCATACGCGGTGCCTCGCCCGGATGTATCCCGCGCCTCCTGAGCGCGCAGAAACTCGGCCAGCTTCTCCGGGCAATCCAACAAGACGCACCCGCGGGTCTGCGCAGCCGCAAACTGGCGAAACTCGGCGAGGAAACGCGAGTCTTCCACCAGATGTTTCAGGTCCGACCCGCCATTCACCGCTTCCCGAGCAAATTGCAGTGGCGGGCACGGCTCCACGTCCCCCATGGGACCGATGTGGTGGCTGATGCCGGTGGCGGCCGGGCAAAGGGCGCGGCCCTCGTGATCCCAATACGCGTCCACCACGATCATCGGGATGCGCAACCGCAAATCAACCATGAAGCGTCGCAGCGCGATCACTTCCGCTTCGGACAGGCAGAGTTCCGGGCACGGGTTTGGCCCGACCGGCCGGTAGATGTAATACCACAAATAGTGCACCCCGCGCCGGATCAACTCCCGGGCAAAGGTTTCCGAGACCAGCTCCCGAAAATTCGTTTTGCACACGCTCGTGGCCACTCCCGTCAACAACCGTTCACGGCGGCAGTTTTCCAAACCCTTCAAGCTGCGCTCGAAGACGTGCTTGCCGCCCCGGCGCTCGTCGCTCACTTCTTCCAAACCTTCAAGGCTGATGAGGGGCGTCACATTCCCCAGTCGCCGCATCTCCGCAGCGATTTCGGGAGTGAGCATGGTTCCGTTCGTGAAGACCTGGAAATAGCACTGAGGATGGCGCCCCAGGATTTCGAGCAGCCGTGGATAGAGTAAGGGTTCGCCCCCCAGAATACCGAAGAACCGGCACTCTTGCGCTTTGGCCTGACGAATAATGTCATCAACGCGCTCCGGTTCCAGGGACTTCCCCGCCCCTGGCGTGGCTACCCAGCAGCCCTGGCAATGCAGGTTGCATTGGCTGGTCACCGAGATGAAAAGAAACGCCGGAAAGTGCCGTCCCCGTTTCCGCCGCCGCTCGAAGGCCCGGACGCTGTGCATGCTGCCGCGGCCGAGGTTCCAGGCGCATTTGGCCAGCAGCCTCGGATCGACCTCACGCACCAACCGGTTGAGCAGGGAAAAGGTCACACGCCGGACACAGGGGGTGGAGGGTTTTCGTGAGGGGGCATCGCGCGGGAGCGCTGCAGATATTCGCGTCGCTCCTGGTGGGCCTGGAGCAGGTCCGTCCGCAGCAACTGGCGTTGCCGCACTTTCTGGCGCCGTTGCGCGAGGGCGGTGTAGACGTCCGACCCCAGGATCTGTTGCATGTCGGCCTGGATCCGGCTTTTCTCCCGGGTTTCATCCGTGATTTGCGCTCCCGCGATCGCTCCCGAGGCATACTTTGGGAAGATGATAGCCGCCTCGGGGCAAATCCGCGCACAGGCCGGACAATTGGTCTTGCACCCCTGCGGGTTGATTACCGTCACCTTGCCCTCCTCGGACAGTCCATAGACGCCGAACAGACAAAACCCCAGGCACTGCTGGCAGTTGGTGCACCGGGCCATATCGAGCACGGGAAACCAGGGAATCCAGCTGTTGGCTGGAGCGGATAGGGCTGGCTCGCCGGGGGCTTGCGGGGCCACGGCGTCGACGCCCAAAGTGGACAGCGCCTCGTCGCCGGAAACCTCGCGCAGATTAAGAATTTGAGCATCCGTCTGGGACAGGGGCGCGCCGGCAAACTCAAACAGCGCCTTCACCGCCCGGGGATAGCAGGCCACGATGCGCACCGGGCCGTTTCCGGAGTACTGCTTCAGCGAGGCATTCCTGGCCGCCGCCGCCCCGCACAGATCCGGCACTGTGTCGAAAGCTACGCCCGCAGCCTTCAGGCCGGCACATATCGTCGCCAGCTTCGACCGGTCGATCAACCCGGCGCTGTTGCATTCGCAGATAAGGACTTTCGGTTGCATCACTCGTAACAGTTTGAAGGAGTCGACGGAGAATGTCCACACACAGCGTCAGAAGTCCTCGCGATAAGGCGCCCTGCCCTGCATGGGCGGTTATTTCGACTCTGCGGGGTAAATCTCAGTTAAAGCAGGGCCATCCACGGGTGGCTTTCTGGGTTTGCCCCTTGCCAAGCTGTGGGGACCGATGGAATCCTGCTGGTGATGGCAGTCAATGTGAAGATTTGCGGGATTACGTCCGAAACCGACGGCCTAGTGGCAGCGGAGGCTGGGGCGAACGCCATTGGCCTGATGTTCTGGGAACAGAGCCCGCGCTACGTCACGCTGGAGCAGGCCGCGCGGATCAGCCGGGCGCTGCCGCCCTTCGTGCTCCGGACCGGTGTCTTTGTGGACCCGCCCGAGGACCTCGTGGTCCACGCGATCGCGGCTTGCGGACTGAACCTGCTGCAATTTCACGGGAATGAAACGCCGGAATTCTGCCTTCAATTTGGGTTGATGACTATGAAGGCGTTTCGAGTGCGGGATGCGGCTTCCCTGGAAGCGCTGCCTCAATACGCCACCGATGCGTGGTTGCTGGATGCCTATTCGGCAAGGCTGCCAGGCGGCACCGGGGAGCAATTCAACTGGGACCTCGCCATCCAGGCCAAAGCGCTGGGACGTCCCATTTTTCTGGCGGGCGGTCTAAACCCGGAAAACGTGGGCGAAGCCGTGCGCCGCGTCCAACCCTTCGGTGTGGATGTTTCAAGCGGCGTGGAAACCAGCCCTGGTCGCAAAGACCCAGCCAGAGTCCGCGCCTTCATCCAGGCAGCAAAGCAAGCCGGGGATTAGCGGTTAGTTGCTATCTTCAGGACTTCGGTTTGGCTCGCTCCGCTCGCATGGCGAGTGAAGCCGCTAAGCGGAAACGTACGCAACACGCCACTCGCACCCGCAAAGCCGGTCACAGACCGGCGCTCCGCTCCGCCCGCGGGTGAGCCCTGGCAATCTTGCCCTGGTTACCAGGGGCACGCTAAGGTCAACTCACTTCCACTCGAGGATGCCGGCGGAGTAGTTTTTTTGGAGGCGAGTTTCGATCTTCAGCGCGGTGGTGGTTACGGGCTTGAAAGTCATACGGTTGAACTGATTCAAGGCCGTGCCGGCGGGGGAAGCGTCTTCGACCGGCTTCCAGTCTTGGCCGTCCCGGTAGAAGAGTTGCCAGGAGGCGGGGGTGCGGCACGCGCCGGATCCGGAGTCGTCGAACCAATACACCTCGGCCGCGGACACTCGAGTGGGGTTTTCGAAGGACCGCATGACCCATTCCGTGGTGCCCGTGCGCGGCCACCAGGTAAAACGAGGGAGGCTGGTGTCATTCGAGGCGCGAGGTTCACGGCCATCAAAGCAAGCTTCCACGGAATCCATTTCCCAACAATGCGAAGCCTGGCGGACCTGGGCCTTCACCGGATGCCACACGCGCATTTCATTCGGGCCGCGATGCGCCCAGGCATAGTACGGAATCGCCGTCAGCCGCGCGCCTTCCGCGGACGCGAGTTGAACCGTCACAATCCCACCCAGGAGATTTCGCTCGTCGCGAGTGGTGAAGGTAACCTTGCCTGGCAGCACTGAATCTAGCACTCCGCCCGGGTTGTCCGCGCCCTCAGCGCAATAAACCACAGGCCCGCGTTCGACGGCGAAGCGGTCCTGATTCGCTTTCACGAGCGGATGCGACACCACCCGGCGCACCGGCATGTCGAGGTCCAGCACCAGCGTGTCGCCGGCTTTCCACTGCCGCGAGACACGGGCGTAGCCTTTCACCACATTCAGCGGGGCGTCTTGCCCGTTCACTGTAAGACGGACCTTGGGTGTGAGCCCGTCGTCATAGCGATAAAGGTCGCTCGCCACGGGCTGATTGCGTGCCCAACCGGGAATGCGCACCTGCACGGCGAACTCCTCGGAACTGCTTACCTCCGGCAGGGTCAGCTTCACCCGGCCATTCCACGGGTAATCGGTCTCCTGGCGCAGCCGCACCGGTGTTCCCGCCACCATGGCCGTGGCCGAACCGCTCATGAACAGATTTACGTAGAGTTCCTTGCCCCGCGTCGCGTAGGCAAAACCGGCGATGGACGGGACGAACCGCACGTCATTGACCGGGCAGCAGGAGCAGCCAAACCACGGCGCTCGCACATTGTGGCCATGGTTAAACTTGCCTTGGCCATCGGCTTCGAGCGGGTTCGGATAAAAGAAACAGTCGCCGGTCATACCGACGCCCGAGAGGAAGCCGTTGTAGATGACGCGCTCCAGGATATCGATGTATTTGGCATCGCCGTGCAGCAAAAACATGCGGTGATTCCACAGCGCGTTGGCAATCGCGGCACAGGTCTCCAGGTACGCCGAGCTGTTCGGCAAATCGTAATCCGCGCCGAACGCTTCCCCGCCGGGCATCGCGCCGATGCCCCCGGTGAGATGCAGTTTGCGCCCCACGACGTTGTCCCACAGCCGGTCGATGGCTTGCAAATAAGCCTTGTCCCCGGTGAGCGCGGCGATATCGGCCATGCTCGAATACATGTAGGCGGTGCGGACGGCGTGGCCCACGGCTTCCGTCTGCTCGGTCACCGGCTTATGATCCGCGTAATAGGGGTTCGGATCGCGTTTGGCTTTCGGGTCGTCCAGGTAGCGGCCGCGGCAATCCAGCAGGAACTTCGAGAGTTCCAGGTATTTCCGGTTTCCAGTCACCCGATAGAGCTTAACGAGACCGATTTCAATTTCCTGGTGGCCGGACGGGATCTTGAGCTGGCCCGGGCCCGGCCCCCAAACGGAAGCCACGAGATCGGCGTGTTTGAGCGCGACATCCAGGAATTTCCGCTTCCCTGTAGCCTGGTACCACGCCACGGCAGCCTCATACATGTGGCCGGCGTTGTAAAGTTCGTGGCTGTCGCCTTTGCCGAGCGCGCCGCGTTCGTTGAGCCAGCGGACTTTGTTGGCGCGGCCCGGGGGATTGGTGGGATGAATGGTGCGAGCGGTGTACAGGTAGCCATCGGGTTCCTGCGCCGCGGCGATTTTGTCGATCAAGGCCTCGGTGTACGCTTCCAGTTTCGGATCCGGGTGCAGTGCCAGGATGTAGGCCGCGCCTTCAATGACCTTGAACACATCCGAGTCGTCGAAAGGATCGCCCTTGTGAGGTCCTTCCATCAACCTGGCGGCCTTGGCAAAGTTGTCGATCCGGCCGGTCTCCTCGCATTTCTCGTAATCGTACCACACCGTGCGCACGCGGTTCGTTTCAAAGCGGGGCAGCCAAAAACCGCCTTCCACCCGCACATCGGTAAACAGGACAGGCCGGAAGGGGTAATCGGTGCTGCCGGCTGCCATGGCCACAACGCCGGAACAAAGAGTAAGCCATGCCACGAGATGAAGAGTGCGATAGTTCATAAGAGAATGCCTGTGTATCACGACAGTCCCATGATTTTAAGCTAAACCACCCGTCACCGACAATCCGTTCTTTGCGTGGCCGCCCAAAAAGAATCGTGACGGACCGTTGCGAATCCTTTGAAGCCGGGTTAGTTAACGGACGTCAGATCGTAACGCGCTCCGGCCCGGCGCAGAAAAAGCTTCTGCGCTTCGGGCTGTCAAGCGCACGAATTTACCGTTAAAAGAGATGCCATGGCTTGTTTGAATCGTCCGCTTGTGAATCGGTTACCGCTTCGGCGCACCGCCTGGCTCGTCGCGCTCGCCGCCAGCCTGAACCTCGCCGCCGCTGGTGACCCGGAGGCCGCCGCCCGGAAACTGATACTGCCGGAGAACCCCTTCCTGCGCGGCGCAGACCCGCACACGGCGCTCGTGGACGGCACCTTCTGGATGTATCCCACGCACTACCGGGGTTATGAGAAGCAGTTCTATGCCTATGCCTCGCGGGATCTGCTGCACTGGAAACAATACGGCCCGGTGCTGAGCTTCAAAGACGTGCGCTGGATTAACGACGACGGCGCGCCGGTGCATCACGCCTGGGCCCCCTGCCTCGCGGAGAAAAGCGGCAAGTTCTATTTCTATTTCTCGGTCGGTCCGCAAAACCCCAGCCCGGCCCGCATCGGCGTGGCCGTCGGTGATTCCCCGGCTGGACCGTTCATCGATATCGGAAAACCGCTGCTCACCGGCGGGAACGGCTTCGAAGCCATCGACCCCATGGTCTTTGCCGACCCGCAAACGGGCACCTATTACTTCTATGCTGGCGGCAGCGCCGGGGCCACCCTGCGGGTCTTTGAACTCGCCGAGGACATGGTCAGCTTTGCGCGCGAAATCAAGGTGGAGAACCTGCCGAAATTCACGGAAGGGGCCTTCATGCACTATCACAACGGCGTTTATTACCTTTCCTATAGCCACGGGAATTGGCAGGACGCCTCCTATTCCCTCCATTACGCCACCGCCACTACCCCGGTGGGACCATGGCAATACCGGGGCCCCTTCCTGGTGAGCGACGCAAACCACAAAGGGCCGGGGCATCATTCGATTGTGCACGTGCCCGGGAGCAACGAGGGCTACCTCTTTTACCATCGTTGGAACGCCGAGAAAGGGTCAGGCCCGTTCCACGGCTCACGGCAGGTGGCGGTTGAAAAACTCGAATACGATGCCGAAGGCCTGATTCGGCCCGTGCGCATGACCGGCGGCATACCCATCGAACCCCCGAAAAAGGTCCCGGGTGTGGTGATCGATTACAGTCCCCAGGCTTCCGGGCTTTACATTGGCTCCCCAAGCATTGCCGTTTGGACCAACGGCGATTATATCGCCTCGCACGACTTTTTCGGGCCAAAGAGTCAGGAACACGAATGCGCCACCGTGGCTGTGTTCCGCTCGCAGGACCAGGGCACAACCTGGTCGGAAATCAGCCGCATCAAGTGTCTCTTTTGGGCGAACCTGTTCACGCATCGCGGCGCGCTCTACATCATGGGGACGGAGAAACACCATGGGCGCATCCTGCTGCGCCGCTCGGTGGATGGCGGCCAAACCTGGACCGACCCGCGCGATGCCGCGACCGGCCTGCTGACGCCGGAGGGCCAGTTCCATACCGCGCCCATGCCGATGGTCGAACACAACGGGCGTTTGTGGCGCGCGTTTGAGGATGCCATGGGGGGCACCGAGTGGGGCAAACGCTACCGGGCACGCATGCTCTCCGTGCCGGTGGATGCGGATCTGCTGAATGCCGAGAACTGGGTCTTTTCCAACCCGGTCGCCCGTGATCCCTCCTGGCTCAACGGCACCTTCAACGCCTGGCTCGAAGGCAACGCCGTACTCACGCGTTCCGGGGAAATCTGGAACATGCTCCGCGTGGACCTGCCGGCCGCCTCGGTCGAGAAAGCGGCCATCGTCAAGATCAGCCCCGATGGCAAGACCGCCACTTTCGATCCCGAAACCGGGTTCGTCGATTTCCCCGGCGGTGCCAAAAAGTTCACGATCCGCTACGACGCCAAGAGCGACCTGTATTGGTCCATCGCGACCATCGTCCACGAACGCCACTTTCTGGACGGCCGCCCTGCGGGTATTCGCAATACACTCGCGCTCACCGCGTCGCCCGACCTGAAGCAGTGGACGGTGCGCTCCCTCCTGCTCTATCACCCGGACCGCGTAAAACATGGATTCCAATACGTGGACTGGCTGTTTGACGGCGATGACATTATCGCCGCCTGCCGCACCGCGTATGACGACGACCAGACCGGCGCGCGCAATAATCACGACGCGAACTTCCTCACCTTCCATCGCCTGAGGAATTTTCGGGAGTTGACCATGGACGACTCGGTTTCCATGCCGCAGATCTCGCTCACCCGCTACGAAACGGCGCATCTGCTGATTTCCGGCACGAACTTCATTCCGGCGGCGTTCTGCGAAGGCGACCAGGCGTTTTCCAATCGGGAATACATCTGGCAGGACGTCCCGGCGCCGTTGCGCGGCGGCCTCATCACCAAGACCGGCGGCGGCCGTGACGCAGACCTCCGCGTGCGCGCCAAAACCGACACCGTCGTTCTGCTGGCCACGGCCTTGATCCAGCCGGGCATCAAGCTTCAAGGCTGGGACCCAACCGACTGGACCTTCCATTACAACGACGCCGAGCGCACCCGCATGACGGTGCTCCGGCGCGAACTCAAAGCCGGGATGGAATTGATCATCCCCCAGGGCAACTGGACCGGGGGATTGGTGATTGTCCCGCCGGACGAAGAATAACACCAGAGGGGAACAGCCCACCGCAGGGTTTGCTCTCAAGGGCCCCGCGCCATCGCTCTTGAGACCAGCTGGCGCCAATTCACTTGCCCTGCCTGGGGCGGGGCGGGACAATCGCCGCCGTGGCTTCGGTTCCAAAATCCGTCTTCCAGGTCAACGTGCGTGACCTGGTCGATTTTGTCTGGCGCGTGGGCGATCTCGGTGGTGAGCGGGATTTCGTCGGGCCACATCGCGCGCTGGCTGGAGTTCGGGGCCACCAGAAGCTCCAGCGGTCGCGACCGGCGGATTATCAGCGGGAAGTGCTGGTGGCTTATGAAATCGATGCCGGCCAGGTAGGGCCACAGGCGATGGAGGGTGCCTCCGCCCAGGACGGTAAGACAGCCGCGCTCTCGGCGGGAACACACCAAGCGGCAGCAGCAAGCGGTGGCGATTTCGTGCTGCGCATCGAAGGCCGGGTGGATGGCCTCCAGGTGGCGGATGACGTGCTGCAAATTGAGGAGATCAAAACCGTGGAGGATGGTTGGGACGGCACGTCGGACCCGGTGCACTGGGCGCAGGCTCGCATCTATGCGTTCATCGCCAGCCAATCCCATCCGCGCGACGAGATCGAAGTGCGCCTCACCTATCTGAATCTCGATTCGGGGAAAATCACCGAGTTGGTAGAACGCCGCAGCGCCGCCGAGTTGGCCGCGTTTTTCCGAGAGACCACCACCGTCTACGTGGAATGGCTGCGCGAACATTTTGCGCGGGAACAGCTCCGGAACGCTTCCATCCGGGCACTGGCGTTTCCCTTCCCGCAATATCGGCCGGGACAACGCGACCTGGCGGTGGCCGCTTACCGCACCATGGTTCGCGGCGGCCGGCTTTTCCTGGAGGCGCCCACCGGCATCGGCAAAACGGTCTCGCTGCTCTTTCCGGCGGTTAAAGCCGTAGGCGAGGGTAAGGCCGGACGGATTTTTTATCTTACAGCCCGGACCACGGGCCGCGCGGTCGCGGAACAGGCGCTAGCCGACCTGCGCCGCGCCGGGCTGGTGCTCCGGTCGGTGACCTTGACCGCAAAGGAAAAGATCTGTGTTCAAGAAGGCCAGCCCTGCGACCCGGCAACCTGCCCCCTGGCGCGCGGCTATTACGATCGGCGCAAACCCGCCATGCGCGAGATCCTGGCGCGCCAGGACATCACGCGTCCCGTGCTGGAAGAAGCCGCGCGCCGGCATCAGGTCTGTCCGTTCGAGCTTTCACTCGACCTTTCCACCTGGGTGGACGCGGTGATCTGCGATTACAACTACGTTTTTGACCCAAGAGCCTATCTCCGTCGCCATTTTGCCGCCGGCGGCACCAACGGCCTGTTTCTCGTGGATGAAGCGCACAACCTGGTGGATCGGGCGCGCGAGATGTTCTCCGCAGATCTCGCCGTGGCCGAAATCCGCGAGGTGCGCCGGGCCATCCTGAAGGCCATACCCCGCTGCGCGCGGGCATTTTCGCGCCTGAATTCCGCACTCCGGCGTTTAGATCGCGGCGCCCAGGCCGGAATCGAAACGGAGGAGGACACCGGCCAGCCACCAGAATTGCGGCTCTTTGGGGACGCTCCCGCAAACGGCGACGCGGCCAACGCGCCGGCGACCGCGGCGGAACCGTGCTGGGTGGGTCGGGACGGCGTGCGGGCCTTGAAGATGCTGCCTGAGGAGGTCATCAAGGCCCTGGACGACGCCATGAAACAGGCGGAAACCTGGCTGGCGCGCAACCAGCCAGCGGCGTTTCGCGAGGCCCTTATTGAGCTGTACTTTCAACTCTACGCGTTTCGCCGCACAGCGGAGCTGTACGATGAACGCTACGTCACTTTGATCCGGCCCGGGAAAGCGGTTCGGGTGCAGTTGTTCTGCGTGGACCCCTCGCACCTGCTGGCCGAGGCACTCGAGCGCGGCCAGGCAGCGGTCTTCTTTTCCGCAACCCTAACGCCGCTGGAATATTACCGGGACCTGCTGGGAGGGAAGGATGGCGACCGGTTGTTACGGCTGCCCTCGCCGTTTCCACCGGCGCACCTGGCCGTGTTGGTGCAGGACCGCATCCGCACCCAGTTCAACTCCCGGGCGAAGACTCTGCCGGAAGTGGTTGACGCCATTGGTGCCCTGGTCGCTCGCCGCCGGGGCAATTACCTAGTCTATCTGCCTTCCTACGAGTACCTAAGAGCGGTGTGCGAGCAGTTTCGGGCCCGGTATCCGGAATTGCGCCTGCTGCTGCAGCAACCGGGAATGACCGAGCCGCAACGCGATGAATTCCTGGCCGCGTTCGCTGCCGACCACCCGGAGACTCTGGTCGGCTTCGCGGTGCTGGGCGGTGTGTTTGGCGAGGGCATAGACCTCGTGGGCGACCGGCTTATCGGCGCGGTGATCGTCGGCGTGGGGTTACCCCAGCTTTGCGCGGAGCGCGACCTGATGCGCGATTTCTTCCAGGAACGGCTCGGGGCAGGTTTTGACTACGCCTACACTTATCCGGGCATGAACCGGGTGCTGCAGGCGGTCGGCCGGGTGATTCGTTCGGAAACCGATCGCGGCGTGGTGGTGCTGATCGATACCCGCTTTGCCGAGCGGCGGTATCGGGGTTTGTTCCCTGCGTGGTGGCAGCCCAGGCGCGTGACTTCCGCCGCAGAAGCCGGCGAAGCCGTCGGGCGCTTTTGGGAACAGTGAGACAGACAAAATGCGAGCGAGGGCTGGGCTTTTCCCATCGGCCGGACCCGAGCCATTAACGGTAAAGCAACGCCGGCCTCGGGCTTGGCACATTATCCTCTGTCTTGCCTACGCAAACCAGCAGCCAAATCCGGAGACCGGCGTCACCAACCATGAACCCAAATGTCCCCTCGCACCCACAACACCTTGGTGTGTATTTGTATTACCCCCTAAGCGGTAGAAAGGTTACACAGATTTTCGATTTTTTTGCTTGGTCTCTAGGGCCCGTTCGAAATCCACGCTTCCGCCTTTCGGGATTTGAGGACCAGAGGGCCACCCTGAAGGCTGGACACCCAACAAGTTCGGTGTGCCCGCTTCAGCGTGTCCCACCCCCCCGCCTCCTTCCGTATTGACGCCGCGGGCCGGCGAGCTCATACAACAACCATGCAACGCACCTTGATCCTGTCCCTACTCGCCGTTTGCCCGTGGATCGCTCCCGCGACCACCCTCGATCTCACCAGCCCCAACGGCCAAGTTCGATTCCAGGCAACCACCGATGAGACCGGGCAACTGGTCTATGAAGTCCGCTCTGGCGGACAGGTGCGACTGGCACGCGCCCCCCTTGGTATCATCATCGACGGCACCGATGTCGGCGCCGGGGCGACCCTGGGCGAGCCCCGCATCCGCGCACTCCGCGAGACGTTCCCCTGGCGCGGAAACAAGACTCAGGCCACCAACCATTGCCAGTCGGCGGACATCCCGGTGAAAGCCAGCAGCGGGCTTGAGTGGTTTCTGGAAGTGCGGGTGTTCGATGATGGGGCGGCATTTCGCTACCGGGTTCCCGGGAACGGTGAACGACGGGTGCGAGGGGAAGCCACGGCTTGGCAGCTTCCTAAAGACGCCCGGCTTTGGCTCCAAACCAACACGGGAGATTACGAGGGAGCCTACCATGCATGCCCGGCAGATGCGGTGCCGCTGGAGGAGAAGAACCAAAACAAAGCCACTCAAACCTACCTGGGGCCGCCGGTAACGGCGGTCTACACCGACGGAGTCTACGGGTTGATCTCCGAGGCCGCGCTGTACCGTTACAGCGGCCTGACACTCCGGCCGGAAGGCGACGCCCGGTTCCAGGCCGCCTTTCAGGATGACCCCCAGGGCTGGTCGCACACCGGGCCGGTGCTTTCCCCATGGCGGATCATGATCCTCAGCCCCGACCTGAATGGTTTAGTCAACAGCGACCTCATCCCGGCGTTGTGCGAGGCCCCGGATCCGGAGTTCTTTCCCCAGGGCATAAACACGGAATGGTTGCGCCCGGGGAAGGGACCCTGCACCTGGATGGTTTACGGCAATGACGGTGCGCAGTGGCACCGGCAGAAATGGTTCGTGGATCTCTGCGCGGCCACCGGCTGCGAATACCTCCTCGTGGATGCCGGCTGGCGCAGCGAGAAGTGGGGCTGGCTCAAGGACGGCGGCAACCTCTGGGAACGCGCCGCCGAATTGTGCCGCTATGCTGCCGAACGCAAAGTCGGCATCATCCTGTGGCATGCCTACCCGGAAGGCCGGGATGACAGCCCGGGCCTGACCACCGTGGCCGCCCGCGAGGAACTCTTCCGCAATTGCCAGAAGGCAGGGGTGAAAGGTGTGAAAGTCGATTTCTTCAACTCGGAGAGCAAAGCGGTGATCGAGGCCTACGAAGATCTGCTCCGACGCTCGGCCAAATACCAAATCCTGATCAACTTCCACGGGGCCAACAAACCAACGGGCGAGGCGCGAACGTGGCCGAACGAAATCACCCGGGAAGGCATTCGCGAGCAGGAATATGTCCTTTGGGATAGCTTGCCGCTTGAGCATTACGGCGCCCTCCCGTTCACCCGCATGGCCGTGGGTCACGCGGACTTCCTGCCGGGATACGTCCAAACCCGCTTTCTCAAAAACACCACGCTCGCCTTTCAAATGGCGGCCACGGTGGTGTTTAGTTCCCCGTTCCTCTGCTGGCCGGATAACCCCGAGGCCTACTTGAACAGCCCCATGCTCGAGTTCGTCCGCAGCGTGCCCGTGACCTGGGACGAGACCCGCGTCCTACCCGGGTCGGCCATCGGCGAGACAGTCATTATGGCCCGGCGCAAGGGAGAGGCCTGGTATCTGGCGGTGTTGAACTGCCGCGCGGAAGACCGCCAGTTGACGGTGGACCTTTCCGGCCTCGATCTTGCCGGCAAGGAAATGACCGTCTACACCGATGGCACCGAAAAAGGCTCATGTCGCATTGAGTCCGGCGAAAAACCCCCGGCTGTTGGAAAGCTCGTCATTCACCTCAAGCCCGGCGGCGGATGGCTGGCGCGGATTCAACCCCCGAAATCGTTCACTGGCTGGAAATAGGTCGGCGCTCGGTGGGCCGGCCAACCAACACGGCAACCTGAATCAAAATCATCTAAACCTCAATCATTGAGCTATGGGTTTCGTCGGGGAAATCAAGCAACTTTTGGAGGCAGAGTGGTTCAAGCGAGTCAGCTTTGGGCAAGGGGCTTCAGCCAGCGAGATGGAAGCGGCAGAGAGAGAACTTGGTGTCCGATTTCCACAGGGTTATACAGATTTTCTTCTGCATCTTGGCTGGATTGACTGCCCTTATATTACTGTCTGTGGCCTTGGATCGGATGCCGACTGGAGAACAGACTTGATGGCGATTGTGAAATCGCAGTGGTGCGAGGTGGGGTGGATGCGGACATTCGACTTCCTCGAAGTCTTCTTCCCATCGTTGATGACGGCTCGGGAAACGTCTATGTCACCAGCGTCACCAATCCAGGAGCGGGCAACGATTTCGGAACGATCAAGTACGATAATGACGGGCATCGGCAGTGGTTCCTGCTGTATGATGGCCCAGCCAACGGCAACGACACCGCCATTGCCATCGCGGTCGCACCGGACGGCGCGATTTACGTCACCGTTTACTCCACCAACGCCTTGAAATTGCTTAACAGCTAACTCGAATCAGGATGTTGAGAAGTGAGTCTGAGAGGCAATCAACTCCTGGTAAAACCCGGGCCATACGCCGCCCGGTTCCTGCGAATCCGAGTGCCTGATTGACCGTCCGATACCTTGACGAGGTGGCGACTGCCGCAAAACGGGCGCTCCACCGCTGAAGTATCCCGTGAAACACTTGGCTCGTTGACCATGCTCAACGCGAAGACACACCCTGACCTCGAGCTATGCAATTCCACTATCCTTTATCCTCCAGAACATCTGCACGGACGTATTGCACGCCGGGGCTGGCAAGCATTTTGTGGAGTTGGTCATTCGCCAGGTCGGGGAGAATGGAAAGCGTCATCGGTTGGCCGGAATAGAGTTTGCGATTGCATGCTCGCAAGTGGGCGCTAAGACGACCATAAAGTTGGGCCACGGGGCGGTCCACAACGACGCTGAACTCATGCTGTTGAAACACGATGAGCCTGACTTCGGGAATTCGGGAAGCTTTGCGCACGAACAATTCCTGGACCCGATGTGGCCGATTCCGGACATGCCTATACGCGAAAAACCCCACAAGTCCCAGAAATATGGCTGTGCCAATGCCGATTTGGGACAATGACAAATAAAGAGCAAGCCCTAGAGCCGCCGCGGCTAGCGCATACCAAACATACCGGGAAGGCGGCAGGTGGCGCAATTCAGTCCAGGCATCTGCGAGACGTTGCTGCCAGGATGATTGGTGCGCTAGTTCGGCCTCGGTGTCGCGCCTGGTGCGCCGCAGATCCTCGGCCAGCAACCGGGCATTCGGGTAGCGATCCTCCGGCCGCTTTTGCAGGCAGCGGGAAACGATCCGTTGCAGGTCGCCAGGAATGTGTGGCCGAATAGATTTCATCGGCGGGGTTTCCTCGAACGCCGCCGCATGGAAGGCATCCAAGTAGTTTTCCCGGTAGAAAGGCGATCGGCCAGTTGCCATCTCAAACACCAGGACGCCCATGGCGAAGATATCAGTCCGGAAGTCCACCGGCATGCCCCGCACCTGCTCGGGGCTCATGTAGGCAGGGGTGCCCATGACGATCCCGGGCTGCGTCCGGGCCAACTGGGCCGGGTCGAGTTGCTGGGTGCCGCCCTGGCCTTGGCCAATCTCCGGGTCCAGGAGTTTTGCTAGACCAAAATCGAGGATTTTGACGTGTCCATCCTGTGTGCGCATAACATTCGCCGGCTTGATATCCCGATGCACGATGCCCAACTCATGCGCCTTGGCTAGCCCTTCCGCTACTTGAGTGGCGATGTCAATGGTTCCCAGCAAATCCAGATCTCCGCCCTCGATGAGTTGGCCAACGGTCCTGCCTTCGACCAATTCCATCGCGATGAAAGTCACACCGCCTTCTTCATCGGCGTCGAAAATCTGGGCTACGGCAGGATGACTAATGCGGGCCGCCGCACGCGCCTCCTGCAGGAAGCGCTGCTTGCGCCCGTAGTCTGCGGTGAGGTCAGGAGAAAGCAGCTTCACTGCGATCGGTCGATGCAGGCGGGTGTCATAGGCGCGATGAACCACGCCCATCCCCCCGGCTCCGAGTTGGCCTTCGAGCCGAAACTGGCGAAGCATCTGGCCGGCAGCTACGGGCGGTGGAGTCACTTTCGAGGTACTGGTTGGGCCACCATTCATTCCAGAGAGCTTAATCTTCAGTATGCCCTACGCAGCCCGGGGCACAAGTTCATTGCTAAACTGCAACTGCGAAGTGCACGGAGGCTTGAGTGTTAGCTCCGCCAATGCCTTGTGAAACGTTGTCACCATGCCATGCCACCAGCTTTTGAGTGTTCCTGGGCCCCAGCCGAGCTTACCATCGCCGCTATGAACAGATCTCTTAATTCGTTTATCACTGCTCAGCTGGCATTGGCCGCCGTTGCTCTTATCGGTTTCCTGGCCCCGAATTCGCTGCGGGCCGGCGACAACTCGGCCGAGTTCACGAAAGGTGTCATTGACATCGGCATCGTGGTCAAGGACCCCACACGCACGGCGGAGTTCCTGACCAACGCCATCGGGTTCACCGAAGTCAAAGGGTTTCCAATCGCCTCCGAGTTGGGCAAACGCATCGGTTTGATCGATGGCTTCGCCACGGACGTGCGAGTGTTCACCCTGGTGAACACCAACCTCTCCACCCGGATCAAAGTCCTCTCGTTCCCCAAAGCTGAAGCAAAAACGCCCGACCAAAGATTCATCCACTCACAGGTGGGCATGCGCTACCTCACCCTCTACGTCCAGGACATGAATCGGGCCCTTGAGCGCCTGAAGGCTGCGAAAGTGAAACCGATCGGCGAAACTCCGTTTGACCTCGGCGGCGGCAACCACATCACAGTGGTGCGCGATCCGGACGGGAATTTCGTGGAATTGATTGGCCCCATGAAGCCTTGATTCCCCGCGAATCGTGCGAACCGCGCCTGCCGGGACACCCAGATAGTCCCGGGGTGCCTCCTCCTGAAGGAAAGGAACATGCTTGGGATGGTTGTCAGACAGGCCGGTGAGCTGACGAAATGGCGCTGCGAATCTCACCCGCGCAGCGCTCAGTACGGGCGGGCGCGCAAGAAGCAAGTTCCTATCAGTCCCGGCAGGCGGGCAGCCTCCGTCGCCCCGCGCGGGTTCCGACCGAGCCTGGGCGTCCCCGACTCAGTTGCGCTCGTCCGTTCTGGCTCAGGGCGTGAAGAGCCGTTTCAGCACCGATTCGTTTTCTGCCCACGCCGGGTTAAGCACCATCACCGGCTCCCCGGCTAGCGTCTCGGCCAGTGCCCCAGCGACTGCGTCACCCCCCAGCCGCTCCCGCCACACCAGGTCAAACTGGAATTCCATCACGCCCGGGCTGTCCCCTTGGAAATTGGTGTACCAGAAATTGTCGTAAATGATGGCCGTCAGCATGCCGGTCCGTGCCGGTGGCTCGCTCAACCTCGACTTCGGATGCGGGCCCCCGAGCGTCACCAGCGGCGCGTCGCGAGACACCCACAGCCAATTGCCGTCGGGACTCTCATACCGCGCCCAGCCGTCGATCACAAAGTAGTCCTGACAGGTGCCCGGCAATTGATCCGTGAACGGCGTGAATCCCATGCCGCCGGTGCTGAACCTCGGCAGGGTCCCGTCGCAAGGCAGGGGACTCGTGACACAGAGCAGTTCGGGGTCAAAGGATGAAATCCGGTTGAGTCGGAACGTCAGCCGTGCCCGCGGCTCACCTTTCCACAACTCAAGCTGGCGGGTGGCCCACCGCAGGCGCGGGTGTGCCAGGCGTTGAACATACCGGATGGTGTGCGGCGTCTCCTCCACTTCGGCCGTTACCATCGGGGTGGCCTCGGAGAATTCCAGCTTCTCCCGCTGCGCGTCCACCCGAGCCGCCGGGTCGGCCGTTCCCCAGATGTCCTGCAGCGCCCAGCGCGGCGCGAAGGGCTTGACCTTAACCGCCCGGAAATCCCCGAAGCCCGACGTGAAAAGCGGTTGCCGCATGCCCGGCCATTTTGCGGTTAAGGGCCAGCCGTCTGGCCCCGTCGCCACTTCCGGCCTCCTCGGATTCTCTTGCGGCTCGCCCGCGGAATCCAAACTCAGCCGCAGCCGCGCGACGCTGTGGCCAGGCAACCCATCTACCCAGAACCGGGCATACCGGCCGGGCGACCGGTCCGGGAACGTGGCTGAGACGTCCTCATAGCTCAGGTCTTCGGGGCGCTGCGGCCGACCCCACAACGGGCCGGCCGCGGAATAGATGGGCCAGGATCTTCCGCTCGCCTCGTCCACCACGGACCGGTAGTCCTCGCGAAGACAGGAGGCAATCAGAGTCGCCCAGCCGCAGTAGGTTTCCGGGGTGGGATTGGCCACCCAAAGCCCCTCCCCCTCCGGAGTTAGCCGGGCACGGGCGCGTTGTCCCAGCAGCCATTCCGCCAGCGCCATCGGTCTCCACGCCAGCCTGGCTTTCTCGTTCCATTGGCCCTGCGCGTCCAGGCTGTAGGGCTGTCCGACGCTCATGCCCGAGCCCCACGTATGTTCATCGAACAGGCACAGATCTCTCCAAAGCTCGTCGCTGCGCCTTTGCGCCGCCGGTGTCAGCGGACCCCAAACCGGGGAGCTGACCGCCGCCAAAAAACGCTTCCCGAACCGACTTGCCGCCACCTCCCGCGGCGCGCTCATGGATCCATTGGCCCACCAATCGGTCCATTCGCCGGTGTATTCCGGCGCGCTCGCCCCCGCCACCTCCTCCAGGTCCTTCATCGCTTCACTCACCGTCGTCAGCCGCAACCGCGGTTCCAGCCCCAGCGCGTTCCACCCCGCCACAAACTCCACCAAAGGCGGAAACGGTGGGTCATTGTCGTAGCGCCACATGCTCGTCATCGAGACCGCCAGGACCGGGTACCGATACCCCTGCTGCTCGAATTGCCGGAGCCGGTTCACGCATTGCGCGTGCGCCCGCCGCAAGGAAGCCTCATCCGAACGCAGAATATCCCCCGCCCGGGGCGGACGAAAACGGCCATCGGCGGCCAGCGGCAGCGGGCCGCGGCGCCATTCCTCCCGTTCAAAAAAGAAAAAGCCGTCGCCATAGGTCAAGCTCATCCACACAAACAGCCGCCGTCCGTCCGGCTGCTTCCACCAGAACGGCGTCAGCCGCGGGAGGGGCGGCCCGCCGCTGTCACTGTTGATTCCCGAAAACAGATACCGCACCCCGCGGTCGAGCAGCGCTTGCGCCCCCGCTCGCGGGAAACCGTTCACATCGTTCTGCACCGCCGTACGCGGCCGCGCCGCCGCCCAGAGTTCCTCTGGCAGCCAATGCGTCATCACTTTCCACTGCTCGCGGCTCAAAAAGGGTGTGTTGTTGAAGGGCAACGCCGTCACCTCCAGTTGCCCCGATCGCACCGCCTCGAGAAATTCCGCACGGCGCTCCTCCCCCGCCGCCTGCCACCAGTCATCGACCGCAATCGTGGTTTCGGCCGTCCATCGGAACCGCGCCGGCTCCGGCAGATGCCCAGTGGCCCGGGCTGTATCCAGCGCCACATCCAGGTACCGCACCTGCATCTCCCGGCACACCGCCGGGTGGTCCGTAAACCCGTAATCCGTGTGGGAAAAATGGATTAAATCGAGCTGGCGGACGTACTCGGGCACCGCGCGCGTCTCTTGGGCCAAGCCGCAGGTGGGGACCACCACGAGCACGCCTGCAAGCAAGGCCACAGAAGGGATCATTGCTTTCACAGCCCCAGCATAACGAACCACGCTTCTGCCCTCAACCCGGATCACGGCATATTCCTATCAGTTGCGCCGCGCCCTGCTCGGCGATCGGGCCACCACACTTCCATTCTTTAACCATGTCTGTGATGGGGGAGGGAGGTGTGACATCGCCGAGGGCAGCCGCTACGAGCCGGGGCGGACTCGTGACCCAAGGGCCGTGGCTTAGTGCGCCCTGAGGGCAGTCTACGTTTCCCGCAGGCTTGCCCCGGCGACGGCAATAGAGAAGAGTCGGCTCTGGCCTTTTGAGGTAGCAATCAGGCGACGAAGCACGCTGTGCTTTCCCAGGCCCCATTCCTAGCAGATGGCCTGAATGATTTTACGCCTGATGACTACCGGGCGCAAACAGAGGTGCGGCTGGGTTGTTCCTGGCAAGACTTCATCAAGCCCCACGGTTGAGGCACCCCCCAGGTCCATGTGCGCCGCAAGCACGACCCGCGTAGGCTGGCCATCGCGGCCCGACGGCGACGCGAAACGACCTTGAGCTTGAACCAGAATGCCCAGGGCGTAAGCTTAGCTAGTTCGAAAAGTGCCAACGCAAAGTGACATCGCTGGACCGACCGCGCGAGCCGACATCAGACCGGCCGTGCAAGAGTCCGCCGGACTCCGGATCCGGCAAATGAAGGAAACGGCATTTTTATGAAGTCGGCGCGAAACTATGGGACCCCTTTGGCTCCGGCTGAACAACGCCTGCCATCAAATTGTCACAGCAAAGTTTGTTATGAAGACTCGAATCAGCTTACTCACCGCCCTCTTGCCACTTTCACTCTTTGCCGCAGAACGCTGGGGAATTCACGAACTCGCATTTCAAGGACCGAGTGCGGACAATCCCTACCTGGACGTGCAGTGGTCCGCCACGTTCCGGCAAGGCAATCGCGAACTCTCCGTGCCCGGCTTTTGGGACGGCGGCGTCACGTACAAGGTCCGGTTCAGCCCGCCCACCACCGGCGAAT
This sequence comes from Verrucomicrobia subdivision 3 bacterium UBA6082, assembly GCA_002428665.1. GTDB lineage: Bacteria > Verrucomicrobiota > Verrucomicrobiia > Limisphaerales > UBA8199 > UBA6082. The sequence goes on from DIXK01000056.1 coordinate 37,106, forward strand.
GGCGCTACGAAACGCGCAGCGCCACGCCGGAGTTGAATGGCAAATCCGGCGCGTTCACTGTGATTCCGGCTACGGGCGACAACCACGGACCAGTGGAGGTGTTCGACACTTTCTATCTGCGCCACGCCGATGGCACGCCGTACCACCAGTTCGGTACGACCTGTTATGCCTGGGTGCATCAGACTCGCGAGTTGCAGGAGCAAACACTCCAGACGCTTGGGGCCTCGCCTTTCAACAAGATCCGGTTCTGCGTTTTTCCCAAGAGCTACGCCTACAACCAGAATGATCCGGAGTCCTTTGCCTTCGTGAAGGGCGCGGACGGCAAGTTCGACTTCAGCCGTCTCGATCTGGCCTTCTGGCGGCTTTTCGAGCAACGCATTCTGGACTTGCAACAGCTCGGCATCGAGGCGGACCTCATCCTGTGGCACCCTTACGACCGCTGGGGTTTCGCTGACATGAGCGACGCCGAGGACGACCGCTACCTGCGCTACTGCATCGCGCGGCTCGGCGCCTTCCGCAACGTCTGGTGGTCGCTGGCCAACGAATACGATTTCATGACCGAACGGCCCGCGGGCCACCGCGGCAATAAGCAATGGGAGGACTGGGACCGGTTCTTTCAGATTCTGCAAACGGAAGACCCGCACCAACGGTTGCGCGGCATCCACAATGGCCGTAAATGGTACGACCACACCAAGGCCTGGGTCACGCACGCCAGTCTCCAGACTTCCGAAATGAACGCCGGGGTGCGTTTCCGCCAGCAGTATCGCAAGCCGGTTATTTACGACGAGTGCCGCTACGAGGGGAACATCCCGCAAGGCTGGGGGAACCTGGATGCCCAAACCATGGCCCAGCGGTTCTGGCTCGGCACATTGAGCGGGTGCTACGTGGGTCACGGCGAAACCTACAAGCATCCGCAGGACATCCTCTGGTGGGCCAAAGGCGGCGTGCTTCATGGCGAAAGCCCCAAGCGCATCCAGTGGCTCAAAGATCTCCTGATCCAAGCGCCGCCGTTCCACGAACTCCAGCCGCTCGGCGATGACAAAGGGCGGTTCGTTTTGGCCAAGCCCGGCGACTACTACCTCGTGTATTGCCTGCAACGCAAACCAGAGACGATCCTATTGGCCGGCCAGCGCCCCTACAAAGTGGACACGATTGATCCCTGGACCATGACGGTCACGCCCGCCGGCTCGGCCCAACCCGGCGAATTCACCGTCAGGCCGGCGCGGCCCAATAAGGCGTTCCGGTTCACACCGTATGCCGCGGGTGAAGCACTACGGCCGGAAGCCCGCATCCAAGCTGACCCGACCGAAGGCGTGCCGCCGCTGAAGGTAACGTTCCAGGCCGTCACGACCGCCGCACGGGCAGACTGGGACTTGGGCGACGGCACCAAAGCCACGGGCCGCACCGTCCAACATACATACGCGCAACCGGGCGTTTACACCGTAACCCTCACGGCCACCGACGCGGGTGGGGGGATTGCCATGGACCAAACGGAAATCTTTACCGAACGCGAAACGACTGAACCGTTGGTCCGGATCGGCTTTGCCAGCGGTGAACGGCCTGCGCTCAAGCTCCACGGCTCCGCCCAGCGCGGCCCGGGCGGCGCCTTGCTGCTGCCCGCCATGGCGCCACCTTGGGGCTGGGTGCAAGCCGGCGACCAACCGCTCGAAGAACTGCGCGGCCTGCACTCGTTCACGATTTCCGGCTGGGTGCGGCCAACCAGCCTGGTCACCGGTTCGGGCGGCAACCGCATCGTCTTTTGCCTCAACGGGGACGGCGACGGTATCGACCTCGTGTGCCACGCCGATGGCCGACTGCGGTTGTCCGTGAATCAATGGCCCGACAGCGTCAGCAACGAAAGTTCCCCCAGCAAACTGGTCGTCGGCCAATGGACTTTCTTTGCCGTGACTTACGACGCCGGACAACCGGCGGACAATGTGAGTTGGCACTTCAGCGCGCCGCAGGACGCGCCCGGCGCCGCGGACGTACGATTGGACCGCAAGAACAGCTACAACCACGGCCCGGTGGGCACGGAATTGCGCGGCTTGGCGATTGGGAATTTTAACCAGACGATGCACAGCTATGGCTTGGATCGCCAATTCCGTGGCGAGATTCGCGGCCTGCAGATCTTCGGCAGTCGCGTGAGCGCGCGGGGAGTATTGAACCTGGACACCATCCGATCGCTCGTGCCATGAGTCCGGTCTTGCTCTGCCGATATTCACCCGCCCCAACCGACTTTATGAAACGGATAGCCCTCGTCTCGCTCCTGCTGTTCAGCGCCCTTGCGGTTTATACTGCGAACGCCGCGGACCTCGTTTATGCCCCGGCGCCGCCGGACAATCCGCTCAAAGGCTTTGTTCCGTATCCCCGCGAGCGAGCCACCTTTCCGCGCAGCCTGGAGTGGGATTACACTAAGCTCTCAGACGTGATGACCGGACCGACCAATTTCAACTGGGCGCCGTTTGATCGGAAACTGGACGCGGCTGCCGCCCGCGGGTGCCAATTCATCGCGCGCTTCTACCTGGAATGGCCTGGCAAAACGACAGGCGTGCCCCAGTTTCTGCTGGATGCCGGCGTCGCACTCCGCACCTGGACCAACACCAACACGCAGCCTTTCCCTCCCGCCGTGGATTGCACGCCGGATTATGAAGATTTGCGATTGCGTGCGGCGCTGACAACCTTCATCCACGCCCTCGGTGCGCGATACGACGGCGACCCGCGCCTTGGCTTCATCGGGCTGGGATTGCTGGGCACCTGGGGCGAATGGCACAATCACCCTAACAACCATTGGTTTGCCTCAAAGACTGTCCAGCGCGAGATCATGGATGCCTACGAGGCAGCGTTCCAGCGGACCAAGCTGGTGGCCCGTTACCCCGCCGGGCCAGATCATACCCGCTATGCCGACAACAGCGCCCGCGCCTTCGGGTACCACGACGATTCCTTCGCTTGGGCCACGGCACATACGGGACGCAAACCGGACGACTGGTTCTTTGAAACCCTGTTGCGCGGAGCAGGCGCGTTGAAGAAGTGGCGCACGCAACCCATCGGCGGCGAAGTTCGCCCCGAGGTGTGGGATTGTCTGTTCGACGAGCCGTCGTGCGCCCCGAAAGGCCAGGAGTTCGATCGTTGCGTGGAAGCGACGCACGTTTCCTGGCTGTGCAACGAGGGCGTGTTCCGTCCCCGCCTGCAAGGTGCGGCCCGGGAACGCGCCGTGCGAGCGGTGCAGCGGATGGGCTACGAATTTCACATCCGCCGCGCGGACCTGGAGAGCCAGAATGGCGAGTGGAGCATCACGTTGTCTGTCACCAACACCGGCGTGGCGCCGTTCTATTACGACTGGCCGGTAGAACTGGGCGCGCTGAACACCACCGGCAAACTCGCGGCCACCTGGACAACCAACTGGAAGCTCACCGGCATTCTGCCCGGCGAACCGGCCCGCGTGTGGCGGCATCGCGTCGCCGCCGGAGCATGGGACGGCGGCGGCTCTCGCCTGCTGCTTCGCGTGCCCAACCCGATGCCCAGCGGGCGCCCCTTGCGCTTTGCCAACCGGGAACAGGACCACGACCTGGAGGGCTGGCTCACCCTGGGGGCAATCCAACCCTAACCGACTATGCATGGAATCATTCGTTATTGCTCGATGTGCCTGCTGACTTCCAGCGCGCTATGGATCACGAATTGCCAGACTGTGGCCGCGAACCTTGAACGCTTGCGTGTCAGTGATAACCATCACTTTTTCATGACTGCCGAAGGCCGCCCGTTCTTCTGGCTGGCGGACACGGCGTGGCAACTGATCCACGATTTGAACGAGACCGAGATGCGCCGTTATTTCGCCGACCGCCACGACAAGGGTTTTACGGTCATCCAAACCGTTGTGCTGGCCGAGCATCGCTTTGACCAGCCCAATGCCTTCGGCCATCGGCCGATCGAACCTCGACGACCCGACCGGCCCATCGTCCAGGATGGACCGGACAACGATTACTGGGATGACGTCGAGCGCGTGCTCCGGCTGGCGGAGGCACACGGCCTGTATGTGGGCCTGTTGCCGACGTGGGGAAGATACGTCACTTCCGATTGGCAGAATGGCCTGGTGGACGGTTTCTTCACGGTGGCGAACGCCGAGGCCTACGGGCGCTTTGTTGGCGCGCGGTTCAAGGACCGCTCGAATCTCATTTGGATTCTCGGCGGCGACCGCGCTGCGCCCACCGACGTGGCCAAAGCAATCTGGCGGGCGATGGCCCGCGGGATTGCGGCGGGCGTCAGCGGCGCGGAGGACTACTCGAAAGTGCTGATGACCTACCACACCAGCGGACCGGGCAGCACAGCGTGGTTTCTCAATGACGAACCGTGGCTGGATTTCCACGCGCTGCAATCCGGTCACGGCCGCTGGGCACTCAATTGGATGATGGTTGAGCACGCCTGCTCGATGAAACCAAACTTGCCGGTGATTGACTTGGAGAGCAGTTACCCCGGCTTCCGCCATGGACGCCCGCCCACGGTGGCCACCGACGACGACGCACGCCGCGCCGCGTATTGGGCAGTTTTTGCCGGAGCGGCGGGGCATACCTACGGCCATCACAGCATTTGGCAGATGCACTCGCCAAAGTATCCGGGCATCGCCGGGCCGAAGGAGTTTTGGTACGACGCGATGAAAGCTTCGAGCGCGCAGCAGATGGGCCACCTGCGCCGACTTATCGAGTCGCGCCCGTTCCTGTCGCAGCGGCCCGACCTCTCGTTGCTGGCTTTCGAGCAGAGCAGGCCGTGGGAGATTTGCCTCGCCCTGCGCGGCGAGGGTTATGCTCTGATTTACACACCCACAGGTCGCACCCTCGACGTGAACCTCGACAAACTCGGTTTCGCAAAAGCTCGCGCCGCGTGGTTCGACCCGCGCACGGGGAAAACCGCAACCCTCGCCACCTTTGATGCCAAAGGCCGCCGCACCTTCGACCCACCGGGCGAAGAACAAGCAGGCAACGACTGGGTCCTCGTCATCGAAGCCGACAAGACACTTCCACCATGAGAACCACGCTCGCATTCACTCTCCTCGTCGTCACCGGCGCCCGTGCGGAACTGACCGTCACCAGCCTTGGCCCGCAATTCAAACCGGACCCGGCGCGCGTGGTCGTTGCCCAGCCGCACGGGGACCAAGGCGGCAACACCAGCATCCGCAACACCGCGGCCGACGCGCTCGAATGGAAGGCTGCCGGCTATTTTCAGCGCAACCGCGACCTCGGCCAGGTTTTCACGGCGCCGCGGGATTTCACACTCGCAGCCCTTGTGCTCAAGACCGGGCCGTCTGACGCCTCCGTGCTAGCAGGCGCGCCCGGGGCAAAGGTGTTTGTGCAGTTTTTCGAGGCTACCGGCGAGCCGTGCATCCACGACAATGGCACGCCGTCCGGCACGCCCGCGAAGCATGGCTTCTCGAAGAACCATCGCTGTGATGACTACGTCATCGGCGTTGAGTATCGCCCGCTTCACCTCTCCAAAGGTGGCGTTCTGCCTGCGCTGGCACCCACCCTCCGCGCCGACCGCACACCCACCGGCGACGGGTCCGGGCGCGGCGTATATTTGCGCTGGCAGTTCAGCTGTGCAGACGAGTTAAAGTTTCAAAAAGGCAAACGCTACGCCTTCGTAGTCGGCTTTGAGGAACCCGGGAAGGCCCGCGGCCTCACCTTCGCCAACGCCAACAACGCCGCTGCCCCCGATGCCCCCGCGCTTGTCGACAGGCACGACCGCTATCCCGGCGGCTGGAGTCTGCGCCGCGAGGGCGATGGCACGCTGCCGCCGACGATGGTGCCCGGCGAAACGCCACCGGCCGAAACCACTACCCGCGCGCGTCTGAAAAGAGAATCGCTCTTCGCTGAAGGCGATGCCCGCTACGTCCTCGCGCCCACCACCGACGGCTTTCCCGACGTAGACACCTACCGCGACCTGCTGTTCTTCATTGAGGCCGGGCCGCAGCATCACTGAGCCCTGAACCGCCAGCACTTCCACCACAGCCCCACACTGGCCGTCCCCTCTTGCCCATTGGCGGGGCGGAGGTTTTTATAAAGTCCTTGGCCTTTCTTGAGTCCCATTGTCCCCACGGAATTGGTGCTCAAAAGTGCGTCGCCAGCCCCCTCTCGGGTTTGCTTGGATGGTTTTCTCCGAGTTGGACCTCCCGGAGGCATGTGGCATCTAGGTTGCTTCAGCCTGGCAGGGCTGGGCTAATGGGGCCGCGCGGTGTGACTCCGTTCCATGCTCATGGTCGGCGTGAGTGAACTGGGTGATAGCGACGGCGACAACCAGGCCGGCCAACAGAGCCAGAGAGAGCTTAATCCGGTCGTGTGAGTGAAACTGGAGTTCGGGAAGCAAGTCTGCGGCGGCGATACACAGGAAGGTTCCCGCGCTGAAGGCGAGAGCACCGCCGAGCCACGCGGGATGGTGGTGAGCCCACGATCCGGCACCCAGGTAAAATAGTAGCGCACCCAAGGGGGTAACCAAGGCAAACGCCAGGTTTACCCAGTACTGAGTCGACCGCACAGCGCCACTTGCGGTCATCAGGGTAATGATCGCCAGCGCACCGAACGGCTTGTGGAGAATGACTGCCATCGCCGTGCCCAAACCCAGGGCGTGGCTGTGCCCATGGCCCCCGGACGCGACGGCCGCCGCCATGGCCAGGCCGTCGAACACGGAATGGAGTGACAAACCCAAGGTGAGGCCCACCCACCCCAGTTTCAGCGCCGACCGCTCCGCCAGCGAGTGGGGGTGCCCGCAAGGTTCGAGTGGGTTGCCCTCCACCACGTCGTGATGATGGAAAGGCAGGAAACGTTGCAGAAAAAACATCAGCAGAAACCCTCCCATTAACCAAGCCGCGGCCTGGTGCTCGGAGTGAAGCGCTCCGACAGCATGAGGCAACAAGCCGAGAATGGAGAGACCGAGCATCAAGCCGGCTACAAAACTCACCGCCAATTGCAGCCGGGTGTGGGTCAGCTTGAAGAGTGTCGGCAAAAGGCCTCCCGCCAGGGCGGCCAGCAGGGCGAGCACGCAGTATACTGCCAACATTATGTTGGGCGATGTTTCGGACAGGTTCATGCGGAGGCTCTAGCTTGATCGACTCCCGTCGGCGGCTCAGACTGCGAGGCGCCGTGCCGGGGGCTTCTGGCGTGGGGCTCAAGGTCTTCACCCTGACGCACCAGGCGAAAGCTGTTGAACACGACCATCAGCGAACCTGAAACATGGAATAAAGCAGCGGTGATGGGGCCAATCAATTTCATGCTGCTCAACGCGATACCGCCGACTACAAAAGCCAGTCCCAGTAGGAAGTTTTGGTTAATGATCCGGCGAGTCTCGCGCGAGAGCCGCACCAGGAAGGGGAGCCGGCGCAGGTCGTTGTTCATGAGGGCGATGGTAGCGCTGTGGATGGCGACCTCGCTCCCAGCCGCACCCATGGCGATGCCAAGGTCTCCCGCAGCCAGGGCCGGAGCATCATTTACGCCGTCGCCAATGACCGCCACCTGGTAACCGCGGGTGCGCATTTGCTTGACGAACTCAACCTTGTTTTGCGGCAGGCAATCTCCCACGGCATCGTCGCAATGAATGGCCTGGCTCACACGGGTGGCTACCGGCTGCCGATCACCGCTGACCATGGCCACCCGGCGGATTCCGATTTCTTTCAGAGCCATCAGGGAGGCCCCGGCTTCGGCACGCGTCTGGTCCTGCAAACCCATCCAGCCAATGCACTGCTGATTGCGCGCGACGAACAAAAGGCTCCAGCCCTCCGCTTCCTTCAGGTCCACCGTGAACGCCAGGGGATCGCTGACCTGGTTGTCCCGCAGCCATTGGGCCCGGCCGATGATGACACTGTCCCCGTTGAGCCGGGCTTTGACACCGCGACCCGCTGTCTCGACAAAATCGTTAGGTTTCACGAGAGAGAGCCCCGTTTCCCGGGCCAACCGCACCAGGGCCTTGGCTGTGGGATGGTTGCTGAACTGTTCGGCCGAGGCGGCGACCTGCAGGAGTTCCGCGGGGGTAGTCTGGCCCAGCGGCGCGAGACGGCTCACAGCGAGCTTGCCGGTGGTGAGCGTGCCGGTCTTGTCAAAGACAAACGCGGTGATCTTACCGGCCAGCTCGAGATCTGCCACGTTCTTGATGAGGATTCCCAACCGCGCGGCGGCGGACAGTGCGGCGACCATGGCTGTGGGGGAGGCGAGCACAAACGCGCACGGGCAGGAAACGATGAATACGGAGACCACCCGGCTAAGATCCCGTGTGAAAAGCCAGACCAAGCCGCCAATGCACAGAACGAGCGGGGTGTAGAATCCCAGGTAATGGTCCATCAGCCGCAAAATGGGCAGCTTCGTTTTCTCCGCGGCCAGGATCAAATCGCGTACCCGGCCCAGCGTCGTATCCTGGCCCGCGTGCGTGACCCGGATGTCCAGCACGCCCGTGAGGTTCATCGTGCCAGCAAACACCTCGTCACCCGGTTTCTTGTCCACCGGCAGGGATTCTCCCGTGATGGTGGCTTCATTCAAAGAGCCTTGCCCGTCGATGATGACTCCATCCGCAGCCACGTTGTCTCCCGGCCGCACCCGGATGAGGTCGTTCACCGCCAGTTCCGCCACGGGCACTTCCTGCTCATTCTCGCCCTGGAGACGCCGGGCCCTGGTTGGGGTAAGTTTAATCAGCGAATGGATGGAGGCCAAAGCACCTTCGGCCGTGCGAGTCTCAATAATCTGCCCGAGCAACATAAAGAAGGACACAATGCCCGCTTCCTGGTAGTGACCGGCGGCAAACAAAGCCGACACGGCCAGCGCCACCAGGACGTTGGTGTTGAGCGAGCCCCTCTGCAGGTCCTTGAGGGCCACCCAGATAATAGGAACCCCCAGGGCGATGGCTCCAAAAGCAGCGCTGAAACCGGCCACCCGGGTATTGGGCGAGAACAGCCACGAGTAAAGAAACGAGTTCAGAATAAGCACCAGGCCGATCGCCGTCTGGGTTAACTGAATGCGCGCATGCGAATGATGCTCCCCACAGGCGCACTGTCCGTCATGTTGGTGCTCTTGGAGCAGTTCAGTGTGGGAGAAAACTCTCATGGGGCAGCGGTCAGCATCGCATAGGTGTTCATTCGCGAATCCTATCAGACAGCGGGTGGCTGAGGTGCGAGGGTTTCCGCCGCACCCGCTTCCCGGGTTTTTCGGCACTGAGGAACGAACTGCACTTCAGCCACCACAGCGCGCAACCGGGCGTTTACGGCACGCGCGGCTTCGGCGAGGGCGGGATTCTCGTCGGTCTGGCAGAGGTGCTTAAGATCCGGGGTAGCCAGGGTACAGGTAGCATCGCCATTGTCCCACAGGCAGACGTGACTGGGCATGAGGAGCCCAATGTCCGGTTCGCGCGTCAGGGCCTCGTGCTCCCAGGAAGGCACCCACACCCCGAGAATGACGTAGGGGCGAATATGCTGGTTTAGTTTATCGGCCAACTGCGCTTGTAGGTCGATTTCCGTAATGACCACAAAACCCTCCTCCTGCAAGGCCGCGTGGGTTTCGCGGAGCGCCTGTTCGAAGGGCAACTCAATGCGGCACGAAATACTGTAGTGACTCATGAGGTCTGTCCTTTCCGGTTGCGACCTGGAGTCGCGGTTTGCGGTTTACCGTCATGGTTGTTGCGGGGGTCCAATGGCGCAGTGGCCACCAGGACCTCCTGGTTGCGACCCGTAACTCGTTTTACCCTGCAGCCGTGCTTTCGTAGCAGGGCGGCGCAGTCGGCCAGGCCATTCTCGAGGCGGGGGTGGGTCTTGCCTTCAGTGCCATGGATCCGGTCGAAGATCTGAAACCCGCGGGGGGAAAAATCCCCTACTGCGAGTTTCCCTCCGGGCTTTAGCACCCGCAACATCTCCTCGAGGACCACTTCCGGCCGCGGAAGATGGTGAAACGTATTCACGCTGACAACTGAATCAAAACTGGCGTCGGGCCAGGGCAAGTGTTTGGCGTCGTGAGCCACGTAGCGGATTTTGCCCCGTGAGTGGTCACGGCCCACAAAACATTTGGCCGTACGCTGTTGCTCGGGATCGAGATCCAGGGTTGTGATACGCTGGGCGTGCGGCGCCAGGGCAGCGAGGAATCGCCCTCTCCCGGTGCCTATCTCGAGGATGTGCCCAGGGAGTGGCAGCATATGCGTGATTATGAATTGCAGGCTCGCGGTGGAATCGTAGCCAAACCGCTGAAATAACGACTCTCGATCCAGCATGGCCTGGCGAATGTGTTCACTCTTGGAAAGACGTTTGCTCATAAAGACTCACTAGGCACGAGGCGATCGCGACTTGTGCTTTCGCTCCTCAACCAGGACCGCGGGCAACGCGAGCGGGCATTGCTCGCAGGATTCTCCCGACAGGTGAGTGCGATCGCAGATCAGGACGCCATTCAGATGGTCCAGTTCGTGTTGGATGACCCGGGCCCACAGGCCGGTGGCACCCAAACGGACTTTGCGACCATCCGTGTCGTACCCGCTCACCTGAATGCGTTCCGGGCGACGTACCGTAACCTGGATATTCGGCAGACTTAGACAGCCTTCGATAGCTTCAGCCGGCGTGTCAGCCTCGATAATCTCCGGGTTGGTCAGGCAGAGCTGGCGACCCTGGATCGCACAGACCAGGACCCGCTGGTCAATCGAGACCTGGGGTCCGGCGAGCCCGATGCCCTCCCGAAGGGTCATTAGCGCAAACATCTCCTGCACCAGGTCGTTTAAGGTGCTATCGAACAGCTCGACCGGCTGGCACAGGGCGCGAAGGATGGGGTTGGGATAGTAAACCAGGCTCAAACTGGTCAGCACCTGTTCGCGGGCTGAGACTTCACCCGCTTCACCCTGACCGGACCCGGCATTTGACGGAGGAGTGTTCATGGCAGAATGGGGGTTGGCGCATTCCCATTAGCTGGGAACGGGGGTTGATGCTCGTTCAAGACGAGGCTGCCGCAGGGACACTGTAAAGCCTCCGCCACGATCGGGCATTTCACTTTGAGTAGGAAGAAAATGTGCTTGTTGGCGCCGGCCAGCGTTTCGTAGTTGCCTTGGCCCTTAGCAATGATGAGGTCCGCCGCCTCAAACCGCTTCTGAAAGTCCAGCGAGCAGTCCTCCAAGACGGTGCCAGGGGCGTCGGACCCATTATCCACAAGCTCGCAAAAGTCGGCGAGGCCCGCTCCTTCGGCGTCCTCCATCAAGGCGTCGTTTAACACCGGGGCGCCGCGCACCACCACCGTAAACTTGCCCAACGGCAAAAGCGCCAGCAGGTCGCGATCGAACACGATTTCGCCGGCGTTATCGGCAAGGTACAAGAGGTGGCGGGATTGGCCAATGGCCTGGAACAAAAGGTTCATGGATCCGACCAATGGCGCGGTCAGCGCTTCCTCCAGCGCGACCAGAACCGCGTCGTCGGTTAGCTGAGTTTTGGCCCCCACATCCAGCAGGTTGCCGACAATCGCCAAACGCACTGCAGCTTCCTGAGGGCTGAACTTCTCCCGGAAGCGTTTGTGCCAGACCGGGTAGAGTTCTTTAGCACGCTGGTTGAGCCGGTGCTTCACGGCGGCGTAGGGATCGGAATTATGAACCACGTCACGGATGCGCCGGTGCATATGTTGCGCCAGAGCTGGCGGTGACAGGTGCCAGTCCATACCTGCCAGAGTGTCGACAGCCTCCCGCAGCGCCTGCTCCCGGAGCGCGATCTCCGGGGTGGCGGAAACCACGGCTTCCTGCGCCTGCCGCACCAGGCAGGGGATGCAGTCGAGGTGCGATTTGAAATTGCTGGAGGTGTTATGGCTCATGCGGTTTATGAGGTCGGAATTTCGATGGTAATGCTTCAGAGTTCTAATGTGCGCCCGACACCCGCAAGCTGCCCTCCTCAAGCGCTTGCACAATTTTTGCGACTTCAGCGCTGACGGAAGCGCTGACGAGCGGATCCCCGTTCAGCCAGGCTGTCCGCAAGTCGCGGTCCTCGCGCATGGAGGCGACGGGCTGAATACCGGCATGGACAAGGCGCTGTCCTAATTGATGTTCGGTTTCCGCATCCGGGACCTTGTTCAGCACATAGACCGCTCCCTTGGTTTTGGCGTGGCGGTAGCTGTCTTCGGTCAGTTTGACCAGGTCCGGGGACTTGAGATGCTGCGTAGCCGGCATGAAGCCCGATTGCATTTGCTCCAGGAGCTTCTTCATGGCGATCGCCGCCTGCACCCCGGCATGACTGGGATCGATAACCACCACCAGCCAATCGAGCGACGTGATGACGCCGCGAGACGCATCCTCGATCCCGGCCTTAAAATCCACAAGGGTCACGGTCTCGCATTCTCTGCCTGCGAGGGCAAAATCACGTGCAATCTTGGTCATCGGCCCGTCGCAGCCAGCCCCCGGTCCCAGCGGGGCGATCTTGCCTGCCTGAAAGACGAGGGAACCGTTGGACGCGCGGCTGAAGAATCGGGGCGGCAGGTCTTTCAGGCTCACTCTGGCGCCCGACAGCGGCACCGGATCGTCCACGGGACAGGTTACCGGCCCACCGCTAAAAACGGTGCCTCCGAGCCATTCGAGCAGAGAGTCTGGTGCCCGGTCCGCTCCCAATGCCCTCGCTAGTCCCTCGTTGGTCGAGTCGGCATCCAGAACACACACGGGATACCCGGCATGTGCGAGAGCGTGTGCGAGGAAAACCGTGGTGGTGCTCTTGCCACAGCCTCCACGCCCGAACAAGCCGATGCGATGTCCCTGCAGGGGTTTCAGTTTAGGTTGGGATTCAATGGCGGTGTTCATAATTTCGTTTGGGCTTTTGAAAGGGACTATCCTTCGACAGGCGCAAGCTTTGCGCGAGCCGGCTGGCGCACTGTGTAGTAAACCTGCGCGTCCTGGCGGCTGGTGTTGAGGTCGCCCCGCGCGGTGAGCACCTCCAGCCATTTCAGAACTTCCAATCGGTTGGCACCGAGACCGGCGGCAACCTGGTCAGCGGTGCACGGGCGGCGGCGCAGCAAGTTGAGCACGACGGCGGCATCTGTCCTTGCTGACTTGCGCGCCAGTCGAGAGGGTCGTTCCGCAACAACTTCAGCCACCGGCCGAAATCGCCGGGCGAACTGCGCCAGGACATCGGGGGCTACACTGACGGCGAAGTCCTCAGCGGCTGGGCGGGCGACGGTGTTGAGTTGCACCCGATCAGGCCGGATCCGTTTGACCCAGGCAGCTATCCTTCTAACGTCCGCCTCGATGGCGGTGTAACCGCCTAACAGAAAAACTTCCAGCCAGTATTGCCCGCGAAAATCACTGCGGAACTCAACGAGACCCTCGATCATCTGCTCGAAGGTGATGTCCGAGTGCGGACGGTTGATAAAAGCAAACTTGAAAGGGTCGCCGGCGTCGAGCGAGGGCAGCACTAAATCCGCGCGAGCCAAGGCTTGGCGCACCTCGGTTTTCCAGAGCAAGGACCCGTTGGTCAGCACGGCCACGGGTACATCGGTCATGAATTTGATCCGCTCGATGATTTCACCCAGACGCGAGTGCAAAGTAGGTTCTCCGGAACCGCTCAGGGTGATATAGTCGGGCCGGCAGACCAATTTGGCGTTTAATTCGCCCAGCACCGTCTCCACCGGCGCCCACTCCTTGCGTTCGACGGTCAGGTTCCTCGTGCGGCCGAGCTGGCAATAAATGCAGTCGTAACTGCACGTCTTAAACGGCACCAGGTCGACCCCCAGCGAGCGGCCCAGCCGACGTGAAGGCACGGGGCCGAATACATAGTTTTGTCGCTGTGGGCGCATAGGATTCTGAACGGGCTGTCACGAATAGTGTAATTCAACTCACGCCGTGTCCTCTGGGCGACCGGGGCGGTGGAAGCCATAAGCTTCCACCGCCGGGGGGAAACCAGCCGATCCGAACTTTGCACAGTTCCAACGGGTGGCTGGTCTCGAGGGGGGGTTATCGCATCAGAGTCCTTTCAGCAATCGGCGAAGCTCGCGTCCGTGGCCCGCCTCGTCCGCGGCCATTTCCTCCAGCTTCATTTTGATGTCTGGCAAGTTCAGTTCTTCAGCCAGCTTGGCGTGAGCCAGGTAATTGACGACATCTTCGGCTTCCATTTTGACGTCGAGTTCCAGCATTCCCTTAATGTCCGCCGGCTTGTCGAACGCCTTGGGCGTTGTGGTCGGTTCACCCCCCAAATCTTGAATCACATCCATCAAGTAGGCGGCGTGCCCGATTTCATCCTTGGCCTCCTCGGCGAGCAACTCACGCAACTCCGCCGCTACCAGGCCGTAACATTTCGCAGCTTGGTAGGTGTAGCGAATCACGGTGCCCAACTCGGCAGCCAGGTCCTCATTCAATCCTTTGATCAACGTTTCTTTACTCATAGTTTCCTTTCATTTGGTAATTTTGTCGTAGGGCCAGGCGATCAAGCCACCGTCCATAACTCGCACCCGCGTGAACCCTGAGGCCTGGAGAATCTTGGCGGCTTCGTAGCCCCGCAGAGACACTTTGCAGAACGCCACGATCTCCTTGTCCTTTGGCAGTTCCCCCACACGTGCGCGCAAGGCGCCCAACGGGATGAAGGTTGAGCCGGGCAGGCGTTCGGCGTCATGTTCAGCCGGGCTGCGAACATCTAGCAGGACAAAATCGTCTTTGGCCTCGATGCGCTGCTGGACCTCCATGGCTGTGATGCCGATCAGTTCACCATCCAGCTTGTTGCGAGCGACGTTAGCCGCCGTGAGCACCGCGTCCACGGCTGTGGCATAAGGCGGTGCGTAGCAAAGATCGGCCTTAGACAACTGATCCACGGTCATTTCCGCCGTGATGGCCATTGCGGCCACGTCCACACGCTTATCCCCCACCCCGGGTCCGACGATCTGTGCGCCGAGGAGCTTACGGGTCCGGGAGTCCACCACCAGCTTGGTGATGATGAGGCTGGACCCGGGCATGTAGTGGGCACGGTCCATATCCGGAACCAGGACGGTGACCGGTTCAAAACCCAGTTGGCGGGCGGCAGTTTCGGTGAGGCCGGTGCGGGCCACGCAGTAATCGAAAACTTTGCAGACCGTGCTGCCGAGCACCCCGGGAAACCGGTCGGTGCCACCGCAAATATTGATGGCCGCCACCCGGCCCTGCTTGTTGGCGGTCGAGCCCAAGGGTACGAAACAGGGTTTGCCGGTGATCAGGTCGGTGGTTTGCACACAATCACCCACGGCATAAATATCCGGATCGGAAGTCCGCTGGGTGTCATCCACCTGGATGGCCCCGGTCAGCCCGATGGCCAACTCCGCGGCTCGCGCCAGGTCCACGTTGGGTCGCACGCCGATGGCCAGAACCACCATGTCCGCCGGCAACCGCCCCCTCGTGGTGATAACCTCGCGAACCGTTGCGTCGCCTTCGAAGGCCGTAACCTGGGCATTGGTGAGCACTTTGACCCCGTGAGATTCCATGTGCTTTTCCACCAGCCGCGCCAATTCCCAGTCCAAGATCCGCAGAACCTGGGGCAGCATCTCTACCAGGGTCACCCGGCAACCGCTCTCCACCAACGCTTCCGTGGTTTCCACGCCAATCAAACCGCCGCCGATCATCACCACATCCCGGGCCTTGGATTGTGCGAGCAGCGCTTTGATGCCTTCCGCATCATGCACCCCATGCAGCGTGAAAATATTCCCGAGCTTGATGCCGGGGATAGGCGGCACCACCGGCTTAGCCCCGGTCGCCAGGACCAGCTTGTCGTAGTCCAGCAAGAAATCCTCGCCCTTGCCGTGGGTTCGGGCGCGCACACGCTTCCGGGCCCGGTCGATTTCCAAAGCCTCGGTCTCGTTAAGCACTTTGACGTTCTTGACCTTCTGGAAGAAGGCCGCGTCCCGGACCACACCGACCGGTGTGCTCATCAAATCTTTCTGCTCTTTGACCTTCCCCGAAACATAATAGGGCAAACCACAACCGGCATAGGAAAGAAACTTGCCTTTTTCCAACACCGTGACTTCCGCGGTGGGGTCAAGCCGCATCACTTTGGACGCCACCTTGGGGCCGGCGGCAACGCCTCCGATAATCAAAATTTTCGATGACATGTTGTGGTCCTCGGGTTATGGGTTGCAGAAGGCGACGAAGTCGCGTTGTTCCCGGGCCACTGGGCCCGCCATGACGTCGGCGACCACGCCACCAAACAAGCGGCCCAGCAATCCGGCGTTCATGGTGCCGACCGCTACCTTCCCATCTGCTTGCTCATAAACAGCAATGGTGCAGGGCATCATGACGGAGACAATGTGCGACGATTCATCCTGAAGAATTTTCGTGGCGTGTTGGGCCTGGCACAAATTAATCAGCCGTGTCTTTGGTACGTCGCCGCCGCCATGCTTCCGCACCGACTCATCCAACGGCATCACACTGGAAACGACCCATCCTTTGGCGACGGCATTGTTGGTAATGCGCTCGACCGTTTCCTGAAGGCTGTAAGGGCTCACGTGCTGGCGCAACATGAGCTTTGGCATGGCAATAGCGGCCAGCACCCCGGTGATAAGGATCCCGGCAACGGTGCCAGCTAGGAAGATCACTGTATACTTATATTTCATCCTAAGAACGAGCCGAATCTGAACGAAAAGTTACAGTTGTTTGCCCTTTCTCCGGAGCTGGGCGATCTTTCGGCGCCGGCTTCCGCGAGCCCCGGCAGACGTGATCGGCTGGTTGCGGCTGTTCACATGCACTATGCGGGGCTGCAGGGTCCGGGCGGCCTCTTGAGAGTAGTGTCCATACGCCAGGACAACAACGACGTCGCCGGTCTCACCCATGCGCGCCGCCGGCCCGTTCAGCAGCACCGTGCCCGACGCGGCGGGCGCCTCAATGACATAGGTTACCAGCCGGGATCCCGTGTTAACGTTCAGGACGTGCACTTGCTCGCCGGGCAGGAGGTCTGCCGCATCCATGAGCCGGCGGTCCAGTGCGATGCTGCCTTCGTAATCCAATTCCTTGCCAGTTAACGTCGCCCGGTGGATCTTGGACCTCAGCATTAACCGGTAACCGGCTGCTGAATCCTTGGTTTTCATTTGATACCTTGCTGTTTTTGTTCGCTGGAGTCAGCCGCCTTCTCAATGGTAGTGGGATGAGGGGGATCCCCCGCAGCGTGGTGATGGTCGTGATGTTGGCGATGGTGACCATGATGATGGTCATGGTCATGGGGGTGGTCATGGTCATGGTGATGCCCATGGTGCTCGCAACCATCCGGCGTGGTTGTCAACTGGCCGGCCAGGTACGCACTCACGAGTTCCTCTACGGACCCGTTTGGACTACCCGCCCTAACGGTGATGCCGTGCAGATTAAAATTCGCCAGTGCCCGGTGGCCAATGCCGCCGGCTATTACGACCCGCACCCCCAACTCCCGTAGCCATCGGGGGAAAGCACCTGGTTGATGCTCCGGTGCGGGAAGCACTTCGGTGCGCAGGACAACTTTCTTTTCCGGGTCAACTTCGACCACGGCGAACTCGCGGCAACCGCCGAAGTGCCCATGTAAACGACCGTTTTCTTGTGGAATAGCAATTTTCATAAACTTCTTAAGTACTTACATCAGGTAGCAACCTTTGATTTGCCCAAACTGGATAGGATCGGGCGGGTGATTTCTTCGAACGCGTGCGCGGCAGGACTGCTGGCAAAGCGCTGCACAAAGGGCATGCCTGAGTCGCCGGACTCCACGACCTGCGGATCCAGTGGAATCTTTCCCAGAAACGGAACCTTCATTTCCTGAGCCAACGAGGCTCCGCCACCGGCTTTAAACAATTCGGTGGTTTTACCGCAGTGCGGACAGACAAAGCCGCTCATGTTTTCCACTACCCCGATGACGTCCAGGTGGACCTGTTCGCAAAAACTAATTGAGCGGCGAACGTCGGCCACAGCCACATCCTGGGGGGTCGTGACCACGATGGCGCCGGCAGGACGGCCCACCAACTGCGCGATGGACAATGGTTCGTCTCCAGTTCCCGGCGGCGAGTCGATGACCAGCACATCCAGATCACCCCAGGAAACCTCGCGGAGGAACTGTTCAATGAGTTTGTATTTCAGCGGCCCGCGCCAAATAACCGCGTCGCGGACGCTGTGGAGCAGGAACCCGATCGACATGACATGGAGGTTCGGAAATACGGCCACCGGCAAGATGCCACCAGGCTCCGCAGCCGGGGAGCAGGTCTGTCCTTCGAGGCCAACCAACTTGGGAATGCTGGGGCCATGGATATCGATGTCCAGCAAACCGACACGGCAGCCTGAGTGCGCCAGGGAAACCGCCAGGTTGGCAGCCACCGTGCTCTTGCCCACGCCGCCCTTACCAGAAAGCACGAGGATCTTTTGCCGAATATGGCTTAGGCGTCGAGTCAGCTTTTCCTGGTCAGCTTCCCGCTGGGCATTGTCCGCCCCCGGGCATGACCCGGGTGCGGGATTGTTGTGCGGAACCCCAGAGTCAGCACTTGCGACTGGATCAGTTTGTTGATTGGCAGTATTCACCATACGAAATATCAAATTCGTTTCTGATAGGCCTTGCGACCGTAGACTCGCTCGTACGCCTGGCAAAAGGGGCAGATTGTGTGTTCGACACGCTTCACCAACCGGAACGCGAGACCAGATTGGCGGCGGCGAGCGCGCCGACAGACCGGGCATTTCCGGCAAATCCGGGCCAGCGCCCGATCCAGTTTAGATGTTGGTTTGCGTTTCATTTCTGCCTCCGGTTGTTGAGCCTGGTTACGTGTGGTGCGGTTCAGGTTGCAGTCGGGTAGTTGTCGCTCGAGGCTGACGCTTGGTCTTGAATGCTCCCACACCCCCGGCAGCTACCAGCAAGAGGCCAAGGGCGCAGACAATGGCGGCCCCGGTAGGCAAATCCATTTGATAAGAGGCACCCGCACCGCTCGCTCCTCCCACAACTGCCACCGTCCAAGCTGTCCAAAGCCGGGCGGTCAAGGACTTCGCGAGGTAACTGGCGCACACCGCGGGAATGATCAAAAAGGAGAATGTCAGCAGCACACCGCCGATCTGAACGAACGTCGTTACAACCAGCCCAAACAAAACGTAGAACGCCAGGTCCCACCAACCGACCCGCAAGCCTTCGGCTTGGGCCCGGGCCGGTTCAAACGAGATGAGCAGAAACTTCCGGCGAAAGACGTAATGCATTGCCCCCACTATGGCGTAAAGCCCCATGGCCATCACAACATCCTGAGGCCGCACCAGCAGCACTTCGCCTACCAGCGTGCGTTTGAGTTGCTCATCTCCTTCGGGGTTCTGGCTCAGGAGCAGCATGCCTGCCGCCGCAGCCACGACGTAAACGATGCCAATCAAAGCTTCTTGCGGAACGAGCGGATGTCGGTGTCGCGTCAAGGTGAAGATTACGGCCCCCACCAAGGTGAAGCCGATGCCCCAGGTAAAGGTCTGCCACTGGTGCACATCATAGCCCAACAACACCGCCACGCAGGTGCCCAGCGCGGCGACTTGGGCCAGTGCCAAATCGACGAAGATGATCTCGCGTTGGACGATGTGCAGCCCGTAGTAGACCAGTATGCCGGGCAAAACCAGGCAAGCCAGCAAAGGCCACTTCATTAAGTTCCACACAATCTCAATTTCCATAACCAGAGGAGTTGCCGAACTGACGTTTAAGTCCCCTCCAATCCTTTAGCCACCGATTCCACCAGGTAATCGATCAACGCAACATATCCACCTTCCGTACTTTTAACGCCGCCGGGAAACTGGGTGACCAGCATCGCTTTGGCACCGGTCTGGCGCGCAACGGTTTCAGCCGTCCTCCAGTTCAAATAGGGCTCCACAAAAATGAGTTTAAGCTTCTCCTCCTGCATGGTCTTGATGATGTGAGCCAGGTGCGGTGGTGTGGGTGGTATGCCGGGTTTGGGCTCCAGAAACAGGTCAATTCGGAGCCCAAACCGCCGGGCAAAGTAAGGCCAGGAATCGTGATATGCCACAATGCGACTGCCTTTATACGGAGTCAGACGCTTCTGCCACTCCGTCAGTTTCTCCGCTAGCCGCGAAGAAAACTGCCGCAGGTTTGCCTGGTAATAGTCACTCGACTTTGAATCAAGTTCGCCGAACGACCGAGCAAGGCGTTCGGCCAGAATCCGGGCGTTCACCGGGTCGGTCATGAAGTGGGGATTACCGACAGCGTGCACACCGCCCATCGACCGATCCAACACAGCAGGGACGTCCAGCATTTCAATACCTTCACTGGCCATGACATTGCCAGGCGCACCACGGAGAATTTTTGAGTTGCGCGCGGCGTCCATCAGGGGTGGCAGCCAGCCGATTTCCAATTCGGCGCCCCCTTCGATCAGCACGTCGGCGCGGTTGAGCTTGAGGATCAAGCTTGGCTTGGCATCCACGAAATGCGAGTCCTCTGTTGGTTTTGCCAGTGAGGTAACGTCGATGCGGTCGCCGCCAATTTCACGGGCAATGGCAGCGAAATCGGCTGTGGTCGTTACCACTTTGAGTTTGGCTGCGGCCGAGCTGGAGGCAAGAATACACGCTCCAACCACCCACGCGCACAGTAACCAGCATCGGCGGACATGTTTGTTTTTGGCAGTCATATCGGGTCGCATCTCAAAATTTGTGGGCGCCGTGAGTGCCGAGGAGGAACTCAAACTGCAACCAGACGGAATGCTCGATGTCGAAGCGTTCGCCGTCATCGTAGTTGTACTGCAGTCGCACTTTGGAGAAGCCTGTTGGATAAAAAGTCAGGTTGGGGGCAATCCGCAGCCGTTCCCCACGGAATCGATCGTCACTGTCATAGGCGCCGGTGTTGCCATCGGCCCACTCCCCACGCAGACCTGCAACCCACCGGCGCTTGAATCCCCACAAAACCTGGGAGTAAAAACCCCAGTCACGGAGTGTTTCGGTTGGCAGGCCTCGGTCACTGTCCGCACCCGCTTCATACCGCCGAAAGAGGGCCTCGGTCTGCCAGGAAACAAACGGAAAGCCATGCTCAGCCGTGCTCGGCTTCCACTTCCAGAACAGGTCGAAACCATAGACCTGTGAACGTGCGTCCTCCCCGGAATTGTTCGGCCCCAGGGCAGCCGAGGTGCCCACGACCAGCGTCTGATTCTCGGTCAGATCGAAAGAACTGCAGAGCCGCGGCACATACAACAGGTCGCCAGGATCTCGCAACCCCCGGTCCAGCGAGGTGCGACCGTGTGTCGCGTTGAGGCTTGAAGCCCGGTAACTGAAAGCCGAATTCCCCTGACCATTGAACACTCCCAACATCAGCTCCGTAAAAAACGGCGTCGGGACTAACCACGACAGCCTAGCTCCTGGATTTCGCAGGCTATGCGGTCCCAGCAGCCGATTCAGCACGATCGGTTGGTCCACAAAATCCCACTGATATGCATGCTGGGTGTTTTGGCGGCCAAACTCGGCCAGAAATTGGCCCCCCTTCACCTGAAGGTTTCCAGGCAGGGCCGTCGTCAGCAAATAGACTTCGCCCAGGCCAACATGGGTTTCGCCATCGGGATCAAGGCTCAAGTTAATGTTTCCAAAACCGCGAAAATACGGGTCGACAGCACCGTCGAGGGCAAGTTCGGCACTTTGGATGGTGAAACCGCGTCCCTGGGGGTCGTGGTGGCCTAACTCAAGTTCTGGCGGGTCATCCGTCGAAGTGGACCAACCTGCCGTGGACAACATTTTAAAACTCAAATTCAGGTAATCCTGCCCGGACCGTGCGATGGAGATCGGCTGGGTTGGTGTCCAGGCAGCAGCAAGCGCTTCGCTGGGAGCGGGTTTCTCAGGCGCGGCAGGCACCGCAACCGAAGCCGGGGGTGCGGAGGTTGAGGCCGCACTGAGTTCCTCAAGTTTTCGCTCCAACTCCGCGGTTCGCTGCCGCAGGGTCTCCAACTCCTGCTTAAGGCTCTGCAATGCAGCCGCGTCCGGGCTTTGCCCCAGCGTACTGGATGTCACCATCAGAACTCCAAACCCGACAAGGGTGCAAAGTCCCCGTTTGACTGCCACGATACGCCTCTTTGCCAGTGTCTGGAGCGCACAGAACTGGATACGGCCGTGAACACAACTCGAGCCATCGTTACCCTTTCCGGAGAACTCATCGCCAGAAACTGACTTCTGGAAACCGTTCGTCATGTTGTCACAGATTTCTTTTCCACAGACTTCTTATCATTGGCCATGCCGCTGCCCTGAGGCCGCTGAGCGGCACGGCGGCGGCAGCATCCGCTTTCCGTGTGCCATCCCCAGCAGCCCGGCATCCGGAATTCCGGCCGTCGCAATCGTCCCCGGCAAAAGGCCTGCAAGACCGCCTCGACCTCACCGCAGAGATGGGAGCGCACCTGCACACCGCGCTCGATCAACGCCCGTTGAAGGGCTTCCGACAGCGCCGCGCAGAGCAGGACATCGATGTGCAGTTCGGCAATGCACCCGGCCAGACTTTCAGTATCCAGCGGGCCGAGAAGGAATTCCTTCCGCCCGGCTTGTTTGCCACGTCGGCGTGTTACCAGGAGCAACCGGCAGGCGGTATCCAGTACCGGCGAAATGCGCTCCTGCGACACTGGAATTGCTATCGTCACGCCAGTATGAAAGGCACACTTCATGCCAACGCCACTCCGAACCACGAAACCGCAGAATTACGGGGCTTTAGAACCGCGTTTCAGGGACTTCTCGCCAAGAACCGTCCCAAACCCATGGCGAACTGCCACGCGCGCAATGCCCTGATCATCGCAAAACGCTACGGTTAAATCCGCCAGGTTTGATGGCAACGCTCTAGCGTGCGGGTATAGACCAGATGGGACTATAGGACCCATGACTCAAGATTCCGCTGTTGCAGGGGGTGCCCGGCACATGTCCCCGGCTGACGGCGCCGCACGAGCCGCGTTGACTCACGCTGAAAACCGTTTTGCGTGTGCCATCGGCTGTGCTATGTAAGAGTAGAACTCGTGTACTAATGGTCCGGAACACGCCTATGAAAATCCAGATTTTGTCCGTGCTTTTGGTGTTAGCCACCCCGATATTAGCAGATAATCCCGCCCCATCCCCAAGCTCAGACCCGCCGATGAACAGCAACCCTGAGAAAGCCACGTTTACCCTCTCGCCCATTGGTCGCGTTGAGCGCCAGGAGAATCGCACGTTGATTCGCCTGGAACCGCGCTACCAGGACGGTTTGCTCGGGCTCGAGCAGTGGTCGCACATCTGGGTGTTCTATTGGTTCGACGGCAACGACACCCCGGAGAAGCGGGCGGTGCTGAGAGTGCACCCGCGTGGAAACCGGGAAAACCCCCTGACCGGCGTTTTCGCCACGCGGTCGCCCATGCGCCCAAACCTGATAGCCCTGAGCCTGTGCCGGGTGGTTTCGATTAAGAATCACGTGATCGAAATTGAAAGCATTGACGCATTTGATAATACACCGGTCATTGATATCAAACCGTATACGGCGGGGATCGACGCGCCAAAAGGAAGTCAAAGCACCCCCGCCTGGGCGGCGGGACGCGCGAAGTAGGCGTCGCCCCGGAATTCACTTCTTCGCGCCGGTGTGAAGACCTGTTGGGGGGGGGGACACTTCATGGGGCACTTTCCTGACACGCTGAAGTGTGGACACCGAACAGGGAGGTGACAGCCGCGTGGCGTTGGTGTTCGGTTCCTCAGGCAAACGCGGTTTCGAGTGCCGCAACCACGTGCAGTCGAGTGGTGTCGAATACCGACGCTGATACATCCCCATCGCGGATGAGAAGTCCCAACTCGGTGCAGCCCAGGATGACGCCTTGAGCTCCGTTCTTAATCAGTTCGTTCGTGATCTGGATTAACTCCTGTTTTGACTCCGGGCGAACAATGCCGACGCACAATTCACGGTAGATAATCCGGTGCACAGTCTCCCGCCCGGTTTCGCCAGGAATGAGCACCTCAAGGTCAAAACGGTCTTTCAACCGACCCCGGTAGAAGTCTTCCTCCATCGTGAACCGGGTTCCGAGCAAGGCGACTCGGCGGATCCCTGCCCGCATCACACTTTGGGCCGCCGCATCGGCAATATGCAGGAAGGGGATGCGCACACTCGCCGCGATCAGGTCCGCCAGCTTATGCATCGTGTTCGTACACAAGAGCACCACACCCGCCCCGGCCCGCTCCAGGCTCTGGGCAGCGCCAACCAGGAGCGTTGTGGCCTCGGCCCACTGGCCCTCCCGCTGCAGCGTTTCGATTTCCGCAAAGTCCACCGAATACACAATGCACCTGGCGGAATGCAGTCCGCCCAGTTTTTCCTTAACTGCTTCATTGAGCAGACGATAATATTCGGCCGTTGACTCCCAACTCATGCCGCCGATAAGGCCAATGGTCTTCATATCTTAGGTTCGATCCAAAACGGATTTTCCTGAGGGGAGCATTTACCGTACCTCCCGTCGCAGGCAACCATCCCTCCAATCGGCCATTGCGAACGGCTCACTTCTGTGGGCTGCGCTTCTGCAGTCCGAGCGCTTTGATTTTTCGAAAGAGGGTGCTGGCGTCGATCCCAAGCTCCCGGGCCGCAGCGGCGCGATTTTCCTGGTGCCTTCGAAGCGCGTCCCGCAGCAGCACTTTTTCCATAGCCGCCAGGGTCATTCCGGCGGAAAGCGCGGGCAGGATACCTCCGGCGCCGATTCGCAGATGCGGCGGCAGGTGCGCCACTTCGATCAATCCCCCACGGCAGAGCACGAACGCATGTTCGATGATGTTTTCCAACTCCCGCACATTGCCGGGGAAATCGTGTTCCATCAATCGTGCCAGCGCGGCATCGGACAAACCAGCAATGTCGCGTCCTTTGAGCCGGTTGAACTGAGCCACGAAATGGTCGATCAGCAGTGGAAGATCCTCGCGCCGCTCGCGCAATGGGGGCAGTTCCAGACGCACCACGTGCACGCGATAAAACAGGTCCTCCCGAAATTTGCCTTCCTTCACCAGCGCCGCGAGCGACCGGTTCGTTGCGGCGATGATGCGCACGTCGCACCGCACCGGCTCAACGCCACCGAGCGGCTCATACACCCGCTCCTGGAGCACGCGCAAAAGCCGCGTTTGCATGGCCGGCGAAATATCGCCAATTTCATCGAGCAGAATTGTTCCTCCTTCAGCCAGGGCAAACCGGCCCGGTTTGTCCTTACGCGCATCGGTGAAGGCGCCGGCCTTGTAGCCGAACAATTCGCTCTCCAGCAGGGTGTCCGGCAGCGCGCCGCAGTTGATGGCGACGATCCGTTTCGCTCTGCGGCGCGAAAGCTGGTGCAAGGCGCGAGCGAACAACTCCTTGCCGGTGCCGCTGGGTCCTTCAATCAGCACCGTGCTGTCGCTCTCCGCCACCGGCGGCAGCAACTCAAAAAGGTGCCGCATCGCCGCGCCGCGCCCGATGATATTCGAGAATGATTCCTGTTGTTCTGCCTGCTCGCGCAATTCGTTCACCAATCGCAAGTCCCGGAAGGTCTCCACCCCCCCAATGACCCGACCCCGCGCATCCTTGAGCGGCGCGGCGGAAATGCTGATGGGAATGCGCTCGCCCTTGGCGTTGACGATGTAGACCACTTTGTTAGTGACCGGCCGATGCGCAACCAGCGTCTGCTTCAATGCGCACGCATTTTCGCAGATCGAGGCCCGGAACACTTCACAACAGCGTTTGCCGAGCGCCTCCTGACGGCGAATGCCGGTGATCTGCTCCGCGGTGCGGTTGAAAAAAGTGACTCGCCATTCCGTGTCAACGGTGAATAAACCGTCCGGCACGGAATCGAGCAATTGGTTTTGAAGTGTTTCCTGCATGGGTGCGGAACTAGATCCGCACTCACAACATCCGCGTTCATCAGTCGCGGCGCAATGGCAATTTGCCATGGTCCCGGGCCGGGACTCGAAAAGACCGTTCTCGCCATACAACTGAAATGGGCCTGAAATCGGGGGTTTTCCCGCGCGCGCCCCTACCCGCAGGCCAGTTGGCACTGGCGGTGCTATCCCATGTTTGCCCATGACCAAACCGGCAAATTCTGAAGACCTCGAAGCTCGCTTTTGCACCACGCAAGCGGAAGCACATCCTTTTTGTTTTGTTTGCAGCGGCGCAAACCCGATGGGGTTGGCTCTGCACTATCACCCACAACCGGACGGCAGCGTGGCCGCTGGGTTCCTGGGCCACTGCGCCCTGGAAGGCTACCCTGGCCTGCTGCATGGCGGCTTGATCGCCTCGCTGCTCGACGGTGCCATGACCAATTGCCTCTTTGCGCGCGGCCTCCGCGGCTTGACGGCAGAGCTGAACGTGCGGTATCACGCCAGCGTGGCGGCGACCGAAGAAATGGAGTTGCGCGGCTGGCTGGAACACGAGGCTCACGGTCTGTATCAACTGCGAGCGGAACTCACCCAGGCGGGCGCGGTTAAAGCCTCCGCCACTGCGAAGTTTATGAAGTCCCATGAATAATTCAGTCCGCATTACGGTGCTCGTCGAAAACAGCGTCCACCGTCAAAGCCTGGTCGCGGAGCACGGCCTGTCCTTTTACGTGGAATTCGGCGGGGAAACCTTTCTGTTCGATACAGGCCAAAGCGATGCCATCCTGACCAACGTCCGCATTCTTAGGCTCTCCCTGGACAACCTGAAAGCCATCATGCTAAGCCATGGCCATTACGACCACACTGGCGGCCTCCCAGCCGTCCTGAAAGCCGCGGCGCGCTCACAGGTGTATCTCCACCCGGCAGCGTTCGAACCGAAGTTCAGCCGTGGACCGATGGGCAAAACGCGGTTCATCGGCATGGATCCGGCCACCGTGCAAGCTCTGCGCGTCCGCCCCGGTGTCGTTGCCACCCCCACCTGGACTCGTATTCGCGAGGGGTTGTTCGTCACCGGCGAAATCCCGCGCCGCACATCCTATGAAGACACCGGGGGCGCGTTCTTTCAAGATGCAGAAGCCACACGGCCGGATCCGCTTTTGGACGACCAATCCCTGGTTATCGACCTGGGAAAGAGTCTCGTGGTGCTTCTTGGCTGCGCTCATGCCGGTGTGGTAAATACCCTGGATCACGTGCGGCGTTTGGTTCCGGAGAAAGCCATTCGCGCTGTGATCGGCGGGTGCCACCTGGGATCTGCCAGCGAGGAACGGCTGGAACGTACGATCTTGCATTTGGGGGAAGCGCGGCTGCAGTGTCTCGCCCCACTGCATTGCACCGGGTGGCCGGCGACCGCCCGGCTATGGCAATCGTTCCCGAAGAGTTTCCGCCCCGGCGACGTGGGTGCCGTCTTCGAGTTCCCGGCGGATTAGAATCAGGCCTGAGCCGGCTGACGGCGCAATCGCCACAACAGGATGATCCCGATAGGATGCATGAAGGCCATGATAAAGAAGCAGGGCGTGTAGGAGAAATCGCGCACCATCCACGAGACCACTTCGTTCATAGCCATCCCTCCAACCGCGCTACCCGCGGCGATCACGCCAAAGGTGGTCGCCATGATCCGCTTGGGGATGATGTCGACAATCAGGGCCGAGAGATTGCTCAACCAGGAGGCGTGAGCCAGGGCGATGAGCGCCGCGAGGGCGATGGCCAGCCCCGCGCCGGGCGCCAGCGCGACCAAGGGAGACAACGGTGTGATCAAGGCCGTGGCCAGCATCAGCCACAACCGCGCTGCCGCTACTGGCACTTTGCGCTTGATCAGCCGGCCGGAGAGAAACCCACCGCCCACAAACCCGATGTCCGCCGCCAGAAAAATAACCCAGAGTATCTTCAAATCGTCCTGGGTGAGCCCGCGCGCCTCATGCAGATATTTAGGCATCCAAAACAGGTAGAAATACCACACCGCATCGGTGAAAAGTCGCGCCAGCATGAACATCCACACTGCCGGCTGCCGCAGCACGGATTTCCACAGCGCCCATTCCGCCTCTTTCTGCGCTCTCGGCGCCGGCTCGGCCACCGCATACGTGGGACGTCGGTTTAGCCAAAGCCACGGACCCAGCCAGAGGATGCCCATCGAGCCAGTGACCACAAAAGCCCATTGCCAACCCCATGCCACCGCCAGCGGGATCACCACCAGTGGCGCCACTGTGGCCCCGATCGAACTTCCCATTGAGTAAATGCCCACCGCCATCCCGCGTTCTGCAGGAGGAAACCATTCCTGCACAGCTTTGGGAGACGCGGTCCAACCGCCGGCCTCGCCAAGCCCGAGCAGGGCGCGAAATGCCCCCAGTGAGACCGGCCCTCGAGCCAGCCCGGTGAGTGCGTTGGACACCGACCACCAGCCCAGGAATAGCGCCATGCTCAGCCGGCTGCCGAGCCAATCCACGATACGCCCCGAGAACAAGTAAGCCACGGTGTATGCCGCCAGGAACGCACTCAGCACATGCGCGTATTGCGCGTCGCTTACCCCAAGCTCCTTTTGGATGGTCGGCGCCAGGATCGACAGCACGTTTCGGTCAATGTAATTCAGAACCGCAGCAAGGAACAGAAGGCCCACAATAATCCAGCGCCGGCCCGAAGGCCGAAGTTCCGCCTCGGTGGAGGTTGTCGCTGCTGTGTCTGGACTGGTCTGCATGCCCGCACCCGCCCGGTTACTATGCAATCCGGGCCATTGCGCGGCCATAGTAGAGACTTTGCCGAAATCCCGGAGCGTTTTCTTGCGCATTTCTTCTGCGATTTTGCGACACCCGGCAGGACTCAGGAAGGTGCCCGGGAGTCCTGCAGGGGTCAGTGATCCTGGTGCATCTCCTCAAATACGAAGGCGCCGTAGCCGACCACACGATCGCGGGGCCCAGCGGTGTCTCCAGAATTCCGGAGGTCGAGGGTCCGGGCACGGAGTTGATGCCTCCGAGCGCACAGCAATAGTCCTTTGATTGGGATACCACCGCAAGCGGATCCCCGTTTCATGCTTTCGGGGGCCAATGCCTCGATGGCTTCCGCGGTCTCATAGTCCCACCGTTGGGCTTCGCGATATTCAAAATAGTGGCTGAGGTCTGAGCTGATGACAATCCGGGTTTCCGGTCCGCCCCAGACCGCGTCCAGCGCGGCACTGACCTCCTCTGGCGTCACACTCCCGGCCAGCAGCGGCACGATGCTGAAATCCTTCAGCACACATTGCAGGAACGGCAGCTCAACCTCCAGGCAGTGTTCCGGAGTGTGAGCGGCATCAAACACCTTCACCCGTGTTGCTTGCTTCAGCTTGGCCACAGGGGCGGCAGCGAGCGGCACCCGTCCGAGGGGCGTTTCAAAAGCCTCCACGCCCGGCAACGCCAGTCCGTCAAAGTCCACGAAATGCGAGGGCCCCACCAGGATCACGGTCCGGATCTGCTCCCGATCCGCGGCCCACGAGGTGAAGGCCGAGGCGGCCACCGGACCGGAGTAGGGATAACCAGCGTGGGGGACTATGATGGCTTTGGGACTGGGCGCGGAGACCGGCACGACTGCGCTCAACATCTCTTGCAGCAGCGCGCGCAGTTCCAGCGGGTCGCACGGATAAAACCGCCCGGCAACAGCAGTAGGCCGGACGGATCCAGAAGTTGGTGAGAGAGGGTTCATCTGAATCGGAATAAAGGTCGAGGAGAGCGGTGTGCCACCGTGCCAGAACCGGTGTCAGGGCTGCCGGAGGTTCCCTCGACATCCCAGCGTCCCGGAATGGTGAGACCGCAAGCCGGGCAGCGGCCGGCGGCGGTGAGGTGATACTCCAGCACCTGGAATCCGTGGCGTCTGATCAGACAGGCACCGCATCCGGGGCAGGAGGTATCTTCCCATCGGCCGGTGCGCCCCGGCAGATTGCCGGCGTAAACAAAATGCAACCCCGCTTCCATCCCAATCTCTGCGGCGCGGATGAGTTGGGCGGCCGGCGTGGCCATCGGGCTGGTGAGTTTGTAATTGGGGTGAAACGCCGTGACATGCCAGGGGATGTCCCGATCCACGGAAGCGAGGAAAGCCGCCATTCGGCGCAACTCCGCCTCGCTGTCATTAAACCCCGGCACCACGAGGGTAACCACCTCCAGCCAGAGACCTCGATCGTGAACCATTCGGATGCCGTTTACTACCCGGTCCAACGTGCCGCCGAGCGCCCGGTAACGGCCATCGTCAAAAGTCTTGAGGTCGATCTTGTAAGCCGTGATCCAGGGTTGAAGAAAATCGAGCGCCTCCGCGGTGAGATTGCCATTTGAGACAAACGCGCACTCCAGTCCGGCGGCTTTGGCTTCCTGGAATACTGCCACCGCCCACTCGGCCGTGATGAGCGGTTCATTATAGCTGGAGACCACCAGACGGACGTCCAATTCCTGGCCCCAGCGCGCCAATTCCTTTACCGTAGTTGGCTGGATCGGCGCAGACGCCGCGTCATCCCGCAGTGCCTGGCTGGTGACCCAATTCTGACAGTAGGAACAGTGAAAGTCACAACCCAGCATCCCAAAGGTCAGTGCATCAGACCCGGGATACAGATGGTAAAAAGGCTTCTTTTCGATCGGGTCAGTTTGCAGACCGGCGACGTAGCCGAAAGGCACGCGGAGCCGGCCTCCTTCGTTGAAACGAACCTTGCAGATCCCTCGGCGGCCCGGCGCGATCAAGCAGCGGTGGCCGCACGCCACGCAACGAACCTTTCCGTCCGTCTCTGCGCGCCAAAGCGCACCTTCGACCGTGTGCCGATCCAACGTTTGAGCGAGCGTGGAAGGCTCGCCTCCCTGGGTGTGCGCCCGGTCGCCGGCGTTGGAAGAAGTCGTCCGCATAAGACGCAAAAGCTCTGAACTCAACGTCGTGCTTTCCGACCGCGATGTCAAAGTGGAACCGGTACGGCCCGCTCGCTGCTCCGCGGGAGCCACCCGTTTCCCGGTGTCAACCACCACGGCCGCTCAAAGATGCCGGGCCACGCGACGGAAGTGGTAACCCATCACGGCCAATTCGATCCCTTGGCGGAATTGGCGAGGACGCCGCAACAGGGTGCCCCAGAAGAATCGCCAGTAATTGTGCCGTCCGCGATCCCAAATCCCCAACAGCCAGAAGGACTTCAGGAACGCCAGCAAGTCCGCCCGGGCCAAGTGCATCCGCCGTGCTTGCGGGCGGTGATGTTCCAGGAAGATCCGGATCCGCTGGTAGTAGACCCGCGGTTCGTACAGTTTTTTCATCAGGTCGCGGTAGCCGGACTGGAGAAACTCGCGGCTTAAGCGCGTTTTGAAATTCAGCACTGCTTCCGTGTTGTTGCCGGTGGAGGCGGTCTCCAGCCGGCCCTCGCGCATGAGGCGGTGATATAACCTGGTCTCCGGCAGCGCCTGCAGTAACCCCACCATGGCGGTCACCACGCCGGAGCGTTGAATAAACTCGAACTGCCGCGCGAAGATATCCTGGCGGTCGTTGTCGAACCCCACAATGAACCCGCCCATGACCTCCAGTCCTGCGCGCTGCAAGATCTGGACGGAGGCGACCATGTCCCGGCTCGTGTTTTGCAGCTTGTGGCATTCCTGCAGGCTCTCCGGAACCGGCGTTTCGATACCCACAAATACTTTCATAAAACCCGCTCGAATCATCAGGGCGCAGAGTTCCGGGTCGTCCGCCAGGTTGAGCGAGGCCTCGGTGAAAAAACCCATGGCCGGACGCACACGCTCACGCCAGGCAATCATCGCCCGCAGCAGATCCCGCGTCCGGCGCCGGTCACCGATGAAGTTGTCGTCGACGATGAACACCATGTCCTTCCAGCCCCGTTGCCGCAGGACTTCCAGTTCAGCGATCAGTTGGGCGGGGGTCTTGGTCCGCGGCACTCGCCCATTCATCACGATGATGTCGCAAAACTCGCAATCGTAAGGGCATCCGCGCGAAAACTGCACACACAGCGTAACGTAATGCCGGAACTGAATCAGGTCCCAACGCGGTGCGGGAATGCGGGTGATGTCCGGCCGGTCCTCAGAGCGATAGAACGGTTTGAGCGTGCCCGCAAGCAGGTCCGCAATGAGCTGCGGCATCATGTCCTCGGCTTCACCCAAGACGAAATAGGGGATTTCCGGGAAATCCTGGTAGCCGGTGGTGAACAACGGACCGCCGGCGATGATCGCTTTGCCTCGCCGAGCGCAGCGCGCGACGATCTCCCGAACTGCTTCCCGGTGAACGATCATGGCGCTCAGCATCACGTAATCCGCCCGGTCCAGTTCCGCATCGGTCAGAGGCTCCACATTCATATCCACCAGGCGGAGGTCCCAGTCCCGTGGCAGCAGCGCAGCGATGGTTAAGAGCCCGAGCGGTGGAAAGGTAGAGCGCTTCGAGACGAACCGCAGCACGTGTTTGAAACTCCAGAACGTGTCGGGGTTCGGCGGGTAAATCATCAGAATTCTCATATCAGAATTCCCACAAGAGGCTCCGGGAACCTTCCCATTAGGCCTCAACATACCACGCCGCCGACTGCTCTGCAACCCGGGGTCACCCGAGGTCACCTCCTCCGTTTTCCGCCTTTGTCGCTCACTGTGTGGGTCATCTTACTCCTCTTCGTCCACCGGGGTTTTGTGGTCCGATGATTGCCCGCCCGAGCTCTTGGGGAAGACACCTTGAGTGGCACAGCGGCCGAGCCCCCTGTCCCGACCAACTGTTGGAATCGCGCAACCGCCTCACGGCCGTACACTGGCTGACAGAAGCCCGCTGCCTTGCGGAACGGCCGGCCGGGTTTAAACCCCGTCGATTTCAGCAACCGTCGAATCTGCTCCAACTCCTCGGTGCTGCTGGCGATCAAACGGACCTCGTCCCCTTTCTTGTATCCTAAATAGCCTTCCCGCGAGAGCCGCCTCCGGTTCTGGCGGCGGATGTATCCTCTTCGGTGGAAGTGAGCCGCCAGTACGCGGATTGCGGTCTTGGAGTTCTTTTCTGTACCTCTGATGCGGTTTGAACTCATAATCCACTGCTGACTTTGGTCCGGCCCTCGCGCGGCTACCGGGTTAAGAGCTTAAGCTCCGCGAAAAAGGCGGCTTCGTAAGCCCAACCAGTGGGTTGGTTGACGATTTCCAGCGCGGCCTTTTTTCCAGCGTAGGCTGAGAGATCGATCTCGCGGGTAAGCCATCCGTCCGTGGCGGTGGTTTTGCCCACCGTTTGACGCAGCAACTCGGTGCCATTGGCCCGCACGATCAGGTCGTAATCGCCTTCCGGATGATGACCGACCACCAGTCGCAAGGTATGGGATTTGCGTGCCGGGAGCTTCACCGTGCGGCTGAGCACACAGCCGGTGTCCTTGTCCAGCGGGTGAACCACGAAGACCTTCTTCTTACCACGAAACTCGTCCTGGAGACCGGGGTTCATTTCCTGACCGCAGTTGGCCACCTTCCAGCCATAGGCAAATTGGTTGATGCCGTGTTGAACGTTTTCGGGCTGGTTATCGCGTTTAATCTTTGCCCGCTCGGAGCGCGTAAACCGGCTGTCGGCAATCGGTCCCGGCGCCCAACTCAACTCCAGCGCGCTCGGTTGCACCGGCTGCACCGGTATCAGGAAGTATTCCTCGCCCGCGGCGTCCTTCTGGATTTTGCCGCCGTATTTCTTGACCACTTGGCGCGTCAGTTTCTCGCAGACATCCAGCAGCGCGGGAAAGTTGTAGGCGGTGTGGCTGAACACGCGTTTTTCGTCGAGTTCACTCGTGTAGGCCGCGGGCAGCCTGGAAAAGCCGACGGTCGTGAACAGCACGCCCGCTGAGCTGGAGGGGTTGCAATCCGAATCCTGGCCACCGCGGCAGGAGATGATCATGGTTTGGTCAGTATCGCGCTGGCCATAGAGCAGGCCCATAAGGACGTAGGCACCGTTGATCTTGCAGTCGATGCCACCGTTCGAGGCTTTCTGGTAATTCGGGTCCTCGCGGTACTTGGCCTGCGTGAGCCGCCAGGTCTTTTCCCAGTCGTTCGGGTTCTCGCGATACCATTTCACCTGGTCGCGCACCATCTCGGCATACTGCGATTGCGCCGGGATCGCCTTCAGGGCGGTCTCGACGATCTTGACCGGGTCAGTTTCGAAAAACGCGGCCGAGTACATGGCGCCCATGAACTGGCCCGCGTAGACGCCATCGCCGTAATTCATCAAGCGGCCAAACTTCTCGCCCAAATCCACCGCGGCCTGCGGGAGGCCGGGGGCGATGAGCCCCGAGAAATCCGCCTCGATCTGGTAATCGATATCGTTCGGACATTTGTTGAATTTGGGATGGCCGGAGTCGGGGGGTGCAATGCCGTTGCGGAGATTGGCACGTCCGGCCGCGTTGGCGCACCAGAGGGGGTAACCACTGTTGGCGAAGTCGATACCCGCCTGGCGGATCGAGGCCTTCAGCCCGTAAGTCTCCAGGGTGCGCAGGAAGGTCATTTCCACATAGAGATCGTCCTGGGTGAAAGAATCGTTGATCAGCGCCGGTTTCCACGTGGGGATCGCGTCCGCCGGGATAATCTTGTCTTTCCACCGGAACTCCGTCGGTGCCCCGAGCGCCACCCCGGCCATCTGGCCCACCCATCCCGCTTTCATCTTGTCCCGGTACTCCTTTACCGAAAGCTTGAGATAGGCCGGTTCCGCAGAAAAGGCGGACGCCAGGGCGAAGTGGATCAGCAGCAGCGAGGTAAGCAATGCCTTCATGCCGCGAAAGTAACCGCACCACATCCACGGGCAAGTCTTTTTGGGGAGGAGCAGGCTTCGCCCGCCGACCTGGCCAACCTGTTCATCACCCCAAACCATCACCGCCCCTAACCCCAGGCAGGGCGGCGCGGCGTTCTCCACGAACCTGTTTGCCAATCGTGGCCGGACCGCTATCGTAACGGGGTGAAACCGTTTCGTCCCGCACGTCCTTGGTTTGTGATCAGTCTTTGTGTTCTGGCGGTGGCCGTTGCTGAAATGCGCGCGGCAGCCCAGGCAGCGCCGGCTGACCCGGGGTTTTTGCGGGTCTCCGGCAAGTACATTCTGGATGGCCAGGGCCGGAACGTGCTGTTGCGCGGCATCGGGCTGGGGAACTGGATGCTGCAGGAGCCTTACATGATGGAGGTGACCGGGATTGTGGACAACCAGCAGCAGCTCAAAGCCAAAATCGCGGAATTGGTGGGCGCGGAGAGGATGGAGCGGTTTTATGAGGCGTGGTGGAACCAGGCATTTGGTTCGGCAGACGTGCAGGCGATGGCGCGCGCAGGTATGAATTCCATCCGACTGCCCATGCATTACGCGCTGCTCACGCCACCGGCAGACCAGGAACCCGTTGCCGGCATGAATACCTGGCTCGAACCGGGGTTCAAACTCATCGACGACCTGCTCGGCTGGTGCGAAGCCAACCGCGTCTACCTGATCCTGGACATGCACGCCTGCCCCGGCGGACAAGGCCATGACCGACCGATCTCCGACTACAACCCGCCCGCGCCGTCGCTCTGGGAAAGCGAGGCCAACCGCCACAAACTCATCGCCTTGTGGCGTGAGATTGCACGCCGTTACGTGGACAAGCCATGGATTGGCGGTTACGACCTGATCAACGAGCCAAATTGGACGTTTGAAAACCGCGCGAACAAGAACGGCTGCGAGGATCAAACCAACGCACCGCTACGGCAACTGCTGATGGACCTCACCGCCGCCGTGCGCGAGGTCGACACCAACCACATCATCTTCCTGGCCGGCAATTGCTGGGGCGGCAATTACAACGGCATCCTCCCACCCTGGGACCCGAACCTCGTCATCAGCTTTCATAAGTATTGGGATCCACCCACGACCGACTCGTTGCAGTCTTGGGTTAAAAGGCGCGACCAGTGGAACATGCCCATTTGGCTTGGCGAATCCGGGGAGAACTCGAACGAGTGGTTCCGGGACGTGATCCGGCTCTGCGAGGCGCACAATATCGGCTGGGCCTGGTGGCCCTGGAAGAAGGTGGGATCGATTGCGGGCCCGGTCAGCATCCGCAAGCCGGAGGGCTACCAGCGCATCCTCGACTATTGGCGGAACCGAGGTCCCAAACCGTCCGCAGATGACGCCTTTGCCGCCCTGATGCAGTTGGCGGCGGCCTCCCGGTTCGAGAATTGTTTTGTGCGCCCCGATGTGCTGGACGCCATGATGCGGCCCGAGGCAGGCAACCGGACCCTCCCTTATGCCGCGCACCGCCTCCCCGGGCGGATTTACGCCGTCCATTACGACATGGGGCGCGCCGGTGAGGCCTTTTTCGACACCACCACCTCCAAGCCCCACAACAGCGGCCAGGCGTTGCGCAATGACTCGGTCGATATCCAAATCTGCACGGACGACCCCTCCGGGGCCACCTTTAACGTGGGGTGGACGGCGCCGGGTGAGTGGCTGAAATACACTCTGGCGCAGGAAGTTGCGGGATTTTTTTCGGTCTCCGCCCGGATGGCCAGCGAAACCGGCGGGGAGTTTCACCTGGAAGCCGACGGCCAAAAGATCGGGGAGCCCATTAAAGTGCCGTCTACCGGCGGGTGGGAATCGTGGTCCACGGTCACCGGAGGGAGAATGAACCTCTCTACCCCGGCGAAAACGCTCAAAGTGGTTATCGATTCCGGCTCTGTGAACCTTTACTGGTTCGACTTCAAACCCGTACCCTGAGCGCACGTCATGGGGTGAACACCCACGTGCGCCCGGAAACAATCCTTTCTACAGTTTGACGGAGGTTTAATCCCGGCCTATTGTAGGGCTTTTTTACAGATCAAATGATACGCAGAATCGCGATCGCACTAGTTATTGTGGGGGTCATTGTCGGTACTTTGGCGACTGTGAAGTACATGCAGATACGCACGCTCATTGCCGCAGGGCAGGCTTACGCCCCGCCGCCTGAGACCATTTCCACCGCGCTGGTGGAGCCGCAACGGTGGCAATCCGTTCTGAGCGCCATTGGTTCCATTACCACGTTCCAGGGAGTGACGGTGACCGTGGATCTCCCCGGCACGGTGCGAGAGATCGCGTTCGAGTCGGGCGCCACGGTGAAAGCGGGGGATTTGCTGGTGCGGCTGACTACGTCCACAGAGGAGGCACAATTGCGGGCGGTGGAGGCGCAGGTCGCCCTGGCACGGGTGAGTCTCGAGCGAGCCGCCGCCCTTCGCAAGGAGAGCATGGTCTCCCAGGCGGAAATGGACGCGGCGGACGCGACGCTGAAACAAACGGAAGCCGAGGCGGCGGTCATCCGTGCCGCCATTGAAAAGAAGCATATCCGCGCGCCGTTTGACGGCCGCCTGGGAATCCGGCTGGTAAACCTGGGGGAATACTTGGATGTCGGCAAACCCATCGTTTCGCTGCAATCCCTGAGCCCGGTGCACTGCGAGTTTTCCCTGCCGCAACAAGAGATTTCGCGGCTGCAGCCGGGGATGACGGTTCGGGTCACCACCGACGCTTATCCGGACCGAGAATTTCAGGGGAAACTCACCGCCATCAACCCGCAGTTGAATGCCTCCACCCGCAGCCTGCGGCTGCAAGCGACGTTTGAGAATAAGGACGAAGCGCTGCGACCGGGGATGTTTGCGCGCGCGGAAGTGTTGCTGGGGGACGAAAGACCGGTACTGGTGGTGCCGGCCACGGCCATCCTGAGCGCGCCCTATGGCGATTCGGTGTTCGTGGTGGAGAATGGCACCAACGCGCCCGGTGCCGAGCCTACGCTGGTGGCGCGGCAGCAGTTTGTGCGCACCGGCCAAAGCCGGGGCGCTTATATCACCGTGGAATCCGGCCTGGAGGCTGGTGCCACCGTGGCCAGCTCCGGGCTGCTGAAACTGCGTCCGGGCACCACGGTAGTGGTGAACAACGAACTCAAACCGCCCTCCGCGGTGGCCCCGGGGCTTTCGGACGGCTAAGCCCGCCAACCGCACATGAAGTCGTTCACAGACTTGTTTATCCGGCGTCCGGTGCTGGCGCTGGTGGTGAACCTGGTGATCCTGATCGCCGGGTTCCAGGCGATCCGCTCGCTCACCGTGCGTCAATATCCGCGCAGCGACAATGCTTCCGTGACGGTGACCACCGTTTATGTGGGCGCCAGCGCCGAGCTGGTGCGCGGGTTCATTACCACCCCGCTCGAACGGACCATTGCCGCCGCCGACGGCATCGATTACATCCAATCGAGCAGCCAGTTGGGCCTGTCCACCATCACGGTGCGGTTGAAGCTCAACTACGACCCGACCAAGGCGCTGGCGGAGATCAGCTCGAAGGTGGACCAGGTGCGCAGCGACCTGCCCCCGGAGGCTGAGGTGCCGGTGATCAATATCGTTTCCGCCGACTCGGAGTTTGCGGGTGCTTACCTGACCTTCAGCTCGGAGATCCTGGAGGCCAACCAAATCACCGATTACCTCGTTCGTGTCGTCCAGCCGCGGCTGACGGCCCTGGCGGGGGTCCAGCGGGCGGACATTTTGGGCGGGCGGACCTTTGCCATGCGCATCTGGCTGAAGCCGGACCGGATGGCGGCCCTGAACATCAACCCGGCGCGCATCCGCGAAGTGCTGGCGGCCAACAACTTCCTGTCTGCTATCGGCCGGACCAAAGGCGCGTTGATCCAGGTGAACCTGACCGCGAACACCGACCTGCGGTCCGCCGAGGAGTTTCGCAACCTGGTCGTGCGCCAGGAGGGGGACGAACTGGTCCGGCTGCGGGACGTGGCGGACGTGGTTTTGGGCGCGGAAGATTACGATTCGGAAGTGCGGTTCAACGGGGAGCGCGCGGTGTTCATGGGGGTATGGGTGCTGCCGAATGCCAATTCGCTCGATGTGATCCGCCTGGTCCGCCAGGAAATGGAGGACATCCAAAAAGACCTGCCGTCCGGACTGAGCGGGCGTTTCGCCTACGACGCCACCCGCTACATCGAGGACGCAATAAACGAGGTGCTCACGACCCTCACCGAGACACTGGCGATTGTCGCCATAGTGATTTTCCTCTTCCTCGGTTCGTTGCGCTCGGTGTTAGTACCCCTGGTGGCCATCCCGATTTCGCTCATCGGCAGCATTTTCCTCATGCAGGTGTTCGGGTTCACCCTGAACCTCCTCACCCTCCTGGCCATCGTGCTTTCGGTGGGGTTGGTAGTCGACGATGCCATTGTGATCGTCGAGAACGTGGAGCGTCATATCCGCGAGGGACAATCACCGCGGCGAGCGGCGCTGCTCGGCGCAAGAGAACTGGTCAGCCCCGTCATCGCGATGACCATCACCCTGGCGGCAGTGTACGCGCCCATCGGGTTCCAGGGCGGGCTCACCGGATCGTTGTTCCGGGAATTCGCGTTCACCCTGGCTGGGTCGGTCTTCATATCTGGCGTGGTCGCCCTCACCCTGTCGCCGGTCATGTCCTCGAAGCTCATCGATCCCAAGCGCGAGCACAAAGGCTTCACGGGCCGGATCAACCGGGATTTCGAGCGGTTCAAGGGCCTGTATGGGCGGGTGCTGGATACGACGCTGTCCAACCGGGTTGCCGTGTATACGGTGTGGATCGTGCTGAGCGTCCTGGCGATTCCGATGTTCATGATGGCGCCCAAGGAATTGGCGCCGATGGAGGATCAAAGCATCATTTTCGGCATTGTGGAAGCGCCGGCGGATTCGACGATCGACCAGTCGGCGTTCTACACCGATGCCCTGAACCGGGAATGGATGAGCACCCCGGAATTCAGTCGCTCCTTTCAGATCACGTTTCCCGATAACGGCTTTGGCGGGCTCGTGGTCAAACCGTGGGGGGAACGGAAGCGCACGATCTTCGAGATCCTGCCGGAGGTGCAGGCCAAGGTGAACCAGGTGCCCGGAGTGAAAAACCTCCTCGTCACACCACCCGCGCTGCCCGGCGGCGGCCAGTTCCCGGTGGAGTTGGTCATCGCTTCGACCGCCGACCCTCAGACTATCCTGGGATTTGCCCAGCAACTGCAGCAGAAAGCCGCGTCCAGCGGCATGTTCGCATTCCCACCCATTATCGATACCAAAGTGGACCAGCCCGAAGTGGAGCTGATCATCGACCGTGACAAGGTTGCCGCCATGGGTCTGGATATGGCGACTGTGGGGTCGGATCTTGCGTCGCTGGTGGGCGGCAATTTCGTGAACCGCTTTAACCTGGAAGGCCGCAGCTACAAAGTGATTCCGCAAATCACACGCATCATGCGCCTCACCGCCAACCAACTCGAGGAGCACTACGTGAAGGGGCCCGCCGGCGAGTTGGTGCCCGTGAGCACCTTCGCCCACATGGAGAAGCGCACGACACCCCGGTCCCTGAACCGGTTCCAGCAATTCAACGCGGTAAAAATCAGCGGTGTGGCCATCCGCCCGCTGGACGAGGCCCTAAAGTTTCTGGAAGACGAGGCCGCTAAAATCCTGCCTAAGGGGTATAAGGTGGATTACACCGGTGAATCCCGGCAGCTTCGGGTGGAAGGCAGCCGGTTTGTGCCGGCTTTCCTGCTGGCGCTGACCCTGATTTTCCTGGTTCTGGCCGCCCAGTTCAACAGTTTCCGCGACCCGCTGATCATTTTGCTGGGCTCGGTGCCGCTGGCCATGTTCGGCGCCTTGATTTTCAGCTTCCTGAGAATGCCGGACCCGAACACGGCGTTCTTTACCGACGGCTGGACTACGACCCTGAACATTTATTCGCAGGTGGGGCTGGTCACGCTGGTGGGCCTGGTGTCCAAGAATGGCATTCTCATTGTCGAGTTCGCCAATGAACTTCAGCGCAGCGGCCTGACCAAGCTGCAGGCGGTGCGCCAAGCGGCCCTCGTGCGGCTCCGGCCGGTGCTCATGACCAGCGCGGCCACCATTTGCGGTCACTTCCCGCTGGTCCTGGTGTCCGGCGCAGGTGCCGCCGCCAGAAATTCCATCGGCATCACGATCGTCGCCGGCATGGCCCTGGGTACGGTCTTCACCCTGCTGGTCATACCCTCGATCTACGTGTTGCTGGCCAGGCAGCATGTCGGCGAAGAACCGGGTGCCCTGGCTCGCGATTTCGCCGATCATCATACCCGCCCCGAACTGGCCCAGGCCGTCCGCGGCGGCAACGGAGATCTGGATTGACGGCGCTAGTCAAGGCCCCGGCCATGTACCCCAGGGCCGGGTGAAGAGCCAAGAACGCGTGGAACCGTCTTGAATGGATCACAATTCCATCGGCGGTTTTCCCGTTTAATCCAACCACAAAGAGCTCAAAGAGCGCAGAGAATCGAACCCAAGACAATCCTGGCTGTGCTCCCCCCCGCTGATGCTCCTCTTTAAAAAGCAAGCGAGGCGGAACACAGCGTGTGCTCCGCCTCAATGGGGGACTGGCTAAGGAAGTTGATCAGGACTTCGGCAGGATTACGTTATCAATCACGTGAATCACGCCATTGGCAGCGATCAGGTCAGTCTTAACCACATTGGCATTATCCACGGTGACACCCGCGTCGGAGACCTTCAACTGCAAGCTTTGGCCCTGGGCAGTTTTGGCCGCCATGGTCTTTACATCCGCGGCCAGGACTTTGCCGGGCACGACGTGATATTTAAGAATGGCGATCAACTTTTCGCGATTCTCAGGCTTGAGCAGGCTCTCAACGGTGCCCGCCGGAAGCTTCGCAAACGCCTCATCGGTGGGGGCGAACACGGTGAATGGACCCGAGCCCTGCAGTGTTTCCACTAAGCCAGCCGCTTTGACGGCTGCCACCAGGGTTTTGAAGTTATCCGCGCCGGCCGCGATCGCCACAATGTCCTTGCTCGCGGTGCAGGTAGACGCGGAGGTCGCCGCGGTTTTGCTGGTGCCGCAATCGTGGGCAAACATGCTGGGGCTGAGGCTGACGGCAGCGACTATAGCTACCAACGTGAGGATTCGGTTGTTTTTCATATTATTTGTTTGGTTGTTGTTAACTGTTTGTTGTTGTTTGGTTTTTGGAAATTCTTCAGTGTAGTTTGGTAAAGGCTGTTCCGCGTGTTACTCAGGGCAGAAGCACCGAGTTGATCACGTGTATGATTCCATTTGAGGCGGAGATGTCAGTGGACACAATGCCCGACGCCGCTAGGGTTTCTCGGGACAAGTAATCGCCGTTAAGCATGCGATATCCGGGAGCCGCCAAAACAGAAGTGCTGATTCGGCGTCCTTCCGTGACATGATACAGGAGAATGTCGATTAGGGCTTCTTCGGGCAGGGAGTTTACCGCGGCTATCGCCTCTGCTTCGTCAGCCACGTCCAATGTCTGAATGAATGCCGCGTCTGTCGGGGCGAACACGGTGTATTGACCCTTGCCGTTCAGCACATCTACCAGGCCGGCCTTAATGACCGCTGCTTGCAGAACATCAAATTCTCCATCGTCAGCCAGCACTATAGATACAATCGTTGAGTTACCAGGCTTGGCCGCCTTGGCGGCAAGAGATTTCCCGGGAGCGATAGTTTTCTTTGCGGCCGTCTGGGTGCCGGCAAACACGTTTGGAGTCAGGGTAACGGCAGTAATCAGAGCTGCTACGGTAAGAATGGTTTTAGCTTTCATGTATTGTTTTTGTCTAGCGTTGTTGTTGTTTCTTTTTTTTCGTTCAAAGGCTCCATATTGGCCCCTGAACATGTCTAATTATTGTCTAATCTTTGTAGAATGTCAAATGGTTGTAGAAATATTTTTTTTAAATTTCAGATCGACCCTCGTTTTCGCTATTTTTAAGGCAATAATGCGTTTTTTTGGCTTGCTTCCCGGTGGGTTTGTATAAATATTGTGTAAATAATTTATGTCAGAAGCTCACTTTCCAATACAACTCGTGGCGCGGCTCACAGGGCTGAGCGCCCATGTCATTCGCATCTGGGAGCAACGCTATCGAGCGGTTGAGCCCAGTCGCACACCGTCCAACCGCAGGCTGTATTCGCAAGGCGATGTGGATCGACTGAACCTATTGCGAGAGGCCACGCTGGCGGGGCACAGCATCGGACAGATCGCCCGTTTGCCTCTGGCGAAGTTGCGCAGCCTGACGACCCCGGCTCACGAGGGGAAGCTTACACCCGTCCGTCCATTAGTCCTGGAGACTGCGGCCGAGCCGTTCCTGGAGACGTGTTTGCGGGCGATGCAGGCGCTCGACACGCGTGCGTTTGAGGAATCGTTGAAGCGTGCGACCGCGGTGCTGGGTAGCCAGGGGGCCCTGTTGCGGGTGGTGGCGCCGCTGGCGCACACGGTGGGCGAATGGTGGCGCGACGGCAAAATCTCGGCGGCGCACGAGCATTTTGCCACCGGGTTGGTGCGTGATTTTCTGAGTTCTTTGACCCGGCCGTATGGCGGCACGGGAGAAAGTCCACGGTTGGTGGTGGCGACGCCAGCCGGGCAGTTGCACGAACTGGGGGCGCTGCTGGCCGGGGCAATGGCCGCCAGTCTGGGCTGGAGAGTCACCAGCCTCGGCGCCAGCCTGCCTGCTGCGGAAATCGCCGCGGCCGTTCGGCAAAAAGAAGCGCGAGCGGTGGCGCTGAGCGTGGTGTATCCGGAGGATGACGCGTCGCTGCCGGCGGAACTGCGTCGGCTCCGCGAATTGCTTCCGGCAGAAACGGCGCTGATCGTGGGTGGCCGGGCGCTGTCGGCGTATCGGGAGGCCATAGAGAGCATCGGTGCGATCGGGGTCCGGGAACTCTCCGAACTGGGTCGCGAGTTGGACAAGCTGCGCCAACTAGCGGGAAAGGCATGATCATGAAACGTTTTCTGGCACCGAACCTGGAACGCTCAGGCCGTGTGGCACGAGGCCTCGGGGCGCTGGCGCTATTTGCCGGGGCGGCTTTGGGCGGCTTCGTGTCGCTATGGCTGGCGGTGGCGCTGGCGGTGGCCGGGGTCTTTGTCCTGTTTGAAGCGCTGCGTGGCTGGTGCGTGCTGCGCGCTTGCGGCATCAAGACCCGTCGCTGAATCATCAAGTATATGAGGCATTGGACCCTGCAAACAGAACTTTGGGTGCCGCGGCCACCGGCAGAAGTGTTCCCCTTTTTCGGCGAAGCGCGGAATCTCGAGACCATGACCCCTCCGTGGCTGAGTTTCGAAGTGCTCACACCCGCGCCCATCCAGATGGGGCGCGGCACGCTCATCGATTACCGCATTCGGGTGCATGGCATCCCGTTGCGCTGGCGTACGGAAATCGCCGAGTGGGAACCTCCCCACCGGTTCATCGACGTCCAATTGCGCGGCCCTTATGTCTTGTGGCACCACACCCACACCTTTGAGCCACGCGACGGCGGCACCCTCTGCCTGGACCAGGTGCAGTATCGGCCGCGGGGCGGAGCGCTTATAAATTGGCTGTTCGTCCGGCGGGACGTGGAGCGGATCTTTGCCTACCGGCAGGAACGGTTGCAGACATTGTTCGGCTCGCCGGCAAAGGCCGCACCGGCGGCGAACCGGCACGGGGCGTGAACAACTGGGGCTGCTCCCCACCGCACCATCACCACGGGGATCGGATGCGGAACCGCTCGCAACGGTGGACGAGATGGTTTCGGTGGGTTAGTTTCCACAATGACCACAATCGATGAAATCGCCCCGGACCTCTTCCGTCTTTCCATCTACGTCCCGGACTTTGACATGCAGTTCAACCATTTCCTGGTGAGGGATGAGGAACCGCTGCTGTTCCACGCAGGAATGAGGCGGATGTTTCCGATGTTGCTGGAAGGCGTCGCCAAACTGGTAGATCCCAGTAAACTCCGCCACATCGCCTGGAGCCACTTTGAATCGGATGAGTGCGGCGCGCTGAATTCCTGGCTGCAGCAGGCACCCCAGGCCCAACCCGTCTGTACGCTGGTCGGCAAACTCGTCAGCGTGGACGACTTCGCGATTCGCCCAGCCCACGGCATGACCTCGGACGACGTCTTGATCACGGGCAAATATCGCTATCGTTTCTATCGTTCGCCACACCTGCCCCACGGTTGGGATGCGGGCCTGCTGTTCGAGGAGACACGCCAGACGTTGTTCTGTTCTGATCTCTTCCACCATTTTGGCAACGTCGCCGCCGTGACGTCG
The DNA here is from genome assembly GCA_002428665.1 of Verrucomicrobia subdivision 3 bacterium UBA6082. Classification (GTDB taxonomy): domain Bacteria; phylum Verrucomicrobiota; class Verrucomicrobiia; order Limisphaerales; family UBA8199; genus UBA6082. The sequence continues at coordinate 81,831 of DIXK01000056.1, forward strand.
TCGGACCTGGTCGAGCCCTCACGCAAGGCGATGGCGCAAATGCAGCAAGGACCATTGGCCGGTTACATTCCCTACACACGGCAGAGCGAGGGTGTGCTGCGCTCGTTAGCGGCCCTGAAACCCAAAACCCTGGCAGTCATGCATGGTTCTTCCTTTGTCGGCCCATGCGACCGCTCGCTCATCGACCTCGCCGGAGTCATCAAGGAGGCCTTTGAGTGAGAAGGAAACTTCTACTATTGAAAGGGCCCGGGCATTCAGGCCGGGCAGTGGTTACCGGCGGCGATAACTGCGGACTTCGCCGGGGTAGAGGCTAAGTTGCAGTGGGCTTACGGGTTTGCGGTCCTCGTCGAGGAGGTCCTGAAGCGACCCTTCACCTGGCAACGTGACGCGAACGTCGCGTTTGGTCTGCAGCGAGGTGTTGATCACATAAAAATAGGTCCCCTGGCTAGGCGTTTCCACTTGCCGGATGATGACCTCGGGATCGGAGGCGGCCTGCGCGACCCGCGTTGAGGGAAGCGCTGGCACCGACAGGAACGCTCGATGGAATTGGCGGACATACCCGGGAAAACCGGTGGAATAGACCGAGCCGCAGAGCGCGCCGATGTTCACGGGATCCCCGAGAGCCAGCGCCCGGGCTTCCAGCAGGCAGACGTACGGCCCGGCGCGATCGACATCCACACACGTGTATCCGACCTCGCCCCCAAAGGGACCCCGGTGGCCACGGTCCGATGGGCTGTCCTCGTTCAGCGTGTAATGGTGGATCACGGTGAGGCCGGCGGCGCTGCGGTAGCTATCCAGCAGTTCCTGGTCCGCTACGGTGAAGAGCCGGCCGATGGGAAATGATAACATCACCCCGGCGGCAGAACGGTAGTGTTCCGGGTCTCCATTCGGTGCGGCGTGAAAGGGCTCATGGCGCCAAGGCAAGGGGCTCACGGGTTCACGAAAAGCAAGACTTCGCCGGTAGATGCGCTCCTTGATCACCGTGTCGAAGGCGGTGGGCGCATAGGCCCAGCGAAACCAGCTCGAGTTTGACTGCCCGCGCGCGAACGCATCCCACCACGCGACGTCATCCGTCGTGATCTGCACCGGGTGACCGGCGTCACCCGACTGCGGATTCCGCAGCAGGGGAACGGGCTCGGATGGCCAGGGCGTGAGAATGAGTTGGGCGTCGGGTTGCTGCAAACCGGCCGCCAAATGCTCTCGCAGGACAGAAAAGAATTGCGCCCGGCGCTCAAACCACCACTGGAGATATTGGCCATACAACTTACGGTCGCCCTCATAAGACGCGACCAGAGCCGCTCGAGTCGCGCTTCGCACGGCGGGATCCGCGGCATGGGCCTCGCGGAACCGGGCCAGTGTGGATTCGGCAAAGCTGATCGGCAGATGATTGCCGCGCATCCGGAACCAGGCTCCGGCAAAGTTGCCCTTTGCTTTGTGCTTCAAAACGGTGACATCCAAGAGGCGTTTGGCATCAGCCAGCGTCTCCGGGTCGGTCAGATCCGCGTTATGCCGTTCCACCCACCAGGTGCCGCTGTAGTTGGTGCTGGTGTCGGTGTGATACAGTTTTTCCGCCCGCCGCTGCCAGGCGAGGCTTGGTGGTTTCGCATCGGGCAACCCGAGGGCGCCTTTGTATTCGAAGTACGGGAGCAGATCGAGACCCTCGGCGGCAATGCGCGGGATCATCTGGTCCCAAACCTTCGACAGGGGCGGTTGGGCGTTCATGACCCACGCGGGGTCGCCGCTATCCCAGCCCTGGTTAAAGCCGAACTCCAGCAGGTCCTTGCCCAGGGTGTTGAATCCAAGAACACGCGCCACCCGGGCCTTGGCCGCATACCAATCCACCGGGTCGGCCATGGCGCGGTCTTCGACCGCCTTCCCACTGATGGGTTCATCCGCCATTTCCTCGCGGAAGAACACCCGCCTTCGGGGAAGACCGGGAGCCGGCGCCGGCAGGGATCCGGCCAGCGCGGCGAGGTTGGGAACGGCATGGAGCCGGATGCGCCCCACTGCCACACCTTCGGAACAGGGATCATTGATCTGATATGACTGAAACAAAACGACGTGAAAACCGTCCCCCGGAGTGAAAGGGCGACCGCCGGGTTTGGGATCGCGCTGGGCCCTTAGCCCCTGGAAGCGCTCGTGCAGGATGAAAAGCGAGCGGTAGCGCTGCCACTGTCCGGTTTGCGGGTAATCCAGCGATTCCAGCGAGGGCTGGGTGTATTGTTGCCGCACATCGCCGGTGGCTCGACCGGTGGCGAAACCCCGCACCTGGTCCGCCCCGCGGTTCGCGATAAAGATCGACCGTGGCACGTCGTCCGGAAACTCGACCGAGAGCAGGTAGGCCGCACCCGGTTTCAGGTCGCACTTTTGTCCGAGCATCCAGGCCATTCCCTTGGGATCCGGTCCGGGCGGGAGCACCCTTGCGGACCTGCCCAGGATGTTGGTAACCACGCCGGCCTCGGCTGGAAACTGGTGCGCGGGTGGAACCTTCGCCGTATCGATTTCGTCGATGACGGGCAAGGCATCGAGAATGCGGTTAAAAGCGTCCGCCGAACCGTCGGCCGCAAGGGTGGAAACGCCGGCAAACATGCCGAGCAAAAAGGCGGTAAAGCAAGAACGCATGACCTGTTATCCTGCCAAGGTAAGGAGGGCCCACCCGTGGGGCAATGGTTTAAAGCACCGGGAACTGAGGTCTGGGTGGGAGCGAATCGGCGGGGGGGTGCTGGGGCAATGCTTTCGGAGAACGCGGCCCTGCCTGACTGAGGAGTGCCATCGGAAGCTGGGGCCGTGGCTTTAAGTGAGCTCTGAGGAAGGCTCCACCCTCCGACATCAAGTTGCCTAACCCTCAGATGGAAGGGAGGGGTGAGTTTCGGCATTTTTTTGCAGCATTTTTTTGGGACAGCTGTTAGATTAGGGGCACGAAAACACCATTTCATTCTAAAAACGGCAGGGTATCGGGACGCCAAAAGAACGCGTCGAAGGGCAGGAAAGCTGCCCACAAAGGTAAAGGCAAGCGGCCGCGCAGCGCCGACGTCCGGTTGGAGCAGCCGATTGCAGAGTCCTTTGGCGGCGTGCCATGCCGCATTTGCGGTCACCCCGTGGATCCCAAGCGCATGCACGCTCACATGGTGCGATTTCACGGTGCCGCGCTCCGGCCTTGAGCTGTGTCAGGGTGAGGAGGAAGCGCGACGCGTAGCGAACCGGAGTCGCCTTCGTGAGGGCATGGAGGCCGTGGTTCGCGGTTAGTTTTCAATGGGTGAACCGCATCCGAATTTCCAGGTGTGCTGTGCCTGGCTTCATGAGCATTAATTCGCGTCGAAATGCGTTTGTGCTGAGTCGTTTCGGATGAGGGGGATACTTGCTGTTGGATACTTTGAGGATAATGCGCATGTGCCCTATTTTGCGACTCACAAAACCAGCCTTTGGAGTGTGCCTCTGGTTCGCCCTGGCTGTGCCAGTCATGGCGGCGAACAATCCGTCGGCGGCCAACATACAAAGAACGTTCAAGGCCCTGGAAGCGTCCACGGCGGACCACCCCGCCCAGGTGCGGGTCATGTTCTACGGCCAGTCCATCACCGCCCAGGCGTGGACCCGGATCTTGCAGAAGCGATTGGAAGAACGGTATCCCGCGGCACAGTTTGAGTTCCGCAACGCCGCAATCGGCGGTTACGAATCCACCGTGCTGGTCCGGACCGCGGATCACGACCTGTATCCCTGGTATCCCGATCTCCTGTTTTTTCATGTCTACGGTCCGATGGAACAGTATGAAGAGATCATCCAACGGGTCCGCGAGCGCACCTCCGCGGAGATCGTGGTTTGGACCAGCCACCTGAACAGCCTCTCGGCCGAACGCCCCGACGAAATCAACACCAGTCACGACCAGCGGGCCGTCAAAATCCGCGAGGTGGCCGCCAAGTACAACTGCATGGTCGTCGACCTGCGCGAGCAGTGGCGACGGCACCTCGCCGAGCAGAAACTGCCGGTCAAGGACCTGCTTTCGGATGTGATTCACCTGAATCCCCAAGGCTGCGATCTGTATGCGAAGATCATCGGCGACGAACTGGTGAGGGTGCCGGAACTAGGCGATAATCCCACGGCCTCCGGCACCATTACCACCGTGACAGCTGATTCCCCCGCGCTCACCAAGGGTCCGGATGGCAGCCTGACTCTTCGGTTCCAGGGCAATCGGGTGGTGGCGATTTCCGATGGCAACGGAACGGCGGGTGCAACCGCCAAGGTGCTGCTCGACGACCAGCCACTGGAGGGCGTCAAAGAGCTGTGGGCCATCACGCGCCCGAGTGTCGGCCCTGCCGGGATCTGGATGCCGGCCATCAACAACATCGGCTTCAACCAACCGCTGCTGGAGGAGGACTGGACGCTGACCTGCCTGCAGGACTCCACGCCGGACGGCAAGAAGATCCATTTCAAGGTGCGCGGCAGTGTGACCGGTGACGACGGCGACGGATGGAGCACGGAGCGGTTTGTCTCACGGTCGCAGCGTGTCATTATCGAGCCGCGGGACTGGCGCATCGAGTGGACGCTGGGCTACAGGAAAGCCACTTTGCCGGAGGGTTTCCAGGTGAGTTGGAAGTCGTATCCGTTGTTTACCCGTGCTTACGAGTCGCGCCCTGCCGGCAGCCGCACAGTGCTGGTTCAGGGATGTGCCAATCAAGCCCACACGCTTAAGTTGGTGCCGGGGAACGGAGTTTTGGGGATTCGCGCGTTTGTTGTGCACACTCCGCCATTGGGTAAAACTCCCCGTCCCTGCCAGGACTAAGGCTTTTTGTTTTTGGGCAGCCCACCGGCATAGAGTCCGCACCATGCCCGCCGACCCGTGCAAGGAGCGATCGGCGTCGGTAAACTGATCGTTGAAATTATTGCACGTCGCGACCGGAGAGGCCATCGCGTGTCAGGTTGATATCCGGCAGGTTGTTAGCGGCCGGATTGATTTTCGACGCGCTCAGATACGCCACGTGTCCATCGAGGAAGCCGTATTGGCGCTCGCCGCGCCAGTCCCACCAACCCACCATGGCGTCCGCGTGAGCACTTAGCCACTCCGCCGTCAACCCCTTCTGCGCCGGGTATCGCGCGTCGGAGATCTTCCGCGAGACGCACGGGAATGGGTTCTCCTGATACAGACTGCTCAGGGTCATTTGGTTAATCGTCGAATCCGGGAAATAGGAGGAAGCTGTGTAGCCGTACGAGGTGCTGTCGTAATTCGTCCGGGCGCTAGGGTCGGCGGGGCAAGCCAGTGTCCCGGGGGAAAAATTCGTGGAAACGTTGGGATTGTTGGTCTGCGACATAGACCCGGAAAAACCGAGATGCGGTTGAACCAGCCAGCGCCAGCGCCGCCCCATCCAAAGAAACGGGTCCCCGTTGTTGGGGAGCCTGTCCTCGTGATCCGAAGCGTACAACATGAAAGCCATCTGGATTTGCCGGAGGTTGCTGGCGCACGCCGTGCGCCTGGCTGTGGATTTCGCCCGGCTCAAAGCCGGTAGCAACATCGCAGCGAGCAGCACGATGATGGCGATAACCACCAGCAATTCAATCAGCGTGAACGCCGACGTAACAGACACGCGGCGCCCTTGCGGGATGATGAAACTGTTATGCTCCTCTTTCACCGGGCAGGCGAAGGTATCACGTTCAAAAGTTGCGTCAACTTGTAAGTTAGATGTAGTTGACGCAAACAATGTCCCAAGCGTATCCGGTGACCAGGTTTAGAAAAGGTTGAGGTGGGACTATAGGACTCTGGGACCGTGCGACGGTGCGACGGTGAGCGGTGACACGGTGGTTTTGGTGTGCGTGGTTGTCGGTCTTTTACCTGGCATAGCCGAATTTTGCGGGTCCGGATTCCGGACGAAGTGTGTCTTGAGGGAGTTTTTTTGTGAATAAAGCGCAAAGTCATCCAAGGCGCCCGCTCGGAAAAGGATCTGCAGACTCACAGTGCTTCGCAGCCTAATCGAGACCGCCAAACGCAGGACAAACAAGCTCACCCGTTCATGTGGATTCTGTTCACAAAGAGTATCGCTGAGGCACAGGCGACTCTGTACTGCAACCCGCTGGTTAAACCGGACCGCCAACCAGTCCTGCGCTACTGAGGTTCACTCGTTGGCCTCAAGTCTGAGAGTGATTTTGATAGGATCAAATATCACTGGCACCACTTGGATTCTGCTGCCACCAAAGATGGTCGGAAGGATCTCGGTTTTTTTCCCACTGTTCTTTAGAAGCCTGGGCTGAAGTTCCAGAGTGTATTCGCCGGGCTCCGCAATGTGAAAGAGCTTATCAAGTTGGATAGAAGCGATTTGTTCGGGTTCGAACAATGTGGCACTCACTCCGAAATTGGTTGCTCTCTGCCGGGACATGTCGGTTGGGAGGTTTGCCCCAAATCGCTCGCCCTCTTTTGTCTTCTTGATTTCTCCCCATTTTTCGGACCGCAACACGCAATCCAACCGCTGAGTAAGGTCGATTGGGCACATCAAATTCCGTGTGTAGTTCGTAGTCCAGGCATAATACATAATCACAATCCCATTGCTTGAGCCCGGCCACGAACTGTGCCGGATTCCGATCCTGATGCCCTCCCGAAGTTCACCCCAGATAATGCTTTCGGCCGGGTCAGAGAAGCAATCGCCACAAAAGGCGCAGGCCAAGGCGATTAAGAGAAGTGCCTGCTTTATCATAAGCCGAGATTCATGTCCGCGTTTGTCCGGACCGTGCTTTCTCGTCCGTCAGGCGCTAGATTAGATCGGCCGCGACGACACGTATGATCTCCTCCAAGGTGGTTTCGCCGTTGATGGCGCGGGCGAGGCCGTTTTGCCAAAGGGTGCGCATGCCCTGTTGGATAGCGATCTCCTCCAGAGCGGAGGTAGGCAACTTCCGGAGGACAGCCTCGCGGAACGGCTCGTTGGCGACGAGAAACTCGCTGACCGGGAGCCGTCCACCGTAGCCGGTCTGGGTACAGTGTTGACATCCTGCCCCTCGTTGGAAGCGCGCCTGTGCCAGGAAGGGCTCAGGCACGAGTTTGAGTTGGCTCGGCGGGGGCTCATACGACTCGACACAGTGGGGGCAAACACGACGCACCAGGCGGAGCCCCATGACGGCCAGAATGCTGGAAGCCAGCATAAAAGGCTCAATTTCCATGTTGATCAACCGCGTGAACGCTCCGGCCGAAACCCCTGAGTGAATCGTGCTGATAACGAGATGCCCGGTAAGCCCAGCCTGTACCGCGATGGCCGCGGTTTCCGCGTCCCGGATTTCCCCCACCATGATCACCTGGGGGTCCTGCCGCATGATGCTGCGGAGAGCCTTGGCATAAGTGAAATCCTGGGCCGGATTGATCTGGGTTTGACTGACCATGGGGAGGTTAAACTCAACTGGGTCTTCCACCGTGCTCAAGCTGATGCTGCTGCCATCGCGTTGCATGATGTAGCACAAAGCTGAGTACATCGTGCTGGTCTTGCCGGATCCCGTTGGCCCGGTGAAGAGGAGCAAGCCGCTGGTTCGTTTGAGCACTCGCCGCAAACCCTCCAGCGTGGATTCTTCAAACCCCAGGGTGTTGAGATCGAACCGCCGGTCCCGAGGGTCGAACAAGCGCACCACAATTTTTTCGCCACGGGTAGTAGGAAAAATGGACACGCGAAGTTGAACACCGTCCAGTTCTGGTCCTCCTATAGCCGTGCCATCCTGGGGAACACCGGCTTGGTAAGTCACCAGGTTGGCCATGACTTTGAACCGCATGGAAATCTTGTCCAGCATATCGGTCGGGAGGTGAGCCACCTCCGCTAATACGCCGTTCACCCGTGCGCGGACTGCGATAGAATCCTCCCATGGCTCAATATGGAGGTCGCTCGCCCCCATTCGGGTGGCATCCTGAACGAGGCAATTCACCAGAACACTGACCTCCACACCTTGGGCGGCCATTTCCGATTCGAGATATTGGTTGGTATAACTCATAACGCTAGGGGTTCTTAGAAGTGCTCGGACCTGCCGATCATGTGCATGAGCATGTGCACCAACGTCATCGGGAACAACAAAAATAGTAGGCCAATTCGCTTTTTTTGATTATTTGAGGTCGACAAAACCCTTTCTTGGCATTAGCCGTAATACAGGAGCATCTGCCGTGGCCAAATTGGTTATTAGATCGGAAGGGTTCGGAGAACAGGTAATCCGCCTCAAACTCGGGGTGAACCACCTCGGTCGGGGACCGGACAACGATTTCCGCATTGAACACCCCACCGTCTCCAGCCGTCACTGCGAAATACAGGTAAAGGATGGGAGTCTGCTGCTGCGAGACTGCGATTCGACCAATGGCACTTTCGTTGAGCGTAAGCGGATCGAGGAGGATACACCGTTACTCACCGGTCACACATTTCACCTGGGCGAAGTTGAGTTTTTCGTGGAAACCACCGAGTTCACGCTCTCGATACCAAACATTGAGGTGCCCACCACCGCGCCCCCTCTGATCCAAGAAGACGGCTCAATTCTGTGCCCACGGCATACCAACACCCGCGCCACCTATCAATGCACCCACTGCCGGGAGGTACTCTGCAATTCGTGCGTGCACCGCCTGCGCCGCCGCAAGGGCAAGGTGCTGATTCTTTGTCCCCTGTGCAGCTTCCCGTGCACTCCTCTGGGGCCGGAGAAGCCGAAGAGGCGCTCCCTGCTGGATTTTCTCCAGACCGTGAAGATTCCCTTCTTGCGGAAGCGGCGGACAGAGGAGTAGTAGTATTGTCGCGGCAGAGGTTATCCGCGTCGTCGCCAAAGTGGGTTGCAGCCATATGAATCGCTTTAATACAGTGCGCCGATTTCATGTTCCTCCCGAGGCCCTCGGGCGAGGATACCAGCATTACGATGTGCCGGACTACCTGGTAAAAAAGCGGCCGCAGGAGGAGGGCCAGGAGCAGCAGGCAACAAACACCGAGGAACAACGCGGACAATACGTTTCGACGCCGAGTTTCATCCTGGGGCTGATCGTGGGCCTGGCCCTGCTTGGTGGTCTATACCTGGCCATCATGGCTTCTTTCGAGCCTGAGCCCTTCATCAAGACTTCGCCGGCTCCCATCGTCTACCCGCTACCATGACTTCATGGGCGCCGGGCGGCGCAAGGGCACGTGACATTCGTGGCGAGGTGGGGCATATTGAACATCGCCCTTATGAAAAACCTTTTGCTGATCGCTTTAGCCGTGAGCACCGTCGGGTTGGCTGTGTTCGGCGTGGCGCAATATCGCCGGGCCACCCAATTGGAGGCAGACATCGTGGAACTGCAGTCCGCCAACGCGCAAATGCAGGATTCGGTCGCCGAATTGCAGGCGGCACACGACCGGGCCGTCAAGCAAGCGCAGGAGTTGGTGCAACTGTCCGAACAAATGGGAACGGCCCTGACGCAAGAGAAGTCGGCGCAGATGAAAGCTTCGCAAGCTGCCGCGGCTGCGCAGGCCGCTGCCTTGACCAACGCCTCGCCACAAAACCGAGGCGGCGCACTCGGCAAGCTGATCGGCTCGATGATGGACGATCCCGAGATCAAGAAAATGATCCGTGAACAACAGCGCGGCATGATGGACACACTTTACGAGCCGCTGATCCGGCAGATGGGGCTCTCTCCCGAAGAAGCGCAGCAGTTCAAGGATTTGATGGCAGACTCGGCAGGTAGAGCGGCGGAGAAGGCTTCCTCCCTGATGGGCGGCGGAGCCTCAACCAACCGCGCCGAGGTGATCGCCCAATTGACGGCCGACCAGCAAGAAACTGAGAACCAGTTGCGCACGCTTCTCGGAGAGGAGCGGTTTCAGCAGTTTCAAGATTACCAATTGACAGCCGGCGAACGGACGCAGCTCAATGCGTTTCGGCAACAGAACGCCGGAATGGAGAACCCGATCACTGAGACTCAATCCGATCAATTGCTCCAGTTGATTCAGGACGTGAAGAAGCAAGTGGCCTCTGGGGGCCAGGCAGGGGTGCCGCCGGGCAACAACGCCGCCGGCCTGGAGGCGATGCTGTCCGAGGAGCAGACCCAGCGGATGCTGCAGACTCAGGAAAGCATCACCCAGCAGGTCCTGGAGCGTGCGGGCACGGTGCTTCAACCGGACCAACTGGCCGCGTTCGGCCGCTTCCAAACCAACCAACTCAACATGATGCGCATGGGCATCAATATGAGCCGCCGGTTGCTCGCGCCAGACGAGGGGCGTTGATCCTGCCCGGAGCGCGGGGATTGCGGGCTCGACTTCACGCGCTCACCCGCCAAGAATTCAAGCGTGGCGTTGCTGACCATTGAGCACCTGACGAAGACGTTCCGTGGCCCCCGAGGCCAGCGGATCGAGGCGGTGCGGGATTTGACCCTGGCGGTCGATGCAGGAGAACTCCTGGCGTTGGTGGGTCCTTCTGGCTGCGGCAAAACCACTACGCTGCGCCTCATCGCCGGGCTCGAAGAGCCGGAGGCCGGATGCATTACCCTCGCTGGCCGCGACATCACCCATCTGCCGGCTAAAGACCGCGACCTGGCGATGGTCTTTCAAAGCCCCGCGCTTTACCCGGAAATGACGGCCCGGGAGAACCTGAGCTTTGGCTTAAGGATCCGGCGGGTCCCCGCCGACGAAACGAACCGGCGGGTGAACGAGATGGCTGAGTTGCTCTCGCTGAGTGGTTGTCTCGATCGGCTGCCGATGGAGCTTTCCGGTGGGGAACGCCAACGGGTGGCCCTGGGGCGCGCGCTGGTGCGGCGTCCGGCGCTGTTGCTGCTGGACGAACCCTTGACGGCGCTGGACACGCCGATCCGCGCGATGCTGCGCGCCGAGCTTGCCGCAGTGCAACAACGCCTGGGCACAACCATGCTGTATGTGACCCACGACCAGGCCGATGCCATGATGCTAGGCCAGCGCATCGCGGTGATGCGGGACGGCACTCTCCAGCAGGTGAGCACTCCTCAAGACGTCTATCGCAACCCGGCAAACCGCTTTGTCGCGGCGTTTTTTGGGAACCCGCCGATGAATTTCTTCCGCGGGCGACTGGGCCGGGACGAAGGAAATGTCGTGTTTGAACTGGCAGCCTTAGACGACAGCACTCGGCGCTGGGTAGCGCCCCTACCCTGCGTTGCCCTGCCGGAGGACGCTGTGGGGCGGGAAGTGCTCCTGGGGCTGCGCCCACAGCATATCCGTCCGGCATCATCCACGCAGACGGGAAATGGAGGGGTGGCTATCGACGCGGTGATCTCACGCGTGGAACACACCGGCGCCGACACCTGGCTGCATTGCCGTTGGGGTGGACACTTGTTTGTTGCGCGCTTTCCCGCCGATACCCCGGTTCGGGACGGGGACACAGCAATGCTGGTTGCCGACCTCAGGCCAGCGCGGTTCTTCGATCCGGTCACCGAACAAACGATTTTATGCGCATCCTGATCATCGGCTGTGGCTATGTGGGTCTGGCGGCCGGCGCGAAGCTGGCGCGCCTGGGCCATGAAGTATCGGGCCTCCGGCGATCCACGGCCGGGCACGCGGAACTGGCGGCGGCGGGAATGACTCCCCTCACTGCCGATATCACCCGGCCGGAAACTCTGGCCGGGCTGCCGGGAAACTGGGACTCGGTGGTAAACACCGCAGCCGCCTCCGGCGGGAGCGCGGAGGACTACCGCCGGCTCTACCTGGAAGGCGCGCGCAACCTGGCGGCTTGGTTGACCAACGCCCGGTTGGGAAAATACATTTACACCAGCAGCACCGGCGTTTATGGGCAGAACGACGGTTCCTGGGTGGATGAAACCGGCGCCACCGAACCCACCAGCCCGACCGCCAGGATCCTGGTGGAAACTGAGCAAACGCTGCTCGATGTCGCCCGACATAAGGATTTTCCCGCCGTGATTTTGCGAATTGCCGGCATATACGGGCCCGGACGCGGTTATTATCTGCGCCAGATGCTGAACGAGGAGGCCCGCATTGAAGGCACGGGCGAGCGGTTCATCAACATGGTGCATCGCGACGACGTGGCGGGGGCCATCGTTGCGGCGCTGGAGCGGGCTACCCCGGGCACGATCTGCAATGTGTGCGACGACGAGCCGGTGACGCAACTAGAGCTGTATACGTGGCTGGCCCGGTATCTCGGCCGCGACCTGCCACCCCATGTTGCGGAAACCCCTGAGATCCTGCGCCGCCGCGCCGTCACGAATAAGCGGATTTCAAATCGCAAACTGCGCACCGAGTTGGCGTGCGCCCTCGAATACCCCACTTTCCGCGAAGGCTATGCCGCTGAACTGGCGCGCCTCGGTTACCGGGGCCGATGACCCCCTCACCCAATCCGCCGGCGGAAGCTCCAGTTGGCGGCGGTGAAGGTAATAATGGCGATGACTGCCAACGGCCAAAGGCTCTGCGCGAGTTGGGTGGAGGTGATATCCTTCAGGAACACGCCTTTGACAATGACGATGAAATGAACGAGGGGATTGAACCAGTCGATGCGCTGCAACCAGAGCGGCATGTTCTCGACGGGGGAAGGGAAACCGGAAAGCAGCACGGCCGGCATCATGAAACTGAAAACGCCGAGGAACGCTTGCTGTTGGGTGGCGCAGATCGAGGAGATCAGGAGCCCGAACCCAGCCACGGCCAGGATAAAGACCAGCATGCTCGAGTACAGCAGCAGCCACGCACCCTGGAAGGGGATGCCAAACACCCAAATACCCGCCAGGACGATAACCGTGCCCTGGACCACCGCCACGAGAACCGCAGGTACGGTCTTGCCAATCATGATCATGCCCGGCGTCAGGGGCGAGACGAGCAACTGGTCAAAAGTGCCCTGCTCCCGTTCCCGCGCCACGGAAAGCGAGGTGACGACCAGGGTGCTGATAGTGGTGATGATGGCCACGAGGCTGGGGATGATGTGCCGCACAAAATCCAGGTTTGGGTTGAACCAATGCCTGACGTTGACCTCCGATGCGGAGATCCGGCCCGCCGCGAGATTCCGATCTTCCAGGTAACCTCGGAGAATGCGCTGCACATAGCCGAGAGCGATTTGGCCGCTATTGGAGCGGCGGCCGTCGAGGATAGCCTGCACACGCACCGGACGGCCGGCGACCACCGAGCGCGAAAAATCCGGCGGGAACCGCAGGGCCAGGAGCGCCTGCTGATTATCGATGGCGATCCGCAGGTCCGCCTCGCTGCTGAGACGCAGCAGGTGAGTGAAGGCCTCGGCCTGGGCGAAACGCTGGATCAGTTCGAACGACTCCGGGCCGCCGTCCTGGTCCAGCACCGCCAGGGTGTTGTTTTTGACCTCGAGCGTTGCGGCGGTGGAGAAGACCAACAACTGCACAATCACCGGGGCGACCAGCAACACGCGCCCCTGCCGGTCCCGCAGCAGCGCCTGCAAGTCCTTAACGACGAGGGTGAGGATGCGATGCAACGTCTCCATAAGTCACTCCAGATGCCGCCGGGTTTTGAGCGCCACCAATCCCAGGAAGAAAACGGACGCCGCCCCCAGGAACGCCATGCTCTTGATCAGCACACCCCAAATCTCTCCCGCCTGAAACAACGTTTGCAGGGCGGTCACAAAATAGCGAGCGGGCACGAGATAGGTGAGGGCCTGGATCACGACCGGCATGCTCCGGATTTCGTAAAGAAAACCCGAGAGGATCAGCGCCGGAAGAAACGCGGCGTTCAGGGCGGCCAAAGCAGCATTGAACTGGTTGCGCGTGGCGGTAGACAGGAGCAGGCCCAGGCCGAGGCCGCTGCCCATAAAGAGCGACCCGCACAGCCAGAGCACCAGCAACGACCCGCGAAAGGGCACTCCCATGAGGAATACGGCCACGGCGGTGCACAGGAACATCGAGAAGATCCCGAGCACGTAATAGGGCAGCAGTTTGCTGAGCAACAACTCCGTCCGCGTGATGGGTGACGCCAACAACGCTTCCATCGTGCCGCGCTCCCATTCCCGGGCAATCACCAGCGACGTGAGCAGCGCGCCGATCACCGTCATGATGATGGTGATGGACCCCGGGATGAGGTAGTTTCGGCTTTCGGCGGTGGGGTTATACCAGTAACGCGGCTCGATGGTGATGGGGTTGGGCAGGGTCTCGCCCCGCTGCTCCCACCGGGCCTCGCGCCAGTTTTCCCAGGCGCCGCGTACATAGTTCTCAACAAAGTTCGCCGTGTTAGGTTCTGCGCCGTCGGTGACCACCAGCACAGGAGCAGTGTCGTCCGCGCGGGTGAGTTTCCGGGCGAAATCCTGCGGGACCACCACAAAGCCCCGGACCTTCCCTTCGGTCAGCAGTCGGCCCATTTCGGCCTGGGTCTCACCCGGCACAATGCGGAAGTAGGGCGAAGCGTAAAGGCTTTCGGCAAAACGGCGCGCCTCTGTCCCGGTGTCTTCCAGCACCAGGCCCACGCGCAGCCCGGTGGAGTCGAGATTAATGCCGTAACCGAAAATGAGGAGCAGCACCACGGGCAACACGAAGGCGATGAGCTGGCTGCTGGGATCGCGCAGAATTTGCAGAATCTCCTTCTTCGAAAGCGCCGCCAGGCGCCGCAGGTTCACGGGGGCACTCATGAGGTTCGCTGGGGGGTGACCAAGGGCTCGCGCGCCTCCGGGGCATTGCGGGTAACCAACTCAATGAAGGCGTCTTCCATGGTGGGATCCGGTTCGGCGTCGGTAACGGCGCTCGCCTTTAACTCATCGGGGGTACCTTCAGCAATCAGGCGGCCGCGAAAGATTAGCGCGATACGGTCGCAGTACTCCGCCTCGTCCATGAAATGCGTGGTAACCACGATGGTGACACCTTTGTCCACCAACCCGTTGATGTGGCTCCAGAACTCCCGGCGGGTGACCGGGTCCACCCCTGAGGTGGGCTCATCCAGGAACAGGATATCCGGTTCGTGCATGACCGCGCAGGCCAGCGCGAGGCGTTGCTTGAATCCCAGCGGGAGGCTCTCGGTAGCGCTGTCGAGCAGTGGCTCCAGGCGGAACACCTCGACCATGTCACTCATCACCTTGCGCCGGCTGGCCCCGTGCAAGCCGTAGGCGCCAGAGAAGAAGGACAGGTTCTGACGCACAGTCAAGTTGCCATAAAGCGAGAACTTCTGCGCCATGTACCCGAGCCGCTGGCGGGCGCGGGCGGGACTCTCTTTTAAATCGATGCCCATCACGTGGGCCGTGCCCGCGGTGGGTCGCAGCAAGCCGCACATCATACGGAAGGTGGTCGATTTGCCCGCGCCATTCGGTCCCAGCAAGCCGAAGACTTCGCCGCGACGGACCTCAAAACTAACGCGGTCGGTGGCGGTGAAGTCACCGAATTTCCGCGTTAATTCCACAGCCTCCACCACGGTATCGTGTTCCGCGGAAACCCGATGCGCACGCTGGGCCAGGACCGAATCCCCGCCGGGTCCTCCGCCCAGCGCGTCGATAAACGCATCTTCGAAGCGCGGTTCCGTTGGAAACCATTGGGCGCGCGGCCCGGCCTCGAGGGTCTGAGGATCCGGCGTCTGACTTCCCGAGCGCAGCACCACCCGAACGGCGTGACCTTGAATGACGCCGTCGAGCACCTCGGGCTGTCGCAGCGTGCGGGCGAGGAGTTGGCGGCGTCCACCGTCGAGATTTCGAATGTGAAAGCACCGGCCACGCAGTTTGCCGGTGAGATCTCCGGGTGGTCCGGAGAAGAGCACCCGACCCTCGTTGAGCAGCAGCACGTGAGCGCAACGCTCCGCTTCGTCCAGGTAGGCGGTGCTCCAAACGACTGTCAGGCCCCGCGCGACAATGTCGTGTACCATAGCCCACAATTCTCGTCGCGAAATCGGGTCCACACCCACGCCCGGTTCATCCAGCAACAGCAGTTGCGGCCGGCCCAGCAGCGCGCAGGCGAGACCGAGCTTTTGTTTCATGCCGCCCGAGAGTCGTCCCGCCAGGCGACTGGTGAAGGGTACCAAGCCAGTGAACTCCAACAACCGGTTGAAGGAGTGTTTCCGTTCCTCCCCAATGACCGCTCTGAGGTCCGCGTGAAGCTCGAGGTTTTCCCGCACCGTCAGGTCTTCGTAAAGCCCGAACTTTTGCGGCATGTAACCAGTGAACTCGCGCAACCGGGCGGCATCGGCCACAGGATCCAGGCCATGTACACGCACTTGGCCCGCTGAGGGAGCGATGAGGCCCACCATCAGGCGCATGAGCGTGGTCTTGCCGGCGCCGTCGGGCCCCACCAACCCAGTGACCTGCCCCTCGCAGAGGTCAGCGGAAATGCCGTCCAGCGCGGGACGCGTTCCACGAGGAAACGTCTTCACGAGGCCTGTAAACTGGACGACGTGCGAATTCATGCGACGAGGGTGGGGCGTGGAACCGGAGTGCAACGCTTATTCATCCGTTTTCAGCAAGACGGCGACCGGCATGCCCTGGCGCAATCCCGCATCCGCGTTCTCCACCACAATTCGCAAACGGTAGACCAGCGAAGTGCGGAGGTGCGCGGTTTCCACATGTTTGGGCGTGAACTCGGCCCGGGGCGAGATGTAACCCACCTGGCCCAGGTATGGCTTGTCCGGGTGAGAATCGGTGCGGATCTCGGCCTTCATTCCTGGTCGGACTTTGCCGAGATCCGGCTCCGCCACATACGCGCGGACCCAGACCGGGTTGCTCAGAGAAACCGTTAGAATCGTTTCTCCGGCCTGGACGATGGCACCGGGTTCTTCCGCACGGGTGAGCACCACGCCGGGCGAGGGAGACTTGAGTATGGTGTCATCCAGCCGCAGTTGGGCATTCGCCAACGCGGCTTCGGCGCGCGCCAATTCGGCTTTCGCCTGCGCGATTTCCTCGACGCGATACCCCGCCTCCAGAAGTCCAAGTTGTTCCCGGGCGGAATTCAGCCGGGCTTCGGCTTCGCGAAACCGGGCTTCGGCGTCATCGCGGTCCTGCACGGCGACGGCCTTGCTGGCCAGCAAATCATCCTGCCGTTTGAACACCCGTTCGGCGTTAGTGAGCGTGGCCTCACGCTCGCGGACGACGGCCCGCGCCTGGGCCAATTCCTGTGGGCGGGGACCGTTTTCCAGGAGTTGGACCCGTGCCCGGAGCGCTTCCACTTGCGCCCGCGCCTGGGATAGCTCGCGCTCATAAGGTACCGCATCCAGTTTGGCCAGGATTTCTCCTTCGGCCACCGCATCCCCCTCGTCGCGCAGCACCGTTGCGATCCGGCCCGGAACCCGGAAACCGAGGTTGACCTCGCGAATGTCCACATTGCCGTGCAACCGTGGAAAACCTTCTTCCGCCGTCCGATTAGACCGGAGCCAGAACGTGATAGCGGCCACGGCCACCACCAACAGGAGCACGATTGGCAGTCTCTTTTTCATGCGATTTTGGAATGCGAAAGTTGAGGGTGCGGCGGAGCGCCTTTCAAGCCGGCCAGGAGGACCTTCAGATGTTCGGAGAGCAAATCGGCCACCCACTCCGCTTTCTCACCCTCCAGATTTTTCCATCCCAACCGCCGGAGGATGGCCTCGCGGCTCATGGTAAAAAAGTAAGCCTGCCCCATGAGCAAGTGTGTGCGCAGAATTGTCTCCCGCGTCTTGGGATCCATCCCCAACACCACTCCGACCAGGTGGCATAACATTTCATGCAAAGGACGAAATCCGCGCGCGTAGAGAATTTCAAAGCCGGGAGTCGGCTTGAGTTGCTCGCGAACGACGAGGCGACCGATGGCCGCCACCTCGCTCCGGCTGAGCATGCGCAGATACAAGTTGCGAAAGAATGTGTCCAACAGGGCCTCGGCCTCGGCCGGGGTAGCGTGCCCGCGCGCCCGCAGGGCATGGGCTTCCGCATAGACATCCCCCATCCGGCCGTGGAGTTCCCCGACAATTCCCTCCAGCACCGCCTCATAGAGTTTTTCTTTGCTGCCAAAGTAATAGGCGATCGCGGCCACGTTTTGGCCAGCGGCGCGGGCGATCGCCCGAACAGTGGCACCGTGGGGCCCAAGGTCGCTGAAGAGCTCAAGTGCCGCCGCCAGGAGCCGGGTGCGGGCCTGGTCGCCGCGGCTGGGCGCAGGCTCGAGGAATGAAAACGTTCCCTTCATAGCGTTTATATTAAACAATCGTTTAACTTTGTCAAACGCTTGTTTTACTTTGATCGTCTAGGGCGGTATCCGGGTCATCGACTTTGCGGAGCCGCGGAACGGGTTACCAACAAAGCTGGATCAGTCACCGAGGGTGGCCAGTTGTCAGAACGGGTGATGCCTGGTTTTGTAAAGCCTGGATCGAGGGCGTCGGTTCGCCCGAAACATCCTTCGCACCGAGTGTGCGAGAGGGCAATTTCGAGGAGCGGAGCTGGGTATCCTCAGCCCAAAGGGTTCTGGCGCGAGGTCACTTGCGGGTGACGTCCAGGCAGACCATGCGGGTGAGATCGCGCACGAGAAGGCGGCCACCCGCCAAGGCCATCGGACCCCAGGCTTCACGGCCATCCAGGACCTTGGCTTCGCCCAGCAACTTGTATTGCTCGGGGCTGGCCTCGAACAACCGCAGCAGGCCGGAGTCGTTGACCCCGAAGATCACGTTGTCGGCGAGCAGGAATGCACCCAAACCAAAGTGCTGACCGGCGGGGCTGGTCCAGAGGATCTTTCCCTCGGGAGTCAGACAGGCGAACTTGTTGTCGGGCCGCACACCGTAGATCCGGTCATTGTAGAGAATGGGCGTTTGCTGCGTGGCCCCAAAGGTTTTGGCGTCCAGACGGTAGACTGTCTCCGTTTTGAACCGGCCTTCTTCTTTCTTCAATTGCAGCATCAGGCTGCCGGCATCGTAGCCACCGGAAAGGAAGATGCGTCCGCCGCTCAAAATGATCGGCGTCGGCACGGTGGCGATGCTGATTTTCCATTCTGTGGTATCCCACAGCAACTCACCGGTGCTGGCGGAAACACCCGCGACCCCATTATGACCGCAATAAACATACATTCGCTGCCCCTCGAACTCCATCGCCATGATGGAGGAGTGAGTCATTTTCCAGGCGCGGGGGTTTGGGGTTTTCCAAAGCACTTCCCCGGTCTTCAAATTGGCGGCCAGCAACAACGCCTCGGGACCGCCGGGAGCCAGGAGGACGCGGTCACCCTCAATCAACGGGCACTGACCGGCGTACCAGGGCGGGATGGTGGTGCCGTGCTCGCGTACAAGATCCATGCCCCATTTCAGCTCGCCCGAAGCCGCATCGACACAGACCACGTGGCACTTGGGACCAATGGCCACTACAAAGGGGTCCTGAACCGCGGGAACCGTGCGAGACATGCCGTGGTTGCGCTTGATGGCCACGGGGTAGGCAAACCGCCAAATCTCGCGCCCGTCTTCCAGGGAGAGGCACCGAAGAGCGTCCTGTTTCTGGTCACGGTCATAATCCATTAGGTACACCCGGCCGTTAAGTATTGCCGGGCCGGCATAGCCTTCCCCGACATCAATCGCCCAAAGCTGGCGCGGCGAACCGGGGGCGAAGTCCCGGAGCAGCGGAATGGTTTCGTGGCCTATACCATCGCGTTCCGGCCCCCGGAATTGCGGCCAAGCACCCGGGAGATTCGCGGGCTGGCCGTCACCTTTCACCAGTTTGCCGGCAAGCACGGCATTCGCGTTGGTGCCGAGTTCATTTTCGGGGCCGCGGTCCGTACCAGGCACACGCACACTGAGCGGCCCCGACCCGCGAGTCACCCAAAATACCAAGGCCAACAACGCAACCACGGCAATCACGCCGGGAAGGAGATAGGGTTTAAATCGTGGATCCGGAGCGCTCATACGTGGGGAAGAAACGGCTGCGAGCGCCAGCCCCGCCCCGGCTGCCGCGCGCTGCCAGCCGCCGGATCCGGACCCACCACCGATAGGATTTTCGGGCCATGACCGCTCATGTTGTTACGGTAAACGGTAGCTGTTTGCACGGACGGTGAGAAGATTTTGTTTTGGCGCGCCCTGTGCTAGAATGCGGCAGGCAAAAATGCGCCTGAAGTACTTCTATTTGGTATGAGTTTGAATTGTGTTGCCGCCGGTATTTGTCGTCCGGTCGGATGGGTGTCACTTCTCACCCTGAGTCTCGCCCCGGTTTTCCTGGCAAAGGCCTTCGAGCCGGTGACTGGTCCCGTGCCCCAGGCGCCTCCGGCACCACCCCCGGTGATATTGCGTGAACCCGGCCCGATTCGCCAGGGTGACGGCCCGAATTATGGCCCCCAGCAATTGTGGTCGATCGGCCAACCCAGCGATGAAGAGCAGCTATACTTGGAGTATATCAATCGGTCGCGCGCGAACCCACCGGCGGAAGGCGCGCGTCTGGCCGCCACGACAGATGCCGAAGTTCAGTCGGCTTACAGTTTTTTTGAAGTTGATCTCGGCCTGATGCAATCGCAGTTCAACGCGATTACTGCCGTGCCACCGCTGGCTATGAGCGAGGCGCTGCTGATAGCAGCACGGCTGCATAGTGGTGATATGTTCACCAACGAGTTTCAGGGCCACACTGGCAGCACGGGTTCGACCCTGGACATCCGGGTGTCCGCGCAGGATTATCCTTACACGACGCTAGCGGAGAACGTGTATTCCTATGCCGAGTCGGCGTGGCACGGGCACGCGGGATTCAACGTGGATTGGGGTCCGGGAACGGGCGGGATGCAAACGCCGCCGGGGCACCGCGTGAATATTCACAACAGCACGGTGCGCGAGGTGGGGATAGGTGTCGTAAACGGGGTGAAAGGCGATGTGGGACCGCAATTAGTGACCCAGGACTTCGGTCTGCGCCAGGGAGCCACACCCTTGGTCACAGGAGTGGTCTATTACGATTTCAACGGAAACCAGTTTTATGATGTAGGTGAGGGAATTGGCGGTGTGACCGTCAATGTCCCTGGCTCGGGCTATTACGCCGTGACCGCGGATTCCGGGGGTTACGCGGTGCCGGTAACCACAAACGGCAACTATGCCGTCAGCTTCGCCGCCTCGGGACTAGGTCACGAGGCGGTGGCGCAGGTGCTCAACGGCCAAAATGTGAAAGTGGATTTCCGGCCTGTCTACCAACCGCCGCTGGTGTCCGGACCCAATCCCGCCGCCGTGAACCAGGGCAATCCCTACACGATTTCGACCGTGGGCGCCGCCACCGGGTACGACTGGATGGTGGCCACGCTGGGGAATTACACCGCCGTGGAAGGGGCGGAGAATCTCGCCAACGTGACCATAGTCAGTTCGGCTGGCTACGCGGTGCAGGCAACGTCGCCCAAGCACGCGGGGAGCTATTCCTTTCACCTGGCTCATCCCCAAGGCACGACCGGTCCTGTGGACCAGTTCATTTATTTGAACACCACCCTGCGCCCGGCGGCGAACAGCGAGTTGAGTTTTTACAAGCGCCTGGGATGGGCGGGAAGCGCGCAGGTAGCTCGCGCGCAGGTCTCCACGAATTCGGGGTCCTCCTGGGGAGATCTTTGGAGCCAGACCGGGACCAATGGCATCGGCGAGTCCGGGTTCAGCCAGGTCAAAGCCGCCTTGGGGGCCTATGCCGGAGCCCAGCTACGGATCCGGTTTGTCTATGACTTCACTGGGGGGAGCTACTATCCGCAAACTGATGAAGGGGTGGGTCTCTACCTCGATACCATTGCCGTCTCGAATGCCGGGGTCCTGGTCGGTACGGTGACCAACAGCATACCGTCGGGCGCGTCCTTTACGTTCACGCCGACGGCGTTGACGAATTACCTGGTAAGCGCCCGGGCGCGGCTGCCGGGCCGGATATTACCCTGGGGTCCGACCGTGCAAATCACTGCCGCCCCTGCCCCACCGTCAATCCAATTGACCGGGAAGCCCACCCTTGTCGGCGGGCAGGTGCAGGTGGATTTCGCGGTGACAAATTACCGCGCGGGCATGACCTTCCAACTCTACACAGCGACCAGCCCACAGGGGCCCTGGACAGCGGACACCACGGCCACCTTGCAGACCCTGGTCCCCAACAGTCAATTTCGGCTGACCACCACCACCGGGAGTGCTCCGCAGACTTTTTATCGTGTGCGTGGTCTGTACTGAAAGGGCTCGAAAACAGTCTGGAGAGTGACAGAAGGTAACCAAGGAAAAAGAACCGATTTGTTTCCGGGGCGGGGTCGGGCTACTTTGCATGCTGTGATCTACGACGCGGGTTTAGACCAACTGTTGCAGAAAGTATGGGATGGCGAGCGAGTAACGCCAGCGGAGGCGCGACGACTGTACGCGTTGCCGTTGGAGGAACTGGGAGCCCTGGCCGACCGCCGACGCCAGATCGCACGGAAAGAGGCCTACGATCACCGCGGCAACGAGATCGTCACCTACATCATCGACCGCAACATCAACTACACCAACATCTGCAATGTTTACTGCAAGTTTTGCGCCTTTTACCGGACGGAGAAAGACGGGGACGCGTATGTGATCAGCCTGGCAGAGCTCGACCAGAAGATTGAGGAAACCATCGCGCAGGGGGGCACGCAGATTCTGCTCCAGGGCGGGCACCATCCCAAGCTGACCAAGCAGTGGTATCTCGATTTGCTGACTCATGTCCGGGATAAATACCCGCAGGTCAACCTGCACAGCTTCAGCCCAAGCGAGTTCATTCATTTCCGGGAAGTCTTCAACGAGCCACTGGAGAAGATCATCGCGGATTTCAAGGCAGCGGGCCTGGGTTCTATCCCGGGCGGCGGGGGGGAGATCCTGGTGGACAGTGTGCGGAAACGCATCTCGCCCCTCAAAGCCATGACCGACGACTGGTTGTTGGTGATGGACACCGCGCACCGGCTTGGGCTTAGCACCACGGCCACCATGATGTTCGGCCACGTGGAAACATTGGACCATCGGATCGAGCACCTCGACCGGATACGGGAGCAGCAGGACAAAACCGGCGGCTTTACCGCGTTCATTGGTTGGACGTTTCAGCCGGAGCACACCAAGCTCCGTGCGCCGACGGTGGGCGCGCACGAATACTTGCGGACCCAGGCCCTGGCGCGGATCTACCTGGACAACTTCCCCAACGTGCAAAGTTCCTGGGTGACCCAAGGCCAGGAGATTGGCCAGATCGCCCTGAAGTATGGTGCCAACGATCTCGGCAGCATCATGATCGAGGAGAACGTGGTCTCCCAAGCCGGAGCGAGCTTTTGCATGACTGTGGCGGATATGCGCCGCCTCATCTCCGAACTCGGTTACGAGCCACATCAGCGTGACAATTGGTATCGGCTGGTCAACTGATGCGCTGCGGACTGTTTTTCATAGACCCATTTTTCTATTGACGCCGGGCTGGTTTGGGGAAGAATCAGAGAAGGATAAGCCTCACCATGAAGACTCACTTAATGCCCGTGATCGGCACCGTGGTGGTGTCGGTTTTTCTCACCATGGACCGGGCCGATGGGGCACGGGTTTCCTGGGATGTTGACCCGGCAGTCAGCTATATACGGCTCACCGTGCCGGACCAGGTGGTAAATGTGACAAATTTGGGAAATGTCACCGTGCGCTTGCGTGATCCCGGCAGTTCCACGGCGTGGACCGATGCGGGCGGGCGCCGTGCGGCTGTCGATGGGACCCTGGCCACGGACTATACCGATCCCGGCAGCATCACCTTCATCGGCGGGGCTCACAACCTGCATGCGTTAGAACAAACCAACCTGCGGCCGAATCCAGCACAATGGGATCCGGTAGGACTGAGCTACACCAACACCGGCACGGCGCCGGCCGCGCTGGGTGCACGGGTGCGGGGGACTTATAGCATCCTGAGCTTTGACGCCGCTTTTCTGGCGCTGCGCCAAGTGCGGCTTGATGTCGCCAGCGAAGCCGTGCCCGTGACCTCGGGAAGCTTCCCGGGGAATCAGACCGAGTTTGGCATCGTCTCCGCAGTGGGAGATGTGGATGGGCTTGAACTGCCGCTCGATTTGGGGCAGCCGGTGCCTGACGTGCTGGGTGGGGAACTGGACCCGATCGTGGCCACGAATAGCCTAGGCGGCCTGATCGAGAATCTCGGGGGTAAGAATCGGAAGCTGACGTTGAACATCGACACGGCTATTTTTATCGACATTCAGGGGATATTGTTGTCCGGATCAGCCACCGGCCAGATTGTTGCCCACGGCACGATACCGGAGGTGCCGGCACTGAGCATTTCGACCGGCACGAGCCAGACCCTGGTTATTGCCTGGCCAACATCCGCGGTGGGTTTTGTGCTTGAACAAACCGCCGCCCTGGGCACAGCCAACTGGACCCCGGTGACGACCCCACCTGTGGTCGTGGGCGATGAAAACCGCGTAACCATTTCCAGTTCCAACGGCACCGCGTTCTATCGGCTTCGCAGTCAGTGACGAGTGGCGCCGAGCTATCGCGGCAGCCTATTGTCTTCAATCATCCCTTCGGTTCCACGGTCGCGAGCAGTGTGGTGCGGCCGCGGAGATCACCCCCTTAGAATGTCTGCGGCGGTTTTCTTAAGCAGAGTGCGGGTCGGGAGGTGGGCTGCGAGCAGGGCGGCCACAATGCTGATGGCGAGGGTGGCGGCGAAGGTGAGGTAGGGCATGGTGAAAACGGCCGATAACTCGAGCAAGAGTGTCGTCTCGTATACGAACAGCCAGGCCAGCACGAAACCGATCGCTCCCCCGGCGATGCCCGCAGACAACGTGAGGACCACGGCCTCGGCCAGGAAGAGTGCGAATAACTGCCGACGGCGCATGCCGAGGGCCTTGAGCACACCGATTTCGCGGCGCCGCTCCAGCACGGTGCTGGCCATCGACGCCACGAGCGCAAACACCGCGATGATCACCGCGATCACCAGCAGCAAGCCAAAGAACACCTGGGTCGCCCAATACAAAACCCGCGCCTCGTCTTTTTGCTCCGCGGTGCTCTGTACGCCGAACCGGTAGCGGACATCGAACTGGTCACGGATCTTCTGGGCGACGGCCTTTTGGACGGCTGGGGCCGGGTCGGTTTGGACAAAAAAGGCGGAGAGGAATGCCTCGGACGGAGCACTCCGGGTGAAGGACTCGAAGGCCGCCATGGAAATAAGGGCGCCGGAGCCCACCGCGCTGGCGATCCGGCCACGAAAGTTATGGAACCCCGGGAACGACGTGCACACGCCCGCCACCCGGAATCGGCCGTCGGAGCGGGTGGATCCGAGACGGAAAGAAAGTTCAACGAGGTCCCCTACCCCGACCTCCAAATGCCGGGCGATGGCGTGGCTGATAATGATCGGCGCGACGGTCTCGGCCATTGTGGTAGAAGCTGCCGGCGAGTTCGACCGCGCCAACTGGCGCAACGCGTCGGCAGTTCCGCCCGCCCAGACCACCTGGTTGGTATAAATCACCTGGCCCAAATCCGCGTCGACGCCGAAGGGGACAATCCACAGATCCTTCATACCTACGACGTCGCGAATGACCACGTCGTAAGCGGTGCCGTATTCGGAACGGCTCCGCAGGAAGCGGGCTTCCGACACGCCGCGAACATGCTCCACGGAGGCGAGTTCCGCTTTCAAGGAGGGATCGGTTCCGGATCCGGCAAAGACGCGGATATCGGCGCCGTGCGCATGCTCGACGACCGACAACGCCGTGCGGCTGGCGAGGGCGACGAGGCTGGCGACGAAAATGACCAGAGAAACGGAGAGCGTGAACAGCAGGGCGGTCATGGTGTGCCGGCGGCGGTGGCGCGTGAGATTGCGGGCCGCGAGATCGCCGGCGGCGCCGAAGGACGTTCCGAATAGGGCAAAGAGCACGCGCTGCAACCCGGGCAGTGCTCCGAGGGCCATCAAGGTTAGCCCCATGAGGATCGACAGCAAGAGACACAGGACGACGCTGCCGATCAGGGAAGGGTTGCCTGAGAAGATGGCGGTGGGCAACACGAAGAACACGACCGCGGACACGCTGGTCAGGAGCACGCCGGTTCCGAGGAATACCTTGTAGGATCTTTCGTCCTCGCTAGGCGGGGCCGTGATTTGCCCGCGGCGCAAGGGATCGAGCGCATCCACAATGCGCCAGCGAGTCGCTTGCCAGGCGGGGACCAGGGCGCTGCCGAGAGCGATCACGATGCCGCCCACCAGGGTCAACGAGAGGCTGCCGGGCGTCACCTCGATTCCGAGGCTCTCGCGAGCGCCGAGCACGAGACCGATTAGGAAGATCAGTGCCCTGGCCAGGGCCACACCCGCCAGTCCCGCCGGAATCACACCCAGGAGACAGAGGACCATCGATTCACCCAGCACCAGCCGGAATATCTCGGCACGCCGGGCTCCGAGAGTGCGGAGGATGGCGTATTCCCGGATCCGCTCTTCCACCGCCATGGAGATGAGGGAATAAATCAGCAGCCCGGTCACGACGAGGGCCAGCAGCGCGAACACGCCGAAGACGGCGCGGAGCGGTGCGGTGAAATCGCGAAAAGCCGCAATGGCCTGGGCCTTCGGCAGGCTGACCTGGTAATCCATTCCGAGCGGTTCGGCAATCGCTTCGGCCGCGCTTTTCAGGCGCAACACACTGGCCCGAAGATCGCGCGCATCGTACAGCTTGCTGGAGTTCGGAAATGCGCCCGCCAGCAAGTGGACCCGGTCCGGCTCGTCCAGAATTCTTCGCGCGGCCGCCAGGTTCACCACGACAAAGTCCTTGATCTGTTGCGGCAGGAATAGCTGGCGGTCCACGGTGCCGCCAAAGGTCAACTCCACCTCCTGGTAGCCTCCCAAGGAACTGATCGCGGCCAGGCTTCCCGGTTTGGCCTTCAGCTTCTCCGCGAGACTTTTTGAGAGAGCGCAAGTGTTGTCATCCAGTGTCGGTTCCGGGCGGAGGCCCCACAGATCCAACTGGCTCTCCCGCGCCGGGTCCACGCCAATGACGACCGCGTATTGTTGGCGTCCGCCGCAGCGCACCTCGGTGATTCCCAGGAGTCGTGGGGAAAGTCCTTGCAGGGAGGCATTGGTGCCCAGCTTCGAGAAGACCTCTCCGGGCGAGAAGGGTTGAGGATGAAAAAGGTCGCTGCCCTGAACCCGGATGAGCACGTCGGCTTTGCCCGCCTGCAACGAAACAAGGTCGATGTAAGAAACGGAGACCGAGTCCAGGCCGATCTGAATCGCCGTGAGGAGCGAAATTGTCAGGAAGATGCCCAGGACACCGATCACCGTGCGTGACCGGCGCCGCGCCAGGTTCCGGAGGACGTAGCTCAGGGAGGCATTCATCCGGGTTGTGAATTGAGGCTGTTATCCTCCACTTTGCCGTCGCGCAGACGGATGATGCGCGAACTGGCTTCCGCCACCACGGGATCGTGGGTTGCCACCACCATGGTGACCTTTTCGCGCGCGTTCAGGTCGCGCAGCAGCGCCATGATCTCCTTGCCGGTGACGGTGTCGAGGTCGCCGGTCGGCTCATCCAGCAGCACGAGGGTGGGTTCATTCGCCAAGGCGCGCGCGATGGAAACCCGCTGTTGTTCGCCGCCGGAGAGTTCGGCCGGCTTGTGGTCGGCGCGATCCTTGAGCCCGACACGTTCCAGCAACCCCAGGGCACGCTCCTGCTGCTGGCGTCGGGGCGTCCGCCGGAACTGCATGGGCAGCTCGACGTTTTCCCGAGCGGAGAGCGTTGGCAGCAAATTGTAGAATTGAAACACCACCCCGATCTTGTCCCGGCGCAAGTCGGACAACTGGTCTTCGGAGAGCTGCTCCAGGGGCACATCATCCACCCGCAAGCTGCCGCGCGACGGAACATCGATGGCTCCAATGAGGTTCAGAAGCGTAGTCTTTCCGCAACCGGAGGGCCCCATCAACGCCACGAACTCACCCCGCTGGATAGTCAGGTCTACTCCGCGCAACGCACCCACGGCGGTGGCACCTAGCAAGTAGCTCTTGTGGAGGTTCTCCGCCCGCACCGCGATTGGGTTCATGCCGTAATCCTTGTCAGCGAATCCGGGAAGTCAATGATTTCCGAGGCTCACAGGGGGCGCGTCTCCCGTACAGCAATCGGGCGCGCCTCGCGACGCGCCCGATTGTGAGTCAAAGACCTACTGGTCGTTTAGCCCTTTAGGGATAGACCAGGCGGAAGAACACGGTGCCGTTGGCCGGGTCGATCGGCATGGAAACCGAGGTGGTGGTGGAAGAATCAGGCACCGTCACCCAATTCACGCTAATACCCGTGGTGATCGAGTTGGTCTGAGCTTCGAGTCTCCAACCAAGGTGGGTCGGAGGCCAGGAGAGGTCGATGCTACCCGGCTTGACCTCAAACGCGATCGGGGGCGGCTCCGTGGAGACGGCGGTCTTCACCTTGAGCGTGCCATCCACCGCGAGCATGGAGGTATCCCAGGACAATCCATCGCCCGGGGTAGCCGGAGTGATCTCACTGAAGCTCCCGCTGTAGGCAGCGGCGTCGAACAGCTTGAAGCTGTTGCCGGCGGCAAACGCCGGGCCGAGGTTGTTGACCGCCAGGGTGCCACCAAAGGTGACCGAGGCGGCGGTGATCACGTCGCTGGCCGGAGTTGCGCCACTGTTAACGTCCACCGCGGTCGTGCCGGCGAGGGACAGGGCGTCGCTGAGCGCCAAACCATCGACGATGATTATTGCCGCGCTCGATCCACCGTTAATTGTTAGGGTCGCGCCGGGGGCGACGGTGAGGCTACCAACGATGTTACCCGCCGCGTTCAGGGTCTGGCCGGAAGCCAGGGTTAGGCCAGCCGCGCCTTTAGCCGAGGTGTCGAGCGTCGCGCCCGAAGCGAGCGCAATGAGCGGAGTAGCCGCCAGGGTGCCTGCCGACCCGAGGGCCAGAGTGCCGCCGCTGATAAGCGTGTCACCTTTGTAGGTGTTATCGCCCAGGAGCGTGAGCGAGCCCGAGTTGACGGTAAGCGACAGCTTGCGGGTGCCATCCACGATCCGGCCGTTGAGCGTGCTGACATTAGCACCGCCATCGAACGTGAACACCGAATCGGCAGTTTCGCTACCGTTGGTGATCCAGTGGTTGGCGCCGTTGATCGTGGCGATCGCCGGGACGGTCTGGTTGAAACCGTTCAGGTCGAGCGTGCCGGAACTGGAGCCGGACTGGCCGAGTTCCAGGTTGGCCGTCGCGCAGGCGGCGTTATCCGCACCGAGAATGAACTTGCCGTAGGCGATACGGGTGAGGGTCCAGAGGTTGCCCGGGTTGCTGAACAGCCAGGCCGCGTTGTCCGTGATCGCCGCGATGCCTGTGGGCAGTTCCAGTTTGCCGGAGATCAGACCGCCGTAGCCAGCTGTGCCACGGAAGAAGGCGGTTCCGGTGAATCCGTTGGTTCCAATGATGGGCCCAGTGATATTGAGTTCGGCACCCGCATTATTGCGATAGAATCCGACGATGCCGCTGCCATTCAGCAGAATCGGACCGGCCCAGGTGTTGGGGAGCACGTCCGAGACGAACGAGCAACGGTAGTCGGCCGGTGTCGAAAGCGCGGTGAATACGCCAGTGACATCCTCCGGGGTGCTGATTCCGCCGCGGAGAAACACTCGCGGACCGCTGCCGCCAGTTACCGTGGTGTTATAACTCAGGGCCACGTTCTTATCGGTACCCGCAGCATAGCTATTCGAGAGCACGAGGTCGCCGAGATTCACGTCGAGGTCTCCCTCGAACCAATTCGAGGCGACGAGGTGAACCGAACCCGCCTCAAGCTTGGTGATTCCACCAGGTCCGCCGATCGGGCCCGTGACGGATAGCGTAACGCCGCTTGGAGCGGCAAAGTTGGCGCTGCCTCCAGCGAGCGTGACCGGTCCGGACACCTCATTTGTGGTGCTATTGGCTCCGCGAAGGTTCGCGCCGTTTTCTAGGACGACCTGCTTGTTCACAGGCACCGGCGGACGGTAGAGGGTCAGGAATGCGCCCGGGCGCACCGTAATCGTTTTGGACGGATCACCCAATCCCGTGGTGGACTCCTCATACGAGAAGATGCCCTCCTGAATGTCGATGTCGCCGAGCGCCGGATCGACATCGGTGTTCACGATCGAGAAGCGTTGGGCGCCTATCTTGGTCAACTTGTAGGGGTTTCCTTCAGTGCTGAGGGAAGCCCTGACCGTAGTACTCTGCCCGCGGAGATCCCAGACGGTTGGCCCGCCGAAGGTGGTGTCCCCGGTGAGCGTGATGTTCATCGTATTCCAATTGCCGATAGTCGAGCTGGTGTTCTTGATGGCGCCTGTTCCGGCCTGGCCGGCGCCGCTGACCCGGACGACTTTGTTGGTGAAGTTGAAGCCGTTCACGTCGAATGAAGCACCCTCGTTGACGGTGAGAACCGCGGCTGGGTCACCCAGGCTGAAGGCGGAGCCGGGGCGGAGCACGCCGGAAGCGACGACCACTGGCCCGGCCAAACCCGGGTTGGCCGCACTGAGAGTCATCATGCCAATGCCCTGTTTTTCCAGCGTGCCGGAGCCACTGATGACGTTGGCGACCGTGATATCGTCGCTGCGATTGAACGCCAGGGTGCCGGCGTTGGCGATGGGGGCGTTGTTCAGATTACCCGTAGCGCCGCCGTTGCCGATCTCGAGCGTGCCCGCGGTGATGGTCGTCTGGCCGCTGTTATCGTTGATGCCGGTATTGGCAATCGTCAGCTTGCCGGGGCCTTCCTTGGTAATCCCAGCCGTGCCGGTCAATTTGCCGGGACCAGTCCACGCAAAGGTCTTGGTGTCATTGTTCACGATCACCGAGGCCGGGGACACGGGAGCGACCAGGTGCACGCCGGTGCCTTCCGCGGTGTCATCGAACTTGACCACATCACCTTCGAAGAAGGTATCCGGGAGGTTCAGGCTGTTGGCCCAGTTGGCCGTGGTCTTGATGTCCCACAATCCCTCACTGCCGCTGACATTGCCTTTCCAGGTGAGAGTCTCCGCCCCGGTGGCCACCGGTACGGCGATCACGCGGATGCTGCCCGGAGCGCTGATGGGATCCAGGGTAAACGTGTAGCGGGAATCAGTGACCACATTGATGGTAGCCGTGGCGGCGTCGAACGCGCCGGTGTAGGTGGCGATGGTGTAGGGATTCACCGTATCCAGGGCGGCCATGGCGTCGATCCGCAAGGTAATGGTGCCGCTGAGGGTCAAATTGCCGGTGACGGCAATCAGATCATTCACTCCACCGCCAATGGTGGTATCCGCGCCGAGTTCCACAACGACGGTGGCGCCGTCGATCTTGAGGTCGCCCGTGTGCGTCAGGGTTCCGGCACTAGTGCCCGGGATGATGGTGGTGGCGGGAGCAGCTTCCACGTTACCGATAATGGTGCCACTGCCCGTGAGGGTCTGGCCCACCACGCCGTTCAACTTGAAGGCACCGGCAGCCGTCGAGATTGCCGAGACATCCAATGTCGTGCCGCTGGCGAGGACAATGGCGGAGCTATTGGTGATGGCGGAGGGGGCATCGAGGATCAGGTTGCCGGCCGAAACGAAGGTCGGGCCGGTGTAGGTGTTGACGCCATAGAGATAGAGGGGGCTGGCCCCGGTCTTGGTTAAACCTCCAACGCCGCTGATGTTGCCATACACGGCCAGGCTCGTGCCACCAATGTTCCACCCGCTGTCGGCCGTCATGGTCACAGGAGCGGAGATCCGGTTAGTGTTTGAACCGTTGTCCACGATGCCACCGTTCAGAATCAGCGGTTTGTAGAAGTCATTTTGGACACTCCACAACCGGAGCGAAGCGCCGGCTTGAATTGTCATGGCCTTGCTCGCGTCGCCCAGGGTGCTGAAGGTCTCGAAGCCGAACGTGCCTTGCTCGACTTCAACCTCAGCCAGCGCCGGGTCAACTTCCACGCCCACGAGAGAGAATTGGTTTACGCCCTTCTTGATCAGCTTGAAGGGTTGTCCGCCGGTGCTCAGATAGGCGGGGCCGGCAAGGTTGCGGATGTCAAAGCGCCCGGTACCGCCCACGGTGGTGTCACCGGTCATGGTCACCATGCGCAGGGCGTTATTGTTACCGCCGGCATAGTTTACAATGGCGCCCAGGCCGTTCATGCCCGCGCCTTCGACTACGATCGGTTCGGCACTGATATCCAGTGCATTTACGTCGAGCGTGCCGGTTCCAGCGATGACCGTGGGGCCCGTGGTGCTGCCCAAGGCGCGGCTGCTGATTACCTTAAGAGTACCATTGGTGACGACCGTGGGCCCCTCATAGAGATTGGGATTGTTGTTGTTGGCCAGCGACAGACTCAGGCTTCCTGTACCGCCCTTGAAGATACCCATCGAGCCGCCCAGGCGAGCGCTGCCGAGGCTGGTCAGCGTAATATTTTTACTCGAGTTAACGACGACCGCGCTGGGTTGGACCATGCCCATGTTGGGTCCGCCCGCAAAAAGAGTCACTGGGAAAGCATAGCTTCCCGAGTCATCAAAGGTCACCGCGTCGCCTTGGTAGAAGACATCGGGGGTCCCGCCGTTCAGGAAGTTTTTCGTATGAGCGATGTCCCAATAGCTGTAACCTCCTAATTCTTCCACGCCAGTCCAAACGAGGTTCACAGGGGTGCCATTGGCAATGGTCATGTTGATCTGGCCAGGCGTTGAGGTATCAAACGTGGCGCCCAGGCGGGGATTATCGCAGACCAGGGTAGAATCCGCAAAATCGCCGTTGCCGGTGTAGTTAACCAGGCGGTAGGTCCCGGCAGTCAGGCTGCCAGCGAGAGCGTTGACCCTGACCGTGATTGTGCCTTTCAGTGTCAGGTCGCCATTGACCTGCAATAGATCGTTCACGTTCGCGCCTTCAGTGGTCACATTGGCCAAGTCGACAATCAGGAGACCGTTGGTAACTGCGACGGCGTTGTTCACCGTCAGGGTGCCTGCCTGGAAGATACCGCCGGGGCCGATCATACCGTTGGCCACTACGCCCACGGGTCCGTTGACCACGCCCGTGCCGCCCAGCGAACCGTTGGGGGTCACTGACACCACGCTATCGGCGTGGGTGGAGCCGTTAATCAGCGCAAAGCACCAGGAATTGGCCGCTGTGCTGTTGCCAATGATGGTTCTGCCGGTGTAGGTGTTCTCGGCATTGAGAGATATGGGTCCCGGGGTGACGTCGCTCTTCAGAGTCAGGTTACCCACGCCGGTGATGACGCTGTTGATCGTTACCGGGGAACTCCAACCGGCCATCAAGAAACCGTGCGTGGCTCCGAGGGTAATGCCACGGGTCGGGCCGATAACCAATTCGTTCGGGTTATGGTTCATCAGGGTCCCGCTGTTGAGGGTGATGGCGTCCGCTTCGTACGTCTCGGGCTCGGCGCCGATGGTGTACCGATTCAAGAAGCGGGTGGTGCCGCCATTCAGTGCGACTTTGCCGGCAAAATTATTGCTGGACGTGTTCAGGATGAGGGTGGAGGTACCGATCATCGTAAAGCCCTGGCTACCCGTGAACGGTGCGTTGAAGTTCACGGTGCGGTTCCCTGCATCGATCGTGGGAGATCCAGAAGCGACCTCCAGTTTCAAAGCATTGCCGCCAGAGGCCGCGAAGGTCCAGTCATGGCTGGAAGTGGTGTCGTCGTTGAACCGGATTCGGCCCACGGTACGCGCCCCATTCAAGGTGACGGTACGCGCTGCGGTAATATTAAACGAAAAGTTGGCGACGGCCCCGACGCCATCAGCGATTTGACTGTTTGTCCAGCGACTGGCGGTGCTCCAGTTGTCGCTGGCGTCGGCATTCCATTTACCGTCGGCGGCGGAAGCGGTCAGGGCCGCGGTGAGGAACACCGCAGACAACCCAGCCGTTATATTTCGGGCGGTTATTCTATTCATGTTTTTCTTTGGGGGTTTGTTCACAAAACCTTCTTGATGCCCTCACTGACAGCCAGGCCGCCAGAGAGGAAACCTCGGACCTAACAGGCTTTGGGGGGACGCGACCGAAACCTTGAATGACCACGCCGGAAGTCCAACTTCACGACCGCAGGCCAGGGGGTTTCTGTCAAATGCATATGGTTAACTTTGGGGCATTTCAGTATAGATTAAGGACATTGTCAAGCTTCGAAGCAGGCCGAACAGCGGGCAAATGTGCGACTTGTTGACACCATTTAACCCTATTCACATCAGTTATTTGGCGGGAGTGAGAGCCGTGTTTTGCACGGGCTTGGGTGAGCGAGCGCCAGCGTTTCGGTGGGAAGAGCGTCAAAAAGGCCATTCTTTAACGTTACTGTGCTGGAATCACGCTGCTAGACCCTGCTTGACCCCTGCTACGGCTGAGCCAAGTTGGGGTAGCTGGATTAAATGACATTCACCAACATCGGCAAACATCATGAACCTGCTCGCCAAACTCACTGCGACCAAAGCTCCGGCCGCCGTCCTGCTCATTCGGTTGATGGTCGGTGGGGTTTTCCTATCCGAAGGCATTCAGAAGTTTCTTTATCCCGCCGAGGTGGGCGCCGGCCGCTTTGCCAAGATTGGTTTGCCGTCTCCCGAGTTTCTCGGCCCATTTGTGGGCGGCATTGAAATCGCCTGCGGCGCGCTGGTGTTGCTTGGCCTGTTCACGCGGGGCGCCGTGATTCCGCTGCTCAGCATCATGGCCGTGGCGCTGTACACTACCAAGCTTCCCATCTTGCTCAAATCCGGCTTTTGGAAAATGGCTCACGATTCGCGCACGGATTTTTCGATGGTCATGGGCGCGCTGCTCCTGCTCATCATTGGCGCGGGCGCCTGGTCCCTGGACGCCTGGCTGAATAAACGTCCTCCTTCGCATGACCGCAGCCCCGCCACCAAGGGTTGAGGGCTGAAAAGGACTACGGACTATGGGACTATGGGACTCAAGAAAGTCCGAAGGCAAAAGTCTGAAGGCTGAAGTGCGGATTACCGGTGGCTGACTTTGGAGGCCAGGGCGAGCGCGGCCGGGCGCGCGCGCCTTTTGGGGCGCGGCGCCCGGCGCCCTGGGCCGCCACAGGTCCTGGACGCTTGGTCTTCTGTTTTGATTTAACCGTATATGTCAATGAACGGGGTTCGGATGGGGGGCTGGCGGAGGCGTTGCGGCGTCCGGACAACACCTAAACGGAGAACCCAAAAACGGGGGTAAGATAGCAGAGAACGAAAGGGTGCTTCCACTGACAATTCATGACATTAATGGGACTACGGACTATGGGACTATGGGACCTCCAGAAAGGCAAAAGGCTGAAGTGCGGGTCGTCGAATGCCGACACATAGGTGCACATTAGGCCAACAGCCTCGGTTGCGGAGAATGGGAATTGATGGATTCAGGGGGTTGCGCATTGCCATTGTTGGAGTTCCTTCGGTTTGGTTGAGGGTGCGGCGGACTGGGGATTTTTAAAATACCGTTAACCACCGTTATACAGCGTTAGCCACCGTTACAAACCGTGATTTGCCGATAGTGACCGGACAGAAAGCCTGAAATAAAAGGAAAACCGGCGCGGGACACTGAACGGAGGCCGGGCGCGCGCGCCTTTTGGGGCGCGGCGCCCGGCACCCTGGGCCGCCATAGGTCCTGGACGCTTGGTCTTCTGTTTTGATTTAACCGTATATGTCAAAGAAGGGGGTTCGGATCGGGGGCTGGCGGAGGCCTTGCGGCGTCCGGACAACACCTAAACGGAGAACCCAAAAACGGGGGTAAGATAGCAGACAGAATCGGGGCTTCGCTACTGACAGTTCATGACATTAATGGGACTATAGGACTACGGACTATGGGACCTCCAGAAAGGCTGAAGGCTGAAGGCCAAAAATCCTCGCAGGTGGGGTGAGTTGCGCTGCGG
>DIXK01000057.1 GCA_002428665.1 Verrucomicrobia subdivision 3 bacterium UBA6082
ACAAAACTCATACCCTCGAAGACGCCAAGGTTTTTGCCTGAGCGGCCGTTGAGCACACCATTCCGTCCTGCCTCAGGTTCGCCCCAAAATTGATCAGAAATGACATTCAGGTTCATCTTAGTATCTTAGCGTCTTCGCGTCTTTGCGTGAGTCCCGGCTTTTTGCCTCCAAAAACGGTGTGCTTACTTGAGCTCCGCGTTCGTTAGTTCTCAGCGCTTTTGGCCGAGGTTGCACTGAGGCACGGTTTAAGCCGGTGACACACCGGCGCTCCGACCTCTGACCTCTGACCTCTGACCTCTGACCTCCGTCCTCCGTCCCCCGTCCCCCGTCCTCCGTCCTCCGTCCTCCGTCCTCCGTCCTCCGTCCTCCGTCCTCCGTCCTCTGCCCTCCGTCCTCCGCCCTCTGTCCTCCGTCCCCCGTCCTCCGTCCTCTGAATTCAGTCTTCTTTCAAGCGTATCCGCCGATACTCCATCTGCCCGCGGTCGCCTTCGAGGCCGATGGGGCCGGTGGGCGGGAGCTTGAAGGCTGCTTCGAGGACTTCGCCGTTGCACGTGCAATGGGCGGTGTCACCTTTCACGGTGATGACGAGTTCGTTCCAGTCCTGGGGTTTGTAGTTCGCCAGGTTTTTGTAGGGACCGGCGAGGGGGTAATCGCGGCATTGGAGCTGGGGTTGGCGAATGAAGACGCCGCTGTCGGCATTGACCCCGGCGCGGAATTCGAGCTTGAGGACGAAATCCCGGGGGAATTCGCGCTGGGTATAGAGTTGCTGGATGCGGCTGTATTCCGGAGGGGTGGTGACGATGAGGCGCCCGTTTTTCGCGACGTAACGGCCATCCGGGCTGCTGGTTTTGCCGGCAAATTCGTTGGTGCGATAGCCCCAGCCGGTGAGGTCGCGCCCGTTGAACAGGCTCACGAAGCCGGGCTCGGGGGTGAAGGCATCGGGCGTGGTCTCGAGGAATCCGAGCGTGGCCAGGATCGGGCGCAGGGCGGCGGCCCACTTGGCGTAGCCGGTCGCGTTCGGGTGGAGCAGGTCGGGGAATTCCTGGAGTTTGGCGTCGCCCTGGGCATCGGCGAAGGGGAGCCAGGTTTCGACCCAGGTGACCTGCGGGTTGCCTTTCACCGCGGCGGCGTAGAGCTGGTTGATCCGCTTGATTTTGTCGGCGGGCCGTTTCTTGGTGGCGGAGCTGGGGAACACCTGGCAGAGGACGACCGGCATGGCGGGGTCGTGCAGGCGGAGCACTTCGAGGATGAGCTTGAGGTTGGCGGCGATGACTTCCGGCTCGGCGCCTTCTTCGAGGTCGTTGGTGCCGATGAGGATCACGACGCCGGCGGGGTGCAGCGACAGGACATCGTCGCGCAGGCGGATGAGGACGCCGCGGGTGGTGTCGCCGCTGATGCCGCGGTTGGCGAGTTTGACGCCGGGGAAATGGCCGCCGAGATCGTCGCCCCAGCCCTGGGTGATAGAGTCGCCGAGGAAGACGAGGGCTTTTTGGTCCTGCGGCACGCGTTCCGCCCAGCCGGTGCGTTTCTGCAGCCAGAGGTTGCGGAACCAGTCATACCGCCGGATCGGCCCGGCGCCCGGCAGGCCGTCATCGGTCTCGGGAATGGCCAGGCGCGATTCGGCCGCGGCGGGTGCGGCCAAGGCAACGGGCTGGGACGGCAGGGCCAGGACGAAAGTGGCGCAGGCGAGGATCAGTGCGGAATACGATTTCATAGTGTCGTGCCTGCATACTTACCCGGATCGGTTTGGAAAAGGAAATAAAAAGAGGGAGGGCGGAGGACAGAGGACGGAGGACGGAGGACGGAGGACAGAGGACGGAGGACAGAGGACAGAAGACAGAAGACAGAGGTCAGAGGTCACAGGACAGAGGTCGGAGGTCGGAGGTCGGAGGTCCCACACCGTCGCACCGTCGCACCGTCGCACGATCTCCAGACACACTTTGTCCGAAATCCCGCCCCGCAAAGTCCGGCTATACGGGTAAAAGGCCGACAACCATGTGCACAAAAACGACGGATCACCGACCTGCTCTATCCCGTGATCCTGTCCAAAAAAATGACCTCAACCACCCCACACCCACCCCGAGTAAAAAAGGAAGTTTAACCACAAAGCACGCAAAGTCAGAGGCCGGAGCACCGCTGTGTCACAGGCTTAAACCGTACCTCAGTGCAACCCCGGCCAAAAGCGCTCAGAACGAACGAGCGCGGAGCTCAAGTGGGCACACCGTTTTTGGAGACAAAAACCCGGGACTCACGCGGAGACGCGAAGACGCCAAGAGGAAGCAGAGGGGGATGGGCAAAAAGGTGTCCGAGGCCAGAGAACAGAGGTCAGAGGGCAGAGGTCAGAGGGCAGAAGACGGAGGTCCCGCTTCGTTGCCTTTGTTTCCTTCTGTTGAAAAAGGATCCGTCCAGAAAACCCCAGACCACGTTTCGCCGTCCATCCCCAATCCCGAAGGGATTGAATCATTTAGCGAAGGGTTGGGCCGTCCCACGGCCCTACCCTGGAACCAGGCCACCCCCACAACCATATCCCCAACCCTGAAAGGGTTGGATACCGGGTGCCACACACCGCCCGGTCGGGACACCGTGGCGGAATTTGATCTAACCTATTCGTCCGGTTACGATGTCCTGCCGCGATTGGATCCAACCCTTTCAGGGTTGAAAAATGATCTTGGGGTCGCCTTTTCCAGGGTAGGCCCGAGGACGGGCCAACCCTTCGCTGAATTATCGAATCCCGTTGGGATTCGGGAAATGGGTGAGGTGCCGTTCCCGAACAATCCTGAAGGAGTCGAGTTCAGAAAACAGGGTCTCACGCCACGCAAAGAGGAAGCAGAGGGGGATGGACAAGGAGGTCGTGATTGCCGCCGTCACGGTTCGTATCGGTGGCTAACGGTGATTAACGGTGGTTAACGGTATTTTTTTCTGGATCCCCGCTTTAACACAGGCTCGGCGGGACCAGCGCAAACCCCATTCCCGACAATTTATGAATTCTAAAAAACCACAGACCACGTTTCGCGCGGCGGAGATCGTCGCAGAAAGGGGGCGTCCCGTTAAGGACGCCCCCTTCGGCGATGAATTATGGTTTAGGCTCGACCGGTTACGGGAGCGTCAACCGCAGGAAGACCGACCCGTTTTCGGGAACGATCGGGATGATCACCTTGTTGGTGGTGGAGGACCCGGGGATGGTTACCCAGTTGTCGCTCAACCCAACGGCGAGGCTGTTGGTCTGCGACTGCAGGACCCAACCCACATGGGACGTCGGCCAGCTCACGGTGAGCTCGTCGTCCGTCACGGAGGTCTCGATTTCAATCGGTTCGTCGGAAACCGCGCTGACCACCTTTACGGTGCCATCCACGCCCAGCCGGCTAGTGTCCCAGACGACGCCGGAATTTCCGGAGACGATGTTGGCAAACGTGCCGTTATACGTTCCAGCGGTGAACAGCTTGAAGGTGTCGTCCTTCGCGAGCGTGCCCGCGATGTTGGTGATCACCAGCGTGCCGCCATAGGTCAACATGGTCACGCCGAGGACCTGGTCGTTCGTGCCGTTGGCTTTGTCGATTTCCATGATCGTCAAGCCCGCGAGGCTCAGCGTGTTGTTGATGGTGATGGCGCCCACGGAAAGGCCAGGCGAGAAGCCGCCATCCGCTTGCACGACTACGGGGCCGGTAATGGTGCCGTTGCCACCGAACCCACCCGCCTCGATGGTGGTCGCGCCGAGGTAGGAGTTGTTGCCGTTCAGGCCCAGATTGCCGGCGCCGCGTTTGGTCAAGCCACCCGTGCCGTTGCCCGCCATCAGGTCCTGGTTGATAGCGATGTTGTTGCCGGCGGTGTCGATGATCGCGCCACCACCTTGCACGTAAGCGCCCGAGGTCAACGCCGTCATGAAGTTGGCATTGGCGTTCGGAGCGGCCTTGAGCACACCCCCATTGAAGTTGAACACGCTGGAACCAGCGCCACCGATGATCCGGCGCGCTTCGAAGGTGCCGCCGTTGAGGTTCACGGTGCCGTTTCCGGTTTCAAGCCAACCGATGGTGACTTCGTTAGCGAGACTCACAAAGGAGCCCGTGCCGCTGAGGTTCAGCGTGCCCATGCCCTCTTCACCGACGCGGACCAGTCTGCCGGTGTTGGCGCCGCCATGAGTGATGCTGCCACCCGTGATGTTCAGTTCGCCCGGACCGTCGCTGTAACGGCCGATGACGAACCAGTGATTGGGCGCGGCAATGGTTCCGGCGCTCAGGTTCCAGGTGCCGAGACCGTGGAAACCGACATGATACTCATTCCCGGTGCTCAGGCCGATAACCGAGCCACCCGTTTGATTCACCCGGCCACTGCTGCCCACGCCTTTGCCGATAAAGAAGTTGTTGGCCGAAGCCACCGCGTTGTCCTGGATGTTCCAGACGCCTTGGCCGGTGTTAACGTCAGTGATGTTGAGGTCCCACAACACCCAAAGGGTGCTGTTGTCCTTCATGTTCAGCGTGCCATCCCCGCCTTCATTGGCGACCGACATCCAGGCATCCACATACATAGCGGAGGATTCAGCGAGCGTTACCACGCCGGTTCCGCTGGCCGGCCAACCCACGTGCACGCGCGAGTCCGAGAAGAACTTCGAGGTCCCGTTCAGCAGCACGGTCGTGGTGGAGCCAGAGCCCTCACCCAGGTTGACGTCGCCCATGTTGGTGAACGTCGAAGAGCCGTTCAAGCTCAACGTCTGACGGGCCAGGTTGTCCGCGTTGTTATTCCAGTAACCCATCGAGAAGTTCCCGGTGCGCACTTTGGAATCATTTACCGTCATGGTGGTGTGATTGTTCACGGAGCCGTTACCCCGGCCCACGGCGAGCCAACTGCCCACATTCAAGGTGGTGTTGCTCAACACGAGGTCGGAAGGCGCATCCTGGGCTGCCCCAATCCACATTTCACCCGCTTGGTTGACCTGTGCACCGGCCGTGCCGTCGAGGACCAACTTGCCCGCGAGGGTGCGATAGATGGCGTTGCCCGACAGCACATTGGTGCCCGTGGCCGCGTAGGTTACGGTCCCGGGACCGGTCTTGACGAAGGCGCCGGTGGTGGAAGCCTCCACTTTGCTGGAAAACTTCACATCGGACTGCAGGTCGAGACCGGATCCGCCGGCTTCCGAACGATAAGCACGATCGGTGGTGGTCGCAGGGCCGGCGTAACTCAGCACACCTCCTGCCAGCACCAGGTTGGCGGCAGCGGACGAGGATTGTCCAATCGGGCTGGGTTGGCCGCCGTTGGCGAGATTCGTCACCACCACCGTGCCGCCCTCGATTCGGGTCGGGCCGGTATAGTCGTTGAGGGTCTGAATCGTCAGGGTGTTAGGCCCGCGTTTGACGAGGCTGCCGGTACCGCTGATCTTTCCCGCACCAGTGAAGGTGTAGGCCAGGTTGGTGGCATTCACGACGGTTTTGGCCGGGCTAACGGCAGTCGTAAGATCGACCGTCGTGGTACCGAGCGCATTGTCGTCAAACAGGACTTCCAGACCATCTTGATAGGTAACGTCCAGGCCAGTGCTTTGTTCGATCCAGTTCTGCGTGGTGGCGATGTCCCAGGCGCCGCTGGTGACGCCGTTCCAACGCGGTTTCGCGACCGAGCTGATCACGAGATCGATGGAGTTGGCGGCGGTGTTGTTCACGATCGTGGCTTGCACGCCCACGGGAAGGGATCCCAGGACGAACGTGCCGGAGCCGGAGCGGGTTCCGTAGAGAACCAGGGGCACTGTGCCGACCGCGGGCACTCCCGCTGCGATGTTCACCGTGACGGTGCCATTCACCGTGAGCGGGCCGGTAACGAACAACGGCGCCGCGAACGGGTTGCCGAAGTCACCGAAATCAACCAGGAGTTCCGTCCCGGCAGTGGTTCCAAGAGTAAGAGCGCCAACCATGGTTTGGCCACCGACTTGATGCACCTGGGCACCGAACTGGGCGCCATCCGCCACGGTCACGGTGCTGCTGGTCAACGAGGCTGCCGTGTTCAGAACCAGGCCGCCGGCATTGACCACCGTCGCCCCGGTGTAGCTGTTGGCCCCAGCGAGCGTCAGCGTGCCTTCGCCGTTCTTGACCAATCCACCCGAGGTCACCGCTCCCAGCACCGGAGTGCCGGCAGTGGCCGGGGTGACGAGCGTGCTGCCGCCACTATGGAGAATCGCTGCAGCGTAGGTGTAATCATGTCCAGCGCTGGTGACCACGATGTTGGTTACCTTGCCGAGCACGGGATCGATTTCCGCCACCGCGGTGGCGCCGGTGCCGTCACCACTGATTTCCACGATGGGGGGCGCCACATAGCCGGCACCGCCATCCGTCACCGGCACGCTAGCCACGCCCTGTCCAGAGGGAGCGGAGAACGTTTGCGCGACCGTGATATCATAACCGGCCGTATTGAAAATCGCGCCGCCGCTATAGATGTAAGCGCTGTCCAGACCTTGAAGGAAAAGGGCGTCGTTGGCGCTGGCTTCGATCACCCCGCCGTTCAGGCTCAAATGCGCAATGCCCGCGGGCGACGTTTTCTCGATTCGCGGCACACGGAGAGTTCCACCGTTCAGATTCAGATATGCCTGACCCGAGGGAACGTTCGCCATGCGAAGGGTAAGATTACAGCCCATGAGTGCCGAGCCGGCAAGTGTCAACTCGCCCCGACCATCCTCACCAATGATGAACTGCGAACCGGTGCCGGTGTGGAAGAAGCTGCCGCCGGTAAGCCAGGCAGCGCCGCGACCAGTAGTGAAGCGGCCCAGTGCGGTCCAACCCGACACGGAGATGATGCCTCCGCTCTGATAAATGAGGCCGTTGCCGTTGCGACCAATTTGGAAGTTGGCCACGTTGGTGAACGCGCCGGCGGTCAGGTGAAGCAAACCGGCGGCGCCAAGATGAGCGGCGTCCTGACCTCCAAGGGTCCATTCGTTGGCGTTGGCGGAAGTGCCGATAATGGCGCCACCGCTCTGATAGAGTGCGCCCGCCACGGAGTCGCCTTTGCCAATCCAGAACCGCGAGAGCGTGAGCCGGGCATTGTCTTTGACGAAGGCCATGCCGCTGCCGGTGCCATAATCACCCACGTTGAAATCCTGGCCGGCGGCATTCACCACCGCATTGTCCTGGAAGATCGCAGTGCCACGGCTGGCGGCGCCATTGCCGATGCCCCACCAACCGCCGGTAACATTTACCTGGCCGTTGCCGGCGACGATCAATTGGCCATCGCCGCTCATACCTTCGAAGTTGTCGCCCACGATGAACCCGTCACCGGTCTTGTTGAGAATGCCGTCGTGGATTGTCAGGGTGCTGAAAGGGGTGGGGCTCGCTGACTGATACATGCGCGCCATAACGAGCCAATTGTTGACGGTCAAGGTCCCGCCGTTGGTCACGATGATGTGGCCGGCGCCACCCCCGTTGCCCGCCCAGGCTTCGCTGACCGGCGGAACCACGGAGCTGACGATGGCCGTGCCACCGTTATTGACATTGCCGATGGCCCAGGCACTGGTGGAGTCCGGCACACCGCCATTCCAATTGGCGGGGTTACTCCAGTCGCCAATGGTGCCAGTCCAATCGTTGGCCCGGACATGGCCGGGAACCGTGAGAAGTGCTAAAGCCGTCGCCAGCCCAGCCGTTAGAGGTATTACTCGGGGTATTTTCATTTCAATATATATAACTGTTTTGAACAAAAAGCCAAAGCTTTCTTCGAAAATCATCACGAAACGCGACGCCGCCAGGTGCCCGGCATCGTTTCGAGCACAACCTGCAGGTGAGGGGGTCAGAGGAGGCGCAGGCGTTTCCACCCGCGCCTCCAAACTGATTCCTCAACCAGACCGAGGTTTGACCCCAATCAAACCCCGACCCAAACAATCAAACAACAACTCCCCACCACCCGGGCTCCAGCAACTTTCCGAGAGGCTTAGCCCGAATCTCAGAACATGGACGGGGTTGTTATTTAACCTTTATAGAATAGGGGTCTTGTGCGGCGCAGGTCATGTCACATGTTTGGGTGACACGAACGCAACGGCGGCCTGTGAAGTCGAGGTGGCCCGAGGCACTCAAGGAGCCAATACCAGGCCCACATCGATAAACTGCCCGCCGGTGGTTTGCCGGCAATGCACTGCCACCACGTTGCGTCCTGGCCGCAGCGCCGCCTGAGCCTCGGGGGAGATGGTGAACACCTTGTGTGAGACAGAATAGCCGGTTTCGCGGAGAGCCAGAACTCCGTTCAGGTAGACTTCGACGTCTTCGTCATGGTACATCGTGAGCACCAACGGCGGGGGCACCTCAGGTCCGAGAACAAAATCACGCCGGAGCCAAATCTCTGGGGTCTCCCAAGTGGTTTGAACGATGACATTGGGTCCCTGGCGAGTGCCAAATCCCGCCAGGCCGGTCGGCCAGTCGGAGGCGTCAAAGCCCAGTTGCATCCACTCGGGCCCGGGTTGTCGGGTGGTGTATGACCAGAGCGCAGGCTGCTCCCGCGCGTCGGCAAAGATCCGCTGTGGATTCTGGTTCGCGAACCGAACCTGCAGGGGATCGACCTTAAGCACCTCGCGGTCATAGGTGAGGAAACCATTACACTCGGTCTCCACGTCGGTCAGTTGCGTGTAGACCGCG
Organism: Verrucomicrobia subdivision 3 bacterium UBA6082; assembly: GCA_002428665.1. Lineage (GTDB taxonomy): Bacteria > Verrucomicrobiota > Verrucomicrobiia > Limisphaerales > UBA8199 > UBA6082. Next base: position 8,595 of record DIXK01000057.1, read on the forward strand.
GCCGCCAGGCCATTGGATTTCTGGAGCCCCCAGACTTTATCCAGCAGCAGACCGTATTGGGTAGCGAGCTTATCTGCATCCGGCATCAACCGGTAGCCCCAGGGCGTCTGGGTTGACCAGGTATGATTTGTGACTCCCAACCCGAGGCCCCCAAACTCTCCCAGCACCCCGGCGCGGTGCGATTCCGCAACCGGCCCCGCCGGGTCGGGGTAGCTGTGCAGGTCGAGCACATCGCCCACCTTCATGTCAGTCCAACCGCTGGCATTATTCACGAGCCGGCTGGGATCCACCGTTTTCAGGCGCCGCACCAAACGTTCGGTTTCGAACTGGCCCCAGCCTTCGTTAAACAGCACCCACATGACGACCGAGGGATGGTTCCCGCGCTGCTCCACCAGGCGCATGAGCTCCATTTCAAACTGGCGCCGCCCGGCCTCGGTAGCGTTGTTGCCGCTCGGCATGTCCTGCCATACCAGCATGCCGAGCTTGTCGGCCCAATAATACCAGCGCTCCGGTTCCACCTTGACGTGCTTGCGCACCAGGTTAAAGCCGAGGTGCCTGGCCGTTTCCAGATCGAACCGCAGAGCCTCGTCGGAAGGCGCGGTGTGCAAACCGTCCGGCCAAAACCCCTGGTCCAGCACACCCATTTGAAACAGTGGTTCCCCGTTCAGGCAAAGCCGGCGTGCACCGGAAGCGTCGGTGCACAATTGAATATCGCGCAAGCCGAAATAGCTTCTCACCCGATCCAGCACCTGGCTGCCCCGCCGCAGCGTCACCTCCAGGTCATAGAGGTCCGGGCGTGCCGGGCTCCACGGCCGGATCAAGCGCAGGGGCAGGCTGAGTTCCGCACCCGCGAGTCCCGCCGTTCGTCCGGCGAGTTCCCCGGCAAAACTCGCGGCCACGTCCACCTGCAAGTCCTCCGCGAGTGAATTGGCCAACACCCCAATTTTTAAGGTGTGTGAGCGAAAGTCCGTCGTCAGCTTCAAAAAGGCGATTCCTACCGGTGGCACCGGCTCCAGCCATACAGTTTGCCAGATCCCCGAACTAGCCAAGTAGAAAATGCCCTCGGGTTTGCGCGATTGCTTGCCCCGCGGCTGGTCGCCTTCGGTTGGATCCCACACCGACACCACGAGCTCATTTGGCTCATTCCAACGGATCGCCTCGCTGAGGTTGAAACTGAACGGGTCATACCCGCCCCGGTGCACTCCCAGAAAGCGGCCGTTCAGGAAAACTTTTGTCTCCCAATCCACCGCCCCGAAGTGCAGGAGCACGCGCTGGCCCCGCCACGAATCAGGAATGGTAAAATGTCGTCGATACCACAGGACACTGTTTTCATCCAGCGCCTGGCCCACACCGGAGAGGTGGGATTCGACAGGGAACGGGACGAGAATCTTGCCCTGGTACCGGCTGGGTTGCGGATCCGTCTGCCGAACGATCGCGTAATCCCATTGGCCATTGAGGTTTTGCCAGGAATCGCGCACGAGCTGGGGGCGCGGATATTCCGGCAAGACGTTGGTGACGCCGACCTCCTTGCTCCACCGTGTGACCATGGGAGCACCAAAGGCTGAGAACAGCACACCCCAACTCATCGCCATGGGTAACAAGCGCTCGATCGAGCGCAGTCGTCTACCGGTGTTTGCAGCCATTCTCACAGTTCCACCTCAGCAAGTCCGGGCCGTGTAGTGTGTCCAGGCGAGTTGCAATTCAGGCACTTGCTCAATTGCGCAACTCGTTGTGCCGGCGCCGAAGCTCCTGGAGTTTCTCCGGGTGCTGGCTCGCCAGGTTCCTGGTTTCGCCCGTATCATCAACCAGGTTGAAGAGCAGGCCCTGCTCGGGAATTTTCGTCACATTCCACGGACCAAGCCGTTCCCTGGTCTGGCCGGGCGGGATGTATTTCCAGTCGCCCAAGCGCAAGGCCACCACGTTCGCGTGCTCCAGGACGTGGTCCCGGCCGGTCTTGGACTCGCCCAGAAGTGCAGGCAATACATTCTGACTGTCCCGCACTGTTGCGCTCAGAGGCTTCTGCCCGGCGAGCGCTGCGAGCGATACGGGCAAATCGACCTGGCTGATGAGCGCATCGGACACTCCGGGCTTAACCCGGGCTGGCCAACGAACGATGAAAGGCATGCGCGTGCCCCCTTCAAACGCGCTATACTTACCGCCGCGCAATGGCCCCGCAGGACGGTGATCGCCCAGTTTTTCGTTCGCCTGGTCTTTGTAACCGTCGTCCAGCACCGGTCCGTTATCGCTCGTGAGAATTACCAAGGTGTTGCGGGTCAAACCCAGTTCATCGAGTTTGCGTAGCACCTCCCCCACGCACGCATCGAATTGCGCCAAAGCGTCCCCTCGTGGCCCCATGGTGCTCTTGCCCACAAACCGGGGATGAGGCACACGGGGCACATGAACGTCGTGCAAGGCGAAGTAGAGAAAGAACGGCCCCTGTTTTTCACGTTCCATAAACGCGAGCGCTTGCCGCGTGAAATCATCCGCCATGTTTTCATCGTTCCAGAGTGCGGACTTTCCTCCCTGCATATAACCGATGCGACCGATCCCATTGATCACCGCGTGATTGTGACCGTGACTCCAATCCAGGCGTAGGCTGTCGCGGTGGCTTACCCCATTAGGCTCCCCAGGGAAGGGCTTGTCGTAGCTGACCTTGATGGGATCCGCCGGGTCGAGCCCCACGACGCGATGGTTCTCGACGAAGACGCAGGGCACCCGGTCCCCGGTGGCAGCCATGATAAAAGAGTAATCGAACCCAATCTCCAACGGGCCGGGTTTGACGTCACCGTTCCAATCCACAGGCGTTCCGACCGCCCCCAGGCCAAGGTGCCATTTGCCTACCACACCGGTGCGGTAACCACCACGCCGCAACAAGGAGGCCAAGGTCTCGCGGCCAGGCTCAATAATCATAGCCGCGTCCCCGGGCAACACGCCGGTTCCCTTCTTGCGAAACGCGTACTCCCCCGTCAGCATCGAATAACGCGACGGAGTGCACGTGGCCGAGGAGGCGTAGGCACTGGTGAACCGGAGTCCCTCCTTTGCCAGTCGATCCACCGCCGGGGTCTTAACGCCGGTAGCGCCGTAGCAGCCAAAATCACCGTAACCGATGTCATCAGCGTAGATGAGCACGACATTGGGAGGAGAGGCTGCCGGGGCAGCGACGAGATTCAAAGAGAGGATCAGTCCGGAGCAGATCACGGTAAACTTCCGAAGTCGCGTGTCGTTCATATCACGGTCACTCAAGCCAAGGTTTATGCCAGCAAGAACCAGCTATCGCTGGAGGGACACCCCGACACGAACGCGTGCAGCTATGCTTTGCCACCGCGTTTCATCCCGTGCGGCACCGGACCAGCTTATCACCAAGAATGAAATAACTTCGGCCCGATTGAAAGCAAGATCGCCCTTACCTCCTCACCCTCCAGCCATGGCGCCCACCACCAGTAATGGTTCGGTCCCCAGAGCGACTGCTTCGGGCAATGGCGCATCCATTGGCTCATGCGAAAGATCGCTTTCACAGGCAAAGAACCTCACATAGGGACGCCGCCGCCCGTTGGTATGATCCCGAATCGCCCCCTGCAGCACTGGGTACGCAGCTTCCAGAGCGTCCAAAACCGACCGCACCGTCACGGGCCCTTCCAGAGGCAACTTAACCTCACCCTCGACCCGCGCCAGCGTTCGCAAATGAACAGGGAGAAGGACCCGGATCATGGCAAGGTCTGCACCTCCACAGAGAGCACCGCGGGAAGATCCCGAACGATGGCTTCCCAAGTATCCCCGCCATCCGGGGAAGCGTATACTTGCCCGCCCGTAGTCCCAAAATACACGCCGCAGGGCTCGAGTGAGTCCACCGCCATCGCATCGCGCAGGACATTCACATAGCAATGGTCTTGCGGCAATCCGTTGCCCAATGGTTCCCACTCATTCCCACCGGCGCGACTGCGGTACACGCGCAACTTCCCTTCCGGCGGAAAATGTTCTGAGTCGCTCTTGATAGGCACGACATAAACGGTGTCGGGCTCATGTGTATGAACCGCGATCGGAAAGCCAAAGTCTGAAGGTAGATTGCCACTGACCTCACCCCAGGATTCACCTGCATTGTCGCTCCTCATCACATCCCAATGCTTTTGCATGTACAGGACCTCAGGACGCGAAGGGTGCATCGCGATGCAGTGCACACAATGGCCCACCTCGGCATCCGGATCCGGAAGTTCATAAAGGGACTTAAGCCCGCGGTTCACCGGACGCCAGGTCTCACCCGCGTCATCGGTTCGAAAGACGCCCGCAGCCGAGATCGCGGTGAACATCCGCCCGGGCTCCTTCGGGTCCAGCACGATCGTGTGCAAACACATGCCGCCTGCACCAGGCTGCCAAAGATGGCCTTTCGCGCGCCGCAACCCGGGAAGTTCTTTCCATGCCTTGCCCCCGTCCGCGCTCCGGAACAGCGCCGCGTCCTCCGCCCCGGCGTAGACCACCTCCGGATCGGACAGCGAGGGCTGCAAATGCCAGATGCGCTTGAACTCCCAAGGATGCTGCGTGCCGTCGTACCATTGGTGGGTGCCAGCCTCGCCCTCGTACATGAACTTGTCGCCCATCGGCTCCCAGGTTTGCCCCCCGTCATCCGATCGCTGGATCTTCTGCCCGAACCAACCGCTCGATTGCGAAGCATAAAGCCGGTTCGGTTCCACCGGCGATCCGGCAATATGGTATATCTCCCATCCGGCAAAATACGGGCCAGCCACGTCCCACCGGCGGCGTTTGCCGTCCGCCGCCAGGATAAATGCGCCCTTCCGCGTGCCAACCAGAACTCGAACGCTGCTCATTCACTCCTCCTTCGCCTGCTTGCAGTGATTAGATTTAGGTTTACAAACGGCTAAACCGCCGCGGACGATTTCTCCTCGCCCTGACCTCATGGCACAAACAAAACCTCGATACCAGGGGCTCCAGGATAGATAACACTCGCCACGCTCTCCGTCTACTAATCAGTTGAATCAGCCATACTTTAATTTTCACCAGAGGTTCTCGGGTTTGGTCACCTACAAGAGCCCGTGGCTCTTGAGGCAGGCCGGCATCCCGTTCCGGGGAGGTCGAGACTCTCTTGCTCACGGTGGAACCTGAAGGGAGGAAGTCCTTGGTTGTATTTTGTTGCACCGTGCGGCACGTTTTCCCACTAGTCATGTTTAAGCAGCTACCTTCACTCAACTCCAGATCTCTCGTTCGTTTCGCCGCCGCCTGCTTGGCCAGCGGCTGCATGGTCATCGGGCTGGGTGTCGGTGCCGCGGACTCTGAGGTCAATCCAAACTCCGCAGACTATAATTTCAAAGGGCCTGTTTCCCGGAAGGTGCTGGAGAACTATCTCTCCCGCGCGATTACCATGGAGGGATTACTTCACGGCCGAGGCAATCTGGATGACAATGTTCGCATGCTCAAGAGTATTGGAGCCAAGTTCATCGGGCGAAGCCTGTGCCTGTGGGGTGGCGAGTCTGGACTGCTCAACAATCTGCAACGAGCCAAACAGGATGGGCTCAAGGTCCACGCGACCGATCCGGAGATAATCCTGCAAGCGTGCATTTTCGAGATTGTCACGACCCAGGTGGATCAGGTGCCGGTGCCGGACTGGGCTTTTGCCGCGTTCGGTCTGCCGGCAAAAAAGCGAAATTTTCGTTACCAGGACATGCTCTATCCCAACGGCCGATTCAAGGATCATTGGCAACCCGGCCAATCGGTCCCCGACGTGAGTCGCTCGGAAACCAAACTCTATTTTTATTTCCTGGGGGTCTCATTCGTCGATGCGGGCTGTGAAGCCCTGCATCTTGGGCAAACGGAGTTGATGAACGGAAATGACACGAATCTGGACCACTATTCCCAAGTACTGGGTCTGATCCGCTCCCATGCCACGCGCCATGCCCGGCGCCACTGGGTCCTGTGTGATTCTCACGTTCCCAGCGGTGGACTGTTGCGAGAGGGCCAACTGCTGATGGATTTCCATTCCTTCCCGCTGCGCATCATGGAAGTGCCGGATAAACCCCAGGAAGCCATACTGAAGGTGGGTTTTTCCGATGGGATTTACGGCCGCAGCAAGGGTGGCACCACACCCAGTGGTTGGAAATGCGAGCACCTGCCTTACCTGGTAGAGATCGACAATTGGGGCGTGAGTACGCGGCCTGGAGAAGCCAGGACTGGCAGCATTTGGATTTGGGGCTACGATGAAATCACCTGGTTTGCCCACCAGACTCAGCAATACCGCAGTAACTGGCTTCATTATGCGTGGAACTGGGTGCGCCAAACCGATTCGAACGGCTATCTTCAAATGCCCGGGAGCCGCACTCTGCGGTCACCCAAGGACAACCTGAGGTGGTATTACGCCAACAAATCCAGCCCTTCTGTCCCTGACGGTTTCGGCGATGAGGAAGCGATCCGCACGATTTGGGCCACAAGTCCGGAATAGCCTCCTCAGCGACCATTCCGTTTGGCGGAGACCGGCGAACTTATTTGGGTAGCTGAGTGTCGCTCACATCCGTGCTTGGAGATTGCCTTCCATCTTAGGGGCTCACCGCCACATTCTTGACGAAACTGTTGGTCTTAATGTCGCTGGTGGACAGCGGTTTTCCGTTAACCACCACATTTTCAAACCTCACATTCTCCACCCGGTGCGTGTCATCGAAACCCTTCAACTCCACGCGCAGGGGATCCGCCACCGCCCGGATGTTCTTGAACGTGACCCCCTCGATATGCCCTCGCTCGGGATCCCGGCTCCAAAACGCCTTGTCGATCCAAAGCGAAATTAGGCGTGGCGACTCCTCGATCCGCAGGTTTTCGAACCGCACGTTGCTAATGCGCGCCGAATCTGAGTGATAGACGCGGAGTGTCCATTCGCGACCCTTGTCGCGAATGATGTCGCAGTCGGTGAACAGGACATCATCCACGTTCTCGCGGAGTTCGGCTCCGATGCTCAACGCGTGCGCCACCTCGTTCCACAGCACGCAATCCCGGGCCACGATCCGCGCCGCTTCTCCCTGTCCCTTATCTGTCTTAACGACGATCAGATCGTCTAGCGTGCGCAGGAAGCAACGTTCAATCGTAACGTCGCGGCTGCTGCAAATGTCTATCCCGTCGGAGTTGGCGCGGTAACCCAGCACCTTAAGATTGGTGACCGTAACCCGCTCCGAGCGTCGGATGGGAACGTTCCAGGTGCTGGAGTCGCGCAGAATGACTCCCTCCAGCGTGACATCCTTTGCCTGCACCACGATCAAGTTTCGCGCGTGCGTGGTGCAATGACTGCCATCGACAATACCTCGGCCGCGAAAAGTAATATTCGTGCCCCGAAGCACAAACGTGGGCGAATAAGTCTTGAGCCCGCTGTAACTACTGATCTGAAACGGCTCCTCGGGTCCGATCACCCCGCGAACCACCGCCCCGCCGGCGACATACACCGTTTGGTTGTTAGTCACAACTAGGTGTTTTACCTCGTGGATGCCTGGCCCGAAGAAAATCACGTCGGGATCCCCTGCCCTGGGAGGACTTGACTCCGGCGGGTTCGCAAACAGGTGCAGCGATTTGACCCACTCGCCATTGACTTCGATCGTCAACGGTTTAGGCGTAGCGAGAGTCAACCTGAGGCGTTTGCCATCAATGGTCGGTTCGATCCCCAAGGAGGACGGGAGAATTTGGGCGGACTGAATCGCCTCCGGGCAACTCACGATCACGGTCACCGCACCGTCCATGTCGAAGCAAGCGAATGAAGCCGTTTCGAAATAGTCGGCCGAGCGGGCTTTGTCATCCATGGCTTTCCAACGGCGTTCCGGCTCTCGTGGTGCCACTTTGGCGACATAAACCGGCACCGGTTTTCCCTTTACCTCCACCATGAAGTCTTTTGAAAGTTCCTCACCCGGCGGGGCGGGATAGATTTTGACTGACCCCGCCAACGCCGGAACCGTGAAGTAACTTAGAGCCACTGTCATGAACCACAAAAATACCAGTTTCATAAGCGAGTCCGGTAGGAGAGAAGCCCGCCGCTGAACTCGCTGGCCAGAATTGCACTCTTGCATAGGCTTGAAAGATGGCCACCCGTGCCGGTTCAGGTCAATCGCCCAATCACGGCTTTGGCTGGGCTTACCATTGTGTACAGCACCTGTGCCATAGTGGCCCAACTGACACGCAAGTGACACACCTGTTCTACCCCAAAAAAACGCGACTTCTTTTCTTAAATTATTGTTTCACGGGGCTTTGTTCGACTTCGAATCCATAATTCCATCGCTGGCACGCGGTTTGATATAGATATAGTTGCGCTTGGTTCCGCTGTGATCAGGGTCACAGTCGGGAGGCCAAGTAAGTCGCCAGACCGTCTGATGGCGGAGTCGGTTTGGAGGCTGCAAACGATCTCCGCCGAGAAAAAGACTTAAAACTATGAACGCATTAACACGATGGAACCCGTTCAGGGAAATGGATGAACTGCAGAGGCGCTTGGCTTCAGTCTTTGACTTGGCGCCTTTTCGAGGCAACTCACTGACGACTGATGAAGAGCACATGACGGTGCCGGAATGGGCGCCCGCAGTGGACATCATCGAGGATCACAAGGAATACCTCATTAAAGTGGAACTGCCAGAAGTCCCGAAGGACGCGGTGAAAGTAACCGTGGAAGGTGGCACCATCACCATATCCGGGGAGCGAAAGGTCGAGAAAGAGGAAAAGACCCGCAAATTCCACCGGGTGGAACGCTGTTACGGTCGCTTCGAGCGCAGCTTCAGCATCCCGGACGACGCCGAGGGTGACAAAGTCCACGCGGAGTATAAGGACGGCATGCTGAGAGTCCACCTCGCCAAGAGCGAAAAGGCCCGTCCGAAACAAATCGAGGTAAAAGTCAGCTAAACGACCCCAACCGCAGGAACGCGCGAGAGCGCGTTCCTGTGTTGTTCTTGTAGAAACGGGACGCCGTCAGTGTCAACTTCATGACTGCAGTAATTTCACAGGAAACCGAAAACACCGAGAGCTTTGCTGCTTGCCGTAGCGCGAGGAGCAGGCGCAATTACAACTCATTTCAAATCACCATGAAAATGCTTCGTAATTCTCCACAGATCGCTGTGGGTATTGGAATCTTTCTCCTGCTGAACCATACACCACTCTGTTATTCGCTACAGGCCGCATCGCCGCCCAAGCTGAACCTGCAGGAACAACCGGTATCACCCGAGGTCAAGGCAGCGACTAGTCTCTCTCCGGTTGTGAAACGGGTGTCTCCCAGCGTGGTGAACATCTACACCACCAAAAAAGTGCAGAACATGCCGCGCATGATGCCCTTCTTCGACGACCCGCTGTTCCGGCAGTTCTTCGGCGACCCCTGGGGTGGCCAGGGTCGTGTGCCCCAGGAGCGCCGCGAGCAGGCTCTGGGTTCGGGCGTGATCGTGTCTGAAGACGGCTACCTCCTGACCAACAACCATGTGGTCGACGGTGCCGATGAGATTAAGGTGGCTTTGGCGGACGAGAAGACCGTACTCGAGGCCAAGGTGGTGGGTGCCGATCCGCAAACCGACATCGCGGTGATCAAGGTCGACGGCAAGAAGCTTCCGGCGATTGCGATCACGGACAGCGATAATGTCGAGGTTGGCGATTTTGTGATGGCGATCGGCAATCCGTTCGGGGTCGGGCAAACCGTCACTGCGGGCATCGTGAGCGGAAAAGGTCGCGGGGGCATGGGCATCGTAGACTACGAGGATTTCATTCAAACCGACGCTTCCATCAACCCAGGTAACAGCGGCGGCGCCCTGGTAGATGCCGAGGGACGGTTGGTGGGGATTAACACCGCGATTGTCAGTCGCAGTGGCGGCAACCAGGGCGTGGGTTTCGCCGTCCCCATAAACCTCGCCCGTTATGTCATGGAGCGGCTGGTCACCGACGGTAAAGTCACTCGCGGCTACCTGGGCGTAATGATCCAGCCGGTGACCGAGGCGCTGGCTAAGGAGTTTAAACTGAAAAGCCCTGCAGGAGCGCTGGTAGGCGAAGTCACAGCAGACTCACCCGCCGAGGAAGCGGGATTGGAGAACGGTGATGTCATTATTGAGTTCAACAGCAAGAAAGTATCGGACAGTCGTCACCTTCGGCTTATGGCAGCTCAAACCCCACCGGACACCAAGGTCAACGTCAAAGCCGTGCGCGACGGCAAGGAGAAATCCTTCACCGTTACGCTGGGTGCGCTTCCATCGGAGGGCCTGGCACAGCCTGGACGCGGTGGATGGCGAAGCTGGGCTGCGAAGAACCAAGCATTAACGGGGCTAGAGTTAGCTGATATCGACACGAATGTGCGGCGTCAGTTTGGCATTCCGTCCGATGTCAAAGGCGCGGTGATTATGTCTGTGGATCCTAATGCGGCCGCCGCCGCAGCGGGTCTACAACCAGGCGACGTTATTGTCGAGGTAAACCGGTTGCGCGTGAACAGCACCGACGAGGCTTATGATGCAAGCCGCAGAAGTTCGGGACCGCAAGTGCTGCTCCGGGTGTGGCGGCAAGGAGGAACGCGCTACGTGGTGCTAGACACATCCAGAAAGTAATCGGAATGGAGACAAGGATGAGTGCGCGCGAGAATTATTATCTAAACCTGGGCGTGGCGGCCGACGCCAGCCTGGAAGACGTGAAAGCGGCCTTTCGCCGCCGCGCATTGGAACTGCATCCTGACCGATCCGGCCTGGGAAGTGGCCCATTCCAGAAAGTGCAGGAAGCCTACAGTGTTCTGGTTGACCCCAACCGTCGGCGTCGATATGACCACGATTTTGGGCGTGCGCAGGCCCATCGTGCTGCTTTCAGGCGAGCACCCGAACCTCTCAGATCTCGACAATCCCGAGGTGAATCATTCCGTCCGATCGAACCGGCTCGTGGATTCCGTGAAGTTTCCCTCACGGAATCCTTTGAGAACTACTACCCGTCATTTGAGGAATTGTTCGACCGCTTCTGGGGCAACTATGACACCGTTAGCCGTCCCAAGGCCGAAACACTGGAGAGCCTGACGGTTGAAATCCTGATTAGCCCGCAAGCAGCGACCTGGGGAGGTCGGGAACGTGTGTGGATCCCAACCAGGACAACCTGCCAGGCCTGTGGCGGCCACGGGGCGATAGGGGTGTATGAATGTTGGCGCTGTGAGGGCCACGGGGCCCTGACGGCGGAGTTCCCCATTGATATCGATTATCCGGCTGGGATACCTGACGGCTACGTGGTTCGAATCCCACTCACGCGCTACGGTATTCACAACCTGTACCTCACGGTGCTGTTTCGCGTGAGTTAGCGAAAGCCTGCGGCGGCGGCCAATCTCATGAATGCTAGGATGGCCGCCGTAGCCTATTCACCTTGGTTTGCTTTGCTCGGCCAGATTTGCGAGCTTTCTAGCCAGACCACTGAATATGACCGCATGGATGGGATAGAGGAGGTACCAGTAAAACAGTCCGGTCAGTCCACGAGGTGCAAAGAACGCGGTTTGCGATAAACGGGACGTGCCTGCTGTCACAGGCTCGACCTCGAACTCCAGCCAAGCACGGCCCGGTACTTTCATTTCTGCTCGCAGCCGTAGAAGGCGATCTGGTTCGACAGCCTCCACGCGCCAAAAATCCACGGCATCGCCGACGCGCACTTGCTGCGGATCGCGGCGTCCACGTCGCAGTCCTACACCGCCAACCAAGCGGTCCAGGAAGCCGCGCACGCGCCACGTCCAGTCCATGCAGAGCCAACCGGTCTCACCGCCCAGCCGCGAAAACGCACGATATACGTTCTGTGGTGGGGCGTGCACAAGTCGCTGGCGGCGTTCCAAGATGATGCCTTCCTGGGTTGCGAGCATGACGGGGACCGTGTCGCCCTGGCTGCTGGCGAGCGCGTCGCTCCAGGCTGTTTCGACATGGCCGGTTTCCAAATTGGCCAGCGCCAAGCGCACCGCGGTAGCATAGTCCATCGGCTGAATCTGCGGGAACAGGCGCCGGGCGGTGTCGTCTCGCACCACTACATCGTTGCGCAACCCTTGAATAAGAGGGCGAGCAATCGCCGCTGGAACCGGCGTGACCAGATGCACCCAGTAGGAGGACAGACGGGGGGTCAGCACCGGTACCGGTATCAGCCAACGCCGCAAGCCACGGGCTTTGGCGTAACCACGGAGCAAGTCGCCATAGGTCAGCACATCCGCACCTCCAATCTCGATGATCCGCCCGGAACTCTCGGGTGTATCGAGGGTGGCAACCAGGTAATCGAGCACGTTGCGAATGCCGATCGGTTGCGCTCGCGTATAAAGCCAGCGCGGGCAGATCATTACCGGCAGGCGCTCAGTCAGGTAGCGAATAATCTCGAAAGAGAGACTGCCGGAACCGACAATCACCGGCGCGCGAAACTCGGTCACAGGGACACCGCACTCCCGCAGGACGGCACCCGTTTCCTGACGCGAACGCAGATGGCCGGACAGGGCAGCATCGGGGTCGCCCAAACCGCCGAGATAAATGATGCGCTGAACCCCGGCGACCCGGGCAGCAACGGCGAAGTTGCGCGCGGCCAGCACGTCCCGCTGCTCGAAATCATGGCCCGCTGCCATGCTGTGAACCATGTAGAAAGCCACCTCAACGCCACGGAGTGCCGCAGGAAGCGTGTCTGCCCGGAGGCAATCACCCGCCACCACCTCCACCCGGACTCGCCATGGCCTTCCCAGCAGCCGCGCAGGGTCGCGAGCCAGGCACCGCACCTGGAAGCCCGCCTCCAACAACCGCGGCACAAGCCGCCCACCGATGTAGCCGCTCGCGCCGGTTACCAGCACTGTTCGAGTCGTTTGCATAATGCCCGGTTGGATGTCCCCTAGGGTGACGGATTGCCTGCCAGAGTCAACCCCATGCCAGCGAATGATTGACACAGGCAAAACGGGGCAGTACTCCATCCGTGGACTCGACAATAGTAACCAAACATGAAAACTACGAAAACCACCACTAAGAGCAAGACCACCCGTTTAACCGACAGCCTCAACCAGGTGCTGGCGGATTCCTATGAGTTGATGTCGATGACTCACCAAGCTCACTGGAATGTGGAGGGAGCGGGGTTCTTCGCCTTGCACACCGCCTTTCAGACGCAATACGAGGAATTGTTTACCGCGATCGACGAGATTGCCGAACGGGTTCGCGCTTTGGATGCGTATGCCATTGGCGGCTTGAAGCAACTCGGGCAAACGGCCAACATGCAGGAGTTCGTCTCACCCCTTTCACAATCCGACTACGTTCGAAAACTTATCAAGGCCAACGAGAAGCTGGTAGCCGACGCAACGAGGGCCCGCGACCTGGCAGGCGAGGCAAACGATCCGGAGAGCCAGGATCTCATGATCGGACGCATCACGCTTCACCAGAAAACGATCTGGATGCTCAAGAGCTTTTTGAAGGACTAGTTGTTCCGCGGCCCGACGCCTGGGGTACCAGCGTTGCCTGGCAACCCCACAGGAACAACCCGGGATGTGAGCCAGGCCAGGGTTTCCATACGTTTTCACCGACTAGCCTGATTGGGACCACGAGGCATACCTTAATCTGCGAACACGAGTTGCCCGGCGGCTTGACGGGAAATCGGCATGGCCAGACTTAGGTCAATGTTACGGGCAAAGAGCAATTCGCTTTGGTGGTGTCCAACCCAATCCAGTGCCCAATCCCGAACCCACGACGGCGCCTCACCCTGAATCACCCGCAACGGGTTCAAGGCGATGACCAACTCGAAGTCCCCATAAAAAACATGAACGTGCGCCCCGAATGTCCGGTCGATCAACAACCGCATCACGATCCCGCAGAATTTGGCAATTACTGGCATATCGATTTTTTCTTTCTGACGTGCCGCTCCATACGATCCTGACGCTTTTCCCAGTGCAACGTGTCGAACCGCGGTCACCGTCGCCAGCCCTTAATGCAGGAACAATGCCACCACCCAAAAATAGCTATTTCCTTTTAGATGTTCAGGAAATGCGGTGGATTGTATCGGACGACGCGCAACTTCTGCGCAGCGCTGCGCAGCGTTTGCGCTAAGATCCGCCGAGAATCCAAGAGGCTCTTGGACGCTTGACATCCTCAAGCAACGGCGCCTGACTGGAGGCGGCAGTTTCTATGAATCCAGACCCGGAGTTCGTCGGGAACAAGCTCAGAGGAGTGCGCCGCCTGGTGCGCTGGTTCGTTCGGTTCCTAGTGGGCTTAGCCGCGCTGGCGTTGTTGCTGGTATTGGCCGCGCTGGCTTACCAAGCCATCGCCTCTGCCCGTGATGCACGCCGCTATCCGCCGCCAGGCAAACTGGTGGACGTAGGTAACCTCCGGCTGCACATCCATTCCACTGGCGAAGGCGGGCCAACCGTGATCCTCGATTCGGGTTGGAGCGATTGCTCGTTGAACTGGTACCTGGTCCAACCCGAAGTGGCCAGGTTTACTCGCGTCTGCGCTTACGACCGCGCCGGCACGGGGTGGAGCGAAGTTGGCCCGTCACCGCGCAGCAGCCGCCAGATCGTGCGCGAGCTGCACGCGCTATTGCAGAACGCCGGCATTCCCGGTCCTTACGTCCTGGTTGGCCATTCGTTTGGCGGCTACAATGTGCGCCTGTTCGCCTATGAGTATCCCAAGGAGGTCGCCGGGCTGGTGCTGGTGGACTCGGCCGTCGAGGATCAATGGCCGCTGCTGCCCGAATCCGTAAAACGCGGGTATGCCGCCATGCAACAACAACTGGAGGCGGGGCGGCCGTTGAGCAAATTTGGCATTATCCGCCGGTTCTATCTGCGTCCGAATCCGAAGCTGCCCGGCGCTGTGCAAGCGACCGACCTGGCGTTGCGAGCGCGCACGCCTTACCTGGACACGATCTGCAAGGAGTGGGAAGGCATTGCACACGAGAGTGCGGATCAGGTGCGGGTGGCCACACCCCTGCCGCCGGTGCCGCTGGTGGTGCTCACGGCGGGTCAGCACGGAGATCAGCCACCACCCGGGATTTCGATGGAGGACTTCGACCGATGGAACGCTCTCCTGCGTGAGAAACAGGCGAACCTCGTGAAACTCTCACCCGACAGCATGCAAATCATTGTGACCAACAGCACCCACGTCATGCAACTCGACCAGCCCCAAGTGGTGGTGGAGGCCATCAGAAAAGTGGTGATGGCGGCAAGGGGAAAAATGTTGCTGGAGTCATTTGATCAACGTTTGGTGGACTGAGGGGGCTGCCGGTTTGAGAAGCAGCGACGGGTCGCGCCTTTGTGCTCTCCCCTCCATCCGATGTTTTACACGCCCCGACCACCACCCTATGCTCGCAGCTATGTGCTGTGATCCTCTGTTTCGTATGATTTGGTGGGTGAGCCCAACTGGTTGGTTGCTGGCGGTTCTGCTTGGCGTTGGGACGGGTTGGAGTCAAACGTCTCGCGAGGATTTTTCCAGCTTCGCAGCGGACAGCGATGCGGGTTCGGCCTGGGAGCCGCAAGCTACCGGCTGGAACGTGGTCGAGGGTGGCTACGAAGGCACGGAAGGGGCCAGCGTTTGGCGAGCTGTGCCCTGGGCCACGGGTGTGAGCTTTGCCTGCGACGTGACGGTGCTGGAAGAACTCGCTGGGGATTGGCTCACGGCGGGCATCGGGTTGCAGATTGATGATCGCAATTACTGGGCGCTGAACCTGGTTACCGCACCGGAAGCCCAGCAGCGCAAGCACACCACCGAAATGCAAGAGATGCTGGACGGAGTGTGGCTGGCGCAGGTGCAAGCCGGCGCCCGGTTGGAGATGTTGCCGATTCAGGGAAGCGGTTTTCAATGGCGGCTCGGGCAAACTTACCGGCTGGTGCTCAACCTGACCGCCACCAATATAACCGGTCAGGTTTATCAGGGGACCAACACGATTTCAGGATTTGGATATCGCCTGGACAGTCCCGGTCCAGCGGTGCGGATGGGGCGTCCGATGGTTTGCGCCAGCGGCCTGCGAGCGCGATTTGACAACGCGGTGGTAAGGGTGTCCTCGCCGGCCTCTGGCCCTCCCGCTCAACCGCGTCCGGCGGCTCCCTGGATCTCACGTCCTGGCAACACCCTGGCTGAGGGCACCGGCTTCTTCCGCACCCTGCAAGTTGAGGGTCGTTGGTGGTTGCTGGATCCGGAAGGCAAACCGTTTTTCGATATCGGCACCGATCACGTGAGTTACCGGGGCCACTGGTGCGAGGCGCTGGGCTATGCGCCCTATAACCGGAATGTCGCCACGAAATATGGCAGCGAAGCGGCATGGGCGGAAACCACGCTAGCGCGTCTCAAGTCCTGGGGCTTCAATTGCCTGCCTGCCGGCCACAGCCCATCTCTGCGTCACCAGGGATTGGCGCACATCGAGTTTGCGTCGTTCGGCGCGAGCTTTGCCCGGCGCGAGTGGATCTGCCGGCCCGTGCATTGGACCGGTTTCCCCGATGTGTTCAGTCCGCGATGGGAGAGTCATTGCCGGATCCTGGCACGGCGCCTGGCAAAAAACTCCAAAGGAGATTCCTGGTGCATCGGCACCTTTTTGGACAATGAACTGGAATGGTATGGGAAGGGCGGGCACCTCGTGGACGAAGTATTTCAGTTGCCCGCGCATCAAGCCGCGAAGAAGGCACTCTACCGCTGGTTGCTGCAACGTTTCCAAAACCTCACCGACATCAACAGCCAGTTCGGGACGGCGTATGTCAATGAGGCAGACTTCCTCCAAGCCACGAACACACCCCCGGCCACGCCGGCGCTGACGCAAACACGCGACGGCTTTCTAGAGGTCATCGCGGAACGATATTTTCAGGTGGCATCGGAGGCCTTGCGCCAGGCCGATCCGGATCACCTGGTGTTGGGCTGCCGCTTTGCCGGGCAGGTCCCCGGGCCAGTGCTGGCGGCGGCGGGAAAATTCAATGATGTCTTCACGTTGAATACTTACCCGCGTGTGGACTTCGAGAATACCTGGCTTCCGGACGGGACTGGCGCTGTGGTGGAGCGGGTGCCGCAACAAGTCAGTGACTATTACGCGACGGTGCAAAAACCGATGATCATTACCGAGTGGAGTTTCCCCGCGCTGGACAGCGGCCTGCCCTGCAAACACGGGGCAGGCATGCGGGTGGATACCCAGGAACAAAAAGCGGCCTGCTACCGCATCTTCGCCAATATGGTCGCCGATCTCCCGTTCATGGTGGGCTACCATTACTTCATGTGGGTCGATGAACCCGCCCTGGGCATCAGCTCCACCTTCCCGGAGGACAGCAACTATGGGCTGGTCAATGAACATGACGAAGCCTACGCCCTGTTCACCAAAACGGTAACCGAGGTGAACTCCCAGGCCGCACAACGACATGCGCAAAGCGGTTCTTTCGGGTTACTGGCACTGACCGCAGGACGCGGCGAAGTGAAAGTGCAAAACACCAATGCGATCGGTGCGCAGGGACTCCTGCGGCTCCTCGATCACGGCACCAGCCGGGTGGAGACGATCCGCCTGAAGCCTGGCGAGCAGCGCACATGGGCCATGCCATCACAGACCGCGTGGTGCGCCGAGTTGCAGAACTGGAATGGCAGCAAACAATGGGCGCTGGGTGGCGCGCTGCCACCGGAGCCATTCACCTTGTTAAGCACCTGCGCCCGGGAACTGAAACGTGTGCCAGTGGTACTGCAGGAATCCGGTTCTCTGCTTGGCTCGATTCAGACCCTGTCGCCCGGGCAAAGCGTCGGCCTGGCTCCGCGCCCGCTTAGGCTGGAACAGCGGAATGACATTGAGTTGAAAGGCGCGGATATGACCTGGGGCTGCACACGCAAGAGCGGCGCTTTGTTCGACCGCATTGAATCGGGCGGGCTCCTGCTGGGCCGGCTGGTATTTGCCGTGCACCAAAACATCAACGGCCAGGATTACTGGGCGGAGAGTTCCAGGGTCATTCGACTGGAAATGGAGGAGCAACCGGAAGCCTGGGTGGTGGAGGCGGAGGTGGAGCACCCCGGTGCCGGGGCTGGCCCGGCGGGCTATCGCGCGCGAGTGCGAGCGGTGGTATTCAAGCAACCTGGACTGGCCCTGGTGCGCCCGCTGTGGGTCGAGAGCCTCGACTCGCGGAGGTGGGACCTGGTGGAAGTGTATTGGTTTTGCCGCTCGGCCATCGGCGGCTCGGCGGACCACGACATCGTTGGCGGCCCGGGAGTGCCCTCGTATTACCGCCCGTCACACTTCATCACAGACACCCAGGCGGGAGGCTGTTTCGGCTCACTCGACCAGCCTGGCGGATGGGAAGTCATCTTCTGGACGAATCCGCAGGGGGGCATTCATCCCGACAGCCGGTTTCCGGTGAACAGACAAATGCACTCTGGCAAACGCTGGGAAGCCGACCAGGTGCCTTATCTCTGGGTATATGGATCAAGTCGCACCGATGCGTGGAAAGACATTTCCGCCTTGAACCAGCAATCGCGCCAGGTGTTAGTGGGGGCAAGGAGCGGGAAAACCGGGGCTCATTGATGTTCAGGCCCAGAGCAAAACACCCCGATGCCATCCCGTAATGTGGAGCTTCACGTTACGAGACCATCTGCTCTGGCAGGCGGGAAAAGGCGTCAGCGCCAAACCCAGTCGCCTGTGTTGCTTGCGGAGTCTTTCGGGAGCGCTGCAGTGGCTGAGGTCGGCGCAATAATGCCGCCATTATCCACCTGATTCCAGCCTATGGAGTAGAGCAAGTAACCAGAAGCACTGAGGCGATACTTCAATGATTCGCCCCCGATTGGATCCTTGGGAACCTCAGCAAGATAGCGCGGCACCAAACCGCTCAGTGCCTCGGGATAAGTGCCGTGATTGAGATGATAACGTTCCAACGCGCATGCCGTCATAGCCGCCTGCACCATGGCCTGGTTGCGTGCACCTGCTTGCACCGCTCTGGAGGTATGCACCGCAATTCTCGCGTAGAATGTATATGGGTGAAATCGGGCGAACTCAGCCTGCATGGTGTTGGCGAGGCGATCCACCTCTTCAGGGGCCACCGTCTGGTTCTCAAGATCGAAAGTCTCCTGCACAACATCGAGGCTTGCTTGCTCATCATGGACGAGTTCAAAGACATAAACATACAAAGGCATCTGGTAGCGCTTGAAGAGCACATCCCAGGCGGCCGGATCTTGCCTCCTGGCTTCCTGTACCGGTAGTTGTTCTGTTCGGGCCACCACGGCCATTTGTACTGAGTGGAATGCCGAATGCCAGAAAAGGTTCAATGTGCATTCAAACCAAACTGTGGGACCCCCAGAAAGGCTGAAGGAATTGCAGATCTCAGATTTGAGATTTGAGATTTGGAAACCCGGAGGGATAGGTTAGCGCCATCCCACGGGGTAAAGCTGAAGGCAAAAGGCTGAAGTGCCGGACTACGAGACGGTCGGGAGGAGGACCGAGGGCAGAAAGCGCTTTTGTTTCTAAGGCGCAAAGGAGGAATATTGGTCCCGCCACCGAGAAACTCCTCCGAAAAAGCACTTTTCCGCACTTTTCCGCACTTTTTTACACCGTTTCAAGAAAGGCTGAAGTCTGAAAGCTAAAAATGGGACCTCCAGAAAGGCTAAAGTACGAAGGCTGAAGGCTGAAGGATGAAGTGAAAAGCTGAAAGCTAAAAGCTAGGTCCGGACACCGACCGGAGGCCGGACGCGGGCGGGCGCGCGCGCGTTTGGGGCGCACACGCCCGGCGCCCTGGGCCGCCGGGCCTGGATGCCTTGCTTTGCTGTTTAACCGTATATGTCAAAGAACGGGGTTCGGATCGGGGTGGGGTGAACGCTCCAGCGGCCACCAGACAACACCTGATCTAATCACCCAAAAACGGGGGCAATATAGCAGACAGAATCGGGGCTTCGCTACTGACAGTTCATGACATTAATGGGACTATGGGACTACGGACTATGGGACTACGGACTATGGGACTACGGACTATGGGACTACGGACTGTGGGACTAAGGACTGTGGGACCGTGAAACGGTGCGACGGTGCGACGGTGGACGGTCGCGGTGAGGCGGGGGATGTTGCCAGGCATCGCCGAATGCCGACACGTAGGTGCACATGAGGCCAACAGCCACGGTTGTGGAGGATGGGAATTGATCGAATTGGGATTTGCGCATTGCCATTATTGGAGTCTCTTCGGCTTGGTTGAGGGTGCGGCGGACTGGGGATTTTGAAAAAATACCGTTATCCACCGTTATATAGCGTTATCCACCGTTACAAACCGTGATTTGCCGATAGGGCGGACGGGACGAGGGGCAAATGAAGAGTTATGAGTGCAGAGTGCAGAGTTGGGGTTGAAAGCTCTGAAGTCTGAAGGTCGAAGGCCAAAATCGAGGCGACCGGGGACAGGTAAGTCGGTGGACGGTGCGACGGTGGGGCGGTGTAAAGGCGAGACGGGGCTGGAAGTCGCGGGTGGGGAGGGCTGCACTGCGGTGGTGGTTTTGGGGTGCATGGTTGTCGGTCTTTTTCCTGGTATAGCCGGACTTTTTGGGGCGGGATTCCGGACATAGCTTGTCCTGGTGGAGTTTTTTGGCGGCTCTTTCAGGGAGGTTTTAACCACTCATCTTCACTCAGTGACAGTAATAAAACTTTTAAGCCGGTCACAGACCGGCGCTCCGGTTGTCGGTCTTTTACCTAGTATAGCAGGACTTTGCGGGTCCGGATTCCGGACAGACTTTGTCCCGGGGGAGTTTTTTTGGCAGCGCTTTCAGGGAGGATTTAAGCACTCATCTCCACTCAGTGACACTAATCTTGACCGGTAATTGCCTCTTCCCTGTTGGCTTGGCGCTCAAGGGGTGAGCGCTTTGCCAACAGAGACCCCTGCTTTTCAGCCCCGCCTGCGCGCGGCCAGGGCGTTCGCCAAAGGAAAGAGCCAGAAAGCGACCCGCTCGGCGAGCAGGCCCTTCATGTGCGCGAATCTTTTTTCTGCTCAGTCTAGGCGGTCGGCGGGGCGGCCAGGAGGTTGGTTTGGGCAACGTCAATGGCGAGCGAATTAGTACCTGAGGCATCAGCGAGCCTGGGGTGCAAGCGGGGGCCGCGTTCGAGAACAAATCGCACAATGGCGACAACGGTGCGCGCGTCGGCACGCCATTGACTGGTGCGGAGATACCAGCCCACGCGCAAATGAGAGGAAACCCGGGGAACCACCAAAGTCACGCTGCCGGCGACCAGGGCAAGTAGAAGGAGGGACGCGATCCCGGTCTTTGCCAGCCAAGATCTCCACGGGCGAGCGGGTTCCGGGCTACATTCGGTGCGGTCGTTCAAATGCATCATAATTCGTTTTGGCGTTGAATACCTTGCGGTTCGCTGGAATAACCCGTCGCGCTCGAAAAAGTTTCAGCTATTTTTTTCGGGAACAGCGGAAAGGGAACTTTCCTCGCCAGTCTCCTCGTCGTCCTCGGCCTTCGGGAGCTTTACCTTTTCGAGTTCTTCAACCATGTCCCGAGCGGAATCACGAATGGACTCGGGGACTTTATCGAGTTGTTCTGCGGTGTCGATTTCGCCGTCGAAGACAAGCTTCCCGTGCTTGTCGTGAGCGGTGAGCCGTTTTTTGGGGTTGGCGACGAGGACGTAGGTTCCGGAGTCGTCGGTTTTGACGATCGTGCGGACCTGGCGCCCGTGGCTCTGCACAGTTACGGAAGCGTCTTTGTCGATGGAGATGCCTTTATCGCGGAGATTCTTGAGCATGCGGTCAGCCGTGATATGGGCGCCGGCGCTATTGGTCGAAGCGCGGAGGGCTTCCTGGAGCGCTTTCCTGGCTTCTTCGATTCCCTTGCGGACCTCGATCCGGATAGTGTCCTTGTTGACGCCGGCGCGAGCGAGGGATTCCTGCAGCGACTTCATACCCTCGCCAAGGTCCTCGCCGAGGCGCAAGTCGCGGAAGCGGTTTCCCAGGTACTGAAGGTCACCGTACCAGGCGCCGCCATCGCCGAACAACGCTGTCCCTGTCTTCGTCTTGCCCAGCGTGGCTTTGAGTTCCTCTTCCTTGCCGGCACGGAGGATTTTCAGTATCACCTCTTCGCCTTGTATCCGGTTATGGACGAGCTTCCGCAGTTGGGCGGGCAGAACCAGCATCTGCCCGTCCAGTTCCAGCAACACATCATTCTTTTGCAGGCCGGCTTTGGCGGCCGGACTGTCGGGGCCGACATAGGTAACCACGAGGCCCTGGCCCTTCTTGAGCTTCAACTGCGAAGCGAGGGCCTCCGGAGCTTCCTCGGTACCCACCCCCAGCCACGCGACTTCTTTGCCTTCGATCGTACCGTCATCCGCGGTGATCACGCGGTGCATTTCGATAATTTTCGGATCACCAACGGCGCCGGCCACAGCGATGGCGCCGCCGCCTGCCCCACCGGCTCCGCCGGAGCCGACCACCGTGATATGGCGCTCGATTCTTTTTTCGTCGGGAGTTCCGGCAATGGCGACCGCACTGCCGGTGCCCCCGCCGGGACCGCCAACCACCACCACTTTGCGCTCGGCGAGCTCAGCGGCTTGAGAGACAGATACCAGCGTTGCAGTGGCGCACAGAGTGGCACAGAGGCGTGCAGTCGGACACCTAAACTGAAAGTGGATCGTTTTCATAATGCTCATGCTTTTGCGGTTCAATAGGTTTCAAAACAGACCGGAACGACGGTGACCCGGGGCACCTTTTGGCTATAAACCAGTCCCCGGGAACTGTCTTTGAGGCGGACCTCATCCACCCACTCCTCACAACGGAAGCGCACGGGTTCGCCATCGGGCAAATTGGCCACTGCGTCGAAGGAGGAAACCAACGTACTGTCGATCTTGACATCGTCCGCTTTCAGGGCGGCTGCCGATTCCACAGAGCCTCCCGAGGTGTTGTGGTTACGCAGGCCCAGGAGATTGGAGCGCAGCAGGACAAGGGACGCCAGGACGAGGGCGGTTGCAGGAATGAGCCAGCGCAGCTGAACACGAAGTTGGGCTACGAGGCCTGTGATATTTTGGATTGAGAGGTTCTTGTGCTTGCCATCACCCCGCCTCTCTCCCCCGGGTGAGGGCGAACCGCTATGCGGGAGGGAGCAGGGATTGAGATTAAGATCAGGATTAAGATTGGGATTATGAAGGTGAGAATTGGCGATCGTTTTCGCCAGGCAGGCAGCGAAGACTTCCGGTGGCCGGGAGGGTTTGAGCCCCTGCAGTTCCTTTTCAAAGCGATCCAGGTCGTGATCGTTCATGCGAGCACCTCTTTAGTAAGTTTGCGCAGTTCGGCCAGGCCGTAGCGATAACGGGAGGCGGCGGTATTGGCGGGGACCTGCAGCGTCTCCGCAATTTCGGCGAAGGTAAGACCGCCCCAGAGCTTCAGGGTGAGCACTTCGCGATACATGGGTGACAACGCGCGCATGGCTTGTTCAATCAAAAGTATGCGCTCGCGGTCTTCCACGGGAGTGTCGAACCAGCAGGGAGGGATTTCAGAACTGGTTTTGAGCTCGCGAGCAACGCGGCGGTCGTGGCTTCGGGCGAGGTCGACGGCACGCCGGCGAATGGTGGCATACACCAAGCTGAGGGCAGGTGGGCCGTCTCCCCCATCCCGCTGCCAGGATTCGAAGATGGAATCCTGGACCAAATCCTGGGCATCCGCCTCGCACCGGGCCTGTTGGCGGGCGAAGAGCAGCATTCCTGGGGAATGCCGGCTAAGCCAAGCATCCCATTCGTTGGAGACCGGTTGATCATTTTCAGATCCGCTGTTCACGCGAATTCACCCTTTAAAGCGACACTGATTGCTGGTTTTGTCTCAAAAAAAACGGGCCGGTTATTAAGATTTTTTTTAATTCGATGGTTCAATCATGAATTCGGTTGGCAAAGGCTGTTGATATCACGGAGTTCGGTGCTGATGACATCGCCTGCGGCGATCAAACCCAAATAGTCAATGAGAGCAATTGGGGTATTGCGAATGAAACCATAGAGTTTCAACCCACCCCGTTCCCCGATGGGATCGCTGCTGAGCCACCTTCCCGTGCCCGGATCGTAGTAACGATACCCAAAATAGAGCAACCCCGTCTCATGATCCTGAAACTTAGTCGGGAAGCGGAACGGCTAGCTGTGGCCATCGACCCGGTGGATCAGAGGACCTCTCCGAGGGCCCTTCGAAGCAAGTCCGTGCTCTTTTGCTATACCTGTAATTGCGAGGTGATTGAGGAGAAAAGCAGGAGGAGCAGTTTTTTCGGACGTGAGCCTCTGGACACCCCCAGCCTCGTAAACTGTTTCCGGTTGTCCTCATATCGTGCAATTTCAAGCGCGGCCCCTTTGTCATTCCTTCTTTGTAAGTTTCGGCATCAGAGGTGGCTCGCCGACCTTTGATTCAATCCAGCCAGTCAGCGTTTGGGTTCCCTCCTCTTTCCCCGATTGGATCGTGGCTCAGCCGCTGCCCATCCATGAGATACCGTTGGGCACCCGCAGTTTTTCTTAACAGGAATGCAGCCCAGATGGCAAACCAGGGGGAGAAGTACAGCAGGGTGATAAATGACAAGGTAAGCAAGCCACCCAGAAACTTGCCGCCTCCCTCGCCTACGCCCTCTGCACAAATAGCGAGAAATGTAAGTAAGAGCAGGGAGTGCGCGATCAAAGCGGCCAGCTGCAAACTGACCCGGCTCCTGCATGCGATCACGGCAATCGCGCTTACCAGAAAACAGGAGCCAGCAAACCACGGGATGAATGCGTCCACGGCGGGCCGGCTCAAGACGGCGCTCGCGCTCATACCCGCCTGTGAAGCGGCAAAACCCATCAGGAGGGCCAGCAGAAAAACCGTAACGGCCCCTCCAGCGATAAAAGCAATTGCTGCAACAATGCGACCGATCATGTTTTATTCAGCCCAACGACCCGGCTCAGGCAGGCCGGGCGGGAGAGGTGCGATTGGCGGCCGAGACGCGATCCCGGCCTTGCCTTTAGCCGGGGTTAGGCCGTTGGATTCTCACGTTCCCGCTTGCCCAGGCGGCGCTTGCGAAGACGCATCTCTCCGCGCATGACGTAGAGCACAAACACCCTTTCAGCGGTGCGATCGTAGCGGTAGAAGACTCGGCAGGGCGGCTCAACAATTTGGCGGTATCGCCGCGAAGAGCGCCGAAGTTCAGGCGGCTGTGATCCGCTCTCAGGGTGTGCCTCCAACTGCGCCACGTGCTCAAAGACGCGCTGGACCAGGCGACGCGCCGCCAACGGGTTGTCCAGCGCGATGTAATCGGCAATCGCATCAAGATCTTGGAGCGCCGGCTCAGTCCAAATCAACTCAGCCATCGCGCCATTCGTTTCTTGGCCTCAGTGTGACTCACGACCCGTCCGTCCTCAATCGCTCGCTCTCCGCGCGCAATCCCCTCCAGAACCGCCAGTCGCCGCTGCGCCTGTTCGTAGGTCTCAACGTCCACCAGATACGCCGCCGGGCGACCACGCTGCGTGATGAGCACCGGATCACGCTCGGTCTCCAGTTCGGCGATGATCTCCGTCGCCCTGCGCTTCAAGGTAGTGACCAGCTCCGTTCTCATAAAGTGATACTAAAGTGTTACTTCCTCCGCCGCAAGCGGGAAAAGGACCTAACGAGCTGAGCGACTGCCGCATGAAACGCGAAGTTGCGCGCGGAAGGCGCGTCCAAATTGCCGCCGAGCGTAGAGCGGAAAGGTGGGGCGGCGGTTCTGCTCAAGCGCCTTGTTGGCGATTGCGTGGCGGAAAGCCCTAATCACTCTTCCTCCAGAAATGCACCGTGCCAACCAAGAAAAGGAGAGGAATCAACGACATGCCCACGTACTCGCCGACCGACCGGTCACCGCCATACATGAAGATTCCTATCGACGATGCGATGAAGAGAATGCCGCAAACTAGAACCATTGGATTTCTGTTTTTCTTTATGGGTGATTCGGTAACTTTTTCAGTCATAGTGGTTTCTTCCTTTTCTAGGGCGCTGGTCTACAATGCCAACGTCCGGCCTGAGTGGCGCGGGACTGAGGGCGTAAAAATGGAAACAGGAGTGGCCATCCCGCGTCCACTCCAGGCCGATGGTTAGCCCTTCCTGGTTTTCTATTTGCGACCATACTCTTTGATCCAAGCCTCCGGTTTGCCGCCAAGGTCTTTGCCCGTCTTTGCGCGCAGGTAAACGATAACATCCTGAACGACTCTCCGCCGCTGAGTCTCGACGAAATAGGATAACGAACCAGAGAAGGGTGATGGCTGGCCTTCGGGAAAAGCCAACTGCTCCAGGTAACCAGCAGCCTCCGCTGGCTCCGCCTTCAAAGCCAGGTCTCGCCATTGCTGAAACCCACCGACAATGTCGTGAGCGTAGCGCACATCAACCCTTTCGCGATTCTTCTGACCGAGGGTGACGGCCAGCAGTGCGAGGAGCACGAGCGAGAGAATCGCCAGTGCCAAACTTATAAACTTGTGCTCAGCGGCGCTCATGCGAACGCTCTGCGTCAGGCGCGCCGAACCCCTGGCTCAGGAAAAAAACGCAGACGCAATGCGGCGTCGCCTGCAAGCAGTTGTTCGGCCGTGGTTTCATGTCTTCAAAGCTACGGGCAAACGGTGCTGATCGATAGCCTGGCGAAGCCGCCCAAAGAGCCGCAACCCCCAAATCCTGACTCGCGGCGGAATGCCCTGTGAATGGTGCTCAACTTGGACTGTCAGCAACCCTGGCCGCAGGGCGTCGATGTCCGTAAGGGGGAGACGGTAACAACGAAATAGCGCATCTACCGTGAGGGCCTGTGCGTCCAGTGCCACCTTGCCCAGCGGCCAATCGGCGCGACAGAACGAGCCGCCGCCAAACACCGCCACCCCAGCACGGGCTGTAAACAAGCTGCTCATTGGAGTTACAACACCACCGTTGCCGAATGCTCCGCAGCAGCGGCCCCGCGCCACGTGCATGACTTGCAAACAGAGCGGAATCGCGGGG
>DIXK01000092.1 GCA_002428665.1 Verrucomicrobia subdivision 3 bacterium UBA6082
CATCGAACATTGGGGACAGGCTCTAATGAGAGGGGGGAGGGCGCAGATGTGGGGTGGGGTTTAAGCCGGTCACAGACCGGCGCTCCGTTTTGAGCGGGCATCGTTCCGAAACTCTCATGCCGAATTCCTCCAAGGGTAGCGTTCTCGGGTCAAGGTTTGGAGAGTAAGCTACGTTCGGCTGTGATCTTATCGACGGCGGTGCGGCTTAAAGGAGCGGGGTGCAGTTTTGCGTCACCCCACAGGGACATGGTGCTTGTCCGGTACGGGCTGTCGGCGCGATCGCTATGGCCGATCGGGCAAATGGACTGAGCAGAATCCACCTCATGCAGCGGGACGTATTGAGTGTAGGACTGACCGCCCTGGGAGTGAATCGTTTGCCCATCCAGGCAGGTGATTGCGGCACTTGGCAGATCGTTGGCCGAGTCCAGCGAACCAAAACCATCGAGGCTGTTAAACCACCCCAACCGCTGCCGGTCCTGGGCGCCCTGCCGCGCTTGCGGGCGGGATTCCCTGCCACTGGCTTGCCCAGCGTTACCCCAGGCAGTAGTGAGGGTCAGGTCGATGAAGTCGCATTCATCCTGGTCGAGCACGGTTTTCGGATCGGCCTCGATTCGCGCGGTTGCATCTTTTAAGAAACGAGCCAAACCCGATTCACCGCCGCCGTATTTCAAGGCCAGCGGAGTGGAGATGAATCGGAAGAAGGTGCTGAGCTGGGTCGCCAATGGCGCGCCCGGCTGGCGGAGGTCGCTGCTGGCGCCATTCAGCAGCCACGGTTCCAAAGCCCGGAGCGCCGCCAGAGCCTCCTCGGTCAGGGCGTCTTTATTCGTATCGCGCACGTGAAGGCCCAAGCGAACCAAGTCGCGGCGCGCGGGGTTTACGGTGTCATAATGGACCTGCAGGACCTGCTCGGGAGAGGATGGCCCAGTGGCGCTGAGACGTTCCCGTAAACGCCAGGACCGGATTGTGTCTCCCATGGAACCTGTGCTCAGGCCCGCCGGGATCTTATAGAAAGCAGCCGCAGGTCGATGATTGGCGCTGAGCAAAACTCCGCGCCTGGGATTCACCACCTGAGGCAGGAGCGAATGCGGCACAAAACCCTGCCAGTCGTAATCATCGCTGCTGCCGCGGATGGCATAACGGCCGTCGAAATCGGAGGCAAGCCGCGACCGCACCGGGATCGCACCTACCGCGAAATAGCCGATATTGCCGCGGGCATCTCCATAAACGCAGTTTGCGGTGGGAAAACGCCAATCGGAAAGCGCCCTGACAAACTGACGGCGAGTTTTCGCCCGCATAACTCCGAACACACCTTGAATCGTATCGCGATCCGGCTCGCAGATAGGCACGCGTTTCAGCGCCACCTCAGGTTCGCCCGGCTGCTGGAAACAGAAAGCTGAGGCTACTGGCCCGAGATGCGTATCCCGCACCACCAACTCAACGTCCGACGCTCCCGCCACCTTAATCCGCTCTGTGCGAACCCCCATATTGCGCCATTTGCCGTTCCAGAGGTATTGGTTCGGGTGTTCCGGTGAGGTCTCCAGGAGGAACAAATCCGCCTGGTCGGCGCCAAGTGCCGTCAAGCCCCACGCCAAGTTCCGATTAAACCCGATCAGCAGTCCCGGAGTGCCAGGGACGCCCACACCGCGCACATTGAACGTCTTCCCGCTGAGGTGGAATTCCATCCAGATGGCTGGATTGCTCACGGGCGTTTGCGGATCGCTCACCAGGACCGAAGACCTGGTGGTGGTCCGTTTGCCGCCCACCACCCAGGCATGGCTGAACTTTGGTCCTTCCTCCCCTGGTCCGGTTTGATCGAAACCATGGTCGCGGCAAAAGGCTTCGACCTGCCTTACCCACTTCTCCTGGACATCCTCACGTTGCACGACGGCCACCGAATCGTCCACCCAAGCCTGGGTGGCCACTGGCGGCATGGGACGTCCGGGTGGCGGATTCTCCCGGTTTCGCCACGCGAGCAGTTCGCGTGTGCCGTCGCCGGCAAAGAACTGCGCGAGATGCCACCAACTCAAGAGGCAATCTGCCGGGCTCCAGGGTTCGGGCGTGAGGTTGAATTTTTCAAAAAGGGAATGCAGCCGCCCCTCGCGGACCTGGGCTTCAAAACTGTCGTTAACCCCCTCCGAGTACGCCTGCAAGAGCGCCCGTGTTTCCCGGTCCAGGTTCAAGGCGGTGCGATCCGCAGCTCGTTCCCAGCCGAAGGTTCGCATTTTGCGGTCATTATCCAACGTCGTTTCGTTTCGGCCCAGGCGCGAACGTTCCCCCAGAAGTTCTGCCAGCCGCCCCTGCATGATGCGCAGGCTGTAGGTCATCTGGAAGCCGCGCTCCTCAGCCGTCGCGAAGCCCAGACCATAGCATGCACCCTCGTCGGTGCTGGAAAACACGTGTGGGATACCCCACGTATCACGCAACACTTCGATCTTACCGTAGGCCTTCTGCGGCGCTGCATCGGCCGCGAGAGCGATTAAGAAGAGACCAAACCCAAGGCCAACATGGCAGGAACGGAGATTCATAGTGCATTCTGGGCATCCCGAAAACGTATCAGTCAAATAAATGTCGCGATTAAATGGCCGGCCTTAGCCCCGGTCGACTTCCCAGCCTATTCTATCGTCAAACCAGGTTGGTGCGCAGGTCCAATGGGTAGAGCTTGCTCAGGGTCCGGCAGTGGCGGGCGAAGTCGCCGCAGTAGAGGACGGGGTGAGGGCCGGAGTAGACGGAGCAAACGTCGGCTACGTTTTCCAGTTTCACCAGCACCCGGGTGGCGCAGCCACCCGTGGGCGGGCAGGCCGGCGAGTCGATGACCGTGCCCTGCCAGGCATTGAGGATTTTCTGATCGGCGAGGTATTTGCAGAGGGTGACCGGTTCGCCGGGCGACCATTGCACGTCCAGGGCCAGGGTTTTCGGCATTTGATGGAAAAACGGGCGCAGGTCGTATTTCTCCGGTTTCGCTGCGGGTCCATGCAGCCGATTGGTGCAGGTGCAGTGGGACCCGAAATAGAGGTTTTGCTCGGTGTCGAACTCCGGGTTGTGCTGAAAACCGCCCCGGCCAAACAAGCTGGCGCCGAGCATTAGGGTTAGGGAAGCGTTCAGATCGTTTTCGCAACCGCAGGGCACCAGGTTGCCGTTATTGACCGCAAAACTCAGGCAGGGTTTACGGTGCTTCAGGAACAGGCACTCGATGGCAATGGCATCCGCATCGTGCCGCTGCATGAGCTGCTGCACCGCGCCGTGGGATCGGGCCGCGTCGGTGAAGGCGCCCGGGGCGAGGTCGGTGACCCGGCGCGCCTGGCGGCGGACGGTCCTGGCCATCGCTTCCATTTCGCGAGTGACTTTCAATTCGTCGTAGAGGGTGTTGAATTCTGCCGCCGGGACGGTGTGGATGGAAACCCCGAAGAACGGTTCTGTAGTGTCGCTTGGAGTTTTGGCCTGACCGGAGACGCGCAATAATCGGCTTTGGGCGAGGCGATTCACGGCATGGACCGCGCGCAAGCCTTGCTCGAGCGCACTCCAATTTTCGATAGAGTGGATATACGAAACACGCGGGGCCGTGCGGAGGTATTCCGGGGGCAGTTGATGATTCGCGCCGACGGGGTGGTAGATGATGGCAGGCCCGTTCCAAGCCTCAAGGATCGGCTTAAGTTTCGGACTAAAACTGTTCCAGAAATTGAACAGCAGCAAGGCAGCCGGCCGGGTCTGCTCCACGCTGGCCATGAAGCCGCGGATGCCGACCTCGGTATGCAATGGCGTGTCGTCGAGCACCACGTCGAGGTCGAGCCCCGCCGTCATTTCCCGGACCTTCGCCACGAACTTCTTCTGCTGTTCCTCCGGGGCAAACTGGTTTCCCGGCCAGGTGAACCACTCGTGCTTGCTCCAGTTATCTTCCGCCTTGCCGGCGAGCACAACATTCGCCGGGGGATAGAAGAAAGCGCCGCGGACCAGGGCGCGTTTCTTGGGGCGCGGTGCGGGGTTCAGCGGCGACGGACCAGCGAACAGGCCACCCATAGGGAGGAAACTCAGCGCAGCCACGCTGGTTGCGGTTTTGATGAAGTCACGTCGGTTCTGCAGGGTATTCATAGAGAGTTCGGGGATGGTTCGTGTTCCACGCTGGCCGCCGGAAAACCGGCGTGCGGTCGCATGACCTGGAAGGGGAGTCTCATGGCCATGGCGGAGTCTATGCCGGGCGGGGACAGCCAGGCAATAGTGTTTGTGGGACTGGGGAACTTTGCGGCTGACCCCAACAAAGATTTCCCCTACGCTCGGGCGGTGAGAAGTGTAACACCGACAACGTCTGTTTCGAAGTTCAGAAAGCACTGGGGGCTGGCTCCGGGTATCGTGTTCTTGAATCACGGTTCGTTTGGAGCGTGCCCGCGCGCCATTCTCGAGCTGCAGGAGAAGCTGCGGCGGCAGATGGAAGCCGAACCGGTCCAGTTCCTTTGGCGGCAATACGAGGAGCGACTGGAACCGTCGCGCCGGGTGCTCGCCCGGTTTGTCGGGGCACGATCGCGAGATCTGGTGTTTGTGACCAACGCCACCACGGGCGTGAATGCGGTGATGCGGTCGCTGCACTTGCGCCGGGGTGACGAGGTGTTGACGACCAACCTCGATTACAACGCTTGCCGCAATGCCCTCGCTGAACCCGTTGCGCGCGCCGGGGCCAGGTTGGTGGTCGCAACCGTGCCGTTCCCGGCGCGCACCGATGACGAGATCATCGAGGCCGTGCTTCGCAGCGTCACCCGCAGGACGCGACTGGCAATGATCGACCACGTGACGAGCAGCACGGCACTGGTGCTGCCGGTCGAACGATTGGTGCGAGAGTTGGAACAGCGGAGTGTGGAAACGTTGGTGGACGGGGCCCACGCGCCAGGCATGGTGCCGTTGAACCTCTCGCGCCTGCAGCCGACTTACTACACGGCGAACCTGCACAAGTGGGTTTGCGCGCCGAAAGGAGCCGCATTTCTTTGGGTGCGCGAGGATAAACAGAAAGATCTGCAACCCGCGGTGGTGAGCCACGGCAACAACACGCCGCGGCCGGGCTACACCCCGTTTCAAGACCGGTTTGACTGGGCGGGCACCTTCGATCCCACGGCCTGGTTTTGCGTCGGGCCAGCCATCGAGTGGATGGAAGGATTGCTGCCTGGAGGCTGGGTGGAAATTCGCCAGAGGAACCGGGCCCTGGCCATCGCGGCCCGCGCCCTGTTGAGCAAACGCCTGGAAGTGGAAGTCCCCTGCCCTGAAGCCATGTTGGGGTCGTTGGCCACCTTGCCGCTGCCCGGCCGGTTTCAGAACCGTCCGAAGCGCGCCAAGATTGATCGCGAGCAGTTGCGACTTTACGATGAATTCCGCATCGAGGTGCCGTGGATGCGTTTTGGTGAACCGCCGGTGCGGTGCTTACGGATTTCCGCGCAGCTCTATAACACGCTAAAAGACTATCAGGGACTGGCCGAGGCGATCCTGGCTTTATAGCGTGCGCGACCTGGTCAAATGCACTCCAGCCCTCAAATCACGTTGCCTGCTTGCCCGCTTTAGCGACAGGATCCGCGGTCCCGTTACGCCCCGAGAAGCGCCAGATCCAGCCCAAGCCGCCCAAGCCGCAAACCAGGAGCAGGCTCACCGCCACCGCGCCGCTATTGGCGTAGTGTGGAAATAGATGCAGAGAAGCGGCGCCGACGGCCGGACCGGCGAAGTTGCCCAGCCCAATCGCGGCTTCGTGGATGCCGCCATGCTCGCCTTTCGTCTCACTGCGATCCATCGAATAGAAGAGGGACGAGGAATAAATCAGGCCCAAGGCCGCACCCAGAAAAAGCTGGGCGACCACCAGCGTCACGAGGTTTGGCACGAGGAGAATAACGGCAAAACTCAGGACTAGTCCAATGTAGGAAACCAGCAGCCAACGGAACCGGTAGTGCCACCGTGTCCAGACCCAGAGCAGGATGAACGCGCCCAGTCGCGAAAAACACCAGAGCGAGCAGCAGATGCCCGCCATGGTGGCGGACAAACCGAGCTTGCCGGCCACCCCAGGCATGACCGCCACGAGGGTATTGATGGCGATGTAGCCAAACGGATTCGCCAGCCAGGACATCAACAGGAAGCGATTGGTGTGGCCCTCGGAATGGGGATGTTCCTCATGCGGAACAGGTGCCGGTGCAGCCGAGGGGCACGCGTGGATGCGGGCTTCGAGCCAGAACGTCAAGCCCAACTGGATCACCAGGATACCTATCGGCAAATAGAAAAGGCTCTGCAATCCCAACCCGTCGAGCAACGCCCCGCCGATGAAGTAGCCGACCGATCCCGTGGCGGCCCAGACCACGTTGTAAATACCCAACATGTGCTGCACCCCGGCCCGGTTCTCACCGCCGCTGACCAAGGCCTCCAGCGTAGGCCAGGTAAAACACATGCCAATGACCGCCACGAGCATCACCGCAACCTGGACGGGCGCGTAGGGAAACTGGGACCCTACAGTCAGCGCGCCCAGCATGATCCCAAATCCGACCTTCAAGGCCGTGAGATACCCGAAGCGTTCCGCAAATTTTCCGGCCAGCCAGGAGAAGAGGGCGTAGACCAGGCCGTTGAGCGCGGCGAGGACCAGGTTGGCTTTGTTATCAAAGCCAAAGGCCATCTGCATGTAGAAATAGTAATAGTAGAAATAGTAGACCGTCCCGAGGGAGTTTAATCCTTCGAGCACAAAATACCCAATTTTTGATTGGCGGGAAAACATGGAGCAGCCGCTTACAAGCGCGATAGAGTGGGGAGCCGCCCGGTGCTTGGCAATGGGAAAGCTGAGGGTTGGGTGTCCACCCTTCAGGGTGTAACTGGTTCCCGACACGCTGAAGCGTGGACACCGAACGGGGGATGAAAGATCCTTTTCCGGCGAGCTTTCAGGGAAAAGCTGGGATCTCTTCCAAAGCCTTGAGGCAGTACCACTTCACGGAGGGTGAGAGGGCGGGGACCAGGCCCTCGAGATCGCCGGCGGAGCACCAGCGAATGTCGTGGTGCTCGTCCGGGGCCAACCGAACTGTGCCCGCCTTGGGACGAGCCCAGTAGATCAACCCGATGTGCTCGTGCGTGTCCGAGATACGATGAATGTCCAGGAAACGGGGAGTAATGAGCGCCCGGGTGCCCGGGCCGGTGGTTGGCGGACGTTCGCCCAGCAATTCCACCTCCAGGCCGCTCTCCTCACGGGCCTCGCGCAAGGCCGCCTGCTCGGGGTCTTCGTCCAACTCAATGTGACCGCCCAAGGGCAGCCACTTGTTGAGCGTGCGGTGGTGGATCAACAACAACTTCCCGCCGTCCACCACGAAGATGGCCACGGTGAAATCGATCTTCTCGTGAATATGCGCCATGCAGCGAGGGGGTCTAGTCAAGCTCAGGAGAAGGCCTTGGGAACGATATCGGGAGGGCCGACACGCCGCTCGTAATCGAGAATGATATCGACGACCTCCTGCGGGTCATCGGTGAGGGTGAAAAGATCCAGGTCGCCTTCACTGATAAACTTGCTGCCTTCCAACTGGTCTTTCATCCAGCGGATCAGACCCCGCCAATAATCCTTGCCGAACAGGATCATCGGAAACGCTGGAATCCGGTTGGTTTGGACCAGCGTGATCACTTCGAAGAACTCATCCAGCGTGCCGAATCCGCCCGGCATGAACACAAAACCAATGCTGTATTTGACGAAGCAGACTTTGCGCGAGAAGAAATAGTGGAAATACATCGGCACATTCGCGTAGCGATTCCCTTTCTGCTCGTGTGGCAACTCGATGTTCAACCCCACAGACTTGCCCTTGGCGAGGGCCGCGCCCTTGTTGGCCGCCTCCATAATACCCGGGCCTCCGCCAGTGATAACCGCGAGGTGGTGTTTGGCCAGCCCTTTGGATAACTCCACAGCCGCCAGGTAGTAGGGGTTGGTGCGCGGCAACCGGGCTGATCCAAACACGGTTACGGCCGGACCCATTCGCGACAGTGTCTCGAACGAATCCACGAACTCGGCCATAATTCGAAAAATGCGCCAGGGATCCTCTTTGACGAAGCCGAAATTGTTGTTATTGCCGTTCATGGGGCAGCAGCCTACCAAGCCCGGTCAATAAACCTCAATGACCAATCACCCATCCGCACAAAGATCCGATTGTCCCGGGAAAGAGCGTTGCAGCACTGAAGGGGCGGCGAGAGGGGAGAGGTGTGACCTCACCCCATTCATGGGCGCCGCGGGTTAAACCGGCAAGCCGCCGGCAGCGTGCGTCTGCGCCTACTCTCGCAGGTGTCCTTTGCTGGTGAGATGAGCTGGCTCGCTCAGGCCGTTGCGGAGTAACCGCCGTGCACCGCCCAACACGTAATCCCATTGAAACGCCGGACCCGGATCCACTTTGTTGGCCTGAATGTGGAAATGGCCGATCACACCCTGCGTATTCTCCAAAACGTCGTCCGGCAGTTTCCCAGTCACCATCTTGCCCTGCTCGTCCCGGGGGTAATCACAGGTGATTTTGGGGAAGACTTTGCACAGCGCCGCGGTGAGACGCACCAGGGCCTGGTATTGCTGCGGTGTGTAATCATATTGCTCCAACTGCGAGCCCTGCAACACGCCGCGCACCAACTCGGGCCGCGCCGGCCGGCCCACGAAATTCTTCGTCAGCACGCCGCCGTCCCCGAACCGTTCGGGAATAGTAATGCGCGTGCCCTGCTCGTCCTGCGCATACCAGTCCTTCAACGGGCTCTTTTCGCTGGCGCGATAGGCGCCCATGTTCGCGATCTCAATACCCACCGACCGGGTATTTGATGAGGTGGCATGCCACCCACGTTCCTTCAGGTCGAGGGTCTGGTAAATAGTGCCGTCGATATCCAGCATGAAATGCACGCTCAACCCGCGCATGTCGTGCAGGATCTTGAAACACTGCCGGCTGGTGCCGCAGACGTCGTAGTGAATCACAAACTGATCCACCACCTTTTGCAGCGTAGGCAAGTCCCAGCCGCCACCCCGCACGCGCTCGACCTCTTCGTCAGTCAACCCGACCCGCCGCAGATTATACCGGTTGGGCGTGGTCAGGTATTTGACTTCCGCCTTGGAATCCTCCCAGCCGGATTTCTCAAAAGGGCTGAACCGGCGCTCGACCCGGTAGGCGTCGTAACCACCCGGATCCATCCACGTCACCACCCGGGTCCCGGTGCGGAAGAGTTGGCCCGCCACGATGATTTCGTCCCCATGCCGCGCAACGGGCGCGGCCGGACGCGGTGTCGTCCTGCAGCCCGTCAACGTGAGGAGGCAGAGCATTCCCGCGCTCAATAACCGCGCGGCCCAGACGCTAGAAGTAACTTGTGTGAACATGCGTGTGGAAAATATACGCACCCGCCGAAGAAAACGAAGTCAAAAGCCAGGCGAAACATCCATTCATATCGCATCAAGCCATTTCACCCCCACACCGCAAACCGAACCGTCTTCTTGATGAGCACGTCCCATGCGAGTAATGGTCACCCAGGTCTTCCAAATCCGGAAGTGCGGCGTGGTGGTTGCGCCGGAGGGTCAACGGAGGCACATTGGGCGAGTGCAGCCGGGCTGCACTGCATGAACCGGATGATCTATTTCGACCACAATGCGACCACCGCCGTAGCACCGGAGGTACTCGAGGCCATGCTCCCATTTCTCACGGAGCAATGGGGCAATCCTTCCAGCGCCTATTGGTTTGGCCACCGTCTGATGGAGCCACTGGACCAAGCGCGAGCGAACGTCGCCGCGTTGATCGGCGCCGAAGCACGGGACATCGTCTTCACCAGTTGCGGCACGGAGAGCAACAACGCGGCCATTCACAGCGCCCTGTCGGTGCAGCCAGACAAGCGCCACGTGGTCACCACCGCCGTCGAGCATTCGGCCACCCTCAAGTATTGCGCGTTCCTAGAAAAGCACGGGCACCCGGTGACCTATCTGCCGGTGAACAGCGGCGGGCTCCTGGACCCGGCGGATCTCGAGCAGGCACTACGTCCGGACACGGCCATTGTTTCGATTATGTGGGCCAATAACGAAACCGGCATGC
The DNA here is from genome assembly GCA_002428665.1 of Verrucomicrobia subdivision 3 bacterium UBA6082. GTDB lineage: Bacteria > Verrucomicrobiota > Verrucomicrobiia > Limisphaerales > UBA8199 > UBA6082. The sequence goes on from DIXK01000092.1 coordinate 10,029, forward strand.
TCTTTCCCATCCGCGACCTAGCGTCGATTTGCCGAAACCGCGGGGTGATGTTCCATACGGACGCCGTGCAAGCCGCCGGGAAGCTGAAGATTAATGTGAACGAGACTGGGGTCGACCTGCTCTCCCTGTCGGCCCACAAGCTCTATGCGCCCAAAGGTGTTGGGGCCCTCTATGTAGCGCGGGGGACGAAGTTCCAGCCGTACCTCATTGGAGGCGCCCAGGAGCGGGGCCGGCGCGGCGGCACGGAAAACGTGGCTAACATTGTGGCGTTTGGCCGCGCGGCGGAGCTGGCACTGGCCCGCCTGGCCCGCGGCACCGAGCCGATCGGCGAGCTTCGCGACCGGCTTGAGCAGGGCATTCTCAAGGGCATCGCCGATACAGCACGCAACGGGGCCGGGACACCACGCCTGCCGAACACCACAAGTATCTCGTTTGGTGGTGTCGAGGCCGAGGGGATTCTGATGCTGCTCGATCAGGCGGGGATTTGCGCTTCCAGCGGATCGGCCTGCACAACGGGGTCGCTGGATCCCTCGCACGTGCTCCTGGCCATGGGCTGCAGCGCCGAGCGGGCGCGCGGCAGCGTGCGATTCAGCCTTGGCTGGAACAATACGCAAAGCGAGGTGGACACGGTCCTGGACCAACTGGCAAACATCGTGGAAACTCTGCGCGGCGCCCTGCCCTGACAACGCGCGTCCCACACCAGGGAAAATCGGTTTTTCTCTGCGAAAAGTATGGGAGCGGTGTCAGTCAGCTTGTCGTGACAGGCCAAAGCAAGGTTATCCAGGAATCCTTCACCAGGATGGGGTGCGTGTAACCCGCAACCCACAGGCCGATTACCCAGTCAGGTGGAGATGGCGCTGACGGGTGGGGCGTTCGTGCCGGGAGCGGGAATCGGGGCCTGGGGAACCTCGGCAGGAAGGCCGAGCCGCGTGCGGAGGATGGCGCGGGCTTCACTCGGAAAACCCCCTTCGGGCTCAAGAATGCGGCGCAGGATTTCGCGGTCGATCTCTTCAAACGGCGGCAAGCCGACGCGGTCCTGTCCGTCTTTGCCGATCTTGCTGGCGTAGGTGATGAGAACCTTGCGGGCCAGGTTCTTGTAGCCTTCGGCGCGCTCGTATTCGTCGACCGCGAGGCTCATGTAGGCGTTGGCAATCAGGCCCTCGACAGCGGATTTAACCCGGTCGCGGCCGGTTTCAGAAATATCTTCCTGGATGCGGGAGATGGCGTAGGCATCGAGAGTCAGGTTGGCCGGGAGCGAAGTGGGGTCGCCGTCGATGAGGTGTCTATCGGGATATTTGGTCCCCATGTATTTGTACCAGTAAGCGGAATCGGCGAGCCGGTTGTGTTCGTAAAGGAAATAGACGGCGTCGCGAAGGAAATTGCGGTGGGCGCGAAGGATATGGTCGCGATTGGAGACGTCTTCCTCGGCTGCTTGTTCGTAGGCGGCGGAGACCTTGGGGATAATGTCGAGGTTGGGGCCGAACTCGAAGGACTGAATGAAGGGGTTGGCGATGAGGCGTCCGCGTTGGAAGCTCAACTGCATGGACTGGTAGATCACACGGCGCAGGGTGATGAGGTCGTCCGGCTTGGCTTTGGCGGGATTCTCCGCGGCGCGCTTCAGACCCTGGTAGGCCCAGTAAATGGCATGGGCTTCGGGCAGGCGCCATTCCAGCGGGCCGAATTGGGAATCGACCAGCTTCATGATTTTGGGATCCATCTTGAACTTCGTGCGGAGCAGTTCGGCGCGCTGCTTCTGGTCGTCGGTCTGGGGGTCGACGAGTTCGTCGAGGTTGGGTTTTTTCTTGGCGAACACCTCGGCCATTTGGTTAGCCCACTGCTGCTTGTAATGCATGTTGGCATCGTCGAGGTTCTGCCCCATCTTGTGCTGGAAAAACCAGGCGAGCTCGCGGTAGATCAGGGTCTCGTCGGGATTGTAAACCAGGCCCTGGTCGCGGAGCAGTTCGATGCCGCGCTGCACCCAGCGCCAGCGGTCGGAGAAATCCTTGAACTTAACGGAAATGTTGTAGGCCATGTTCCAGGCCTGCACCAGCCAGACCTGAACAAAGTGCGGTTCGAGCTTGGTGATCCAGTCGGCCAGTTGGGCCATTTCGAAGAACTTGTCCTGCTCCTGGAGTTCGTTGGCGCGAATCCACAGCGCGTTGGAAATCAGGCCCCGGAAACCCCCGAGAGCCACCGTCGTGAAGGCGAGTACCGGCGGGGCGTTCTTGAGCGGCTCCACCCGGGTAAGGCCGAGAGTGGCGCGGTCATGGTTCAAGGATTTCTGCAGAAAGAAACTGCCGGTAAGCAACACCGCGGCGAAGGCGAGCAATAGGATTTTTTTGGCGCGCGGGTTCATGGATCAATGGGTGCCCTGGGCCGTGGCCAGTTCGCGGCGGTGGAAAATGATGATGCCGATGGTGGCGAGGATGCCGCTCAGAACGATCACGATCTGGAAAAACGCGAGACCCAAGTCTTGCCAGGAAATGCTGCGGCCGGTGCTGAGGGCGTCCACGGGGGAAAAGCCTTTGACCAGGCCGATGAGGGCCAGGAGTCCCTTGAACGTGGGGATCACGAGGATATCGACGGGCGAACTGCCGTAACGCCCATGCTCGGCGTCGTAGTGGGCAATGGTGCCCTGCTCGACGGCGTTGGCCATCGTGCCGCTGAAAAGCACCAGCGAGAGGAGGCTGAGCGAAAAAAACGAGGCCACCGGGAACGAAAGGAAGGTCGCGGCCGCGAGGCCCAACGCGGCCAGGAGGGCCATCCAACAGAAGATGATTCCGAGCCCGCGGGCATAGTTGAGGCCAAAGCCGCCTTCGCGATACAGCACCTCCATGCCGTCTTCCAGCGGGAACAAAAGAGCGGTCTCATTCGGATTCAGCGCTGAAATCGTCAGCAGGCCGGTGTCGTCAAACAGGTCCGGCGGGATTTCCATCTCATGAAAAGTGTCAGGCGCCAGGCTGAGGGGGTCGCTTTGCCACAGTCGGGTTTTCTGGGGCACGCCAATCTGGAAAATCGAGGTGAAGGTGCCGGAAGCGCTCTGACTGGCGGCGTTGAATTTAAACCGGAGAAACAGGGGACGGTCGCGGAGTTGGTGGCGGGCGAGGCCGAGGTTGATTTCCCAGACGCGAGCGTAGCCGGGTTGAAGGACCTGGAATTCAGCCCGGAGCTGCTCGCGAATCTGCCGGCGCACTTCGGCGAGGTCCGCCTGGCTCACCGGGCTATTGGCCAACCGCTCGCGCAGGAGCCGTTCGGTGTCCTGTTCGATTTCCCGATCGAAACTAGCTTCCTTAGCGGAACCGCGCGCCACGAGGACTTCATTCTTGAGAACCTGCTGCTGCTCTTCGGGCAGGTGTCCGGCGCGGTAGAGGAGCAAGCCGTAGACGCAAGCGCCGGACAGAGCGAGGAGGACGGCGTTGAGGGAGAGAATTCCGAGGTATTTTCCGATCCAAATCTGCCAGCGAGCAATAGGTTTGGTGGCGACCACCTGCATCTGGCACTCCTCGATGTCGCGGGCCAGCGTGCCGCAGGCGAGCCACAACGTCGATAAACCGAGCAGGATCGCGATGGTACTCAGCGTGTAGGTGAGCAAGATCTGGGTGAAACCGCGGGCGGTGCCATCGTCCTTGATAAGCAGCGGCAAGCCTACCACGGCGGCCAGCAAAAGGACCAGGACCACGAGGAACAGTCGGAACCGAACAGCGGCTTTCCAGGTGAGCCAGGCGATGGCGAGAATGCGTTGCATGCGGGCCGTCCGTTATTCCTTCGGTTTGCCGAGCAGGCCAGAGAGTTTCTCGTTGGCTTGCTTGAGGTCCGCGGACGCGGTGGCAGCCGAGGCAGCGGCCGAAGCTGGGGCGGGAGCGGACTCAGCCGGACGCGCCAAGGCGGCAAGTTTTTGCTGGTCGATCGTTTCGGTGGGCGCAGCCGGGCCGGCCGCCGCCGACTGAGACTGGGCCGTACCAACAGTGAGCCGTTCGAGGATGCGGTCGGAAGCCGGTTTTTGCTCACCTTCGCCGCGGAGGTAGGCGGCCACGCGGGCACCGGACATGGCACCGGAAGTCTCGGCGGCAGCCACCCGGGCGCGCTGCACCACATCGAGGAAATAACTCTCGAGATTCTGCGTGGGTGTATCAACCCGCACCTGGTTGACGTCCGAATCGGCGCGAATGATTTCCAGGACTTTTTCCATGGTCCCGCGCGATAGGGTGGGTGTGGTGATCTGGATGGAATCCGGTTTGGCCAGCAGTTCGCCCAACGGTCCCATGGCCTGGACTTTGCCGCCGTAATAAATTACCACGCGATCACAAACATCCTGGACATCCGCGAGCAAATGGCTGCTAAGGATGACAGTCTTGCCGCGGCGCGCCAGCGCGATGATGAGGTCTTTGACTTCGCGGCAGCCGATGGGGTCGAGCCCGGAGGTGGGTTCGTCGAGGATAACGAGGTCGGGATCATTGATGAGCGCCTGAGCCAGCCCGATGCGGCGCTGCATGCCTTTGGAGAATTCGCCCACCGCGCGGAAATGAGCCTGGCTGAGACCCACCATTTCCAGGAGCTGTTCGGCCCGGCGGCCGCGGTCTTCTTTGGGTAGTTGGAAGAGGTTGCCAAAAAAATTGAGCGTCTCGCGGGAATCGAGATAACGGTAGAGGTAGGATTCCTCCGGGAGGTAACCGATGCGGGCCTTGGTGGCGACGTGCCGTGGAGAATGGCCGAAGACCTCGATATGACCTTTCGTTGGATAGAGCAGGCCGAGGAGCAGCTTGACGGTGGTGGACTTGCCGGAGCCGTTGGGTCCGAGCAAACCAAAGACCTCACCACGGCGGACTTCGAAATCGACGTTGTCGACGGCCCGGGCTTTGGGCCGGCCCCAAAAGTCCTTGAAGACCTTGGTGAGCCCCCGCACGGTGACCACCGCCTCGCCGCGGGAGCTTTCCGATCCGGCTAAAGGTTTTAGCGTATCCGCTGTCATGGTTTCCTAATTCACTTCGGTCATGAACCCTACGCCGCGGCCAGCCCAGGTTTTGCGGCCACGTTGCCGCCTTCGTTCCGCGACCCGGGGGCCGGAGCTGGATGATAATGCTCGAGTTCCTCACCTTTGCGCACCAGGCGCGCGCTATTGAACACCACGATCAACGAGCCGCCTGTATGCATGATTGCGGCGAGCACCGGCGAAACGTAGCCCATCGCGGAAAGGGTCATGCCGCCGATGATGAACAGGATGCCGAAGAAGAAGTTCTGGTTGATCACCGAGCGCGTGCTGCGGGAAAGCTGCACGAGGAACGGCAGGCGGCGCAGGTCGTTATTCATGAGAGCAATGGTGGCGCTGTGAATCGCCACTTCGCTGCCGGCGGCGCCCATCGCGATGCCGATGTCACCTGCGGCCAGGGCGGGCGCGTCATTCACCCCGTCGCCCACCACAGCCACCTTGTAACCCTTGGTTTTCACCGCCCGAACAAACTCGACCTTGTTTTGCGGCAGGCACTCGCCACGGGCCTCTTCGCAACCGATTTCCTTGGCCACGCGGGTAGCAACCGGCTGCAGGTCGCCGGACACCATGGCGATGCGGCGGACCCCGCTGTTCTTCAACTCGGCGAGGGCTTCGCGCGCCTCGGCACGGGTCTGATCCTGGAGACCGACCCAGCCAATGCACTGGCCGTTGCGGGCTACGAAGATCAAACTCCAGCCCTCGGCCTCCTTCAGGTCCACGGATTTCAGGAAGTCCTCTTTCACGCCGTTGTCGCGAAGCCACTGGGCGCGGCCGACGACGACGGCAACGCCTTCCACCTGGGCTTTAACGCCACGGCCGGCGGTTTCGCTGAAGTCTTTCGGTTCGAGCAGCGGCACACTGGCTTCACCGGCGAGGGCGGTAAGCGCCTTGGCCGTGGGGTGGTTGCTGTAGCGCTCGGCGGAGGCAGCAATACGCAAGAGTTCCGCCGGCTGCGTGTCGCCCAGCGGTGCCAGACGGCTGACCGCCAGTTGGCCCGTGGTGAGCGTGCCGGTCTTATCGAAGATGAACGCATTGATCTTGGCGGCCGATTCGATGTCCGCCACGTTCTTGATGAGAATGCCGAGCCGGGCGGCGGCGGAGAGCGCAGCCACCATGGCGGTGGGTGTGGCCAGGATGAAAGCGCAGGGGCAACTGAAAATGATAACCGCGATCACGTTGTTCAGCTCGCGCGTGAAAGCCCACACCAGGGCGGCGATGACCAGCACCAGCGGGGTGTAGAAACCCATGTACTGGTCCACGATCTTCATGATGGGCAGCTTGGTTTTCTCGGCGGCGAGAATCAGCTCGCGCACGCGGCCCAGGGTGGTGTCGGTGCCAGCCCGGCTAACCTTGATTTCCAGCACGCCCGTCAAGTTCTGGGTGCCCGCAAACACTTCATCGCCGGGTTTCTTGTCCACCGGCAGCGATTCACCGGTAATCGTGGCCTGGTTGAAGGAACCCTGGCCGCTCATGATCACGCCATCCGCCGCGACATTGTCACCGGGGCGGATGCGAATGAGGTCGCCCACCGCCAGTTCACTGGCGGGGACTTCCTGTTCTTCTTTGCCGGCAATGCGGCGGGCCTTGGTGGGGGTCAGCTTGATGAGCGACTCGATGGAGGCGCGGGCGCCTTCTGCGGTGCGGGTTTCGATGATTTCGCCCAACAGCATGAAGAAGGCGACTACCCCGGCGGTTTTGTAATCACCCGAGGCAAAAGCAGCCAGGACGGCGATGGCCACCAGTTCATTGATGCCGAGTTGGCCACGGCGAATGTCCTTCATGGCCGTCCAGATGATGGGATACCCCAGAATGATGGCGCCCAGCATGGCGCTGACGCTGGAAATGCCGGTGCCTTGCTTGAAGAACCATTCCACCACGAACCCATTCAACACGAAAACAATGCCCAGGAGCGTCTGCCAGAGTTTCACTGGCGCGTGCTCATGGTCGTGCCCGCAGGAAGAGCAGGACTCGCCGTCGTGATGATGATGATGCCCGTGCTCGTCATCATGATGGTGATGATCATGACCGGACCCGGGCTCCTGGCGGCTTAAGAGAGAAGTGACTTGCATGGGATCTACAGCGGCCGCTTACGACTGCGGCGATTGAAGTTTCGGTTTGGGAGGTTCCCGGTTCAGCAGGAGGCGCAGTTCGCGCGCCCGGCCATCGGCAGTTTCAGGCAGGAAGATTTTGTCCTGCACGTTGGTTAACACCCGGCCCAGCGTTTCGGTCAAGCGTTGCTGGACGAAAAGATCGGCTTTGCCCTGGAATTCCGGGAGCAACTCGCGGAACTGTTCGGCGCGGCTGGAAACCTCCGCGACGTAGCGGGCGCGAGCGGATTCGGCAGTATTGATGCGAGACTCGGCATCGGCGCTGGCGCGGCTGAGCACCTGGTTCTCGAAACTGCGGGCTTCATTCAGCACTTTGCCGCGGGTCACCTCAGCCTTGACCACATTGGCGAAGGCATCCTTGAGCTGGCGCGGCGGAATGCTCTGCACGGAGCATTGCTCGATCACCACCCCGAGGTTCTGCTGCTCCACCAGCGTGGTGAGCCGGCTGCGCACCGCGTCGCTGAACCCGATGACATCGTGGGTGAGGATCTGGTCCACCGTGAAGCGGGCGGCAGCCCACAGCAGGGCGTTGTCGACCGCGTTCTGCACCGTGTTCGAAGCGTTGGCAAAGTTGAAGATATAATTGATCGGATCCTTGATCGTGTATTGCACCGTAGCCCGCGAGTGTATGATGTTGCCATCCGCAGTGAGGACGTAGCCATCGACGGCGGGGCTGATTGACGCGCCAAACGGAGGCTCCAAACCGGCCAACTCCTCCTCGGGAGTGATGGCGAACCAGCCCACTTTGGAGCGGGCCTGCTGAATGGTGGTGATGGGGATTTTGACGTATTCCTCGATCGGATAAGGCCAGGACCAATGAAGCCCGGGGTTAAGCAAGGCGGAGGGGCCATCGCCAACGGGTTTTCCGAAGCGCAATTTCACCGCCTGCTGGCCTTCGCGGACCGTAAACAGGCCGGAGCCGAGGAACACGAAAACGAGGATCACCATCACGAACTTGACGATGGCGAAACTGCTGCGGAGCGCCTCGGAAAGTGCCTGCGATCCCGCGTCCAACGCCACCTCCGGCGGACGCTCGACCGGTTCGTCATGGTTATGTGGTTCAGCCATAAGAAACCTTGAGATTACCGGGTGACGAGATTGGTGGAGACCGAGCGGAACAAGTCGAAGGGCGGCGTGTTCTGGTCGAAGATCAGCACCGAGCGGTCCTTCAAGGCGCTCTCGAGGGCGTTCAAGCGGAAGATGAATTTGGCCAGCTCGGGATTCTGGTTGAAAATCTCGAGGGATTTGGCGGCTTCGGCTTCGCCCTTGCCGCGGATTTGTGTGGCCTGTCCCTCGGCGTTCGCCAGCAATTCAGCAGCGCGGCGGTTGGCCTCGGAGCGGATTTTTTCGGCCTCGGCTTCGCCCTGGTACTGGGACTGGCTGATGAGCACCTGGCGCTCGGAGGTCATGCGCTCGAACACCGACTGGGTGACCGCCTCGGGCAGACCGAGCTTTTTGATGCCGAGGAATTCGATTTCGAGCCCGTAGTTATTGGCGCGGATCTGGGTCTGGACGGCCTGGAGCATTTCGTTCTCGATCTCGATGAACTTGTTGCCCTGCTCGGCGGGATAAAGGAAGTCAGACAGGGGATGCTTGCCGACCACGGCGGCTTTGGCGTTGCCCAGCAATCGTTCGAGCACCGCCTCGGCTTCGCGGATCGGCTCGGAGCTGCCGGCGAACTTCGGGAAGAACGCCCGGGAATCGGTGATTTTCCAGCCGACATACACGGAAGTGAGCAGGTTGAAGCTGTCCTGAGTCAGACCTTCGCTGAACTTGTCCTCGAAGTTCTGCACCCGCTGGTCGAAACGGTGGACGCTTTGGACCGGCCAGGGCCATTTGAAATAGGCGCCGGGCTCCTTGATATCGCGTGTGGGTTTGCCGAACGTAGTGATGACCACCACTTCTGACTGGCGCACCTGAAAGACGAAGAGCATCAGGGCAACGATAATGACCAGCAAAGCGCCGACGGCTAACGTAAGGGTGTTTTGTTTCATGGATCGTTAAAAAATTATTTCTGGGGTTCAGGCACGCTCAGGTTCAGCAGGTCCTCGCGGATGCGGTCCTGAAGATCGAGTGAAATGACTTCGAGGGAGTTGGTCGTCAGCATCACGTATTTGCGGGCTTTGGCGGTGGAGCTGACCAGTGCGTCGAGCTTGGCGCGCTCGGCGTAGACCGAAGGCGAGGCTTTGAAGGCCGGGATTTGGTTGGTGAACAGGGCGGCCTGGGCCCAGGTGCCCACTACCCGGTTGGTCCGGTCCGCGCTGGCCTGGTTCAGAATCGTCAGCGCTTGCGCTTCAGCCATGGCGTTGGTGCGAATCTGGTCAGCCCGGGCGGCCAGGATCCTCGCCGCCTTGGTCTGGATCGCGCCCACGACCTTCTCGTAATCCGGGGCCACTTTCACGGGCGGATGCAAATCCTGGAGGCCCACGGAAATGATCAGGGCACCGAGTTTGCGCTCATCGAGGGCGGCCTGGATGCGCCGCACCAGTTCTTCGGAGGAGTCGCCTCGACCCGCGGCCATTATGTGATTCATATCGACCGCCGCCAGGTAACGGACTACCTCACGGGTAGCCAGATCCTGCATCAGCGCCGGCGCGTCCTCATGATTGTAAGCCCAGGCCACCAAGTTGGTGATCTGGTATTGGACGGGGATGCTGACGGTGAGCAGGCTGACGGGCGGGGTACGGCGACCCGTGGTCTGGTTGGTGGTGACGTTAAAACCGGTATCGCGATTAGCCACCAGGAAGTTCTCCTCCTTGCTGTGCGCCACGGTCCAAAGAACAAGGCGATGGTCCTTGTCATTCGCATCGGGCACGGAGCCGACGCCAAAACTCTGGATCTGCTCGGTGCGATAGCGGTAAACCTTGTCGACCGGCCAGGGCCAGGTGACGTGCAGGCCGGGTTCGAGCACTGGGCGGCTGGGGACCAACCGTCCGAACCGTTCCAACAACCCCTGCTCGCCGGGTTCGATGATGACGAAGCAGGTGGTGGCCAGAAGAACGGCGATCTGCAATGGGAGCAGCCACAGCAAGGCACGCTCGAAGAACTTGTAGAACCAAGTCTCAGACACCTTGAAACCGAACTGGTAATCAATGGCCTGGGCGGCAGTCGTGATCAGGCCTTCGGGTTGCCCAAGCAGTCCCACCAAGCGGCTCTCATACAAAGGCCGGCCGGCCTTGCCCTTGATTCGCGGGCGATAAATCTCCAGCACCAGGGAGACCAGCGTCTCCACCGCGACCACACCCAGAGTGACGCTCAGGGCAAAGGCGAGGTACAGGTCGGCCTTGGGGAAACCGGCCTGGACGGCGATAATGCCCACGCCCACGGCGGCGGAACCGATAGCGTTGAGCAAGAGGTAACTGGCGCCGGGACGCAGCAATCGGTTGTTTTCCAGGCGGGCGAACGTGGCCGCGAAGCGGCCGAAGAGGAACAGCACCAAACCCAGCAGCAGGAACAGGAACATGGCCGCCATGGGTTCCTTGAGGTTCGGCTGGGTAGTGCTCCGGTTGAGCCAGCGCCAGAAATAATACGCGCCGCCACCCTGCAGCAGGCCGAGGATGATGGAGAACACGGGCACGAAATAGCGCTCGAATTGCTCTCGCGCGCGTTGCGCGGGCAGAACATCGGTCTCCTTCGAGTCGAAGAGGGCGGAGCCGCCGCGGCCTTTGGTCAATTCCTCGAGTTCGAGCTTCTCGAGCGCTTCGGCGGCTTCGAGGCGCATCTGGAACCAACTGATGGCGGAGACGAGGACCCCGAGGCCCAGGTAAAGCACTGCCACTTGGCCAGCGAAGGAGTTGCTGTACCGTGCCACAGCAAACGCGGCCACCGCCGCGCACAGCAGCACCAGCAGGTTAATCAATCCGTTTTTCTGCGTGTATCGTTCCATTCCAAAAAACCTTCCAGGTTAAGCCAGTCCCGCGCGCCTCGCGGCGGGTCCATTCTGACTGTGGCACAGGGCATTCATACGGTCTACCGATCGACTCAACTCAGCTCCCGATCTTCAAAAAGGCTGACGGCCACCGCAAGGGCCGCCCCCACATAGGCGGCCGCGTAAGCGAAAGCCTTGCCCACATAGCCCCAATGATACGTGGATTTGCCCGCGTCCAGCGCGTCCGCCAGCCAGAACAACTGCCAATTCGGCGTGATGGCGTAGAGCACTGAGGCCCACCAGGAGCCCTCAGCCGACGGGCGGCCGAACAAATAGTCCGACATGATCCCCAGCAGGAAAACCGCCGTACATACCGCCAGCGTCGGAATCATGTCCAGCCGGGTCGAACAGGCCAGGGCCACTGCCGCCAGGATCCAGACTGCGAACAAAATCAACAAGGCGGCGGGAACCAGGCGCCAATCGACATCTTTGGCAAACTCCTGGGCCTGCATCTGCTTATCGAAGAAATTAATGACCAGAAACGCCAGTGTTAGCATCACTGCCAGACCGATTACGGCGTCCGAAACAAAGGGCCGACGCAGGAAAAAATTGCTGAACCCGCCGAGTAAATAAGCCACCACTACACTTAAGACGAAAATCCCAATCCCAAACCGGTCGAGATCCCCATAAGCATCGAACGCCATGCGGCTGGCGAGCAGCGTGGCCAGCACATTCACATAGGTCAGGAGCGTCAGAGCCGCTACCAGGCCGGCGTATTTAGCCAGCAAAAACTGGGTCCGACCCACCGGTTTCGACAACACCGCCAGCGCCGTACCGAGCCGTATCTCCCGGGCCAACGACGCCGAGGAACTCAGCACCGCACCCAGCAAACCCGCTAACAGCATGACCGCTAAAGTGCTGTTCTTGACCAGCTTGGGTTCATCTCCGAACGCGAAGTAAAACGGCGCCGCCAGGAAGATAGTAAATAGGGCGGAGCTGGTAAGCAGCAGCAGGAAAACCGGCTGCCGTACCAGCTCCATAAACGCATTCGTGGCGATCGTCAGAAACTGTCGCATTCAATCCGTTCAGTCAGGTCCGATAGGTTAGCAACGGAACACTTGATTGCAAATGGTTATTCGTATTAAGCACTTTGATGTCCGGCCCCGCCTTTCACCGGCGAGAAGGCGTTTTTCCTGACAATTAGTACACTTCCAACCCCGAACCAGCCAGCCAAAGAAGCCGCCCGGCAAACACTAGAAACCCACACACCGCCCGAAATCGACCAGTATACAGACCTTTGTCGTGGATTTCCGTTCAAGGTGGGCCGCATGGGACGCTCGATCACCCAGAGCAAACCCCAAACCATGTAACATTAACGTTATCGATTCTGTTTGTCGCATGCACCGTGCGGAGGTCTCTCCCACGTTAGGATCCTTCATTACCTATTCGGCATAGCGCAGCTTCCGTCGAGGACCTTGCGAGCAACTTGCGAAAACGTAATCTGTGACTTAGTTTCAGCCCTCTTATCAATGAAAACAGAGATCTTTAATTTTTGTTTGCAGAAGTTGCCAGGCCGAAACACGCGGCAAAGGCAGGTGTGCCGCACGGCTCAGTTCTGTCGTTTGGCAGACTAATGTGAATATAACACCATTGCCTCGCCAAAGGAGAAACGCTACAGCATGAAACAAAGCCTAATCGCTTTTCTTTTAGGAGCCGTCCTTACCGGCTCAGCCGGTCAAGCAGCAGTAAAACCGAATATTGTTCATATCGTCGCCGACGACCTCGGCTGGAAGGATGTCGGTTTCAACGGCAGCACGGATATCAAGACGCCGAACCTCGACAAGCTTGCCGCGGAGGGCGCACAGCTTGCGCGGTTTTACGTGCAGCCCATGTGCACGCCGACGCGCGCGGCCTTGATGACCGGTCGTTACCCTTTCCGCTACGGTCTGCAAACCGCCGTCATCCCCTCCGTCTCGGCCTATGGCCTGGACACCACCGAGTGGCTCTTGCCGCAGAGCCTCAAGGAAGCCGGGTACAACACAGCGATCATCGGCAAATGGCACCTCGGCCACGCTGACAGCAAGTATTGGCCTAGGCAACGCGGCTTCGACTACCAATATGGCGCCATGATCGGCGAGTTGGATTACTTCACGCACGAGGAGCATCACGTTCTCGACTGGTATCGCGACAACAAGCCGGTCCGGGAAGAAGGCTATACGACTCAACTCCTTGGCAAGGACGCAGTGAATTACATCAGTCGGCAAGATCCCGGCAAACCATTCTATCTCTATCTCGCTTTCAACGCCCCGCACACGCCGTATCAAGCGCCGAAGGAATATATTGACCGGTATCCAAACATCGCCGACCCCACGCGCCGCATTTACGCTGGCATGGTCGCCTGTCTCGACGACGAGATCGGGCGTGTCGTGGCCGCGCTCGACAAGAAGGGAATCCGCGAGAATACGCTCATCATTTTCCACAGCGATAACGGCGGCACGAAGAACGCAATGTTCGCAGGCGTCATGGCCGACATGTCGAAGGTGAGAATCCCCTGCGACAACGGCCCTTACCGCGATGGCAAAGGCTCGCTCTTCGAGGGCGGGACTCGCGTGTGCGCCCTGGCCAACTGGCCCGGTCACATCAAAGCCCAGACCGTGGACGGATTGATTCATGCCGTGGACCTCTATCCGACGCTGGCCGCCCTCGCAGGCGCATCCACCGCCAAGTGCAAGCCGCTCGACGGCATCAACGTCTGGGGCACCATCGCGAGCGGGACACCATCGCCGCGCTCGGAGTTCGTGTACAATATCGAGCCCTTCCGCGGGGCGCTGCGCCAGGGCGACTGGAAACTCATCTGGCGCTCGATGCTTCCTTCCAGCGTTGACCTTTACGACCTTTCAAAGGATCCATCGGAGCAGAACAACCTCGCCGCCGCCCACCCCGACAAGGTGGCCGCGATGCAACAGCGACTCAACGCGCTGGCGAAGGAAGCCACGAAGCCGCTCTTCCTTGGGGACCAGTTCAAACTCGTCATGAAGAACATGAACGGCGAACCTGTCCTGCCTACCGACGAAGGCTTTGGCGACCCCGAGTATCCGTGAACTTGGCGGTCACGACAAAGAACTCGCGACCTTGGTTTGCAGGTTCAAATTATGGTTTTGAATACACCCGCCCACCATAACCTGGGCGAGGAGGTAACGTTCACACCCCATACAGAGAGAACTGGCAAATGCAGAACAAAAGTCATCTCGGCATTTCGAAATAACTGGTTTTCAGCAGGTTCGGTATTGAGTGGAACTGCCGATTTGCCTAATTCTTGGGGGTGATACAATCCAGCCCCACACCGGGTTTGAGGCACGCTGTCACAGCGTCCACGCTCTTGAGGGGCGCGGCACCAAAACCGTGAATCGATGCAACCTGCCATTTGTCTTGCCCGACGGTCACCAAGCCGTTCCCACCCACTTTTCCTGCACCGACCCTCCGAGGTTCCAAGGGATGGCGAGGGCGGATGCAACCCGCTGAGGGCGTGATGAAGCGATTCGGACTGGTTTCGATTGTTTTACCGGCTGCGCTGGTGCTGGGACTGGCAGTGGCGGGATGGTTTTGGGGGCGGCCAGCCTGGCGGGGATACCAGGAGCAACGGTCGCTAGCCCAAGCGAGAAAGTTTGTCGACCGGCAGGATTTCCGAAGCGCCTCCTTGAGCTTGCGCTCAGCGCTGCTGGCCAATCCGGAAAACCTGGAGGCTTGCAGACTCATGGCGGAGTTGGCGGATGAAGCCGGATCGCCCCAGGCGCTGGATTGGTTCCGGCGCCTGGTCGAGCGTTCGCCGACGCCCGAACACCAGCTTCGGCTGGCAGCGGCAGGTCTGCGTTATGAATCCCCGCCATTTCGGCAAACGGCCGAGGTGCTGGAGCAGTTGCGCCCGGCAACCAGCAACCAGGCGTCATTTCATGTGCTCTCGGCCGAACTGGCTCTGAAACAGAAACGTCCAGCCGGGGCCATCGCCGGTTTCGCTACCGCGGCCAGCCTGGAACCAAGTAACCCGTGGCACCGGCTTAATCTGGCCGCGCTCAACCTGCAGTCCGCTGACGCCCGAATCGCCGCGGAAGCGCGGTCAACTCTGGACACCTTAAGCACACAGGACGGGGTCGGTCCGGCCGCGCTGCGCTGGCTGGTGGTGGACTGGCGCCGAAGCATGGGGGCCGACGCAGCCCTGCCATACTCACAACGGCTGGTAGCGGCGCCGGAGGCCACGCTGGAGGATCGATTGCAGCATCTGGAACTGCTGGGATCCGGACCGGACGCCGCCCCATTCCTGGTAGAGACGCAGCGCCGGGCTGCGGAGGAACCCACGCAGATTCTCCGGATGGTTTCCTGGATGCTGAATCATGGCTTCACGAACCAGGCGGCGGCATGGCTTTCGGAGCTGGCGCCCGAGATGCGCGACCAGCAGCCGGTCCGGATGGCCCGGGTGAGCTGCCTCGTGGCATCCTGCGATTGGGCCGGGCTGGAGAATGAGCTGGAGGGAGCAGCATGGGGGGAATGGGATTTTATGCGCCTGGCGTTTCTGTCGCGAGCCGCTTCAGGGCAGAACCAGGCGCAGGCAACGGAGTTGCGCTGGCGCCAGGCCGTTCGGGAGGCTGGCGAACGGCCGGGGCCCGTGGCGTCTCTGGTGAACCTGGCACTGACCTGGGAGCGACGGGAAGCCGCGGAGCAACTGCTGCGTCAAATGGCCCGCCGCCCGGCGGTGGAACGTTGGGCCCTTGGGGAGTTGGACCGGCTATACGCGGATTCGGGCAACACCCGGGAACTGCATCGCATCCACTCGCGGCTGATCGAGCTGGACCCCGGAAACGTGGTGGCACGGAACAACTATGCGGCGACCTCACTGCTGCTCGGCCTGGATCTTGAGCGAGCGTGCGAAATGGCGCGTCAACTGCGGTCGGAACACCCCGAAGACCCGGTGATCGCCTCCACCTATGCTTTTTCGTTGCACCTTCAAGGCTGCACGGCGGAGGGCCTGACCGCGCTCGAGGGGCTTCCGGCAGAGGTCCTGGAACAACCGGGTCTGGCCTTGTATTACGGCGTGTTGCTTTCGGCCACGGGCCAGACGAACCAGGTCGACCGCTACCTGGCTTTGGCGTCTTCCGCCAGTTTACTACCAGAGGAGCGTCTGCTCCTGGAGCGCGCCTCGCATCGATGATGCCGGCCGCTCGCCGCTGATGTCCCGGCTACGTGGCTCTGGGGCCCTTAGTGGCGCGCGCGGGATATCTTGCGCGGCTTGAGTTTACCTGGATTCTGGCCGGTGTAGCGGCGGAATACGGTGGCGAAGTGCTGTGAAGAGCAGAAGCCCAACTCGAAGGCCACATGTGTGACCGCGTGGCCCTCCGCAAGCAGGCGGGCGGCGTGTTCGATCTTGCGGCGCGTGACGTATTCGGCTGGTGGGACGCCGACCTCGGACAGGAACCGCGCTTTGAAACTGGAGAGCGACATGCCTGCCCGCGCCGCCAACTCAGCCAAGTAGAGCGATTCCTTCCCGACAAGGTGGGCATGGATGAAGGACTGAACCGCCTGGATCCCTGGTGACGGATTAGGCGGTTTTGGCCAACGGCGGCAGCAATCGAGGATTTCCAGCAGCAAGCGAACCAGGGCAATTCTCAGGGCTGTTCTGCGAAAGCCGAATTCCCGATTCGCGTAGATGGCAACAAGGTCTTCGAGAATAGCCTTAATGAGGGGGCTGCCTTTGAAATGGCGTGGATGCATCCGCAACAAACTGGTTCTGAGCCGCCGGCTTTCGGGCTTTTCGCAGCCCAGGAACAGGTCGCTGTTGGGGGACATGTCCAGGAGCAGCCAGTAGAGTTCCCCGCGCTGTTCAGCCAGCCGCCCGGTGCTGTGGTGTTCGTTGGGGAAGGTAAGGAGCACGTCACCTCCGTGGAGATTAAAGTCCTGCTGGCCGACCCGGTGCGTCTGTTCGCCCCGGGCCAGGTAGCATATCTCCAGCGTGTTCCTGCGCCGGTGAGGAATCGACTGCGAATGCGCCTCGGTGTATCGGTAATGGCCCAGGACCACCGCCCCCCGGATGCGAAGGGCGCGAAAATCGATAATCTTCCGCGCGGCCGTGGATCGCATATCGACCTGGGTCATTACGACCGGAATTAGCGTTTCTTGCGCTTGGAGGCAAGGTCAAACCTCATCGAGCTTTAAGACCCCGGAAAACGGCGCCCGGCCGGGCCCCGGCGCCAGGGGATGTACGTATCCGTATTCTGGCTGATTTTGAACGCCAAAACTCCAGGTTGGGCTAGGATAGGTCTCAGGAATTCTCAGGCAATGTTGTGCGATTGCACTTCTCATGCGCGTATGCTGCGCACGGGAGGAGCGAAGAGTGTCAGGCGAAAACATCCAGAACCATCCGAAACCATGAATGCAACAACCCAACGAATACTACTCACACTCACGGCGGCCCTCCTGACCGCCGGGACCATTCCAACCACGCGGGCTGACTACGCCTCCGAATTGCAGGGGCTGCAACCGCTTACTTACTGGCGGTTCAACGATAACGTGCAAACACCGCAATACGATATTGCGACGAATCTCGGGTCACTTGGCCCGGCTGGAAACGGGCAGTATTACGACACCGTCCTGCGGTCTGTGGAGGGGGCGATTGCCGGGGACAATGCGGTGGGATTCAGCAACCCCACGTTGGGCACGGCTTACTTCGGCTCGATGCGGGTTCCCAACAACCCGGCGCTGAACCCCAGCGGCGCGTTCACGATCGAGTTTTGGGCCAAACCAAGCAACGATACCGCGTCGCTGCTCTCGCCGGTCAGTTCCATGAGCTTTGTCTCGGGCCGGGCTGGTTACCTTTTTTACCAGAATGCCGCCACCTGGCAGTTGCGCATCGGCGTAACGGGATCGACGACGGCGTCGCTGGTGAATGGCGGGACGGTGCTGTCGAACCAATGGCAGCACATCGTGGGGGTATATTCGGGAGGGCCTTCAGGCACAATGACCCTGTTCGTTGATGGCGTTCAGGTCGCTACGGGCCCGGCGAGTTACGAACCGAATACCGACGCGCCGTTCTACCTGGGTTCCACCGCCTCTCCCAACCGGACTTTTGACGGGGCGGTGGATGAAGTGGCCTTTTACAGTGCCGCGCTCAGTGCCGGACAAATTGCCGCGCACCATGCCGCTCGAACCTCCAATCCCGCGGGTTACGCCACCCAGGTCCTGGCGGACGCGCCGGTTGGCTACTGGCGTGTGAACGAGCCCGTGAAGGCTTACCCAGTGGCCCTTAACTCAGGTGTTCTGGGTACAGCGGCCAACGGAGGGTATGTTGGTGCGACAAACGTGGCTGGCCCTTCCGGGACGGGTTTTCCGGGCCTGGAGCCGGCCAACGCCAGTCTCGCGTGTAACGGCGTATTCAGCTATGTTGAGGTGCCCAGCCTGGGCCTGTCGGGTTCGATGACCATCGCCGCCTGGGTGAACCCCAACATCGTGACGGGAGACCGCGCCATCGCCGGAGAGAATACCAGCTATGCCTTTAAACTCAGCGGCGCCGAGTTGCGGTTCACTACGCCGGGCATTCTAGATCATACCAGCACCGCTGCGGGTGTGGTGGCCGGTGTCTGGCAGCATGTGGCTGTTATATTCACGCCAGGTGCGGTTGGAGGGGCTCAGTTCTTTCTCAACGGACAACCTGTGGGAACCGCCGATGCTTCAGGCGTGAACGCGGGCACAAGCATCTTCTGGATCGGCAAGAACCAGTGGGCCGGACAGGACTTCGATGGGGCAATTGATGAAGTCGCTGTCTTCGATAGAGCCCTGACTGCGGGTAACATCATGAGCCTGTATTACACCGCTGTCGGTACGCAAGTGGCGCCGGTCATGATTTCTGATCCACCGGTAATCAGTCCAGCGGGTACGATTTACACCACAACGCCCTTCAGCATTACTGTGGACGTTGCCGGTTCCCTGCCGATGTATTATCAGTGGCGACGTAATGGCACAGCCATTACCGGTGCGACTTCTGCCATCTATCACCAGCCATCCGCCGGATTAGCGGACGCGGGCACGTACGATGTCGTCATCACCAACGCGTACGGCACGGTGACGAGCCAAGGGATCTCAGTAACAATCGATCCCGCGGTACCGCCAACCATTGTGACGCAGCCGGCGTCACGCTCGGTGTATGAGGGGGGCCAAGCTTCCTTCACCGTCACAGCGGCTGGCACGACGCCCATAACCTACCAGTGGAAACACACCGGCACCAATCTCCCGGGGGCCACCAACGCCACCCTGGTTATCACCGATTGCTCCGCGGATGATGCGGGGGCATATGCGGTCGGGCTCACCAATGTTGCCGGCGGTCTGGTCAGTGCGACCGCGACCCTGACCTTCATCACGCCCCCTGCCGACAGTTACGAGGAGTTTGTGGTGGCCAATAAACCGATTGGTTTCTGGCGCCTCAATGAAACCTCCGGCACGACCGCTGTCGATGTGGCCGGCGGTCACGACGGGCAAGTATTCAGCAGCGTGGTCATGGGCACCGCGGGACCGGCGTCGCCGGCGTACCTGGGCCTGCCTGCAAACAATACCGCCTACACTTTTAACGGCACAGACTCCGGAGTTCAGGCAAGCAGCCTGGGATTGCCGGGCCCGTTATCTGTGGCTGCGTGGATCAAGCCCAATACCTTGGCTGGAGACAAAGCCATAGCCGGGGAGAACGGCAGTTGGTTCTTTAAGCTGCTCGATAACGAACTGCGATTCACTACGCCGGGCATTTTGGACCATAACAGCAGCGGCGCTTCCCTGGTAGCTGGGCAATGGTATCATGTGGCCGCAACCTTCACGCCGGGAGCGGCTGAAGGCGCGAAGTTCTTTGTTAATGGCCAGCTCATCACTGCCGTCACCGCGTCCTCGCTGACACCAGGCACGTCCGCTTTCTGGATCGGCACGAACCAGTGGGTGGGTCAGGTGTTTGATGGAGTGATTGACGACGTGGTGGTGTATAACACGATCCTTTCGCCAGCGGCCATCAGCGAAATGTATGGGCTTGCTGCCTTCGGATCAACGACGCCGCCATCAGTAGCGCGCGCTCCAGTCAGCGCCACTGTCATGGTGGGCGCCACGGCCACGCTGTCCGCCAGCATTGTCGGCAGCCTGCCCTTGTCCTATCAGTGGAAGAAGGACGGGGCCGATGTGCCGGGAGCCACGCAGAGCGTCCTGACCATTGCAAACGCCGCTTATGCGGATGGGGGCAGTTACACGCTGCACGCCAGCAACGGGGCCGGCCAGATCACCACCGCCCCCGCCATGGTCACCGTCATGCCCGCCCCGCTGTTTGCTAACTTGACCAATGACCTGGTGCTGCACTTGAAGTTTGAAGACAACTTCAGTGACACCTCAGGTCGAGGACATCACGGCAACACGGCATATCCGCCAGCCTTTGTGCCAGGCAAACTGGGCAAAGCCATTGAGTGCTCGACGGTTACCAGCGTCGGCACCTACACCTTTGTGCAGGTTTATGATATAAACACCTACCAGCCTCTCGAGGATCTGCAGTTCAGCTCCAACGTGAACTTCTCCGCGTCGTTCTGGGTGAAGTTCACCGGATCGCCCACCGACCTGCCGTTCATCTGCACGGCCTTTAACTCCTATGGCAACCAGGGCCTGACCTTTGCGCCGGGCTGGCAAACGGGCACCTGGTCCTATTACCTGGGTGCCGTCGCCGGCACAGGAACGAGCCTGGGATCAGGCTACGCCACCCAGCCCGTTAACGACGGGAACTGGCACTTGTTGGTCCATTCCTTCGACCGCACCGGGAATGCCGTCACCTACCTCGATGGCGTGCAGGTCGATTCGCGTTCCATGGTTGGCGTTGGCGACCTGGATACGCTGAACTGGCTGACGATCGGCCAGGATCCCACCACCGCGTATCAGGAGTCGGTCACCTTCCAGATCGACGACATTGGCATCTGGCGCCGGGCGCTGAACAGCTATGAGGCGGCCAGCATTTACGGGGCGGCCCAAAACTCCGGCCAAAGTTTCGATGTGTATGGCCCGGTGAAGATAGATGTGGCCAAGGCAGGTGCGGACCTGGTGATTGCCTGGCAGGCGGGCACGCTTTTATCCGCGCCGTCATTGAACGGTCCATGGACACCCGTAGCTGGCGCCAGCGCGCCGACCTACAAGGTCACACCGGGAACCACTGGCAACGTCTTCTACCGCGTCAGGCTCTAGTAACCGAGAGAGTCTCGGTTGTCCTGTAACAGCACAACCCGCGGGCGGCTGGGGTGAGTCCTCAGCCGCCCGTTTACTGGGCACATGAGCCGATTGGGAGAAATGAAACGAAATCGAAGGTCGCCGGGATTCGTTCGCGGTGCATGGGCGTTCACGCTGATCGAACTTTTGGTGGTCATCGCAATCATTGCCATCCTGGCGGCGATGCTCTTGCCTGCGCTGGCCAGAGCCAAGGAGAAGGCCAAAGCGGCCCAGTGCGTGAGCAACGAGAAGCAGATCGTGCTGGGGTACCTGATGTATGCGAGCGATCAGCACGACTTCCTGCCGGTGGCCGGCGAGATCTATTCGGGGGGTGTGGCGCCCTGCCGCTGGTTTGTTGAAATTTCACCTTACCTGGCCAACAACCAAACCAACATCAATGCCTTGACGGCCAAAGGAAAAGTGACGGCCTGTGGGTCCGCCAAAATAGAAAATGCCATCCCTAAAACGGAACCGAGTTGGCAGGCTTACGGCGGTTACGGGCACAATTACTACTACCTCGGCTACGCCGTGGGCACGGGTAATGCGATCCATGATCGAAAGAAACTGAGCTCTATTACGAAGCCCGTTGAGACCTGCATGAACGGCGATGGCCTGGATCCGTTCCAAGGGGTTCAGTGGTGGAACCTCGGGTATCTTTATCCGCCCACGATCGCTCCGTACGGCAGCACCCCGCTGATCGTCCGGCCCTACGCCCGCCATGGCAAGGGGGGCAACTATGCCTGGGGTGATGGCCATGTCTCGCTGACCTCATGGGAAGTGATGGCGCGGGGCAAGAACGGCAGGAAGTGCTATTACTACCTGCGCACGCCCTCCGATCCAGAAGCGATGCCGTAAGTTTTTTTGTGATTCTGGAACCAGGGCACGCCATTAGCTACGAACCCGTTGGGCTCACGGTCGCTCATTCCTCGTTGGGACGGGGCAGACGTGTTTACTGTGAGACATCAAGGGAGGCGTATTCGGTTCCGCGGGACGCAACGTCATCCGGCATGACTGGCTTGCTTCGAAAGGAGATACACCCAGGCCATCGTTCGGTTCGCCTTCGGCCCAGTTGGAGTAATCCGGGGGCTCACCCAAACAAATCCATTTGCGGGGCGGGGGCGAGTTGTTTGAGTTTCTCGCGATCCCGCTGGCGGCGGGTGGTTTGGCGAACGTTGCCTTCGGGGGTGAGTTCGGATTCCTCGAGGTTGCGCAGGATTTCTTTCGCGCGGTCCAGCACGGGCCGGGGCACGCCCGCCAGGCGGGCGACCTGGATGCCATAGCTCTTGTCCGTGCCGCCTTCGACAATCTTGCGCAGAAACACCACCTGGTCGCGCCACTCGCGAACGGCGACGTTGTAATTCCGCAGCCGCGCGAGCCGCCCGGCCAGTTCGGTGAGTTCGTGGTAATGGGTGGCAAAGAGCGTCTTGGCGCCTACTTGATTATGCAGGTGTTCCACGATGCTCCAGGCGAGGCTGAGCCCGTCAAAGGTGCTGGTGCCGCGCCCGATTTCATCCAGCACAATCAGGCTGCGTTCGGTGGCGTTATTCAGGATGTTGGCCGTCTCGCACATTTCCACCATGAAGGTGGACTGGCCGCGGGCCAGGTCGTCGCTGGCGCCGATGCGGGTGAAGATGCGGTCCACGAGATCGACGCGCGCCTGGGTGGCCGGGATAAAGGAGCCGGTGTGGGCCAGCAAGGTAAGCAAGGCCACCTGACGAATGTAGGTGCTCTTGCCCGCCATATTGGGACCGGTGATCAGCGCGATGCGGGTTTGCCCGTCCAGCAGGGTGTCGTTCGGCACAAACCGCTCGTCCACGAGGTTCTGTTCCAGCACCGGGTGCCGGCCGTCGCGGATGAAGAGGACGCCGTCGCTGCCGATTTCCGGGCGGCAATAATTCTGGAGCCGGGCGGTTTCAGCAAACGAAGCCAGGACATCCAGTTGCGCCAGCGCCGCGGCCGTTTGCTGAATCGCAGGCAACTGGAGCAGCGCCTCGCCGCGCACGCGCTGAAACAATTCATACTCCAGCTTCAGGCCGCGCTCTTCGGCGCCGAGGATTTTGCCCTCCATTTCCTTCAGTTCCTGGGTAATGTAGCGCTCGCCGTTGGCGATGGTTTGCTTGCGGATGTAGTGAGCCGGGACCTTGTCCAGGTTCGAGCGTGTGACTTCGATGTAATAGCCGAAAACCGAGTTGAACCGGACTTTCAGCGATTGAATGCCGGTTCGGGTGATTTCATCGAGCTGCAGTTTGGCGATCCAATCCTTGCCACCCCGCATGGCGGAGCGCAATTCATCGAGCGCCGGGTCGAAGCCATCCCGGATGATGCCCCCTTCCTTGAGCGCCAGGGGCGGTTCATCCACGATCGCGCGGCCCACGAGTTCGACGAGGTCGGGCATTTCACCCAACCGCCCTTCGAGGTCCGCGAGCAGGTCGCTGGCCGGGCCGAGGTGATCGTGTTCAGCGGCGTCGCTGAATTGAGGCAAGTCGCGCAACATCCCTCCCTCAGAATTCGCTGTTGCGGCCAACTGCCGGAGAGTGGCTTTGAGCACCGGCACTTGTTCGAGCCCTATTTTCAGCGCGGCCAGATCCCGCGCGTTGCCGCTGCCGCTGCTCAGGCGCGCGATAGTGCGCTCGAGGTCGCGCACCTGGGCGAGTTGCAGGCGCAGCGTTTCGAGCACCGCACTATTCATGCGCAGGACCTCGACCGCTTCCTGGCGATTGACGATGGGTTCCAGCGCGGCCAGGGGTTGCGACAACCAATCGCGCAAGCGTCGGGCGCCCATGGGCGTGACCGTACGGTTCAGCGCGCCGTACAGGCAAGCCTGGCGGGGGGCGTCGTGATGCAGCGGCTCGAGAATTTCCAGGTGGCGCAGGGTGGTGTAATCGAGCGTCAGAAAATCCGTGCGTTGATAAAACGAGATGCGGGTCAGGCTGGCGGCGTCACGCCGAAGATGCTGGGTGAGATAATGCAGCAAGGCGCCCGCCGCGCCCGTGGCCGCCGCGTGGTCCTTGAGGCCGAAACCATCCAGCGAGGCCACTTTGAAATGGTCCCGCACGGTGAAGATGGCGGTTTCCGGGGCAAACACCCAATCGTCGTAACCGTTTAAGACCCAGCCGAACAGGCCGGTGGGAACGGTCAGGGCCGATCCGGCGGGAGCTCCGGCAACCGTCGGGGCCGGAATACCAGGACCGTTTTGGGCTCCGCCGCGCAAGAGATCCCGCAGGGCTTCCCGCTCGCTCGGGTACAAGATTTCCGCCGGACGCAACCGCTGCAGTTCGGTCATGAGGGCGGTTTCTCCATCCAGCTCCGTGGCCAGAAAATCGCCGGTCGTCAGGTCCGCCAGGGCCAGGCCGAAACCGCTGCCCGAAGGGTAAATGCCCGCCAGGAAATTGTTCCGCTCCGCCGTGAGCATCCGCTCATCGAAATGCGTCCCTGGGCTCAGGATCTGGGTAACCTCGCGTTTGACGAGCTGCCCCGGCCGCGCGTCTTCCACCTGGTCGCAGATTGCGACCTTGCGTCCGGCTTTGAGGATCCGTCCTATGTAGGCGCCGGCGGCGTGGTAGGGAATGCCGCACATCGGCACCACCCCGCGCTTCGTGAGGGCGACGTTGAGGAGTTGCGCCCCGGTCTGGGCGTCCTCGAAAAACATTTCGTAAAAGTCCCCCAGGCGGAACAGCAAGAGCGCCTCGCTCGGCAGTTCGCCTTTAATGCGGCGATACTGCGCCATCATCGGCGTCAATTGTCCTTCGCTGGCCATCGCCGGAAACGTTAGTCGGCTTTAGGGATGAGGTCGAAACGAAAAAACCTAGTCGATGGGCAAAAGCAGGAACGGTGTGGGCAGACATGCCGCTCCCGGCGGCGAATAGACCAGTTCCACTTCCTCGGTCTCGCCCTCGGGCAAGGGAGGAAACACCTGGATCACCGCCACTTCGCCCGGCTGACGGATGAACATCCCGGTTGAGGGCAGCGGCACGAGGGCGGACGGCGCGTTGCCGCGCTTCAAGAGCACCGCGGCCGACACCGCGCCACAATACTGGTTCACCACTTCCAACTTGGCGAGCACCAGGGCCAGGTGGCGGCCATCGCTGCTGGCCCGTTTGAACCGGATGCGGTAGACGGTGCCATAGTTGCCCACGTTGCGGGCGTCGCGGGCTTCAATGCCGTCGCGGCCGCGAATCCAGGAGTCGCGTCGACCATCCGCCACCACGAGTTGCATCGCGCCACTGGCAGTGTCGAAGTGTGGTCCCGCAGCGAGAGTGACATCGAAGTTTGCCTGTTCAAATCGTCCACGCCCCGCACCGCTGGCGGAGGTGCTGCCGGCCGGCTGCGAGGGCAGCCGCGGCAAATCATCCAGGATCCGAACGCTCTCCTGGTCCGGGGACCGCTGCAGCACACTGACCCGAACCGGCCCATCGATCTCAAATTCGTAAAAGCCGTGGACCAATTGGTCACGCGTCGCGATCGCCGCGTCCATGTTCGGGTCCAGCACCAGACGTTGACCGGGCGCGATCGAGCGCGGCCGAGGTTCCGCCTCCCCCGACAGAAAGCCAACCAGCGCCTCTTTGGCGATCCGGTGATAATCGCCGCCGGGCCGGGGAAACGCGCGCCGCAGGAACCGCAATTGCACCGGCGTGTTGCCTGGGTTTTCCACGACCACCGCGATCACCTTGCCACCTGCTGCCGGCTCCGGCACATGATAAACATACAGGCGCACCGTGCCCGCCTGGACGGTTTCCTCCAGGGAGACACCATCTGAAAGGAAATACTCGGGCTTGTCGGAAAACAGGAATTGCGGGCCCGGTGCCGGCGTGATGGTAACCGGCAGATAAGGCAGCGTGTTCCGATTTGTGGCGAGGGCCAATTGCAGAGCCTGGCCGGACTTCGCCGATTTGAGGACTTCCCGTTCAGACGGGGACAGTTCCGCGGCAAGAGGCACGGATCCGCCGCACCACAACAACAGAGCTACCAAGAGCAAACATCGCTGCATAACGCTTACTTTAGGCCGAAAACAAAGATCGTGCAGCCCAAAAACCGGGTGAACTGCCGGTAAAACGGGGATCGGCGTGATCTTCCAAATTGCGGTCGCTCTGGTTTTGATATATTCCACACTTAAGCTTATGAAAAAGATCCTGATTCTCGCGGCCGGATTCGTAGTGGTTTTGGTGATTGGTCTCGTGGTGGCTGGCATGCTGCTCCTGGATTCTGCGGTCAAGAAAGGTGTGGAGACTGCCGGGCCCATGTTCACTAAAGTAGATTTTCAACTCGATAAGGTCAGCATTTCCCCGCTCTCCGGTTCGGGTAAGATCCACGGCTTCGTGATGGGCAATCCCGAAGGTTACAAGACGGCCGAATCCATTCGTGTTGGCAGCGCCAGCCTGGCCCTGCAACCCTCTTCCGTGTTTGCGGACAAAGTCGTGATCCGGTCGATTAAAGTCGAGGCCCCGGAGATCACCTACGAAACGAATCTCAAGCAAAGCAACCTAACCAAGATCCTGGAGAACGTGGACGCCGCCATGGGTGGCACCTCAAGTGACCCATCCGCGCCGAGCAAGAAACTCCAGGTGGACGACTTTCTGGTCTCCGGAGGCAAGCTCAAGGTGAGCCTGACCACGCTGGCGGGGCAGACGGTAACAGTGCCGCTGCCGGAGATTCATTTCTCGAACCTGGGGCAGGGACCTGAAGGGATCACCAGCGCGGAATTGATGCGGTTGGTGATTAAAGAAATCGAGAAGGTTGCCGCGAACGTCTCAGCCGATGCCCTATCCGACCTCGCCAAGAAGGCGACTGAGACTCTGACCAAGGAGGCCACGAAGGCCGCCGCGGATGCCGCCGGGAAAGTCACCCAGGGCATCGGCGACCTGTTCAAGAAGAAGTAGGCTCCGTTTTTCGGAAACCCACTGCTTTGACAGGGGAGAGCGACGCGGTCCCCTCCCCTCGCCTGATTACTTCTTGGCTTTCTTCTCAGCCTTGCTCTTGCGCGCGAGGTCTGCGCGGTGCGCACGTTCGAAGGTTTGGATATCTTTGAACTTGCCAGTCTTATCCCTGACAGCGTAGAGCTTCTTGCCCGTGCTGCTGCGGTGAGTCGTGCGTTTGGCTTTGCCGGCGGGTTTGGCGGCAGCTTTAGGGGCGGCTTTGGTTTTGGCTCTGGGTGTTGCCTTAGCTTTGGGTGCTACTTTGGCTTTGGTGGCCATATTCTATTTTGGTTTTGTTGGATTCTATGAGTTATCGAACTTTCAACGGTAACGTAATCCTGTTTTACACTCTGGCAACAATTACTTTGCGAAAGTGGTCAGGCGGGCGGCATTGAAGTCAGGAATTGCGCCATAATGTTAAACACCTATGGGGGCCGTTTTTTTGAGAGAAACTGTATCTGCCAGGTAAGGCCTCAACTAAAGACGGGGTCGCTTCTGGGTTGGGCTTCCGAACGCCGGGTATGGGTACCCGGCCTACAGGGCGCGGGCGGAATTCTCCGGTTGTAGGCCGCGTGCCCTCACGCGGCGAGGCGGCACCACGCTCGACTGAAGCTTCACTTCGCCGCCAGAATACTCCCTTGTGCGGTGGTTATCCTTTGTGCAACGATGATTTGGTTATATGAGTGGCAACGAAAACAAGCATGAATCCGGGAACAAATCCGCCCGGAAATTCACCCGCCGGAATTTTGTGAAGTATGGTCTCGTGGGGCTCGCGGGTGCGGTGGTGATTGAGCGGACTTACGATTTCCTGTCCGAGAGCACGGCGAGGGCGAAGATTGTGATTGTGGGTGGCGGGTCAGCCGGCATCACGATGGCAGCCTATCTGGAGGATATCTTTCGGTACGATGACCTCACCATTATCGATCCCAGCACTGACCACCACTATCAGCCGGGGTATACCCTGATCGCCGGGGACGTGTTCGAACCCAAGGACATCGTGCGCAGCACGAAGAGCCTGATTCCACGCAAGGTGAAGTGGCTGCAGGATTCCGTTACCGAACTCAACCCAGACAACAACTTTGTGGTCACGGCAAAGAACGGCAAGGTGGCGTATGATTTCCTGGTGCTGGTGCCCGGATGCCAGGTGGATTTCAATTTGGTTCCCGGCATCACCCGTGAAGACCTAGGGACAGGGAATGTACATTGCATCTATGACTACCAGGGGTCCATTGCCTGCCGGGATGCTCTCCGCAAACTGCCCGAACTCAAGGAGGGCCGGCTAGTGTTCACCGACACCTACACGAAGCTCAAGTGTGGAGGGGCGCCGAAGAAGATTTGTCTGATGGCTGAGGATCGGTTGCGCGATCTCAAGCTGCGGGACCGGTTTCAGCTCGAGTACTACTGCAACCAGAAAGAGCTGATGAAACCGAAGATTTTCGGGGACCGGCTGGCTAAAATCTACGACGAACGCGATGTGATTGTGAAGTACCGGCATCGCCTGGCCTCGGTGGATACCGCAGCCAAAAAAGCGGTCTTCGACGTGCTACCTGAGCCCTCGGGATCTCCGGTGCCGCCAGATGCCAAGTATGAGCGGGTGGTTGTGGATTTTGATTTCCTGCACTACGTGCCGCCGATGAGTGTCCCGGATTTTGTGAAACAGTCGCCGCTGGCCGACCCGGCCAAACCAGGCGGCTGGGTAAAGGTGGATAAGGCGACGTTGGTGCATTCAAAGTACCCGAATGTGATCTCGTTCGGCGATGTGGCGAGCCTGGCCAGCAAGACCGGGGCGGCCATTCGCATGCAGGCACCGGTCGCGGCGGCCAACCTGCGAGCCCTGGTGGAGGGCAAGGAACCTCACGCCAAATACAACGGCTACTCCGCCTGCCCCATCATCACCGAATACGGCAAAGTCCTCATGTGCGAGTTCGGCTACGAGGATAAACTGATGCCCACGATCCCCTTCCTGGATCCCGGCATCGAGCGCGGCATTTGGTGGACGCTGAAAGCACACGGCCTGAAGCCAATGTACTATCACGGGATGTTAAACGCGTTGATGTAGGTGCCGCTTCGAGCGGCTCGTTCTTTAATCCTTGGGAGGCGGATATAGAAAGGCCGGGGTTAAGGCTGTAGCACTTCGGAGAGTTTTTCGCGCCTGTCGGTTTCGAGCACCAGTTCGAAACGGAGGTGCTGCTGGAAACCCAACTTCAGTTCGCCGACAGAAAGGGCAGCGTGGCAGACTTTGACCTGCAGTGGGAGCGAATCAGTGCGTTGTTTGGACGATCATCGGCAGGCCGAAGCGGGCGTTTTCGCGCGCGGCGGTCTGCTGGGCCTTGCGAATGGCACGTTTGGCCTGGGTGACAAATCGCGATTGGGCGATTCGCGATTTAGCGTCCGGTTTCGATTTGCTTTTGGATGCGGTCATAAATTTCAGGTTCTGTGAGCAGGGCCGTCCGGCCTTTCCACCGGGCGACCAACTGCGGCGGACGCCCCGCCGCATTAAATAGCAAGGCTTCGTCCGCCAAGGGAAGATACAACAAAAAGAAGAATACCCTGCAGTATTCACTATGGCAGCTTTGGTAAGGGTTCCTCCAGTGTTTTCAGTTCCGCCGGAGTCAGGGGCGGGTGAATCGAGTAGTTGCCCGTTTCGAAATCGGCTTCGACGGTTGTGCCGTCCGCAAACGTGGTCTTCTGGCGGCGGAAGCCGGGATCGAGGAACGCGTGCCGTTCCATCGGCACCAGCGCCAGCCGCCGATGCAGCGCGCACACGGTTCGCACCTGCTCCAAATGGGCTGGGTCCGGGCTCAGCGAAACGTAGGGCACGCCGGCCGAGAGCAGGGCATGCAGAAATCCGAGGTCGTCATCGGGAATGCCCCAGCCACCCTTGGACAGACTCCAAGGGACCACCAGCGTATCGTGATAGACCAGGCTATGCAGGGGAATCGGCACGCCCATGCCCGGGCCTTTGCCGGGGTTGGGATCGAGCGCAAACGGCGCATGATGCACCAGGTGCAAGTGCCGCATAGCCCAGTCGGCCGGTTCTTCGGAACTGACAATGCCTTCCAGGTCTCGAATCAGGTCGAACGCCTGGCCGCGGTAGCGGAGAGACTCGGCCCGGGTGACGGGGTGCGCCGGGCTGTAGCACTCATCACCCGGCACCACCGCGAAGACATCGAGATACGCCCCGCGCACCTTGACGCCTTCGGCGAGCAGGCGGCGGTGATTCCGCTCGACGTAACCGGGAGCGAACCGCGAGCAGAGGATGCTCTGCTTGCCTCCCCACCAGATCTGCATGAAGGGACGGGAGCCGTTCTCCTCGATGATCGTCAGGTCTTCGCTGTAGGAGGCGGCGTCGTGATAGAAATCCCGGTATTGATCATGCACGGCGAAGAGGTAGCCCAATTCTGCGCAGGTGTCGGCGAAGCGGCGCATTCCCTCCCAACCGCCCGCTTCCGGGCTCGGCGGCAGCACATCCGGGTGGAGGTTGTCGTAACCCCGGAAACCCCAGCCATCGAGGTGGAGATAGGCGCGCTTAACCCCGGCCTCACGCGCGCGGCGCAATTCGGCCGCGCGTTGATCGAAGGTGGTGAGCTGGTGGTTTGCCGCGGGGTTGTCCTTCTGGTAATAGGAGGATTCAGGCTGGATATGGCTCAGGATAGAGGTGTGTATCACCGGCGTGCCCACCAGCCCAGCGGCGATAGGATTGCGCGTGAACTTCTCCTTCAGGGTGACGAGCGTGCCGTTCCCGATCGCGTGGCGCCGGTAGCGGCGAGCCATGTCCACGTAATTGCCAGGCTCAAAAAAGCAGATTCGCAAGCGCCGGGGATAGCTGAATCGGCCCAGCGAATGGACCCAACGCGGTTCGATGCGGGTGGGGCCGCCGGGCGGATGTTCAAAATGGCAGCCGGCATCGTCCGGCGTCTCCAGGATGACCATGGCGGCGGCCTTGCCCTGTTGCTGTCCCCACCATGGCATGTAAAGACCCCGGCCGTAGGACAGGGAATCGTAGAGGAAGACCTTTCGCGGCCAGTCCCGCGGCAGCAGCATGCCTTGCATGAAGGGGACAATGGTCGTGGTGATTGCAGCGGGATCGAAACCCCGGGGCCACCGCAGTTCCCGAACCTGGGATTGCCCCTCCCACGCCACGGCTTCGCCCACCAGATCTCCCGACTCGTGATCCAGCGACACCGAAAGGTTCAGCTTTAAATCCAGCTCGCGATCGCCGTCCTGGAAACCGGCAAGTTGGATTGCCAGCCCGTCCGCATAACCGGTGCTCAGCGGATGGATCCGTACGCGGGTGGCGTCCCGCAGCGCATGGGCCGTCTGCTTGCCGGCCGTCTGCAAGACCAAATCCCCACCGCTGGAGGGTCCGGTGACCCACGCGGCGTCCGGGCCCTCGATGCGGATCGCGAGATTCGTGGCGTTCAGGGTGACGGTTCGACGCGTGCCGTGGATCACCCAACCCTCAGGACTCTGCTCAACTGCGTTCCGGGGAACAACGGGCTGTGCCGACGCGGGGTCGAGCACCAGACCCAGCACAAGCAGCGCCACGGAGCATCCCAGTCCCGCGGGGACGGCCAGCAGACGGCCATGAGCACCGCCGCACAACCAGTGAAGCGAGGGGCGAGTCATAAAGGCGCCTACTTGCCTTCCATTTTGGCCGCCCACGCGTCCAACGCCTGGCTTTCGCTGATGTTTGAGACGCCGGCTTTGCGGGCCACTTCGAGGAATTTCTTCAACAACGCCGCCCGGTCTTCGCCCGCCACCCGATTGGTAACCAGTTGCACATACCACACCGGCAACCGCGCCACACGCACCCGGTCGCGAACCGCGTCGTTGCCCGCCGCCTGCTCAGCCTCGGCCAAAATGGCGTCGGCCTCGGTGACGAATGCATCGTTCAAATAGGCGGATTTCGTGGAATCAAAGATGTGGGCGTGGGCTTTGCCGTCGCGCACCTGGCGCTGCATCACGTCCACGTAAGCATTGATTTTCGGGGCGGCGGCTTCGAAATACGCGGCGAGGAATTCCTGTTTGTGTCGTTCCAGGTCGGTTTCCGGATCCCACAACAGCTTGGCCAGCAGGTAGGATCGCAACGGCCCCATCTCGCCATTGCCCCCGGGCGAGTAATTGCCCTGCTCGAACAGCCCTTTGACCCCGTGATTGACGAAAAACCGCACGTTGGTCTGGAGCGAGTCAAAATTCGGGAACGGCTGCAGGTAATGAGCAAAGTTCGGGGTGTAATCCCATATATAGAGCAGCGGAGCCACCGGCTGCCAGGCAATGATGTCATCGCGGAACCGGCGGTTGGCTTCCGAGGGACAGGCGTCCAGCGGATGCGCGAAACAACATTCAATGGAGCAGAGCCGGATGATGACGTTGGGGCGCGGCCGGATGGTCTTCGGCGGTTTGCGGGTGTATTGATACGCCAGCGTGTCGATCCGGACGTGCGGATAATCCTTCTCGATATCTTCGGCGATGGCGTTCACGTAATTGAGCAGCGTGGCGCACGGCGTTCCCTCGGCATCATCAATCGCTTTGCACTTCTCGCACTGGCAGTAATTGAAGGTATCGTTCTGCGAGACGCTGATAATGGTTGCTTGCGGGTTGTCCTTGATCCATTGGCGCACGCGTTCCTTGGACATCTTGAGAACGTCGGGGTTGGTGAGGCAGCGTTGCACATAGCCCCCTTTGCGCTGGCCGTCGATGAGCGGGAAATACTCTGGGTGATCCTTGAAGAGGCCGGGGGGCACGAGCGCGTCAAAGCTGTGCACAAACGGGTGGTAAACCGCGAAGCGTCCACCGTGCTTTTCGGCAAGCTGGTAATGGTTGCCGTTCTGGCGGTGCCGCGCCGCAAAATCCGCGTTGCGCATCATCTCCGTCCAAAACACCTCGCGATATTCGAGCACCGGGACATGGGTGCGATCCTGCGCCGCGACCAGCAACCGGTTCGTGCCGGGCACCTTCTCGAGTTCGGGCGTGAACCAGCGCACGCCGATCTGTTCTTCCAGGAAGGTGTAGACCCCGTTCAGAGTGCCCCGCGGTTTGCCGCCGGCAATAATCAATCGACCGCCCTGGGTGCGCAGAATGAAGCCGTCCGACCCCAGCTTGGCTCCAGGCAGGCTGACCTTGAGTTCCTGCAACCGCTTGCTCTCGCCCACCAGAATCTCACGCGCCGTGGACGGCTCGCCGTCATTCACGATGGCCAGGCGCACCCCTGTGGCTTTCTGGAGGTAGGTTTGCAGTTCCTCGGCGGCGTAGCGTTCCGAAGGGATCGCCTGCGCCGACACCACAATGCGGTAATCCGTGCTCTCGTTGTTCACCAACACAAGACTCGAGTCGGCGGCTTGTGTGAGCATCGAGGCGGTGCTGAATACAAGCGTTGTCAGGCAGGAAAGGACCGGCGTGCAGATATGCAGGGCAGGAAATTTCATAAGCGCGGAGACTGTAACACGCCCCGTTACGATGGGGGAGAAAAAAGGCGGACATCTCGGCTCCCCCCTCAGTTGGCAGGGTCGCTTTCTCCGATTTGGGGTGTCCCAAATCCTGACGCAGCCAATCCGGCTGCTCCGGTTCGATGTAACGGGGCTACTTTTGGCGGGCGATTTCCGGA
Organism: Verrucomicrobia subdivision 3 bacterium UBA6082; assembly: GCA_002428665.1. GTDB lineage: Bacteria > Verrucomicrobiota > Verrucomicrobiia > Limisphaerales > UBA8199 > UBA6082. The sequence goes on from DIXK01000092.1 coordinate 43,771, forward strand.
TTTGACCTCGTGGTGCGGGCTTGACCCTGTCTCGGCGGACGCAATATGTTCAGGTAGCGGCCTGAAGGAGACCGTCGTTATGTCTGAAAGAACGATTTCACCCGCCCATGCCGGTGCCACCGCGCCGCTTCCAAGGCAAGGCGGAAGGTGTGGCACTCCCCCATCCGGAGCTGTTTTGTGGCTGTCCCTGTGGTTTGTTGTGACCAGCCTGGCCTTGCCGGCCCGAGCCCAATGGGTCAGTGTCGACCCTGACTTTCCAGCCGGAAGCGGGCCGGACATGATGGTCCGCACGCTGGCTGTTGACAGCATTGGCCGGGTGCTGATCGGCGGCATGTTCACGAATGTCAACGGTGAACCCCACCCTCTGTTCACACGGATAACCCCCGAGGGGACCGTCGATCCGACGTTTAATACCCTACTGAATGCCTGGCCGGCCCGCATCCAACCCCTGTCCGAAGGCGGGCTCCTCATCTCTGGGGCGTTTACCAATGTGAACGGGACCTTCCGACCGGGCCTCGCGCGGTTACTGGATGATGGTTCGCCGGACCCGACTTTCGTGCCGCCCGCGTTGCCGAACCTGGACAGCCAGCTTTATGGCCTGGCCGGGCCTGGCGACCGGGTGTGGGTCACTGGAGGTTTTACTAACCTGGCCGGCTGGCCCCGGAACCGTGTCGCGCGACTCCTGCCCGACGGCTCGGTGGATCCCGAGTTTACGTCTCCGTTCGCGGCGGATCAGTCGGTTACGCTGCATGCGATTCAACCCGACGGCAAAGCCATCTTTTCCGGCTCGTTTTCGAATGTAGCGGGAGTTTACGTCACCAACCTGGTTCGCTTAAACCTGGACGGCAGTCCCGATCCCGCTTACCAATCGGGAATTGCGCCCGGGGAAAGGGTCTCGCGGGCGCTGTTGCAGCGGGATGGCAAGCTGTTGGCGGCCACTTCACTCACTTACAGCTACGGCCTGACAATAAATCAGCCACGCCTCGTAAGACTCCATGCGGATGGCTCATTGGATTCCACCTTCATGCCCCAATTTGAATCACCGGGATTAATATGGAGCGGCGCCGTGTATGGTCTGGCGGAGCAACCCAACGGCAAAATTCTGTTGGCCGGCACCTTTCTCCGGGTGAACGGCGTGCCCCGAGCCAAATTGGCGCGGTTGCTGCCGGATGGATCGGTGGATTTTTGCTTCGATGTGGCGTTGAGCAATGAGTTGGTGCCCTTGACGATCGGCGCCGCCCCGGATGGAACGGTCATCGTAGGGGGATCCTTCACGGGCCTTCAGGGACAATCGCATCCTAACCTCCTCCGCCTGGTCCCGCCGGCGGATTGCGACCCGGGCATCATCCAGGTGGCGGTCCCCACCCTGCAAGCAAGCCGAAGCGAATCCCGGGTGGTGGTGCCTGTAGTCCGGCACGGTGCCGCCCACCGGGCGCAGCGAGTGGAGTTCACCACGCTTGACGGTTCGGCTCGCGGCGGCACCGACTTCGAGACAACGAGCGGAACAGTCTGGTTTCAACCCGGCGACCGCAGTCAGTTCCTCAGCATCCCCCTTATCGGGGCCGCCGGCGCCACGGTGCCAAAGTCATTCGAAGTTCGCCTGACCAACACCGGCGACGACGCCATGCTCGGTCCGGCCGTGGTGACAGCCGTCACACTCACACCTGTGCCGGCTGGGACCGCGGGCACACCGGATACCCATTTCGTGGTGACCCTGGATGGTCCCGTGACCAGGATCCTGCCGCTGAGCTCCGGCGGTGCATACATCCTCGGTGCGTTCACCAACATCAACGGCATACGTTGCCCAACCCTTGCCCGGCTGAATGCGGACGGGTCGCTGGATCCCGGCTTTGCCCGCCCCCAGGCTGTGGCCGGCGAGGTTCGTGACCTGGCCCTGGAACCATCCGGAAAGGTGCTGCTCGTGGGTTACTTTGAGCGCATCGACGGGGTCTGGAAACCCGGTCTGGCCCGGCTTGAAACCGACGGCTCGCTCGACCTGGGGTTCGGTCCGTTGGATACCTGGCCCACAAACCAATACGGCGGCGCCGAAATGGAATCGGTGGCGGTGCTGGCCGACGGCAGCATTATCTGCGGGGGCTATGTGCCGGACGATACCTACTATTCCCGGGAGGTGCTTTTGAAGTTCTCGCCTTCCGGGGTGCTGGATGCGGCGTTTGCGAGCCGCGTCCCCACCAGCTTGGCCGCCACCCGGTTGGCACCCTTGCCCGGCAGCGGAATCCTCGTATTGGGCGGTGGCTTTGGCAGCACCGTGGTGAAGCTCGAATCCGATGGCCGGCTTAATCTTGGCTTCATTCCTCCTGCCGACTACCAATTCACCTATTATTCGGGGCAACTCAGTGTGCTTCCGGACGGTCGCGTGGTGGTAATGGGCGCCCCGAGCGCTTTTTATGGGCTGCCTGGCCTTCCTGCAGTATGGCGGTTAAATCCCGATGGCTCCCTTGATCGCGGATTCGACCTAAATCGTCACCAGAATTCCGGGGCTCAACCTCCGGTCTGGGGTGAAGCCATGGCCAGTCTGGCGGATGGCCGCGTCCTGCTGGCGGGCACTTTCTCCACGAACAGCGCCATCAAGTCGGTTCGGCGTTTCCGCGCGGATGGTTTGGTGGATCCCAGCTTCGATGCGGGGACAGGGTTCATGCCCTTGAAACCCGGCGGGGATACGTATGTGAACGCCATCGCAAGCTTGCCCAGCGGCGGATGGCTGGTGGGCGGTGAATTTGGGGGTTTTGATGGTTTCCCGCAACATCACCTGGTCAAGCTCCAGACCGAGACGCTATCGCGCCCGCTCACGTTCTCCCTTGCCGTGGCCAACATCACGCTGCTGGAGACCAACGCTCAACTCAAGATCGACATCCAACGGAGCGGCGACGCTTCCGGCCCAGCCCAAGTCACCGTGCGCACCCAGGGTGGAACGGCGGTAGCCGGACAGGATTTTGCGAGCGTCACCACGAATCTTATGTTTGCTCCGGGAGAATGGAGCAAAACTGTTTTGGTGGAAGTGTATGACGACGCGCTCGTGGAGGCCGCAGAGCAGTTTACGCTCGAGTTGACCGCTCCTACCGGCGGCTTTTCGCTGGCCGCGCCTGCCACGGTGACGGTCACCCTCCAGGATAACGATGCGGGCATCGAGTTTACCTCAGATCTCTTCCGCGGAGTCGAGGAAGAGGGTTATGCGCTTGTGTCAGCGAAATGGAGCGGGGCGGTGGCCAGCAACCTGACTGCCACGGTGAATATCGTTCCGGTGGTGGGGAACGCCGCGGATTTGGGCCTCAGTTCGGTGACGCTGCAATACGGCAACGGAACCCGGTGGAACTCCAACACCGTGCGCATACCCATTCTCGACAACGCGCACGCGGATGGCACCCGCACATTCCGATTGGAGCTCTCCGGCGCTCCACCGGTCAATCTCGGCCCGCGGGCGACGGCCTTTCTCCTGCTGGAGGATCGGGACTTTGCGACGGTTCCGGCGCGGGGTGTGGCGGGTATCATTGAGGCCCTGGCGCCGGCGCCGGGTGGAGGCGTTTACCTGGCGGGCGATTTTACCGGCGTTCACGGCGTTCCGCGAAACCACGTTGCCCGCCTGCTGCCCAATGGGGAAGTGGACCTGGCGTTTGATCCGTCCGCAGGCCCGAACGCGCGGGTTTCGGCCCTGGCCGTACAGCCCGATGGCCGGGTTCTGATCTCCGGGAGTTTCAGCACAATCGACGGCATCAAAAGAACCGGCCTGGCGCGGTTGAATCCGGATGGCTCGCTGGACCCATCATTCGACGTCGGGCTGGGAGTGCAGTCCACCAATCGCGTGGCCCACATCCGGGTGCTGCTGCCGGATGCCGATGGCCGAGTGTATCTCGCGGGAGACTTCACCCATATCAACCAGCGACCTCGGCGGGCCATTGCCAGGCTCCTGCCCGCCGGCAGCCTAGATGAATCGTTTAACTCTCCGTTCATTGATTCGATCTGGATCTATCCCCGACCATATCCCCTGGTCAACGCGGTTGCGGTCCTGGACCTGGTCCAGCAGCCCGATGGCAAGCTCCTGGCGGCAACGCTCCCGCAACGGGAAAGCTATTTGCCAAGTCAAAGCTCCATCTCTCGTCTCGAACTGGATGGCCGGCTGGACACCAACTTCACGAAGGTCATAGCGACTGCGAGATGCCTGGCTTTGAGGAGCGAGGGCCGCATCCTCTTTGGAGGGTTGGGTTCCACCAATTGGCTGCCCATCAGCCGCGTGAATACGAATGGAACACCCGACACCACGTTCCAGGTCCGCAATGTGCCACCGCTTCACTATGGGTCTTCCGAGGTGCGGCAGCTTCACGTCCTGCCGGATGGACGGGTGCTGTTCTGCACGACCTTGTTCCGCGGGCGCGATGATGAGCTGGATCGCGCCATCATCGGCCGCCTGCAGGCGGATGGCGCATGGGACAGCACCTTTCAGCCTGTGATCTGCGAGATCCCACTTCTGCGGGAGCCGGGTCCTTATTGGTTCAACGACCCCGTGCCGCCCATCACGGCGCTTAAGACTTCCTATCCACCCGTCACTACCGCCACCTTTGCCGTGCAACCAGATGGGGTGCTCGTGCTGGGCGGTGCGTTTGACGCCATCAATGACGAGCCCCGCCACCGGTTGGCCCGCATCGAATCGCACGGCGCGCTGCGTGGCAGGCTTAAGCTGGAGATGGCTGGCCCCCAACCGCTCCGGCTCCAACTTCCCGCGGAAGCGGAGGTCCCCTACCTCATAGAAACCTCCACTGACCTCATCCACTGGTCCAGTTGGCTAGTAAACCAGTATCCCTGGTGGCCGGTGGAATTGCTGCTGCCAGCGGAGGATGGACCCCGGTTCTTCCGCGCGCGCACCCCCATTGTCCCATAGGGCCCATAGGGACAGTCGCTGCATCCACGGTTTACAGCTTCTCCGAGGGCCTGTTGTGGTTTATAATCCGCCGCAATTATGAGTGAACAGGCACAGAAATCGTCTTCGGCGATTTGGGTGGGACTAGGGTTGACGCTGGCATTGCTGCTGGCGGTTATCGCCTATGGCGTGCTTTTGCCGCGGAGCACGGGCAAGGCACCAGCCACCGCATTGCCGGTGTATGGCCAGGTGGGCGACTTCACCTTGACCAATCAAAACGGGACAGCGGTTACCCTGGCGGACCTGCGAGGCCGGGTTTGGATCGCCGACATTATCTTTACCCGGTGCGCCGGGCCATGCCCGCGCATGAGCGTTCAAATGCAGGACCTGCAGAAGGCGATTCCATCCAGCAGCCAGGTCCGCCTCGTCTCGCTGACCACCGACCCGGACTTTGACACGCCCGACATTTTGAAGACCTACGCTGCCTCTTATGAGGCCGATCCCGCCCGCTGGATGTTCCTCACTGGCACCAAGCAACAAATAGCTAACCTGGCCATCGACTCCCTGAAATTGACCGCCGTGGAAACAAAGCCCGAGGAGCGGACTAATCCGGAGGACTTGTTCGTTCACAGTACGATTTTTGTAGTAGTGGATAAGTTGGGCCGGTTACGCGGGATCTTCGAAACCGATGGAGAGGATATCAATCCGGAGGAGGTTCGGGGCCGGATCCTGGCGGCGGCGCGCCAACTGGAGCGTGAACCATGAGCCTCGCCGATCTGCCCGTAGTCAACGCCGGCTTAAACGCGTTGAGCACCTTTTTTCTGATCGCCGCATTTGTCTTTATCCGACGTAAAAACATCCCGGCGCACCGTAACTGCATGCTGGCCGCCTTTGGGACCTCGGTGTTGTTCCTGGCATCGTACCTCACCTACCACACCTATGTGGCCTATGTGCTGAAGCGTGGACCCACCATCTTCAAGGACCCCGAGTGGTTTCGTCCGATTTACCTGGCGATTCTCGGGTCCCATACGATCTTGGCGATGGTCGTGGTTCCGCTCGCGCTGGTGACCCTCTACCTGGGCTGGAAGCGGCGCGACGAGCGCCACCGCAGAATTGCCCGCTGGACGTGGCCGATCTGGATCTACGTATCCTTCACCGGCGTGCTAATCTACTTGCTCCTTTACCAGATCTTTCCCCAATCCTGACGCGGCGGAAATCCTTTTCGGCTGCGAACTCGGGGGGCGTCGGACGGAAACCGAGCCACGGCTTCTTGCCGGCTCAGTCCCTCAGATTCTTCAGCTCGTCTCGGTACTTGGCGGCTTGCTCATAGTCTTCCTTTTGAATGGCTTCGTTAAGCGCACGCTCGAGTTTTTCGCGGGGGCTGAGCGGTTTGCGAGAACGGATGTCACTCAACCATGACTCCAGCGAGAGGATTTCCCCACTTTGCTCCGCCACGTCGCCGCGGCCATGTTCCTGGAAGAATTTGCGGATGGATTCGATGCCTTCTTCGCCAAACCGGATGGCGGCGTCGAAATCCTGGGTTTGCAGTGCTTGGGCGGCCCGGGCACGCACCATAACCATGAGCAGTTGCGGTTGGAACTGCAGCAGCGACCAGGCCAGTTCCTCCGTCTCCGCGTGACGGGAAACAAACTCGAACGCAACCAGGTTCCGCTCCCCATCCCGGATGACCGAGTCATATTCTTCCAACTGGAGCAGGCAGAAATAGCGCTGGTGATACTGGAGCGCCTCGAGCTGCAGGCGCGCACAATCTTCGGCCTTCAGCTTGAAGCCCTCATCCGAGCCATCGTGCTCGGCCACGTGCTTGTGCAGCTTCGCCTGGTAATAATCGAACAGGGAATCATACCCATGTGGCCGCTTGCCATCCGGCCGTCCATCCATATTCATCTGCAGCAGACCAAGGTCCACACGCAGTTGAAGCTTCTCCCTGCCGTCCTGTCCCGTGAACCGGCGCACCAGCACCTGGCCCGGCTGAAATTCCCAGGAACTCAGGAGATCTGAGATATCAAAATCCATCACCGCGAATATGTAGACCGCCGCCAGCCAAGTCAACGCGCCGCCGCTCTCCCGCACCGCCCTTTTCCGTCCCGAACCACCTTATACCCGGGTTTGACAAGACGCCGCACTGGGAAGAGATTGAATAATCTAATTCCATGCATCAGAAATACGTTAATTTGCCGCAACTGGGCGGACGGTGGGCTGGCGCGGGGCCTGGGGGATTCACCTTGGTGGAACTCCTTGTGGTGATTGCGATTGTGGCGGTTCTCGCCAGCCTGCTCTTACCCGTGCTCGCGGAGTCAAAAGCGCAGGGAAAGAGGATTTCCTGTGTTAATCAACAACGCCAATTGAGCCTGGCCTGCCTGCTGTATACCGACGATCATGGGGACCGCTTGCCTTACAACCTCGGCTCGGTGGAGATCCGGGCGACGGTGGCTCGTGGCGAATTCTGGAACTGGACCAGCCCGGTGATGAGCTGGGAATTGGATCCGGACAACACGAATACCGTCCTGGTCACCCGCGGCGGCATCGGACCTCACACCGGGAGCGTGCCGCGGTTGCACCAATGCCCGGAGGACCGGGTGGTCAGCGACCTGCAGGCCCGCGCCGGGTGGCAGCAACGCGTGCGCAGCATATCCATGAATGCCATGGTCGGCAACGCCGGCGAGTTCAGCGAGAGCGGGGCCAACTTGAATAACCCCTACTACAAACAGTTCTTCAAACTAACCCAAATTCCAAAGGCCTCGACCATTTTTCTACTGATTGAAGAACACCCAGACAGCGTGAATGACGGTTACTTTTTGAATCACATCTATAGCCGACGGTGGACCGATCTGCCGGCCTCCTGGCATCGGGGAGGGGCGAACATGAGCTTCGCCGACGGCCATCTCGAGTTCCGCCGGTGGCGCTCACCTAGCACCCGTGCGCCGGCCCGGCCCGACAGCGCGCAACTGCCTTTTGGAGTCCCTCCCGGGGAGGAGGAAGACTTCAACTGGCTGATGAGTCATACCAGCGTGCGGCCCTGACGGAAGACGCCTTTTTGAAGGCCGGATCTCACAAGTACTTACTGACGAAATCCGGTTCGTCGGGCCCGGCGAGCACGTAGATACGGTCATTTGCGCTCCAGCTCACCGTGACCACTTCCTCGCGGCGTGTCACCTGCGGCACCGACCCAGGAGCCTCCCGCACCGCCTCGCGAGGGGCGACGAACAGAAACAACATCTGGCTGTCCCCGCGATCGAAGCAGACCATCGAGACCGGCTGGTTGCGCCATTTCAGCAGGCCGCCGCCGGTGAGTTGGCGTCGGGCCAGACCGGCCGGTACTTCGTAATCGGACGGCGCACCGCCTTGCGCCAGGAAGCCGCGCAGTTGCGCCATATCCGGCGTTTTCAGGTCCATGGCATACTGGCGCAGGGCCGTCCCGACCATGCGCTGCCGGAACTGGGTAAATTCATCGAGACCCTCGGGGCGTGGCCAAAAGACCGCCGTGGCTCCCAATATGACCAGGGCCGCGGCGGCCGCCAGTACCGGCTTCCACGACACGGGTCGCCAGAATGATACCGGGGGTCTCACCACGCGTTGCCGGGCCAGCAATCGCTCCCGCAAACCCGGGGGCGGCTCCAACTGCCGGAACTTCGCCCGCAGCGCCTCCTGAAACGCCTCGTGTTGTTGCAACCATTCGCCCAGGTCCGAATCCCTCCGGGCAGCTTCCAAAGCCTCACGCATTTCGGGGTCGATAGCATCGATAGCTCCCGGCCGGTAGCGCAACAGGACTTCTTTGGCCTCCTTTCGGGTCATGGCGTTGCCTCCTGAGAAGTGCTCCGTCCTTGCCCTCGCTCCGCAATGAGCGACCTCAACTGGGCGATGCCGCGAGAGATCCGCGATTTCACGGTACCGGCGGGCACCTCGAGAATGGAGGCAATTTCCGGGTACGAGTAGTCCTCGAGGTAAAAAAGTGAAACGGCCGCCTGAAACTGAGGATCTACGCGGTCCAGAAGTTGGACCAGGGCCTGGCCATCCAATTGGCGTGCCAGGTCTGGTTCGACCGCGGGCAGTTCGCTCAGTGCTTCCGAGATCTCCAACTCAGGAAAACGGGAGCTGCGGCGGCGCGAGGCCAAAAAGGATCGATGCAACGTGGTGAACAGCCAGCCTCGGACTTTCGCGTGATCCTGCAACTGGTGCCCTTTGGCACCCCAGGACAGGAATGTCTGCTGCACCAGGTCGCCCGCTTCGCTTTCCGAACGGCTCAGACTCATGGCAAATCGGTACAACGAGCCGTAATAGCGGTTGACCAGATCTTCAAAATCCAGCCCGCCCCGGTCGCTGTCCTGAGGGTATGAGTCTTGGGAGCCCACAATGGTTCCCGGCTAACGGCGGAAAACTACGGTCCCGCGGCTTCCATCGCAAGTTCGGTAACATTTCCGGGAACCAATAGCGTGGCTCATGACTCTCATTAGTATGAAACAACCTATTATGAAAAGAATCCTCATAGTCTTTGTCGTAAGCCTGCTGAGCCTGGCCCGCCTTCAGATGGCTTTAGCTGACACCGCAATCCTGACGCCCGCAGCCGACACGTTCATCAACAGCGCCGCGGCCGGCAACAATGCCGGCGGGCAGAGTTGGCTCGACGCGGGTACCGACGGCGGGAATCTTGGGTCGCCCGGGGTGCGCCGGGCCCTGCTCCGATTTGATCTCGGTTCGATTCCGAACGGCGCGGTCATCACCTCGGCAGTTCTGCGGGTGAAAGCCACGAAAATTCCCGGCGGCCTGACCGGGCCCCCGGTGGACTCTACCTTTGATTTGTTCCGCCTAGAGGCCTCCTGGGGCGAGGGCACGAAGATCGGTCCCAACGGTGCGGCGGCTACCGCCGGTGAATCGACCTGGACCGCCCGTCAATTAGGCACTTCGACCTGGACCACGCCGGGAGCGGCCGACGATGCCGCAGGGACGTCGAGCGCCTCGGTGCCGGTGGATTCAACCTTGAACGCGTTCTATGCTTTCGGCGGTCCAGGGACCGTGAGCGATGTCCAGTTTTGGCTGACTAACGCGGCGCAAAATTTCGGCTGGCTCTTGCGCTCCCGGGATGAGGTGGGAAAAACCGTTCGTGGGTTTGGTTCCCGCGAAAGCGGCGCGGACGCCCCAAAACTTGAGGTCGGTTATTCGCCGGCCGCTGGCCCGAATACGCCGCCCACTGTCGCCCTGTCGAGCCCCGCCGACGGCGCCACCTTTACTGCGCCAGCCACCCTCACCATCACCGCGGAGGCCTCGGACACCGACGGGTTCGTCACCAACGTCTCGTTCTTTGCCAACGGTGTTTTGCTCGGTAGCGATTCTGAAAGCCCCTACAGCATCACCGCTGATCTGTTCCCCGGGAACCACCTTCTGACGGCAGTAGCGGCCGACAACCTCGGGGCCACTACAACCTCGGCAGCGGTGGCTGTGACCGTCGGCAACACCGTCATCACGAACCCGTTCGTCGAGCGCATCCCCAAAGGCAATCTGACCATCGAGCTACGGACGGTGGCGGATGGCATGGCCTCGCCCATCACGCTGGCGGCGCCAGATGATGGGAGCGACCGGCTGTTTGTGCTCGATCAGGACGGGAAGATCTGGGTGGTGACAAACGGTGGCCGGCTTGCCGAACCTCTGCTGGACCTGAAAGGACGGCTGGTATTGCTGGGCGCCTACGACGAACGGGGCTTGCTCGGCCTGGCGGTCCATCCCAACTTTGCCCAAAACCCACTGCTGTATACTTACACCTCGGAGCCGTTAGCTGGAACGGCGGATTTCGCGAACGGGCTGGGTAGCAGCAACAATCATCAATCCGTGGTGGCCGAATGGCGCATCAGCTCCGGCAATTCGAATGTGGTGGATGTGGCCAGCCGCCGCGAGATCCTGCGCGTGGATCAGCCCCAGTCCAATCACAATGGTGGGGCAATGCAGTTCGGGCCCGATGGTTTCCTCTATATCACGCTTGGAGACGGCGGCCAGGCCAATGATGTGGGGATCGGCCATTTGCCGGGTGGCAACGCGCAAAGCCTTGACGTGATTTACGGCAAAATGATCCGGATCGATGTCCACGGCAATAACTCCGCCAACAGCCAATATGGCATCCCTGCCTCCAATCCGTTCGTCGGCACTGCTGGCCTGGATGAGATTTACGCTTACGGTCTGCGGAATCCGTTCTCGTTTAGTTTCGACCGCACCACGGGCGATTTGTGGCTCACGGACGTCGGGCAAAACCGGGTCGAGGAAATCAACGTCATCACGACCGGCGGCAATTACGGCTGGAACCACCGCGAAGGAACGTTCTGGTTTGATTCGGCCAACGGCACGATCGTCACCGCCCCGGTCCATCCAGCGCCCGAAGACATGATCGACCCGGTGGCGCAATACGACCACGACGACGGAGCCGCGATCATCGGCGGATACATTTATCGTGGGTCGGCGGTGCCGCCGTTGGCGGGGCGATATGTGTTCGGTGATTGGGGGGCGTTCGGTGCGCCGAGTGGACGACTGTATTACCTGGATGAAACGAACGGGGTGAACGAACTGGTGATTGGCGGGGACGACCGGTTGCTCGGCCTCTGGCTGAAGGGTTTTGGACAGGACGCCGACGGCGAACTGTATGTGTTGGCCAACCGGTTGCTCGGCCCCAGCGGCAACACGGGACGCCTGCTCAAAATCGTGGCGCCACCACCTCCCATGGCCACGACCCTGGCGGTGGCTGGACAGGGCCGGCTCGAAACCACCTGGACGGGAGGCACGGGTCCCTTCGCTTTGCAGAAGAAGAATCGTCTCGATGACCCCGCGTGGACCAGCGTCACGGTGACCAACACCCGATTCGCCACGCTGGACGCAACCCGATCCTCAGGGTTTTTCCGAACCAAAGACCTGGCCTGGCAACCACCGATACCGCTGACCGCGTGGCTGGGAGGCGCGAATGAAGTGCCGGCCAACGAGTCCACGGGCACAGGTCTGGGCATTTTCTCCCTGGATGGCAACACGTTGACCTTTAATGTCGGTTATCGCGGGCTGGTGGCCCCAGCAATGTCCGCCCATATTCACGGCCCCGCAGGGGCTTACAGTAACGCCACGGTGCTCATTGACCTGGCGCCCTACAACGGTGGCGCCTGGGGCAACAGCGGGACTTTGTCCGGCGTTATCGTGTTATCCGAAGAGCACAAAGCCATGATCTTGAGCGGGAAGACCTACGTGAACGTTCATTCCTCGATCCACCCGGGCGGCGAAATCCGCGGGCAGATTGCGCCGGTGAATCTGCAGGCCGTGCTGAGCGGCGCCAACGAACTCACACCTCTCGACCTGCCTGGTTCGGGATTGGGTAACCTGACGCTGGTGGGCAATCAGCTCACCTTCAATGTCACCTACCAGGCCCTCACCGGAGTGGCGACCGCCGCTCACATACACGGGCCGGCCGGTCCGGACGCGAATGCGTCGCCGGTAATCGATCTGGCCGCTTACCATGGCGGGGCGTCCGGCGCCGGCGGTTCCCTGTCGGGCAGCGTCACACTGACTCCGGCCCAGCTCGCCATGGTAATCGAAGGATTGACTTATGTGAACGTCCACACCACAGCACATCAGGGCGGGGAGATCCGGGGCCAACTCGTGCCGAATCCGGCCGGCGTACCGCTCACCACCTCGCTGAGCGGATTGGCGGAGCGGCCCACGCCGCTGACCAATTCGGCCTCGGGGTCCGGCACCTTCAGCCTGGATGGATCTGCCTTGGTATTCAACCTGGTGTATAACGGGCTCTCTGCGGCGGCGGTCGGAGCGCATATTCACGGTCCGGCCGACACCACCGCCAACGCGCCGGTCCTAATCGACCTTTCCGAATTCAACGGCGGCGCCTATGGAACTGCTGGTTTCATTTCGGGCGTGAAGATGTTAACCACCGCGCAGCGCAACGCGTTACTGGGTGGGCAGACGTACGTGAACTTCCACACCCCGGCAAACACCGGCGGTGAATTGCGGGGTCAGATTGCCCCGGTGCGGATGACAGTGGCGCTCAGCGGCCACAATGAACGTCCGGCTGCCGCCGCCACGCCAGGTGTCGGCGCGGGCACGTTTGCCCTGGTGCGCGACCAACTCTCCCTGGTGGTTGCTTATCGTGACCTGCTCAGCCCGGGCACGATGTCCCACATCCACGGCCGGACGGGATTCCTCGGGAGTACAGGTGTGTTAGTAGACCTGTCGCCGTTCAACGGTGGCGCTTTTGATTCGACCGGCGGCCTCTTCGGCACGGCCACCCTGCCCATGCCCGCGCTCACCCATGTCATCGATGGGCAAACCTACGTGAACATCCACACCACCAACTATCCGAGCGGAGAAATCCGGGGCCACATCATGCGCTGAAGCGGATCTTGGTTCCGATCGCTCACGCGGCCCATCTAATCGAGATAGGGGAGGAGCTTGCGGCTCCTCCCCTATCACACCAACGGGCACCACGCGTCGCCCTCCGTGGACTTCAAACGCGAACGTTTGCGGCCTTTCCTTATTGGTTGACCGTGACTCGGATCAGAGTAGTCACCGCAGATCCCGTGAGGATTGTGTCTGTGCCGGTACCGCCTTCGTTGGGGTCCGTGTCATCCCCGTGATTCCAGACGAACGTATGGTCGCCGGCTTCCCCGAACACTTGATCGACCCCATCACCACCCGTCAACGTGTCCCTGTCCTCGCCACCAAGCAGGGTGTCATAGAGAAACCTATGGATAGCATTAGAAGAAAAGTTCCACGCCGCCGGTGTACCGTCAATGCTACTTTCGGTCCATGAGCCAGCAAGAATGGGGTCACGCCCTAAAGGCAGCCATCTTAGTTCGCCAGCAAAATTCTGATGCCGCTGGTGAAGGTCTGTAGGCGCTTTTCTTTCGCGCAGTGTTTCTCTTTGAACCCTGAGTTCTTAATCTCCTATTTCACGGGCATCGAGTCTTCATGGCCGCCCGCGTACAGGGCTGCCCCCTGAGTTAGATCTGCCGCAAGTTAGAAAGGCAGTGGATGCGTTTTCCCCGTTCGTGGGCAATCCCATCCGGCCCCGGGCGAAGCCGCCTGACCTGCGCCGTGGGCGCGGAAAGTGCATGCGGATGGGGGCACTACTGCAGCCAAGCGCGCATTTGCTTTTTCGTGCCGCGCTGGTAATTCAAGGTGTAATACGCCACGATCGACTTTCCGGTGTTCATCGTTATGGTGAACCGGTGGATTCTGACGCTGTTTTCGTCTGATAAAAGCCACTGGAGCCTTGAGTCGGTGAGCTTCATCGGATCCGAACTACCGCTCCAGGATCGAGGCGGGTGCTTGACCAGGATCGACCCTTTTGCTTGTTGGATTGTAGGGGCGTCATCCAGCAACAGCAGTTGAGCTTCCGGGTCCGTGACATCTTCGATTTTGACCGACGTGGGAAATGCATCGGGCTGGAGCACAGCAAAGGAAAAACGGTAAACCAAATTCCGCTCCCCCGAGCCGATGCGATTATCCGAAACGTGCAGCCCTCTGATATCGTCAGTGTCGTAGGACCACCCGCCGCTGGCCGCGAAAGGTAGTTCCTTATAGACGGGGACACGCACCACCTCACCGCCGGAAATGGTGAATGTTTTAGGCACGCCGGTGGCGCACCCGGAGAGGACAGCGGCAACGGCCGCCAATAGAACCTGCTTTTTCATTTGTTTCCCCAGGTAGCCTGAGACATTGCCCCCCTGCCTTTCGCCTGGCAAACAAAAACGGACCACCAGCCGGGAGGCATCGCCTGCAGGGCCCAGTCGGCAAAGTCCAGGATCGCAGACGGCTCTCGCCCGCGGTCTTGGCGGGCCGCGTGCAGTTTCAGTTTCCGAGCGTCATTGGTTACCTTGGCGGGGCGGGCTATGGCGCCTGACGCCGCCGGGCGATCCAGAGGCCTGCGCCTAGAGCGAGTAGGGCCAGGGAGGAAGGTTCGGGGATGGCGGAAATTGTGAGGTTGTCGATGACTACGGTCGAAGAACGGAGCGAGAAGCCCAGATAGTTTTGGTCGGTGCCACTCCAGTTAAAAAAAGAGCCGGTAACCGGGGCTCCCTCAAACCACACGGCGAAGTTGACCTGGGACCCCGCATTGAAGTCCGCAAAGCTGAATTCGACCTCGACCGTGCGGTTGGCCGCGGGCGTAACCGCATATTGGCCCTCGAGCAGGCCGCCTTTGAAAATCTGCAAATTGTTTTGCAGCGAAAGGCTGATGTAGAAGTCTGCCACACCCTTGTGTCCGTAGAGGTCCTGGTCCACCTGGCTTCCCACGTTAGAAATTGTGCCCCGGGGTCCGAAGTCGGTGTCGTTCTCGTCCTGGAACCCGTTGACTTCCGCCAGGCTCAGTCCCACCCCAAAACCGCCGTACCGGTCCGGCAGATCATCCCCGGAGGTGCCCACCGTCACATCCATGGCCACGCGGAAACCGCCTCCAGCGAGGATCGCGGCATCGGTGAAATTATGGTCCAGGGCGCCGATGCCCATGCCTGTGCCAATCTTGGAGAGGGTGTTGTTATTGATCTGCAGGATAGAGGCGTTGCCTGGATTTCCTGCCTGCCAGGTCTGCAGGTAATTCAGCGGCGCGAGCGTCCCGGCCATGCCGGTGGTTTCCGCACTGAGGACGTTGTTATTGGCGCGGTTGAAATTGTCGGAGAACAACACGGTCTGCCCGGGAGCGGTGCTGGCGAAGGAAAGAGTGGCTGCGATTACCAGGACACTCTTGAAGGCCGCGGTCGTCATAGGTAGCAATGCTTGGTGAATGGTTGCTTGCGGGAATTCTTAAGCGAACAGCCCACCCCGGTCAAACCAATCAAAACGGTATGCCTCATTCCCCAGGCAAACTACCTGCTCGATCAGCGCATTGCCGTCCTGGAAAGAGCCCTCGTTAGCGATGGTGGTCGCGGTCAGATAGGCACTGCGGCCAGCCAGTTTCTGTCGCCAAACCGGGTGCGGAATCTTTCACCCAGTGCCTGGGCTTCCGGGAGGGTTCGGGTGATGGCAAAGGTGGTTGAGCCGCTGCCGGACATCAGGGTGGCGGCCGCGCCGTGGGCGCGGAGGAATTCCTGGAACAGGGCGAGGATCGGGAATTTCTCCAGGGCGGGGGCTTCGAGGGAATTGTAAAACGATGGTGCGGCCTGCTCCAGGTTGGCCCCCCCGAGCGCGTGGGCCAATTCCCGCGCGCGGCCGGGCCGGCCATTGAGTGCGGTCGGGAAGCGCGCCAATTGCTGGTAGGCCCAGGGGGTGGAGATGCCGAAGCCGGGATGGATCAGGAGAAACGCCGCGCCGCGGAGTGCGGGTAGTGGCTCGATCGGTTCAATAGTTTCCCCCCGGCCGAAAGCGAGCGCCGGACCTGACTGCAGAAAGAAGGGAATATCCGACCCCAACCCGGCGGCAATTTCTCCGAGTGTTTCCTG
Organism: Verrucomicrobia subdivision 3 bacterium UBA6082; assembly: GCA_002428665.1. Classification (GTDB taxonomy): domain Bacteria; phylum Verrucomicrobiota; class Verrucomicrobiia; order Limisphaerales; family UBA8199; genus UBA6082. Next base: position 60,076 of record DIXK01000092.1, read on the forward strand.
GCGCAGCGGCTTGTCGAACAATTCATTAAGCCCAAGCAGTGCGGTGGCGGCATTGCCGCTACCACCGCCTAAACCCGCAGCCTGCGGGATGTTCTTTTCCAGGTGGATCTTTACTCCGTCCCGGATCTTGGCCGCCGCCATGAACTCCGCCGCCGCCCGGAACACGAGGTTGCGCGCATCGGTCGGGAGGGTGGCATCGTTGCAGCTCAGGGAAAGTCCCGAACCTTCCCGCTCAAACACCAGGCGGTCAACCAAGGCCACGGGGTGCATCAACGTCTCCAGCTCGTGATAACCATCGGGTCGCTTGCCCAGGATATTCAGGAGCAGGTTGACTTTGCAGGGGGAGGGTCGTTCGAGAGTCACAGGGGTAAAAAAGCAGAGCGCCAACAGAGTGTTGGCGCTCGCAGAAAGACGGCCGGGGATCTAGTGCGTCTCGAAAATGCGGAAACGGCTCCCGGGGATGGTCGGCCAGACATCGCCACCGCTGAACCCGAGGTTCGAATCGGTCGCATAGATAGAATCAGACTTCAAATTCGGCTTGTAGCTATCCGGGAAAACAGGATCGGGCGACAGGTAACTCGTGAAGACCGGGTCATAAGGTGGGAAGGGCGCGGTGATGATCTCGTAAATGCCAACGCCGGTCCGGGCCAGAGTGCGGTGGAGACCTCGAATGTTGCCAGTCGTGTAGGCAACTTCCGGCGACTCAAACAAGGCCGCTTGTTCCTTGGCTCGGCGCCATTCGCCCAGGCGGATAATCTCGGTCGAGTTCCTGATGCCGCGCCCCATCTTCTGCTCCGTGTTCGCACAGCCGGTGAAAAGTGAGCTAGCAATCGCGAGGACTGCCGTCAAGAGAAGTGTCTTACGCATAAAATGTTTGGCTTTTAAACGGATTAACGTTCTGTGTCAGAAGGTAAATCGAGCCGGCGAAGCTTGTAAAGCGATTTGTACCTTTGTCGCCGGGTTTTAATTACCCCCGCCCAGCGCTGGAGAAATCTTCCCGTAATGGGTAGAACAGCTTTTCCTGCACCGCCACCTGCCGCCCACGAAAAAGCCGCCTTCGTCCCTGGGGACAAAGGCGGCTGGGTTCGTGCCCTATGAATGAATTTATGGCTTAACCAGGCGGTAGAACATCTTTTCGCCGGTCAAGGGAAGATACACTGTGTAATTGGTCCCGACCGTGAACGGCGTGTTCGGCACAAAGGTCCACACCGCCGTCGCCGGGTCGAGGGTGGGCGAGCTTTGCAGTTTGTACCCTGCGGGCACGGTCGGCCAGGCGATCTCCTGAACGGTGCCGGTGGTGATGCTGGGCGCGCCGGGGACGACGCCCGGAATCGCAAGGTAGTCGAGTTGATCGGGCGTCAGCGCGCCGCTGGTCAGGCGTACGCGATCGAGCAAGCCGACATACGGGTTATACAAGCCAGGTTCCGCCCCAATCGTCAACGTCGTGTCGGTGCGGGTGAAGATGAGGCCGCCGGTGTAATTGAGCGTGTGCCCGAGAACGCCGTCGACGAAGAACTGCAGATTCTGCCCGTGGTTGTGCACCACCGCGACATGATGCCAGAGCCCGTCGTCGGGGATAAAGGCTTGAGACGGGGAGTCCGCAACGCCGTAGGTGGTCACGAACAGACGGCGATCCTGGGTAATGGAGAACGACATCGCTCCGCCGGGGCCATTGTAGCCGAAAAGCACCGACCGGGCCTGCGGGAGGGCGCCGAACTTCACCCAGGCTTCCAGCGTGAAGTTGGGGGTAGTGGTATCCAAGGCGATGACACTATTGTTGTCCGGAGCCAGGATGTAATTGCCGGAGACGAAACTCAGGGCATAATCGCTACTGGCGCCGCTGGGTGTGTCGGTCACAAAGGTGGGGCTGGTGCGCTTGGACATGAAGTCCTCGGAGGTACCGGCCGGGAACGTTGGAGTTAAGGCACTCAGGCAAGGCAGGGTGGCCTCGTTAAAGTTGTAGGCGACCACGGTGCCGGGCAGCGGCGCCTTGGGCGCGGCGGCCACGGAGTCGAGTTGTTCGAGGGTCAGCACTCCCTTGTGAATGCGCAAGCGGTCGAGAGAACCACGGAACGCATTGCCCAGGTTTTCGCCACCCACCGTCAGGTAATTGTGCTGCGGAACGCGGAACGCATCCGTGTACGGCACCTGCGCCATCAGGACGCCATCGATGTAGAAATTCACGCCCACGCCAGGTTCCCAGGAGGCCGCCACATGATGCCAGGCCAGGTCATACGGCATGTAATACCCGCTGTCGATATCCATGATGCCGAACGCGGTCAGAACGACTTTGTTGTTCAGGAAGCCCAGTTTGTAGGTGGCTCCGTAACCGACGAATCCCGACAGTGTGCGGGTTTCATTGACGGAATCCCAGTTGAACCACGCTTCGATCGTGAAGGCGTTGGTTTGGATTGCCAGGATGGCGTCCGGGTCTTCGGCCACCAGGAATCCGGTGCCGTTCAGCGTCAGCGCCGAGTCGCCCCCGGCTTGCGAGGGAGAATTGGGGGTCAAAAGCGGATCGTTATTCCGGTCAACCACCTGGCCGAGGGTGCCGACCAACTGTCCGTCCTTGGACGTAGTGGTGGCTGAACCAGGGCCTTCATTGAATTCGAACCCGGCCATAAGGGTGGCGGCCTGTAACTGCGCGGTCGCGCACAGTCCCGCCAGGATAATGCCTGCACTGAGATGCTTCATATCGTTTCCAGCTCTATTCTCGCTTGTTGTTCTCTACGGTTTATTTCGGCGACAACACTCCGTCACCGAAGGTTTTTTGTCATCCATTGTTCCTCTAAGCAGGCTCAGTTGTTAACTGCCAACAACTTAATCGCTAAATAGCTAACACGTGTTGGCAGCTTTCCAAGCTGCAAGCGAACAAGATGACGCCACACTGCTTCCGGACCACGCGCTCTTGAGGAGCGAGTCAATGGTCCAGTTGCATAACTGGACCTTAAGGCATTAACGCTGAGAGTCAAGAGACTTTGTTTTACCTCTTCCGGTCCGGGCCCAACATGAACCTGCATCACTCCATGCCCCTCAGCCACATACCGGCCCTCTGACTTTGGATCTCAGACCTCAGACTTCCGCCTTCTTTTACAGCTGAACCGGTCCGGGTCGGGCAATCGCCGCCTGGTAAGCGGGCGCCAATTCCTCCGCGCCCACCACGCACAAACCGAGGTCTCGCAGCAAGCCATCGTTCACGGAATAGATCCAACCATGCACGCCCAGATGCTGACGTCGCGCCCAGGCATCCTGCACGATAGTGGTTTTGCACACGTTGGCCACCTGCTCGATGACGTTTAGTTCGCACAACCGATCGAAGCGTGCGGTTTCATCGTCCAGCGCCGCCAGACGCTCGGCGTGCTTCTGGCGCACATCAACCACGTTCTGCAACCAAGTGTCTACCAGGCCGGACCGGAACCCTCCAAGCACGGCGCGGACACCGCCACAACCGTAATGGCCGCACACGATGACGTGCCGCACTTTCAGCACATCCACCGCATATTGCAGGGCCGAGAGACTGTTGAGATCCGCGGAAGGCACGATGTTGGCCACGTTGCGGTGAACAAACATTTCCCCCGGCAGCAAGCCAGTGATCTGGTTTGCCGGCACCCGGCTGTCGCTGCATCCAATCCAGAAATATCTGGGCATCTGCTGGTTGGAGAGTTTTTGAAAGAAATCGGGGTCCTCACCTCGGATCTGGTTTGCCCAAGCCCGGTTGCTGTCGAATAGTGGCTTTAGTTCTCGCATAGGGTCTCGCAGTTTACCGAACACCTGTGGCCCTCGGCGGACGGCTGCCGAAGGTACGAATCATCAGGCAGAGGCATACCACCCCTTGCCTCCCGGCTCCAAAACAAGCCTACGACCCGCCCGCCAAAGCTTCGCGCTTGCGATCGCGCCATTCCCAATAATAGGCGATCCAGATGCTAACCTCATACAGTAATTGCAGCGGGATGAACATGATCACCTGCGTAATCACCTCCGGCGTCGTCAGCACGGCGCCCAGCACCAGATTGATGACGATCATGTACTTACGGCCGGCAGCCAGGGTGCGATAGCTCAACACACCGATTTTCACCAGGGTGAGCACTACGACCGGCATTTCAAACCCGATGCCCATGCCCAGCATGAACTTGCAGACAAAGCTGATGTACTCATCCGCTTTCCATTGGTACGCAGAGAAGCCAAGCCACTGGGAATAGACCTGGGAGGCTGCCAGTGCGATGGGCATGAGTAGGAAGTAACAGAACGCCACGCCCGTCATGAACAACCCCACTCCGAAGAACAAGCCTCGGTAAACGTAGTGCCGCTCTTTTAATTTCAGGGCGGGAAAGACAAAGGCCGCTATAAAGTAAAAAATAAACGGCGCCGCCAGCACCGCTCCACCATATAGCGCCACCTGAAACGCCACGAAAAACCCGCTCGCCGGGCTCAGGTTCAGCAAGTCGACCTGCAGGTGCTTGGCCTTGTCCGCGAGCGTGGAGTCGGGATCCAACCGCCAGGTCAGCAAGTTTTTGCCATCCACGGTAACCGGATCGATGTGCACCGCGACGTACCGGTTGGTGCCCAAGTCGACCTTCGAGGAGACCTCCTCAGGCACGGTGAAGACGCCAACCTTATTGGTGGCGAAAAGGACGGTAACAACCTTATTGGTGCCGGGATAGGAGGAGCGGGCGTGCGCGAGCGGTCGCTTGAGGATTTTGACCACGAAATCGCCCCCGATGAGGCAGAGGAGCATGGCGACTGCCAGGAACGAAACGCTCTTAATAAGCACCCAGCGGAGATCCTCCAGGTGCTCCAAAAACGATTTTACTGGTCCGCCCTCTTCCTCTTCTTCCTCGACTTCAAGGCGTTCCGCTTTGGGTTCTTCGACCATAGCTGGAACCGCTCGAAAGCTTAGGACCGGGGGATGTTATCTTCGGACTTGGAAACCGTGGACTGCGGCTCAGACCCGGGCGGATTCGTGGGGGGCAAGCGCCGCTGCGGCTGGGAGGGAGTCTCATCCATCGCGGTGGAGATCTCATCCGTCACTTCGCGGGTCGCTTTCTTGAACTCTTTGATCCCCGAACCCAAACCCTTGGCCAGTTCCGGCAGCTTCTTGGCGCCAAATAGAATCAGCACGACGGCCAGGATCAATACGATTTCCCAACCACCGAGCATTGCTGCAATCATCACATTCATACAATAAGAACCAACCTCTCAAAGCTAAGGCCGCCCGAAGTAATAGTAAAGCCGAAAAGGCACCCATGGCGCGCCACGATTTGCCTGCGATGAAAATCGTTGCCCGGTCAGAGACGCGTTCTCCGCGCACAACTCGAGCCTGTTCCAATCCCTGGCGATCCTCTTAATTGAGCAACCACGCGGGCGTAAAGGCGGTAGAACATCTCTGCCGGACTTTGCAACGCACAACCGACCCCGATCTTGGATACTTGCCAACGGAGGCTTGTCGTAGGGGTGTAATTGCGGTAACACCAAGCCATGGTTACTCCCGTGTCTTTACCTTCGAAGCCAGTGAATACCCGCGTCAGCCGATTTGGTCTGTGCCTCGCACTCGCCACAGCAAACTGGATCGCTTGTGCGGATTTCGTGGCAGCGGCTGAGCCCTGTCGGATCGAGGTGATCGAAAAAGGGAGCGGGTGGCCGGTCCCGTTGGTCGAGTTGCGGACTCTGCACCAGGTGCGGTTTGTGACGGATAACGCCGGGCGGATTGCCTTCGACCTGCCGGAGTTAATGGGCGTAGAAACGTGGTTCGACGTGATCGGACACGGTTACGAAGTGCCGAAGGATGGATTTGGCTACCGCGGCGTCCGGCTGACACCGCAACCGGGCAAGACGCTGCGGGTGCAGGTAAACCGGGTGAATATCGCCAAACGCCTCGGCCGCCTCACCGGTGCGGGTCTGTTCGCCGAAAGCCGGAAGCTGGGGTTGGGGCCGAATCTGGCCGAGACCGGCGTGCTCGGCTGCGACAGCATTCAAAACGCGGTGCACCAGGGCAAAATGTTCTGGGCCTGGGGCGATACCACCCTGCCCCATTACCCACTCGGCATTTTCCACATGTCCAGCGCCACAACTCCCATCCAACCGCTCTCTTCCTTCGAGCCCCCGGTGCTGCTGGAGTTCGATTACTTCCGCGAGACCAATGGCCGCCCGCGGTCGGTGGCGGTCATGCCGGGCAGTGGCCCCACTTGGCTCAGCGGATACCTGAGCTTGCCGGACCGCGAAGGCCGGAAACATCTCGTGGCCTCTTACGTGAAGATCACGCCTCCCCTGGAAGCGCGCGAAGCCGGGTTGTGCGTCTGGAACGAGGCACACGCGCGGTTCGATCAGTTCAAGGTCATCTGGACCAAGAGCGACGCCGTGCCCAAGCGTCCGCCCATGCCGGACGGACACCCCTCCCTCTGGAAAGACGCAGCCGGGAAGGAATGGGTGGTGTTCGGCATCAACCTTCCGGACCTGCGCTGTCCCGCCACCTTTGAGGCCTGGCAGGATCCCTCCACGTGGGAGGCGTTAAAATCGCAAACCGAGCTGGTCTCCGCCAGTGACGGCAAACCGGTGAAGCCCCATTCCGGTCACGTGACGTGGAACGCGTACCGCAAACGGTGGGTGACCGTGTTCATGCAGCAATTTGGCAAACCCTCAACTTTCGGTGAACTCTGGTATGCCGAAGCAGATGCCCCGACGGGGCCGTGGGGCAAAGCTGTGAAAGTGCTGACCCACGAGAACTACACCTTTTACAATCCGCGGATGCACCCGGAATTCACGCCGGCAACCTCGCCCATCCTATTGTTCGAGGGCACCTTTACCCGGGAATTTGCCGACCGTCCCCAAACCACTGCCCGCTACGATTACAACCAGGTTCTGTATCGGTTGGACCTGGACGACCCCGCCCTGAAGCCCGCGCAAGCGCCTTGAGGCGGGAGTTTTTCCCGCAGAACAAATTTGGCGGTCACCGCCGCAGCCAGGTGGTGGGCTGGAGATCCAGCAGCAGATAAATGCCCGCCACGAAGATCAGGGCATAGGCCATTTTCATGAAAAAGGCCTCCGACATGCGGCGATTGAGCCACAGGCCCGTCCACACACCCACCGGGATGAGCGGCAGAAACCACAAGGCTGTGACCACGGTCTCCCGCGTGATGATGCCGTTGCCCACAAAAAACGGCAGTTTGATCCAATTGACCCAGGTGAAGATCAGCACGTTCGTGCCGACGAAGATCTCCTTCGGCATCCGTTGCGCAATGAGAAACATGCTAACTACCGGTCCGGCCCCGTGCGCAAACGTGGAGGTAACTCCCGTGGCGAAACCGAAGGGCCACCCGTTCTTGTAAGAGGGCGCGAACTGCCCTTCCCACTCAAAGATCTTTTCTTTGGCAAACTGAAACGCCACGAAGAGCACCGCAATCAGCCCGATGCAGAAGTTCAGTTGGCGAGGCGTGAAGCGGCCCACCAGGAGCGATCCGATAAACACCCCCAGCACCACGCCCGGCAGCAGCACCTTCAGGTTTTTTTTGTCCCACTTCCCCCAGTAATGGTACATGGAGAAAATGTCGCCCGCGCACAGCAGCGGCAGAATCACGCCCAGGGCAAAGGACGGTTCCTTGCCCCGAACACTAAAAGCCACCACGCAGAGCGGGGTGGTGAGCATGCCCAGCGCGCCCCCGAACCCAGCCTTGGCGAGGCCGATAAACAACACGCCGGCGGCGGCCAGCAGAATAGTCGTGGAATCCCACACCCCTCGAGATTAACCGCGAGGCGCCGACCGCGCCAGCCTGCAGGCGGAATCAGCACTCGAGAGGGTTGGTACGTTACCAGACACCACCTGGCACCTTCGTGGGTGCGGCCCGCCGCCATGCTGCCGGGATGGGCCTTTTGGGAGAAAGATCCCCCACCAAGCAGGGTCACTTTCCCCGTTTCTCTCCGGATTGGCCTGGAGTAGTATTCGGTCATGCAGCCAGGTGTCTTCCGATCGCGCGCATGTGTGTGCGCGGGGAGCGCCGGCGATTCAGGCAATGTTCATTAGCGTTCTAGACCTGTTTAAGATCGGGATCGGCCCGTCGAGTTCCCACACGATTGGTCCCCTGGTTGCGGCGCGGGATTTTCTGGGCCGCGTGCGCCGCTATGGCGAGGCGCACGCAATCCCTCCGGACACCCACATCCGGTGCACTCTGAAGGGCTCGCTGGCGTTCACCGGCAAGGGCCACGGGACGGACCGCGCGGTGTTGCTGGGGCTCCATGACTACTCGCCCGAGGACCTGGCCCAGCGGGATGTGGACGCGCTGGTGCGGGGTCTCGCGCAAAAGCGAGAGCTTCAGATAGGCCACACGCATACGATTCTTTTTTGCCCGGAGACGCATATCCAGTTCGACCACGGCGCACCGCTGCCCGAGCATCCCAACGGGATGATCTTTGAGTTGGGAACTTCTGGAGGCGAAGTTCTCCTGACGGAGACCTACTTTTCCATCGGGGGCGGCTTTGTCAGCACGCGGGCGGAAATCGGCCAGTGCGTGGCGCCGCTGAAGATGGAGCCGGTGGCGTCGTGCCCGTTTCCGTTTGCTTCAGCCCGGTCGATGCTGCAGATGGCGCGGGACAGCGGGTTATCCATCGCGGCGATGAAGCGGACTAACGAGCTGAAGTACCGATCGCCGGAGACGCTCGACCAGGGCCTGGAAGCGATTTGGCAAGCCATGCGGCATTGCGTAGAAAACGGTTTGGCTGCTGGAGGCGTGCTGCCGGGAGGCCTTAACTTGCCCCGGCGGGCCCGGCGCTTGCACGAGCAGTTGCAAGCCGATCCGGCGGAAGCCAGCGTTAATGATTGGCTGTGTGCCTACGCCATGGCTGTGAATGAGGAAAACGCGGCCGGCCACATGGTCGTTACCGCCCCCACCAACGGCGCCGCCGGGGTCATCCCGGCGGTCCTCTATTACTTCGTGAACCATCAAAGAGGCACCCGGGAACAGGTGCGCGAGTTCCTGCTCACCGCGAGCGCGATTGGCGGCATCATCAAGCACCGCAGTTCCATCTCCGGCGCCGAAGTTGGTTGCCAGGGCGAAGTGGGCTCCGCCGCTTCCATGGCTGCGGCGGGCCTTTGCGGTGTGCGCGGCGGCTCGCCGGAACAAGTGGAAAACGCGGCCGAAATCGCGCTTGAACATCATCTCGGGTTGACCTGCGACCCGGTGCGCGGCCTGGTGCAGGTGCCATGCATCGAGCGCAATGGATTTGGGGCTATCAAGGCATTTACGGCAGCCTCGCTGGCCATTCGTGGCAGTGGCCGCCATTTCATGCCGCTCGATGGCTGCATCGCGGCGATGAAGCAGACCGGCCTGGAAATGTCCGCCAAGTTCAAAGAAACCTCCCAGGGTGGCCTCGCGGTGAGCATCACGGAATGCTGAGCTGGGTGAGAGCTTTGCGGGCCATGCAGACTTTGATACCCAATGGTCCAGTTCAGCACCAAACCATGAGGATCCAAAGAATGACCGGCGCCTCAGGAGGCGGGTGGTGAGTGCGTTATCCGCAGCCAGATGACGCGGAAGGCGGCGGCGAATTCTTGCGGCTGCTTCGCCAGCCAGCGGGTGACTTCTTCCGGATGGAACCAGGCGCCGCGCTCGATTTCCTCCGGGTGCAGCGAGAACGGTCCTTCGGCCTCACAGCGGTAGACCCAAACATGTTCATGATCGGTCTCGGCAGAGGCGGGGAGCTTGAACAAGGGGCGCGGCGCCTGCTGCGGAGAGAGGCCAAGCTCCTCGCGCAGTTCGCGCAGGGCGCAAGCGTCGTAGGTCTCGCCGCTGTCGACGTGGCCCGAGGCAGAAGAGTCCCAGAGTCCAGGCTGCCGGTCTTTGGTCATCGAGCGTTTCTGGAGAAACACTTGGCCTTGGGAGTTGTGCACCAGCACGTGCACGGACCGGTGCAGCAGGCCGAGCCGATGCACTTCGCGACGAGTGTTGCGCCCGATCACCTCGTCACGTTCGTTCACTACGTCGAAGATCTCGTCATTCATAACGGTGTTAATCAGACCGGGCCAGATCCAGGGCCAGTGCTACGAACTGTTCCAGGCTGAGGGTCTCGGCGCGGGCTTTGGGGTCGAGTCCCAAGGCCTGGCACGCGGCCTCCAGGCGCGGGGCCGGCCAGTCCTGCTTCAGCAGTTTGAGCATGACCTTGCGGCGTTGGGAAAACGCCCGCCGGATCACCTTCTCGAACACGGGGCGCAGCTCTGGAACCAGCAGCCGTTGTGGGCGGCGGCGCAGGGTAATACACGCCGAATCCACTTCCGGTTCCGGGAAAAAACAGCTGGCGGGAATTTTGAACCATCCTTCCGGCGCGTAGTCGAGCTGCACCAGTAGGGTGAGCAGCCCGTAATCTCCGTCGCCCGGGCCCGCCGCCAGCCGCCGAGCGACCTCGATCTGGAGAGTGGCCACCATAAGTTCCGGGCCGTGCGCAGCTTGGGCCAGTTCGACCAGGATGGGTGAGGCAACCGAGTAAGGCAGGTTTGACACCAGTTTCCAGCCGCTCCAGACGCGGTCCGTATCGCGCAAATAATCGAGTGCGTCGGCGTGGAGCACCTCCAGGCGGGGGACCTCGCCAGGCAGCAGCGGGGCGAATCGTTCGCGGAGAAAAGCCACGAGCCGGACGTCCTTCTCAATCGCCATCACGTGGCCTGCCCCGGCTAGCAATTCGGCGGTGAGCGGCCCCAGGCCGGGTCCAATTTCCAGGATCCGATCGCCCGGCTTCAGCTCCGCTTGCGCCGCGATGCGCCGGAGTTGGTTGCCGTCGTGCAGAAAATTCTGGCCCAGGGACTTGGTCAATTGAATGTCGCGCGTGGTCAGCAGTTGACGCATTTCAGAGAGTCTCACGCGAGGGCCTCCCCCAGGGCCCGAGCCGCGGCCCGAAGCTGCGGCCGCGTGATCGTCAGCGGCGGTGTAAAGCTGATGACGTTACCCCACTCGCCATCAGGCAGGACGATGTATCCCTGGCCCAACATGGACTTCATGGCCGCCAGGGCGAGGTCGGTGCCGGGTTTACCGTCGCGCGTGCACAATTCCACCCCGGCCATCAGTCCGATGCCGCGGATCTCTTTCACGCACGGCAGGCTGGCCAATTCCGCGCGAAGACATTCCAACAAGAAATTGCCCAATCTTTCGCTGGCCGCCACCAGTTTGCGCGACTTGATTTCCGCCACCTGCGCGAGCGCCATGGCACACCCAACCGGGTGGCCGAGAAACGTGCTGGTGTGGATGGCTTCCCCGTGCGAGGGCGGCCAGGCCGCATCCATGAGCGCAGCGCGCCCGACACAGGCCGAGAGCGGAAAACCGCCCGTGAGCGCTTTACCCAGGCAGATCAGGTCGGGAACCGTCCCCCAATGCTCGCACGCGAACCATTTTCCCGTGCGGCCGAACCCGGTGTAAATCTCATCCACAATGAGTAGCGCCTTGTAGCGATCGCAGAGCCGCCGCAACATCGGCAGAAAACCCGGGTTTGGCAGACGAATCCCGCCGCGGCCTTGCACGGGTTCGACCAGGATAGCGCCGATATTGCACCGGGCCATGCTGGTCTTGAGTCGGGCTTCGAGCCGGGAAAGATCGGTTTGCGAGCCGGGCTTGCCGGAGGCCTCCGGAAATGGGAGGAAATGTCCAAAATTAACCAACTGGCGGGCGAAGGGCGTGCGGAAAAAGCCGCGATGGGTGGTGTTAAGCGCACCGTATCCCAGGCCGTGATAGGCGCCTTCAAACGCGATCACGCCCGGCCGGGCTGTGGCGAGCAAGGCTGTCTTGAGCGCAGCTTCTACCGCCTCAAACCCGGAGTTGCAGAAAATGACTTTGCCGCGGGTGGCAGGACCCGGAGTGTCATCCGGGCGGGAGAGCCAGCGTTCAAAGGTGAGCCGACTCAGTTCGCGGGCCAGCTGCGCCTTGAGCGCGTGCGGGTGCACATCGCCCATAGCGTGCAACAACTTGCCCATTTGGTCGCGCCCGGCGCGCACCACGCGGGCGTTGGCGTGCCCGGCGGCGACCACACCAAACGCCGCGGTCAAATCCACATATCGCCGCCCTTCGGCATCCCAAACATGCACACCCCGCGCGCGATCCCAGACGATGGGCCAGGAACCGTCGCGCTCCACAAATGTGACGTTGCGCGATTCGTAAGCGCTGAGGAGTTCCAGGGTTTGGCGGGTATTCATTGGGCTTGCGATTGGTCAGACCCCGCGCTGGTCCGGCGGCCAAAGAACCTTGTGCAGTTGCACCTGGAAACGCACGGGCAAAGCGTCGGCGGTGATCCGCTCTGCCAATTCCAACCGCGAGATCGGGGTGTGACCCGCGGGCACCGGTTTGAGCGACGGATCCCTCTGTGCCTCCGCCAGCGGGTGCACCCACGACATCAACAGCGCACACCGCTGCGCCAGGTTGTGCCGAGCGATTTGCTCCCGCGCCCATTCGTAGTCCTCGCGGGAGCCAACCACGAACTTAATCTCGTCCCGGGCAGTGAGCAGCGGCACGTTTTCCCACCGGTTGCGGTCCGCTTCTCCGCTGGAGGGGCATTTCAAATCCATAATCCGGTGCACGCGCGCGTCCACCGCGGCGATGTCGTGCGCGCCACTCGTTTCGAGCAGCACGGAAAATCCCTGGTCGCACAAGGCGGTCATGAGTGGCAGGGCATTCTTCTGGAGCAAGGGCTCACCGCCGGTTAATTCCACCAGGGGCAGCGGGCCCGGCAGGTTTCTATACGGCTCCGCCAGGCGGCGCACCTCAGCCAGGATATCCTCGAGCGTCCGCTTCGATCCCTGGGTGAAGGCGTAGGCGGTGTCGCAATAGGAGCAGCGGAGGTTGCAGGCGGTGAGGCGGACGAAAACGCAAGGCAGGCCCGCGAAGGAGCTTTCGCCCTGCAGGCTGAGGTAGATCTCGTTGACCACCAGAGTCATTGGCATGGTATCGAGGGCTGGCGGCCAACCCTGGTCCGGGGGGTTTGTCGTTGCTTGACATCCGTGCGCGCTTTCCGGAATGTGATTGAGTAGAGCCGCTCACCCATGTGATACATTCTGGCAAGCAGAACCAAAAACGAAACCTAAAACCGCGCTATGGATATTTACGATCACCCAACGTTCCGAATGGCGTGTCAGCAGTTTGACTCGGTGGCCGATTACCTGGAGGTGCCGGAGTCTGATCGAGGCCGGCTGAAATGGCCGAAGCGCTCCTTGGTGGTGGCGCTGCCGGTGCATTGCGACGACGGCTCTACAAAGGTGTTCACCGGGTACCGGGTGCAGCATCACCTCACGCTCGGCCCAACCAAAGGCGGGTTGCGGTTTCATCCGGACGTGGCGTTGGGCGAGGTGGCGGCGCTGGCGATGTGGATGAGCTGGAAGTGCGCCTTGACCGGCCTGCCTTATGGCGGCGCCAAGGGCGGTGTGACTTGCGATCCCGGGAAGTTATCCATTTCGGAACTGGAGCGTATCACGCGGCGGTACACCCAGGAGATGATTCCCTTCATCGGGCCGCAGGTGGACATCATGGCGCCGGACATGGGGACCAACGAGCAAGTAATGGCCTGGATCATGGACACCTACTCGGTGCATGCGGGTAAGAGCGTGGCCAGTGTGGTGACCGGCAAACCGGTGCCCCTGGGCGGGTCTCTGGGCCGGCGCGAAGCCACGGGCCGAGGCGTGGGTTACCTGGTCAACCGCGCAACCGATGCTATCGGCCTCGATATCACCAATGCCACTGCGGCCATCCAGGGTTATGGCAATGTGGGGTCCGTAGCCGCGCTAAGCCTGGCACGGTACGGCGTCAAGATCATCGCGATCACCGATGCTCACGGCGGTGTCCGCAACGACAAAGGACTGAACCTTTGGGAGCTGGAAAAATACGTCGCCGAGCACAAAACCGTTGTCGGTTATCCGGAGGCGGACCCGATCAGCAATGAGGAATTGCTGGTGCTGCCGTGCGACATCCTGGTGCCGGCAGCGCTCGAAAGGCAGATCACTGAGGCGAACGCGGGCAAGTTGAAATGCCGAATTCTCGCCGAGGCGGCCAACGGCCCCACCACACCGGAGGCGGACAAGATTTTGGAACAGCGCCCGGAGATTTTCGTAATACCCGACGTGATCTGTAACGCCGGCGGGGTGATCGTTTCGTACTTCGAGTGGGTGCAGGACCTGCAGAGCTTCTTCTGGAACGAAACTGAAGTCATGGATCGTTTGTACCGGATTCTCGAATCGGCCTTCACTCGCATCCTGACCCTCAGCCGCAAACAGAAGATCTCCATGCGCCTGGCAGCTATGAGCCTGGGCATCCAGCGGGTGCGGGATGCCAAACGTATTCGCGGACTGTTCCCGTAGCTGGCTCGTTGTCCGCGATTCCTTCTGTCGCGACGGCAGGCCGTTTTCAGCAACCTGCTGGCCATAAGCATGATACCGTGCAATCGGGGTCTCTCGTTATGCCTCTGGATCTCAGAAGCTGATTCTTGCCCGCTATCCCCCGAATGAGTGAGTTGCGCCCGACTGAATCTAGGTTATTGTGCACGCCGTGTGGAGTGATCCACCTGCGGCCGACTCTTTAGGTTGAGTGAGGGTTGGTCGTATGAGGGGATAGTGAGGTGGGCGCCCTGGCCGTTTCCAGGGCGCCCTTTTTCTTTTTGTCGTGCCCGACTGGAACTGCACGTCGTCCGATTGGCCGCAAATCCCGGTCTCGGGTAGATTCTCGTCATGCCTCAACGGGAGGCCAGCCACCGCAAGACCTTGCCTAACGCGACTTTGCTTGGGCTGAAGTCTCGACTTATTGGCATTTTCTTTGCTATATTATCGAGATTGTGAATTTGTTGGCGGCTCAAGCCATCAGGGTAGCCCATGGCATCTGCAAACCCGAAAGCTCGGGGATGGCGATGTCATTGCTGCTCTCCCTCGCGCTCTCCACATCGGCGGAACCGGTCCGTCATAAGGTTGCCGCCGGATGGCTACACGTGGAGCAGACCACGACCATCGACACCAACAATAATGCTCGCGTGACGCTGGGATTGGGCATCAACAATTTCCAGCTCGTCTCTTTCAACCGGGGAGACTACAGCGTCCGGGCGGGCGTGGGCACCGATTCGACCGAGGATGCCGTAAGAGGTGTGCTGATGACCTCCGTCATCGAGAATGGGCGGAATAACTTCGGCACGAATGGCTACCCCATAGCCGCTTTTGAAACCAACGGCAGCGGCGCGTATCGGATCGTGAGCTTCCTGGCCACAGCCGGCGGAGCGGGCAACAGTGTCGAGTACAACGTCAACGTGGCGGGCGCCTGGTTTCCCTACGACACGTATTTGGGCGGGTTCGCGCGCAACGCCGACGGGTTGAACGGCGGCACCAATGACGCGTTTACCGCCTCACCGGGATTGGTGCTCGGCACGCACTTTAAGGGGGTGGCGGCGGGCCGCTCTGTGGTTGACCTCCGCAGCCGCGGCATTGACTCCCGCATGAGTGGCGTGTTGTTAGTTTCCGGCGCCCGGGATGAGAACAACTTTGCCCTCTCGCAGGTTAACACGAATAACGGCACCTGGAATGTCTTTGTGCGTGATAGCGCGCAGACGGCGTATTCGAGTTACGAGCAGGATCCGGTGGCGTTTGTGTTTATTCCCCGCACCAATACGGCCCTGATCTCCGGGCGCTTCCTGGGCAACGGCACTATCAACATGTTCAGCGGCTCCAGCCCGCAATTCACCGTCACACCCCTGGGCACGGGGCGCTGGAACCTGCGCATCCCCGGCCACTCTCCCAGCAACGGCGTCTTGGTTATCTCTGCGGAAGGAGGCGGCTCGCTCAACGGCGACAATATCGTCAGCTACCAGCCCACGGGTGATAGCTGGGAAATTCAGTCGCGCGACACGCCGGGCAACGGGTTGCAGTCACCGGAGAATGAACCGGTGGCCTCGTTCGTGTACCTCCCCGCGCCCACGCCGGGATTCACCGTGACGCCCACGACACCCCTCGTGACGGCCGGCAACGGCGGCACTGATGCGTTCACGGTCGTGCTGCATTCACGGCCCACGAGCCTGGTGACCGTGGCGGTAAGCAGCAGCCACCCCGAGCGTGGCCTGCCCTCCCCGGCGACTCTGACTTTCAAACCCCATGAGTGGCACCTGCCCCAAACGGTGACCGTCACCGGCCAGGCCAACCCGCCGGGCGAAGCTTTGCCGTACAGTGTCATTCTGGCGCCCGCGGTCAGTGCCGACGTTGGTTACCAGGGGCTTGATCCCGGGGATGTCGACGTGTTGCAGGTGCCGGCGCGGGTGGAGCGGGTTTTCCCGGCCGCCCACTCGCCCAACCCCGGACTAGCGATGGCGTTGCAGGTGGCTGTGACCAACAACGCGCCGGGCGGCCTCGCGGTGCGGATTTACGGACGCGAGGCATTTGTGCCCGAACCCGTCGACGACTTCACGATAGTGCTGCTGCCGGACACGCAGAATTACGCCGCCCAGAAATACGGCGGCACCAAGGAGATGTTTATCGCGCAGACGGAGTGGATTATCACCAACCGTGTCGCGCGCAAGATCGCCTACGTGTCGAATCTGGGAGACATCGTCAACGACGGCGACATCTACCAGGGCCTGCCAAACCTCACCCAGTGGCGGAACGCGACCAACGCAATGTACCGGCTCGAGAACAGCGCCCGCACCCAATTGCCTCACGGCATCCCCTACGGGGTGGCGGTGGGCAACCATGAAATGGAACCGATTGGCGAACCCACGGGCACGACGTATTACTATAATTATTACTTTGGTGCACCGCGGTTCGCCGGGCGGAGCTATTACGGCGGGCACTACGGGACAAACAATAACAACCACTTCGACTTCTTCAGCGCCAACGGGCTGGATTTCGTGGTGCTGTATTTCGAATACGATACCAATGCGAATCCGGCGGTGCTGGCGTGGGGCGGCGAGGTGTTGCGGACCAATGCTCATCGCCGGGCCATCGTGGTGACGCATTACCTTGGCAGCGCCCAGACCCCAACCACCTTCAGCGCGCAAGGCCGCGCCACCTATGAAGCGCTCAAGACCCACTCCAACCTGTTTCTCATGCTCGGCGGGCACGTGGACGGAGAGGGATGGCGCAAGGACACCTTTGCGGGTAATACCGTGCATTCACTAATCTCGGATTACCAGTTTTACACCAATGGCGGCCACGGGCTCCTGCGCCTCATGACGTTTTCGCCCACGAACAACCTGGTGCGGGTTCAGACTTACTCCCCCTGGACGAAGCATTACGAGACCGACGAAGACAGCGAGTTTTCTTTTCCTTACAACCTGCAGCCGGACGGCCGGGTACCCGACACAAATTTCGTCACTCTAGGCGTCCACAACGATGTGTCTCCCGGCAGCGTGATTGCCTGCGACTGGCCCGGCCTGGAATCGGGCAAGATGTATGAGTGGTTCGTCACGGTCACCGACGCGAAGGGCCAACTGGTCACCGGTCCCCTGTGGCAATTCGAAGTCGCGCGCTCGAACGCGCCGCCGACCGTCGTCAACCTGAGCCGGACCATTGTGGGAGATGCTCCCGCCCAACTCGAACTGACAGCCTCGGACCCCAACGGGGACCCGCTCACGATCGACATCCACACTCACCCGACCCAGGGCCTCCTTGACCATTTCACACCGACCGCTGGCACGGTAACGTATTTGCCCGCACACGGGTATCGCGGCGCGGATCGCCTCACCTTCAGCGCCAGCGACGGCCAGGCCTCCAGTTCGGTCGCCACGCTGAATTTGAACATCATCGCGCCGGCCGATGATGACGGGGACGGCCTGCCTGATGCGTGGGCGGCGATGTATGGCCTCACCGAGGCCCCGGGCGACGCGGACGGGGATGGTCAAAGCAATCTTGAGGAATACCGGGCGAACACAAATCCCACCAACGCCGTCTCGGTGTTTCGCATTCTCAGCAGCGCGCGGGAACCGGAAGGCCAAGTCACGCTCACCTGGGCTTCGGTCGGCGGAACCCGGTATCGGGTCCAGGTTTCAAACCCCGACAGCCAGGCAAGCCCAGCCGGGCTTTTCAAGGATGTGGTGCGCGCAGTAACCAACGAGATGGATCCCGGTCTACCGGGAGTGCCCGGGGTTCAGTCTTTCACCGATTCGTTTAACGAGACTTCCCCGCCGTCCAACTCAGCTCGCCTTTACCGGATAAAGATCGTGCCGTAACTGGGTCCGGGCCCGGCCTATAGGCTGTCCCTCGGAGGTCAATTCCCCGCCGAATCTGGACTGCTCCGCACCACCAATCCCTTGGAGCCGTCGGCATCGGCGAGGACCACCCGACCGCGGAACTGCTTCTGCCCGTCAGTTGCTCCCTGCGCAACGAGGAAACCACCGTTCGGAAAGCCGGCGATACCCAGGGAGCAATCGAATTCGTATCGGCCCAGCAAGCGAAACGATTCGTCGGTCTTCAGCAGGATTCTGGGGTTTCCATAACAGCCGAACCACCAGCACCCGCCCGTAAACTCCGCGGTCTGAATGCCCATCAACGTGTAGCCGCTCTGCAGGATGTGGCGCCGCACGAACTGGAAATCGCGGTCGTATTCGTAGACGTAATTCTCGTTCACTCCAGGCGGCAGCCCGCCCACGACCATGAAGCGCCCACTGTGGAACACCATGCCCCCTGCCCCGTGAACCACCTCGGGCACGGCGTGCCGGGCCACTTCCCGGAGGTTCTCCGCATCATACACATACACCCACGAGTCGGCGCTTCCCGCCGGCTCGTTGAACTTCCCCAAGTTCACCGCCACGTAAACCCGGCCGACTTGGTAACACAAGTCGCCATGGTGATTTGCGACCGATTGCCGCTGCAACACCCTGCCGGTTGAGTCCGACTTGATAAGCACGTCGGTGAATGACCAGAAAATCGCACCCTGGCCATCCAGGCAAATGCCCTGAAGATGCCGGGGATACGTGCCTTCGCACTGCGCCGGCCCATAGCTCGCCGATGGTGCTACCGCCACGGCCTCGCCAGCGGTTGCCGCGGCGGTAACCGTGCGGGCAGGAATCACCAGGAGGGCGGCGAGCACCAGCATGGCTGCGGGTCTCATCGCCATGCCTGCTCCCGTGACTGTGTGGGATTGTAAGAATTGATAGACTTCATCACCGTCTCCGACGAAAACTCTAGTTCAACGGTAAAGTTTCGCGGCGATGGTGGCCACATGTTTCCCTTGAAATCGGGCCTGGGCCAATTCCTTGACCGTGGGTTGGCGCGACCCGTCGGCGCCCGCGATAGTCGCCGCGCCCCAGGGCGAACCGCCCTTCACCTCGCTGACGTCGGCCAGCTCCGGGCAAGCGTAAGGCAGCCCGACAAAGATCATGCCGTGATGAATCAGTGTTGTGGAGAAGGTGATGATCGTGCTTTCGTTACCCCCGCCGGTGCCGGTGCTGGTAAACACGCTGCCCACCTTGCCCACCAATGCGCCTTTAGCCCAGAGCCCGCCCGTCTGGTCGAGGAAGTTGCGCATCTGCGCGGTCATATTCCCAAACCGCGTAGGCGAACCAAAGATAATGGCGTCGTAATCGGCCAGTTCTTTCGGGTCGGCGACAGGCGCCGCCTGGTCCAGCTTGATGCCATGTTTGGCGGCGGTCTCCGCGGGGATGGTCTCGGGCACGCGCTTGAGCGTCACTTCCACGCCCGTCACGGCACGCGCACCCTCGGCGATGGCCTGGGCCATCGTTTCGACGTGGCCATAGCTGGAATAGTAGAGAACGAGTAATTTGGTCATATTGTTGTTGGTCTTGGTTGTTGATGTTATTGGAGGTCGAACAAAAGTGCTGTCGTTTCCTGGCTGGCAGTCACAGTCAGGATTCCGGGTTCTTCGGTGCTCGCGCCGTCGCCGGTCTTGAGTGCGGCCCCGTTGAGGGCCACCTCGCCATCGGCCACGTGAAGCCACGCTCCCCGGCCCGGCTTAAGCTCATGCGTGATCGTCTGCCCGGGTTGCAGCCGCAGACGATAAACTTCCGCGTCCTGGTGGATCGTGGCGGAGCCATCCCTCCCGTCGGGCGAAATCACGAGCACCTTGGCCGCGTCGGCGTGTTCCGGTTTTGGGTGCCATTCAGTGTAGCTCGGCGTGAGGGCTGGCGCGCGGGGCTGAATCCAGATTTGCAGAAAATGTAGCGGGTCCTTGCGGGACGGATTGAATTCGCTGTGGGTGATGCCCTGGCCGGCGCTCATCAGTTGAATCTGTCCCGGCTGCAGTTGACGCCCGTTTCCCATGCTGTCCTTGTGTTCCAGCGCGCCTTCCAACACGTAACTGAAAATCTCCATGTCCCGATGCGGATGCGTGCCAAATCCCATGCCAGGGGCCACCCGGTCATCGTTGATCACCCGCAGGGACCGAAATCCCCGGTGCGCCGGATCGTAATAGTCCGCGAAAGAAAACGTATGGTAGGTGTTCAGCCAGCCATGGTTGGCGTGGCCCCGCTCTTCGGCGCGTCGAATGGTGATACCGAACACGGTTGTTTTCATGGGGAAACCATCGCCCCACAACCTCAATCGCGCCAATGCCGATTTCGCGGGCTGAGCATGCCTTCAGATTATGCTGAGGCCCGGACGGCCCAGCGGAGTTTCGCCGGCTTCGCACGCGGGTTGGCTCCCACCTCCGCGGCGGAGGGCCGCACGACTTCTGGGGCTATGCTTGAGTATATGCCCGCGCGTGAACCCGCCAGGAACGCCTGCTTGACCCGGCGGTCTTCACCCGAATGAAACGTGAGGAAAGCCGCGCGTCCTCCGGGCGCCAGGAACAGCGGCAACGCGCGCAGCAAGGTTTCCAAGGCGGTAAATTCCTGGTTCACCGCAATCCGCAGCGCCTGGAATACGCGCCGTTTGCAGGCCTCGCGCTCCTCGGCATTCGTTCGGCCCAGTAATTGGTCTATGGCCTTGGCCAACTTCGAGGTCGTCGGAAACTCGCGCCCCGCCAGGCCTTGCGCGAGAGTGGCCGCGTGGGGTTCGTCCGCATTGTCGCGAAAGACTGCCGCCAGCACCTCCGCGGGTTGGGTGCGCAAGAGGTCTGCCGCGGTCACTGGCTTGCCCGGGTTCATGCGCATGTCCAGGGGTCCATCGGTCTTGAAAGAAAAGCCCCGAGCGGGATTGTCCAGTTGCATCGAGGATACCCCGAGATCAGCGAACACAAAATCGACCGATGTTAGATTAGCCTTGCCCAGCACCGACGGCAGGCCGGCGAAGTTGGACCGGAACGCGGCAAACACCTCTTCCTCGTACCCGGCAGCCCGCAGGCGCTCCACGGTGCGGGGCAGTTGCAAGGGGTCCGCATCCAGCCCGATAAGCCGTCCGCCCGGGCTCAGGTATTTCAGGAAAGCCTCCGCGTGGCCACCCCATCCCAGGGTGCAATCGACCCCGGCCATTCCCGGCCTAACCACCAATGCCTGCAGCACCTCATCCACCATGATCGGCCGGTGCGAGCCCGCGGGAGTTTTGCCTGAGGCGATAACCTTCCCGATCGTTTCCGGGTAAAGCTCCGGGCGGTGCTCCTTGTATTTTTGCTCGAACCGTCGGGGATACTTGCCCTGGTAGCGGGGACGCCGCCGGTGTGGGACGCCGTCGTCCGCGACCGGGGGAAGAGCCTCCCGGCCCGGCGCCGGGGACGCGGCGGGATCTACTCCCTGGTCAAGACGGTTTAGATCGGATGGGTTCGGTGGCACGGGCATCGTGGTCTAAACATGCCGCAGGAACCGACAAACTGCCAAGGGTTGTTTTTCCGGCAGCAACCCGGGAGCACACGGGTTCGTTTCCCGGTGAAACCCCGGTAAGATTTTCCGGGGTTGGCCCGATTGAAGCGCACAGGCATTCGGAGGTAACGTCTCTTGCATGAAGAACGACATTCAATGGTGGGAGACGGAGTGGTTCAAAACCTGGGAACGGATGGCCCTGCAACGGAGCAAATCGTGACACGCAACATATTGATGCGCTGCATCAAGGGCGGAATCGGGGCGTTTACCTAGGTCTGAGGGTCAGCCGGGTGGCCAATTCATGGGGCGTCCGCCGAGGATATGGCAGTGCAGATGGGGGACTGCCTCGCCGGCATTCCGGCCATTGTTAAACACCAGGCGATATCCGGACTCTGCGATTCCCGATTGCCGCGCCACCTCGGCGGCCTTCAGGAGTAAATGCCCCAGGACACGCTCATCCTCGGCCTGGGCAGCGCCGATCCGGGTAATCGGTTTCTTGGGAATGAGGAGGATATGCACAGGGGCTTGCGGGTTGATGTCTTTGAACGCGAGCACCAAGTCATCTTCGTAGACTATGGTCGCGGGAATCTCCCGCGCGACAATCTTTTCAAAGAGGGTTTGACTCATACTGTTCTGAACTTGCGGGGTCCGTGCCGTTTCGTCAACGGGCATGTCGGTTTCCAGGGCTCCGCTTTAGCGGGAGGGCGGCAGGAAAGCGCGGCCTCGGAGGCTGTCCCACAGCAGGTAGAACAGGAACAGGAAATTGTATTTTAGATATCGCGGCCCCAATCTTCGCGGTTCGGAAATCAAACGATAGACCCAGGTCAAACCCCGGCGCTGCATCCAGAGCGGGGCGTCCGGCTTGGTACCGGCGTTCACGTCGAACGCAAATCCGACAGTCAGGATCACGCCGCGTCGAACCCTCGTTTTGTATCGCTTGACCCACGCCTGTTGCTTGGGCGTGCCAAAACCCACCCAAATGAAATCGGGGGAGAGGCGGTTGATCTCATCGAGCACCTGTTGCTCTTCAGACGGATCCAACCAGCCCTCTTTGGAGCAGCGGCCGTGAAAGGCGCCCACAAAGCGCAGGCCTGGATTCTCCGCCAGGAAACGGTCGCGCAGCTTCCGCCCGCACTCCTCGGAGCCACCCAGCAGGTAGTGAGTGAAATCTCCCCGCAACCCGGCGAGTAACTCGCACATGAACGTGGGACCGTACACCCGGTCACTTAGCTTTGCGCCGCCGCGATTCAGGCACCAGATCAGCGGCATGCCGTCGGGGGGAAACCCATCGTAGCTGGCGGTCAACTCCCGGAATGCGGGCTCGTGGCGACGCATGGTCACGATTTGGGTATTGGCGAAATCCAGCGCCACGCACTCGGGCTGGCGGGCCCACTCCTGGCAAGCCTCGCCCAGTTGACGGTAGTCCGTCAACAGGAGAGGGGTGCCCAGCAGGTGCAGCGACCGGAGGTTCTTCATGTGCGGCACGAAAATCAAAGGAATGGCTCCGGCATTCAAGGAAAAAACCTTTTCAGCGCGAGTCCTGGAAACTAATGTGCCGTTTCAGACGAACGTTTTCGTCAGGATGGATTCGCACAACCGAGTTGGTACCGCATGAAACTGCTGGTGTTTGCCCACACGCCGCCACCGCACCATGGCCAGAGCTACATGGTGCAACTCATGCTGGACGGATTCGGAGGGGACTGCCGCGACCCGGCCGTACGCCGCCGCCGCACGGCTCAATGCGGGGCCGAGGCCCGAAGTCAAATCGAGTGTTACCACGTCAATGTCCGCCTCTCGAAGCAACTGGAGGAGATCGGTGACATTCGGGTCTGGAAGATGCTTCTGCTGGTCTGGTATTGCCTCGAGGCCATTTGGTGCCGGTTCCGATACGGCGTCACCAATATGTACTATGTTCCGGCTCCCGGGAAGAAATCCGCTTTGTTCCGCGACTGGCTGGTGATGGCTTTATGCCGCCCTTTTTTCAAGCGCGTGGTGCTGCACTGGCATGCCTCCGGCCTGGCGAAGTGGCTTGAGACAGCCGTCCAGATCCGCTCGCGGGCCATCACCTACCGTTACCTCAAACAGGTGGATCTGAGCATCGTCCTTTCGGCGTACGGCCGAGCCGACGCCTTAAAGCTCCTGCCCCGCCGCACGGTCATTGTGGGCAACGGCATTCCTGATCCCTGCCCAAACTTCCGCACCGAAATCCTGCCGCTGCGCAAGAGCCGCGCCGAGGCGCGCCGAATGATCCTGGCCTGGCAGCCGATGCCGGCCAAGCTGGAGCAAGCCGCTGGAGCCGACCCGCACGTGTTGCGAGTCCTCTTCCTGGGTCACTGCACCCGGGATAAAGGTCTGTTCGATGCTCTCCAGGGAGTGTTGCTTGCGGAATCCCGGCTCCGGGACAGCGGCTCACCGATGCGCCTTTCCTGCACCGTGGCCGGCCAGTTCATTCATGCCGCCGAGGAGCAGGAATTCCAGAAGATTCTGGCCGGGGAAGGCCGGGGCCTGATTGACTACGCCGGATTTGTCACTGGCCAGAAGAAATGGGACTTGTTGAAGCACGCGGATCTTTTTTGTTTCCCCAGCCATCTTGAGAGTTTCGGCCTGGTCCTGGTGGAAGCCATGGCAGCGGGACTGCCGTGCATTGCAGCCCGAGCCGGAGCCATGCCGGAAGTGATGTTGCCGAAGTCGCCCGGCCTGGTGGATGTCCGGTCGCCCGATCAGATCGCCGAGGTCATCATCAATATGATGACTGATACTTCCTTCGAGCAACTGCGCGCCCGGTTCGAGGATAACTATTCGGTCGATCGCTACGTGGAAAACGTTGCCCGCGCGTTGATTTCGATGGAGGAGGCCGAACATCACCAATCGAGCCCGGAACGAGGGGTAGTCGGTCCAGTCGCCGCTGGTTAAACGGAGGACGTGCCCGTCAGCAGGCTGACGTAGCGGGGGATTTGCACTTCGGAGGACCAAAACCGGGTCTTTTCTGCCGAAACACTCAAGGTGCCGTTCTGATAACGGCGCCACAATGTTTCCAAGGCCACCACGCCGCCTTCCTGGTCATGTTCCCCGCAGGTGAACTCGGACATGCCAGCCTGATCCAGCACGTGGCGCATTTCCGAATCTCGCGGAACAAACGCCATGATGGGGCGGCGCGCGCCGAAGTAATCGACGATTTTGCTCGGCATGAACAGGTTGTGGGCGCTGGCCACGACCAGCAGCAGCACGGGGCTCTGCTTCAACTTTTCGAGATACGCCGCGTAGCTGATGGGAGGGTGGATCGCGGCCACATCGCGAAGCTTCAATTCGTCCAGAAACGCGTTGTGTTCCGGAAGCCAGGCACCATAGAAACGGAACCGTGTGTGGGGCCGTGCTTCGGGATGTTTTCCCAGGAAGCGGGCCAGCGCTCGCAGAAAGGTCTCCGGGCTGCGCGCCCCGCGCCAGTCAAAGGTTCCGAAATAGGCAATCTCCAGGCCTTCCGCGAGCCGGTTGGCGGGTTGGCGAAATACTTCGGCGTCGTAGAAGTAAGGGATATGCGCCGTGACGTTCTCCGGCACGAGCCCCTGGTCCACGTAAGCCCGGCGGTTGGTGTCAGCCGTGAACACCACGTGCCCCGCGTAATGCAGCGCGTCGCGTTCCAGTTGTGCGAGTCGGGGCAGCAACAGTTTCTGCAGCGGCGACCGGCGTTGCTGGAGGCGATATTGCGGCGTTACCGATTCCTGAAAATCGAAGGTCAGCCGCGCCCCTTGAAATTCCGGGCGCCGAGCCGTCAGCAGCAGCGAGGCCGGCAGGATGAATGTCAGAACCCGATCATACGCCGGCTGACGGCGGCAGTAACGGAGCGCCTTCATGGCCCACCACACGTAGGTGTCGGGCCACATCAGGCCGGAGGTGGCCAGGACCGCCGCCCGGTAGAGGAACGGATTCCGCGCCGTTGCGCGCCGCAGTTGGTCGGTGGGGTCGCCCGGGCAAAACACTCGGAGCCCCGGTTGTGCGGCGCCTGAATCCGCGGGATTCTCCCGGCCCAGGGGACTGGTCACGACATCCACCTGCCAGCCGGCGTCCAGGAAACCTTTGACGAGGTAAAACGGACGCTTGGCGTTGCTGTGTCGGCTGGGCGGAAAGGTATGCGTGAGAACCAGCAGGCGCATGGCAGTAGGGGCGCGTGATCTCAGCCCTTTTGCCAGACTCTGCGGTTTACGTAATCGGTGTAACCGAGGATGATCTTGGCCACCTTCCAGGAGACCTGGTCCACGTTGTAATCCGCCGGGATTTTGCATGGCCCCATGGCCTTGAATTGCGCCAGGGTCATGGCTACCGCCTGTAAAATGCGCTCCTTCTGCAGACCCGTCATGACGACCGCGCCTTCATCCATGCCCTCCGGGCGCTCGTGCGCTTCACGCACCGTGACCGCCGGGAAACCCAGGATGGAAGATTCCTCCGCGATGGTGCCGCTATCGGAAAGGGTGCAACACGCGTTCTTCTGGAGGGCCACGTAATCGAAAAACCCGAGCGGGGGCATGGTGCGGATCAGCCGGTTGAGCTTGTGGCCGCCGGCTTCGAGCCGTTTTCGGGTGCGGGGATGCACCGAGAAGATCAGCGGAAACCGGTAGTGCGCCGCCAGGGCGTTCAGGGCGGCCACGAGGCTTTTCAGGTGGACGGGATCATCCACGTTTTCTTCCCGATGAATGCTCACGGTGAAATACCGCCCCGGAGTCAGTTTGAGCTGTGAGCACACCTGCGAGGCCTCGATGGATGCCCGGTGATAATCCAAAACTTCTTTCATGGGCGACCCGGTCTTCATCACGCGGTCGGGCGGCAGCCCTTCCGCCAGCAAGTAACGCCGGCCGTGCTCGGTGTAGCACAGGTTGATATCGCTCACGTGATCGACAATGCGCCGGTTG
This sequence comes from Verrucomicrobia subdivision 3 bacterium UBA6082, assembly GCA_002428665.1. Lineage (GTDB taxonomy): Bacteria > Verrucomicrobiota > Verrucomicrobiia > Limisphaerales > UBA8199 > UBA6082. Next base: position 86,655 of record DIXK01000092.1, read on the forward strand.
ATTTCCTCCGGTACTCGCATGTCAAAGCAGCGGTTGCCCGCTTCCATGTGGAAGACCGGGATTTTCCGGCGTTTGGCTGGGATGACCGCCAGGCAGCTATTCGTGTCGCCCAGCACCAGAACCGCTTCCGGCTGCACCTTTTCCAACACGGCGTCCACCCGGGAAATGGTGTTGCCGATCGTTTCCGCGGCGTTCCGGCCCGCAGCGTCGAGGTAATGCTGCGGCTTGGCCACGCCCAGTTGCTCGAAGAAAATGCCGTTCAGCTCATAGTCGTAGTTCTGGCCGGTGTGCACCAGCACGTGCTCGGTGACCTGCTCCAAAACCGAGATCACCCGCGAAAGCCGGATAATCTCCGGACGGGTGCCCACGATGGTTACGACTTTGATCTTGTCATTCATGCTTTCACTTTCACGAAGTAAGTGTCGGGGCATTGGGGGTCGAAAATCTCGTTGGCCCAAAATATCGTTACCATGTCGCTCGTGCCGGTGTTCTCGATGGAATGCGTATAGCCGGGGGGGATATCCACGACCCTGATTGACTCGCCATCCACCGGGTATTCCAAAACCTCCTCGCCCAGGACGTGGCGGAACCGGATGAAGCCCTGGCCTTGAATCACGCAGAACTTCTCGATTTTCGTGTCGTGATAATGGTTACCACGGGTAATGCCCGGTTTGGTGAGCGAAACAAAAATCTGGCCTGCGTGACACGATTTCACCAACTCAAACAGCCAACCGCGATCGTCGGTCTTCAAATCCACCGGGCTGGCCAGGCCGGCGGGATCGAGAAACGAGACGTAGGTCGAATATAGGTACCGTGTCAACGGATCCGCCAGGTCCGGCACCGTGGATTTCTTCCGGCCTTCGGCGAAGGAGACAATTAAATCGTGCAGCTCGCCAAGCGTGATGGCATAGACCGGCTCCAGGTCCACTCGGGTCGGGCCTTCGGGGTGCTGCGCTCGTGACGCAATCTCCACAAAAGCCCGCACGACATCGTCGATGTAGACAAACCGCAGCGGATTGTCGCGGTTGCTGATCTGCACCGGCAGGCCCCGGCTGATGTTGTGACAAAACGTGGCCACAACGGTGTTGTAGTTTGGGCGGCTCCACTTACCGAACACATTCGGAAACCGGTAAATATACGCTGCCGCCCCGGTGCGGCGTCCATATTTCAGGACCACCTCTTCCGCCTCTTTCTTACTGCGACCGTAGGGATTATTCAACTCCGCCTGGATGGACGAGCTGAGCACCAGCGGCACCCGGCGCTGCGTGCGCTCGAGGATGTCGCACAATTGGCGGGTCAGATCCGTGTTGCCGGTGCGAAATTCCTCCTCGTTGCGGGGCCGGTTGACGCCAGCCAGGTGAAACACCAGGTCCGCCCGCGACGCCATTTCTGCGAGTGATTCCGGCGCGGCGCCCACGTCGAATTCGAGCACCTCGTGCCCCCCCTGACGGCGCAGCGCCAGGCAGAGATTGCGCCCGATAAACCCAGCCGAACCAGTCACCAGGATCGCGCTCATGAGGATTTCAGTTCCCCCTGGATGTAGTCGAGCTTCAGCAACATCGCTTTCAGCTCCGCATCCGTAAGCCGGTGCGTGTTGGCCGAGGTGTAATCTTCAAAGGTCGAGACCTTCTTTTCGCCTTTCTCGAAATAAAGCGCGTAGTTCAGATCACGGCTGTCCGAAGGAATCCGGTAGTAGTCGCCCAGGTCCTCAGCCCGCACCATTTCCTCGCGGGTGAGCAGGCTTTCGTGCTTCTTCTCGCCGTGCCGCGTGCCAATGACCTGGATTTTGCTGGAGGACGAGAACAATTCCTGGAGCACGCGCGCCAGCTGGCCGATGGTGGCAGCGGGTGCCTTTTGCACAAAGGTGTCCCCGCCTTTCCCTTTTTCGTAAGCAAACAGCACCAGGTTTACAGCGTCATCCAGCGACATCATGAACCGGGTCATGTCCGGGTCCGTGATGGTGATCGGTTTGCCCAATTTGAGCTGGCTGACGAATAGGGGAATCACCGAACCGCGCGACGCCATGACATTGCCGTAACGGGTCACGCATACCGTGGTTTCGCCCGCCTTCAAATTGCGGGACTTGGCCACCGCCACCTTCTCCATCAGCGCCTTGGACATGCCCATGGCATTGATCGGATGCACAGCTTTATCCGTGCTCAGCACGATGACGTTCTTCACCCCGTTGGCGATGGCGGCATTCAGGGTGTTCTCCGTGCCGATGACATTGGTCGCCACCGCTTCCATGGGGTGAAACTCACAGGAAGGCACCTGTTTCAGCGCCGCCGCGTTGAACACGTAGTCCACCCCGCGCATCGCGCTGTGGATGCTGTTAAAATCCCGGACGTCGCCGATGTAAAACTTCAGCTTCGGACTGCGCAGCTCGTGGCGCATGTCGTCCTGTTTCTTCTCGTCCCGACTGAAAATCCGGATTTCGGCGATGTCCGTGGGCAGAAACCGCCGCACCACGGCGTTGCCAAAGGAGCCGGTTCCGCCAGTGATGAGCAACACTTTGTTCTTAAACATAAAATCGCGGGCGGAGTTTCCGCCAATAACCTGCTCCTACTTTCGGAATCCAACGGAATCAGGGCAAGCACGATCTGCAGAGAAGCACCCGGTGCGGGCCCCAGACCAGGCGCACCAACCCGACGGCTGAAGCCCAGAACAACCAACCCGACGGTGCTGGACATCACGAAATTGGTATTCTGAACGTAAACCCCAAGGTCCTCCCGCTCGGGGGGCATGGCTGTTGAACGCTCGGGAACAGAAGAAATGCCAGGGATCTTCCCCCGGAGAGGTCCATTGAAGGCAGAGGAGCACTCTGAAGCGTGGACGCCTCCCAGTTTCCGCCCTTGCGCGGGCGGAGCGGTTTGCGGAACATCTTTCCTGGCGAACCAACGCTGACCAGATTATCACCATGCCGCAGCCTCCCGCATCCTGGAAGGAGCTGCTGGGCGCTCACCCTCAGGGCGACCTGGCGCTGAAGGTGTTGGTCCTCATGAAGCTTGGCGAGCCGCTGTTAATCGTTCCTGCAGGACAAAATGCCCGTGCCCGGGATCAGCTCGCGCTGTTTCCCGCCCAAAAACTGCTGGCCCGGCTGGCCCGGTTTGCCTGGCAATGGTCCTTGCCGCTCGGCGCTGCCCCGGGAGGCCAAAAAGAAACGGTGCGCCTGGACCGCAGTTCGGGCCTCGGGACTTTCCTCGGCAGCCTTGTTCGGCAGGAGGGTTGGCCACAGTTTGTGTTGTTGGCCGGCAATCCGCACGCACCCGGACGCCGGTTCCTGTTGCTGGTTTTCGACGCCAACGGCCGCCCCGCCGCCGTGGTAAAGGCAGGCTGCGATGCCACCGCCGCTGCTCTCATCGATCAGGAGGCCACTTTCCTGGAACAGTCCGACGTCCGCATCCCGGGCATTCCCAGGCTGCGGGCCCGGTTTGCGCACGGGATTACCCGGGCGTTTGCCCTGGATTATGTCCCGGGAGATTCGCCTGGGGATGAGATCTGCAAGGAAATGGCCCAGCTGCTGAACGCGTGGTTGCAGCAGGATCGGCGGGTGCGCCTGGGAGACCTGCCGGCGTGGCAGCGGCTGGAAGCGGTGTCGTCGGGCGACGCGGTATTCCGGCAGGTGGCCGCGATGGTCGCCAAACTGGAAGTTCGTCCCGCGGTTTTTCACGGAGATTTTGCGCCGTGGAATGTCAAAGTCTCGCCGGCGGACGGTTCCTGGAGGGTTCTGGACTGGGAACGCGCGGTGTGGGAGGATGTGCCGGGTTGGGACTGGTTTCATTTTCGGCTGCAGACGGCTTTGCTGGTGCGCGAGCAAAACGCGGCCGGGCTGGTGAACACCGCCGAGGCACTGCTCGCACACCCGGCTTACCAAGCGTATTCCGCGATGTGCGGCACCGCCGGCCACGACCGCGCCTGGCTGTTGGCCTACTTATTGCATTGCCGCGATGTCCTGCAGCCGGTTGATGGCGACGGTCGCGTCGGCGAACTCCTGAACCTGCTGGCTCAACGATGGCTGAAACATTAGGTCCAACCCACACGACCCCACCGGCCCGGCCCGGCCCCGACTCGGGCCTGTCGCATTTGCTGACCGCGATTTTCAGCGGCTGGAAGTCCCAGGGAATTCAATTCCTAATCCTGCGCAACTATGAAGGATTGCCAGCGATTACCACCAATGACGTGGATGTGCTCGTGCTTCCGAGCCAGCGGGCCGAAGCGGAGCGGGTGATGATCCACCTCGCCGGGGATGCGGGTTACTTCCTGCACAACCGCGTCGAGTTCGCGACCATTTCCTATTTCTTTCACCACCCTGAATCCCTGCGCCAAATCCAAATCGACCTTTTCTCGAGCCTGAGATGGCATGCCTTTGAGGTGGTGTCCACCGAAACGGTCCTAGCGCGGAGGCTGGACCGCGGACTCTTCGACATCCCGCACCCGGCACACGAAGCGGTGCTGGATCTGATCACCCGACTGCTCTACCAGGGAGAAGTCCGGGAGAAATACCGCCCCATTATCCTGGCCGGGTTTAAAGCCCACTCGGAGGTAGCTCGCCCTCTCCTGGAAGCGGCTTTTGGATCGGGTTGGGCGGAGGTTCTCGTGAAAGAATCGTTGCGGGAAGATTGGGCGGCCTTGGAGCGAGCCTGGAAGCCGCTGCGGCGAACGCTCGTCTGGCGTCGCTGTTCCCGCCACCCTTGGGCCACGCTTAAAGCGTTGTGCGGCGACGTCGCTCGCGGCCTGCGGCGAGTGCTGCAGCTCGGGGGCATGACGGTGGTGATCCTGGGCGCTGACGGCAGCGGCAAATCCACTGTGGGCGACCGGATTATCGAAAACCTGAAAAACACGTTCAACCCGGGCAAGGGCCTGAGAGTGCATTGGAAACCGGTGGTGTTCTTCAAGAGCCGGCGCCGGTCAAACACCGGGCCCAATGTGAATCCGCACGGGCAAAAGCCCCGTTCCCGATTTGCCTCAATGCTCTACCTCGGCGGCCATTGGCTCGAGTTCGTTGCCGGGTCGTTCCTGGTTTTTTTCCCGGCCCTTTTCAAGAACGGCTTGGTGTTGGTAGATCGTTATCATTACGACTTTGAGGTTGATCCACGACGGTTTCGCTTGCAGGTGCCTTTGTGGCTGGTTCGGGGGTTGTTCCGGTTCCTAAAGGCGCCCGACCTGGTGTTTCTGTGCGATGCTCCGCCGGAGGTCTTGCAATCGCGAAAGCAGGAAGTGCCACTGGCTGAGACGCGGCGGCAAGTTGAGGCTTACCGATGCCTGGCGCGGCGTTTGCCGCAAGGGAGAGTGCTGGATGCCACCCAGCCTCCCGATGCCGTGGCAACTGAACTGACGCGCCAAACCCTCGACGCCATGCGGCAGCGCGTCGCCCGGCGCATGGGAGTGCGGAAGGGCGGTTGAAACCGGTCGCAAGTCTCGCCTTACCGGTGCGCACCGCCGCCTGTCACCCATATTGCTCCTTGAACATCGTGAAGGAATCCCCAAGCATCCACTGCCTGTAATGGCAAAGCGGTTGAAAGTGTTGCTATCCGCCTACGCCTGCGAGCCCGGACGGGGTTCGGAGCCGGAGGTGGGTTGGCGTTGGGCGACGTCACTGGCGAAGCTACACGACGTCACGGTCATTACGAGGGCCAACAATCAGCCAGCGCTCGAGCGGGCCTTGGGCCTTCTGCCCGGCCCGCGTCCCCGGTTCCTTTATTTCGACCTGGGCCCGCGGTGGTTGAAATGGAAGAAGCGAGGGTTGCCGGTTTGGATCTACTACTTCCTCTGGCAAGTATCTGTGCGTTGGCGATTTGGCAAGATCCTGGCGGACTACGACCTGGTCCATCACCTCACCTTCAATTCGTTTCGCCAGCCCGGCTACTGGTGGTTTTGCCCTCGGCCGGTCGTGCTCGGCCCTTTGGGGGGTGGCCAGATCTGCCCGTGGGGCATGTTCTCTTTAATGAAAGGCCGGCGGTTGGCGGAATTCACCCGCTCGCTGAGCGTGCTGGCCTCGCCGGTGCTACCCAACCTGCTGCTCAGTTTTCATGCCGCGGCCAGAATTCTCGTGGCCAACGGCGACACCGAGAAACGAATCCTCCGATGCTATCGGCACAAAGTCTTGCGGCTCCTGGAAACGGGGATCGCGGTGCATCCCGAACCTCAACCGTCCGAGCCTCGCAGCACTGGGGAGGTCCGGTTCATGTGGCTTAGCCGCCTCGACCCGATCAAGGCTCCGGAGTTGCCCGTAAGGGCTTTCGGCCAGGCTCTTCGCACCAACCCGAAACTGCGCTTGACCATGGTCGGCAGCGGGCCACTGGGGGATTACGTGCATCGTCTCGCCGCGGAACTGGGAATCGAAGCAGCCGTCACCTGGATTCCCCAGGTGCCTCACGCGGACGTCCTGCCGTTGCTGGCGCGCCATGATGCTTTCATGTTCACCAGCCTACGCGACACCTCGGGCAACGTGTTGCTGGAGGCCATGGCCGCAGGATTGCCCGCCGTGACCCTGCGACACCAGGGCGCTGCGGAGATCGCCACCGACGCGACCGCCGTTCGGGTCCTGCCGGGCACGCTCGAAGAAACCGTTGCGGGACTGGCCGCGGGCATGTTGAAACTGGCGGAGGATCCGGAACTGCGGCGCCGGTTGGGGAAAGCCGCCCGCGAGAGAATTGCCACCGTGTATGAGTGGGACAAGAAAGCCGTGCAAATGAGCACCATCTACGCCGGCCTAGTTCGTCATTGAGAGGCCGCAAAAGCACGCCCATTCGGTGTGCACGCTTCGGCGTGTCAGAATTTTGGGGACACCCTGAAGGGTGGACACCCAACATGTGTGGCATCCGCGGTTCAGAGTGGGGTCGCAGCGCCGGTCTGTAACCGGCTTTGTGGGTTCAATCGGTATGTTCGGGTACGTTTGCGCCTGTCGATTTCGTCCGTCTTGGACTTGAGCACAAATGTAAGCCGGTCACAGACCGGCGCTCCGTTGCTGCGAGCCGTCACCACCGAACCTCACTTCAGTCGGGTGTTCAATGCCGCATCGCAGCCACTCCCGCGGGGATAGCATCTTGAACCAGGCGCGGTTGCCGCAACGGCTGCACCGCCGACGACGCGACCGCCGGCTGACGGATGCCTCCATTCAGGGCAAAGCTGAATCCCACGATACCGACGAAGAAAGGCAGATCGCTGTAGAAATTACCAAACACCGTCGTGAAGAAAATCAACTTAGCGGTGAAATAGGCCAGCAGGAACGTGTTGATCTGTTTCAACTCCGGATCGCCGTAATGGTAATTCTTGTGGAGTGCGCGCCACGCCGCTATCAGGAACCAGATCCAGCCAATAGCCCCCCAAACACCAAAAGGAATGATGGAGGATAGCGGGCCGCTGTGATAATCGCCCGCCAGCATGGCCAGTTCCTGCGAACTAGCAGTTCCTCGGCGTTCCATTTCGGTGGTCATTCCCAGGTCAGCCGCTTCGATGGCCAGCCCGCGGCCCAGCCAGAAGTAGTGCCCCACTTCCGGCCAAACCGTTTTCCACATCTCGATGCGCCATTCGCTCGATCCCTGGGCGCTGATACGGGCCACTGGGTCCAGTTTCAGAGGGAGAACACTCAACGTCCGCTGCATGGAGAGCGGCAGTTTGTCGGCAAAGGGAACCAGAAACGCCCCGAAGAAGATCGCTACTCCCGCCAGTAGAACCGCGTATTTCGTTCGAAACAAACCCTCGAAGAAGAAGGTGATCACGAAAATCAACGTCATGGTGACAAACAGGGAACGAAATCCGCCCATGCTGCCCAGCGCCGCCGCACCGATCAGGAGGAGTACGCGCAACACACGTCCTCGCTCGAAGGTGTCTCGCAGACCGTAGCGGGCCAGAACATAACAAAACACGGCTTCGCTGGCCAAAGTCAGACCTTGAAACCGATCGATAGACTCCCGGAAGACTGAGGCATTCAGAGACCCCAGGTCGTTAGTGGTCACTGGGAACATCCAGAATATCGGATACAACCACTGCGGCACAAATGAAGCGGTGCTACCGATCGCGTTGAGGACTGCGCCCAGGAAAAACAATCCGATATAGAGGTGCGCTTTCTCAACCGGGATGCGGTTTCCGATCATCGCGAAAAAGCCCATGACGCCGACCAGGATCAGGATGTAACGCCGCCCACCGACGACCTCGCTGCCCAGCGACGCCACTCCAATGCCCCCTCGGAAATAGGCTGTCACGATCACCACCGCGGTCAGAAACACCAACGGCGCGGTTACGGACGGCACATGCAAAAACTCCTTATTCCGTGTCAAAGTGCGCTGCGACACCGAAATGAACAAGCTCACGACGGCCATCAGGATCCAAAGCTGCGGACGTCCCGGGAGGAAGAACGCCAGAGCGGTCATATTCCAGGTTAGCATCAACAGCGGAAAGTGCCACTTCAGAAACAAGGGGAATGTAAGTATCCCCATCAGCAGCGCCATGATCGCCAGGGACGTGAAATCCGTGGGTGTACCCACAAAGTAACCCACGATCACCGCCGCAGGCAAAATCAGCGCGTACGCCAGCAGCGCACGTAATGTGGCATCAGCACTTGTCATGCTTAAGAGATTTCTAACAACTGGCCATCCATCACTCCATCGAAACCCCAGCTCTGACTTCGCCGCAGGGACCAGCAGCCATTTGCTAACGGCTGCCAGTCGCGGAATGATTTGGCCATTCTGCCAGCCATTAAACCTGAAAAAAGGCCCTCCGCAATCACAATTATTCCAGCGGCAGCAACACGTTACTTCCCCAACCCCAACTGCGGCAACTTATCGCACACACAGAATCCCCCTGCTCGGCGTCCACCCTTCAGGGCGCCCGGCAGGTCATTACCCGCGCCGGATTGCCCGCAGCCGTGCTACCGGCCGGCACATCGTGAGTCACCACCGCCCCGGCCCCAATCACCGCCCGGTCTCCAATCGTCACCCCTTTGAGAATTATGGCCCGGGCACCGATAAATACACCCCGGCCGATCTGAATAGGGCGGGCATTCAGGGCGCTATCGGTGACCCAACCCCACTCCCCGGAGGGGGCATGGAAGTCGTTATCGATAACGAGGACTCCTGCGCCCAGCAGGGTTTGCTCTCCGATCTCAATGCGTTTTCCCGCGCAGATCGTCGTCCCACTGATCCCTACACCATTCCCCAAAATCAATTCCGCTCCGGGAGCCATCACCCGCAGCACGGACGGTTGGGCCAGTCCCAACGGATTCGATCGCACCGCGCTCGCCACCCGCACCCCGTCGCCCAGCACCATGCGTCCACCCTGGGCCACGCTCAATAAGGGGCGGCCGGTAAAGACCACGTGGCCGCGCATTTCCACCCCCTTGAAGCGCGCCTCCCATTTCCAAAACACCGAGGAACACTGGCGCAAAGCGGCGATGCAAGCGCCGAGGCGGCTGGCAGCATTCTGGTTTTTCATCGGCGCATTGGAGCTTATTGGCCCGGCGGAGTCTCGTCCATGCTAAACCCGGCCGGGCGGCCGCTGTTTCAGAGCCTCGCGATAGGCCGACAGAAACTTCTCCGCCATCACCCGGGGAGACAGATACTCCCGCCTGGACGCCAAGGTCTCGGAATCCACGGTGCCCCGCGATAGCAGGGGGTGCTGGGCGGCCCGGCGAATGGCGCTCACGAACTCCTCCAGGTTCCCGGAGGGGAAGAGAAGTCCATTTCGGTCCGGCACAACATAGTCGACGATCCCCCCAATGGCCGAGGCCACAACCGGCACGCCGGCCACCACCGCTTCCTTGACAGAATTCGGACTGTTATCGGCGCGGGTGGGGAAAAGCATCATGGTGGCCCGGGAAAGTTCCTCCCCGACCTGGGCCGGACTCAACCCCTGGCGGAACTCGACCCGGTCCCAGAGGGCCTGGGAGGTGACCGCCTTGAGCTGGGCCAGGTAGTCGGGTTTGCCGGAACCGACCACGATGAGCTTGAAGTCCAACTCGGTGCGAAGCCGATCCAAAGCCTTGATCAGCAGGTCACCCCCCTTGAGTTCGCAAATCAGCCCTACGAAGAGGAACCGCAACGGGCTAGTCTCGGGCTGCCGGGTAAGCCGGTGAAAGAGCCAGTTGGGTGCATGCTCCGCCTGGCACAAGGTCAGGTGCGGATAGCGCTCCTTGAGCCATTGTCGCCCAAATGTGGACTCCACCGTCACCACGGAAGCCCGGCGCAGGCTGATCCGCTCAAAGCGCGCCTCAAGCCGGGTCAGCGGCCCGAGGTCCACCTGTTCCAAATACCACTCCAAGAGGCCTTGCATGGTGACCACATAGGGATACTTGAGCCGCGATGCCACCATCGCCGCCCCCCGTTCCGTGCCCCACGCATGAACGAGGTCCGGTTGGACGGTTTTCAGGCAGCGTCGAATGAGAAAGGTCTCCCACCAGAACAGCGATAGCGTCCGCATCCCCCGGGGCAGCTTCAGACAATGAAACGTCACCCCATCCAACTCGAAGCGATAGTGGCGCTCGTAATGCCGTCTTACAGAAATGATGTGCAACTGCAGACCGGGAATAGAACGGAATTCCTCCAGCAGGACCCGCTGCCAGGTGGCGGGGTGCTGCTTGGGCAACCGTCGCAGCGGTTCCGGAATCCCCGGCATCCACTCGACTGGAAAAAACGAAAGCCAGACAACTTTCACAATACTCGCGACCCGCCGGAAACTTGGGGTATCGGAGCCGGGAGCGTCGTCTAAGACAGCCTCTCCGATTCCCCGCCCAGCCGCCGGCGAATCAGGCGCCCATTAAGGCCGAATCGCCACCCGGCAGCAACCTCTTTGTCAGGTTCACTTCGTAACGTTTGCGCCCGGATCGTGTCCGGGTGGGGCACTGGCTCCCGAGAGCGCCATGCGCACCGTCGCGCCCCAGCCCGCGCGGCACGTCGCCGGAATGCTTTGACTAGGGCCGCGCAAGAATCAACAATGCGGCACAGCATGATGGACCCGTTTCCAACCGAAACGCACCCCGCGAACGGCGTCTCCTCGGGCAACTGCGCCCGGGGCTCCATCTGCGTTTCCCCTCCCCCCGGCGTTGAGTTACGGAGACTTTGATGAAGAACCCCGTTTCGCTCTTCTTTAAAGTACTTTCGACGTGGAATTCACTCCGCCGGTTCGAGGGCGTCTTTTCGGTGGGCGACGCCTCAAAAAACCTGCGCTGGATTCTTCAGCCGGGCCGCATCACCGAATGGGAGCTGCGGCGGTTCATCCAGCGGGAACTGGAGATCAAGTCCCTGCCGGACAACGTGCATGAAGTCACCGTCAAGCGCCTGGGACTGATGTTTTATTGGATGGGGCAAATATGTGGTGGCCTGGGCTCGGGAGTGCTCCAGGAAACTGACCCCGGGCATCCTCACTATTACACCACTCCCCCCGTTCGCCTGCACCCATCCACCGTGGTGCTGGACGTGGGCACCTGCGACGGCCTGTTTGCTTTTCGCGCCATCAAACAGAACCAGGCTTCGCAAGTTATTTGCTTTGAGCCATCGTCGCGCACTGCCGACTATCTGCGGAAAGCGGCCGAGCGCAACCAGGTCCTGTCCAAAATCACAATCGAAAAAAGTGCCGTCGGCCGCGTGTCACAGGAAGTGTTTTTTACCGATGGCGACATTCCCGAAGCCAACCATGTGGTTGCGGAAGCGTTGCCCGGCGCGGTGAAAACGCCGCAGGTAAGTCTCGACGATTATTGTCGCGACCACGGCCTGCGCCTCAAGCACACCGACCTTATCAAAGTGGATGCCGAAGGGGCCGACGTCGATGTCATCAAGGGAGCCGAGCAGCTTATTCGGGAATACGCGCCGCAAATCGGAGTGACCACCTACCATAATCCGGCCCATGCGGCCGAGTTGATCACCTATTTGCGCAGCATCCAGCCTCGGTATCAATTAAGGCTGAAAGGTTTCTTCCTATGGGGTGGCGACTGGGTGCCCCGGCCCGTCCTCCTGCAGGCCGCCCTGCCGGAAGCGGCGGGTTAGAGCGTCCACCGCGGTCAGCACTTCAGTTGATTCGAGGAACCGAGGAGATGCTTCGCTTCGAGAGGGCTCGGCCGGGCAAGAAACAATTGCCGGATCGTTTTGACATCCTTGTCTCACAACGTAAAGTGTCAGCTAGTAGTGAATTCCAAGATTTTTTCCGTTATAGACCATCGTCACAGATCTGGTTTCTCTGAAGCGAAAGTGCGATTGCCGCGGCCGGCTGGATGTGGCGCAATGGTCATAGCCTGTCTCCTGTTGAATCTCGCGGCAGGTCGAATGGGTGTCGCGGCCACTTTTCAGTATGCGGGGATTGGTTCTGCGGCCAGTAATGCGTGGAATGTGGCGGAAACCTGGGCCGGTGAGGAGGGTGGTTACCCGAACGGGGTCGGCGATATAGCAGAAACTGCCTCTTACATCAGCCCAAGTGTATACCTCTATCTCAACGAGGATATCACTTTAGGCACGCTCAATTGGTCTGGGAGCTTTTTCGAAATTCGTGCGGGAGTTCCTAAAGGCAAGTTCATCGTGGACAATGGTGGCACACCAGCAACCTGGCGCATCCACACTCGAATCTTCTTCTGGCTTAACCCGGATCTGGTTCTGAAGGATGACTTGCGATTGAGCATATCCAACTCGGCAGGGTACACGACCTGGCCTGAACCGGTATCGCTCACGGGCGTGATCAGCGGCCCGGGCAAGTTGGTGCTGGATGTGCCGGTACCCGTCCTCAATACCCTCGGCATCGGCGTGGCCTGGAACGCGGTGCCAAATTCCTACACAGGAGGCACTCGATTGATCGGCCACCCTTCGGGCAAGACCTTTTTTGAGCCCAAGAAGAACCGTGCGTTCGGCACTGGAGACTTGGAGCTGGATCCCAGCGCCATCCTGATTCTTCGGAATCGCGCCGCATACAACGATTACATAGCGGACGACGCGGCGTTGTGGCTCGAGGGCGAGGGGACGACGATGCGTTCCCGGATTCAGCTCGACGCCGGGTTGAACGAAACCGTGGGTCAACTCTATATCGACGGCGTCCAACTGCCGCCCGGCACGTATGGAGCCACCGGCAGTCCCGCGGATGAAACCCTCGATGATTTCCTGACCGGGCCAGGCATTCTCACTGTGCTCCAAGGCCCTGATTCGCCGGGTTCGGTGCGCAACCTGCATCCCGAAGTTGCCGATGAAACGCGCTTTCTGCTTCGGGGCGAGGTGGTTGAGCACCATAGCACACCCACTGAAGCCTATATCTTCTGGGGGCCACGGGACGGAGGCCGATCCTTTACCGCGTGGAGCAATGCGGCAAGCGCAGGCACCGTGGGTAATGGCATCTTTGGTGTCCCGATCGAATGGGCTTCCCGGTCGGAGCCGTGCTATTACCGCTGCTTTCTGACGAACTCTCTGGGGGGTCGCTGGGCGGGGCGCTCGGCGCAATTGGCTCTCCCGATAGTGACCAATGAACTCCCCATCGTGCGCGAGGAGTTTGTCCGGCTGCGCGCGGGAATTGCGGGGCCGGATAACCCACCCACAACACTCCGGGTTTACTGGGGGACCAGCAACGGCGGGACTGATGCGTCGGCATGGTCACAGTGTCTGCCACTGGGCACTCTCAGGTTCGGAGGCAACAGCGCCGAGATTCTGAGCATACAGCCCGACACCATTTATTTTTTTCGTGCGCATGCCTCGAACGAACTCGGGGAGGCATGGTCGCCGCGCTCCGATATCTTCAAGACACCCGGCCCGCCGGTTTTCGGAGAAGTGACCTTTTGCTTTGCGTCCGATCTGCACTATGGTTTTACCGACCATGTGCCGACCTCCGCCGAACTTGCCAGCGGGACGCTGGACAGAATCAACGCCATACCGGGACAACCTTATCCCGCTTCGATAGGGGGCGGTTTTGTGGACCTCCCGCGCGGGGTTATTTTGATTGGGGACGAGACCGACACCGGCACCGCCCAACAGTGGAAAGCCTATACGAACGACTGGGGATTGAACGGTGACCGCCGGTTGTCGTTTCCGGTGTACGAGGGTTTTGGTAATCATGATGCCTATCAACCCTCGGTTGCTGAGTTCATTAAGGCACGAAACCCGCTGAGAAAGGGCGTCACGAACATTTCCAGGAACGGTTACCACTACTCCTGGGATTGGGATTCCATCCACATGATTCTCCTGAATCTCTTTCCTGGTAATGAGACCGACCCTGGCTACCCGGCCTACAGTCCTAAGGAGAGTTTGAATTTCCTCAAGGAGGATCTGGCTGCAAACGTTGCGGACAGTGGCAGGCCGGTAATCACCATCCACCACTTTGGCATGGACGACCTGACACGGGGATATTGGTGGAGCAAGCGCCAGCAGGATGAGTATTACGAGGCCATCAAGGATCAAAACATCATTGCGATTCTATCCGGCCACAATCACGCCCTAATGCTCCTTGATTGGAATGGTTTTCTGCATTGCACGGACGCCACCATTGGAAAATTTCACGGAACCTTCTTTGTCGCCAGGATCACCCAAACCAATATCACGCTCATCGAGCGAACCAGCACCGGCGAGTGGGGAGCCAAGGTGACCCGACCCATTTCGCTTCCATCGAGCGGCGCACAAAGTATCGTTCTCAGCCACAACTCCTGGCGCTACTCCGATGCCGGTGAGGATCCGGGTGCGGATTGGAAAGACCCGGACTATGACGATTCCAGCTGGGCCGTTGGGTTGGCCCCTCTCGGTTTCGGCAACACGAATGAAGCAACTGTGATCGGCCCCGATGTCGGATCGAAACCCCTTACCTCGTATTTCAGACAAAGTTTCCCCGCGCCGGATACCCAAAACGATATTTTTCTCTCGGCGCGCTTAAGGTCTGACGACGGAGCGGTCGTTTATCTTAACGGTGTCGAGGTCTATCGCCACAATTTGCCCGCGGGAGAGATTGCATATCAGACTTCGGCGCTGATTCCCATAGAGGGGGAGAACGAAACGGTAGCAATCGCTTTTGACATTCCCGGCGCCTTGCTGCGACCGGGGAGCAATGTGGTGGCGATCGAGGTGCATCAGTACACCGGTTCGCTCGACCCGGTGGCCTATTGGAGTTTCGACGAGGATTCCGCGCCATGGCGGGACACGTTCGGTGGAAACGATCTTGTTCCGACCGGGGCGAACATCATCCCTTCACCGGGCAGAATACTTGGGTGTGTTTCAAACAACGCTTCGCTACCAGATTTTCTCGAAGCGGCAGACACACCGGATCTGCGCTTCAGTGGTCCGTTCACAACCGGGGGCTGGTTGTGCTTTGGGTTGGCGTCCGGCGATGATCGGGCAACGACCGCGCTGGAAAAACCCGGGGAATTTCGCCTCTATTACAGCGGGGCAGCTGTCAATCGCTACCGTTTTCAGGTTGGAGACAGGGAAGTGCAAGACCTCACCCCGGGTATGCCGTCGGGGCAGTGGCGGTTTGTTGTTGCGTGGTATGATGGCGCGAATGCATTCATCCAGGTGGACAATGGTCCCGTAAGCAGTGTGGCCGCCACCCCACCTTCCCCAACCACAAACCCGATTGTAGCGCTGAAGAAATCCGGCTTTCTGGGTGGGTTCGCTACCGACGAGGTGTTTTTCTTCAAGCGAGTTCTCTCCGCGAGCGAAAGGTCGGCCCTCCACCAGCACGGGTTGCCGGAATTCCTGACTTCGAGCGTGGAAGACCTAACGCTCGACTTCGAATTAACGGCCCTGACCGCGCAGCGACCACAGCTTGTGGAAGCCCCAACCAGCCTTGTTAGGAGAGCGGGCCAGAACGCCGCTTTTCGGCTGAGGGCAGCCAGCAGCAGCCCGGTAACTTACCAGTGGCTTTTCAATGGGCTGCCGATTCCGGAAGCCACCAGCACGCTGCTGTTCCTCCAGAACGTTGCTGAAACCGATGCCGGTTGGTACGCTTTGGTGGCAAGCAATCTGGGCGGTGCTGTTACCAGTGCCCCAGCCCGGTTGACGGTTGTATCTGCACCGATTGTGGCTACCCGCTGGCTGGAGGACCGAAGCGGAATTGAATTGAGTCTCCCGCTGTTCGAAATGCCCGGCACCTTGCTCGTTTCAACAAACCTGATCGACTGGGAAAAGCTCCAGACTTTCCCACCGGGTTCGGGGGTGACGAACTGGGTGGAGAACCTGGTGCCGAATTCGCCAAGCCGCTTCTTCCGTCTGCAGTTAGATGTCCCATAGTCCTGTTTTTGCTCGAGAACAACGTCAACCCCCTGACGGTTGCCCACCAAGGCTTGGTGAGCGCGTTCCTGCGGAGGGCCTTGATGAGCGTCGTTGCGGATGTATTATTCAATGTTCTTATTACGCGATCACATCAATGGGCGCCGAAAAGTGGCTGGATTTCAGGAATCAATTGAGCCACCCTGCGCTTCACTTTTTTAGAACCGGACAAAGCTTTGAATTTCATAACCCTACACCTCCTTGATTCCGCTGCTGCTCGAAAGCCGGGAGCCTGCCTGCAAGCGGGTCTTTTCCATTTCATCCTGCTCTCTCTGATAGTGTTGTCTCCACAACCTTGCCCCGCACTGATCGATGCCAACACAAACCGGATCAGTGATGTGTGGGAGACGGTCTACTCGGTGCCTGGGACGGATCCGGACGCGGATCCGGACGGTGACGGACAGACCAGTTTGCGGGAGTCCATCGCCGGAACGGATCCCCTGAATGCCGCCTCTGTGTTTCGGGTTATTCCCGACCGGTTGGTGCGGTCGGCCAGCCTGGTCTACTGGCATTCTGTGCCGGGAATCCTATACCGGATCGAGACCCGAACCGATCCCGCCAGCGAATGGCTCACGCAGGACTTTACCGTTTATGGAACCGGCGGAGAAGTTCTCGCCGCTGTCCCCGGGATTCCGTCCCAACCGGAGTACTTTCGGTTGCGGCCTCAAACCGAAAACCCGGCAGTTGCGTTTAGCGAACCCTTCCTGGCCGACTTGGACACCGATGCTGATGGAGAACCGGACCTCAATGAATTCGTGGGTGGCACCAATCCCCTCGATCCAGGTTCCCGCACGTGCATCGACCGCGTCACTGTCGGTGACGCGCTCTGGGTAACCTGGCCCTCGGTCGCCGGCAAGCGCTACCAGGTCGAGACCAGCCCCGACCTGGAGGCTTCCAACTGGCAACCCCTGGGTCAGCCGTGGCAGGGCATTGATGCCCCCCTGGCTGTGACTATCGCGATGGGGCCAGAGACCGGGTTTGTGCGCGTGAGGGTGGCCGACATCGATACCAACCACGACGGTGCCACGGACTGGGAGGAGCGGGTGGCCGGATTGCGGTTTCGCTCGCCCTTTGACGTATCAGGCACCGCGTTGTTGCGCGAGGGCCTGGTGTCTCATTGGGCCCTAGACGAATCGACTGGGGCGGTTCGCGAGGACAGGGTGGATGGGAACACGCTGGTCGATGTTGGTGAAAACGTGGCCCAGTCTCCGGAGGCCAGGACCGGGCATTCCGCATGGTTTGACTATGTCCCCGGGAAAGTCCTCCTGACAACCAACGCACCGTCGCTGGGCTCCGAGGCATTCACGTTGACGGCGTGGGTCAAGCTCTGGGGAACCGCCAGTGGCCCTGAATACAATCCGCAACATATTGCCGGCAAGGCCACCCATGGAGCCAAGGAGTTCTCTCTCGATTACACCGGCAAAACGGTCAATCGCTTCCGTTTTACCCTCGGGTCTATATCGGTGAACGCCCCGGTGAGTTGCCGCACGAATACCTGGTTTTTTCTCTGCGCCCGGTTCGACGGGACGCAAATGGCCTTCTCCGTTGATCTCTCCGCCGATACGAAAGCACCGGCGTCTGTGCCGGCTGGCACCGACACGCCGTTTAGCATCGGCGCCCGTTCCAACGGCAGCGATCCGTTCTATGGCAACATCGACGAGGTTGCCTTCTGGAACCGGCCGCTGACCGATGCCGAGGTCCGGCAGGTGCAGGCCGCCGGGCCACCCGTAGAAGAGCCGGAACCCTCCGCTAACCAGTTGGCGATCGGGAGCATGCTGGCTTCCAGCAATCTGGTGAGTGTCGTGACCGGAGATCCCATCGTGAATCGAACCGTTGGCTCGCCTGGAAGCTTCCGTGTCGTTCGCTCCGGTAATCTTAACCCGATTACCGTGCGTTATTCAGTCAGCGGGACTGCGGTCGCCGGGACCGACTACCAGGCCCTCTCCGGCTCCGTCAAGTTGGGGGCGGGCGAGACCTCGGCCGATATACCGGTGCTGCCGGGCAGCGGCCCGGCAACGGCGCTTTCACGAACCGTGGTCCTGTTCTTGAACACCGATTCCGCCTACTCGCTGGATGGCGACGCGACGGCCGAGGTTAAAGTGATCCAAGAGGTGGCCCTTTCCGTAAAAGACTTCGGGGCTGTGGGTGACGGGATGGCGGACGATACCGCTGCCATACAGGCCGCCCTAGCGGCCTTGGAGGGGGCGTCCGATTTCAACACCCTCCATTTCCCCGCCGGCACCTATCGTCTCGCCACAGCCAAAGCGGTTGTTGACAGCCGGTCAAACTGGCACCAAATCCTGGAGTTGGGTGTCACCGACCTCGCGGGGAGGGATCTCGTTATCACTGGCGACCCGGATGCGGTGCTGCTTTCGACCGTGAAAACGGAACGCGCCCGGATGTTGATGGTGCGCGCCAGTTTCCGGTCGCTCTCCTTCCGCGGGTTGACCTGGCGAAAGAGCAGCGATCCACTGCCACCTACCTTGGGAGAACCGAATTACGCAGAAGGGGTTTGGCTGGCAAACACCGATTTGCGGTTCGTGGAATTGGTCGATTTCCAGAATTGCACCTTTGACAATTGCCACGGCGCGGTGGCGGCTTACGGATTCGGCTACGAGTTGCGCGGCCGGTTGCGGCAACTGCGCTTTACTCGTTGCCAGGTGCTCAACCTATTCGGATCGAACACGCAAATGGCTTACATTGCGTTCGGCGGGGGCCAGCAGGTCCGCATGAACCCCTGGGTGGGCTCGGCCATCTATGCGGAGAATATGTTCGATGGCCGCAGCGCTCTGCCCGACCTGGAGAAGAACCCCTCGGGCATTCCCAAGGACGGTTCCCATTTTGGCAGCCCATTGGTGCTGGTGTTTACGAATAACATTGTCCGGCACATGGGTGTGGAGGCAGTGCATCAGACCGACGATCCGCAGATCGGCAAGACCCGGGATTCATTCGTGGTTCCCCCACCAGACAACGTCACCACGGTCACCCTTTCAGTCCATCCGGAGCCCAGCACCTTTGAGCCGGGCCAGATCATTAATGTTCGCGCCTTCCTGCCCGGACTTCCCGCGGAAACCCCGGCGTTTAACATCCTGCTCACCGTGGTTTCCTTTGATCCTTCCGCCTCGTCGGTCCTGGTGTCCAATCCTGGATTGACCGAAGGAGTGGAAGACCAAACTATCCCGGCGGGACAACCCATTTACCTCCAGGTTTACAACCCGACAGTGGCGACCATCAGTGGCAATCTCGTCTATGACGGAGTCCACACCCGCAGCATGGGTATCACCTCCAATTCCAAAGCGACGATTTCCGACAACTTCATCCAGGGTTATCACAATGGCGTGTACATGTATCCCAACGTGAGAACCCCCCTGTACCCGCCCATCCCGGGCACCCTGATCAGCTCGAACATCATTCTGACGTTGCATTCACCGTCGGGGGGATACGCTTATGGCATGGTGTCTCACGGCCCGGGCGATACGATCTCCGGGAATCTGGTGGTGACACCGGAGTCTTACTTTTTCACGGGTATCACGGTTCGCGGCACCAATTCCTGGATCGAAGCCAACACTGTGCTGGCTACGAATGTGGTGCGCCAAGGCTACACTTCCAATTTCCGTTCAGTCGGCATCGGCTTTGGCAACGGCTCCAGCAACAATACGGCCGCAGCCAACGCCACCTACGGAATGGATGTGGGCATAGGTCCGGAAAAACCCTATCAGGGCGTGCCGCACCGGGTGATCAGCCATTTCAGCACCAACGATGTGCTTGCCATCGATCCAATAGGGTTGTCATTCTGAGCCGCCTGAGTTCGTGGGCGCGTTTCGTGGCCGCTCGCAACCGGGAGCATGCAGACACTCAAACAGATTCTCCAGCGCACCAGCAACTCCGCGGTGGTATGGTCATGGGCGTTCAATGGCCTGCGACTCGCCTCCGGGTTGGTGCTGCTGCCGCTGCTGGTCCGGGTTCTGGCGAAGCCGGAGTTTGGGATGTATTACCTCTTCCTGAGCATCATCGCCCTGCTCCCCATTATCGATTTCGGTTTTTCCTCGGCGGTGGGCCGCTTCGTCAGCTACGCGATGGCGGGCGCGGAGACCTTGCGGCCTCAAGGCTACGTACCGGCGATCTCCGGCAGTGGCCCGAATCGGCCATTGCTCTGGCGCCTGCTGCGCACCACCCGCCGGCTCTACGGGTATCTGACTCTGCTTGGCTTTCTGGTCATGGGCATCTATGGCACATTGGTGGTCGGCAGCCAAGTAGGCGAGACCGGCTCCGTGGCGCACACCTGGATCGCCTGGGTGGTCACACTTGGTGGCGCCGCGCTGGAGATCTATTCCAACTGGTGGAACGCCTATTTGTTTGGCATGAACCGGGTGCGGGACAGTGCCCGCATCCAGGTCTGTGCTTATGCGCTCAAACTCGTGCTGAGCTGTGTGTTGCTCCTGGCGGGAGGCGGCCTGCTGAGTGTGCCGATCGCCGGGATCGTGGGCTGCCTCTTGAACCGCACCTTATCGCGGCGTGTCTGTTTGCAGACCCTGGGCCCCGCCCCGGATCTTACCGGCCAGCAGGAACCCAGCCTGCTGCCGTTGCTTTGGCCCAACAGTTGGCGCACGGGCCTGCAGCTCTTCAGCAGCTACCTGCGTACCAGCATCAATACCGCAATTTGCGCCGCCAGCTTCGGCCTGGCCGCTGCCGCCGAATACGGACTATCGACCCAGATCCTGGGCATTGCCCTGGGCATGGCCGCTGTGTGGACTTCCGTGAAATGGCCCATGGTCGGCCAATACCGCAGTGCGCAAAACCTGGAGGGCTTGCGAATCATGCTCTGGCCGCGGGTCTGGCTGCAGTTGCTGACGTTTATCGTATTGAGCGCGGCGGCGATTCTTGTGGGACCGTTCCTCCTGGACTTGATAAGATCCGACAAGCAGATGCTGCCCAGCCACTGGCTGGTCCTGCTGGCCCTGGTGTTCCTGCTGGATCAGCAGTTTTCTTTCTGGGGGACGCTCCTGACCCTGGAGAACCGTATCCCGACCCTCTGGCCCACGGTAGCCACCAACCTAACCAGCCTGGCGCTGGCGCTCGGGTTCACCCATTTCAGCAACCTGGGGGTGCTGGGACTCATCCTCGCCCCACTCCTTTCCGGACTGGTGTTTAATTATTGGTATTGGCCGCTGGCGGGCGCAAAAAGCCTGGGCACTACATTGATCCGGTATATGGTCACACGACCCCGGCCGGCCGGCCGGCCGATGCAGCCAGGCGAACCCTCCCGCTGAAAGAACCTCGAGGACTGAGACTTGCTCTACGGGGCTTTGACGGTGCCTGTGTTTGATGACTGCGCACGAAATCTCGGCCAGGGGCTTGCTGCCAGTCCCGCCGTTCCCCGGTACGCACTCAAACCGTAGCCCACATTCGGAAAGTGTTCGTACACGTATACGGTTCCATCCGCCGCTACCGCTGGTGATGCCGCCCCGTATCCGTGCAAATATACGGCCCAAGCCGGCTTTGTATCCGGCTTTAACGCCGTCAGCAATCCGTAGCGTGAGATGATGATCACCGAGCCGTCATGCAACACGACCGGGCTCGCATCGATCGGTTGCTGAAATTCATCCGCCGTTGCCGCTTTATCCCACAATTTCTTGCCGTCGGCAGAGATGGCCCAAATGCGCTTGTTCACACCAAGGTAGATCGTTCCGTCCAAGCCCAGAACCGGTGACGATTCCGTCGCTCCCCCGGTCCGCAGTTTCCAGCGCAAGGCGCCATCCGCTGTGAACGCGTAAAGAAAGCCGTCGAGCGAACTGAGGTACACGCCGCCGTCGCTGTCAATCGCCGGCGAAGTGATAATCTGGCTGCCTGTGCTATGTTCCCAGGCTTTGGTGCCGTCCGGGTTCAGCGCATAGCATTTCCCGTCATGCGACCCAAAAAAGATCCTGCCTCCCGTACCGATCGCAGGCGATGAAACAATCGGGCCGCCCGTTTCGAATTCCCACTGTTTTTGGCCGGCTGGACTGACGGCATAGAATTTCTTGTCCCATGAGCCAAAGTAGACAGTTCCATCCGAGCCAATAGCGACCGAGGAGTCGACCCAACCACCTGTGGAAAAATCCCATTTCTTCCGTCCTGCCGGGGTCAGGGCATAAAGCCGGCGGTCGCGGCAACCGAAATAGATCGTGCCATCCGGCGCCACCGCGGGGGAGGCGTGAATCTCGATGGCAATCTGGCCTCCGTAACCGGTGGCAAAGCTCCACTTCAGGTCCCCGTTGGGGTTCACCGCATAAAGGCGCCCCTCGAAGGAACCGAAATAAACCGTGCCATCCTGGCCAATAGCGGGAGAGGAGTCGCTGGGACGGCCAACTCGCAAGCTCAAGAGATTGGTCAGGGTCAAGGGTTGGGCACAAGCCGCCTCTGGCGCGAGTATTTGCGCCAGTCCCATACAGCCCACGATCCAACTTAATAGCCTTGCCCGAAACACCTTTAAGACATTAATGCGCGCGGCGGCTGCCAGCAATCATGTTTTCGGCCTCCGCGCACCCCTGGGTCCGGCTCCATTTTGGCCTTTGAAGCGTCCCGGTGAAAACGTATAAAGGAGGCATGTTAACGTTGCCGGTCTTGTTGGCCAATGGCGGCCCGGTCCTCTGGCTGCTCCTGCTGGTGAGCGCCGTCGCCGTGGTAGTGTTCATTGAACGCACGCTTCATTGCCACCGAGCCCAGATTAATTCCACCGAATTCTTGAACGGTGTCCGGATCGTGCTCAAGCGTGAAAACGTTGTTGAAGCACTCTCGATTTGCGATGCCACACCGGGGCCGGTGCCGCGCCTGGTAAAAACGGCCATCCTCAACCGGGAACAGGGGCGCGAGCGCGTCCGGGAAGCTCTCGAAGAAGCCGGCCTGGCGGAGGTGCCGCGACTCGAGGAGCGGCTCAGTCTCCTGGCCACGATCGCGCAACTCACTCCGTTGCTGGGTCTGCTGGGAACCGTTCTCGGGTTTATCCAGGTGTTCATGAGCCTCCAGGATGCCGGCCTTCACGCCCAGTTGGGCGACCTCTCTACGGGCGTTTGGCAGGCCCTGATCTGTGCCGCCGCAGGGCTCGCCATTTCCATTCCCGCCCATGCCGGCTATAATTACCTCGTCAGCCGCGTCAATTCCATCGTTCTCGACATGGAGCGCGCGGCCAACGAGATCATCAACATCGTCACGGAAATCAACAGCACCCCGCCGGCGAATGCGCCATGAAATTCCCCCGGAACGCCCGCATCTTTCGCGGCCAGCTTGATGCCGCTCCCTTCGTCACCGTGCTGTTTCTGCTGGTGATCTTCCTGATGCTTGGCACCCTGGTCTATACTCCCGGCGTTCGTCTCCAACTCCCGGTGGCCGATAATCTGCCCGGAACGGATAAACCGGCGCTCTCCGTAGCCATTGATGCCAATGGCCGCTATTACTTTAGAAACCAGTTGATGGCGCCCGGCCAGTTGAAGACCAACCTGCAACAGGTCGTCAAGCTCCACGCGGAACCACTCACCCTGGTGGTTCAGGCCGACAAAGCAGTCAGTTACGAGCAACTCTTGCAGTTGACCCTACTGGCTCGCGATGCGGGCATCGCCGACGCCTGGCTGGCGACCATGTCGCGCCCCTTCAGCGTGCTCGACCGGAAACCATGACCTTCGCTGCGCCAGGGCAAAGTCGATGGTCCAGCCGCCGTTGGCGGGTCATGGTGGCCCTGGTGTTCCTGCTTCAGTTGGGCTTGATCTTCGTCCTGAGCGACCGCCGACCTCCGCAAAAGCGTGAGCCGGCACCGGCACCTGTGTTGAATCTGCTTCATGGCGACCCGGAACTGCTGGCACTTACCGACCCTACGCTCCTGGCGTTACCACGCCGCCGAGGCTTTTCCGGACCGGCCTGGCTGTCGAGTTTCTCGCCTGATTTGCAGCCGGCCGAGGCTTCCGAACCGCCGCTGTGGCTGCCGATTCCCGGGGAGCGGCTCGCTACGGATTTCTCCAAGTTCACGCTCACCAATGTCAGCGCGCAGGTGGCGCAGGTGCTCATGCCTGCCCCGGAACTCACATTCATCCCGGCACCACCGCTCGGGCTCATGCCAACCCAGTCGCGCCTGCGATTGGCCGGCGACCTGGCTGGATCGAGACCACCAGCCGGCCTCTCTCTGCCCTCGTGGCCTTACCAGGACATCCTTCCCAACACGGTCATCCAAGTGGTGATCAATCCCCAGGGCGAACCGCTCTCCGCCACGCTGCTTGTGCCCAGTGGTTATCGGGACGCCGATCGCCACGCGCTCGAACAGGCGCGGTTGGCCCGCTTCGAGCCCCTGACCGAGGTTCCCGAAGACCCCTTCCCTTTCGGTCCGCTGCGCTGGGGCCAGTTGATTTTCGAGTGGCATGTCACGCCACCTCCGGCTACCAATCCGCCTCCGCCCACCACCCAATCATGAGTCACGGATAGCTTCGCGAATCACCGCCCGGCGGTTGGCTTTGACAATTCCGGCCGGTCACGATACAAACAGAACATGGCGAAAAAGCTAAATCGTCGCGACTTCGTAAAATCCTCCATTCTCGCATCCGCAGCCGTCCCTGCCGCCCTCCAGGCCCAACCCGCGGCTCCCGGCGCTCCGGCTCCCGTGCTTCCCCGCGAGCCGCTGTTGCCCACCGGCAAGATCGGGAACCTGGAGGTGACCCGGTTGATCCTGGGAGGAAACCTCATTTCCGGCTACGCCCACGCGCGCGAACTCAGCTACGTGTCCATGCTCATGCGGCGTTATAACACGCCGGCCAAGATCCGTGAAACGCTCGAACTGGCCGAGTCACAGGGCATCAATACCATGAACAGTTGGGTGGTGGACGATAATTCCCAGCTGTTCGACCACTGGAAAAACGGCGGCAAACTCCAGTGGATCGCCCAGACGCGCCTCGACTCTGCCGGGGAATTCTCCCAGGTGCAGCGCGCCATTGACGAAGGTGCCGCCGCCGTTCACCTCACCGGCGACACCTGCGAGGGGCTCCTGCGGCAGGGAAAATTTGACACGGTTATCCGTTCCCTCGAATTCATCCGCGCGCGCAAGAAACCCGCTGGCATCGCCGGGCACGATCTCGGGGTAATCAAAGAGAGCGAACGCCTGAAGCTAGCCCCCGATTTCTATCTCAAGACCTTCCACAGCCACGACTACTTCACCGCGCCACGCGAAGGCGAAACCGACGCGCTCGGCAAGAGCGACAACTCCTGGTGCAGCAATCCCGCGGAAGTGGTCGAGGTGATGGCCAAAGTGACCCGACCCTGGATTGCCTTCAAGGTGCTTGCTGCCGGCGCCATTCCTCCCCGGGCTGCGTTCCCCTACGCCTTTAACAGCGGCGCCGATTTTATCCTCGTCGGCATGTTCGACTGGCAAGTCGTCGACAACGCAAAATTTGCCCGGCGGGTCGTGGCTATCACGGCCGGCACGGACAGTAAGCGCACCCGGCCCTGGATCGGTTAACGCGCCCGGTTCACCAGAAAACGACGGTGTTCTGAAAACACCTTACGCAGGGACTTGGAGGCCGCGTCCTGCAAATCCTGCATTTCGCGATAAACTGCCACGTTTTCCGGCTGTGGATCGGCTTGCTCAGCAAGGTTGATCTCCACAAACTGGTCGGTCAGGTCGCTGATGGACAGCTTTTCTCCCTGCTCCAGGCGCCAGCTCCAGAGAGCCTGCAATGCCGCCCCGTAGGCGGCTCCCTCGCCCACTTTCAGGGTCACCACTTCGGCATTGAAAACATCAGCCATGATCTGGCGCCAGACCCGCGATCGTGCCCCACCGCCCGTTGCCCGGATCTGGGTTGGCTGCACCCCTAGCTTGGCCAGGCGGCGCAATCCGTAGTTCATACCGAGGGTTACGCCCTCCATCGACGCCCGGGCGAAATGGGCCGCTTCGAACGTCTTCTGGTTTACCCCCATCCACACGCCGGTGCCGTCCGGCAGATTCGGTGTGCGCTCGCCTTCGAAATAGGGCAGCAAAAGCAATCCATTGCTTCCAGCCGGTATCCGCGCCGATTCCAAGGCATATTTCTCGTGCGTCCAACCAAAATCCTCGCGCACCATTTCCGTGGCCACGGTTACGTTCATCGTGCACAGCAGCGGCAGCCAGCGGTTTGTCGAATCGCAAAACGCCGCAATCTCGCCCTGAGGATCCACTACCGGTTTTTCCGCGCAGGCATAAATGGTGCCGCTAGTACCGAAGCTGGCGGTAATCACCCCCTCACGGGTGTTGCCGGTCCCAATCGCTCCCATCATGTTGTCGCCGCCGCCCGCGCTCACCAATATGCCGGGAGTCAAGTCCAGCATCTTGGCCGTCGATGGCTGTAAAACTCCCGCCGGTTGGTCACTCGGGATGAGCTGCGGCAGCTTGCCTTCCAGTTCGGGATCAATCGCTTTCAGCACTTCCGCCGACCATTTCCGCCGCCGGACATCGAGCAACGCCGTCCCGCTGGCATCCCCATACTCCATCGTCCTAACGCCGGTCAGCCAGAAATTCAGGTAATCGTGCGGCAGCAACACGGTCGCCAGGCGTTGGTAATTCTTGGGCTCGCGCTTCTTGAGCCACAGAATCTTGGAAGCGGTGAACCCGGGCAACACGGCGTTGCCCAGTGCCCGAATAGTGCTCTTGAGGCCTCCCAACCGCTCCATGATCTCCTCGCACTCGGCAAGAGTCGACGTATCGCACCAGAGTTTGGCGGGGCGGATCACCTCGCCCGCTTTGTCCAGCGGCACAAACCCGTGCTGTTGCCCGCTGACCCCGATGGCTTTGATGTCCGAACCCGTGGCTTTTGCCTGGCGCAGCGCCCGCCGGATGGCGCTGGCGGTGGCGTCACGCCACGTGTGCGGGTGCTGCTCTTTCGCACCTGGGGGCAAGTCTGGAATCAGGTCATAGGGTTGGGAGGCCGAGGCCACCACTTTCCCGTCCCGCGCATTCACCACGAGAACTTTGGTCGATTGCGTGCCGCTGTCGATGCCGAGTATCAGTGTTCGCATAAATCGCTATTTGAGAGCTGGTATGAAAAACGCCTTCAGTCTTCCCCGTTCGGTGTCACCCTCTAGGGTTCCCGACACGTTAAAGCGTGGACACCCAACAGTGACTGCCTCAGTCCGGGTCAACGGAAAGCATCTTTCAAACACCCTGATTAAATCCCCGGATTGTTTCCCCCCGTCATCCAAAGATCATCAGGGTTTACGTGGGCGACTGTAGGGACCCAGCCGGGCTATTTCCAGCCAAAAGTGCATTCGCCAGCCGGGCGCGGGACTCGCAGCGTCGTCAATGCCAGTCTGCGCCACTTTACTGCCGACCGGTCCTGGACGATACTGGGTGATGAAATCGGTTGCGATTATCGGAGCTTCGAATGACCGTTCCAAATACGGCAACAAAGCCGTGCGGGCTTTCCGCCAGCAGGGCTACGCCGTCTTCCCGGTGAACCCCAAGGACCCGGAAGTGGAGGGTTTGCCCGCGTTCAAGAGCATTTCCGACGTGCCGGAACGGCCAAACCTCGTCAGTGTCTACGTGGTGCCGCCGGTCCTGCTCAAGCTGCTGCCGGCCATTGCCGCCAAAGGGTGCGACGAACTCTGGCTGAACCCCGGCACCGACTCCGAGGAAGTAGTGGCTACGGCGGTCCAACTGGGGCTCAATGTAATTCAGGCCTGCAGTGTGGTCGGCATTGGCCTGTCCCCTGAGTCGCTTTAGGCAGCGGCAGACCGGGCAACTCGGCGCGGCTCCTCCGGCGGAAACTCCGGGCTCGCATTGCGACTGGATATTGCGCGGCCCTCCGGTAATCTGGGTGGATTGATATGACACAACGGTTCAATTCCATCGATTCCGTGATCGCCGATATCGCCAAAGGGCGCATGGTGATTGTGGTAGACGATGCCGACCGCGAAAACGAAGGTGACCTGATTATGGCCGGCCAGTTCGTAACGCCGGCGGCGGTCAATTTTATGACCAAGCACGGTCGCGGCCTGGTTTGCGTCCCCACCACCTCGGAACGTTTGCATCAACTGGGCATCGAACGCATGGTTCGCCAGAATCGGGAGACTTTTAAGACCGATTTCCAGGTCAGCGTGGATGCCAACCGCGGCATCACCACCGGCATCAGCGCCGCAGACCGCGCCGAGACCATCCGCATCATGGCCGATCCCACCGCCGTCCCCGAAGACCTGGTGGCTCCCGGTCATATTTTTCCCTTGCGCGCGTGTCCCGGCGGCGTTCTCCAGCGGGCCGGACACACGGAGGCCGCCGTGGATCTCATCCAACTCGCCCGTTGCCGGCCCATCGGCGTGATTTGCGAAATCATGAGCGACGACGGCACGATGGCGCGATTGCCGGAGCTGATGCGGTTTGCCAAGAAGCACCG
Organism: Verrucomicrobia subdivision 3 bacterium UBA6082; assembly: GCA_002428665.1. Classification (GTDB taxonomy): domain Bacteria; phylum Verrucomicrobiota; class Verrucomicrobiia; order Limisphaerales; family UBA8199; genus UBA6082. The sequence goes on from DIXK01000092.1 coordinate 115,249, forward strand.
CCTCAAGATCTGCACCATCGCCGACCTCATCGAGTTCCGCCGGACGCGTGAGAAACTGGTGGAACAGGAAGAGGTTGTGAAATTGCCAACGGAATATGGCGAATTCGATCTCCACCTGTACCGCTCGAAGCTCGATTCGCAGCATCATCTCGCCCTGGTGTGCGGGACGCCGGCCGGCCGGAAGAATGTCCTGGTGCGGGTTCACAGCGAGTGCCTCACCGGCGATGTATTCGGTTCGTATCGCTGCGATTGCGGGCCCCAGTTGCGCCAAGCCATGAAGCAGGTTTCCGAAGCCGGCTGCGGTGTGATTCTTTATATGCGGCAGGAGGGCCGTGGTATCGGCCTCGCCCCCAAAATCAAGGCCTACAAGCTGCAGGAACAGGGCTATGATACCGTAGAGGCCAACCAGAAGCTTGGCTTCCCCATGGACCTCCGCGAGTACGGCCTCGGTGCCCAAATCCTGGCCGATCTGGGCTTGCGCACCATTCGGTTGCTGACGAATAACCCGCGCAAGATCGTGGGGCTGGAAGGTTACGGTCTCAAGATTGTCGAGCAGGTGCCCATCAAGATGAAGCCCAATCCCCACAACCGCAAATACCTGCAGACCAAGCGCGATAAGCTCGGTCACCTGCTCTAGTTGTGTAAAACACCCTGGTCCTGATGTTAAAACCTGTTTCATCCCAAACCGTCAGGCGGAAAAGCAACGCCTGCTTTGCCATCGTCGCCTCCAAGTACAACGACTGCTATGTGGGCGCGATGCTGCGCGCGGCCCGAGCCACGTTGAAAAAAGCAGGCGTGACCAGCCTTCAAGTGGTGCGGGTCCCCGGTGCCTATGAAATCCCGGTAGTCGCGGCGCGGTTGGCCCGCACCCGGCCCGATCTGGGCGCGGTGATCTGCCTGGGGGTCATCCTGCGCGGGGCCACCACCCATGCCGCTCACATTGGCGAGGCTGTCAGCCAGGCGCTCATGGATCTCCAGCTCCAATACGAGGTCCCTATGATCCACGAGGTTCTGCTCCTCGAGAACGAGGACCAGGCCAAAGCCCGCTGCCTCGGCAAGACGCATAACCGGGGCACCGAAGCCGCCCAGACCGCGCTCGAAATGGCGGCCGCCATGCGGCAACTGCTCCGGTAGCTTTTCGGCCGCACGCCACGCCCTCAAGCAGGCGCAGCCTGGCCACTGGATTTTCTTTCCGCAAGCATTGAACTGGCGAGTGCATTGAACTAATCTGGCAGTCATGAGTTGTTTCACGTCCAAACTCGGTGTGCTGCCGTTCTTGCTGATCGGCGCGCTGTGGGTGGGCGGTTGTCTGCCTTCCTCCCACAGTCAGTTGGACGAGGAAAAGGAGTATCATTATCTGGCGGGCAAGAGCCGGATCACCAGCATGGATTTTAAAGGAGCGATCCAGTCCTTTGAACGGGCTCTGGAAGCTAATCCACAATCTTCCGCGGCGCATTTCGAGCTGGGCTGGCTGTACGACCAGAAGGAGTCAGACCCGGCCGCCGCCGTTTATCACTACTCTCGTTACCTGCGTTTCCGCCCCGGCGCCGACAACGCCGACATGGTTAAAACCCGCATCCTGGCGTGCAAACAGGAACTGGCGAGCACAATCTCGCTGGGACCTGTAACCCAGACCTTGCAACGGGAATTGCAGGCCCTGGCTGAGGAAAATGCCAGGCTAAAATCTCAGGTTGGTCAACTGCAAGCGGCCTATGCCGCGCTGGCCCAAGCCCAGCAGACCGCCCCCGCCAGCAGCAGCGCTCCCGGCGCAACCGCTGTGCCGGCGCAACCCTTCGTCCAGAGCCCAGGCGGCAGCAGTCGGACAACGCCGCAAACCACTCCCGTTATGGTGATGACCCGGCCCACCGCGGTTACGACACCGACCGCTTCGGCCCGTGCGACACGCACCCATACCGTGCAGTCAGGGGACACGCTGACCTCCATCGCCAGGAAATACTCGGTGAAAATAACCGACTTAACCTCGGCCAACCCGCGGGTGGATCCGCGGCGCATGAAGATTGGCGACAAACTGACAATTCCCTAAGTGGTCTTTCCTGGTCGATGGCGCAGGCGTTTCGTTCCCATTTTACTATCAATGAATCCTCCTCGACTTAATTCCAGTCCAGCCCGGCCGGATCGCTTTTGGACCCGTCGCAAGTTTCTGCAGACCGCGTTAGCGGCGGGCGCCGGTTTGCTGGCGGCTCCCCGTATTTGGGCGCAGTCAACGCAAGTTACCTTGGCCCGAGGGACAGTTTTTCACGACCGTGAGGGCACCGGCGTGCGCCGTCCCGGAGCCCGCGGCATTTCTGGAGTGGCGGTGTCGAATGGCCGCGAAGTGACCTTGACCGACAGCAAGGGGCGGTGGAGTCTGCCGATTGAAGGTGATTGGACTACTTTCTTCGTCATCAAACCCCGTGGCTGGCGGACCCGCTTGAGCCCGCAGAATCTGCCCCTGGGCTACTACCATCATCAACCGCAGGGCTCGCCGAAACAACAGTATCGGGGCGTGGCCCCAACCGGGCCGTTGCCTGAGTCGATCGATTTCGGACTGGTACCGCAAAAAGAGGGCGACAAGTTTACCGCGCTGTTCTGCGGCGATCCCCAGCCGCGCGACCTTCGTGAAGTGGGCTACCTGGCCCAGACCGTCGTGCCGGAATTGCGTGGGACAGAAGCCGCTTTCGGCGTGAGCCTGGGCGATATTGCGTTCAACAATCTCAGTACGTTCGAGCCATTAAACGAGGCCATGGGCCTCATCGGCATCCCCTGGCACAACGTGATAGGGAATCACGACCTGAACTTCGACGCGCCCGACAACCAGCACGCCAACGAGAGCTTCCGGCGGGTCTACGGCCCGCCTTATTACTCGTTCGACTACGGTCCAGTACATTTCATCTTGCTCAGAAATGTGGAATGGCTGGGGCGCAGCGCCGACAAGGGAAAAGGGGGTGCCAGCTACCGCGGCTGTCTGGGCGAGCGCCAGCTTGAGTTCATTGCCAACGACCTGCGGCAGGTGCCGCAAAACCGGCTGGTGGTGCTAATGATGCATATCCCCCTGAGGCATGGCACCGAATTCAACCCGCGCGGTGAAACCGCCGACCGCCACGAGCTTTACCGCCTGATCGAAGACCGCCCTTACACGCTCTCTTTCTCGGCCCACACTCACCACCACGCGCATCTCTTCATGGGCGCAGAGGAAGGCTGGGGCGGGGCTCAACCGCACCATCATATCATCACGGGCACCCTGTGCGGCAGTTGGTTCCGCGGCGCTCCCGACGAGCGGGGCGTTCCGCACGGAACAATGGCGGACGGCACTCCGCGAGGGCACCTGGCTCTGCAATTTGACGGTCATCGCTATTCGATGGATGGCTACCGTGTGTTTGGCCGTCCGAGCAACTATCAGATGCACATCGAGTTGCCTGCGGCAATTCCCCAAGCGCAGGTAGAGGCCACCCCGGTGGCGGTCAATGTCTTCAATGGCTCGAGTCGTTCGACGGTAAAGATGCGCTGCAGTCAGGGTGATATTTGGCGCGTGTTGCCCAAAGTGCTGGAGCCGGATCCCCGCTTTGTTCGGTTGGCCGAGCGTGACTCCGGTTTGGAATCACCCTATTTCCAACTCCCGGCGCCCATGCCCCGATGCCCTCATCTTTGGAAAGGGACTCTACCGCAAGGTCTCGGTCCTGGCACCCACCTGGTGGAAGTCGTGGCCACAGATATGTTTGGAAACACCCATCATGGCTGCCAATCCGTACGCATCGTTGCTTGAGCAGTGGTGGTCCGGGTCATGTCTGCCGACTCAAATGGGACGCCGGGTGAGGTCACCTGGCTGCAATGGCATCGAAACCAAGGGTTGCAGGTCGGCTGACTCCACTTGGCGTCCTTCGAGTGGGGCATAATAGGAAGAATTGCTGATCGGTTTCCATCTTGAGGTGACGGTCGAGATGGAGCACGATGAGCGCGCATATTGATTCTATGGAAAAAATCCGGATCGCACAATTTGGGTTGGGACCGATCGGCATTGAGACCCTGAAACTCGCGGCAGAAAAGCCGTGGGCGGAAGTTGTTGGCGGGGTGGATATTGACCCGGCCAAGGCCGGTCGGACGCTGGCAGAAATTACCGGCATTCCCAGTCTCTCGGGCGCGCGGGTTTATTCCAAGTGGCAGGATTTGTTTTCGGCCGCCAAGCCCCAGGTGGTGTTTCATACCTCGGTTTCCAAACTGGCGGCCGCTTGCGAGCAAATCACTCCGATCGCGCAGGATGGCGTGAGCGTGGTGTCCTCCTGCGAAGAGCTGCTGTATCCACAGCTGCGCGACGCCGCGCTGGCTGCGGAGTTGAACCAGGTATGCCAGCGGCATGGCGCCCGCGTGCTGGGCACCGGTGTGAATCCGGGTTTTGTGATGGATGTGCTGCCCGTATGCCTAACCGGCGTTTGCCGTGAGGTCAAGGAACTGCATATACAGCGCGTGGTGAACGCCACTACCCGGCGCGGCCCCCTGCAAAGGAAAATTGGCAGCGGCTTGCCCCCGGCCGAGTTCGAACGGTTGTTCCAAGAAGGCAAAGCAGGACACGCCGGCCTGAAGGATTCCGCGGCCCTGATCGCCCATTGCCTCGGCTGGAAGCTGACAGGATTGTTTGAAACCTGTAAAGCGGTGGTGGCGGATTGCGATATCCACACCCCGCATGTCGTCGTGAAAAAGGGCCAGACCTGCGGGCTGCATCAGCGGGCCGAAGGCCTGATTAACGGACAAGTTGTGCTGACCATGGACCTGAAAATGTACCTGGGAGCGCCAGACCCACACGATGCCTGCCAAATCGACGGGCAACCGTCACTCCATTTGCGGCTCGAAGGCGGCATCGCCGGGGATGTCGCCACAGTAGCCTCTTTGGTCAACGCGGTGCCCCGGGTTTTGAAAGCGCCGCCCGGCCTGTTGCTCATGACGGACATCGCCGTCCCGAGCATCTCCTGACGGCGTGGCGGTCATTGCCGTTCCGGTATGACCCTGAGGGGTGAATTCGCCCGTGCTATTGTCCACCCTGCGAGAGACAGCGTTGAGCCATCGACGAATCTGACAGGGCAGCCCTCGCAGCAGGCCTGGGCGTCACTTCGGCATCTCGAGGCCTACGCGGGCGGCCACTTGGGCGACGTCCTTATCACCACGGCCTGACAGGTTCAGGATTACGATATCGTCCTTCCTCATTTTGGGGGCACGCTCGATGATGCCCGCCACGGCATGGGCACTTTCCAAGGCCGGCACGATTCCTTCCAACCGAGCCAGGAGCATGAATGCTTCCACAGCTTTGTCGTCTGTAGCGTAGGTGTATTCCACCCGCTTCAGATCGCGCAACCAGGCATGCTCCGGGCCAACTGCGGCGTAATCGAGTCCCGCCGAGACACTATGTGTCAACTGCACCTGGCCGAATTCGTCCTGGAGCAGGTAAGAGCGGGTGCCTTGCAGCACCCCCAGAGATCCCCCCTGGAACCGCGCTGCATGTTTGCCCGCTTCGATCCCTTCACCCCCGGCTTCCACACCCAGCATCTGCACGGTGGGATCGTTGAGGAACGGATAAAACAACCCGATCGCGTTGGACCCGCCACCCACGCAAGCGACCAGCAAGTCGGGCAGGCGTCGTTCCTTTTCGAGAATCTGCTGGCGTGCCTCGTCGCCGATCACGCGTTGGAAATTGCGGACCATCAGGGGGTACGGGTGAGCCCCATAGGCTGTGCCGAGGATATAATGAGTGGACCGCACATTGGTAACCCAGTCGCGCATGGCCTCGTTAATCGCTTCCTTGAGGGTTTGTTGGCCGGCTTTGACGGAGACCACCTCGGCCCCGAGCATCTTCATGCGATACACGTTCAGCGCCTGCCGCTCGCAATCCACCGCGCCCATGTAAACGACGCATTTGAGCCCGAACATGGCCGCCACCGTGGCCGTGGCCACGCCATGCTGTCCGGCTCCGGTCTCGGCGATCACGCGCGTCTTGCCCATGCGCCGGGCCAGGAGCACCTGGCCAATACTGTTGTTGATCTTGTGCGCCCCGGTGTGCAGCAAGTCCTCGCGCTTGAGATAGATCTTCGGCCCGCCCAGCTTCGCAGTCAGTCGCTCGGCAAAGTAAAGCGGCGTGGGCCGGCCGCAGAACTCGGTGAGGTAATACTCGAACTCTCTCCGAAATGCGGGATCCTCGCACGACCGCTGGTATTCCTGCTCCAGTTCCTGGAGCGGATGCATCAGGGTCTCGGGCACATACCGTCCACCGTATGGCCCAAAATGCCCGGTGGCGTCCGGCACGGTGGTTGTCACTGTCGAACTCATCCGGTGAGCATAGCCTCGAACCAGGGCTTCGTCGAGACCCCGCGCGCCGGGGCCAACGCGCCCGCAATTCGACATCGGCCAAGATATCAGTGTCCACCAATCGCTTACGATACCGGGGTTCCAGATTTTGGTGAATAAACCGCCGGCGGGGGTGTATCATTGAGCAGAAGGAATCGCTGTGGAACTGGTGCTGCAACCGAATGAGAACGTGCCTGATAGGGACGAGCGCTTGGCGTTTGAGCGGTGCCAGGCCGGGGACCCCCAGGCGTTTGGCCTGATCGTAACGAAGTATATGAAACAGGCGTATTACACGGCGTTGGGCCTGGTGGGAAATCACGAGGATGCGCTGGATCTCTCGCAGGAGGCGTTCGCGCGGGCCTTCAAGGCCCGGGCACGATTCGATCCCAATCAACGGTTTTTCACCTGGTACTACAAGATCCTGAGAAACCTGTGTCTGAACCATTTGCGGGATCGCTCGCGCGCCGCGCGCACGGCATCCATCGCGGGGGAGGAAGGCAGCGAAGGGCGGATGCTGGAGCTGGCGGATGAGCACGCGGACCCGGCGCGGCAGACGGAGATGGCAGATTTGAACCGGCAGTTGTGGCGGGCCATGGACGAGCTAGAGCCAGAGGAACGCGAGGTCCTGGTGTTACGGGAAGTGGAGAACTGCGCCTACCAGGAAATCGCCGAGCGCCTGGACATACCAGCCGGCACGGTGATGTCGCGCTTGTTTTACGCGCGGCGACGCCTGAAAGAAGTATTGGAGGCAAGCTTATGAACCACACTCCCGCACCCCCCGAATTTGACCGGTTCCGGCAACTCATGACCCAGGCTGTCGACGGGGAATTGAAGCCGGAGGAGCAGACGGAATTTGACCGCTTGCTGGCGGAATCGCCGGAGCGGCGGCAGGAATGGAAGGAACACCAGAAAATGAAAGCTATGACCATGAGTATGCATTACGCGGAACCTCCACCGGAGGTTTGGGACCGTTACTGGATCGGCGTCTATCGCCGGCTGGAGCGGGGGGCCGCCTGGATTTTAACCTCCATCGGGGCGATGATCCTGCTGTTCTACGGCGGTTACAAACTGCTGGAGGAAATCATGCACGAGCCGGAACTGCCTTGGTTGATCAAAGGCGGCATCGTGGTGTTGTTGGCCGGGCTGGTCATCCTGTTTGTGTCCGTCGCACGCGAAAAACTGTTTACCCGAAAAACCGACCCCTACCAGGAGATCCAACGATGATCATCACCTCTTCAAGCAGTGTTGCTGGACGTAAGATCGTAAAAACCTTCGGCATGGTCACTGGCAACACCGTGCGCGCCCGGCATGTGGGCAAGGACATCCTGGCGGTGTTTAAGAACATCATCGGCGGCGAGATCGAGGAATACACGAAGCTGCTGGCGGAGTCGCGCGAGCAATCGATCGACCGCATGAAAGCCAGGGCCGTGGAGATGGGCGCCAACGCCATCGTGGATGTTCGGTTTGGGACGAGTTATGTGATGGGATCCGCCGCCGAGATCCTGGCCTATGGGACTGCGGTGTTACTGGAGCAGGCTCAATAGCTTCGTGACGCGCTGTTCTCAGGGCCGTCGAGGTGCGGCAAGGGTGTGAGCTTGCGAGAGGTCGTGCCCAAAAAATGACCGGGGCTGGAAGGTGAATTCCAGCCCCGGCTTGACGTTGATTCGAGCCGCGTTTAAGGCTTCATCAACCGGTAGAACTTCGCGCCGGACCCGATTGGCACGGTAACGGTGTGAGTGTCGCCGGCAACGACGTGTGCGACAGGATCATCGAGCCAACCAGTATTGATCGTAGCTGAGGATTGCAACACAAAGGCCGGATCCGTTGTTGTCCAGGTCAGCACAAAATTACCTCCTTGAACTGCAACCTGGATCGTCGGAGCCGCGGGAGGTGCCATGAAGCCAGTCAGATCCCGGAAGTAAGCCCCGGTAGTGTTGGCCAGGGTCGCGCCGTTGTTATGCGACGTGGTGGCCACGCCTACGAGCACCGTATCGGGATACGGCGTGGGTGTCTCGTCGATCGAATAGAGCTCCGTCCATTGGACACCGTCGGTGCCCCAATAGAAGGTGAATACCTGACCGACGCGGGTAATGCGCAGCCATGCGTTCGGGATCGGGCACGGACGCGGACGCAAAGCATCCGCAAGACTCCCTGAGGCGGCGGCCTTGGTTGACCGCCACTGCATGGTGATGAGGTTTTGCCCGGTGGTCGGTGTGGCCGCGATCAGATAGTTCCGGGAATTGGCATCCATATCGACGCGAACCATCAAGCCCGCTTTGGACCAAGCGTCGGCATGGCGGAGGCCAGCGACGCGGACCGCTACATCGAAGTTGCCGGTGATGGGCTTGTGAACGAAGTGCATAGCGTCGGCGGCACCCCAGATATCACTGCCGCCGGCATGGACGTAGAACCCATCGGTGTCGATCGCCTGAGCGAAGCCCGGCATCACGGGATCGGTGAATTCAGGTGGTGGAGTGGCATTCACAGTTCCTACATCCAGGCTTGTCAGCCAGTCGATGACCTGGCTTTGCAGGGTCGTGGTCGTCACCACATTCGGTCCGGCGCCGTTGTCGGTGACGTTCTTGATTTCCACCGAGAGCTGGCCCGAGATCGGGCTGGCCAAATCGAGCATAACCGCCAGGCCATCCGGTTCGAGGGTCGCCCCCGTAACCGCTACCGCACCGCCATTGACGGTGTAATTGGCGAGGGTGGTAGCGCTGGTCGGCTCCAACCCGGAGAGGTCACTGAAGTACACACCGATGCTGGAACCGGTGCGGCTGCCGACGGCGTAAGCGACCGGTTTGGTGCCGTCCACCACTACGCGGACGCTGGCCGAGGTCGCGGAATAGCCTAGTACATCGTGCGCGCGCGCGGTGAGCGTATAGATGCCTTCCGGCACGTTCGGCCACGAGACTGAATAAGGCGCTGCAGTCACCGTGCCTAACAGGTTGGTGCCCTCAAAGAACTCCACCAACTCGATAGGCGTAGCCCCAACGACGGTGGCCTCCACGGAGATGGTGGCTCCGCCGGGGAATGTCTGGTTGTTGACGGGACTCGTGATCGTGATAGTGGGAGCGCCTGGCGGCTGAACCTCGAACTCCCACGTCTCGGCATCTCCCAAACCGCCGTTGCCGCTGGCCACAGACGGCTCCGTGGAGTTGCCCGCGTTGGACCGAACACCGGGTTCAATGCAGACCTTGTCGATGCACGTGCCATCTTCACGCTCCCAGATGTGAATCGTGTGTAACCCCGGGGCCACGTTGGTGAGTACCAACGGGTCGGTGCCGGCCGAGGCGTCGCTTCTCCAATCCCAGACAGTGTAACTTCCCCAACCGGTCATCTGGGCGTAATTGACATCCGTCCCTGCCGGCCCGAGGGATGACAGGTTCCCATCAATCCCGACGTAAACGGAGTCGTTATTGCCGGTGGGTTGGCCGTCGTTCGCACACAGGCCACGGATCCAGATAGTGTAATTCTGCGCGGGTTTGGTAAACACGACGTCAAACACAATGGCTGGGCCGGTTCCCTGCCCGACGCCGCCGCTGACCGCGGTGCCGCCCGTGGTGCCGCCGATGTTGGTGATGTTCATGTAACCGAAGCCGGAGTAACCCGGGGTGATACTCTGCAACTGCCAGTCCGCGACCGGTGTGGTTCCGGTGACGAATCTTTGGGCGTTTTCAGCCTCCATGAACACGAAACCGTCGTCCCGTTGCGTATACTTCCCAGACGACCCGGCGTAGAAGAAGTAGTCGGTGCTGTTGGCCGGGATCGGGTTGGCCGGCTGGCAGGCGAGATCGACCACATTATTAATCACGATCTTGTAGGTTGCCCCCGGGGTCTGGGCGGCGGTCGACAGCACCACCGTCCTTCCGTCCGGCTGCAGCGTGGCGGAGTTAATGGCGAGCGCTAGGTTACCCGGAACGCTGGTAATCGCGTAGTTTACCACATTTTGGGCGCTGGCTGCGGTGACCATTTCACTGAAGATCAATTTAACCTCGTTACCCACGAGGTTGATCTTGGGCGACATGTAAAACGCCACGGTGGGAATCACCGTATCCTGGATCACGGTCAGCGTCGCGTTGGTGGTGGTGATGACTTGCCCAAAGTAGTCCGTTACCCTCAGGGCATACTGGGCGTTGTTATCCGTGCAGAACGAAACGGGGGAGATCGTCAGCGTTGCGGTTGTGGCGTCGGCAATCGGTGAGCCGTTCTTGAGCCATTGATATTGGAAGGGTGGCGCCGTGCCCACCATGGCGGCATAGAAGGTGACGCTCCCATTTTCAACTACGGTGTTATTGGTTGGCTGGAGGGTGAACTCAAGCACAGCGGGGACCGGGCTGAACCCCGCCATGAAGGCATCGGCCGTCATGCTGGTGAGATGACTGGTCAGCGCCACACCCAGTTGGAGTTGTGATGGCAGGGCGCCGTCAGCGCTTGCGGAGGAATCGTAGTAGGTCCAGAGTGTCCAGTTCAACCCGTCCGCGCTACGGTAGAAGAAGACATTATTCCCTACCCGTTTGAGGCGGAGCCAATACGGAAACTCCACATCCGGACGGCCACCCTGGCCACCTTGCAGGTTCGTGTTGAGCGGGGTGCTGGCATCGTTGGCCGACGTTGAGGACCCCCCGGCGGCATCGCGCACTTGGGCGATAAAGTCGTCCTGGCCCATGTAGGGTGTCCAGGCATTAAACAGGTTTCGGGCACCGGCGGTCGTGTCGGTCCGGACCATCAAGCCGAGCTTGGTCCAGTTGTCCACGCCCGGGCATGCAATGCCCTGCACTTGGTAATCGAAGTCCCCTGTGACCGTCTTATGAAGGAAGGCACACTGGTCTCCAGTACCCCAGATGTCCGACCCACCCGCCGTGATGATGAATCGATCACCATCGACCGTGGCGCTGTAAGCCTGCGTATTGTTGATGCGGGTGAGGGCGTCAAAGTTGTTGGCCCGCAAAATGGTAGTGAAGGGATCCATGGCATTTCCCGCGCCGTCCGCGAGGCCCTGGACCTCCAGGGTCATGAGGACTCCGTCCGGCATGGCTGCGGTCTGCAACGTCACATGCGTCGCGTCTGCCGGGTCCAGAACCGCGGAAGTCACACTCACGGCGCTACTCTCGATCGTCTTCAAAACGTAGTTGGCCGTATTTGCGGCACTGGCCGCAGTGACGGGTTCGGAGAGCCGAACCTCCACCGTCTGCTTGAAGAGCGAGCCTGCGGAAGCCAGCGCGGGCTTGGACACATCAGCAGTGACCGTCAGGGTCGCCACGACACTGGTCACACTGCTGAAGGTATTGTTCACCACGGCGTAAAAGGTGGCGTTATTATCGGCCGCCTGCAGGAACGGCAGCGTGTAGCTGGCCGCATTGGCGCCCGCGATTGGGGCCCCGTTCTTGTACCATTGGTAGGTGTAAGGTTGGGAACCCCGTGCCTCGACCGCCAGGGTGGGCCGGGTGGATTGCGCGGCGCTGACGCTGGCCGGGAGATCGGTGTTGAGCGCCATGTAGCCGAAGTTATTGGTGGAGAAGGTCGACATGCTTCCGGCTGGGATGAGATATGGCGTTACCCCCGCCTGGCTGTTGGCGGGCGGCCAAACATCGCCTCGGGAGGCCATACTCGGGGTGTACCACACGACCGTGATACCGTCGCCTCCGCCCCCGTCCCGATACACGACCTCGAAGTAGTAACGCTGGCCCGCTACCAGGGGAATGTCGCCCGACAATTGGTCAGCGTTCGCGGCAAAATTCCACTGGGTGGTCGACCCGTTTCGCGAACATCGCTCGACTTTGGACGAAGGCTGATCGGTCGTGCCCAGGTAAAGAATGGCGTGGTCGTCCACGGCTACACCGAAGCGATAGTTCCCCGTTTCCGGAGCGGTGATGTAGCCGACGATCTGCGCCATGTAATCATGCAGGAGTGGGGTTCGCAGAGGCCACCCGATCGTAGTGGTCGTAATGGTCCGCTCCTCAGAGAACAGGTTCTTGGTGTAGGAGGGGGCGGTTGTTCCCGGAGCTGACCAGGTCCGCAGGGTAGCCAAGTCGGTGGGCCACCGGTCCCAGATTCGGTAAGAGATCCGGCCCGTGACTGGCGGGTCGGCGAAAGTGGAAAGATACTGGACAGGAATCAGAAACGGCTCGGTCGTCGCTTGGACGCTGGCATTGGCCGTGGGCAACGGTGGCCCGCTGGGAGTCTGCCAGAAAACACTCACGCCATCGCCGCCGGTGCCATCTCGATAGACGGCTTCGATGTAGTAGGTTTGGCCGGCCTCGAGGTAGATCGGGGCCGATTGCTGGTTCGCGAGCTGCGCGCCGGTATTCCATCGGCCGGTCGACCCATTGTAATAGCAGATTTCCCGTTTCGTGGACCGGTCCGCGCTGGTGCCCAAGTAAAGGATACTGTGATCGTCGGACGCAACAGCGAACTTGTAGTAGCCGGTTTCTGGCGGGGTTAGGTAGCCAACCATCTGGGCAGTGAAGTTCTCGAGAGCCGGGGAAAGGTTCCATTGGTAGCTGGTGGTGGTGATCAGCCGCTCTTCAGCGAACAAGTCGTTCACATACGAGGGCGAAGTTGAGTCGGGGCCAGCCCACAACCGCAGTCGGCCCAAGTCGGTGGGGCGGGCGTCCCAGTACCGGAAGGTAATTCCCCCTTCGGCAATCATCAGGGGAACGGTCACCGGATTAAGCGTGTTGCCCGCCAAATCGGTGACGCCGGCAGTGATGGACAAGTTCCACGGGGTGCCCAGGGTCAAGAGGCCGGTGTCTAGAACCACCGTTCTGCCATCGGGTTGCAGGGTCGCCTTCGAAATGGTCGCTCCCGGAACATTGTAATTTGCCAGGTTGGTCGCCGCGACAGGGGTAACGCCCTCCGAATAGAGGACCTGCACCTGGGTGGGATTGTTCGGCACGGTGCCCGCTTGAACGACTGTGGGTTTGGTCGAATCCCCCAGAACGGAGATCACGCCGGGTTGGGACTCATAGGTTGTGCCTCCCGAAACCACCCGCACGACCCATTGCGAGCCGTTGTCCGCAAGGGTGGCTTTGAAGATGTAATAGGCGTCGGTGGCACCGGGCACGAGTCCCCCGTTCCGATACCATTGATACGTCACCGGCATGGCCAGGTTAATATTAGCGTACACCACGACCTGCCGTCCTTCATAGATAGCGTAGTCGGTCGAACTTTCCACGGCCACCGGGCCGGCGACGACCTCGGTATCGAAATCCCCCCACCGGGTATCGCGGATCGGCTGGAAATGCCACGCGGGCATCGGTTGCTCCAGTAAGCCACTCGGCGTTTGCCAGCCCAAGACAATATGATCACCACCAGTGCCTTCCTTGTGGAAAATCTCCAGGTAATAGGTCTTGCCCTTTTCCAGGCTGACCGGATCGGATTGCTGGGTGGAATACTTGTTCCATTCCCTGGGATTCGACCAGCCCGGTACATGACAGAGCAGGTTCGTCTTGGTCGCGTTGAGCGGATCGGTGTTGTCGGTCGTCATCCAAAACTGGGCCTCATCGTCCGACGAGAGATAAAACACAAAGTCCCCGGTCTCGGGCGCGGTGAGATAACCCTGAATGTAGCTGCCGTAATTCTGGGAATGGTCACGGTTAGCCGGGTCGGTCTCCATGGTGTAGGGCGGGATGATGCTATAAGGGCCCCCGGGTTCGTACGGGAGCGACTCATGGGCCTCCGGGCTGGCGGGGAAGGTGCCAAAGCCAGAATCATTGAGCCCGAATAAGTTCGTGACGACGGCGCCGGAGTAATTGTAGTAGAGCAGGCGCCTGAGCCGGCCGGCCTCGGACGTTTGAATGGCTAACGACAAGAAGGCTGCCAGCAGCAACCATTTCAGGCATTTTACGGTGCGGGGTTCCATACGGTTTGTCCTTATACTGCAAGGTTTGTCACCTGGACATTCAAGGGTACCTGGACCTCAGGCAACTTCACTATCCTCTCAGTCCGGGCGGCAAGGGGTTCTAGGATACTAATTTAGGGACACGGGTTTCGGTTATTCGCGAGGGCTGCCGCCGAAGGGCGGAGGAGGGCATTTGTGGTCCTTGGGCCCAGCCAGAAAGGCCGATCGAAGAGTTGATCGAGCACTGCATCATTCTGCCTCAGCCAGGGGTTTCTTTGGCAGCCATCTGCGTTCATTCCCGCAAGCCACGTCCCTGCGGTGGGCCGTGGGCGCGCCGTCGAGTGAACATCGGCACGTCTTCAAGTCCGGCAGACGAATCCGGGCCACGCTATTACGGGAATTGCCTTTCTTATAGGTGGAAAAGGGACCGCGATCAAGAACTTTGTTTGAAAATTGAAAGTAAATCTACTTCTTTGTTGCTCAATTGTTTGCAACCCGAAAGCCTAAATCGTTTCTGCTTTGGCTGCCTGCCCTGCAAGCCCACCGAAGGATATTCTGCGCAACGCGTGCTTTTCCCTTGCCGGCACATCCGGCGAAACTTAGAAGGACCAGAACTTCGGAATGAAGTAAATCGCCAGCAGCCAGAAGATCAGGTTTAAGGGCACCCCGATTTTGGTGAAATCCCCAAAACGGTAGCCTCCGGCGCCGTACACCATCGTGTTGGTCTGGTAACCCACCGGGGTCGCAAAGCTAGTCGAGGCCGCAAACGTCACCGCCATCAGGAACGGCCTGGGATCGACACCCAGTGTGGCTGCGGTCGAAATGGCGATGGGCGCCAACAGCACCGCGGCGGCGTTGTTGCTCATAAACTCAGTCAGGACAGCCGTCAGCAAGTACAACACCGCCAGCACGACGATAGGTCCGAATTGGCCCACGTGGCCGAGAGTATTTTGCGCCAGGAAACCGGCGGCCCCAGACCGTTCCAGGGTCAATCCCAACGGCAAGACCCCGGCCAGAAGGAAGATGACCTGCCAATCGATCGCCTGGAACGCTTGCTCGGTGGTGAGACAACGGCTCAGGATCATGGCCACTGCCCCGACCACTGCACTGACAAGAATGGGCATCACGTTCAACGCCGCCAACCCCACCACCAGTCCGACAATGAGCAGGGCTTTCAACGCCTGGCCACTGCGCAGGGAAGGAGCCTCGACTTCGGAAAGCACGATCAGGTCATCGTTGGCCCGGAGCCGGGCGATGCCGTTTTTACGCAACAGCAACAGCAGCGCGTCCCCGAAGCGCAAGCGCACGGCCGACAGTTGTTCTCGCAAGACATGGCCGTGCCGCTGCAGCGCTAAAACAATCGCGTCGTACCGCCAGCGAAAAAAAGTATCTGCCAGCGTGCGCCCTGCCAGCCGTGAGCGCGGTGCTACCAGCGTCTCCACCAACGTGATGTCCTCGCTGCTCAAGGTTGCGTCCTTGAGCTTGAATTCAGGCGCAATCTCCAAACCCTCGTGGCCCCGGATATCCATGAGGCTTTGGATTTTCCCACGTACGAGGAGCACATCCCCTTCCTGCAACTGAGCGTCATGAGGCGACCAGATCTTTTTTTCGTGGCGCAGAATCTCGAGAACAATGAGGTCGTGTTTCTCGCCCAGTCGGGTTTCCGCCATGGTTTTGCCGATGAGGGGCGAACCCGCAACCACACAGACCTCCGTGACATATTCGCGCAGTTCGTAGGTCTCGGTAAGATCCTCACCGCGCCGCGCCGGTAGCAGCCAGCGGCTGGCCACCAGGAGGTAAAGCATCCCAGCTCCCATCAGGATGAACCCGAACCGGCTGAATTCAAACATGGTGAATGCCCCGTGCCCCGCCTTGGCAGAGATGGAACTCACCAGCAAGTTTGTAGAGGTCCCGATGAGCGTGCACACCCCACCGAATTGAGACGCAAACGAGAGGGGAATGAGCAACCGCGAGGGGGGCAGTTTTCGCCGCATGCAGACGGTTAACACCAGCGGCAGAAACACGGCGACAGCGGCGGTGTTGTTCACAAAAGCCGACGCCACTCCCACCACAACCATCATCACTACCAGGAGCAGGGTCTGGTTTTTGCCGAGCCGCACGAGCGCCCGACCCAGGCCCCCCAACGCCCCGGTTTTTGCCAGGCCGGCGCTGAGCACGAACATCGCCGCCACGGTAACGACCGCGCTGTTGCTGAATCCCGACAACGCCTCGGAAATGCTAATCCACTTCTCCGCTGCAATCCACCCCGTGGCCGGCCCCGCCGCAGATATCAGGAGTAACGCCACGAGCACCAGGAGGGAAACCAACTCCACCGGAAGCCGCTGGCGGATAAATAGCACGAAAGCCATCGCAACCAGCACCAGGACGAGGATCATTTCCATGGAAAGTATGCGTCCGAAGTGTTTGCGTTAGCCGGCGGCTGCGAGTGAGTGATCCATAACGCGGCTCCCGCGTGTCGATCAGCCCAAACAGTTTCTTTCGAGACCTTCGGCCTTGAATCGGTTCCAACCGCCAGCGCATCTTCGCCAGCAGGACTTCTCCGTTGGCGCTTCCGCCATCCGATGCGAATAAAGCCGGATGAGCAGTCCCACCGAGGAGCCGTATTTGACCGCAGCCTGACCCATCATGGTTTTACCCTGCCAGACGGCCAGGGAACCGTCAAGCGGCAGGGGTCATGAATGACGCGCCCGCGAAGTAAGGCCTCCGCTAAAGCTGGGGCCGCCTCTCGCTGGCGCTTCCGAACGCCGGGTATGGGTAGCCGGCCTACCGGACGCGTGCGGGGTCTCCGGTTGTGGGCCGCGCGCCCTCGCGCGGCGAAGCGGCACTAGGCTCTACTGAGGCATTCCGCCTCAAACTCGTTTTCAGTTGTCCGGAGAGCCGGGATTCCGGAATATGGCGGTCCTGTGTTTATGCATTTGCGTTTATTGTCGGCTGCTTTGGGGGTTGCGACCCTGATCTCATCTGGACTCGCTGCGAGCGAACCGGTCATCGTGGTGAATCACCTTGGGGACGATGCGTCTGCCAGGTTCAGGTTCGAGAAAGTGCAGATCCCTCGGCGTCTCGATGCGGGGGCGAAGGCCACGTTCAGCCTCGTCGATGGCCGGCGGGATCCCAACGGCGCGGAACTGAGCGCCTTGAATGACGGCCTGCTCCCCACCGAAGAGGACCAACCCTCGGCCAATTTCTTTTTCCTGGCCGGGAGCGGGGGCGGTCGGATCGGCGTAGATCTCGGCGCAGCGGTGGAAATAGCGGCCATCAATTCCTACTCCTGGCACCCGGGTGGCCGGGGGCCACAGGTTTACACGGTCTACGCTTCTCCCGGCAGCAACGCCGGTTTCGCTGCCGCCCCGACTCGGCCCACCGATCCGACCACATGCGGCTGGGTGCGGCTGGCCAAGGTGGACACCCGCGCCGCCGCTGACTCCGCGGGCGGTCAGTACGGCGTGAGCCTCTCCGGCGCAAATGGCGCGTTGGGCACGTTCCGCCATCTTCTTTTTGATATCCAGCCCACCGACCCGTCGGATCCGTTTGGGCAAACGTTTTTCTCGGAGATTGATATTATCGACCACAACGCTGCCGCCGAACCCGAACCGGAAGCACTCGCGGCAGACACCGGAGCGCATCGCAAGACCATCCAGGTGGAAGGCGACGTGGAAGTCATCGTGGACACCACCGAGACACCCGACTTAACGGAGTGGGCGGACCAGAAGCTGACGCCGATGATCCGGGAGTGGTATCCGAAGATTGTCGCCATGCTGCCCAGCGAAGGTTACACGGCGCCCAAACGGGTCAGCATCAACTTCCGCAAAGACATGCAGGGCGTGGCAGCGACAAGCGGCACCCGGGTCAATTGTGCGGCAAACTGGTTTCGCCGGGAACTGAACCGGGAAGCCGTGGGTGCGGTGTTTCACGAGTTGGTGCATGTCGTTCAGCAATACGGCCGCGCGCGCCGGACGAATCCCGCGGCCACACGAGCCCCGGGCTGGATTGTCGAGGGCATTCCCGATTACGTCCGTTGGTTCCTGTATGAGCCGCAGACCCGCGGGGCTGAGATTTCCGCCCGGAACCTCGATCGCGCCCGCTACGATGCAAGCTACCGTATCTCGGCAAACTTCATCAATTACGTGGTGGAAAACCACGACAAGGACCTCGTACGCAAGTTGAATGCGGCCCTCCGCGAAGGCAACTACACGGAGGATTTGTGGAAGCAATACACAAACCACACCGTCGAGGAACTTGAGAAACAATGGAAAGCCTGGCTGAGCGCCAGAGCCACCACCCCGCAAACCTGACCCCCGTCGGGAACGCGGCAGTCAGTTCGGACACGACCGGCCACTTTATTGGCTCAGATTTAACCTGCGCCCCCTCATTCTATTCTCGATTTCGGCTCTGACTCGGCTTTGTGGTCATTCCATTACTTTTTCGCGAACTTTTTGCAGAAGAGTTGCCCATCCATTACGTATAAACGTATAGATGGCAGCATTTTTTCCAGTTGCTGACGGTGCGAAACCTTGTGTCGGCTCGATTTGTGCCTACTTGCGACCTTGTTTAGCCATTAAAAATCTGGACAACCCACCTCGTCCGCTGATAAACAAATGCAGATGTTCCCCACCTATAGGCGCTTTGCTGTTGGGCTTGGGGTGTTGTGGAGGGTCCATTTTGATCGACGGAACCCGCAGTTGCTTATGGCGGTCGTCAAAGAGGTGCGCCTCTCGAAAATGGCTAAGTGTATGAACCGAGGCGCAGGAGTTCGTAACAAAGATAACCTCGTCTGCTTTTATGCTGCTAGACAATCACGCATCAAATACCCATAAAGGTCACCTATGAACCGTGGCATTCTTCACACACTGATCCTCTCGGTGGTTCTCGCACCAGGCATCTACGCCGCCGCGCCTGCGGTGACTAATGTGCGTGCCAGCCAACGGCCTGGATCCGAGATGGTGGATATTTACTACGACCTCACCGACGCTGATAGTAGTGAGTTGACCGTTTTCATCGCGGTCTCCAAGGACAACGGTGCGACGTGGGATGTCCCCGCATACACTTTTACCGGAGCTTATGGGGGCAATATTAGTCCAGGTAACAATAAATACATCGTCTGGAATGCCGGGAATGATTGGGATGGTCAATTTACCACGCAATGTAAAGTGCGGGTGGTCGCCAACGACCTCGATCCAGACGGGTTTGCCCTTATCCCTGCCGGCAGTTACTGGCGGGGAGACCTACTGGGTGAGGGCATCGCCAGTGCCATCCCCACGAATTCGATTTACCTCAGCGCCTTCGAGATTGAGAAAACTGAAGTCACGAGGGCTCGTTGGGAGACCACTTATCAGTACGGCATCCTCCACGGTTTTAGTTTCGCCGCGTCTTCCAAGGGCGACAGTCATCCAGTCCACAGCGTGGATTGGTTCAGCGCAGTCAAATGGTGTAATGCCCGGTCAGAACTCGAGGGGCGAACACCCTGCTATTACATGGACAGCTCCCTCTCGGCGATCTACAAGACCGGCCAACTGAACCCTTACGTCAAGTGGACGGCTAATGGATATCGGCTGCCGACTGAGGCTGAGTGGGAGAAAGCTGCCCGTGGCGGTTTATCCGCAAGGCGATTTCCCTGGGGTGACACCATCACCCACAACCAGGCTAACTACCATAGTAGTACGAGTGTTTTCTACGACACCAGTCTCACGAGGGACTATCACCCCAGTTATGCCACGGGTTTATATCCTTTCACCAGTCCCGCTGCATCGTTCCAGCCCAACGGTTTTGGTCTTTACGACATGGCGGGAAATGTTTGGGAGTGGTGCTGGGACTGGTATGATAGCGGATGGTATGCGAACTCTGGTTCACAAGTTAACGATACTCGGGGGCCGACGGGGCCCATGAGCTTCCGTGTGCTGCGGGGCGGTTGGTGGTACAGCAGCGCCATCTACGCGCGGTGTGCCGACCGCGGCTACGGCACGCCAACCGATGTCGACAACCACATTGGGTTCCGGTGTGTGAGGGGGTTTTAGTTTCTATTCTTTAAAACTCTAAACTCTTGAATACCCAGCGAGGACAGTACTGCAAGAAACGTCCGGCTTGACCAATCTGGGGGTCTGGGGGCGAAGCCCCCAGTGTAAAAAATGGACTTTTAGCATGGCTGAGAGCGACAACATACTGATGAAACTGCATGACTTGCTGATGTATCTGATACCGCAGCTAAGCAAGTTTCCCCGGGACCAGAAGTTCTTGATGGGGGACCGTATCGAGACAAAGGTGCTGGATGTGCAGGAATGCTGCGTACGGGCATATTATAGCCGGGAAAAACGGGGGCACCTGCTTGAAGCCAACGTGGAATTGGAGATCACGCGAGCCCACGGGTTCCCGCAGCGTCCCGTGCGAAAGCCCACCGATCGCAACCTGTTTTCCGGTTGTATGAACCGGAGAACGAATAAGGCAACGGGTCAGGTGCCAGTAGCTGGCGCGACCGCTCCTGACCCGGTTTCCAATGCCATCCCTAAGGGCGGTCCTCTCGAGAATTGTAATCTTATTCAACGGGCATTTGTCTTCATTCCTGTCCCGAGTATCGTTCGCCTCCTAATGCTCGCCGTGGCTTTCGTGATGCTGGTATCGCCGAGTGCCTTTGCGGCCACAGCTCAAGCGGATTCTCCCCCGTTCCGGCTTGATACAGTGCAGACACCTGTGGGTGCTGGCGGGACAGCGTCCGCTGACTCCGTCGCGTTCGCTCTGGATACACGCCCGTATCTTGGTCCGTTCTTTGCGGGGGGTATTGGCAACTCCTCCGCCTTTACGCTGGATACTCGCGCTTCTTCCTCTTCCGCCATTCTGCGAAGTGAGATTGTGCTCTATCCGTCACAATCTTGGGATTCGACGAGCCGTATTTTGCGCCTGGCGGCTAAAGCCGTCGACCCGCTTTACGGGACCGTGAGTAGCGGTTCGTACAGCTGGACCCTGGAAATGGCAGGGAGTGGGCAGCGCATCCAGCTCGGCTCGGGCGCTTACAACCCTATGACCAGGTCGTGGGAAGCCAGCCTGGGATTCCTGCGGCCGGGGCCAGGACTTGATCCCGGGCAATACCTCGTTAGGCACCGCGTGATCAGTTCGCGTGATCGCTCCGGCTATGCCAGTATACCACTCGTCGTGGGATCGGCCTCTGCTATAGTCAGCGGTGTGGTCCGAGCCTACGGTTCCGAGGTACCCATCGCCGGGGCACAGGTGGCAATTTTTAAGGCCAGCGGCCCTGCCGGATTCTGGACTGTCCTGAATAACAACTACGGAGGTATGATGCCGCCCCTCTCGACACTTCTCACCAGCCTGGTGCCGGTCCGTCCGACGCTAGTCACGGCGCACGACGGCGCCTACCTGTGGTTGGATGTGCCGGTTGGAGACTCGTATGTGATTGTGGCAAGTGCGACGGATTATCAGCCACAGCGCACTGGTTCCTTCACTGTCTCAGGTAACGGCACTACTATAAGCCGGAACTTTTCATTGAAACCAGCCGGAAATACTCTGGCGAGTCTGGAGGGCCAAGTTAAGGCCATTCGGAACAAGGCGCAGGGCATCCTCGATTACAACGCTGAGGTCGTTGGTCGACTGTCCGAGCGTTACTACGAAGATGATCTCTACAACTTTAACATAGACTGGTTCTCGAAGGTTGCCTCTCTGGTGGGAGCCGTGGGGGGAGGTTTCGCCTCCCTACCCTCTGGCGTGGTTGCCTCCTCTTCAGATGGGATTCTGCACATTTTGGGAAAGGTGGGGGTTTCAACCGCAGAAGGATTGCTCCTGGATCAGAATGAGTTGTTAAGGGCGACCATCCAGAATGGCCTCTTTCCAGCAAATGCTCTGGCTTTTAAAGAGTGGGCCATCCATGAAGATTATCAGAATTTACTGGATCAGAAGTACCACGGCTTCACCCAAAACGGGCCGTCCGTGGCCCTTGCTCCGGCGTTTTCATATTCGCAAGCCGATGGTCTCCGGGAGCAATTGGAAGAGCAAATGGATGAGATCGTTTCGGGCCATGGGCTGTATGTTGCCTCGCCTGTATCTCAGGAGCCGATCCGTGGGTTTACCCTAAGGGATATGGCAAACGTATACCACAAAGAGTCGGATTGGCTTGAAGTGGGGGACAAAGCGCAAACGGTGCTTAGCGGAGTTCAATTGGCCGCGGGGAGCGTTCTAATCTACTCAGGCGTGGTCGCCGCTACTGGTGTTGGCACAGCACCTGCGGCGACTGTGGCGGGCGGGGCCGTGGCAGTTAATACGGCAGCGGGTGTTGGGAAAAAACTAGTCACCACAGGCAAAACCTTGCTGAAATCTGCCATGGCAGCCCAATATGTAAACACTGTCATCGGGACCTACCCAAACGACAACGAAAGTGCTTATCTCTCTTTTCAAGATTTTGTCGATTTCGTGGACGAGGAAGCGGTTGCACCATTCTATTTGCGGGAGGGTAACAGATTCTCTGCCTCCGTTTCTATCAAGTTCCCAAATTCGTTTCCCCGGGATGATGTCATGTGGTCCATGTCTGACCTGCCGCTCATGGATGTGGCCGAAAAAATAGCCACGGTAACGGTGGAGGACCAAAGTTCACTTGCGTCGTCAACCAGTCCGCTCAAATTACGCTGTTTAGGGTATTCTGCGCGACCTCGTTTGAGTCTGAAGACTTTCTTAAGTGGGAACATGGACTTCATCTTAACCGGATCGAGTGTGGTTGGTGCTGCTATGGCGTCGCCGGGCGGAACCGTAAAGTTCGAGATGCCATATCGTGGCCAAAGCAAGCAGTCCTTCCCGTTGTTGAAACCCCATGTTTTTACGGTGGACAGCTACATCGGACCGTGGAGAACAGGAAGTGCTTATAAACCCTTCTATGTGCTCTCGCTTGGCGAACTTTTTAATCCTCTGCTCCTTTTAGGTTCTCCGATTCCGTTGACCGGCAGACCTGCCGTGCTGGCCCCGATCTCGGACAGCGAGGAACAAATCCCCGCCGGCGATATGATTGCTATGACACCGCCCGTGGTGCCCATCTTTGAGGATCTCATGTCTACTGCAGTGCCAAGTTTGACGGCCTCATTTACCGTGGGAACCAACCTTTGGGCCGTCGATTTGCTTCTATTCGGCCCTCCGGAAGAGGGTATCTCGCTGCTCGTGACTGACAGCCAGGGCCGACGTATGGGGTACGCGTCGCAAACCGGGTTGACGTTGAACGAGATTCCCGGGGTGGTTACAGACATGAGACAACGCCCCATTGTGATTCGCCTGTTCCAACCCCCTGACAACGAAACCTACACGGTGACAACAGCGCTCCTTACTCCTGGAGCAGAACCCGTCCAGGTGTCGCTGTTCTATGAGGAGGAGCCCGTTTCAGGTGCGTTAATGGCCGCCCAGCCGTCCAGGGTATTGTTCGACTCCAGCACAGAGTCTGCCCCTGAGATACGGATTGCTTTGACTGAAGAATCCGGTCAGATCTCTCTGACAAATGTCGTCGTCACACTCTCGGACCTGATGGAATGGGACGGCACCAATGTAATAGCGCTGCTCACAAACAACACTCTAGCTTTAGCTGATATCGGTGCGGGAGGGAGCGGTGTTGCGGTTTGGCCGTTGGCGCTAACGAATATCACGCCTAAGGGCAAATATACAAGCATAGCCACGTTAAACAGCGCCCAGACTGCAAATCTTACGGTTCCCGTCGTAGTGTTGCTGCGCGATGCGACAGAGATGGTGAGCACTTTTGCAGGCACCAATTACGGCGAGGGTGAGATTCAACTACAACACACCTTTCCCTCTGCGGGATATACTCAGACTTGGGTGCATATCCCCAAGGGGTTCTTTGTTCTGCACGGAACCCTTGGACTGGCCCCGGGGTCGACTAATCTGCAGAGTCCAACGGTTGACATCGGCGCGGATAGCCTTCCCGAATTCGCGTTTTCGGGTTTGATGGACGTCGGTTTGGCTGTGCCCGACTTGGAAACCGCGTTTAACGCCTTTCTTAAAACAAACCCGGTTCCGGCTACAGGGGCACTTGTCCCTCTCCGGATTACGGGAAATGAAGGCCAAACTCTTATAATGGGTGGGCTCCAACTTTACCTCGAGAAGATCCCGAATCAACTTCGGGCACCCGTCCTCCATCCCGATGGAACGGTTCAACTTGTTCTGGTCGGCCAGCCTGGCTTTACCTACCGAATAGAGACCTCACCGGACCTTACCACGTGGTCTTTCTTGCGCACTATTACAGCTACCAACACGTCCACCATCGTGATGGACGCTTCAGTCTCCGGCACCCAGCAGCGGTTCTACCGGGCTGCGTTGGAATGAGCCCCTTGAGGGCAACAATCTGGTATGGCCTGCCGCGGTGGACGTCTATACTCCACAACTTGCGTGCCACACGAAAGACTTGCAGCTGACTAACCCGGTTTCGAACTGGGCATCGCCCAACCAGGCGAAGAAGATACGCGTGGTGGGCAGGGTAATGGCCGCCGAGGTTGAGTTTGAGCCGCTCAGCGTGTCGTCCATCGCGTCGTTGACAACGTGTTCGGGGGGTTTTACAAAGCAGGTATTAACTTGCTTTCCCTATGAACACATCTTGCTTCCCTGTCTCGGTTGGTGCGAATCCCCATACGGTTGTCCCGGGCCAGCGGTGGGCGCTTGTCGTGCTTGGCCTGGCGCTGGCTGCGGTCACGCTCGCACCACCCACACTCTCAGCCGCGAACCGGATCGATCGGCAGGTGGAGTCGCTGCTTGCCAAAATGACGCTCGACGAAAAGGTGGGGCAGATGACACAGGCCGACCTTGGGGCCGTGAAGGATAAGAGTCACGTGCAGAAATACTTTCTGGGGTCGATGCTCAGCGGTGGCGGGTCCGATCCGGCGGATAATTCGCCCGACACGTGGAGGCGGAGCTGCGACGAACTGCAGGCGTGGGCGCTGAAGACCCGGCTGGCGATCCCCCTGCTTTACGGGGTCGATGCGGTGCACGGGCACAACAACATCGATGGCGCCGTGGTCTTCCCCCACAACATTGGTCTGGGCTCCACGCGCAACGCCCGCCTGGTGCGCGAGGCGGCCGCCGTCACGGCGCGGGAGGTAGCAGGCACCGGGATGCACTGGGCTTTCGCCCCTTGCGTAGCGGTGGCGCAAAACATCCGCTGGGGTCGCACCTATGAGAGTTTCAGCGACGACCCGGACCTGGCCGGCCGCCTTGGCGCCGCCGCAGTGAAGGGGCTCCAGAGCCGTCTGCCGGGTGGCCTCCGCGTGCTGTCCTGCACCAAACATTACGCCGGCGACGGCGGCACCCAGGACGGAATCGACCAGGGCAACACGATCTGCGACGAAGCCACGTTTCGCCGGCTCCATCTGCATCCTTACCTCGCTCCCATCAAAGCCGGGTCCGGTTCCATCATGGTGTCCTACAACAGTTGGAACGGGGAGAAACTGCACGGGCACAAGTATCTGCTCACCGACGTGCTGAAGAACGAACTTGGGTTCGACGGTTTCCTGGTGAGCGACTGGGCGGCGATCGACCAGTTGCCGGGCGACTACAAGAGCGACATTGAAAAATCGATCAACGCCGGCCTGGACATGGTCATGATCCCGAATGGGCCAGGACAGCCGAACAGCTATGTGGAGTTCATTACCCTGCTCAAGGAACTGGTTACGGAAGGCAAAGTCTCCCAGGCGAGAATCGACGACGCAGTGCGCCGCATCCTGCGCGTAAAATACCGGATGGGCCTGTTTGCCCAACCCTATGGTGTGCCGGCGCTCTTCGAGCGTGTCGGGTCGGACGCGCACCGGAAAGTGGCCCGCGAGTGTGTGCGCGAATCCCTGGTGCTTTTGAAGAACGAGAACCAAGCGCTGCCGTTATCGAAAAAGATAAAACACCTAATTGTCGCCGGCAAGGCGGCGGATGACCTGGGCATGCAGTGCGGCGGATGGACCATCGATTGGCAGGGCAAGCAGGGCGCGGTGACCCGGGGCGGCACCACCATCCTGGCCGGCATCCGGCAGACCGTGGGACCGAGCTCCCGCGTCACCTATTCCCCGGAAGGTGCCCATCTGTCCGGTGCCGACGCGATCGTGGTGGTTATCGGTGAGGAGCCCTACGCCGAGATGAGGGGGGATCGTGCCGAACTGAACCTGGCGACCGCGGACCTGGCGCTGGTCGAAAAAGCCTACGCCACCGGGGTGCCAGTGGTTACCGTGCTGCTTTCCGGACGTCCAATGGTTTTGGGCAAGGCACTGGATCAAAGCGCCGCGTTGGTGGCGGCATGGCTGCCCGGGACGGAGGGACAGGGTGTGGCGGATGTGCTGTTTGGTATCAGCAACCCGAAGGGCAAACTTCCACGCGCCTGGCCTCGGGACAACACCCAACTCGACCGCGCGACCATCGGGACCGGGGCTCAGGCACCGTTGTTTGAGTTTGGTTTTGGGCTGGCTTATTAACCCGGGAAAATAACCGCTACTCCAGGCGCGGCGCCGGGTTACCGCAGGCCGGCTTTGGCCTGGCTTTCCAGCCAATCACTGACCCGGGGCAGCACTTTGTCCCACTGAAATTGTTTGGAGCGTTCCCACGCCTGACGGCGCAGGCGTTCGTACCGGGCGGGATCGTTCGCCAGTGCCAGGACTGCATCGGCCATGGCCTCGGGCGCTTCGGCGGGGGTGACCACGCCGGTCTCGCCGTCCACGGTGGAATCGACCAACCCGCCGACCGGGTAAACGACCGCAGGAGTCCCCATCGCGTTGGCCTCGATCACGTTCAAACCCCACCCCTCGCGCACCGAGCTGTGCAGCAGCAGATGCGCGTGGCGCAGTTCTGCGTTCTTGGCCTCCTCCGGCAGTCTGCCAGCAAACCGGACGCGCCCTTGCAGTTCCGGCGTCTGTGCTTGTTGGTGCAAATCCGCTTCGATGTCACCATTGCCCACGATCGTCAGGTGCACGTCGGATCCCCGGCGCGCGAGCGCCTTGACCGCGGCCAGAGCGTGGTCCACGCGTTTGTTGGGCGCGAGGCGGCAGACGACGATGAGCCGCAGGGGCTGAGTCAAAGGCTTGGGCTCCAGCGTATCGATGGGCCGGGTATCGACCCCGTTGGGCAGCACGGTGACCGAGCGCACACCCTCGGCCTCGAGAGCCTTGCGGGTGGATTCGGAAGGGGTCCAGAAAGGCACTTTACGGTAAAGGCGGTGCGTCCAGACTTCCTGGGACTCGCCAATGCTGCTCGTGGGCCACTTATAAAACGAGTGCCAGATCGGGCCGAGCACTTCGTGAATATAGGCCACGCATTGGGTCCGGCACCACCACGGGGCAAACCATGGGATCCCGTGGTGTTGATCGATCACGAGATCGAAGCGCGGCTGCTGCCTATACCAGCGAATTGCCTGGGAGATCGAGCTGCCAATGCCCCCGCCCCGCACCACCTGAATGCCATCTACCCGGTCGCAGGGGCCGCAACCGGGGTAGGCATTGGCAAACCAGAAGACCTCGTGCCCGCGTTCCCGCAAGGCCGCGAGAAACGCCTGGGTCACCCGTTCCGCACCCCCCGATTTGGGATTGAACGGGTCGCGCCAGTTGAGCATGAGAAAGCGCATGGCTCGGCTCAGGTCAAAGCAGTTTCAGGCTCGCAAGCCACGACCACGCGCGCCGGGTTTTACCCTGCGGATAAGGGATCAAGCGCCGTATTTATCGAACATGCGGGCGTTGGCCTGCATGAGACGCATCAGGTACTTGGCCTCGAACACGCCCAGTGACCCGCAGTTCGCGCCGGTTTCCGTGAACCGCTCGAGCTTGTCCGAACCGCTCAGCGCGGAGTGCAGGAGCACGGGCTGCGGATGCCAGGAGTGGCCCTTGGCCACGCACGGCGTCGAGTGGTCGCCGGTGATCGCCAGCACATCCGGCCGCTTCTTCAGCAGGATCGGTAGCGCGGCGTCGAACTCCTCGATCGCTTTGCGCTTCGCGGCGAAGTTGCCGTCTTCCCCGTACATGTCCGTGTACTTGTAATGGATGAAGAAGAAATCGTAGTTGTCGTATTCGGCGAGGTAGCGCTCGAACTGTTCTGCAATCGTCTGCGGTCCTTCGAGTTTGGCCATGCCGACCAGTTGCGCCAGGCCTTTGTACATCGGGTAGACCGCGATGCACGCCGGGCGGAGGCAATACCGCTCCTCGAAGGTTGGAATCTCCGGCTGATGGGCGATGCCGCGGAGCAGGAAGCCGTTGGCGGGCTTCTTTTGGGCGATGACCGGCAGGGCGGCCTTGTAGAATTCCGCCACCAGTTTCGCGGCTTTCTTGGCTTTCGCGGATTTCGGGTTCACCGGTGCGGCGGCGGGAATGGGCTTGCCTTCACGATGCGGGTCGGCATCGGTGAGGGGACCTTCCAGGCCGCTGCCCCGGAACAACACCACAAAACGGTGGCCTTTGCCGGCCTTGATGATGACTTCGGTGTCGCCGATTTTCTTCACTTTCTTGGAAAGCAGATCGCATAGCTCCTCGCAGACTGCGGTGTCGATGCGTCCGGCGCGGCGATCAGAAACGATGCCTTTGGCATCCAGGGTGCAGAAATTGGCGCGCGCAGCCACGTCGCCCGCCTCGAGGGTCAGGCCCAGGCCGAGCGCCTCGATCACGCCACGGCCGACCTGCACATCGATCGGGTCGTAGCCAAAGAGCCCCACGTGTCCCGGTCCGCTGCCCGGAGTGATGCCCGGGGCGACCGGGATCATGCGGCCTTGCGCGGAGTCCTTGCTCAACGCGTCCAGGTTCGGGGTGCAAGCGGCTTCGAGCGGGGTGACATAGCCCTGCTCGCGCGTCGCGAGATCACCCACGCCATCCATCACCAGCAGCACGAGCTTGCTGGTCGTTTTGAGCGTCAATTCCTGATATAAAGCATCCAGATTCATAGTACAAATTCCAGTGTAGTTGTTATTCCCTGCGCTCAGACCCGCAGTCGCGAGTGTCTGCGCCAGTCCAATATACTGCAAGACCACCCCCGTCACCGTCAACGCGATTCAGAACGCAATCGATGCAACCGGTTGCAGTAGAATAGGTCTTGGCGAAAGCGGCCGACCCCGGTTTTACTCGTTGCGCAGGGCAGATAGCAGGTTGCCGCGCGCTGACCACCAGGCCGCGGCGTAGGTCCAGGCTAGGCCGTTGAGCAACACCACGCCCAAGGTCACGGCCAGCGACAGCCACGGAAGCTGCTGACCCGGGGTGAGCAACGAGGGCACCACGGCGGTAAACGCGGCCACAATGCCGAGTCCTAGTCCGGCGCCCAGTAACGCGGCGTGTTCCACCAGGATCATCCGCCGCAGTTTGCGCGGTGTGAACCCGACCGCGGTGAGCAATCCCATTTCCCCGCGACGCTCGAGCACATTGCGCAACACGACGATACCGAGCCCGGCACTGCCCAGCAGCAGCCCCAACCCGCCCAGCACCTGGAAGGTGCCCAGGTAGGTGTTTTGCACCTCATTGAAGGCATTCAAGCGGTCGGTCGCGGCGGTGAGTTCCAGCCCCGCATCCTGCAGCGCTCGTGTCAGCGTGGGCACCAGGTCGCTCGCGCGGTCGGCGGGAGCATCCAGCAAGAACCACCGGTAACCGCCCTTGGAGGGGAAGGCCCGGACAAAGGCCTGTTCGTCGATGACCAAGCTGCCTTGCAGGATCGAATTGGCGATAGTCCCCACCAACCGCAGCCGCAGGGAACGGCCGCGCTCATCGGTGTAATCGACGGTGTCACCCACCTTCTTGCCGAGCGACCATTGAACGGAACTGGCGTCCCCGATGGCGGCGATTTCTCCGGGGGGCAGCGGCTGGCGCAGCAAATCCCAACCCGCGGACCCTTGGAGCGCCGAGTCCGTCTTCACGAAGGTGAATCGTCCGGCCAGCCCGTCCGGGTTGACGCCGAGCACGCGCGGCCGCTGGGCGCGGTTCAGATTCAGGCAACTCGCGTCGTCGCCTTCACGCACGCGAAACTGGAGGAACTGCACATCCGCCAGGTCTTCGGCATCGAGGCCAAACGCCTCGCGCCCGGCGGCGTGATTCAGGTCTTGAACGACGGGTAACGCGGTGGCGCCGATGAACCGGAAGCCGCCCGTGCCAGCAGTACGCACCAACGCGTCGCGAGTTACATCTAGACGGAACACGCCGATCGAGACAATGACGAAGGCGCCACACGCCAACAGGGCGAGGGTGGCCAGGCTGCGGTCAGGCCGCCGTCCGCAACTGCGAAGCCCTAGGCTGAAGAGGGTGAGCGCGCGCGCGCCGGCCGCGTGCCCGAATCGCCGCAGCGCCAGGGAGGCCAGCGCCAGCCCGCCGGTCAGAACCAGCACCCCCGCGCCGAAGAAGGCCCCGGCATTGGTGGTTTCCCCTTTTGCCAGCGCCCAACCCACGATGGCCGCCGCACCAAGGAACGCGCCCGCCGCGACCCATCGCCCCAAGCCCCGAGACCGGCCCGATTGCGCGGGCACGGTGCCGGTCAGCAATTGCACCACGGGCCACTGCGCCTCCTTGCGCAAGGCCAACCAGGAAGCCGCCATACCCGTTATTGTCCCGGCGACCATACCCGCCAGCAGGGTGATGCCCGTGACGTGAAATTGCAGCGGCGCGCCGGCAATGGCGTTGTTCCAGATCGTGGCCAGTCCCCAGAGCATCGCCTGGGCGTAGAACACACCGCCGAGCCCGCCAAGAACGCCACCCAGCAACGAGAGCGCGGAGGCTTCCAGCAACAGCAACCGGCGCACCCGGGTCGGGGTAAAGCCCAGCGCCAGGAATGTGCCCGTTTCACTGCGGCGCTGTTCCAACGCAAACCGCAACAGCAGGGCCATGAGCAGCAACGCGGCCGTGACCAGGAAGAAGCTGAAGCCAAGGAAAAGCTGGCCGAAGTCCTGCGCCTGGGAGGCACCAGCCAAGGCACGGTCGCGCACTGGATCAAAGCGCAACCCAAGAGCCTGGGGATCCAGGTTGGCCAGCAGGTTCCGGTAAACTACCTCGCGCCAGGGCGCGGCAAAGGAATTGTCGGGCACCGGATAACGCACGGCCGTCAGCGCCCCGTAGCGGCTCGACCATAGTTTCTGTCCGGTCGAAAACTTGATGAAGGCTTTCGGGGTGCCGCGCCACTCCTTCCAATAAGCTTCATCCTCGTCGCGGATCGTGTGCGTGAGGGGAAAGCCGGCGTTCCAATCGTGCGTACGTTCCGCTTTGGCCAGCCCGGGAAAATCGGGCATTAGCGAGCGCTCCGCATGGATGCCACGCAGAGGCACTACGGAATGAACCCGAAAGCGGTTCGTTTTCTCCACCAGTTGACCGGCGGAATCGGGCACGAAATAGCTCAAGTCCACAGGGTCCCCAGGGCTTACCTGCAGATCGCGCGCCAGCCAGTCGTTCACCACAATTTCGTCCTCCGCGAGATCCGCGGGCACATAGGGCGGCTCCGCGGCGGTCACCATGGAGTACGGCGTAGCGCGAGCACCAGCGCGAATGAGGGTGGCCAGGTAAGTGAAGACTGGCAGGCCTTTGGTGATGAACCGGGTCTCATCCGGGGTCAACGGCTGATCCAACGCAAAGTCGCGGTGATTCGTCAGCACCGTGGTTCGGGGCTGCAGCGCGGCCTCGAGAATTGACGGCTCCAGGAAGAGGCGCGAGGTCTTGATCTCGATCTGAGGGGTGATGTATTCGCCGCCGGTGGCCGTTGCGGGCGGTTCGATGATACTCACGCTATAACCCGCATCCTCCAGTTTCCAGGTATCCTGCAGCCGTTCCTGCAACCAGGCCAGCGCCTCCGGGGTTGCCACAGGGACGGGAGCCGGCCCCGGCAAAAAGCGTCGCGATCCCGGGGGAAAAAAGATCCCGCGCAACCCACGCTCGAGCGACATCCACTTCAGCCGCAACCAGCCGGGCGGCTCGGAGGGGCCGGCGATCGGACCGGTCAACAGTAGATTGGCCCGCCCCGGCACACCGGCCCTGCCGGAGAGGACTTCCAGCGGCAAGAACGCATTGGCCTGCCCGGGAGGGTTGGCGCCCAAGTCGAAATTGGCGAGCGTGGTCTCCGGCAAAATCATCCCCACCCGCATTCGGAGCGCAAATGAGGTGTCGTCGGTAGGGGATAAGACCGAATCCACGCCGATGGCGGAAGGTTTGGCCACGCGCAGGATCACTTCGTCCTGTTCCCGAACCCCCAGCACCCGCGCGGCCGCTGCATTCAGGAACACGACTTCGCCGGCTTTCCATGCCTGGAAAAACTCTGAAGACATACCCAACTGCAGCCGGACAAACTCGGGCGTCGTTACCCCGGGCAATCCCTCCCATCCCGCGAAGCGCGGCCAAGAGCCTGGGTCTACCCCAAACACATTCAGCCGGTTGATGCGTGCCGAACCATCCGGCAGCGCGGCCGTTCCGGGCAGCGTCAGCGCCACGGCGTTCCCCATCGCCGCATACCCGGTTCTCCTGGGCAAGGTCTGCACATAGCCGCCGTGCGCCCAGCCCGGGGCTGAAGGGATGTTCATTCCCATTTTCGTGGGGAACAAGCGGTCGCCAGTGCTCATGGCGAACCAGGTATTGCCCAGGCGCGACACCGCCATCTCCCGCAGGCTGAACCGCACGGAGTCGCCGACCACCAGCGCCCCCGTGAGTGCCGCACTGCCGATGGCCGTGCCGGCGATCACTCCCAGGTGACTCCGGAAATGATGCCGCAGGCTGCGCCGAATCAGGGTGCCGAAAGTCATGCGGAAGTAGTGGCCCCCGTGCCGGGCAGTGTGGTGGCGCCGGGCACCAGGCGCCGTTGTGAGAGCCGGAGTATCTGGCCCATGCCAGCGGCCAGTTCCAGGGAATGGGTGACGACGATCAGAGCGACGCCCGCTTCGCGGTTAAGGTCCTTCAGAAGCGTGGCGAGTTCGCGCGCGGAATCCTGGTCCAGCGAGCCGGTGGGCTCGTCGGCCAGCAGGAGTTTTGGTCGGTTGATCAGCGCCCGGGCCACGGCCACGCGCTGGCGTTCGCCACCGGACAATTCACCGGGCCGGTGCGAAAGGCGGTCGCCCAGTCCCAGGCGGTTCAACAACTGCTCCGCCCGCGGCACCACATCTGTGTGCGGCGGGTTAGGCCGGAGGGCGAGCGTAGGCACCAGCACATTCTCCAGCACGGTGCATTGCGGTAACAGGTAATGCGCTTGAAACACAAAACCCAGGTCGCGGTTCCTCACCTCGGCTAACTCCAGGTCGGTCAGCTTTGCCAAATCGCGCCCGCTCAACCGCACCTGGCCGGTGTCCGGCCGTTCCAGCGTGCCTATGATATGCAGCAGGGTGCTCTTGCCCGAACCCGAAGGACCGACTAACGCGAGGGATTCGCCGGCCCGAACCTCCAGCGAGATATCCTGCAGGATGGGCAGGCTAGCACCCTCGGGCCCAGGGGCCGCAAACCGTTTGCTCACCCCGCTCAGTTGCAGCAGCGGCGCTTCAGTATCCATAAACCCAGTGTGAACCATTTCTTCCCGTCAGTGACAGGAAAAACCGCCGGACAGTTATTTCCAAAAGGTCAGTTGTCGCGCCGCCGGCAGGTCCAGTCCACTGACGCCCAGGCCCAGCAGACGGAGCGGGCGCGTCACCAACCGCTCGCGCGCCAGGAGAAAGCAGGCCAGTCGATACAGCTCATCCGCCTCGCTCACCGGCAAATCCACACTCAACTGGCGCGTGAGGGTCTTGAAATCGCCATAGCGCAGCTTCACCTGCACCGTGCGCGCAGTTAATTGTCTGCGGCGCAACTTGCCGGCAAGCTCGTCCGCCTGTTCGCGCAGCGACTTCTTCAGGATGCGGCGGTCGTCGGTATCGTGCAGAAAGGTCTCCTCGCTGCTGATGCTCTTTACGGTCTCATCGAACTCCAGTGGCCGGTCATCTTCGCCGCGTGCAAAGGCCTGAAGCGTCGGCGCAAAAGAACCTACCTGTGCCCGCAAGTCGCCCGGGTAATCCTGCAAATCCCCGATCGTCTCCACGCCCAGTTTCCGCAGAATCTCCTCGGTGACCCGACCGACCCCGTGCAACACGCGCACCGGCAGCGGCCGCAGGAACTGGGCCTTGTCGCGCTCGGGAATGAGCGTGAGGCCGTCCGGTTTCTGAAAGTCGCTGGCAAGCTTGGCTAGGAGTTTGTTAGCGGCGATGCCGACCGTGGCCGTCAACCCGCGCTCTTCGCGGATCCGGCGTTTCAATTCCCGTCCCAGCGGCACCATGGCGAACAACGCCCGGTCGATTTCATCCAGGTCGGAAAAACGAATCTCTGCGCCGGTCGACTGGGTCAGATCCAGGTAAGCTTCGTCAATCGACATCGGCTCGATCGCGGCCCCCGTTTGCCCGAGGATAGCCATGATCTCGCGGGATTCCGCTTTGTAGACCTCCATACGGGGTCGGAGGAACACTCCACGGGGACAGAGCCGCCCGGCGGTGGCGCTGGGCATGGCCGAACGCACGCCGAACTTGCGAGCCTCGTAGCTGGCGGCGCAGACCACCCCGCGCTGCGTCGGCGGGCTGCCCACGATCACTGGCTTTCCCCGCAACGCGGGGTTGTCCCGCTGCTCCACGGACGCGAAGAACGCGTCCATATCAAGGTGGAAAATGATGCGTGGCATTCTGTCGTTCGGAACCAGCTTGCCACACCGGCCGCCCATCGCAACCCAAAGACGGAGAAGGGCCTGACCTTGTGCCAACGGAGAGGGAATGGTCCCGTGCATAGGACCCACGGAATCTGTCCACGTTCGTCACTTTGGTAGCCATGAGGTGAAGGTTGCGGCCAGTTGAGTAGATTGTGCATGATGGAGTTACTATGCGTTCCCAAACCGAGCACATCCGGAAGCAGGAGAATGTCCACGCACCCGCCAGAACCGCCATGTCCCGACGCCAGGCGCTGGGCCTCATGACGACCGCCGCGGCGAGCGTGGCTGCGGGTTTACCGCTCGTTTCACGGTCCCAGGAGCCGGACCTGCCCGCCCTCACGGTGTCACCCGAGCCGCGGTTTGAGTTGTCGCCATTTCTCTTTATGCAGTTCATGGAACCCCTCGGCACGACTGACAGCTCGGTGGAGGCAGCGTGGGATCACCTGCGCGACCGCTGGCGCCCGGACCTGGTCAGCGCGACGCGCGACCTGGCCCCAACCATGCTCCGGTGGGGTGGTATTTTCGCGGATTTTTATCGCTGGCGCGAAGGCGTCGGGTCCCGCGCCCAACGACCTCCCATGTTCAATCTCTGCTGGGGCGGTGTGGAATCCAACCAGGTAGGCACGGCTGAATTTGTGGACCTGGCACGACAAGCCGCCGCGGAGCCATTGATCTGTGTTAACTTCGAGTCCGACGGCCGCAAACAGTTTATGGAGGCCAAGGGCAGCATCCGCACCGCCGATGCGCGGGAAGCCGCTGACTGGGTGGCCTACTGCAACGCTCCGGGCCACGCCGAACGACAGGCTCATGGTCGGGAGGACCCGCTCGGGGTCAGGTATTGGCAGATCGGCAACGAGACTTCCTACGACCGGAACGGTTTCGACCTCGAGACCGCCGCGACGAAGACCGTGGAGTTCGCCAAGGCCATGCGCCGTGCCGACCCAACAATTCAACTGATCGGCTGGGGCGACAGCGGCTGGACGGCTCGCATGACGGAAATCGCCGGCGAGCACCTCCAGTTCCTCGCGTTCCATCACATGTTCGATCCGGACAACCGTCAGCAGCCCGTGCTGCGCGGGGAGCTGTATCGGCGCGATCCCGACGCCACGTGGCATCAATTGATGGAAGCCTGGAAGATCAACGACCGGAAAATACGCGAAGCCCGCGAAAGCCAGGGCCGAAGCCCGCTGCCGCTAGCCATGACGGAATGCCATTTCGCCATACCCGGTCGCAACCGGTGTGATGTGCTATCCACCTGGGCGGCTGGGGTGAGCTACGCGCGGCTGCTGGTCAATCACCAACGCCACGGCGATGTGCTAAAGATAGCCACAGCGGCGGATTTCTGCGGCACACGCTGGCAAGTTAACGCGGTAATGATTCCCGTCCCCGGCGGCCAGGCTTACCTGATGCCGGTGGCGCGCGTGATGCGCCTGTTCCGTCAGCACATCGGAAGCCAGGCCGTCAGCGTGTCACAGCTTCCTGACGGCCTGGATGGCGTGGCCAGCCGCCGTGGCCAGAAGCTCTTTCTCCACGTGGTCAACACCCGGCGAACGCGTGCCATACGCGCACAACTGGGCATTGCGGGAGGGCGCATCACGGGAGGGCGCGTAATACAAATCGCGGATGAGCCGATGGTGGAAGTCTCACAGCTCAACAGTGCCAGTGTGATGCAACCGGTGGAGAAGCCATTGCCTCCAGATGGCACATGGAGTTTTCCCGCCGCCTCAGTTTCAGTTGTGGAAGTGGATTTCGTCTGACGTCGGAACTGGGCAAACCAATCGTCTCTCTCTTTGTGGGCGTTCTCACTTCGATGGTCCTACTCGACGAAACCTACGGCGAACCACGCCAAAGTCCGGAAAGCAAGGACGTCGAAGCCGGAATCGCGGAGCCAGCGGAAGGCGTTGTACTTGACGAAGTGAGGAGTCTTCTCGGAAACGTTCGTGCTGCTGTTCCCGAGAAGAGCCAACAGGGGCTGGTGATCGAATTCGTTGGGCGGCAGGTGCACCAAAACTCCATACGCCCGCAAACCGTCTCGAATCCAGTCTAATTGCGACTTGTTTTTATTTGTGTGCCACCACGTCAGCCAGGCTTGCTCGGTGTTCCAGTTCGTGCCGGGCGAAGGGTTGTTGCAGGTGATGTACTTTAAGGCCTCATCTTTATGGCCAATATGTCCGCAGTTGGCAATTTCCTGGCCGGCTTCAGCTTTCGCCATGATCCATTCTGCCCAACCTTTGTCGCCGTAGCGGCCGACCGTGGCATGAAGAACCGCATAGGGACACCCGAATGGCCAGGCCTGCATTTGCTATGCGCGTACGGTCCCTAAAGCGGTTTTGTGGGGCAGTGGCACTTGTCCGCGCCGGCTGAACTCCCTGATCCGGGCGGCTTCGTCTGGCGGGATGCCGAGCGAGAGCAGGAATTCCTGGTGCCCTTCGGGAGCGCGAAGCTCAAACTCGCTATGCCAGCGGTCCATGGCATCCTGATCCATCCCGGCAGCCTCCAACATTTCGATCCACATCCGCTTGTCGACGCAGGGTGGACGTTTTCCGGCGGCGACCTGGCGCAGCATGCCGGCGAGTAACCGTTGCTGCTGCTTCAGGCCAAGGATGTTCTCTCCCGTTTCGCGCATTCTCTTTTCGAGGAGCTTCGTTCCAGGTTTGCCGCCGGACGACAACACGGCGCGGATTTCCTTCAGACTCAGCCCGGCCTCACGAAAATGACCGATGCGTTTCAGCCGCGCGAGATCTTTGTCGGTGTAGAGCCGGTATCCCGAGCCCGTTCTGCCGGAGGCGGGCAGCAGGCCCAGGCGGTCATAGTAGAGCAGAGCGCTGCGGGAAAGACCGCAGGCGCGGGCGATTTGCGAGATCGAATAGGTCTTCATGGACGCCGCAAAGGCGCGGCGGCGGACCCCCGCCACCACGCCGTTGATGATTACCTGCTCCGGGCGCGAATTCGATCAATTTCGTCCGGCTTCAGCCCGAGCCAGCCCAGGAACCTCTGGTGATCGGCCGGGTGCCGCGCCTCGAACAGTTTGTGCCATTGCTCCATCCGCGCCTCGTCCAGCCCGATGTCGCGGAACATGGCGACCCATTCATCTACGTTCATTTGCTCTTTCATATATGTCCTTTGCTTCTATCTGTTTTGCATTTGCTCATCATGGTTACAGCCATGACAAGAGTGACGCTAAACTGTGAAGCGATAGACGGGTCAACCGGTATTCGGTGTTTTTTTGGGGGGAGGGGGATAGCGGGTTGCGTGGTCTTCAGCGATGCTCTCTGGCGCCGGACATGAAGTCCCTACTTCATCGCAAATCGTGTTTGTCGCTCCGGGGCTCGAGCAAGTCCGGTTACTTATGGTCCCTCCACTGCCTGAACCGGTCGAACATCCCCGGTGGGTCGGTCTTTGGGGAGGCTGGCGGCACTCCCGGGAAATGTCCTCCCGGTACGATTTCTATGAGCACCTCGGCACCGATGGCTTCAAGGTCCTTCTGCACGAGCGCCACCGGACCCGCAAGACCCATTTCATCCGATTCTCCCACAGTGATGCGAAGCCTTCCGGACAGCTCGTCCTTAAGCTCGTGCCAGCGGTGGATTAATTGGTAACCATTGTCATAGTCCCGCCAGTCAGCGGCTACGCGTGGATTGACTTTACCCGTCTTACGGTCCCAGAGCTGTTCCGGTCGACCGTCCACACCCCGTTTGCTGCAAATTGACTCAAAAAGGCTGAATCCTCCGCGGCCCAGTATTTCATCACGCTCACTCATTTCTTTGAAGTAGGAGACCGGCCGGGAGCCGAAAATCTGGACTAATGGCCGCAATCCTCCCTCGCTGTCAGAGAACAGGTTTGCGCCCGGCTCATAAATATTAACACCGTGAACGGCCCGGTAATCCATGGGGCTGGGGGCAGAGGCCCAGGCGTAGCCGAAAAAACTCGGATAGTTCAGCACCAGCCTTAGCGCGGCCCCGCCTCCAGCGCTGTGCCCACGGATGAGCCGCGCCTCACGGTGCCCGAAACACCGAAAGCGGCGCTCGATCTCGGGGATGAACTCCTGCACCAGTGCCTCACCCCAGGGACCGTTATTGCGGCTGTTCGCAAACTCCCCGTGCGCGTCGGCTCCGAAAGCCTCGAGCCAGAGCAGCACCGAGGGTTCTTCGGGGAAGAGCTTCACTGGTCCTGTTTGCCGAGAGGTATCCTCAAGGCTAAAGCCCGAGCCTGGAACGAACAGGACTAGAGGGAAGCGCCGCTCGGGTTCCTTTTGCCACGCCTCAGGCAGTTGTACCTTGCCTTGGATAAACACCGGCTTGCCGTGGAACTTGCTTAACCGAGGAGATTCCATCCGCACCAGCTTGCTCCAGGCCGACTCTTTAATCTGGAGGTCTATGCGATGCGTGCAGACCAGCTTTACGGGATCTCCGCCTTGTCCGAATCGAACGGCTATCGAGTCGGAATAGAGGTTGCCGGGTGATCTCCCCGGGGGCAGTGCAGACAAACCGAGGTCGATTACTGCCTGCACGAAATACTGACCGCACTCCATCTCGGAGGGCGGAACGGGGTAACTCACCGCGTTGCTGTGGCTGATGAACATACACTGCCCGGGCTGTACGTGCAAAAAGTCCGCGCCAATCAAAGCCATGCGGTTGATCCAGTCGTCACTAAAGCGCGGTTCGCGGTTGTACTTGGAAAGGAAGATGAGGACTCGGCCAGAGAACGCGTCGGGCTTCGCGCCTTTCGGGAAACTGACTCCAAACTCGAAGGTGTGCTGGGCCTCGCCTGCATGCGTCTGAAGGGAAGGGCTGGCAACAAGGCTCCCCACGAAGATGACAACGAACAACCATTGAGCGAACTTGTTTAGCTTCGAGTTCAAGCTTGCGGTAGACAGAATCTAGGGGCATGAGCCAAGCACAGTCAACTTGTGAAACGCAATCATCGGCGACCGTCCTACAGTGCCCCGCTGCGGAGAAGCTGAAGTGGCCTCCTATCGCGGTGCGAGTTTTGAGCGTTGAATTCCACATGGCAGAGACCAGCAGGTTCTGGTAGCCTGAGGCTAGTGCGGACTTGCCCCAGAATGCTCGGGATGATTTTGCTGGTTGCCTTATGGCTGCCGGAGGGGCCGCTTTGCATTCGTCACGCCAATGCGCATGCCGGCGGCAGGGACACCATCCGCCTGGAGCGAAGTGCGGGTCCCACCTACGTGTTGCCGGAGCCGTTTCATGGAGGATGCGTTCGTCAGGAGCGGCCATCCTCCGCCATCCC
Organism: Verrucomicrobia subdivision 3 bacterium UBA6082; assembly: GCA_002428665.1. Lineage (GTDB taxonomy): Bacteria > Verrucomicrobiota > Verrucomicrobiia > Limisphaerales > UBA8199 > UBA6082. Next base: position 155,303 of record DIXK01000092.1, read on the forward strand.
AAAACCGGGTGGCCAGGAACCCGAACGGGGCGTATTAAGCTGCGCCAGATATCATCACCGCTGGAGTGTGACGGCTCAACCGTCCACGGTTCGGCGCGTCCTGGTGACGGAACTGCACTTCCTGGGTCTACCTGCCGCCCGTCCACGAGCGCCCTGCTAGTGCTGATCAGATGTCGATCGGACGCGGTATTCGCCGCGTGAATCCGCCGCGCCCGCAGGGGCTCGCGGCACAATGTTTACTTCAATAATTCAAAGACATATGTTCGCAGCACAAGCAGCGCCGTGGTACATTTGGGCCATCCTCATCGCCCTGGGACTCGTCGTCTTCGTGTACTATGGCCGAAAGAAATCTTGAGGCCTTGAGGTGCTGAGTCCTTGGGCTCGGCACCTCCTTCTTCCCGGTGCCTTACACACTCGATTCGCCAATTCAAGAGTTTCGGCTCAACAGCCCCGCGATCTGGAACTGCGAGAACCATAGACCGACGCCCGCACCTTGAGGTTCACCCGACCTTGACATTCGTCAAAGCCAGCCGACGCGCATTGTCGTATGGTGAAGTGTGAAAATCGAAATCACAACCTCACCAAAGCACTCGCGGCGCAACCGGTTTAATCACCTGTTGCTGATTCTGGGACTGGCTCTCGCGCCGATTGCGTGCAGCACGTCGAAAACCCAGGGCACGGACGCCTCCGCCGCGACCCACGCCAATTTGGAGTTGAACCGCGGCAAGAAGTGGGTGGTGCATAAGCCGATGATGGCGCACATACGCAATCTGGAGCAGGCGGTTCAGGATTTCGAGAAAAAGCCTGGACACGACCACGCGGTCCTGGCCAATGAGATCCAGGAGAACCTTGGCCGGCTGGTTACGAACTGCACCATGGAAGGCAAGGCACACGACGAACTGCACAAGTGGCTGATGCCATTCCTCGGATTGAGCGCGGAATACACCAAAGCCACTGACCCACAGGTGCAACAGCAGAAGTTCCAGGAGATCCAGCATTCCCTGCGGGTGTTCAACGACTACTTCGAGTAAACCGGTTTCGCGGGTAGCCCGGGCAAAATGCCTGGCGGAGAGCTGACTTGAAAAAGGCCGTTCCGAAGGATCCCAGGACGAGGGAGTCCCCCAGCTTGCCTTTCGGCAGATGGCTTCTTACCCTCGATCATGCTCAAAACTTTCAGAACGCCCGCTGCCGTAATAGCCACCACCATTCTATTGGCGGCGTATTCTCTCAACGTCCTTCAAGCCACTGCGGCGGAGACCAAGAGCAAATTGGAAACCGAGCCGCAAGGTTGGGTCGACATTCTTCCCGCAGCAGATCTCAAAGGCTGGTATCGCGTGCCCGTGCCGCCCACGGGGCAATTGGGGCGCGAACAGTGGCATGTGGATAGCGAAAACAAGATCCTGATTTGCGACGGGGACAGCGGACACGACATGTTGCTGCTCGACAAGGAAATCGGCGACGCCATCTTTCACTTCGAATTCCGGTACACCAAAATCGAAGGAAAGACCGGGTATAACAGCGGCGCTTACGTGCGCAATTCCCGCGATGGCGCCATCTGGCATCAAGCGCAATTCGGGGACGCGAATGGCGGCTTCTTGTTTGGCCAGACGCTGGACGCGGAGGGCAAGAAGAAAGGGTTCAACCTGAACAAGTTGGTGAAGGATCTACGGGTAAAACCGGCGGGTGAATGGAATACATTCGAGGTCACCGCTGTGGGCAAGGTCCTGACGCTCTGGGTCAACGGCGCGGTCACCTGTCAGTTTGACGATTGCGGTTCGGCGAAGGGTTATCTCGGCCTGGAGGGAGAAGGCTACCGCATCGAGTTTCGTAATTTAAAAGTCAAAGCGTTGCCTTGAGCTGGCAGTTGCAGGTCGTTACAGATCCATCCTCCGGCGCGACCAAGTGCGAGCCAAACTGAGACTTGGGATGACGAAGGCGGCTGCGGGTGGGCGCGGAATTAAACCAGCGGGGTATCAGGCAAACGGAACCAACAGGTTCCGCCCGAGGTCCAGGGTAACACAGGCTGAGACCTCCAGGCGTGTCAGTTCGGCGGGGAGGAGTAGTAAGGCATCCGTTCCTTGGGCTGGTATTCCTGGGGAGTCCCTGCCACAGCACCGATGTGAAAGAGGACGTTCTCCTCCGTAACAATCCTGGTTACCCGACGAGAGGCCCGTACCGTCGGCCGATATTCATAGGATTTGTTGTCCACCAGGGAACTGCCCGCCGGCGTGAGGGTCACGTGGACGGGGGTGACCTTTCCGTCCACCACCGGCACAGACACGGTTGCTGGGCCTTCAGTGACCTCATTCATGAAGTATAGCTGGAAACGATGTGTTCCGGGAGGTGCAGCCAACCGGAGCACGGTGTCTTCAAAAGGTGTGTAGTCCGAAAAGACCGTCTTCATTTCGCCGGTAACTTCGTTCGCGCGTTTGATCCGCCAGGTGAGCCCCAGGCTGGAATCCGTATGAAAATCAACATATCCAGTGTGGGCGCGCGGGGCGGGCGGGTTCACGTTCGGCGTGCTGCAACCAGCAATCACCAGACAAACGAAGCCGGCCACGAACCCCATGCCACCGATCATGAAATTCCGCGGGCGCGCCAGGAGGGCGACAGAGTCTCGTCTTGCCAGCTTAAGTAGTGACATCGTCATAACGTAGAACAGCGGCAACCCGCTTCTTCGTTGTGGTTTCCGCAGTCGCTGACGTTTACCAGATCATGGCTGGCCAGTCGAGGACGTACGAAACCGCGGGGCGGCCCAGCGATCGCTGGTGCCCCGCGGTTCGCAGCCATTACCATTCAGACCTTCTCGACTTCGATCTTGATCTTCACCGGGTTGGCGATGGTATCGTAAACGGGAGATTTTCTCACGAGCTCGTGGATGGTCTGCTCATCCACATCGCCTTTGACCTTGAATTTCACCCGAATCTCGCGGTAGCCGCTACGCACCTTGGGATCGAGATCCAGCAACCCCTGAAGGTCGATGTCCCCTTCGAACTCGCTGCTGATGCTCTCAATGTTCAGCCCGCGTCCGGCGGCGTGATAAGCCAGGGTGGTGGTCATGCAGCCGGACAGGCCGGCCAGCACAAATTCCACTGGGTTGGCGCCATTGTCCTCGCCCAGAAGCACGGCGGGTTCATCGGCATGCATCACAAACGGTTGCTTGTGCTCCATCTCCTGGCAGGTGCCGTAGAAGGTATCCACCGTCGCGACGTTGTGGCCGCCGGTATCCCATTCGTTGTGCGTCCGGAACTTGAACTGGGCGATTTCAGGTTGCTGTTTCACGGCCTGGATTGTCTGGGCCAGCTTCGTCACGTTTACGCCGTTGCGGATGGTGTCCATCGTTTCGGTCATCGTTGTTGTCATAATGTTGTCCTCGTTTTGGTTTTTTTGTTTTTCCTCATCGCGTCGGAACTCAGCTCCGTGCGAACGGATGACTTTAATGCCGGAATGGTGCCAACCCGTGCCGTCGTTGGCCGAGGGCTTAGCCTGAAGGGTTTACGTGAAAACAGGTCAGAAACAACGCTCGCGACATTTCGTAAATAGCGATTTTTCGGGAACCCAATTCGCGAAATCCGAGCGGCTCAGGCGGGGGACCGCTGAATCTTGAGCGCTTTTATCCTGGAACTCAGCGTGGAGGGTGGCATACCAAGCAACCGGGCTGCACCGGCTTCGCCGGACACCCTGCCCCCGCAGCACTCCAAAGCGCGGAGGATGTTGGCGCGCTCGACTCCCTCCAACTCGCGGAGGGTCATTACGCGCCCGGGATCCGGGAGTGCGCCGGCCGGCGAAGCGGCCGCGGGAACCGACGAGGGAAGGCTGGTAAACCCGGCCATAGCCCGATCGAGGCGCAAGGGACCGCCATTGGTCAGGATCATGGCGCGCTCGATGACATTCTGGAGTTCGCGGACATTTCCAGGCCAGTCGTAAGCGCGCAACTGCTTGCGCTGGTCGTCGGTGAGCAGATCAACACGCTTGCCCATGCGCCGGGCGAATCGCTGCACGAACGCTCCGGCGATATGCTCCACGTCGCGACCCCGCTCGCGCAGGGGCGGCACGTGGATTGGGAATACGTTCAACCGAAAATAAAGGTCCTCCCGAAATTTGCTATCGGCCACCATTCGCTTGAGATCCCGGTTAGTCGCCGCGAGCACCCGCACCGAGACCTTCACCGCATGTGCGCTCCCCAGGGGCTCGAACTCTCCCTCCTGGAGCACGCGCAATAATTTGGATTGCAACTCGAGCGGCAACTCGCCGACCTCATCTAGAAATATCGTGCCGCCATCGGCCATGGAGAACCGTCCCTCGCGCCGGGTAGCCGCGCCCGTGAATGCGCCGCGTTCATGTCCGAAAAACTCGCTTTCCATTAAATTCGCCGGGACGGCGGCGCAGTTGACGAGGACCAATGGTTTTTTCGCGCGCCCGCTGGCCCGGTGGATGGAGCGGGCCACCAACTCCTTGCCGGTCCCGGTTTCGCCGGTAATCAGCACGGTTGTCTCGGTGGGCGCCACCTGTTGGATGGCGTCAAACACCGCCTGCATGCAGTCGCTGCGCCCCAGGAGGTCGCCCTGCCCCGGCAGGTCTCTCACGGCCTCCCGCAGGTATTCCGCCTCCTGCGTCAGAAACTGGATTTGTTTCTGGGCTTCCATCCGTTCGTCGATGTTGCGCAGGATCAGCGTGAAGAATACGCGCCCGCGGTTTTCAAATCGGGACAGTGTTGCCTCGGCGGGGAACACGGAATGGTCCCAGCGGCGGGCGACGAAATCCTGAGATACCCAGCATTGTTGCCGTTCGGGTGGCTGCGACCCCAGGGTTCGGGCAAAGGCCACCACATGGGCCGCGCTGTCTTTCATGAGGAACTCGTGAAGACCCTCGCCGACCATGTCTTCCGCAGTGCAACCAAACAACCGGCTGGCGGCCCGGTTAATCCGCACTACCCGGAGCTGGTCATCGAGAACCAGGATGGCGTCCATAGTGGTCTCCAGCAGGGTGGACAACTGCTCCTCGTGCGCGCGAACTTCCTCCTCCACACGAATGCGCCGGTGTTCCGCCGTGGCGCGGGCGGCAAAGATCTGAAACAGGGAAATCGCTCGCTCGTCCCGCGGCATCGGTTTGTCGTCCAGCACCGAAATGTGGCCGATGACGCTGCCGTCGGTGTCCAACAGAGGCGCCCCAAGGTAGCTCACGGCCTGGAGCGGCACCAGGTCATCGTCCCGCGGGAACAGCTCAATCAATCGCTCCGGGATATGGATTAATGTCCGGTTCTCGACCACCCGCTGGCAGGCGGTGCCGGCGATGCGGTATTCGTAGTGCTCCACAAAATTGCCCTTGAGCCACATCGCCAGCGCGCGCAGCTTCTGTTCCTCCGGCAAGTACTCCGTCACCCAAGCTCCCAGGGTGCCCAGAGTCGCCGCGAGATTCTTCACTAGCGCACGGAAAAAATCCGAACCGGTTTCCGCGGCAGTTCCCGCAACCACCAGTTGGAGAATCTCCAGGTCCTCTCTTGAATCATGCTCATGCATACCCGGCTGCATTATAGCACGCTTCACCAGGCGCTCGCAACGAACCGGGCGAGAAGGCTACGTTCTGCTGGTGACAGATTCTCGTATCGCGCTACCTTGAGGCCATGACAACAACCAACGTCAAAGCTTACGCAGCCCAAAATGCGACCGCCGCCCTGACCCCGTTCGGTATTAACCGGCGCGAGCCCGGCCCGCTGGATGTGGAAATCGACATTCTTTACTGCGGGGTGTGTCACTCGGACCTGCACCAAGCCCGCGATGAGTGGCACAACACGGTTTACCCTTGTGTGCCGGGTCATGAGATCGTGGGCCGCATCACCCGCGTTGGCTCCGGGGTCACCAAATTCAAAGTGGGTGACCTGGGCGCGGTGGGCTGCATGGTGGATTCGTGCCGCACCTGCGAAAACTGCCGGGCCGGAAACGAGCAGTTTTGCCTGTCCTTTCCCATCTTCACGTATAACGGTGAGGACAAGCATTTGGGCGGTCCCACGTTCGGCGGATACTCCACGAATATCGTGGTGGACGAAGCCTTCGTGCTGCGGGTGCCGGCGGCGTTGGATTTGGCCGCCACCGCTCCGCTGTTGTGCGCCGGCATCACGACCTACTCGCCGCTCCGCCATTGGAAAGTGGGCCCCGGCCAGAAAGTTGGCATCGTCGGGCTCGGCGGTCTTGGGCACATGGCCGTGAAATTCGCCCGTGCCTTTGGCGCCCACGTGGTCCTGTTTACCACCTCGCCGGGCAAAGTGGCCGATGGATTGCGCCTTGGCGCCCATGAAGTCGTGATTTCCAAAGACGCGGACGCCATGAAAAAACAGCAGGGAAGCTTCCATTTCATCCTCGATGCGGTCTCGGCACAGCACGACATCAACACGTATCTGAGCCTGTTGAAACTGGATGGTACGCTCGCACTGGTGGGTGTCCCCGAAAACCCCCTGCCTGTGGCCCCGTTCAACCTGATACTGCCACGCCGTAATTTCGCCGGCTCCTGCATCGGTGGCATCGCCGAGACCCAAGAGATGCTCGATTTCTGCGCTGCGAACCACATCGTTTCGGATATCGAGCTGATCCCCATCCAAAAGATCAACGAAGCCTGGGACCGCTTGCTGAAGCAGGACGTGCGCTATCGCTTCGTCATCGACATGGCCTCACTCAAAGCATGAGCCACGGTTTGACGATGGCTTGCGCCTCCGCTTGGTACGGGTGCGGCGGGTGCGCCTGGTTAACAGTTTTTCCGTGAGTGAGGCTTGCCGTGGGGAAAACTGGGAAAGGGCGGCGAACAGGTAAGGCCGGAACTGGCGGGTGGCGTAGCGGACGTAACCGGTTTCGCGAATCCGTTTAAGCGTGGTTCGGTAGTCCTCCAGCAGAACGGCGGCCACAGTGGCCCCGGCCTTGCGAGCTGCAGATCGCGCCGATACCGATAACCAGCGGGCCTTTTGTGGAACGTTGGCAATGGCTGACATGGCCATGAGCGATGACACCTGGAAGACCGTTCGCTGCTGTTGCCGGGCTTCCTGTTTTATCCCGGTCCAGAGGTCACGAAGGGCATGGACGCTGGGGATTTGTTTTGGAGGAATCTTCGCCAAGTCACGGCGCAGGGCGTTCCATTCCTCGCGAAGGGTGACGACATCGAGCGGCGGCGTATTGACAGTGGCGGCCATCCGGCCCGCCGAGGCTTCAAGCCCATCGAGCATCTCATCCACGGAGGTGAACTCCGCCGCGGGGTCCAGCAAACCTTCGTCCTTGAGTGCGACAGCGATTTCACGCAAGAGATAACGCCCGGCTCCCGAGGCGTCAGCAAGCGCCGCCAGCACCCATACTGGAGACGCCCGAAACGCCAGTATCCCAGCCAACTCGATTCCATTGCCCGCCGTGCGGCGAATCAGGAAATCTCCCGAGAGTTTTTCTGCTTCAGGATAAACGCCTTTTACCTGGCCCACCTGCTCGATCAGGAACCGCAGGGTGGATTCGACGAGGTTGTGATAGAGCTGGCTCCGGCGAAGGGTCAGGGGGATTGAAACCTCGCCCAGTTCGCGAAAAAATCCGCCCGCGAGGGCGGTGACTGACCTGACGCCTCGTTCCGGGAGGGAGATCAAGAAATTACGTAGTTTTGCCTGCACAAGCCATACCTCGTTAAACCGAGCGCACGCCGGATCACGATCCGTCATTATCTGGGCAGACCCTCCCAGGTTACTCAACAGGGCTATACTTCTTGCACTTACCTCAGCCCACCCAGCCACGCGCCCGATGTCCACAATTCCCTGACAATATACCCCGTCCGACCGCAGTTGAGCCTGCAACCTTCTGTTAAGCGGCACCCTTTGAGGAGGCTTCCCTCCGTGCAAATCCCCCAGTGGTGGTCAAATCCCCCAGCTCGCTGCCTCACTTCTCACCGAGGCAAAAGAGGTGATTCTCTCCGCGGATGAACAGGCGGTTTCCTACCGCGATCGGGGAGGCAATCACGCGCTCGTCCATTTTGGTCTCGTGCAGGAGCTCGTATCCACCCTCCACCTTGGCCACATAAACCGCGCCGTCCTCGCGGATGGCGTAGAGATTCCCGCCGACCACCAGGGGGGAGGCGTAGTAATTGGCGCCGGCTTTGGGGAGGGTGTGGCGCCATACCTGTTTTCCGGTCTCGGGATCGAGACACTCAATCTCACCACGGTCTCCCAAGACGTAGATCAACCCTTGGTATTCGGCGGGTGTTGGCACAAACGCGCCAATATCCTTGCGGGTCCAGAGTTTGTGGGTCTGGGTCACATCACCGCTGCCTCCGAGTTTGACACCGTAGAGCAGCGGCTGGCCGCGATCCGCCCGACCCGAAGCCACGACGACCACGCTTTTGCCGATGACGGGCGAGGCCACTTGCGGCCAGTAGCCCGATTGCCTCGGGTTGAAGTCGCCGCACGACCAGAACAGGTTCCCGTTGTCGGCATCGTGAGCGGTGATGTGCTGCGCGCCCCAGATCAGCAGCGCTTCTTTGCCTGCGTGTTCAATGACCAGCGGCGTGGTGTAGGCGTTATCCCCCTCGACCGGCGTCTCGTAGTTTCGGGGAACCTTCCAGCGCAGGGCGCCGGTCTGTTTATCGAATGCCGCCACCCAGGATTCTCCATGGTGCATGCGCGCGAAAACCACGTCCCGTCGAGTCAACACGGGTGAGGCACCCTGGTCCCAAAAGAGTTCTTCCGGTCCAAAAGCGGTGACGAGGTTGGTTTGCCAACGCACCTTGCCGTCCAGTTCCATGGCCGCCAGCGTGCCGCTCTTGAAATAGACCGCCAAGGTATGGCCGTCAGTCGAAGCCGAGGGATTGCTCCCGGAGCCATTCCGGTGGCGGCCCGGTTGTTCCTTGCTAAAGGTGGTGAGCCAGAGCGGCTTCCCCGACCAGTCAAAGGCCAGGGCCGCATCAGTACCGTTTGTGGGCGCGGTGAGGTAGATGCGCTTGTTCCACACGATCGGGGTCGAGAAGCCTTTGCCTGGCAGGCGGGCTTTCCAAAGCACGCTGCTCTCACCCCATTTCACCGGGTAACTCCCTCCAGCCACACTGCCGTTATCCTGCGGCCCTCTCCACCGCGGCCAATCTCCGGATTCCGCCGCCAGGGCCACGGCGCCCAGGGACACCGCCACCATCACGCCTCCAAATGCCGCCCTCCCGGCATAAGACCGTGTTGATCTACGTTGTTGCATACCCTCAATGGAACACTGATTTCGTGAAATGACAAGCCACAGTGGCTATCGGCACCGCAGCAGAACGCGCCCGGTGAATGGCACTCATTGCGAGAACGAGTCCTCCGGCTCGTTGCAGCGCGCCCCAGGCAAGTCCAGGTATTTTACGGTGGACCCGCTCCCCACGGAGACTCCGTGCTCTAAGATTTCGGTGCGTTCCCAGCAAGCGAGAAAGACCCCCCTCTCCCATGCCGTGTTCCCCAAGCGACGTGGCTGAAGGAGAACGCCACCAGGAAACCAAGCTGGCCTTATTCAAACTTCGGTATCCATAGCTTCAGCACCCGGTTGAGTTCACCACTGGCAGCGATGCCCTTCAAAGCGTTGTTTACCGATCCCACGAGTTCGGCATCCGAGCGTCTCATTGCCCAGGCCAGCCTTTCGTCGCTGAAGACAATGGGAGCGACTACCAAGCCATCCGCCTCGTACTTGCCTGCCAGATACCAGATCATCGTTGAGTCACTGAGGTAAAGGTCGATCTTCTTTTTGCTCAGCGCTTTTGCCGCCTCGTCCCCGGAGTTGAAGTATTTCCGCTTAGCTCGAGGGAAATCTTGCTGCACGAGCAAATCGGCCGTTGTGGCCCGCTTAAGGCCTATCGCCTTATTCGCCAACGCCCCCCCGACGAGGGACTGCGGCCCGTCTCCGCGGACGAGGGCCATCTGGCCGACACGGAGATAGGGATCGGAAAAAGTGACCCGTGTTTGGCGTGCTCGCGTGACTGACATCGAAGACATGATGATGTCGATCTTATTGGCCTCCAGGGAGTCGATCAGATCGGCCCAGGGAAGCTCGACAAATCTCACGGAGCGGCCAAGCGCGCGCCCAACCGCGTAAGCGAGGTCAGCTTCCATGCCCACAATCTTCTTGCCCTCTTTGAATATCATGGGCGGCATGTTGGGGGTGACGCCCACGCGAAGCGGGGTCTGTTCCTTGGCGACCTGCTCCGCTGCAAAGAGAGTCCCCGCGGCGGCCACCAGCACAGCCAAAGTCAGCACGATTGAGGTTATGGTGATTTGTTTCATAGGTATGTTGTGCATTGTGTGAACGGTCAATTCGGGAGGCTATGAGAACTCAGCGCCACGGCAGGCACGGCGGGCGAGCCAGCCAGTAAACAGTTGAATTCCGTCTCGCCAGGAACCGCTGGCTCAACCGGTCGGTATTGCATGAGACCCGGCAAGATGAAATCGAGGGGCGAGACGGATTTAGTGGCATTAATGCCGCTACACCCGGAACTCAGCGAGGCAACTAATAGGAGGATACCCTCTAGTCTTGTCTTCATACGTTCCGTTATCGTACGATGCCATCCTTTCGCATAGCGGCCACGATTTTGGGGACCAGGCGATCCGCCTCTGCTACGCCATCGGCGTGCTCTTCGAGAACCGTCTTGGTCAGCAGGGACCAAAGGCGCTTCTCGGTTTTCAGGTCGTAGACACTAGTTTCGAGATACACGGTCTGCTTCAAAGTGCCGTATGTGGGGCTCATATTCATGAATGCAACGGAGTAGTAATCGTACCAGCCCATGGTTTCGAAACCGGTGATCGTCCCGGCATAGCGTTCCCCACCAGGCTGCGATTCGCGGTAGTAAGTACCCGTATCCACCACGCGCAAGATCAACAATGCGTCCACCCCATTTGCCAGAATCCGGTCCGCGGCAGTGCGTTTGTCCTGCTTAATCTCGGGCAGTGAAAGGGTGTCGTATGTCACCATCGCCTGGGTTCCAGCGTTTGCCAACTGGGTAGCGAAACGGTTCTCAAAACCCTTCCGCACCGATCCATTGTGGGCGATCGCGAGCACCGCAACTTTACCGACTGGCTGCTGTGAATCTGGAGACTTCCATGTGTTTTTGACTGAAGTCGCAGCGCAAGAGCAGAGCAACACGGCGAGCGCGCCCGCGGCGAGCGGGCGAAGCATAGTATGAATTGAAGCAATGGTCGGAGTCGTCATTAGGTTTAGAGGCTGGGTTAAGGATCTAAGGTTCGAAGGGTTTGCAGGTCAGAGCTCGCTCAGTTTTTCCACGGCCAAAACAGCAGCGGCAAAAGCAGCAGGCGACCGGCAGTGCAAATGCCCTGTCTTGTGAATGTGACCGGCATCTGGCATCACCAGGTTGGGAAATCGACATAGCGTGGGCCGTCGGCAGTCGAGTTCACTTGTTTGACTCGGACGCCTGCCCTTTGGCTGCCTGAAAAGCGGCGGCCATTTCGTCCTGCTCCCCCAGTGTGGGCTCCTCTGGCGGCGATTTACACGACCGCACCACGACGGCTTTGGATGGCAGGTCTTGCATCGTTTGCATGACCTCAGCCGCCGTACCGAAGATGAACTCCTCTCGACGATCCTGAACGGGCATTTTGAAGAAGTGCCCAAGCGAGAGCCATTGCCCCGACCGGCCGAGCACAAACTCTTCGCCGATCATCTTGACGTCTTCCGGGTCATATCCCTCCTGCGTAACCAAGTAGGGGCCGTTTCGGTCGCGGGGATTGATTTCGGCAGCTTGCCGCCAGGAGGCCAAACTCACCAACCGGACATCGAGAAAACTGTTGGTGATTTTCTTAAGATCGACATTGCTCATGGTGTTGGAGGCAGGCGTATCCGGCGTAACACTCTTCCCGTCCACCCTTACTGCGCTTCCGGTTGAAGGGATTTTTGCATCTTGTCCATTTCCTTCAAGGCCGAATTGACGGCTCTCTCGACGTACTGATGATTCCAGTTGGCGCTCCTAACAGTGCTCTTGATCGCCTTTACCCCTCCGGGGGTCACGTCTGCCGCCAGGGCCGTTTGGATATCGCCGAGATCGGAGAGAAATGGCTTAAACTTATCGGTGGCCTGTTGCAGTGCCGCCTCGACCTTTCCATAGTTCGCCTGAACAGTGTCGAAGCGTTTCTGTGATTTCTTCCGCAGGGATGCGTTGGCGATGCTATCAAGGGCTTTCTGCCATTCCTGGAAGTATTTTCTGCCATCGCTGGCCATCCATTGAACCCGTGTTTTCGTCCAGATCGCGGCAGCTTCCGTCTTGGTCACTTCCGCGCGATAGGCCTCGTAGGAGGGACGGAGGTCACCTTTAGTCTGTTTGGTGAGCGCGTTCAGGGCCTGAAGAGTCGCCTTGAGTTGCGCAGCCGTCCGGCTGGTTTCCAATTGCGCGTCCTTGATGCTGCGCGCGAGTTGTTCCTGGCTAGCCTGCGTACCGAAGGTCAGCAGGGTCACGAGGCCGATCATTACCGAGGTTTTTGCTCTCATGTGTTTTGATATATTGCTATTTGCTGTTGTATCTTATTGGTGTGGCTATACCGCCGCCACTGAATCCGGTTCTTCCGCTATCCCTGCATTGGCACTGTGCGCCAGGATCCTCAACCGCGAACAACTCTCCCAGAGCTGCGGCAGCCAGCGTGGGCTGTCTTTCCACCCCTGAGAGAGGTCCACCATCGCCAGCGTTGACTGAAGTCTGTTGGCGATCTGGAACAGGGACTTCTCGTCCGCAACCATAAGGATCACGGACCGTCCATGCTGATTCGCTATTAGTATTCACCTTCAGGAGGCTTTTTCAAGAGCGTCTTTCATTTACCACGATGCCAGGGCACGACGTTTGCTTTTGCACCCTTGAGCGTATTGGGCAGTGTACGCACTCTCAATGGTGGGAGTCTCCAGCTCCGAGATGTTGGTATGCAGAACTCTACTTATCCTGTCGGCAAGACCGGATCTCTCAGCAACCTCCGGCTTTTCGTAAAGAAGTGCCGCTTCAAGCATGATATAGTCCTGAATTCCATACTTTCCAATGGATCTAGCAATTGAAAGCCACTT
>DIXK01000106.1 GCA_002428665.1 Verrucomicrobia subdivision 3 bacterium UBA6082
TGGTCGCGATGGCGGCGCGAACCGGGGTTGGCCCCCAGATTTCGTTGAAATTCGAGTATGACGCCCAGGGACGGCGCATTCGCAAGCAGGTGTGGGGCAATGCCGCCTGGAGCGGCAGCGCCACGAATGACCTGCGGTTTGTTTATGATGGTTGGAACTTGATTGCCGTCCTCAGTCCACAGTCCACCGTCCTCCGCTCCTTCACCTGGGGCCTGGACCTGAGCGGCAGCCTGCAAGGGGCCGGCGGTGTGGGCGGCTTGCTGATGGTGAACGACACCGCTAATGGTGTGCATTTCCCGGCGTTTGACGGCAACGGCAACGTCGCCGCCCTCGTCAAATCCGACGGCACGCTGTCGGCACAGTACGAATATGGGCCCTTCGGGGAGGTCGTCAGGAAAACCGGAGATCTGGCCAGCGCGAATCCGTTCCGGTTCTCCACCAAATACCAGGACGATGAGACGGATCTGCTTTACTATGGCTATCGGTACTACAACGCCAGCACCGGAAGGTGGCTGAGCAGGGACCCGCTCGAGGAAAAAGGTGGGGTGAATTTATATGCTTTTGTTCGGAATCAGCCGACGTCCCAAGTCGACTCAGACGGAAGGGCTGATCAGGATAGCCAGCAAATGGCATCGCCGCCGCCGCCTACCCAGCCTCTGATTACCTCGATCAGGCTTTGTTCTCGAAACATCGAATGCGATGAGTTCGATATAGGAGTTGCCATCGCGAATACATTCGGCGGCCACGTCTATTATCAATGGCCGGGCGGAACTGCGACAATCTATGAGAACCACAAAAACGGCGATGAACCCGTAGCGGAAAAACATCCAGACAAGGCGAAGGTTTGTAAAGATTGCCAAAGAAACCCGTTTGCAACGCTAAAATACGGACCGGGAAAAGACACAAAGGCACAATATGCAACCGAGAAGGACATAACTGAATGCTTGAAGAAGCGCCCGATCAAAGGCGATTACCATGGTCTGTGGAATAGTTGCCAAGGGTGGGCTGCTCGGGCAGAAGAGGACTGCGGATTGATTTGCCCGGATAACTATTATATCCCGAAAAAGTGAGGAAAGCGCTATGTGGGTATGCCCAAAGTGCCGGGAGGAACTGGAAGATCAGTTCGAGACGTGCTGGAAGTGCGCGGACAAGAGTATTCCCGAACGAGCGCTTGCATGTAAGGGTTCACGTCCTGGGCGGCTGCTCAGACTCGTACTATGGCTGCAACTCCTATCAGGTATCGTGTCTGCTGTCTTCACCTTGGCCGCTGTCCACACCGCAGCCATGGGGAGAGAGACATCATCTGAGTTGCTAAAACATGTCAGGTCAGGAATTCCGGCGGGCACCACTGAAACAAGTGCCACACCCAGCTACGAACGCTTAGCAGAGTGGTATTACGGCGCGGCAAAAGCCAGGTCCCATAATGCCGCCTCCTGCCTAATCGTTTCGCTTGCAATGAGTGTAGTGGGGTCTACGGCGCTCTACCTGCATAGCAAGCAGTCCCGTATTTCGAGTCTGGCCATTAGTGGATCGAAGGATGAAAGAAATTACCGCTGAGAATTTGCGCAGTTGCTATAGAAATGCGCCGACGGTTGGACGAACGGGTCAACACAGTTACGGGCCCTTCGGAGAGAACCTCCGCACCACAGGCTCGATGGCCAAATCCAACCCCTTACGGTTCTCGACCAAGTATCAAGATGAGGAGACCGGGCTGCTTTATTACGGATACAGGTATTACAGCGCGAGCACGGGGAGGTGGCTCAGCGCGGATCCGATCGAGGAGAATGGTGGCCTAAACTTCTATTCTTTCGTAAACAATCAACCGGTTTCAGCTACGGATCCATTTGGTCTTTGGCTCTATCCCGGCGTATGGCCTGGTTCTCCTAACCCTCCGAGGCCATCTCCGGCACCGCCAGAACCTCGTCCGACAACGCCTACCGAAAGATCGTTCTTCCTTACTTTCTTCACATATGGCCCGTTGAGCCGCGATTTGCTGGGGCACTACATGGATGCCACGGGAACGCCCTTTGATTTATCCGAGGCTCAAATGGTCGAAGTTGGTGCGAAGGTGAACATTAAGCGAGGCGACGGCTTTAATAACTACGTCGCACAACTGCCGAAGAGTGGCCAAGTCCAAATCGCGAGCATGCCTCTTTTTCTTGAAGCAACCGCTCCCGGAACACTCGGACGCTTCTACGCCACCATCAATGGAACATTGAAAGGTTGCTCCAGTAACGACTGGCAGTTCGATGGCTCAATGACTTACTCGGACGTTTACGATTTCAACAACGACCCGAGTCGAGGAGGTGCTATCAACGGGATGGTTGGTCTGGCTCGTTGGGGTATTCCTGGGAGGCCATTTAACATTACGAGCATGTCTACTCCGATCAGTCAGGCAAACAAAGATGACGAAGCCAAGTGGTCCGGGACAGGCGTTCGAGGTTCAGATAGCTACTACATTCGCTAACCGCATGCGTGCCATGAAGAGCGTCTTGATCGGACTTGGTTTGGTTGGCTTATGTTCCTGCGGGGTTAACCCAGGCTCGGCTGACTATAATTACCCATTGCCCGGTGATTTCTCTGTTCGCCGGTCATCGGGCAGCCAAGTTGAAATTGCCTCACAGTCCGCCCTGCCTGGCATTCCAGCTAAAGTCGTTGAAATTGGTTGGAACAAACGGTTCATCCTCGCCAAACAACAAATGTTGAAGAATCGCGGCGACTTTCCTGGTGACACTTTTCAAGTGCCCTACCCCGGCAAGTATCAGTTCTGGATAATCGACGTGCCGCACACTAACCGTATCGGTCCGCTCGACGAAAGTGCATTTGCCGCAAAAAAGAAGTCGCTCGGAGTTCCTGACAGCATAAAAATGAAGCCGCCGGGCGCTTAGCACAAAGTAGTGCAACGCACACCAACCGGCTGTCCCACGCAAATGGGAAGAAGAACTGAAACGCCGCTCAGGCCATCGCCCATGAGAGACCGTGCACGAAGTGAGCCTGGTCTGGTAACCGTTTTGTCCCACGGGCTAGGTGGAAGAAGCTCTGCCGCCCACCGTATTCTTCGGCGGTTCTGGGCAGGCCCGCACCTGCTGCATGGCCTTGGTCGCAGATGCTGGAGAAATGCCAATTTGACATGATAAAAAACGACGAATACTAACTCGTGCATTGCAATGAAAAGTTCAGGCTCGCGCACTTTCCACACCAGGCCGGGATCCATCGCTTCCTGGACTGTTAGCACCCCAGGATCGCTCTGGACTGATGAACCTCGCACCCCTCGCACTCACCTCGCATTCTCAAAACCGCTAGGTTCTGATCCTGGTAAGCCACTGCATCGGCCCCCCTTACGAGGTCAGCTTCGCCACCTCGCGCCCTTTTCGGGAGAACAATATGTACAAAGTACAAAAAGGCCCCGTCACATAAACGTAATTTGGAATCGCAACAGTTTTTTCCCACCGTCCGGCCTAAACGCCAGTTTCCGAAAAGCCTGCCGTTCTCACTGTCCCGTTCATCCGTCTGGTGTTCAACGGCATCGCAAGAAACCACGGACTTGCTGCGAAGGGCCCTTCGGTGAACTCCTCCGCGCTACCGGCCCCATGGCCAAGGCCAATCCGTTCCGATTCTCGACCAAATACCAGGATGATGAGATTGGGTTGCTGTACTACGGATACAGGTATTACGATCCGAGCACGGGGAGGTGGAATAGCAGGGATCCGATGAACGAGGAGGCGGGACTAAGTCTCTATGGGGCCGTCGGGAACGATCCAGTGGGCCACTTTGACAAACTAGGTCTCCAGTATTTTCCGCAACTTCCATGGCCGACACCACCATATCCAGAACATATGCCACCTCCGTGGTGGCCGCCTGATCGCCCATACCCTACAACTCCCTCGTCTGGTCGTTCATGCTGTTGCAGAGGGAAGGTGATCGACGGAACCCCTGTGGTTGTGTTCAGAGTCTGTCGAGGTAAGAGTCCTGGTGGCGGTTGGGATCATGGATGGATTGAGATGTCGGACGGAGGTAGTGCTGGATTTTATCCAAAAGCGAACAATCAGGAGGGGAGTCAACCAGGCGGTATCCCTTTCCTCGTGCCTGGACAGGTAGATATCCCCGAAAGCGACCACTATCGTAACCACTCAGATAAAGAATGTACCGATTTCAAGGCCAGTCCGTGCGATGTGAATATCGATACTCTTAGGGGTTTCATCTGGGGAATTATTTGGCGGGATAAATTAAATCCACCCAAGTATGATGCATCGGCATACAACTGCTTTCATTGGGCCATGAGCCGTTTTGGTGACGCCCACACGTACGTAAAGCATCGTCATGGAGGGGGATGCGGGAATGATCCCCACGAATGGGAATGAAAGCTCTGTGGACTTCCGCAGTGGTTTTGTTGCTAATGGTGTGCGTTTACCTGTGGCCGAACCCGCAGAACCCATTAAGGGTTCCATTGGTCCAGCGGGTGAGGATACTTGACGCCTACGACGTCAAATCAAGGGGCGCCTTTATATGCCCGGACGCACTCGACTATACACTATTGATAGCGTTTCCAAGACAGGTTCTGGGGGGGGGCGAATCGGGACAGGTTTCGCTTATCTGTGATGGGACTAACGTCCTACAAACTAGTCTAAGCTCTACATCTCTAGTCAGCTGCACTTGGTTGGATAGCTTCGGGTTGGACGGTTATATGGTTGGGGCCTCTGGTTCAAGCAGGGATCAACCCCTGCGATCGCATCTGCGGGGAGGGCTCCGCTACGAAGTTCTGCTTGAGAATGTTCCAAATGGTTCTTCACTTTGGCTTGATTACAGATATCCGTCTGGTTGGAATCTGACGAGAAAGAAACGAACGCACTTCCAAAGACTACCGCTAACAGCCCTGCAAACATTGGATGATTAGTAAACTTGAGATGCCAGCCAGAGCATGCGTCGCGGGCTCAGAACAGATTATTTATTATTTGCACAACGTGAAGGTCACAAACCATTGCTTGGTGCATTTCGAGAGGCGGATGGATACGCTTAGTGGCATCCGCAAGCGCCCATGGCCCCGTTTCCGAAGTGCCCGCCGCTCCCAACTTGTGTCCCATCTCCCTTGTTCTGAGCGCCATCGCAAGAAACCACGGACTTGCTTCGAAGGCCCCTTCGCAGAGGTCCTCCGTGCCACCGGCCCCATGGCCAAGGCGAACCCGTTCCGGTTCTCGACCAAATATCAGGACGAGGAGACGGGGCTGCTTTACTATGGGTATAGGTATCTCATGGAGGGGAGGTGGCTGATCAAGGATCCGGTTGGCGAGATGGGGGGTCTGAATCTTTACGGGTTTTGCAGAAACGACCCCCAACTATTCACGGATCGAAATGGACTAGATTTCGGCATGTGGATTGGACACCCCGGCTATAACTTCCCGCTGCCGATTACTCCTCCCGCGCCGAAGCCTCCCGTTCTGCAGAGACCGATTCTGGAAAAGGAGCGCGGGTGTTGCGATAGTGCAACTGTGGATAAAGGCGAACAGGAACTACGGCGACGATACCAGATCGCTGTAGATGAAGCGAATCGGTTGAGGCTAAAACCGGCTAGTCCGCCTAATCCACTTTGGCCCTTTGGTGGCGGTGGGGCAGCGACATGTAAGAACTCAAGTAGTGACGTGCTAGAGTACCTTGTGCCGACACCAGCTTGTTGGCAGTGCTACTTGGAGGAGCGGAATGCGTATAGTCCGAAAGATGATCCGAAAGATGAGAGACGGGATCATCAAGTAGTTATTTGCGTGGGTTATCCCACCTCGGGTGCAAAGAAGGAAATCATTTTTGACTGGTGGGGAGGTGAGACGTCGCCGGATGATTTTCGCCGGGAATATCCATATCCAGGTCGGGTTGGAGAAAATCCTTATTGGACTCGGTGCAGTAACGGGCAGCCAAGCGCAACACCTCCTCCATGCTCCGGTTGGCAATGCAGTCGTCCACCCTTTTACAGATAGCGCATGCGCTGGAAACGAATCGAAGTCATCGCCGTTGGTTGCGTCGTGGCAACGCTGGCTTTCTTGGTTATTACCGCTTCGCTGAAACGTCGGAACTACGCGCAAACCGAGTGCATCTACAATCTAAAGATGGTTCATCTCGATTACGTGAACTACCTCACCGACCACGGCAAGTTCATCACGCACATTTCGACAAACCAAGGTGGAACGATGGAGGTTGCGAATCGGTTGACCAATGCAGCTGTTCACTTTCGAGCGCTAGTCTCGGGTGATACGACGCTACATTACCTCGTATGTCCACTCGACAACTCTGTTCACTCCGCAACGCCAGACAACCTGACAAACACGAACCTCTCTTATTTCTTGTCCCTGGATCCTCCAGCCGAAAACGGACAGTGGATTTTGAGCGGCAATCGTAATCTCGCCTTCACTGGCAAACCTCGCAAAGCTGCTTGGAATCCTGCGATTGGTTTGCATGGCGAGACTGGATATTTGCTGTTCCTCGACGGCGCGGTAACTCGGGTTGACAGCATCGGGCTGGAGAAGTCTTTCAACCAAGGCGGCAATACGACGAATCGAATTGCGATTCCCTGAGCCGACCTTCCCCCACAAAGCCCCGTCGCGCAGACATCGGCAGGGTCAGACCGGAGAAACCTCCTCAATTCGCGGTCGGTAACAGTCAACGGCTGTGATTAGTGTCAATAGTGGAGATTAGTGGTTAAAACCTTCCTGAAAGAGCTGCCAAAAAACTCCCCCGGGACCAAGTCTGTCCGGAATCCCGCCCCAAAAAGTCCGGCTATACCAGGTAAACAGACCGACAACCATGCACCCCAAAACCAACACTGCAGCGCAGCCCTCCCCACCCGCGACTTCCAGCCCCATCCCCCCGCCACACCGTTTCACGGTCTCACCGTCCACCGTCTCACGGTCCCATGGTCCCATGGTCCCATAGTCCGTAGTCCCATCGTCCCATCCCCCCTATCGGCAAATCACGGTTTGTAACGGTGGCTAACGCTATATAACGGTGGATAACGGTATTTTTTCAAAATCCCCAGTCCGCCGCACCCTCAACCAAACCGAAGAAACTCCAATAATGGCAATGCGCAACCCCCCAATTCGATCAATTCCCATCCTCCGCAACCGAGGCCCGTGGCCTAATGTGCACCCATGTGTCGGCATTTGGCGATGCTTGGCGACATCCCTCGCCTCACCGCAACCGTCCACCGTCGCACCGTCGCATCGTTTCACGGTCCCATGGTCCGTAGTCTCATAGTCCCATTAATGTCATGAATTGTCAGTAGCGAAGCCCCGATTCTGTCTGCTATCTTACCTCCGTTTTTGGGTGATTAGATCAGGTGTTGTCCGGAGGCTGCAGCCGCCTCCGACAGCCCCCGATCCGAACCCCGTTCTTTGACATATACGGTTAAATCGAAAGAGAAGCCTGAGCGACCAAGGCCTGTGACACCCGGGGCGTCGGGCGCCGCGCCCTAAACGCGAGCGCCCGCTCCCCACCCGACCCTCCACTTCAGACTTTAGCCTTCAGCCTTCAGCCTTTCCAGAAAGGTCCCATAGTCCCCCCATTTTGGTGCGGAAAAGTGCTTTAAAGTGCGGAAAAGTGCTTCGCCAGCCCCCTCATCGGCGTCCCCGGATGGTTTTTGTCTGGCTTTGACCTCCCAACGGCATGCCGCTCATATTACGAGTTCAATAATCCGGCGCCATGTATCCTGTCCCTCGGCCCGTGAGAAAGAGCCTCCGAGTGCTTCACGACACACCTAATGCTGTTCCCATCTTGCTGCGCTTCAGATAAAGCTTTCACCCATCTTACGGGCTGAGCCTTGGCCACCATCGCGACAACGTCTTCCACGGTGACCCTTCCTTGAGCAGCGGGCCCAACCAGGCAAGATTAGGCTACCCACCGCGGTTAACAGAACTGGACTATTTCCAGCCCTGATTCATATTGTTTTGCATCATGATGCGCGAAGCCTCTCTTGCCTTCCTAAAGTCCCTGGTCAACACCCCCAGCCCCGTGGGCCACGAGGTTCGCGGCCAGCGGGTGTGGCTCGACTATGTCACTCAATACGCCGACGAGACCTTTTCCGACGCCTATGGCAATTGTGTCGCCGTCTTGAACAAAGGCGGTTCGCCACGTCTCATGCTGGCCGCCCATGCCGACGAAATCGCGATGGCCGTGAACTACATCACCGAAGAAGGCTACATCTACGTCCGTAAAATGGGAGGCGTCGATGCCGCCATTACCAAGGCGCAGCGCGTCCTGATTCACACGCGAGATGGCGGGGTCAAAGGCGTCGTGGGAAACACGGCTCCCCACCTTATGAAGGAGGAAAAGGATCCCAAGCCACCAAGGATTTATGACCTCTTCATCGATATTGGCGTAGCCACTCGCAAGGAAGCGCAGAAATTGGTGAGCATTGGTGACCCAATCACTCTGGTTGACGAATTTGACCTGCTCCGCAATGACCTTGTGGTGGCGCGGGCCTTCGACAACCGGATTGGGACGTTTGCCGTAGCGGAGGCATTACGATTGCTCAAAGAGTCCGGAGTGCTGCCGCACGCGGAGGTCTGCGCGGTTTCCAATGTGCAGGAGGAGGTCGGCTTGCTTGGCGCCCGCCAGATCGCCTACTCCCTCAAGCCTGATGTGGCGCTGGTGGTGGATGTGACCCATGCCACCGACTACCCGAACGTCAGCAAGACTCAACATGGCGATGTGCGCCTGGGCGAGGGGCCGACCCTCACCCATGGTGGGTGCAATCATCCGGATGTCGTCGCGCGCCTCGAGCAGGTGGCGAAGGCCAAGCAGATCCCGCTTCAACACGAAGCCATGTCTTCCACCAGCGGCACCGACACCGATGCCATCTTCTGGACGCGCGGGGGCATTGCCAGTGCCCTGGTCAGCTTGCCCGATCGCTACATGCACTCCCCAGTGGAGGTCATCAGCCTCAAGGACCTAGTGAAGATCCCCGAGTTGCTTGCTGGCTTTGCCGCCACGCTCAAGAAGGGCGAGGAGTTCAGGGTGAGAATCTGATCCGCGCGCTCATGATAACGAAAGTCTCCAATCTGGCTGCCTTTGCCCTCTGTCTCCTGTTCGCCAGATCAGGGCTGATGGCCGGCGTTACACGGGGTTACGCGGTCGTAGTGTCCGAGACCACGTGGTCGGATTCGGAATGGAGAAAAGTCTCCGATGAATTGGCAGCCACCCACCAGGCCCAAGTGGTGCGGTATGACCGAACCATCTTCGAAGCCAAAGCCGAACTCCAGCGGCTGTTCCCCAAGCACCTCTGTTTCGTCGCTCGGCCAGAGGAAGCGACCCGCGACTTCGTGGCCCAGGCTCATCAACTGGCGCGCGTACTGGATGACGATCCCTACCCGGACTGTCTCTGGGGGATCCTCACCGGTTATGACGCCGCGAATGCCCTGCGCATCGCCCGCATCAGGGCGCCTTTGACCATTCGCAAAATCGCCTCGGGCACACCGTTTCCTTTGGAACGCTGTGAGGCTGGGGTTTACTACAGTGAACTCGAGGCTGGCCGGTTCAGCCTCAAAGAAACCGGAGGTGAGATCGTAGACGGCACCGGTCCCCACGACAGCACCGAAGCCTTGGTCAAAACCCTGACGGAATGGAAGGCGGACGCCTTCATCACCTCGGGCCACGCGACGGAGCGGGAATGGCAAATCGGCTACCGCTATCGCAACGGGTATTTTCGCTGCGAAAACGGAATGCTTTACGGCGAAGACACCCAAAAGCGACGGATCCCCATTCACTCTCCGAATCCCAAAGTCTATCTGCCGGTGGGGAATTGCCTGATGGGACACATCGACGGCAGAGAGGCCATGGCCCTCGCGTTCCTGAATAGTGGCGGCGTGGTCCAGATGATTGGCTACACGGTCGAGACCTGGTACGGATACGCGGGCTGGGGATGCCTCGATTACTTTATTGAGCAGCCCGGCCGTTACACCTTCGCCGAGGCTTTCCTGGCAAACCAGGTCGCTCTCATCCACCGTCTCCAAACGTATTTTCCCGACCTGGCACCGATGCCCTTCCGGGCCAAGGGCGACGCGCGTCCGCGCATTCAACTAACCGACGATGCGCGCGACGCCGGCCTTCGACCACAGGACGGCCTCGGGTTGTTGCACGACCGCGAAGTACTGG
The DNA here is from genome assembly GCA_002428665.1 of Verrucomicrobia subdivision 3 bacterium UBA6082. Lineage (GTDB taxonomy): Bacteria > Verrucomicrobiota > Verrucomicrobiia > Limisphaerales > UBA8199 > UBA6082. The sequence continues at coordinate 10,135 of DIXK01000106.1, forward strand.
CCTTCTATGGTGATCCGGCCTGGGAAGCGCGTCTGGCACCCGCCTCACTCGCCTGGGAACAGGCGCTGACGGAAGCAGGGGGCGAGTGGACCTTCACCATCAAGCCCAGCGGGGGCGAAGGGAGTTTTGCTCCAAAAGACGCTAACGGCTCCCAAAGGGGTGGTCGCCCATTTATTCACTTCCTTCCGCATCGGGTGCGCGGTGCACGCGTGACTCAGGGAGGCGAGTTCAAACCAGTAATCACCGACGATTTCATCCTGGTGCCGAACCCCGGAAAAAGCGACGGCGTGTCGACGCTGACCGTTAGATTCCGCGCGGAGCCAGAGCTTTGATTTGGTAACGCCAACCGGTATCGGCAGGAAAGCCTGCAAAGGGGGTTTCAGGAACTGCACCCCGGCGGGGAAACCAAACGCCTCTTCGGCAGGTTTCGTCCCGTAGCGCCATCAGCAGTGAATATCCTCGGGGCGGATTTCGAGGCATTCATCCTGGTCCTCCCAGACGATGGCCGGATAGAAATCCAACAACCGGGGCGCGAATTCGCTGCCGACCCGGGCCAGGAGTGCCTCGGCACCCCCGGCTGCATCCTCCAATGCCTGGTCGTAATTACCGCACTCACGCCGCTCTCGGTCATCCCAGTGCGCCACCGCATGCACGGCTTCGTAGGCCTTCGCCCACTCTCCCAGTTGTTCCCGGTTCGGCTCTGGAATTTCGTCGAACGGCACCAGCGTCTCGTTGCAGTGCTGACAGATCAAACCCACATCCCGCACATCCCGCGTCAGCATCGGCAGAGCCGGGGCTCGGCAGCAGGGCGATTCTCCATAACTCTGCGGAGCGGTTGCCAACCGCTTGAGCCAGAGCTGGCGATCATGCCCCCATTGTGCTGCCAGGCGATAGGCTCCCAATAAGGGATGCGAAAGGCGCCACGCTTTGCCCTCCAACTGGCCCAATGTCTGAGCCAGCCAGCGGGCCAGGCTCAAATCATCGAAGTCTCGGAACGCCCGGCTGTACTCATTCCAGAGCTGATCCAGCGGTGAGTTGGGTTCGTTAGGCATGCCTCCCAGTGTTGTCCCTCGGTTTAGAATTGTCGAGCGCAGTCGACACCACCCCGCCGAGGCCCGGACAGGCCTATTTTTCTTCCGGAGGTTTCGCTGGTTCTGCTCGGGGTTTACGCGATCCCTTCTGCGTGATGAGTTGCACGATTCGGGCGACACCCGCTAACCCAAAGGATCCGGTTACAAAACTCGCTGTTCCGAACCCGGTGTTGCAATCCAGCCGGAGGTCGCTCGACGCCGCCCGGTCGGTGCATACCCCGCCTTCCCTGGTTGGGAATGCGGGTTGCTCTCGCGAGAATACGCAGTCCACGCCAAATGCCTGATCGCCCCGCGCAAAGCCGTATTCTTTTCGCAAGTGCCGGCGTACCTGCTGGAGCAAACGGTCGTGACTGCTGAACGCAAGATCAGCCACCTCGATCTGCGTTGGGTCCCGGCGCCCGCCAGCCCCTCCCGCAATAACGACCGGGATGTTCCTGCCCCGGCACTCCGCAACCAGCAGGGCTTTCCGGGATGGGCTGTCGATCGCGTCAAAGACCGCGTCAAAAGCGGTCGAAAGGATTTGCGAGGCGTTGGATTTCAGGAAGAACTGCTGGAGCGCGTGCACCACACAATCCGGGTTGATCGCTTTAACACGGCGGGCCATAACCTCAACCTTCGGTTTGCCCAGTTCACCGTCGAGAGCATGCAGTTGCCGGTTCACATTGCTAATGCACACGTCATCCATATCCACCAGCGTCAGTTCGCCCACTCCCGAGCGCGCCAATGCTTCCACGGCCCACGACCCAACCCCGCCGACCCCTACCACGCATACGTGGGCATGCTGCAACAACTCGAGGCCTGCCAAACCGGTTAGACGACCGATTCCCCCGAATCGCTTCTTGTAATGAAGTTTCATCCGCTCTTTTGACTAGCAAAAGCAGACGAAAAGAACCACGTCAAACCAGTGGTTCTGGAACGCCCGGCAGTGGCAAAGGTCAGCGGGTTTCTGGACCTCTGAAACACTGGAATCCGCCGACCTTGGTGATCTGATTGGGATTACGCGCCAGCGGCTGCGCCGAGCGCTCCAAGAAGCACTGCCGCCGTGGCGATAACCGCGTAGATGATCAAGAGCACCGTGGCGATGATCCCGCAGATCCGCCCGGCGTTGGTCATCCCTCTCCCTGAGGGATCCATGGCCCCGGCATCCATTTCCTTGAGGTCATTCTTTCCCATGACCCAGGCAACAATGCCCAGAAGGCCGCAAATGACGAGTCCGAGAATGCCCAGAACCAAAACTGTGGTTGCACGATGTGGTTTCATGTTGATAGCGAGATTGAATGGACTCCATCTAGCTAGCTGAACCGCAGCACTGCTGCAAGCTCTGATTTCGGCCGGAGCTCCGCAAAAAGATGGCGTGATTCTGATGGCTCAAGCAGTTGTTTTCTTATAGATTTTCCATGATGAATCACGTGGAGCGATTCCTGGCGATAACACGGTTCCAGCCGGTAGACCGAATGCCTCGATGGGAATGGGCCATGTGGTGGGATGAAACCATCGCACGCTGGCATCAGGAAGGTTTACCTCGGCAACTGCGATTCAACGAGGTTCTGCAAATATCCGATCATTTTGGGCTCGATCCCTACCAGCAATTCTGGTTCAGCACCACCGACCCGACCATTGCCGCAACTCAGCATCACGTGGAAGGCATCGTTTCAGGGATGGACGATTATGTCCGTATCCGGCCGGAGCTGTTTCCCTGTCACGACGCAGCCATTACCACCATGGCTTCCTGGGCTGAGCGGCAGCGGCATGGAGAAGTCGTTGTGTGGTGTACCCTCGAGGGTTTCTTCTGGTTCCCCCGCACGCTTATGGGCTTTCAGAAACTCATGTATGCGTTCGGAGATCAACCGGAGCTTCTGCACCGCATCAACCGCGACTTGTTGGACTTCAACCTCCGATTGCTCGATAGAATCCTGCCGGTGTGCGTTCCCACGTTCATGACCATCGCGGAGGATATGAGTTACAACCATGGCCCGATGATTTCGAAACGTACGTTCGATGAATTCGTCGCTCCGTATTATCGAGCGCTCCTGCCTCGGCTCCAGGAACGAGGCATCCCGGTGTTTATGGATACCGATGGGGATGTGACACTCCTGGTGCCCTGGCTTGAAGAACTCGGAATCCAGGGGGTACTCCCGTTGGAGCGGCAGGCGAGTGTGGATGCTGTGAAACTCCGCAAGCAGTTTCCCGAACTGCTCATGGTGGGCCATTTTGACAAGATGACCATGACGCGTGGTGAAACCGCTATGCGCCAGGAATTCGAACGTCTGGTGCCATTGATGCGTGGAGGCGGTTTCATCCCCAGCGTCGATCACCAAACTCCGCCTGGTGTATCTCTGGAGCAATACCGGACTTACCTGCGCCTCCTTTGGGAATACACCGAAGCTGTCCATACGTGAGCCAGACGACAGCGCTCGGGTTTAGGATGGCTTGAGCACTCAACAAGGTGACTCGAACAGACCCTTGACTCCCCAACCTGTAGTGTGTTACAACGCGGAGAACGCTACAGTTAGCGGAATACTATACTATGCGATGCCCCAAATGTGGGTGCCAGGATGACAAGGTCATAGACTCGCGTGCTTCGCGCGAAGGCGCCACCATCAGACGCCGCCGACAGTGCATCGCTTGTGGTTATCGTTACACCACTTACGAAGAAATTGAACACGAAGGCCTGGTGGTTCTCAAGCGAGATGGGAGACGTGAGGAGTTTTCAAAGGAAAAACTGCTGAGCGGGCTGCGTAAGGCCTGCCAGAAGCGGCCGATCAGCCCCAAGTTAGTCGAAGAATTGGTGGAGAAAATTGTGGTGGATGTCACGGATCAATTCGAGCGCGAGGTTCCTGCCGAAGCCATTGGCAAGATGGTCATGGATGGCTTGCGCCAACTCGACCAGGTGGCCTACGTCCGCTTCGCCAGCGTCTACCGTCGTTTTCAGGAAGCAACCGATTTTGTCCAGGAAGTAAAAAAGCTGGAGGCCCGCGAATGATTGCTTTGGCCACCGATTGCCTGGTTTTCGAAATGCCCAACGGCACGGGCGTGCCTTTTTCGGCCGACATGATTTCCGTGGAGCTTTGCCGGGAATCCCCTGAATGGTTGGATGAGGAGTTTTTGCATCACGCTGCCAATGCGGTGTTTCACTACTTCCGCCATGAACTGGGACGGGAATCGGTGACGATGGCTGAATTCGCCAATGCGTTTGAGAAGGTGATTCGCGGTTTCACGCCACCCGCTGCACCGGTGCCTCCCTGCGACCGACTGGAAATCGCTGAATCTGATCTCGGTTGTCTCGCCCGTGAATCCGGCGCAGCCTGCGAGTTGTTTTTCTTTCCTCGATTGCGGGACGAGCTTCGCCACCAACTGCAACACGCTCCACGGGTCCTTAGATTTCGACACCTGCGCGATTGCGTGAAGCTGCTGTCCGGCACGCGCCGATGGACCCCCCGTTGTCGCGATCTGGAAGAGCGTATAGTGGATTTCTTGCGGGAATGCCTGTGTGCCGAGGGAGCACGGGATGACTTTGCGCTGGTGGTGGAATAAGGAGCCATCGTCCATGACAGATCCCAACCGGGCATCCGCCACCACTTATCGCTGGCCGTGGTTCATCTTGGGCGCCGCCATCCTGAGTATTCTCCTCGCCTTCCTCTGGATGACTCGCGAGGTGCAGCGAACCAAGCGAATCCGCGACGCCAGCGCTCCTACACGGCCGGCCGCCGTGGTGCCAACGAATCCCCCGTCTCAGTAAGCCACAACGTTTCCGAGAAACTCAGGTTGTCGGCTGCTTCGCCTTCGGCGCTCCTTGCCTGGCAGCCGGTGCGTTCGTTATGGGCCAATGCTCCGATTCCGTCCTGGCGGTCTTCAGGTATTCCTCGATTTTTCGAACGATCTCGGGATGATTCGACGCCACGTTATTGGTTTCGCCGATGTCCGCCTTGAGGTTATAGAGCTCCAAAGGCGCCTTGGGCTCCAGGCGAAGCGCCTTCCAATCACCCATCCGCACGGCCTGCTTGGAGCCCCGTTCGTGAAACTCCCAGTAGAGGAACTCGTGCCGGTTGGTCTGGTTCTGACCTAGCAAGGTGGGCAGGAACGAGATGCCATCGATACCCTTGGGCGGGCGGGCACCGCTGATTTCCAGGGCCGTTGGCAGCACATCCCAGAGTGCGCAAGTCAGGTCGCTCACTTTGCCCGGTTTGATCCGCTCGGGCCACCGCACAATCAGCGGCACCCGGATTCCGCCCTCGTAAAGGTCCCGCTTGATGCCTCGCAGCGGTCCCGAACTCTCGAAGAACTTCGGATTCACTCCCCCCTCGCGGTGTGGCCCGTTGTCGCTGGTGAAAAAAATCACCGTGTTATCAGCTTGGCCGCCTGCTTTCAGTGCTTCGAGAAGAGCGCCAACATCGCGATCCAACCGGGTAATCATCGCTGCCTTGTTCTTCTCCGTTTGCGGCCATGATTCGCCTGAATACGGTTCGTCCGAGGGCACCTGCATACCATTTCCGGAGCGAGCGCCTTCCTCGTTGTTCGCGTGCGGAATAGTATATGCCAGGTACAGAAAATACGGCCTGAATTTGTTGAAAGCGTCGGGTTTGTTGATGCGGATGAAATTGAGAGCCCCCTTCGTAAACAAATCGTGCGTGTACAGCTCCTTCTTGCCGGCATAATTCTCTGGAAACACCTGCCAATCGTTGTACCCGGCTCGGCTGTCACGGCGCCATAAGCGAGTGGTGTAATAGTCGTGGGCGTGGGTTTGGTCCAGATAGGCCACCACATCGTCGAAGCCCCGCCGGTCTGGCGCGCCACTGGTGCCTTCATTGCCCAGCCCCCATTTTCCAAGGAGTGCGGTCCAGTAGCCTTGCTCTTTGAGATACTCGGCAAGCGTCGTGTCATTGGCCCGGAGCGGCAGTTTCGCATTCCCCCGAATGGTGCCATGGCCGGTATGCAGGCCGGTCATAAGGGCACAACGCGATGGCGCACACACGGTACTACCTGCGTAAAACTGGGTGAACCTCATTCCCTCCGCTGCCAGTTTGTCCAGGTTGGGGGTCTTGATCTTCTTTTGACCGTAAACACCAAGGTCGCCGTAGCCGAGGTCATCAGCCAAAATGAAAATGATATTCGGACGCCGCTGCTCCGCCGTCGATGCGGATACCGCTCCGGTAAGTTCGCGGCTGAGTTCGGCTGAACCAGCAAGAACCGGCAGCATCAGCAGGACCAGGGTTCCGCGTAAAAACCGTTGACGGTCAGGTAAGAGTCTCATTCAAGCACCAATAAACTCAAAACGGCCGCCATTTCCAGACAAATAATTGCCATTGCATTTAGATAGGTAAAAGGCACCTTGATGCAAAAATGGCAGATGAATCCATGACCGGCTCGGAGCAGCCGAAGAAGTCTCAGGCCCCCTCGCGCGGCCAGGGGGGGCGCCGCTACAGTCGGCCCCGCCGTGGTCGGGGGCGCCGCCCTCAAGCGGTTGCCGCGCCTGCTGCCCCGGAGCCCGCCGACACTGAAGCGGAATATAAGCGGGTAGAGACTGCTCCGCCGGAGCCGGTTGAACCGCAACCGAACCACAGCCCGGCTTACGACGATGACATCCCGTTCCCTCCGGAGCGGGATGAAGAGCGAATAGCCGAATCAGCGGTGTCGAATGAATTTGTAGCTACGGTGGCTGATCCTGAAGAATTGCGCACCGAAAGCTTGCCGCCCCCCGCTGTCGAGCCGGAGCCTTCGGAACCCGACACCGCGCGAGATCGAGAGCTTGGGCCGGAACCTGAGGTCAGGCCCGCTCATCAACCTTCGCCGCGGCATCCGTTTCCACCCCGGCACGAGCGGCCTCCGAGGTATCGAGAGCCGCGTCCACAGCCTCCACCCCCGCCGCCGTCTCCGCGCCAGCCCGCTTCACCAGCTACAGTGACTCAGGCGATCGAAGACGTGAACCGCGTTGTGGAACTGCTTCGCGACACTCTCGATGATATGGAAGGGGTGCTTGAGTCTCTCGAGTTGGCCGAACGGCAAAAAAATGCCGACGAGCAGGAAATCGAGCAACTACGGCGTTCTCTCCGCCAACTGAACCGTCCCCGGGATCAAGGCCCGCCCCGCGACCGCCGGTAAGCTCATGCTTCCTAAGTCGGCTGACGCCAGCTTTACTGCCGCGCAGCAGTCGGGATCGGATAATGCCGCGGCCTTAGTTTCGGCTGCACGGCACCTCTCTCAGTCGTTAGTGCGTTTGCGCTTTGGGCCACCCGTGGCCTTTGTTTACAACCCACTGGACTATGCCTGGGCACCCCACGCCGATTACCTTCGGAAATACGGCTCGGGGGTAGGTCGCGTGCTTTTTCTCGGAATGAACCCGGGACCGTTTGGGATGATGCAGACCGGTGTTCCCTTTGGCCAGGTCGCTGCTGTGCGGGACTGGCTTGGGATCGAAGGAGCGGTCAGTGCGCCCGCCAGGTCCCATCCGGCACGGCCCGTTACCGGCTTTTCCTGCCTGCGTTCCGAGGTCAGCGGGGAACGTCTCTGGGGACTATTCGCTCGGAGGTTTGGTTCCCCTGCGGAATTCTTTAAGCAGCATTTTGTGCTCAACTATTGTCCGCTGGCCTTTCTCGAGCAAACCGGCCGCAACCGCACTCCCGACAAGCTCCCGGTTCCTGAGCAGGCAACGTTGTTTCGATTGTGTGATCGGCACTTGGCTGAAGTGATCGCGATACTCCGGCCGCAATGGTTGATCGGGATTGGAGCCTTTGCCTTTGACCGTGCCTCGGCCCTCCCGTCCGCAGATAGACCGAAGATCGGCAGAATTCTCCATCCCAGCCCCGCCAGCCCGGCGGCCAATCGGGATTGGCCAGGTGTGGTTACCCGTCAATTGCAGGACCTGGGCATCTGGTCCTGAACGATTCGAGCTGTTTGGCCCCAGGGTGTCGTTTTACTTCCAATACTGTCGCACCCCGCCTTGCATTCGCAGGTAGTCGGGCAACTCTTCGGGCCGAACATAAGCGGGCCAGCCGCTGAAGCTCTTAGGCGCTTTCCACTTGTAGAGCTCAGCGTGCCCGTCGGCAAAGGACAGATTTGCCGCTTGTCCATGCCTGTTGGCCGGCACATCCCACCATTCCCGGGAGTTGGGAAACCACTCTGCTGTGGGTATCCCGAAATGGGAATCGAAGATTTCGTCTTCATGGACATCCAGGAAAACAAACAAGCGTGAGGTCGAGGGATCGAGAATCTGGGAGAATTTCTTGAAGCTGGGCATCAGCCGGTTTCCTGTCCAATCGAATTCCGGCCAGCCGTTGACCGATTGCGACATGTTATAGCTTCGGGTGCGAAGCTGAGGCAGCTTGTTCCCTGAAGCGTCCTGAATGGTCGACCGGTCGGAAGGACAATGGTAGATCTTGACTGAACGGTTGTAGGTGAACAGCAGACCCTGCTCGATGTTGGTGGTGGTGGTGTCCAGCTTGGTGATACCGAGGCACCAGGAGGCCCCTCGCAGTATCTCCGACGGAGAGGTGCCGATGGCGTACACCGAGTTATTCGGCGGCACGTGGTCGCGAAACTCGGTGGCATATAATTGCCAGCAGGTCTGCAACTGTTTCAGGTTGTTCAGGCAGGAAATTGTCTGGGCTTTCAGTTTGGCCCGGTTTAGCGCTGGCAACAACATTGCCGCTAGAATGGCGATGATTGCTATGACCACCAGCAACTCGATGAGAGTAAAGGCGTGATTTCTCGCCCCACCCGCCCGTTTGTTGTGCCGGTTTGCCAGTCTTGTGGTTGCGCGTCGCATGGTTTCTGCGCCAATCGTTTGCGCCAGCCATCCAGTGCTGCACGCGCATCAAGGTGGAACAATACCTCCGTTTTGTAAACTTCAGGCGAATTAATCCCCATCCGGGTTGATCCCGCGCCGGCTACAGATAGAATGGACCAATGACGCCGACCCGGCAGGGCTCCATTCGACTGTTCCAGTTTTCGGGAATTGAAGTATTCCTGCATTGGTCCTGGTTCTTGATCGCTGTGTTCATGATCCAGGCCCGTGCCCGAGAATACAGCTCGATCCTATGGAATATCCTGGAATACATGGCCTTATTCGGGATCGTGCTGCTGCACGAGTTCGGTCACGCTCTGGCATGCCGCCAGGTTGGCGGACAGGCCGACCAGATCGTGCTCTGGCCACTCGGGGGTGTAGCCTATGTGGCGCCTCCGCCACGACCGGGGGCTACCTTGTGGAGCATTGCCGCCGGACCCCTGGTCAACGTGGCCCTCTTCCCGCTGTTTACCGCGGCCATGTTCTTGGCGGGAAGTTGGGGTTGGGCCGTAACCATGCCAAATCTTCACGGATTTCTAGAGGGTATCTGGCTCATCAACCTAATCTTGTTAATCTTCAACCTCCTCCCTGTTTATCCGCTCGATGGCGGCCAGATTCTGCAGTCTTTGCTTTGGTTTGTTCTGGGCCGACCGCGCAGCCTGATGATTGCCAGCATGGTGGGAATCCTGGGGGTGGTGGGCTTGGTGGCGCTCGCCTTGTATCAGCGGTCGGTGTGGATCGGCATCATGGCCGTATTCATCCTCATGAACTGCTGGCAAGGTTTGCAGCATGCACGAGTCCTGGCCCGTTTGGCGAAACTGCCCCGGCGTTCGGGGATGCGATGCCCCGAATGTGGCCAACCTCCTCTCGTCGGTGGTTACTGGCAGTGCGAACAGTGCCGCCAGCAATTTGATCTGTTTGAAACCCGCGGTGTGTGTCCTTTCTGCCAGGCCCGCTTTTCGGCTACGCGATGCCCAGAATGCGGCAAGTTCAACGCTGTGGAATCCTGGATCGTGTCGCCTCCGGCGGTCCCCGGGAGTTATGTCTCGAGGGAAGGTCCTCCTGCCACGGGGCGATTCTAAGGGTGATGGACGGCCCGATAAAACCTGGTCGGGTGTGCTGGGGTTGACGGATCGTGAAACTGGAACGTGCCGTCGATGTGGGCAGCTCGGCTGCCAATCGATTCCCACGAACCAGGCGCGAGGCTAGGGCTCACCTCAATGTTGTATATTGAGGCCGCCGCACCGCCAACGAACTGGAGGTCGGCACCGTCAGACCCCAAGGTAATCCGTGTGATGATCACCCGGGGCGGCAGGATGGAAATTCTGAAGAGTGTCCCGTTGTCGTCTACGCCCCCGTAGTACGTGGCACCGTAAAACACCCCATCGGCGGTGCTCGTTAAAGGACTATACGGCTCGGCTCCGTCTCCCCCGGTTCCTGTAAACTCGCGCATCACGGCAAAGCCGGTGCCATCAGTGTTGATGGCGAATGCCAATCCCTGGTTTGCCGAACCTCCACTAGGCGTGGTGCCGTAAAGTACCCCGGCTTGTCCCCATTGTAGCAGGCCTGAAACCGGCCCGGCGCCGTCACGTTGGCTGGACCCTTGAAACGCCCGCAGGATGGAGTAACCGTTGCCGTTGGTGTTGATTCGATAGAGGGTTCCCAGGTCTGCGGGACTGCCTCCGGAGCACGTTGTCCCGTAGAGTAAACCGTCCCTGGCCTGCAACAGCTTCCCCAACGGGAGGCTGCCGTCGTTCGCGGCTTTGCCCTGGAAATGATGAATCACTGTGAAATCGTTTCCATTCGTACTCAGGGCATACACCGTTCCCAAATCATTGCTGCCACCGTTCTTGGTGGTTCCATAAAGTTTGCCATCAACCCCCAGGACGAGGCTGGTCGTGGGGTGCTTGCCCATGAGTGCGCCAAAATGGTGAATGATCCTAAAGTCAGTCCCGTCAGACCTGAGACAGAAAACCGTGCCGGCATTGTTGCTTCCTCCTCCCGCTGTGGTCCCATACAGGAAACCGCCCCAACCCAGGATCAGCTCCGCCAGGGGGCTGTCCCCGTCGGTAGCGACTCCCGGTGCAAAAGTATGCAGGATTTGAAAACCGTCCCCGTCGAAGCCCAGTCGGAAGACCGTACCGGCGTTGCTGGCGCCTCCGGCTGAGCTTGTGCCGCATAAAAAACCGTCCGGCGTCTCGATCAGCCCCGAAAGTGGGAACCTGGCATCGGAGAAGTGGTGAAGCACACGGAAATCGCCGCCACCAGGGGCGATTCGAAATAGTGTGCCTACGTTGTTTGACCCACCTTGATACGTGGTGCCATAACACCAGCCGTTTTTGGCCAGCAGAAGTGGACCTCGCGGGCCCTCGCCGGATTCTGGGGCAGGGCCGAAAGCATGATGGCGGGCATAATTCGTCTGCGCCACAGCCGGGTACACCAGCGTGGCAAACGCCAGGGCAGTCAGGATACCGGTGCGAATGCTCAGTAGCTTCATCGTTTTCCTCTGTGCTTGAATCAGATTTAGGACCCCGGGGACTGGCCACATTCTCTGGCGCTCCAGCACAACTGCGAACCGGGAGCCTTCATGGCCCGCGGGATGGCGTCCTCCCCAAAAGTAGTGATCAGGTCTGCTTCGTCAGCGACAGGCGCATCCCGGCGAGCCCCCCAAGAGCAAGCAGTAACAACCACGAGGTGGCACCAGTTTCGAGAACGGGTGCACCCGCAGCTTGAAAGTAAAATGTTGAGCTGCCTCCCTCCGATCTGAATTCCCAACTCCCCGGCGTCTGGTCATAGTTCTGCAGGTGGAGTATACCTTCGCCATAAAGGCCCAACGCGCCGTCCCCTTGGAACAGGATTTGGATCGAGTAAAGCGTAAAAGATGCCCCTGGGCCTGAGATCGTCCTCCACAGCGGGATACCGCCAAGGACGGAAAACTGATTGAAGCTAAAAGGAGAGACGCGCAAAGGGGTGCCAATCTCCAACCCGGAATCGGCAAAGGCTCCGCTCATGTCTGTCACGGTAAAGCCTGAAAGGCTTCTAAACCCCAAGGCAGTGCTGGCATCACCGCCGATGAATTCATAATCGCCCGAGATGGAGATTTCTCCCCTGATCGGTATCGCTTGTCCGGAAAACCACCCCAAAGACAATACTGCTGAAATCAACGATCCCAGCAGGAGACGTGATGCATTCACAGTAAAGTTAATTTAGCACCTCGGATTTACAAATCAAGCTAAAGCATCCTGGGCCCGCGTCGACGGTGGTCGCTGTCCAAGGCCAAAGCATGGACACGTGCAAGTCCTGGGGTGCATTTCGCTGCCTGGGGGAGAGGAGTTGAAGGCTGATCGGCTGTGAAGCGCCGAAACCGGTTGCGTGAGGGGCGCTTTGCTGGCAAATGTTAGGCGGTTGCGGCACGTACCCGCGCCTGGTTTATGCATTTACCGGATGGCTTTCTCGACACGCGCACGGCACTCCTTTCCACCGGAGTGGCGGTCGCAGGCGTCAGCATTGCTTTGCGGCAGGTTCGGTTGACGATGCAGCCTCGACGGGTGCCGATGCTGGGGTTGGCAGCGGCCTTTGTGTTTGCCGCCCAGATGCTCAATTTTCCAGTAGCCGGCGGCACTTCCGGTCACCTGGTTGGCGGGGTGCTCACGGCGGTTCTGCTCGGACCCAGCGCCGCGGTGATTGTCTTGGCCTGTGTGCTTATCGTGCAATGCCTGATGTTTGCCGATGGAGGCTTGTTTGCCCTCGGAGCGAATATGTTCAACATGGGCGTCGTCAGCATTTGTGCCGGGTATGCCGCCTTTGACGTGGCAAAGCGGATGACGCGGTCCGAGGCTATGTGGGCGACTGTGTTTGCTGCCGGTTTTGGAGGTTGGTTTGGGACGGTGGCGGCGTCGATTACCTGTGCCGGGATGCTCGCCCTGTCGGGTATGGCGCCGTGGGGGCTGGCGTTTCCGGCCATGGCCAACATTCACATGGTCATTGGCATTGGCGAAGGCTTGATTACCGGTCTGGTGACTTATGCGGTTTTGCGCTCACGACCAGAGTTGGTCGGCGGTGCACAAGGATCCCGCGCACACCGCTGGTTTGCCTTCGCGGGATACTCGCTATTAATCAGTATCGGCTTGGCCATGTTTGTCGCACCGTTCGCCAGTCCATGGCCGGATGGCTTGGAATACGTCGCTCACAAGCTCGGGTTCGAGAGCCGGGCAGGAGAGGCAGTGCTGGTAAGCCCGCTGCCGGATTACCAGTTGCCTGGCATCGGTTCCGCTGCCGCTGCTACTGCGGTCGCTGGACTGATTGGGACCGTCGTGGTGTTCTGCGCCGCCTGGGGCTTGGCGAAATGGCTGGTGCCGGTCATTGGGGCCTCCAAAAAAAATGCATCTACCGGAAACTAGCCCGCGCCTCCGCAGCCCGATGCACCGGCTCTCACCGCGGATCAAAATCGCTGCGACGTTCCTGCTGGTGGCGGTCACCATGGGGTTTCCGCGTCATCCCGACGCCCTTTATTGGTTGCCAGCCTTGGTCCTGCTCGTGCTCTGGCCGCTGGCCCGAATGCCCCTTGGATTCGCGCTCCGACGGTTGCTTATGGCGGAGTTCTTCATTCTCGGAATTGCCATTCTGACATTGCTGGCACCCGAGTCCACACCTGTGTTGCTTTCGGCGATCATCAAAAGCAATTTGTGCGTTCTTGCAATGTTGCTGCTGATTTGGACCACTCCGTTCCACGAGATCCTGGGAGAGTTACGCCGGTGGCGCTTTCCGGCGGTGATGCTCACCACACTGGCGTTGATGTATCGGTATTTGCCGGTTCTCGCCGAGGAATCTGCGCGGATGCAACGGGCGCGGGCAAGCCGCACCTTTCAGCGCAAACGCGGTTTTGTCTGGAAGAATCTGTCAGGGATCATCGGCCGCCTGTTCATTCGCAGCGCCGATCGCGCCGAGCGGATCTACTTGGCGATGTGCGCGCGGGGGTGGCGATGAACACCGCGATCGAAGTGCGTGGGCTGTCCTACCATTATCCCCCAAAGGGCCGGCTTGCGCTCGATAATCTTAGTTTCTCGGTCGCCGCCGACGAATGCGTCGCAGTGCTGGGTCCCAACGGCGCGGGCAAGTCCACTCTGCTGCTGCATTTAAACGGGCTCCTGCCGGAAAGGCCGCCTGCGGTGCCGCAAATCTGGGTCGGCGGCGAACCGCTGACTGCCGACAATCTGGACCGCATCCGCCAGCAGGTCGGATTACTGTTCCAGGATCCGGACGATCAGCTCATTTCCGCCACAGTGGCGGAGGATGTGGCTTTTGGACCCCAGCAATTCGGTTTGGATGGCCCCGTCCTGGAGTCGTTGGTGGAGCATTCTCTGCAACTCGCGGGTTTGCCGGGCTTCCAGGATCGGGAACCCCACCGGCTTAGTCATGGTGAAAAACGAAGGGTGTGTCTGGCCGGAGTGCTCGCCTGCAAACCCACGGTGCTGGTGCTGGACGAGCCAACGAGTGATCTCGACCCCCGTGGACGGCGCGACTTCAAGCGCTTACTCCAGTCCCTCCCTGGAGCTAAGATCATTGCCACCCACGACTTGGAATTGGTCGTGGATCTCTGTTCCCGGGTCCTGATCCTCGACCAGGGACGCCTCGTGGCCCAGGGTGCAACCGTCCCCCTGCTCTCGGATGAGGGCCTCATGCTGGCTCATGGATTGGAGAAACCGCATAGCCTCCTGCACCGCCATCCCCACGGCTGACCAAGCCGAAGCTGTCGTCTTCTTCCGGAACTCTGAGGCAAAAGTCAAAACCCAGACTTGACGGAACCGCCCGGGTCGGATACGCAAGACCCGACAGAAGCAACCCGATCTGCCATGGTCAACCAACGCCATTGTCCTTTCTGCAAAGCCGCCGCCTCCGCCGGATGTCGCCATCTGGCCTTGGCGGCAGAAGGCCGCCATTTTGTACGTCGTTGTGTGGAGATGGCGGAATCCCAAAAGCAATGGGAGGAATTGTGCACACAACGTCGACGGCAGCATCGTTTGAGTGGCAACTGGTCCCCGGAACAGGAGGATTTTATCTGGTTGGAAACGGCCTTCTGTAACGAGTTCCTAAAACATCTCATCTGGTTCGGGGGCATGGATTATGAATGGCGCACGGGGCCAAAGCTCGATCAGGGGGGGTTTTGGGTTCTGCTGTGGTCAAAAGACCCCCAGCGGCTATGGTGGGAATTGCGTGACGAGTTTGAACGTCAATGCGTCGGTGTCGCCTTTATTGGTCGCACTTCTCATCCCAGCACACAGAATCGGTTGAATTACGGGTTATAGCGGTCGGTTTCAGGACAGGGCGCAGTTGATCGTATTGCTGGAGAAGTCCAGGTAGGTCGGTGCATGAGCCTCAGGCTCAGACAGAGGCGGTACATACAAACCAAGCAAATGATTCGAGGCATTGCCATCCTGCTGGTGTCCGGGGGAATTGTGCTCGCGCTGGTGATTTGGAATATCGTCCACGCCGAGGACCCGGCACGCCGGCTCTTCAAATGGATCCTCACCGTGCCGGGGCTTTTTCTGCTGTTTGGGGTCGCTGGGCCGATCGTAGCCAAGGGAGGCTACACCGGTGCCTTCGCCGGAGTGCCGCTTGCGGCGATTTCCGGCCTGTATCTGGCCATCATTTGGCGGTATGACATTGCTGCCTTTTTCGCGAGCCCGGTCGCGTCGCTATACGATGGGGGCACAGAACCTCCGGAACGGCGAGCTCTTTACTCCAAGGCCATCGGACTCCGCAAAAACGGACGCTACCAGGAAGCGCTCTACGAAATCCGCAAGGAATTGGACCAGTTCCCTCTGGATGTCGAAGGCCACCTGCTGTTCGCGCAAATCCAGGCCGAGGACCTTAACGATCTTGCCGGTGCCGAGTTGACCATCGCACGCTATATTCAGCAGCCGGAGTTGACGCCAGGAAAAGTTGTCGCAGTTCTCTATGCCATGGCCGACCTCTATCTCAAACCGGGTCGCGATCCCGACGCCGCCCGGCGACAGCTTGAAAAAGTGATCGACCTCTATCCAAACAGTGAGTATTCCCTGGCCGCCGCCCAGAGAATTGCCCACTTGGCCAGTGCCGAATCCATGCTCGCGAGGGATCGCCCTACACCTCTCCCAGTGCCGCAACGTGAGCAACGTGTGGGATTGAGACCTGATTATCAGATGCCGGTCTCTGCCGAAAAAGACCCCGCAACCCAGGCAGTCGAGTATGTGAAGCACCTCGAGCAACATCCTCTGGACACGGAAGCTCGGGAAAAACTGGCGGTTCTCTACACGGATCACTACGGCCGGCTCGACCTGGCAATGGACCAGTTGGAGCAAATGATCCACCAACCGCACCAGCCCGCTAAGAAGGTGGTCCACTGGTTAAACCTGCTCGCCGATTTGCAGGTTCGGGGTGGGGCGGATTACGACACCGTCCGTGAGACTCTCCAGAGAATCATCGATCGAGAACCAAATTTGGCGGCCGCCGAAACTGCGCGCAAGCGAATCGACCTCCTCAAGCTGGAATTAAAAGCAAAAGAAAAAAGCCAAGATGTTCAGCTTGGCACTTACGAGCAGAAAATAGGCCTGAAGCGACGAGGCTCACTTCACTAACTTAAGGGCCACCTGCTTTTCAATTTCGTGGGCGAGGTAGATGTCAGCTCCTCCACCCGAAGTGCGCGCTTGCACCACAATCCCGGTCACCTTGGGATCCATTGCTTCCACCCGGATAAACACGCTTCTCTGATTCACCTTCGCTTCGATGGTTTTGGTGAGGTTCGTCTGCGTATGGAGTGTGCTCTCGTTCAGCAGGGATCCGTTCTCGGTCACAACCTGTTTGGCTGCTGAGAACACCATATCGAGCGGCCGCTCGTATCGGCCCTCGACGGAGTCTTTTACAAAGGGCATTCCAGCCTTGGAACCGCCAGACACTTTGCCGACGCAACCGGCCCCAAGCACGACCGCCAATGCCACGACTGCGGAAAAAAGAAATCTCATAGTTTCATCCAATCCCGAATCCTCTGTCCCGTCAAGTGTTTTGAGCTTCGGCGCTCCCCGCCCCTCTACCCAGTCCAAGCGTGGATCGTGGCGGTTTACACTTTATCAACAGCGGGAATTCCAAAACCGGTTCGGCAGGTATCCTTCAGAAGTTGATTGGCTTCTGAGGCATGCTCTCCAATGAACCTCTCACTTTTTGGATCAAAGGTGAGCCACGGGCCCACCGTGTAATCAGCTCCATCTTCGGGGATGCCAACGCCGTCGCGCATCATCGCGTGGACTTTCATGAAATGTTCGTAGGCCGTCTTATTGTCCCCAAACCGACCGGCCTTTGCGTTGAACGGAGCCTTCTCCCCGAGGCGGTAGGAATTGTTCATGACATGCCCCAGCACACATCCGTAGTGGGCGTCCATGGCGTTGCCGTTGGCCATCTCCGGTTTGCTGGCGCGGCAGGCTGCGATGAAGCTGGCCCAGTTCCCACCCGGAGTGATCTTGCCTTTTGGCAGTGTCAACGGTTCCCCTTCATTGCTCCCTTTGGAGTAGTACTTGTTCTTGATAATCTTACCACCGTCCTCAAAATAATATTCGTTTTCGACCTGTTGTGCATAGCCCTTGAAATTGACGTTTCGCACATTGAAGAATACCTGCTGGCCGTTCGGAAACTCAGCCAGGCCAAAGAGTGTATTGGGAGTTTCGCCTTGGTCAGCCCACTTAAACCGCCCGCCAATCGCCATCGCCCGCACCGGGTGCGTTTGATCCGTATCGAGCGCCCAGCGGGCAATATCGAGTTGGTGCGTACCTTGGTTGTTCAATTCGCCGTTTCCCGTCACCCAAAACCAGTGCCAATTGTAGTGGACGAGGTTGCCGTGAAACTCGTTAATCACGGCCGGGCCACGCCAGAGATTCCAATCCAAATGTTCCGGTGGGGCCGAGGGACTCTTGAACCCTATGCTGTCTCGAGGTTTGCAGGCGTATCCGTAGGAAATCTTGAGTCGCCCGAACTTCCCGGCCTGGATTGCTTCGTGCAGCCCGGCGATGGAGGCGTTGCTGCGGCTCTGAGTCCCGTGCTGGACAACCACACCGTATTTCTTTTGGGCCTCCAATGCCACCCGCCCCTCGGCGATGTCATGGCTCATCGGCTTTTCCACGTAGACGTGTTTGCCGGCCTGCGCCGCCCAGATCGTCATTAAGGAGTGCCAGTGGTTCGGGGTGGCAATCGAAATCGCGTCCAGGTTCTTGTCCTCAAGCGCCTCCCGCACGTCAGAAATCCCCTTGCAGTCGTACTTGCCTCCGATCTTTGTTTTCAGCGACTCCGCCTTGCGCGCCAGAACTGTCCGGTCCGGATCGATCAGATACGCAATTTCCACATTGGGTTGCCCCAAAAAACCATCGATGTGATTATTTCCCCGCCCATTGACGCCTGCGATGGCGACACGGAAACGGTCATTGGCGCCTAATACCCGGGTCGGAGCCCGCGTGCCGCAGATCAATAGGGTGGAACTCGCAGCCAGTGAACATTTCAGAAAGTTGCGCCGGGTCATTTGCAGCATAGTATCCTCGATTCGCTTCTAGTGCCGGTGAATATGGCATCTGCTATTGGGGTTGTTTGTACGGTCATGGTGTCATGTTGTCCGGGCACCGGCAAGGTGGTTTGCGTCCATTTTCTACTTTTCTCGCTTGCAAACCCTCGGTTGGCTTCATGTCATGACTTTATGAATGTATCGACTGCCGGGTTTCTATTCCGTGTTCTGGCGCTTTGCGCGATTGTTCTGACTTCCCGGGATATTCAAGCTCAAACCGGCCAGGCGGCCACTAATTATTCGCTTACGGTTACCGCCGAGCGGGATGGGGCCATCTATGGGCAGGGTGACTCGGTGGTGTTTGTGATCCAACTCGCACGTGGCCAGCAACCAGTTGAGGAAGCCACTGTTGATTGGACTATCTCCAAAGACGGCGTGCCGCCGGTCAGCCAGGGCAAACTGGCGGTGATCGATGGTCGCGGTGTCGTGGCCAGCACTTTGACCGAACCGGGTTTCCTACTCTGCCGCGCCACCTTCCAAACCCCTGGCGGAAGTTCGATCAGCGCTCTCGGCGGTGCCGGGGTTGACCCGCTCCAGATCAAACCCAGCCTCCCGGTGCCGGACGATTTCGACGCGTTTTGGCAGGAACAGAAACGGAAACTTGCCGAGGTGCCGGTCAACCCGCGTCTCACGCTGGTGAGGGCGCCCCGGGACGGCATCGAGAGTTTTGATTTGCAGGCCGACTGCCTTGGTGCGCCTGTTTCCGGCTATTTTTCCCGGCCGGCGAAAGCCAAAGCCGCGAGCTCGCCTGCCATTCTCACCGTGCACGGAGCGGGGGTACGCAGCTCTGATTTAAACACGACAGCCAGCTATGCCACTGAAGGTTTTCTGGCTCTCGATATCAATGCCCACGGGCTGCCCAATGGGAAACCGGTGGCCTTCTACGCCGACATGGCTAAGGGCGACCTGAGCGACTACCGCGGCCGCGTCGGGGAATCCCGGGAGACGGTTTACTTTCTAGGCATGTTCTTGCGCCTTGTCCGCGCGATTGACTTTTTAACCGCGCAGCCGGAGTGGGACGGCCGGACGCTCGTAGTTCGCGGCAGCAGCCAGGGAGGTGCCCAGGCCATTGTGGCAGCGGGTCTCGATTCGCGAGTGACCTTCTTTGCCGCCCTCGTCCCGGCCATGTGCGATCACACGGGAACCGTCGTGGGACGCGTCTGCGGTTGGCCCAAAATCGTGCCGGCCGGACCTGACGGCAATCCGGATCCCAGAATCCTGGAAATCGCACGCTATTATGACGCCGTAAACTTTGCCGCCCGTGCCAAAGCCCCGGGATACTTCACCGTCGGTTTCATCGACACTACTTGCCCACCCTCGAGTGTGTATTCCGCTTACAACGCCCTGAAAGCTCCCAAGGACATTTTCAACGATCCGCCCAGCCGGCATGAGAATACGCCGCGATCGCTGGTGGCAGTGCGTGAAGCTATTCAACGACACCTTCGTGAGCAAAAGGGGAAACAACCCTGAGGGGCCATCGATAGATAGCAAGGTCGAAGTCGCTAAAACAGCTGAACGTCACGTCCAGGTCGCAGATGGATCGCCGGACTCGTTCGACTTGCCTCCGCGCCACATCGAGCTGAAGGGAAGCTCACTTTCTTTCGTGCAGGCTCGGAGAAATGGTTTAAACTGATCTGGCTGCAGTATCCGGAGGGCGACTCAGTAGCGATCCCTGGGCCTGTGGCTAAAGAGAAAAAACCTATGAAACGAAAATCGTCCTTGACGTTATTCTCGGTGTGCCTGGGTTTATGCAGCCTCACGCCTTTGCAGGGGGCCACGATCTATTCCACTACGTTCGACCAGGGATATAACCACACTTACGAACTCGCTGGTCAGCAAGGGTGGGTGAAAGACACCACCTCATCGGGGGGCAACGGATTGATTACCAACTTCAACGGTTCCACTGCCGCTTATGTGGGGCTCTTTGATCTCCAGCCGCCGGCTTCGTGGATCTATGTGTGGCAGCCCCTGAACTATACCCCGGTGATGGGCCAGACGCCGGTAGTCAATTTCTCCGTGGTTCTCTCGATCATTGATTCCACCACCACCGACCGCGATGATTTCTTCTGGAGCGTTTATAACGTCCAGGGAGATCATCTGTTTACCGTCGATTTCGATAACAAGGATCTGGGGATCTATTATGTTCTGGACGGCACCAACGATTGGGAATACTCGGGTGTAACCTTCACGAACGACACGACCTACACACTTCAGATCTCGCTCAATTTTGCCCGCAACCGCTGGAGCGCGTGGCTGTCCAACACGAACATCCTGTCCGACCTGCCCATTACTACCACTGGAGCGCCACTCACACTGGGGGATATTGATGCGGTGTGGGCCATCTACGACGAGGATTATCCTGGGGACAACTTCATGATTTTCGACAATTACCAGGTCGTTTCAGAAGCGCTGGTCGCGCGTCCAAGTCTGCAAGTGCTTAACCGCGCCCCCAACGGCGACTTCAGTCTGCGGGTTTCCGGCCAATCCGGCTCCCGCTACGCAGTCGAGGGGAGCACCAACCTGGTGAATTGGCTCCCGCTTCAAACCAACCGCATCAGCAGCGCGTCATTCGACTACACCGACACTGGCGCGAGGGCTCTCGACCGGCGGTTTTACCGGGCGCGCCAACTGCCCTGAGTTCCGGGTCCTCCGAACGGTCACAGATCTGACATACCAAAACGCTCGCCGAAGTTGATTGCCGGTGCGGGGCAGGGCCGCAGGCCCTGAAAATTCGTTAGAGCAACCGGATATTGTGGCGGCGGCATTCGCCAATCATGTCCTCCGGCCACAGGCTGGCCTGAATCTCGCCAATGTGTGCCTTGCGCAGGAAATACATGCAGAGCCGGGACTGGCCGATACCGCCCCCGATGGATAACGGCATTTGGTCCTGCAGCAATCGCTGGTGCCAGAAGAGGTTTTTGCGCTCCAAGGCGTTGCGGATTTCCAATTGGCGCAGCAGGGCCGCTTTGTCCACACGAATGCCCATCGACGACAGCTCGAATGCTATGCCCAGGACCGGATGCCACACAAAAATGTCCCCGTTTAACCCAGCAAATCCGTTGTCGGCAGGGGTCGACCAGTCGTCGTAGTCCGGCGCCCGCCCATCGTGAATCGTCCCGTCGGAAAGCGCGCCCCCGATGCCCATGATAAATGCGGCACGGCATTCCTTTAGCAGTGCCATCTCCCGTTCCCGTGGGCTCAGGCGGGGGTAGCGGGCACGCAGTTCTTCCGCGTGAACAAAGGTGATTTCTTCGGGTAATTCCGGGGTAATGCCGTCGTATCGCTCACACACGAAATGCTCGGTCCGCTTCAGAATCGAGTAGATCTTTTGCACGATTCGTTTGAGGTAGTCCGGCGAACGATCCGCCCCGGTGATCACCCGTTCCCAATCCCACTGGTCGACGTAAAGCGAGTGCGTATTATCCAGATCCTCGTCCGGCCGGATCGCATTCATGTCCGTGTACAGGCCATACCCGGGGCTGAAGCCCAGTTCGGCCAACTGCATCCGTTTCCATTTGGCCAGAGAATGGACAATCTCGGCTTGCATCCCCGTCACACCCTTGACGGGAAATGAGACCGGTCTTTCAACCCCGTTCAGATCGTCGTTGATCCCCGTGCCCGACTGCACGAACAGCGGTGCGGTGACGCGGCTGAGATTGAGCTCGGTCGCGAGGTTCAACTCGACAAAGTCCTTGAGGGCCTTTATCGCGCGCTCTGTCTCTTTGACGCCCAACAAGGGGGTGTAGCCCGACGGCAAAATTCGCATCCTCAAACTGTGAGCGAAAGGGACCCGAGGGTCAAGGTGCTGGCTCGCGTCGCGGAGCACCCGCCTCCGTCATCCACCGTCAGCAAATCGGCCCGGCTCACATTACTTGGGACGGACAAGCACGCGGAGGCGCTTGGCCTTGTAACTCCCGGCATTGCCGGAGAAAGTCCAGTCGGGCTGGTCCTTCGCTTGGTTGCCAATCCCCAGGTCAGCCTTGGATCCCTCGCGCCAATGGTTGATGGCGAACAGGGTCTGTTTCGCATCCGCATTATGAACCTGCATGCAGCCATAGCCGTCCGCAGGGTCTGCTGGATCATCGCCAAAATCATAGGCGTTGCCCGAGGCGTTGGGCACGGAAGCTTTGTTGCCGGTTCCGTAGTTATTCGGCCAAAATTCGATCCATCCGCTGCCCAGGCCAATGCCATTGACGATGCCCTTCACGTTCGACACGACGCTCATGGAGCCAACCCGTTGTTGAAAGTGCGCCCCGGATGCTGTGGTGGGAATGCCAATCTTGTCGAGCGAGGTGGTGAACGCGTCCATCGAGACGTAGAGGTAGTCCGTGTTGCCGTTCTGAGCCTGCAATTCGACAAAATAGGCGATGCGATCGAAGGGTTGCTGGATCTGTTTTCGGTTATCAACGTCGTACTTGATTTGCGCGCTCAGTTTCTCCAGGTCGAGGTCATACACCAACTTGTAGTTGGCGGCCTCGGACACTTTTAGCGTCAGCAAATCTCGCTTTGGCACATTCCCGGCGCGGAAGCCGCTGGCCGGCAGGTTGGCGCTGTTCACGAGGTTTGGTTCCGCCAACATGCTCCAGGCGAACCGCACCGCCACAGGGCGTTTAACCTCGGGTGACGACAGCACCACGCTTGCGCCGTCAATCCGAGCCTGGGCAGTGACAAAACCGCCCTCTTCAGCATCGATGATTTCAAACCAGGTTAACGGCTTGCCATCCCGGCTGGACAGTCCACCGGCAGCGTTATCAAACACCAGCCGAAGTTCATTGCCTTCCTGCTTCATCTCCTTGAAGACGGGACCCGAGCATACCACGTTCGATCCATAGGTCTTGGCCAAGGCCAGCAAGGCGAGTCGCCGCCCAACTTCCTGCTTGTTGGCGGGATGGATGTCCTTGAGGTCTCCGATATCGTTGATCACTGCCATGCCGGAATTCGGCACTCGTTGAGTGGCAAACGTTTGGGCCTCCCACAACACACCCAACCGTTCCGCGTCCCCTCCATAGTTGTATGGCGCGATCTGAACGAAGAAGAACGGAAACTCGGCGTTGTTCCATACAGCGCGCCAGCCCCGTATCAAAGCTTCCATGCGGTCCGCATACAGTAAACCATCTCCGAGGTTGGACTCACCTTGATACCAAATCGCGCCCCGCAGGCCAAAGGGTTGAATGGGGTGGATCATGCCATTGTAAAGGGCGGTGGCGTGCTGCAGGTTGTGCGGCGGCAGCAGTTCCGCTGGGTAGGTGGGCATTTGCGGCACGAGGCTCCGCTTCGCTTTAGCTTCCTTCGCGCCGGCCATCCAGGTTTCCATTTCCGCGAGAAACTGCCCCAGCCGATCTTGGTGGCGTGGCGTCCTGGGATCCCCCAGTTGCACTCGCTCATATTCTCCTTTGAGGGCTGTCACCAATCCAAAACCTTCAGGCGGTGTCCAACTCTGGGAGCACGTGCCACCCCAAGTCGCATCGATCAGGCCTACTCCAACCCCGAGCTTCTGGTGCAACTCACGCCCGAAGAAGTAACCGGCGGCGGAGAAGCCGCCCCAGCCGCCCTGGGCAATGGACTCGGGTGAACACAACTTCCACTCACCGGATTCCAAATCGCTTTGGGGCTCCGGGGTCCACCGGTTTGGAACCATGAAGAGCCGGATCAAAGGATAATTGGCGGCGGCAATCTCTTCCGTGCCTCGCTGTACTGACCCTATCCCCATCTCCATGTTGGACTGTCCTGAGCACAGCCAAACTTCACCCACCAGCACATCTTCGAAGGTAATCGTGTTGGAACCCTTAACCCTCAGAACATAAGGCCCTCCCGCTGCCATCGCTGGCAGTGAGGCTTTCCACTCTCCGCGCTCGTTCGCTTTGGCTTTGGCGGTGGCGTTCCCCAGGGTCAATTCAATCTGCTCACCCGCGTCAGCCCAGCCCCAGACCAGGACGGGCTGGCTTTGTTGAATCACCATGTGAGAGCCGAAAACCTTCGGTAAACGCACTTCCGCGCGACTGTTCTGAATCAGGCCCGCAAGCAGTAGGCAGGCCAGGCTTAAGGTCCAACAGAGACGACGACCCAGCAGTGACGTCGCAGTTGTGCGTCCCGGGTTCGATGAATATCGATCATTTAGGTCCATGGCCGACGTTTGTATCAGGCAACCGCCAACTGTCAACGAACAAGCTAGACGGCACCGCCACATTCCTCGAGATGGCATACCCGCCAAAAGCTTTGGTCTATTATGCTGTTGCCGCGTCCCGGCGGCGCTTTACACCGAAGGAGCTGTTGATTAAAATACCCTTATAGAGTCCTGCTAAACACCCCAATTATGTGATCCAAACTTTCGGCCAGTAATGGCCATCAGAAAGGCAATGAACAAACACCCAGGAGTCAAATCTGAGGAGGGACGGCCAATGCACGAGGTGAATTCTGACTATCGGTGTCCCACGAATCAGGTCGTTCTCACCGTTCACGTCGGCAGGATCAAGACCGTGTCTTTTTCGTTCACGAGGGCCGATCTGTCTATTTGGCCTGAACCTTAACTCACATGACCTTCCTGCCCATTCTCGATCGTGAGTTACGCGTGCGGGGACGGCAGGGATCGACCTACTGGGTGAGGTGTGGCATAGCAAGCCTTGCCATTCTCTTAAGCATCCAGATGGTGTTCCTGGTTTCAGCGCCCATGAGCCCGGCTGTTCAGGGAGCCACCGCTTTCCTCGCGCTTTC
This sequence comes from Verrucomicrobia subdivision 3 bacterium UBA6082, assembly GCA_002428665.1. GTDB lineage: Bacteria > Verrucomicrobiota > Verrucomicrobiia > Limisphaerales > UBA8199 > UBA6082. Next base: position 35,297 of record DIXK01000106.1, read on the forward strand.
CTGGATGGGATTCCTTTTGGTTTGGGCCTCTGTGCTGGTCACGGCGGATGTGATCAGTCACGAACGCCGTGAAGGGACGCTCGGATTCCTGTTCCTGACCGACCTCAAAGGCTACGATATTGTGTTGGGAAAACTGGTGGCAGCCGGCCTGGCTGCCTTCTACGGCCTAATCGGACTCATGCCGGCCCTGGCGCTGGCCATCCTCTGCGGCGGCATCACTTGGGGAAGGTTCGGGAGGACTTCGCTGGCGCTGCTGAATGCCCTCTTCGTGGCGTTGGCGGCTGGTGTTTGGGTCTCCTCCCGAACCCGCGGTCAATTTCAGGGAATGCGTGCCGCCACAGGGATGTCAGTCCTTCTTTTCGCACTGCCGAGCCTTGCCTTTGCCGTGTATTCGCTGGTCAAGCTGCAGTGGTTACTCTGGCCCGTGCTGCTGAGCCCCGTGGGTGCCTTCTTCCAGGCTCCCGAAGCGCAATACACGGCCGGACGGTTCTTGTTTTGGGGTTCGTTTTTCTGGGGTCAGGTTCTCGGCTGGGCGTTCCTGCTGGCGGCGGCGAGAGCACTGGGGAAAAACTGGAATGAGGAAGAGCCTCTCATTTTGCCAGTCGCGAAACCGAAACGCTGGCGGCGTCTGTGGCGCCTAAGGCCAGAGAAACCACAGGTCAGCCGGGCTTTGTTGGAGACGGCTCCTATCCGTTGGGTGGCATCCCGATTGCCTGCCCGACGGGTGCTCATCTGGGTCGGCATTGCCCTCTCCTTGGTCGCGGTCTTCTGGGGGTTTCTTGGGGCACGGATTTTTGGTCCCGTGATGAGTCTGAGCTCGATATTCAGTTTCGGGGCCAGTTTGATTTTCAGTTGGCTGGCGGCTCGGTTCTTTTTCGAAACCCGACGTAATGGCGAACTGGAGCTTTTGCTCTGCACTCCTCTGGGCGCGCGCGACATTGTGGATGGTTTTTGGTGGGCTTTGTGGCGCAGCATTCGCGTGCCTTTACTCGTGGTGGGCTTCCTCGAGTTGTTTCTGCGACTCCTGGCGTCCGTGGCTTCCTCAAAGATGATGGGATTTGGCGCGCTTTACCTGGTGATGGTGCCGGCAAACCGAATCCTCGATATCATCGCAGTCTGCTGGGTGGGTATGTGGTTCGGCCTGCGGCTCAACAGACCTTCTCTGATCATGGCCTGGACCGTTGGCCTAGTGATCCTTTTGCCTCGCCTGGCGTCTTCCATCCTCACGGGAATCGGGATATCTACCTTCGGACTGGGCTTCGGACCCGCCTCCGTAACCGGGGTTTCTGGATGGTATGCTCTCATCTCGATCCTCTACCTGGGCAAGAACATCTTTTTCATCTGCTGGGCGGCCCGCAAATTGCAGTCGGAGTTAAGGACGTCAGCGCGAGTGTCTCCGAGCGAATGGGTGCAGGAAGAGCCACCGCAGTAAACCGATCTTACCGTTCCCGGGCTTCCCTCTCCGACTCGACTTTCCGCCTCCGGCGTGGCATTCTTCAGCTTGTGGTATTCGAGAAATTAGAACAGCTCCGTGAACGGCTCCGCTCCTGCGAGTCCTGCCTGGTGGCCTATTCCGGCGGCGTGGACTCCGTATTCCTGGCTTTCATGGCTCATGAGGTCCTCGGAGAGAAAGCCCTCGCCGCCATTGCGGATTCGCCCAGTCTGCCGCGGCGGGAATTGGAGGAGGCGTTGACGATTGCCCGGCAGTTCAAGTTTCCCGTGCAAGTCATTCGCACGCGCGAGTTTGATAACCTGGATTACCTCGCAAACCCCACCAACCGCTGCTATTTCTGCAAGCACGAGCTGTTTGCCGAATTGGTGCCTCTGGCCCGGACCAGGGGATTCGCCGTCATCGCGTACGGGGAAAACGCCAGCGATATCGGCGATCACCGGCCGGGTGCCAAGGCGGCGTCTGAATTTCACGTCCGCGCGCCGCTCAAAGAGGCCGGCCTCACCAAAGAAGATATCCGCCAACTGTCCGCCCATTTCGGCCTGCCAACCGCCGATAAGCCGCAAATGGCCTGCCTCAGCTCCCGTGTTCCCTACGGCGAGGCGGTCAGTCCCGAGAAACTGAAGATGATTGAGCAAGCGGAGTATGTGCTCCGGGATCTGGGCTTTTATGATGTCCGGGTGCGTCACCACGAATTGCGACCCGCATCCGTGCCTGCCCTGGCTCCGGCGGCGTCTGGGGTGCTCCATTTGGCCCGAATCGAAGTCGGCCCCGGGGAGATGTCCCGGTTCCTGGTAAATGGCGTTTCAACCAAGGTCGCTGAGGCGATCAAGAAGATCGGCTACGCCCATGTGACGCTCGACCTGCAGGGCTATCGCCGTGGTAGTGTGAATGAGGTGACGGTCTCCCAGCCAGGCCCGGCGATCAGCTGAACCGGCCTCTCGAGAGCGGTTTCGACGATTGTGCCTGCAAAAACCGCCTTCATGGGCTACATTTCCCCATGAACGGGCGTCGGTTGTGGAAGGCTATGGACCTCGCATTCCTTTCTTTGGCCGCGATGACGGTTGCTCTAGGATCGCCTGGCGTGGCGACTCAGGATCCATTCACAAACGCGCGGCAGCGCATGGTGGATTGGCAGCTCCAGGGTATGGGGCGCGGTATCACTAACAGCCGCGTGCTGGAGGTGATGCGCCAGGTGCCTCGGCACGAATTCGTTCCCAGGTCGCTGCAGTCCGAAGCATACGATGACCGTCCCTTGCCCATCGGTCATAGCCAAACGATATCTCAGCCTTATGTGGTCGCCTTCATGACTGAGCGCCTCGAGCCGAAACCCACCGACCGCGTGCTCGAGATTGGAACCGGCTCCGGTTACCAGGCAGCGGTTCTGTCGCCATTGGTCGCGAAAGTCTACACCATCGAGATTGTTGCCAGCCTGGCAGCCGAAGCCGCCGCCCGACTCAAGAATTTGGGCTATACAAATGTCATCGTGCGCGCGGGAGACGGCTACCGCGGATGGCCCGAGGCGGCCCCCTTCGATTCCATCATTGCGACGTGTGCGCCTGAGCACGTGCCTCAGCCGCTCATTGATCAACTCAAGGAGGGTGGCCTGATGATTCTGCCGGTCGGGCCCACCATTGCGCAGGACCTGGTGCTGCTTACCAAAAGAAAGGGGCAGCTCGAGCGGCGCTCAGTTCTCCCGGTGCGCTTCGTTCCCATGACGGGCGAAGCGATGGAGAAAATGAATCGCGGTCAATCACCGGTAAAGGTCCCCTGAAGGTCAGGGCCGGGCAAGGGAGCGATCCTCGCTCAACGTCCCGATGTCACGACCTGGAAGGGGCGCGGTGTTTCAATCCGCCAACCCCAGCGAGGGAAAGCTTCACGAAACGAACCCTAGGAATGCCTGCCACCATTGGACGAATTCGAGCAAGTCTTGGCGACCGATGTAGACCGAGCCCGCAAAGAGTAGACTGACGATGACCCACAAAATTCTCAGGTTTCGCCGGATGACCTTCTCGTCTTCCGGGTCCGGCGGCATCGGAGTTTCAGGGTGCAACCTTCCCTGCGAATCAACAATGACCATCCAGGGACCCCCAACGCCTTTTTTCGGCGGATAGGGAAAACAGGATGGCGCAAGCGTCAAAGTCTTTTGACCTTTTTGACGTTTCCGTGCGAGCTTGCGGCGAGCTATTTTCTGGCGCTTTTTCACTGCGGGCAGCTTCAGTTGAGGCGAGTCAATGCGACGTCGGTGTGCCTTTCGGGCGGTCTCGTTTAGAACCGGACGGTCTTCTGCGTGTCTCCCGGGTTCAGGTCGATGAGTTGCTCCCTGGTCCCTGCCTGGACGCGGTGGCGGCCGTGAAACGCCCGAAGTTCGCAACGGCCATTCGCATCGGTGTGCCCCTTCCAGCGGGTTTGCCACTCGCCATAAACGAGGTCCTGATAGGCTTTGGCGGCTGGGAGCGGTGTCCAGTCTCGCCGGTACATGGAGGAGGCGGGAATCCAATTGGCGCCTTCCCAAAAGCCCCACATGAGAATGCCTTTGACCATTGGATAGGCGAAGCAGATGCGGTAGTAATCCACGAGTGCCTGGGCTTTGGCTTGCTCCTCGGCATCCGTCATCCGGAGTCTGGGATCTTTGAGAAAGCGCGAGCGCTGCCCCGGCATGTTGAACTCCGTCACCCGAATCGGCAGGTTGAATTCTGACAGCTTTTGCAGCGCATGATGCAGCGCTTTGGGGTCGAATGCCTCGCCGTGAAGATGGCCCTGCACCCCAATTCCCCCGATCGGCACCCCCTGGTCAAGCAGGTCACGAATGTGACGCAAATAATCTTCCAACCGCACCCCGGTGAGTATGTCGTAATCATTCAGGTAGAGCACCGCGTCAGGGTCTCCCTCCCGAACCCATGCCGCCATCTGCTTCGTAATCTCTTTGCCGAGGCGGTCCTCGTAATAATTGCCGTGGATCATTTCGTTGTTTAGATCGTATTCGGCGAAACGGCCGCGGTACCGTCGGCCCACTTCAATTCCCCGCGCTTTGAGTACCTCCCGAAATTCGGCATTCGGAAGCGCCTTCAGCCAATCCTGCACCCGATTAGGTATGCCCCAGTAGATGTTGTGCCCGCGCAGCGGAATCCCGTGCTCTTTGGTCCAATCAAGCATGGCGTCCACCGTCCGGTAATTCACTGAGCCCCGGCGCGGCTCCATGTCGTGCCACTTCAGCGCATTTTCTGTCACCGCCGCGTTGAAGTTCGTCAGGAAAACCTGCCGATAGGCTTCGCGGTCCGCGGCGGACATGCGATCCTCAAAAGCGTGGTTGGCCAGCGTTGCCCCAAACCAAAAGGCGTGTCGTTGTTGTTCCACCATGACCGGGGTGTTAGGCGCCGCATGTATGACTAAAGTTCCTTTTCGATATTTTTCAATAGCCGCATTCACCTCGGCCATATCTGACTGAGCCATTCCAATCGATCCCGCCAACGCAGACGCTGCTAGAAAAGACTTCGTCAGTGCGGGAAAGTGCCGAAATATTCGATCAAGTATGCCAAGCATCACGTGAGTCTTCGGAATCCCCCTCCTCCCCGTCAATCCCGCATTTTGCCTAAAACTTCATCCCGGCCTTCACGTCCCGCCCTTGGCCCCCATTGCACTGTGGCCTTGGCGGAGGTCAACCACCCAGGTAACGCCCATCGTGCTTCATTCTCTTGGTTCTTCTGTAACGCTCTCCTGTCTTTGCGCTCCTTGCGTTCTCGGCGGTAAAAGTAAAAACCTCGCGTCTTTACGTGAACACCCCGAAAAACCATTTGTCTCCTCGGGTAACCTGGGCTAGGAGAAAACAATGGACAATATCCTGATCACTTCGCGCGAATTTGGCAGGCAACTCGGCGATGCCCATTGGCAGGCGCTTGAGCATGAACTGGCTTCCCGCGGCTGCCGAATAATCGTCCATCCCGTCCGCAAACCCATGAGAGCCGGAGACATCCTGCGGGTGAATCGGAAGCACCCACTTCACGCTATCCTCGTCTACTCCAGCCTGGACCAGGTCAACGCCGCCGTCATTCGGGGCTGCACCCGTCTCAAAGTGATCTCCCGCCACGGTGTGGGTGTTGACAACATCGATGTCGAGACCGCGACGCGTGCCGGCATCCCCGTCTGCACCACCGCCTCCGCCCGAGCCCACGAAAGCGTTGCCGATTTCACCTTCGCCTTGCTGCTCACGCTCGTTCGTAGAGTTGCCGCAACGGACCGGGCAATGCGCGCCGGGGCCCGGTTCCGGCCCATCAGCCCCGATGTTTGGGGCAAAACTCTGGGCATCGTTGGCCTGGGGCGCATCGGCAAAGCCGTGGCCCGCCGTGCCAGCGGCTTCTCCATGAGCGTGCTCACCTATAGCCCTCGGCTCCTTCCCGAAACCGCCGCCACTTACGGTGCTCAACGTGTTCCTCTCAAAACGCTCCTCCAGCAGTCCGACATCGTAACCCTCCACGCCTCGTTGAATCCCGGCTCGCGCGGGATGATCGGCCGGCAAGAACTCGCGCTCATGAAACCCGGCGCCTTCCTCATCAACACTGCCAGGGCCGGACTAGTGAATCAGCCCGCTCTGCTCGCCGCTCTCACCTCCGGCTCTCTCGGCGGCGCAGCGGTCGACGTCTTTGACCAAGAGCCCGCCTTCAACGACCCCTTGATCACCGCCGGTCTCGAACACCTTGTCGCCACCTCCCATATAGCTTCCTACACGACCGACTCTCTCCGCGGCATGGACTTGACAGCCGTCCGAAATATCCTCGATTCCCTAGCATGACCTCCGTCCTCATAGTCCCATAGTCCCTCCGCCGCACGAACTTAATCTCGACACCCGGCTTTCCGGAGCTAAAGTCGCCTGCATGCGCCGCGCCGCATAGAAGAATGCGGTAGCCCGAGGACGCTGCTCTTTCAAAATCCAGTTTGGTAGCCACACAGGGCGTCAAACCGCAGGCCGCCTCGGTAAGACGGCTCCATCCAGTTGAGAGCCCGCGCCGAGAGCGCCACGACTTCATTTTTGTCCTTTTGGATACCCATTCATCTGCACACTCACTAACCCATCCCATACGGAACGGAATATGAGCATCAATAGAAATCTCTCCCGCAGACAATTTCTGCGGCGCGCCGCCGCTGCTGGAATCGCCCCTCTGGTTTTGCCGGGCTCGGTTCTGGGTCTCAATGGCGCCACCCCTCCCAGCAACCGCATCACCATGGGCTTTATCGGTGTCGGCACGCAAGGCGGTGGGCATCTGCTCGGCGGCGCGTGGACTTACGTCGCCGGGGGCTACACCGGCCGCAAGGAGGTGCAGGTGTTGGCCGTCTGCGATGTTTGGCAGGATCGTCGTGACAATGCCTGCCGGCGCGTCAATGACTACTACGCCGGCCAGGCCGGCGCCGGTAGTTCGCAGGTGTGCAAAGCCTACGTCGATTTCCGCGCCGTGCTGGATCGACCCGATATCGACGCCGTGCTGATCGCCTCGCCCGCCCATTGGCACGCCACCATGTCCATCATGGCGGCGATGGCCGGCAAGGACATCTATTGCGAAAAACCCACCGCTGTCACGCTCCAGGAAAGCCACCAGGTGCTCGACACCGTCCGCCGCTACAGCCGTGTTTACCAGGCGGGCACCCAGCAACGCAGCGAATACGCCGGCAAATTCCGGTTGGCCTGCGAACTTGTCCGCAGTGGGCGTATTGGTAAACTTCAGTCGATTTACGCCTGGCGCGATGGCGGGGGTGTTTTCTGGCCCAACCGTTTTGGCGCCGGTAACCCTGTCCCTCCACAACTCGATTGGGACCTTTACCTCGGTCCCGCTCCCTGGATTCCGTTCGACGGCAACACCGGACCCCACCGCTTCGATATCGGCGAACTCAACTGGGGACAGCATCACTACGATATTGTGCAATGGGCTGCCGATGCGGATAAGACCGGGCCGGTGGAGGTTTTCCTGGAAGGCGAACTTTCCGGCTACAAATACGCCAGCGGGGTCACCGTTTATGGTAAACCGTATCCCGGCGAAGCCGTAGGTGGCGATGGCGGGGCTTGTTTCGTGGGCACCGAGGGCCGGATCGCCGTGGATCGGGGCAGCATAAAATCCGACCCGCCGGGAATTGTCCTCGAGCCGTTAAGGTCGGACGAGGTCCACCTCTACCGATCCGATAGCCACTCGGGCAATTTCCTGGAATGCATCCGAAACCGTGGACGGACGATTTGCAACGAGGAGGTGGCCCACCGCGCCGCCAGCGCCCTGCTGTTGGGCGGCGTGTCCAAACAACTCAAACGCGCCTTGAAATGGAACCCGGCGACGGAGGAGTTCGTCAACGACGACGAGGCAAATCGGCTGCGGTCGATCGCCAAACGAGCCCCTTGGTGTGTGTAACCGGAGTAACCTATGAGAATGTTTAAACAGCTATCAATGTTTGCCAGTGTGATGTTCCTGGTTGCGACTCCGGCAATGCCCGCATCAGCACAGGACGAGTCCCAAATCATCACTGTGCTCCAGTCTCCCAGCGCCTCGCTCGCCGAAAAAGACGCCGCCTGCGCTCGGTTGAAGCGCATCGGCACCGCCCGCAGCGTCCCAGCCATGCAGGCCTTGCTCGCAGAAACCAACCTGTCGCATTCAGCACGCTATGCGCTGGAGTCCATGCCGTTCCCGGAAGCCGGCACGGCACTCCTCGCCGAACTGGAAAAGACCGACGGCCTCACCCGAATGGGTCTTATCCATTCACTAGGCATCCGGGGAGAAACGATCGCCGTACCCGCGCTCGGAAAACTGGTCCTGGATCCCGATGTCGACACGGTCAGGGCGGCTGCGGTGGCCTTGGGCAAACTGGGGTCTTCCGCGCTGGAACCGTTGCAGACCGCTTGGGGAAAGAGTTCAGGAGCAGTGCGGTTGGCAGTTGCGGATGGGTTGTTGAGTTGTGCTTCAGCCCTGCGCAGGGAGGGCCCGTCCGAAGCGGCCCAAGCTGCCTTTAAGTTGATCTGCGATCACGCGGCTGAGCCTCACCTTCGCCAGGCAGCCTGGCGTGGGTTTGTGGGCGCTTCCCACCCGAGCCGTTGGGGAGAACTTCTGGTAGACGGTATTTCAGGCAAGGACATGGCTGTCCAAAACGCGTCCTTGGAGTTGTGCCGGGTGTTGCCGGGCAAACTCGGGCCCGACGCGGTCGCCAGGGCGTTGCCACAAATCGACGCCGGTTTGCAGCCGGCAGTGATCAGAAATCTGGCCCAGGGTGGCCACAAGGAAGCACTCGTCACCATTACCGGCCTTCTGGGTAGTCAATCCGCAGAGGTCCGCCTCGCCGCGATCCAGGCCATCGGGTTTCTCGGCAGCGCGACCTCCATACCGGTGTTGGCAAAAACCGCCGCCTCCACCACCGGGCCCGAGCAGGCCGCGGCCCGCCAGGCGTTAGTGGATCTCCACGGGCTTCCCCCCACGGACTCCTTGGTCGAGTTGCTCCAGAATGCCGATCCCGCCATCCAGGCCGAGTCCGCACGCGCACTCGGCTTGCGCGGTCATCACGGGGCGGTGAAGCCGTTGATCGAACTGGCCCGCAAAGCCCCGGCCGGACCCCAGGAAACCGCGTGCGCTGCCCTCGGCCAAATCGCAAGCGATAGTGATTTGCCAGCCCTTGTCGGCTTGGTTATCGAGGCCAAGGCCGATGCTCTGCGAAACCACGCCGCCCGCGCCGTGCAATCCGCCAGCCAACGTCTCCTGGCGATTCGAGGCTCCGTCATCACCGACACGCTCGTTCAGGCTATCCGCCAGGGACCGCCGGCGGCGAAGATCGCCCTCCTGCCCGTGGCCTCAGGATCCGCCAGTCCAGATGTTGCCGCCGCTCTGCGCGAAGCGGCTCACGACTCAGATCCAGCCGTCAGTGCTGCCGCCTTTCAGGCCCTCTGTGATTCCGTGGATGTGGCCCTGGTGCCGGACCTCCTGGAGGCCGCCGCCCGGCGCGCCGAGTTGCGCGACCGCAGCGCCGCGGTCCGTGCCTGCGTCCGGCTCGTGGGACCTGAACACGCCGGGCAAAACAGCCTCGATCGCCGCCTGGAGGTCTTCACTCAACTGCTCAAGTTGCCGCTCCGACCCGAAGAAAAACGCGTGGTTCTCTCGGGACTCGCCGAGCTTCCGATACTGGATGCGCTCCGCGTGGTGCTGCCGATGGTCGCTGAAAAAGAGGTGCAGGCCGAGGCCGCCGGCGCCGCGAGCCGCATCGCCACAAGTCTCTCCGCGGGCGATGCCCCAACCGCGCTCCCCATCCTGCAACAGGTCATAGACTCGGTCACCACGGACGCCGCCCGCAAACCCCTGGAAGCCGCGCTCCAAAAACTCAACGAACAAACGAAACCGAAGCTATGAAGCCAGTCACTCCGCGTAAACTCCTCCGAAGCCTCGCCGGGGTGATCCTGGCAATGGCGGCACTCTGGATCGCGACGGCATCGTTACTCGCGTCCGACTCCCCCCAGCCTGTGACTTTGTGCACGTTCCACCCGGTGGACACCGGCGAAGCACTGGTCAACCCGGACATGGGCTGGACCATGCACTTTTACTCGAACATCCCCCGGAACTACGGTTCAAAACTCGAGCCCTCAGACACCCTGGACGATTTCCCCGGAGTCTCCACGGTTTACCTCCGGGTGCCCTGGGCCTACCTGGAGCCCGAGGAAGGCGTCTTCAACTGGGCGCTGCTCGATACTCCAGCCCAGCGCTGGATCGCCAAGGGCAAACGCGTCGCTTTTCGTATCACCACCTCCGAAAATTGGATACCTTTCGCCACGCCCGCATGGGTCCGCGCCGCCGGCGCCAAAGGTGTTTTCTACCAGTTCGGCAAAGGCCCGTCTCCCGATGCCACGACCTGGGACCCGGACTTTACGGATCCCATCTACCTGGAAAAGCTGGACCGCTTCCTCGCCGCCATGGCACGACGTTACGATGGCAATCCCAACGTCGCCTTCGTCGATATCGGCACCTACGGCCTCTGGGGCGAAGGCCACACCCACATGAGCAGCCAGGTGCCCGAAGAAAAGTCCCTGGCTGTCTTGCGCCGGCATATCGACCTCCACGTCGCGCATTTCAAAAAAACCCTGCTCTGCATCAGCGACGATGTCGCCGGCCACGACCGCCCGGGACGGCATCTCCCGGAAACCGACTACGCTCTCTCTAAAGGCGTCACCCTGCGCGATGACAGCATCATGGTCCAGCCTCCGCCGCGCTCCTGGTATCATGCCGAGATGGCGCAGGAATTTTGGCCGCGCTGGCCGGTCATCCTCGAACACGAACACTACGGCAGCTCCAAAGCGCGCAACGCGTGGGGCGACGGCTCGTTACTCCTGAAAGCCGTCGAAGAATACCACGCCAGCTACCTTTCCATCCACTGGTGGCCCCGCGAACTGCTCAACGAAAACCTCGACCTGGTTCACCGCATCAACCGCCGGCTCGGCTACCGGCTGCAACTGCGGGAACTCGCTTGGCCTGCTGAAGTTCAAATCGGTAAACCCTTCCAGGTCCGCGCCAATTGGGCCAATGCCGGCGTCGCCCCCTGTTATCCCGGCGGTTTCATGGCCCTCACCTTGAAAGACGCCAAAGACGGCATCGTTTCCGTGCTCGTAGCCGAGGACTTCGACATGCGCGACCTGAAACCCGGCCCCCCTGATGCCCCACCTGCCCGCGCCTTTGAAACCACGTTCGCCGTCGGCCGCATCGCCCCCGTTACCGCTCCCGGAGAATACTCCGTCTTTGTATCCGTAGGCCACCGCGACGGCACCCCAAACATCGCCTTGCCATTGCCCGGCAACGACGGCCAAAAACGTTACCACGCTGGCCGTATCAGCCTCTTGAAAGAATCCTAAACGACCGCCAGCCCCCGGGTGACGCCTCCCCGGCCCGACAGCCTGATACCCCTTTGAAATCTGGAATCTCCAATTGCGGATTTCAAAGGGGACGATGGACCATAAGGCTATGGGACCGCAGGGATTATAGAACGGCAGTGGGATTGTAATGGCGCCGATGGGAATGGATGTTAGGAATGATATTGAGGCCGATAATACGGCTCGACTTGAACGGATAAAACCTATGGAAACACAGATGCAACCTCATTCGCCGGTGCCGCCGACGGGCAACGACAAGATTTGGAGTATTCTGAGCCATCTCTCCGTTTTATTTGGCGTGGGCATCGTGCTGCCGCTGGTGGTTTACCTGGCGATGCGGCACGAGTCGGAATACGTGACGGCCAACGCCAGGGAAGCGTTGAATTTTCACCTTTCACTGCTGATTTACGTCCTGTGCTGCGTGCCGCTCACACTGATTCTTCTGGGCATTCCACTCCTGATTATTTTGGGGGTGGGTTCACTCGTGCTGGCGATCATCGCGGCGGTGAAAGCTTCCGATGGGGGGACCTACCGGTATCCACTCACGTTGCGGCTGGTTGGTTCCGGCAGTTAAGCTCGGCAACGCTCCCTCGCAGCCCCGGGGCGGCTATACGCCCCGGAGGCGGAGTACCCCCATCTAATTCCCTGAGGTCTCGTAGCGATAGTTGAATCGGCCTTCCGGCGCGACGTCGCCGCTGAGATAGAAATCCATGACCTCTCCGGGACGCGCAAGGTCATCAGCCCACTTGAAATCGAGGCGCAGGGGTTTCTTGTTGTGGACCAGGCCGAGTGACTTGCGGGAGATGGCGAGCTGCAACTCGTTTCCTTTCACTTCCATCGCCACGCTGCCGGCCGGCTCCCAACTCCAGCCGCCGCGGTTTTTCTCCAGCTGCGCTTGGCCTTTGGTGGCACCGGCAACGCGGTTCACCATGAAATCGTACCCCTGCCAGCCCGTGGCCGTGTTTTGGTCCACATCCAGCAAGAGCCACATCCAATTGGTCCCGTCAGCCGTGCTCAGCTCACCGACGCTTTTGGCGTAGAAGAACAGGTTTTCAGGATCATGGCTTACCTTAAACGCGAGCAGGTCATTACGCCCCGCTGGCCGGGTATAAGTCAGCCCTCCGGCCCCGGCACAGTCCCGCGGCAAGGTTTCGCCCGCGTGGTCACGATATTCGGGCCCCACCTCCTGCCACTGGTCGAACGAACCCGGGATGCGGATGGTCCTGGCGCCTGAGGCGGCGGGGATGGCTGGGGCTCCCTTGTATCGCCGAATGTTGGCCACCATCTGCCAGTAATAATTGTCGCCGTGCCCGCCAAGCATGGGCTCGATGTCGCGGCTGAATTCGCGGTCGAACTGGTCGACAAAGAAGAAAGGCCCTTCGGGTTTGCCCCAGCGACCGGCGATCCACTCGTTCCAGCCTGTGACCATCACGAAAGGCGGCTGCAGGTCGAAGGCCCGGGTCCACTGTTCGTGGAAATTCAGGCCGCGATTCAGAGCCTCGGGAGTGGAGTGATTTCGCCCACCGCTGTAGCCGCGCCCGCGCGCCCGGCCCTGGCTCATGTTGACCGGGGTGCCTGATTCCTGGTCCAGGTTTTGGGCGACTGAAACATTCACTTGCTCGGGTTGCGCGGGGTCGTCGACGTAGCCGTAAGGCTGGGGGAAGGTGGCTTCCCAATGCCAGGCGCGAGCGGTATTGGTCATGGTAAAGGGCCAATGGGCACGGCGGAGCGTGAAGAATTCGCGCAGTTCGGGCGTCGCTTCGGCGGGATCACAAATCAGCAGCGGCTTTCCCTGCCACTGAAACCAGAGTTCCCGGAAATGGCCCGGGGCGTAGAGCTCATTGTAGATCCGGAGTGCGGTATCACGGGCGGCGGTGTTGACCATGAAAGCGAACTGCGGTGTGCGGCCGCCAGACTGACGGACTTCCCGAAAGACTTCCGCCAGGGCCCGCCAGGCTTCCGAATAGATGGGACCGTTGGTGGTGTCGAAGATGAGCGTGTCGATGCCTGCATCGGCCAGCAACTGGGCGTGACGCCGGAGCACCCACCGATCGACACTGCTGTAATAGCCGTAAAGCGGCTCGCCCCAGTAATGACTCGTGCCGATGGGACCCCATAAAGGGGAATCAGGTTTCTTCAGCGCTTCGGGATCTCGCGCCATGATTTTTGCCAAGTCATACGGGCCCTCCAGAGCCGGGCTGCGGGGACAGGACTTATCATGCCAAAGAAAGTAAAAAATCCCGACAAAGCGATCCGCGCGAATCGGGACCAGTTCAGGACCCACTGGCAAACTGCGCCCCAAAGCGTCGGTCGCAGGCCAGGGCACCCCCGGAACCCCAACCCGCTCCGCGGCGACTAAGCCACCGGAGAGTATCGCTGCCGCCAAAAGCGGAAAACCTCGTCGCCATCCAAACCCGACATAATCTCTGGTCATGATGCTGCCTAGGAAAGCAAACGCAATGCCGCCTGCCAACACTGATTCGTGCGCCGCCGCAATCCCAAATCCAAGCCATTAGAGCCTACCCAACCGCGGTCTCGTGGTCAGCCCGAGTTCCCGACCCTGAGACGGTCACAGCCATTTTGAGCAACAAAAATGGATTTGCAGCGATTCATTTTGTGATACAGCGTAATCTATGCGTGGGCTCGGAGGTTTAACCTCAGACTCGGATCCCATAGCCCAGTTCGTTAGCCGGTTGTACGGCGAGGTGCCTTCGGACCCGTTCTACAGCCCACGGAAGCCCCTATGGCAACCTAAGGAAATGGCTTAGGCACACAAAAAAACGCCTAAAGCCGGAGATTACGCGCGACAAATCGGCTGTGGCATTTTCTCATCAAACGCCGGCTGGTACGGAAGGTTTGGTGGCCCCTGGTAGAGGTGACACGGCGGAGGCATTTGAAGTTTCGGGAGCGTTTGGAGAAGCAGACTCCTGAGTTTGGCTCAAGGGCGGCACCACTGCGAACTCCGTTGCTCCCGGCCGGGGTCTGAGTGAGTGGGAGACGGGCTATCTGCGGGAGGACCTAAGGCAGCAGGTTTTAAGGACCTGATCGTAATGGTGGCCCTGGCTGCGGGCGGCGAGGAGGATTTGAGCACAAGCTCGAGCGTCGGATTCGGCGTTGTGATGGTTTAAGGGGATGCGGAGCTGGCGGCAAACATCGGCCAGCGTGGTGGGATAGAAACCCCAGATAGAGCGTGCGGCCCTCACAGTGCAAACAAAGGAAGATTCCAACGGCGGGACGGCGGCGGTCTGGCAACAGGCGTGAAGGACGGAGCGATCGAAGGAGGCGTTGTGCGCAGCAACAAACGTGAGGCCCTGAAGCCTCTGCACGATTTCTCCCCATAGCTCACCAAAGGTGGGCTGATTCTTGACATGTTCCCAGGCGATGCCGTGCAGATAGGTGAAGACAAAGTCGCGGCGCGGGGGCCGGATCAGGGTAGTCCAGACGTCGGCGATGGTGTCGTTCTCCACGATAACCAGTGAGAGGGCGCACGCGCTGTCGCGCCCGTAGTCGGCCGTTTCGAAATCGAGGGCAGCGAATCGGAGCGGGGCGGTTGAGGGGGAGGATGCAGCGCAGCCATGGCTGCATGGATCAAGGGTGGGATTTCCTTCTTTTGGAAACCTGGCTGACGTGATTTCGCGAATCGACTGGCGCACGGAGTGATAATAGGTGGCACGGGAGCGGAGACAAGTGTGCATCGGGGATGGGTTACTTGTGATTTGACTATCAACGAGGAATGGAGCACCACTGGAATATGAATACGTTGCTTGATCGCCGCCAATTTCTCACCCGGACGGCTTTAGCCGCCACCAGCCTCGCTCTTCTGCCCGCCGGCTTAATGCAAGGGGCCACGTTTCGCGGCCGAATCCGGAAGGCGATGATTGTTGGGGAGGTGACTGAGGCGGCGTTGCAACCGCTGAAGGATGCCGGCTTCGAAGGTGTGGAAACAAGCCATGTATGCGCCGAGGCGGACGCAGCCAAAGGAGCTGCCGTGGCAGAGAAGCTAGGCATGCAGGTGCACTCGGTTTTGCGCGGGTGGATGGAGTTTAACAGTGACAACCCACAGAAAGTCGAGGAATCGCTCGAAAAAACCCGGATGGCGTTGCGGGCAGCCAAGGCATATGGGGCGGATGCGATTCTCCTGGTACCGTGCCGCATCGGGGGCATGCCGATGCCGGAGGCTTGGGAATTCGATATCGAGTTCGACGAAAAGACGGGCCACTTGACTCGCGTAGCGGCAGGAGACAACGAAAAGTATGCCGCGTATATCAAGGCGCATGACCAGGCCACGGTCACCTCGCGCGCCGCGGTGGAGAAGCTGATTCCGCTGGCTCAGGAGCTGAAGGTGGTGATCGGACTGGAGAATGTGTGGAACAATCTGTGGGTTAAGCCGCATCTTTTCCGCCATTTTGTGGCGTCCTTCAACAGTCCCTGGGTGAAAGCCTATCTTGATGTCGGCAATCATGTGAAATACGCACCGGCCCAAGAGTGGATCAAGGCACTGGGCTCGTTGATTGCCAAAGTGCACATCAAAGACTTCAAGCTGAACCCCGATGGCCACGGCGGCAAATTTGTGCACCCACGCGATGGCAGTATCGACTGGCCTGTGGCGCGCAAAGCGTTGGACGACGCCGGGTACAGCAACTGGGCGACGATCGAGGACGGCGGCCTGCCACTGGCAGAGTTTAACCGCCGGTTGGACCTGATCCTGGCTGGGGAGTGAGGCCGACGCGGGATCGGTAAGACTCGGCACCGCTGGATGTAACGCCATCTCGGGCATTGGGCGTATGTAATCCTATGTCCACGGCACGAATGAAGACCTTTATCTCGCTATTATGTCTCCTGGGAACCCTGGCGCCAGGTGCGTTTTCGCAGACGGCGAGGCGTGTCGATCCGCAATTGGAGCACCGCCAGTTCACGGTGGAAGGAGTAGTTCGCGAAACGCTGGTCTACGTGCCAACGTCAGCGCACTCCAAGGCAACACCTGTGGTTTTCATTTTTCACGGCCATGGAGGCAATGCCACGAACGCCGCGCGG
This sequence comes from Verrucomicrobia subdivision 3 bacterium UBA6082, assembly GCA_002428665.1. Taxonomy (GTDB): domain Bacteria; phylum Verrucomicrobiota; class Verrucomicrobiia; order Limisphaerales; family UBA8199; genus UBA6082. The sequence continues at coordinate 51,655 of DIXK01000106.1, forward strand.
AGCTTCGCGACGCATCGGTATTGGCCGGAGGCGATAGCCGTCTACCCGCAAGGGCTTAAGACGCCCGGGCGATTGACAGATCCCGAAGGCAAGAGATCGGGATGGCAACAACGGCTGGGGGACCAGGGCGATCGTGATCTCAAATTCTTCGATGTCGTTCTGGCAAAACTAAATTCGGACTTCAAGGTTAACACGAAGAGAGTCTTTTCGACGGGCCATTCCAACGGGGGCGCCTTCACTTACCTGCTCTGGGAAACACACGGCGAGGTGCTGACCGCAGTGGCGCCATCCGCAGCCGCAGGACTGTTTTGGGAAAAGTTGAAGCTGAAGCCGAAACCGGTCCTGCACCTGGCGGGAGAGAACGATACGCTGGTAAAGTATGAATGGCAGCAGCGCACGATGGAGATGGTCCGGAAGATCAATCGCTGTGAGCCTGATGGCAAACCATGGGAAGGCAAGCTGACTGGTCCGGGCGTGTGCACCCTTTATGAATCCAAGACTGGCAGCCCGTTCGTGAGCTTCATCCATCCCGGCGGGCACGGCTTTCCAGCAGCGGGACCGGAGTTGATCGCAACGTTCTTTCAGAGGTTCTGAGGCGGCATCGATGAGTGGCAACGTTTGTGGGGTGAAGGAGCGCACTGAATTCTCCTTGTCACTATGGTCAGGGCCGATGCGGTTGGACGGCTTAGTGGAGGTTAACTTCAGTGACAGGTTAATCCGGCATTAGCGGGCGGCCAGACGTATCATTCGACATACACCGGGATGCCGGTGCGAACGATCTTAAGCAAGTGCTCGGCGTTCCAGTTGGCGAGGCGAAAACAACCGTGAGATTCCGTACGTCCGACTTGTTCTGGCACGGGCGTGCCATGGATTCCATAGCCCGGCTTGTCGAGGCCGATCCAGGCCACCCCGACGGGATTGTTGGGTCCTGGAGGCAGGATGAGCTTGACCTCGAGCTGCCGGGCTTCAGGCGACTCGGGAAAGAGCCTAGGGTTGAAGGTGTAGTTGGGATTAGGAGCGAGGGTGACCACGCGCAACTCGCCTGCGGGGCGTTTTTCCACCCGGCGCGCAATGCTGCACGGAAAATGCGCCACCACATTAGACCGCACATCACAAGCCACCAAGGTGCGCTGGGCGAGAGAAATTCGGATGAAATCGCAAGGGTTTACTGAGTCCAACTCAGCGTCTGGAACCACGAGACTTGCGCCGGCAACGGGAGAGAGGAAGGCGCCGGACGGGTTCAACTGGCGCACGTAATCGGGGTGAGCCCGGGATTTTTCGGCGACCAGTTCAAGAACCGTTTCATATTCCAAGGCGCTCTGCTGTGATTTTTCGACCCAGGTCTTACCGACCGGCCGCAGTCGCGCGATATCCGAATGCATCACGACGTAGTTGGTAAGCGGAGCGCGAGCAAGTAGCAGCGCCTGCCGGGTGACTGCATCCAATTCACCGGTTTCCGGCAGTTTTTGAAGGCGCTGAAAAGCCGACAGGGCGCGGCGAGTTTGGCTGCCGATGCGGCCATCGATCGACCCGCTCGAGAGACCGAATCGAGCCAGCGCAATCTGGGCTTCGGCGACATCCCGCACGGGCCTGGGATAAGTGTGTGCGGAGACGGAAGAAGCGGTGGCGGGCGGTAACGAGGGAGTCGAAGTAGGTGTGAGTTGCGCGACTGATGGGGGCAGAACTGCCGGGGGACTGGTGGAGACGACTGGAGTGGGCAGTGACGGGGGCAACACCTCGGCCTTGGGCGCAAGGTAAACATTGGTCCGGACGACAGGGAGCGGTTTGGGCTCAGTCGCTACGACAACTGGCGGTAGGTTGGTGGTTTGAGCCGCAAGTTTCCGAGGAACGTTACGGGGTGTGGTAATCCAGATGAAGAAGAACCAGCCAGAGCAAAGAAGAACGAAAAGCAGCATGAACAGCCCCACCCATTTGGGCCAGGACCCGCGCTTCGACCGGCTTGGTTTCGGCTTCCGCCGAGGCTTCACAGGAATATTAAGTCACAAAGTCCTTATCGCTGGCAACTCCCAGCCGCATGTCGCGCCTGAAAAACCAAGCTAGACACCTTCCGCGCGACTTTCCCATTATCCTCACGGCTTATGGCGAGCAAACCACTACCGATCCAACATCTGCTGACGTTGCCCCCGCGCATGGCGGCGGAGTTCGAGGCGCTCGAAGGGAAAAAACGCCCCGAGTGGTTTGCCACTTACGATCCTCCCGCCAAACCGCTCGGGTCCGGAGGTGGCACTGCGAACCTGATGGCCGAAGGTTGGCGCGAAACGGGAGGCCAGGCCAGTTTCCACCAATGGTTGGGCGAGAGCCGGAAACTGATTCTCCACGCGGGCGGGCAGAGCCGGCGACTACCGGCTTATGGCCCCACGGGAAAACTGCTGATGCCGATGCCGGTCGTCCGGTGGTCTCGCGGCCAGCGGCTCGATCAGAGCCTGCTCGACCTGCAATTGCCCGCCTATCAACGCATCCTCCACCACGCCGGCCCGGAAATAGCCGTCATGATCACCAGCGGTGATGTGCTGCTCCGTTTCGGCACTGAATTACCCCCGTTTCCGCGGGCCGACATCTTAGGTTTAGGCATGCGGCTGGCCCCGGAACAGGCCAAGGATTTTGGCGTGTTTTTCTCCCCGCGTGGTAAACCAGGGGAGCTTGATTTTTTTCTGCAGAAACCATCGGCGGCAAAGATCCGGGAACTTGCCGAGGCCAACCAGTGCCTGGTGGATACCGGCATGTGGCTGCTGAGCGCGCGCGCGGTCCAGGTCTTGATGCAAGCCTGCGGATGGGATCCTGCCTACGACCGGTTCAGGAACGGGACAGCGGAGGTGTATGAGTTCTACGCGCAGTTCGCGCTGGCGCTCGGCAGTCATCCCACGGTGCATGACCCGGCGGTGAGTTCATTGAGTGCCGCCGTGGTGCTCCTGCCCAACGCCGAATTCTACCACTTCGGCACCAACCGCCAGATGATCGAGTCCGTTTCGCGGCTGCAAAACCTGGTGTTGGATGAAAGCCTGACCGGGCTGGCAGGAGCGCGTAAACAACCCGACCAGGTAAACCAGAATTCCCGGTTCGGGGTCGCGTTGAAACGCGATGAAAACAGCACGCTCTGGATTGAGAACAGCGTGATCCCGTCCGGATGGCAACTGGCCTCCGAGCACGTGCTGACCGGCGTGCCGGAAAACGACTGGCAATTGCGCCTGGAAAAAGGCGTGTGCCTTGATTTCGTCCCGATTGGGGAAACGGACTACTGTGTGCGGGCCTTTGGGCTTGATGACCCCTTCAGCGGGGCGTTGAACGCTCCGGCCACATTGTGGTTGGGCAAGACTGCCTTGAACTGGTTCGGCGTTCGCGGCTTCGATCCGGAGGAAGTCGGCATTGACGCCAGCCAGGATATTCAAACCTGCTCACTGTTTCCAGTGATGCCCGCCTCGGCCCTGAACCCAGAATTCATCCGATGGTTGTTCGCAGCGAATCCCGTTGGATCGTCCGAGCACGCGGAGACCTGGAAACGGCTCCCGCGGTTGTCCGCACGGGAACTGAATGCCGGCGCCAACCTTCGCCGCCTCTACGAGCAACGCCAGCGCCTTCGCCGCGGCTGTCTGCTGCCCATGCTCAGGAATTTCCGCTGGAGCGTCTTTTTCCGGCTCGACCTTGAATCCACTGCCAGGACCTTTGCCGCCACGGTGGAGGATCTGCCGCCGCTGGTGTTCGATGAGATGGACGAACCGCTCCAGCGGGTACACGATTCGATGTTCCGATCCGCGGTCCTGAGACACCGCCGGGATCCCGGGTGGGAATCGATGGAAGCCACTGCATTCGCGCGGTTGCGTGAACTCATCGCCCGTGAAGCGCAACTCTCTCCCGCGCTGCCTCGATGCCACGTGCTCGAAGACCAAATCGTCTGGGCACGCAGCCCGGTGCGGCTGGACCTTGCGGGCGGTTGGACTGATACGCCGCCCTACTGCATCGAGCGCGGCGGCCAGGTCTTGAATGTTGCGGTCGACCTTAACGGCCAGCCACCTATCCAGGTGTTTGCCCGGCTTTCGGATCGTCCGGAATTGGTCATGCGCTCGATTGACCTTGGGGTCGAGGAACGCATTCGCACTTACGAAGAGCTGGACACATTCGCTCAGCCCGGCAGTCCGTTCGCCCTGGCCAAAGCTGCGTTCGCCTTGGCTGGCTTTCTCCCCCGCTTCCATGCGGAGAATGGTAGTGGTTCCCTGAAAAAACAATTGCAGGCCTTTGGGGGTGGCATCGAGATTTCCCTGCTGTCCGCCGTACCCAAAGGGTCTGGTTTGGGCACCAGCAGCATCCTCGCCGCCACAGTTCTCGCGGCGCTGGGCGACCTGTGTGGCCTGGGATGGGATCGAAATGTGCTTTTCTCCCGAACGCTGGCGCTGGAGCAGATGTTGACAACGGGCGGCGGGTGGCAGGACCAGGCCGGCGCCATCTTCCGCGGAATCAAGCTCATCGAAACTTCGCCGGGGTTGGCCCAACGGCCCACCTTGAGTTGGCTGCCGGATCACTTGGTTGGGCGGGACTACGCGAATAGCTCAGTGCTATTGTATTACACCGGGCTGACCCGCTTGGCGAAGAATATCCTCGCAGAAATTGTGCGCGGCATCTTTTTGAACTCGCCCAAACACCTGGGGGTCATCGAAGAAATCGGCGCCAACGCTCACTTCGCCACCACCGCGGTTCAAAAGTGCGACTATGCCATGCTGCAGGAGGCGGTTCACCGCAGTTGGGTGCTGAATCAGAAGCTGGATTCCGGCACCAACCCCGCCGCTGTCCGGGTGATCCTGGACCGGATCAGCGATTACCTGGGTGCCGCCAAGCTTTTGGGCGCCGGAGGTGGCGGCTACCTGTTGCTGCTGGCAAAAGACGAAACCGCCGCCAGCCAGATCAAACGGATCCTTACCGAGAATCCGCCAAATCCGCGCGCCCGGTTTGTGAACTTCAGCCTCTCGGAAACAGGCCTGCAACTCACTCGCAGTTAGTGGATCGCCAAAGGCAGCAAAGCAAACTCAGCCGACAAGCAGGCGAAACGACGCAGGAGCCGGCACGGCGTAGCCGTGCTCCAGCTTCCTGATGGTCCGGCGGGACGGTTCTACTTGCCGCCCAGAAATTGCGCGAGCTTAGGCTCGATCGATTCGGCCCAGATGCGGTAGCCGGCGGGGCTCAAATGAAGGAAATCGGGCATAACGCTCTTGGAGATACTGCCGTCGGCCTCGATCAGCTTGTGGCCGAAGTCGATGAAGAAGACGGATTTCCCGTCGTCCAGCTTGGCCAGTGCCTGGTTGACCTGGAGGATCTTGCCACGCTGATCGCTAAACGTGGCGCCGCGAGGGAAGATCGCAACCAGAAGGATCTTTGTGTCAGGCAAGCTCGCGCGCAACTTGCGGACGATGGCCGTAACCCCTTCCAGGATTTCCCCGGGCGTATGGTCGTCGCGGTTGGAGTTATTGGTGCCGATCATCAGGACCGTGACTTTGGGTTTGATACCATTGATGTTGCCGTTTTCGAGGCGCCAGAGCACATGCTGGGTGCGATCACCCCCGATCCCGATATTCACGGCTTTGCGAGGGCCGTAAAACTCCTGCCAAACCTCTTTGCCGCTGCCTTCCCAGCCTTGGGTGATGGAATCACCCAGGAACAGCACATCCACATCGCCGCGGGCGGCTTCGACGCGGCGGTTCAATTCCTCGAACCGTTTGCGGGGACCTTCCTGGTCCCGGGGAACAGGGATGATGGCGGCGTTTGTGCGTTCGGCAGCGGCCGGGGTCGCTGTTTGAGCCGAGGCGGAAATGAGGGTGGAAGCGAGGAAAGTCAGAGTTAATGAATTGAACAAGCGCATGCCACAGATTGTTACCACAGGATGACTTCACGCAAGCGTTGAATCGCACCAACTCGACGCCCCGCGGCTGAGTTACCTCGATCGTCGATTTGCGGTGGCTGCCTGAGACATTCCCGGGTATATTAGCTAAGATGTTCTCACGGTTTTTGTGGATTGCTTGCGCCACCGCGCTCCTCGCTATGTCGGTGCACGCCGCAGTGCTGGTTCCCAAGGACAGCACCTGGAGGTATTTCAAAGGCTACAGCGAGGCGTCAAGCCCGGACCGTACAGCATGGCGATTCGCGGAATTTGACGACTCGTCTTGGCCCAGCGGCGCGGCGGCTTTCTATTACGAAACTTCTGGAGCGGTGGCGGGGCAGACCGTGCTCGGTGACATGCGCGGCAACTACACCTGCATCTTCCTCCGAAAGACTTTCGTGGTTACCAATATTCACGACGTGGCGTCACTGCGAATCAGCGCACTCAGTGATGACGGTTTTATCGCTTGGATCAATGGCCAGGAAGTCATGCGGTATAATGTGCCCGCCGGTGAATTGGCCTACACCGCAACCGCGAGTTCTGCCGCTCCCGAACCCACGGCCTGGCGGACGAACGTGATTGTTGAGGTCACCACGGTCCTGGCAGCGGGCACCAATGTGCTTTGCGTGCAGGCCTTCAATGTCAACAAATCCAACAGCTCCGATTTCATCATTAACCCGGCGCTGGACTCCGTGGCAGATACGTTTCGTCCGGTGCTCACCATGGTCTATCCCCCGCCAGGCACAACAGTGCGGCGCCTGACGTCGGTGGAGACCGCATTTGATGAACCGGTTCAAGGGATCGATGCCGCAGACCTGCTCATCAACGGACAGCCGGCAACGGGGCTGACGATTGTCAGTCCGTCGCAGTACATTTTTACCTTTCCGCAATCGTCCACCGGAGTGGTTCCATTGGCCTGGGCGCCTGGACATGGCATCCGTGACCTTTCCAGCGTGGGCAATCCCTTCGTCGGCACCGGCTGGTCCTGCACCCTGGATACAAATGCGCCCATTGCGGATGTCATCATCTCCGAATTCCTGGCCTCGAACAGCGGAGATCAGCCAAACTCTCTCAAGGACGAATTGGGCGAAAGCCCTGACTGGATTGAGATCCACAACCCAGGCACCATCCCCGTGAGCCTGACGGGCTGGAGCCTGACCGACGATGCCGCGCGTCTCACCCGCTGGAAATTCCCACCGACCTTGATCCCCTCCGGGGGCTACCTGGTGGTGTTTGCCTCCGGGCGGGACACGAACGTAGCGGGACGGTTGCATACAAACTTCAAGCTGTCCGCCGGCAGCAGTTACCTGGCCCTGGTCGACCCGGCAACCAACATCGTTTCGGCCTTCTCCCCGCTATACCCGCCGCAATACACGGACGTATCCTACGGGAGGGATTTGCTCGAACCGGCTTTAACCGGCTACTTCACCAACACCACCCCAGAAGCGGCCAACGCGGTGCGCGGTGAGGGCTTTGGACCGGAGGTCCGATTCTCTCGAGCGGGTGGGACATTCATCGCCCCCTTCTGGCTGGAGTTGTCGACACCGACGCCTGAATGGGATATCCGCTATGTTTTGGTGACCAACAACGTGCCGTCGGGGTCCCTGGCCATAACCAATACTCCCACCCTGAGTTCTCCCCTCTACACTGCGCCGATCTACGTGAACGGCCCCGTGCAAGTGCGGGCGCGGGCGTTTCCCCGCACGTCCGGTTTTTGGCCCGGGCCACCGCGGACGGAGTGCTTTCTAAGCATCACCGCTGCGGCTGCAGGCTTTGTCTCTGATCTGCCGATTATCGTCCTGCACAATCTGGGCGGTGGTGCGGTCCCCCAGACGACGGACCAGAGTGTCATTGCCATGGTCTTTGAACCCATCGACGGCGTGGCCTCCATGACCAATCCACCGACGCTCGTTTCCCGTGCCGGTCTGAATATCCGCGGCAGCAGCACCGCAGGCTTGCCCCAATCGAGCTTTGCCCTCGAATTGTGGGATGAATACAACCAGGATCGCGAAGTCTCTTTGCTGGGTCTGCCCCCGGAGTCGGATTGGGTGCTGTTTGGTCAAAACGGTTTCGACCCGAGCTTCCTCCACAATCCCTTGATGCACCAACTCAGTCGGGATGCCGGGCGTTATTCCCCGCGCACTCGATTTGCCGAAGTTTTTCTCAATACCAGCACGGGAATCGTCGCATACTACCCACCCGTTGGCGGACATTACTTTGGTCTTTATACCGTTATGGAGAAGATCAAGCGCGATGGCTCGCGCGTGGACATCGCCAAGCTGGAGCCGGAACAGGCCACCTTGCCCGACGTGACCGGAGGATACCTGCTGAAGATCGACCGGGCGGATTCGGACGAGCGAACCTTCACCGACAGTTTCACTCAGAGAGGCATTATCTACCAGGATCCGCCTGGGCTGGAGATGGTGGATGCAGCGAGACAGGCGCAGAGAAATTATATCAGCAGCTATTTTAACCAATTAGGCACCGTCCTGTCGAACCCAGCGTATACCAACCCGGTAACCGGCTACGCAGCGTATATCGACGTCTCATCCTGGTTAGACCACCACGTTCTGAATCTGCTGGCGTTCAACGTGGACGCGATGCGGCTGAGCGGTTTCTTCTTCAAGGATCGGGACAAGAAGATTGAAATGGGACCGCTCTGGGACTTCGACCGAAGCCTCGGAACCTATCATCCGAGCGCGGGGTATGGCGACGCCCGGTGCTATAATCCGAGGGTGTGGCGACTTCAAGGCACGGGCGATCAGGGAACGGATTTCTTTTATACTGTACCCACCGAACCGGGTCTGGGGGTGCGGTGGTGGGGACCGCTGTTCAAGGATCCCAATTTCTGGCAAGGATGGATTGACCGGTGGTCGGATTTGCGCCAGGGCGTTTTCTCCACCAACCATGTTTTCAACACCATTGACGGGCTCGCCGCCCAGATCCGAAAAGCACAACCGCGCCAGCAAATGCGGTGGTCACACAGTGTGCCGCGGAGCGGGACACTCTCTGCCAGCGGTTATTATCACGCTTTTAACGGAGTTTATAATGGCGAGATTGCCTTCCTGAAGAGATGGCTCGGCGACCGCATGCACTTTCTGGACACCAATTTTTTGGGAGCCCCGAGGCTCAGCCTGGCCGCGGGAAACATCACCCCGGGACAAGGGGTCACGATTACGCCACCGACCGTCCCGGCGAACACCAGAGTGTACTTCACCCTCGACGGCAACGATCCACGCCTGCCAGGGGGAGCAATTGCCCCAACCGCGCAATCGAGCCTGGGTCCCGTCACCGTCTATCTCCCCGAGAACGCTCGGGTGTTTGCCCGTGCCTGGAGTTCGAGTCATGTCAACATGACGAACAACCCCGGTGCTGTGGGGGGCAATCCGCCGATCTCGAGTCCGTGGTCTGCGCCTGCGGTCGCGACGTATGTCGTGACCACGCCGCCGATTGCGATTACGGAAATCATGTACCATCCTTCGGGACCCGATGCCGGGGACTTTGAGTATGTAGAACTCAAGAATGTCGGCACCCAAGGCTGGAGCCTGGTGGGCATGCGGTTTACCTCCGGAATTGACTTTGTTTTCAGTTCAACCAACGCCATCACCATGTTGTCGCCCGGCCAATATTGCGTGCTGGTAAAGAATCAAGCAGCCTTTCAAGCTCGCTATCCTGAGGTCACGAATATCGCCGGACAGTTTTCGGGCAGTCTCGATAATTCCGGGGAACGGCTCGCACTCCAAGGCAAGTATGGCGAACCCGTCCTGGACTTCCGCTTCGAGGATGCAGTTTACCCGGTTACCGACGGTCTCGGATTCTCACTTGTCATTCGGAATGAAGCGGCTTCCTTCGAAACGTGGACAAACATGGCAAACTGGCGAGTGAGTTCGCAATGGCTGGGTTCGCCCGGCCGTGCGGATCCCGCTCCCGAAGACATTCCCTCGGTGGTCATCAACGAAACACTAACTCACACCGACCCGCCCCAAATGGACACGGTGGAGTTGTATAATCCAACCTCGACAGAAGTCGATCTGGCGGGATGGTTTCTGACGGATGACGCCGGAGAACCCGGGAAGTATTGCTTCCCCCTCGGAACGACCATTTCGGCTGGTGGATACCTGCTGGTAACCGATGCCGAATTTGGCATCGGAGCGACGGGCTTTGGCCTGAGTTCCCAGGGTGAAGCGATCTACCTCTTCTCCGGAGACGGAACAGCTATCACTGGGTACCGGCATGGATTCGCTTTTGGAGCGCAGGCCAACGGAGTGACCTTTGGCCGGCATGTGACGGGGGATGGCCGGGAACATTTTGTGACCGAGTCCGCGGCGAGCCTCAGATCGGCCAATGCCGGGCCGAAGGTCGGACCGATTGTGATTAACGAAATCATGTATGCCCCGCGCCCGCTCGGGTTGAACGCCAATCAATTGGAGGAATTCCTGGAACTCCGCAATGTTAGTGCGCAGCTCGTGCCTTTATTTGATCCAACTCACTCCACCAACACGTGGCGGTTGCTGGACGGGGTGCAGTTCCGGTTCGCCGAGGGAACAACGCTGGAGCCGTGGAGCTGCGCGCTCTTAGTGCCCTTCGACCCGGTTTACGACCCAGTCTCGCTGCAGTGGTTTCGCTCGCGGTATCAGGTCCCGACAAACGTGCCGATTTTTGGTCCGTTCGAAGGCGCCCTCGCCAACGAGGGGGAGAAGGTTGGACTGTATTATCCTGACAAACCCCAGGCGCTCCCAGCTCCGGACGCAGGGTATGTGCCGCATGTCCTGGTTGAGAGTGTTCGCTATTCGCCGCAACCTCCCTGGCCAGGCGCCAGTCTGGAAACCGGGCAGTCCCTGCACCGGATCCAGGGCTGGGAATTTGGAGATGATCCGGGAAACTGGCGCGCGGGCGCCCCGACTCCCGGCACCTGCCCGGGTGCGGATACAGATCTGGATGGACTGCCTGACGAGTGGGAACTGGCGTACGGTCTGGATCCGGGGAGCGCCCTGGGCGCGGATGGATTCGACGGCGACAAAGACCAGGACGGAGCCAGCAATGGCCACGAAGCTCTCGCCGGCACGCGTCCGAACGATGCAGGTGACGTCCTGCGACTCGATGTGGCGAACATCAACCCGACGGCGTGCATCTTAGAGTTCAACACCCAAATTGGACGGCTCTATTCGGTGGAGCGATTGGCGCAGTTCTCCCAAACTAATTCGTGGACCACGATTTTGGAAAGCGCGCCCGGAACCGGCAGCCAGTGGCAGCTCACGGACCCTGCCAACCCGGATCAGCCTGCACGGTTTTACCGTCTCCGTGTAGTTTTACAGGCTCAGTGAGGATTGAATCGGTGAACACATGCAAAACACTTGGTTGGGGAAGACTGGCTGGCCTTATCAGCATGTTGTTTGCCCCTCAGATCAGGCCTGCGGTTTCAGGCCAGCCACAGATCAGGTTCAAGCTCTGGATTGCCTGACCCGAAGCACCTTTGACGAGGTTGTCCTCGGCACTGATCACCACCAACCGGTTGGTACGTGGATCCAGGCGCCATCCCAATTCCACTACGTTGGTGCCGACAACGTTCTTGGTGTCCGGCAATGCTTTGCCTTCCAGCACCCGAACGAACGGTTCGTTGCCGTAGGCCGTCCGGTAACAGGCGGCGATCTCTTCCCCAAACTCGGTGGAGACAGGGCGTCGAGGCGTCACATAGAGGGTGGTCAGAATACCCCGATTCACCGGCACCAGGTGGGGAGTAAACTGGATGACCACCGGCTGGCCGGCGGCCACCGAAAGCTCCTGCTCAATCTCGGAAAGATGGCGGTGCTTGGGCAAACCATAGGCACGCAGACTCTCATTGCATTCCACAAAGAGGTAGTCCAGTTCGGCTTTGCGGCCGGCGCCACTCACTCCGCTGAGAGAATCGGCGATGATGCCTTCCGGCTGGATCAAACCCGCTTTCAGCAACGGAATGAGCGGCACCAGGATGCTGGTGGGGTAACACCCCGGTGAGGCCACGAGCGAGGCCGAGCGAATCTGGTCGCGGTAAACTTCGGGCAGGCCATAGACGGCCTGGGCGAGCAACTCGGGGGCGGGGTGCTCATGAGCGTAGAATTCCTGGTAGACCGCCGCGCTGCGCACTCGGAAATCGGCGCTCAGGTCGATGACCTGGCACCCGAGTTTCAGCAACGGAATAGCATATTCCGCTGCCACGCCATGGGGCAGTGCGAGGAACACCACTTGCGCCTGTTTGGAGAGCAACTCCGCGTTGGGCTCGCTGAAATGGAGTGCCTTGGCCCGGGGATGATGGGCAAATTTCGGGAATACCTTGGCCAGGGTCTGGCCAGCGTATTGGCGCGAGGTAACCGCCGTCAATTCAGCATGAGGATGAGACAGGAGCAACCGGACGAGTTCCTCGCCCGAATAGCCGGAGGCACCAACAATAGCAACTTTCTTCGAGGTCATAATCTGGATCAATTCCGGGCTTGGCCGATTCAGGGCCGGTTGTCGCGGTCCCGGCAAACCCCACGGATAGCAAAACGCCCTGCAGGCGCAAGAAGCAAGCCCGCAGGGCGCGAAAAGAAAACCGAGCGTGTAAAATTAACGCTTGCTGTACTGGAAGCGCTTGCGAGCGCCGGGTTGACCGTACTTCTTGCGCTCGCGCATACGCGGATCGCGCGTCAGGAACCCTTCCGCCTTCAAAATCGGACGCAGGTTGGCATCCACGGTGATCAGGGCTCGGGCGATGCCATGGCGCACGGCGCCGGCCTGGCCGGCCAAACCGCCACCGCGCACGTTCACGTGGGCATCAAACTTGTCAGCCGTGCCGGTGACCGTCATCGGCTGAGTTACCGCCCCGCGCATCGATTCGAGAGGAAAATACGTGTCGAGCGCCCGGCCATTCACTTGGATCTTGCCCGTGCCGGCTAAAAGCCGAACGCGAGCGATCGCGGTTTTCCGACGGCCAGTGCCGAGGTGCTTGGGTGCCTTGGTTTCAGGAACAATGATGTCTGACATGGTCAAAAAAATGGCTGAGTGTGGCTTACTTGGCAGCAGTCAACGCTTCCGGTTTTTGGGCCGCATGGGGATGCTGGTCACCTTTGTACACCTTGAGCTTGGTCAGGAGCACCCGGCCCAGGCGATTCTTCGGAATCATGCCTTTAACCGCGTGCGTGATAAGCTTTTCCGGATGTTTGGCCCGAAGTTCCTCCACGGTGCGATACTTCTCCCCACCTTTCCAACCGGAGTAGCTCATAAACTCCTTCTGGGTTTCCTTCTTGCCCGTGAGCTTGACCTTCTCGGCGTTAATGACGACCACAAAGTCGCCCGCGTCGAGGTGTGGCGTGTAAACGGGCTTGTTTTTCCCGCGGAGGATGTCGGCAACCTGAACCGCCAGGCGGCCCAAGACGGCACCATTGGCATCCACGACATGCCACTTGCGCGCGTCCAAATCTACTTTCGGCAAATGCGTTTTCATCTCAAAATCCTAATCAAAAGAGGGGAGAAGTTAGCAAACAAGCGGGCCAAGTCAACAGGCATTTGGCAAAAAATCAGATCTTATGCATTGACGCTTTCAGGGATTCTGATAAGCGAAAGAGGGGAACGAGACGCTGACTTCGTTCGGCCAACGCCCCGCTCTCCATTAACCCAACACTGAATCTGCTCAGAGATTAGACCGGCGCCTGGTTTTCCTTCGGGGGAAGGGAGAAGCGCTATTCCGTCGGTTACCCTCCGCATACCGGCCTTTGTCATCAAAGCCGACACCACCCGGACGCTCCACACCACTTCTTACGGTGCCTTTTCCAGTTCCTGCCGGGTAGAAATAGGAACGTAGCCAGCCTCCATGCCGGGCGGGGGCGTGAGGATCAAGGCGGGATCCAGATCCGCGAGCTTGCCGACATCGGGCGGGGCCAGGTAGTTGCGGTCTTTGGTCCAGGCGCGGTGCAGTTTCTCGACACGCTCTTGCGCCTGTTCACGTTCCTCCGAGGTAAGATCGGCATTCAGCATCGCGGGCTGATCTGCGAAGCGATACCAGTAATACGTCACGACGCTGCCGTCGCCAAGGCGCGCCTTGAACGGTCCGGCGGCAGGGCCCGGTTTCTTCCAGCAGCTTGCCGAATCCTCCGGTGTGGTGCGCGGGTCCTGCGGCTTTTCTTTAGCACGTTCAAAGCGGTGTTGCAAAAGCCCCAGCTCCGGCGGCACGTCCTTCGCTGAAATCACCGACCACTGGGGTTTCTTGCCATCCGACCCCATTTCAAAGTACTCGGGCAGGATCACGAGCGATCCATTCGTGCGCGTAAGTTGATGATTCCAGCGATACCCGAACGTGATCGGATTCGGCGTGAACGCAGTGGCGAAGGATTTCCAGGCGAGAGGCACCTTTTCATCCCGAGGGGTTTGGGGTGGATAAATGCTCCAGCTCGATCCACCGCCCTGGCGAAACGTATGCACAGCCGAGGCTTCGGCTTTAACCAGGCCATCGGCTGGAGCGCCGCCGTCGAACCAGCGCTGCACCGCCTCCCAGAGCGCGGCCTTCTTGTAGGCCGTCACACGATGCAGCATGATCGAGCCGCCGTCCGGGCCCACGGGAAACGAGGTCGGCGCAACGCGTGCATACAACTTGCCTCCGTCCGCCTTGCTGAGAATGGCGGGTATGTGCTGTGTCTCCATCTGGATCGCTTTGTTCGGTCCGGCGGGGCGGGAGTCGAGCAGCTTGCCCGCCCACTCCGGATGCTCGATCGTCGCCTGCGACCAGAAGAACGGCGTGAAAAAGGCCACGGGGCCTTTGAAGTTGCCCGTATTGAGAAAAAGGGTCCAGCAGTGGTTGCCGGTGGGGACCCTTTTGCCTGCGGTCGTGGTCTTCGGATTCGTCAGCGGCAACGGGAGGTAGCCATACCCGAAGAGTTCGCCGCACGTGCCTTGTTTCAAATTCAAGCCATCGAGCGGGAACAGCAGCCAGGGGCTAAGCTGTGCCACACCATACTGACCTCTCGGCTTTTCCCAAGTGCCCGCGCCATAGCCGGGGCCGTTCGCGATCCACGAGAAGTTGGGACCCACGCCGCCCATGATGAACTTCGGTGTCACGGTGGGAAACCGCGTGTCGCGCCACCAGCCCAGGCCACCTTCGATGTCCGTGTAGCATTTTTCCTCCGGCTCCTGTCCCGGCTCATACTGCGGATGCATCCACGTACCGCACAGCCCGGTTTGAAATCTGTGTCCGGGGTAAGTGTCCACCAGCGGCCACGCGGCCGCGTAGAGAGAAAAACCACCGTTGAATTCCTCCGGCACCTTCTCAGCTGGTCCAAAAAGGTAGCCAGCCATCTCGCCTTCCTGGATTCCGGCAGACCAAACGAAATGGGGGCAAGCCAACAGCGCGATCAGGAAAAAGTGGAACTTTGTTTTCATCTTAGCGGGGTTTCGATTGCAACATCAATTTGAGATTGGCCTCGGCGAAGGCTTGGCCCATGAGTGCGAAGGTCTTGGCGCAACCGAGGTAGTGGTAACCGGCATTAGAGGCGCCACGTTGCCACAACGCTGCCTCGGCGGGAGAGATGAGTTCCGCTTCGTAGTTCTTCAAGTACTCGCGCTTCTGGGCCTCGGTCATGTTGCCGTCGGCGTTCGCGTGGTCCTGGTGCTTGGAGTCAAGGTAGTAGCTCATCTGCCGCACCTTGTCGTTTTTGTCGGCGATGGCCCCGAGTTCCTCGGACCAGAACGGCGCGGTCTGCACGGCGATGACCTTGCCGCCAAACTCCGGCAGTGCCGCCGGTGCGGCCATTGCCTCGCGAAAGGCGGCGATGTGCTCGTTGGGTTTCGCGCCACTTACACCCATGACACCAATGACAAAGGGCAGCGCGGGCGATTGCAGATCTTTGCGCACATCGCGGATGAAATCGGCCAGTAATCGGCTGTATTCAGCATAGCGCGGCGTTTGATCGCCCTTCGACGGAATGGGATAAACATCACGATCCACCATGTCGTTCCAGCCCTGCAGCCACACAAAACCCGAAATCTCAAAACCCAGTTTCGGGTCATAGGCAGGGCACACGCGTTTGATGTCCGCCAGCACGTGCTTCACATGCTCAATCATGAGCCGGTAGTAGCGTCCCGAGTCTGTTTCGAGGTAGCGCTGCTTCTCCACATCTCTCGCTGTGCGCGGATACACACCGGCGCGCGGCGGGCGGAAGTCATAGAAGAGCGATTTTCCGCCCCACGCCGTTTTGATGAGCAGGACCGGCTCTTCGAGCGCCCTATCCAAGGTCAGCCCAAAAGTGAACTCCGGCCCAATTTTACCGCCGTCTTCCGTCGGATGGCGCCTCGAACCAAACCCGGCGGTGAGTTGACCAAAGCCCTCGCCATTTTCCTCACCTATGCCGGTGAAATATGAGATCCACACGTGATCGCATACGGTCGGTTTGCCATCCGCGCCACGCATCCGCTGCAAAAGCGGCGCCGTAGCTGGATCATCGCCGATGTAGTCGAAGGTCTCGATCTTTGCATGCCCCTCCATATTGGACTGACCGGCGAGGATGAAAACTTTGAGTGGCCTCGACGCATCGGCGGCCTGCGAGGAAGCGAAGGCTGCGAGCAAAAGCGCTGCGAGAGGCGTGATCGTGTGTTTCATGGTTTTTTTCCTTTGTTCGGAGAGCAGGCAGCAAAGACTTTTGGTCGCAGCATTCCGGGTTGTGCCTTCATTAATAGGCGGTTTTTGCTTTGCTTTATGGTTTCGACTTTCCTCAAGCCTTTCGCGCGACTGCAATGGTTGCCCAGTTTGAAATCTACAGCTTCCTTACGGTGCCTTATCCACTTCCTGGCGAGTCACGATGGGCACATAACCCGCTTCCATGCCCTTGGGCGGCGTTACGAACAGGCCGGGGTCCAGGCTGACCAGCTTCCCGCGGCTGGGTGGCGGCATATAGTCGCGATCCGTCGGCCAACTCGCATGGAGTTTTTCCACGAACGCCTGCAACTGAGCCTTTTTCTCCCCGCTCCAGGCGTATTGCTGAAAGGAAGGCTGATCCACAAAACGATACCAGGAGTACGTCACCCGCGAGCCATCCGTCAGCCGGGCGGTGAAAGGCCCGCTCTTCGGGCCTGGATCACTCCATGCGCCAGTAGCCGGGGAGGTGTAGGGAACACCCGGGCTGGCCAACTCGAATCCCTGGCGCAACAGGCCGGTTTCCGCCGGCACCTCGTCCGGAGCCACCACCACCCGCTCCTCCCCAACATGTTTGCAGTACTGGGGGAACACGCCTTTGGGGCTCGGAGCCTCGGCCAGCCACTGCAGGCCCCAAGCGTTCCCTTCAAAGACCTTGTTTTCAAAAACGCGTTCGACTCCGATGATTTTCTTGCCCGCTTGATCGTAGCGCGTCGGCCGTGGGCTTAGCTTGGGTTTCCAGGCGCCTTTCTGGTCGAAGCGCCCGGAGCACGCGGTCCCTCCAACTCGCCAAACCTTGAAAGCGTCATAAAGCGCCGCCTTGGAGTAGTAGGTCACATCCTGCACCAGGAACGCGCGCCCCTGGTCATCCACGGGGTATTGCAGCTTCGGCAACTTCGAGTAGGTCGTCCCCTGCCTGTCTTTGGCGTCGAACCGTGGCACCGTGTTGATCTCCATCGCGCCGCCGCCCATCACGCCGGGGCGCGCGTCGAGCCCGCGCCCGTAAAGGAAAGGGTAATTGAACAGCTTGCCGATCTTGCTCCAGGTCTCGGGGATGTAATAGGCGATGGGACCTTTGAAGTTGGCTGCGCTCAGGAAACAGGTCCAGCTTTGCTCGCCGGTGGGAGGATCGCCCGTGGTGGGATCGGTAAAGGGAAGCGCCATCCAGGTGTAGCCCAGGAATTCGCCATTGGGATTCCTCTGGAACGGCAGCGCGTCGGGCGGGATCAACAGCCGGTTGCTCAGTTGGGCGATTCCCAGGCGATGGTCCGGCAGCGCTTCGTTGCTGTAGAAGAACGACCAGCCCGGCGACCCGATTTCATAATCGTAACATTGCGGCGTGGCGTTCATGCTGAACTTGGGCGGGCCGTAGCGAAAATGGTTTCCTGCCCAGTATCCCAAACCGCCTTCCACCGTCTGGAATACGCTGCTCCAGGTCGGCCCGCGCGGCTTCCACGTCCGGGCCAGCGTACCTTCCGGCGCAAGCGGTTTGTCCTTGTTGTCGGAGTTGTCCGGCTGAATCCACGAGCTGGGCAGGCCGATCTGGAAATTCGCCAGAGGCTGATCCACCAGCGGCCAGACCGCGGCGTAAAAGCCCATCCCCGCGCTGTAGCCCCCATCGGCCGGCAATGGCTCGTGCCCGAAACCAATATAGCCGTGCAAACCCTGGGAGTGTGGGCTGACTTTGCCGATGTCGGCCGGCTTTGGGGTGTTGGGGGACGTGTCTTGTGCGGCACACGGCCAGGCCACCAGGGCATGGACAGCGAGGAGGCGGAAGGCGGCTTTCATGTTCACGAGGTCTTGCTGTATACCATCCGGCTGATTCTGTCACCCCCGCAATTCTGACCTGATCGGGTCGGGCTACCCTTACCCGGTGTCCGGAAGCCCAACCCAGCCCCCCGCCGCGTGAGGACACGCGGCCAATAGTGTTCGGCAAGGTGAATGCTGTTGCGTTTACCGCCTGGGTACCAGGTGTTGGGCCTCCGAAAAGGAGCCCAGGCCGAACACTATTGCGCGGAAGCCTTCACAGGCTCAAGCACCACGATTAACAGCGTGGCGATCGGCCCGAGTAAAAGGGACACCACCCACCATGCCAGCCCGCTGCGGCCCTTGCCCTGGGCAATACCGGCGTTGATGAGCGCCAATGTGAACCAGCCCACGGCGTATTGCGCTGGCATCGATCCTGACTGTGTTGCAGCAATCATGTTGTAATCGGCTGATCCTAAGTTAGCCCATCCAGAAGCCTTTCCGATGCGAAACACCCAGCACCTTCCGGCAGTCGGCGCAATAGTAAACGAAGCGCACACCTAGCAGTGATTCCACGCGGCGGGCTGCCAGCTCGTGTATGTCCTTACCGCAATGCGGGCAGACAGGCGCGGCGGGGAAGTCCTCCCGGATTCGGACTCTCGTCGTTGTCATGCCGACAGTGTCGCCCAGCGGCGATGCGTGCTCCATTACAATCTGATGGCATGGTTGGAATGGGTGGTGGGGAGGTCTGGCCAGCGCTCTGGCAGGTGCGGCACAGAACGCGGCCCACTTGCGCGCTGCCGTGCCATTTGATTTCGGAACGATGCGTGACACCGGGAGCGCTGGACAACGTGTCGCCCTGCGCCCCGTCTCCCTCAACGGCCATCGATTATCCTGGATCGACAGCGTCAAAGCCGTCAACCCGGAAGCTGGACGTTGATAATCCGCCCGCTGGCCTTCAGCCTGTTGCCTTCATACTTCCGATGTATCCCGTGGGATGGCGCAGCCTTTTTCCCGTCCCCCTTTCAAATCTCAAATCTGCAATTTGAGATGTCCCAGAGCGCAGCCCGCTCAACCCGGAGCGCCGGTCTGTGACCGGCTTAAACCCCACCCCACATCTGCGCCCTCCCCCCTCTCATTAGCACCTTGCTTCAGCAAGGTGTAACTCACCCCGACACCAAAAGCCAACCGTTTTCAACGGTTTCCCCACCCCACCTGCAAAGCGCCCCTTTCAAATCTCAAATCTGCAATTTGAGATTCCCGGAACGCGCCTCGCCCAACCCGGAGCGCCGGTCTGCGACCGGCTTAAACCCCACCCCACATTTGCGCCCCCCCATTCACCATTGGACGCACGACGTACGACCCTTCATCCTTTCTGTCCGGCCCCCGGCCGAACCCCGGTCCCGAAGGGACGATTGACTCCGTGAGACCGTGAGGCGCATTCCATTCGCCCCACTTCGGCCTTCCAATCAGCCTCTCCAGCCGGGCCCGCTCGGTCATTCACCATTCAACGTTCGATGTTGACCCCCATCCGGCGCCCCGAAGGGGCAACAAGACGAAAGCCCAGGGTCAGCGACGAAGGAGCGCCACCCTGGGTAACCCACCCACAGAGAAGAAATTCCCCTCTCCTCGAGGAGAGGGGTAGGGGTGAGGTGCAATCTCACGCACACCTTCAACCTTTCTGGAACGTTCCACCGGGTCGGCTCGGTCATTCACCATCCGATGTTCGACCTGCAATCACCCCACTCCGAAAACTAGCTTTCGTCCCGGTCCTCTTTCCGCAATCGACTGACATTTTGCGTCCTCCTAATTAGACCGCTTGGTAGAGGTATCGCTGGAAGCCGACGAAGAGCGCGGTGATTTCGGCAGGCTGGCCTAGGTCGGCAACGGCGTCGGCGATGGCATTGTTGTATTTGAGACGGAGGAGCGGGGTGAGCTTCTCCTGGTCAAGCTCCTCGACGCCGACGGTGACATAGTGCTGCAGGACGAAATCGAGAAAGACCTGCTGTTTGGCCCCAAAGAGGGTGTTGATATAAACGCGGGCGCCGGCGGCGCGGACTTCACGGGTTAGGGGCGGCGTGGCGTAGGCGACGTGGGCGAGAACGTCGAACAGGTCGCTGTCAGCCGCATCAATGATGCGCTGCATCTCGGCCAACTGCTCGTGGCCGAATCCCTTCTCGGCGAGGCCCAGGAGGAGTCTCTTGCGGGTGTCCGGGGCACTCCAGATGGCGCGCAGTTCCTTCTCGTTGGCGAAAAAATCAGGCAGCTTGCCAAAGAGCAGCTCCATGAACTGCTGGGCGCTCATCGGCGTGCCGTCGGGATGCCAGAAGCTGGTGCACATCATGTGCTGGATGTTCCGGGCCTTGCCGTCGGCGAGGCGCACTTTGACTTTGCGGCGGCAGACGCATGGGCGCTGACCGCAGCGCGGGCAAGGCTCAGGTGGGCAAATGCAGGGGACCTGGCCGCACATAGCGCAGGGCTGAGGTGGAGGCCTGACGCACACACACGGAGCCTGGCCGCAGACGGCGCACGTCTCGGATGGCTCCGCAGGCGCCGGCTCGCCATCCCACTCTGGGTCGAGAAAGTGCTGATGGGCCTTTACGAAGTCGTAGATGGTGAAGTAATCCTTGCCCTCGAAGAGGCGGGTGCCGCGGCCAATGATCTGCTTGAACTCGATCATGGAGTTGATGGGCCGCATCAGGACGATGTTGCGGATGTTCCGCGCGTCCACTCCCGTCGACAGCTTCTGGGACGTGGTCAGGACGGTAGGGATCGTCTTCTCATTGTCCTGGAAGTTGCGCAGGTGCTGCTCCCCCAGTTCACCGTCGTTGGCGGTGACGCGCTGGCAGTAATTGGGGTCGGAGCTGGTCTTGACCTGGTTGATCAGGTCCCGGACCAGCAGCGCGTGGTCCTGGGTGGCGCAGAAGACGAGGGTCTTCTCGTTCTGGTCCATTTGCGACATGAAGATCTCCACGCGCTTGAGCTCTCGTTCCCGAATTTCAATGCTGCGGTTGAAGTCGGGCTCTTCGTAAAGCTTCCCCGCCTCGATCTCCCCTTCGACCACCGTGTCGTCCGGGGTGTACACGTAGTAGTCCAGCGTGGTCTGGATCTGCCGCACCTTGAACGGGGTGAGGAACCCGTCGTTGATGCCGTCCTTGAGGGAGTAGATGAAGACCGGCTCGCCGAAATAGCGATAGGTGTCGGCGTTTTCCTGCCGCTTAGGCGTGGCAGTGAGGCCAAGCTGCACGGCCGGGGCGAAGTATTCCATGATGCCGCGCCAGTTGCTCTCATCGTTGGCGCCGCCGCGATGACACTCATCAATGATGATGAAATCAAAGAAGTCGGGGGGGTATTCGCCGAAGTAGGGCGACGGTGTTCCATCCTTCTTGGGCGGCCCGCTCATGAAGGTCTGGAAGATGGTAAAGAAGAGGCTGCCGTTCTTGGGGACTTTGCCTTTCTTCCGGATATCCTCAGGCCGGATGCGGACCATGGCATCCTCGGGAAAGGAAGAGAAGGCGTTATAGGCTTGGTTGGCCAGGATGTTCCGGTCTGCCAGGAAGAGGATTCGCGGTCGCCGCGCCGGTTCGCCCGAAAGATTCCAGCGGGAATGGAACAGCTTCCATGCAATTTGGAACGCGATGAAGGTCTTGCCGGTGCCGGTTGCCAGGGTCAGAAGGATACGTTGCCTGCCGTCGGCGATGGCTTGGAGGACACGCTGGATCGCAATGTCCTGATAGTATCGCCCCGGGTGCGAACCGCTCTTGTCCTCGTAGGGGATTTCAGCGAACCGGTCGCGCCAGGCGTCGGCTTGGGCAAAGGTATAATGCCACAATTCTTCCGGCGTGGGGTAGCACGGGATCTCTCCCTCCGTGCCAGTTTGCATGTCGATGCGATAGATGCCGTGCCCATTGGTGGCGCAGGCGTAACGCACCGCCAGCTTGGTGGCGTAATCCTTCGCCTGGCCTACCCCTTCGGTAATCTCGTCCGTGTCCGGCTTTGCCTCAATTACTGCCAGCTTGGTGTTGCGGTATTCGAGCACGTAGTCCGCCTTGAGCGGCTTGCCGCGCCGACCACGGCCCTCGATCCGGCCGGGGGTGATGAAGTATTCGCGCCGGATCCGACTTCCTTCGACCACGCCCCATCCCGCCTCACTTAGCGCGGGATCAATCAGCTCGGCGCGTGTCTCGGCTTCGTTCATTGTGAGGTGGTGTGCAGCAGAAGGTGGCGAAGGCAACGAAGAGTTAAGAGCCGATATGTCTCACGAAACCCACTTCGGCGAGCCATTTCTCTTTTGGTTGTCTCATGAGTGAGATTCAAGCGCCCGCCGTCGTGGGTTTGACGCCCTCCGGTTTCGGGTCGTAAAAAGTCAGGCTTGGCAGAAACAAGGCGCCCCACGGGCCTCGACTGGTCATGCTGCGGACAATCTCGCGTGCCGCGCCGTAGAGCATGGAACTGCCGTTATCGCGCACGAACCGCTCCTCCCATTCCAGAGAGGCTTTAACATCTCGGAGAGCGAAGAAGCCGAGCAAGGATACCTTGAAGTTGTAAGGGAAGTTCTGACCCGGTTTACAGGTTTGAGCAACAGTCATCTCCACGGCCCAGAAATTGCCTTCAAAATCCTGCGGCTTTTCCTGGCGTGCCACCGTCACGGTGAGCTCAGGTTGCCCTTCGCCGGGATCGAACGGCTTGGAATTGTCAAAAGTACCGTTGCCGGAACAGGAGGTTTCCGAGGCGACGTAGCGTAGGAGTTGCAGAGGTGAAATCTTCATCCTTCAGTGATTCCATCATGGATTTCGAAAGTGCTGAGTCTGGGCTGTGGATAGGCGTGAGACGGTGCGACCAGCCTGCCGAGACGACTGCAATCCGAGGCTGTGGCATCACCGAGCGACTGGATGTACTGCGGCTGGTTTTTTTTGATTTGCTTCAAGAACGGTATCTTGCCATGGCCCTTGGTCACCGTGACTGCCGGAGCGAGCAAGGGCGCCGAGGTACCGTATTCTGCCAAGACTTGTTTCAGGACCTGATGCCGAAGTTCGTTTGTCTGAAGTTCCACCTCCTCTGCGGTGGTGATCGGGGGCTTGCCAGCTTTTTGAAGCAGGTAATTAACGGAGATTGCCCCCTCATACAGAGCCCGAATCAGGAGGCTCACCATCCGACTGGGCCGCTGTTTGCCGGTCTCCCAGCGCGTCCAACTCTTCTCGCCTGCCTGGAACAATTCTCCCATTTCTTTTTGCGACAAGCCGTAGCGCTCGCGCAGTTCACGGAACTGGGCGGGCAACAGCAGCCCCATATGGCGGGCTTTGGTATCTTCAATGATCTGGTGTGCTTCGGGGGTGAGCAGCCACTGCTGCATCTCTTCGTCCCATTCCAGTGGGATTTCCACCACCACCCGGTCAGCGATTCCGGTCCCATCCAGGTTGGGCACCAGAACTTCGAAGGCTTCTTTTTTCGTTCTCATGAAATCGTCAATCGTCGCAAGAAAGTTTATCGCCCTTCAGCGGGAGATGCGCTGAGAACACCACAATGCGTTTGCGATCCGTGCGCAATAGGATTTTTCCGTAAAGGGTTTGCCGTTTAAAGGTGAAAAAGAACTCGTAGGTCTCCCCTGGTGGCGTGTCCATTTCCCGCAGACAGCCCGTCGGACAAGGCCCGCAAAGAAAGGCTCGAAAGGCGTCGTCCGCCTCATAGGCCCAAAGGCAGCCAGGTGTCGCCTCATAACGCTTCCATCCGGTCGGATCCCAGCGGATCAGCTTTTTGTCACCACTGGCAAGAATGGCACAGACTGTATCTCGCCACTGTTTCGGGATCTCTACCTGCGCCATTGTTCCTAATGGTTACTCGGCCAGAGGTTCGGTTCACATAGACATCGTGGTATCAATTGATACCCGTGTCAACCGGATTCGTTGTGTATAGACGTAAAATGTTCATAAAGAATGTGATATAATCATAGCTGTCATGGCCATGGTGCGGGGTTCTTGGTTCCACGCTTTGGCCTCTACCACTGCGCGCTTAGCGTTGCGGTATTCGAGTACGTAGTCGGCCTTGAGCGGCTTGCCGCGCCGACCACGGCCCTCGATCCGGTCGGGGGTGATGAAGTATTCGCGCCGGATCCGACTTCCGTCGACCACGCCCCAGCCCGCCCCACCTAGCGCGGGATCAATCAGCTCGGCGCGTGTCTCGGCTTCGTTCATTTGGCGGCTTCTGCTTCTTGCAATGCCTTAAGCGTCTTGCCCGTCGGATCCTTCCACTCGGTGCGGCCGTTCGCGGAGCGGCCCAACACCACCTGGGCCGCCAGCGACGG
Organism: Verrucomicrobia subdivision 3 bacterium UBA6082; assembly: GCA_002428665.1. GTDB lineage: Bacteria > Verrucomicrobiota > Verrucomicrobiia > Limisphaerales > UBA8199 > UBA6082. Next base: position 76,222 of record DIXK01000106.1, read on the forward strand.
GGAGCTGAAGGTGTAGTCCTGGGTGAAACGATAACTGCCCTTCTCCTCGGCCAGCACCCCGTTGGCGACCAGTTGCTTCCGCAGATCGCAGGTGGACGGGGACCATTCCTCAAGGGAAGGAGTGACCTCCCTTAAGGCGTGGGAGCCTGCCCGAACCACGAAGCCCTGCGCCGTATCGCGTCCGGTCGCGGTGATGCCCTTGCCTTGGCATGTGAGCAGCGGGCTTCCCGCTTCGGCTTTTTGCGAGGACTGTTCGAATGCGTGGATGCCAAGGACCGGCAGCATTCCAAGGATGTTGCCGAGAAACACATCCATGTCGGCGCGGTCCGCTTCCGAGAGGGTGGGTTCAGTCGGAATGTTGCCGTTCTCGAGCGGGACGCGCTTGGCTTTTGTAGCTCGCTTGATCAACTGGGACTCCAAATACTGGACGTGCGCTTTGTTCAGTTGCCCCTCACCCGCGACAAAGAATACCGCCCGCGTCCAGAAATCCTTCTTGGCATAGTGCTGCTCCAAGCGCGGACGCACCGGATCACCCTCGCCGATGTACAGTTGGTCGCGGTCGGCGGATTCCCCCGGGCCGATTAGCAGATAGACGCCGGTCTGCTGGAACTCTTCCCGGTCGCGGACGTTTGGGTACAGCGCGCGGGGGAAGATGACCGCCTTGCCAATCCAGTTGGAGCGCTCGACGAGGCGGAGGCCGTCGGGGTCGCCGTCGGCGACGAAGATGCGCAGGGAGAAGGCGGTCAGAGATTTCATGGGGGGTTGTTGGCTACAGTTCTCCGCTGAACGCCTGGTGGAGCAGCGCTTTTTTCAAATCTGCCAGGGCGGCCCTCTTTTGCTCGTAGAGCCGCGTCAGGCGTTGGGTTTCGGCGGCGAGGGCGTCGAGTTGGGTGACGATGGCGTTCTGCTCTGACAACGACGGAGTGGGTATGGGGTACGTCTTCAATTTCGCGCCGTTAATATTCGCTTGGTTGACGCTGGAAATCACGACCGTCTTGCCGTAGTCGAATGCGATGCGGCTGTTGAGAAAGTAATTCAAGTAGTCCGCATCTAGCAGGTTGGGCTTTCGATGTATCCGGATGAGATAGCCTGCAAAGATTGCAGGCCGCTCGTTCTTGTAGATTGCAGTTTTCCCCACCAACTCCGGGCTGTTCGTCCGGTTGAACAAGACATCGTTGTGCCGAAGCATGTATCGTGCGATTTCCTCTTTGTCGTCGGTATAGACGAGGTGCTCCCAATCGAATCTTCCGCCTTGGATGTTTCCCATTCGCAGCACAGGGACGTTTCCTTCCTTCTTGGATTTGGCGGAAGACCCGTACTCGACCCCTGTGCACAAGTCGCCCAAAGCATTCTTTTGCCATTTTTTGTTGGTGAAGATGGAGTGGAGGTGGCTTTCGAAGAGGGCGCCAGCGTTTTGGAGGTTCTTTTCGGTGTTGGCTTGGGCGGTGGCGATGGCGGCGAAGGCTTCGTCCAGGACCCGCACGATCCGCTTCTGTTCCGAGAGCGCCTTCGGGAATCGAACAACGAATTTCTCAGCTAGAACTGAACGATTCAATTCCGTCTGCCCGCCGCAGCCTTCGCCGCTTGCTTGGAGTTCTTCTTCAATATCCCTGAGCGCGTAGCCGAAGAACTCGGTGAAGAACAAACCTGGAGCTGGGCGGACAATCGTAACGTGTGAGTCAACTGTCGTCGGCTTGGGTGGCGGCTCGCGAAGTTGTGCGACGCGGCCAAGCGTCCCTTCGCCGGTGGAGTTGATCAAGACATCACCAGCTTGAACGAGGCGCTCCGGGTTGACGCTTTTGGTTTTAGTGTCGTGTCGCCGCGCAAGCTGGAAATTGACGCGATGGTCGCGGACGCAGCGTTGGTTGAGAACGACGATGCCGCCTTTCTCCACATACTCTGGCGCGACGCCGCGGTTCAAAAACGAACACACCTCACCGAGCTTCATGGTTTCCCACCCCTTCTTCATTTCAGCAGCCCCCGGATCTTCTGCAGCACCTGGGCGCTGTCCGCGTCGAGGGCGGCGATTTCGGCCATGATCTCCTTCGGGCTGCGGTGGTTGACCTTCTCGCCGCCGTTGGGGTTTTTAACGGAGAGGTCGAAAGTGGTCTGGTCAATCGCTTTGGCATCCAGGGTCCAGCTCTTGGGTGAGTCCGCGTGAGTTTTCTGGAGTTTAACGAACTCGGCCAGGTCGTCGTCGTTAAGCGGGTTGGTTTTGCCCAGGTTGCGGCCGGGGTCGAGTTGGTAGAACCAGACTTTGCGCGTGGGCGAGCCTTTTTCGAAGAAGAGGACGACGGTTTTGACGCCGGCGCCCTGGAAAACGCCGCCGGGGCAGTCGAGGACGGTGTGGAGATTGCAGCTTTCCAGCAGGAGGCGGCGGAGGCTAACGGAGGCGTTGTCAGTGTTCGACAGGAAGGTGTTTTTGATGACGATGCCAGCGCGGCCCCCGGCCTTGAGCCGCTTGATGAAATGCTGGAGGAAGAGGAAGGCGGTCTCGCCGGTGCGGATGGGGAAATTCTGCTGCACTTCGGGGCGTTCCTTGCCGCCGAAAGGGGGATTGGCGAGAACGACGTCGAACCGGTCTTTTTCCTGAATGTCGGCGAGGTTCTCGGTGAGGGTATTGGTGTGGATGATGTTCGGCGCCTCGATCCCGTGCAGGATCATGTTCATGATGCCGATCACATAGGCCAGGGATTTCTTTTCCTTGCCGTAGAAGGTGCGGTCCTGCAGGACCTGTTCCTGGGCGGTCGTGCGCCTGGGGTTGGTGGTGCGGAGGTAATCGAACGCTTCACAGAGGAACCCGGCAGAGCCGCAGGCGGGGTCATAGATGCGCTGGCCGAGGCGAGGATGGACAACCTGAATGATGGCGCGGATGAGGGGGCGAGGGGTGTAGTATTCGCCGCCGTTGCGACCGGCGTTGCCCATGCGCTTGATCTTGTCTTCGTAGAGGGCACTCAGCTCGTGTTTCTCGGCCTGGGACCGGAACCGAAGTGCATCAACGTGCTCGATGATCTCGCGGAGGTTGTAGCCGCTGGTGATCTTGTTTTTAATCTCGCCGAAAATCTCGCCGATTTTGTACTCGATGGTGTTGGGGCCCGAGGCGCGCTCCTTGAACTTGTGGAGGTAGGGAAAGAGCTTCTGAGAGACGAAATCGCGGAGGTCGTCGCCGGTCAGGGCGTTGTTGTGATCGAGTTGGCCGGATTTGTCTTTGGGCGCGGCCCAGGATTCCCAGCGGTAGGGCTTCTCGATGAGGTGGGTGTATTTCTTTCCATCGAGCGCAGCCTCCGTGGCGCGGTCCTGCTCCAGCCCATCGAGGTATTTCAGAAAAAGGAGCCACGAGGTTTGCTCGGCGTAATCGAGTTCGGTAGCACAGCCGGCTTCCTTGCGGAGGGCATCGTCAATATTGCGGAAGGCTTGTTCGAACATGGGCTAGGGGGAGAGTGAAACGGGGGGCGCGGCAGGACCAAGGTTGAGCGACCGCGAAGCACGTGAGAGTGGGCGGCGCCAGCAGCGGCACGGCTTGTCCTTGCAGAGATGATGGATGCGGCATGGGCAATCCTTTCTGACTGAATTGCAGCATGCAAAAGGTCGCCACCCAAAACCAGAGAAAAATGTGGGAGAGAAGCGCCGGAAAAGAGTCAACCCATAGCTTGTATTCGGCTTAAAAACCCCAACCTTCTGAACGCGATCCATATTCGCCGGAAAAGTGTCGAAAATCCTTACGCGCTAGAATTCGATAGGGCGCGTTTCTCCAAGGCACCCGCTCTGTTTTGGTGGTGTTTTTGGATGTCGAGTTTTCACCAGATACCCTTCTTCAGCAGAATCAGAAACCTCCTCAATTCGCGGTTGGGACCAGTCAACGGCCGTGATTAATGTAACTGGACCAAAAACCGGAGCGCCGGTCTGTGACCGGCTTTAACCACACCCGGCCATTGAGTAACAACGGCCGGGTCAGACCGGAGAAACCTCCTAAACTCGCGGTTGGTAACAATCAACGGTTGTGATCAGTGTCAATTAGTGGAGATTAGTGGTTAAAACCTTTCTGAAAGAGCCGCCAAAAAACTCCCCCAGGACAAAGTCAGTCCGGAATCCGGACCCGCAAAATCCGGCTATACCAGGAAAAAGACCGACAACCGGAGCGCCGGTCTGTGACCGGCTTAAAAGCTTTTATTAGTGTCACTGAGTGGAGATTAGAGGTTAAAACCTCCCTGAAAGAGCTGCCAAAAAACTCCCCCGGGACAAAGTCTGTCCAGAATCCCGCCCCAAAAAGTCCGGCTATACCAGGTAAACAGACCGACAACCATGCACCCCAAAACCACCACCGCAGCCCAAGTCTGCCGCTTTCCAGTTTCAGATTCGCATTGCGGCTTTCAACCCCAACTCTGCACTCTGCACTCTGCACTCATAACTCTTCATTTGCCCCACGTCCCATCCGGCCTATCGGTCACTATCGGCAAATCACGGTATATAACGGTGGCTATCGCTGTATAACGGTGGTTAACGGTATTTTTTTCAAAATCCCCAGACCGCCGCACCCTCAACCAAGCCGAAGAAACCCCATTACTGGCAATGCGCACCCCCCCAATTCGATCACTTCCCATCCTCCGCAACCGAGGCCCGTGGCCTAATGTGCACCCATGTGTCGGCATTTGGCGATGCCTGGTAATCCGCACTTCAGCCTTTGGCCTTCAGCCTTCGGCCTTTCTTGAGGTGTCATGAATTGTCATCAATTGTCATGAAGTGTCAGTAGCGAAGCCCCGATTCTGTCTGCTATCTTACCCCCGTTTTTGGGTGATTAGATCAGGTGTTGTCCGGACGCCGCAGCCGCCTCCGCCAGCCCCCGATCCGAACCCCGTTCTTTGACATATACGGTTAAATAGCAAGGCAAGGCATCCAGGTCCAGGTGACCCGGGGCGCCGGGCGCGTGCGCCCCAAACGCGCGCGCCCGCCCGCGCCCGGCCTCCGTTCAGTGTCCCGCGCCGGTTTTTCCTTTTATTTCAGCCTTTCTGTCCGATCACTATCGGCAAATCACGGTATATAACGGTGGATAACGGTATTTTTCAAAATCCCCAGTCCGCCGCACCCTCAACCAAGCCGAAGAAACTCCAATACTGGCAATGCGCAACCCCCTGAATCCATCAATTCCCATTCTCCGCAACCGAGGCTCTTGGCCTAATGTGCACCTACGTGTCGGCATTTGGTGGATTCACACTTCAGCCTTTTGCCTTCAACTTTACCCCGTGGGACCCTTTTTTCCACTTCAGCCCTTAGCCTTCAGACTTCAGCCTTTCTAGGAACGGTGCGGAAAAGTGCTTTAAAGTGCGGAAAAGTGCTCCAACGGAGGCGGGAAACCAATGATTTGGACCTGTGGCGCAAGTTCCCGGTTCGTTTGACTTGCACGCGGGGAGGCGTTCTTTACATACTGAGGTTATGAGCGCAATTGCTCTAATATCAAGTCCCTCAGACCTCTGAAAAACGAGTATGAAAGAATACCAAGCTGCTGAAATTCGCAACTTCGCCATCGTCGGACACGCTTCTTCAGGAAAAACCATGCTCAGTGAAGCCATGTTGGCTTGCTCCGGGGAAATCAACCGCATGGGCAGTATCGCTGCCGGGTCTACGGTTTCCGATCATCACGAGAACGAGCAGCAGCGGCAGATCTCGGTTTCCGCCACGCTGATGCACTTGGAATGGCTGGGGAAGAAGTTCAACCTGCTGGATTGCCCGGGATATGCGGATTTCATTAGTGAAGGCCTGGGGGCGCTGCGGGTGGGTGATTTTGCGATGATCGTAGTGCATGCCAACCACGGAGTGAGCGTAGGCACCGATGCCGTTTGGAGGTATGCCACGCAGTACGGTATCCCTAAGATGATCGTAGTCAATGCTTTCGACAAAGAAGAGACGGATTTTGATAAGCTGCTCGGGCAAATCCGAGAACATTTCGGCGAACGGGTGCTGCCCCTGACCATCCCCGTAAACCCCGGTCCCGGGTTCAACCAGGTGCTGGACGTGCCCCGTAACGAGATTATCACCTTTGCGGGCGACCGTAGCGGCAAGTACACGGAGGCGCCGGCCACCGGGCCAGGGGCGGACCGGGTCAAGGAACTCCACGGACAACTCATTGAATTCATCGCCGAGTCCGATGACAGCCTGATGGAGAAGTTCTTCGCCCAGGGCGGCCTTTCCGAAGAGGAAATGCGTGCTGGCTTGCACGCCGCCATCCAAAAACAGACCTTCACCCCGCTCTTCGTCACTTCTGCGGAAAACAACATCGGCGTTTCCCGCCTGATGGATTTCGTGGCCAAGTACGGCTCCTCGCCTGTCGACCGGCAAAAAGTGGCCGCGTTTGACCCGGATGGAAAGCCGGTTGAGTTGGCGCTGACCGACCCCGACCCGGTGCTTTATGTGTTTAAGACGATGAGCGAGGCGCAGTTTGGGGAACTCTCCTACTTCCGCATCTATTCGGGCTCGGTCAAGTTAGGCAGTGAACTTTACAACAGCGACCGGCGGAGCACGGAAAAGATCGGCCAGATTTACCTGCTGAATGGCAAGATTCGAACCTCCGTCCCGAGCCTGAATGCCGGAGATATTGGGGCGGTGGTGAAATTGAAGGATACCCACACCGGCAATACCCTGTGCGGTGGCAAACGCCCGGTGACCCTGCCCAAGGTGGCATATCCGCACCCAAACATCCACGCTGCACTCAAGAGCAATGTGAAGGGAGAGGAAGAAAAGATCGCCTCCGGGCTGGCAGCTCTGCGCCACGAGGATCCCACCTTCCTCTACATGGTGGATTCGGAATTGCGCCAGACCATCCTCTCCGCACAAGGCGAATTGCACCTGGAAGTGATCGCCGATCGGCTTCGCAAGCGCTACAACGTCCACGTTGAATTGAATGAGCCCAAGGTTCGTTACCGCGAGACGATCAAGGGCCGGGGCGAGTCCAAATACCGTCACAAAAAACAGACTGGCGGCGCCGGCCAATTCGCCGAAGTCTGGATGCGCATCGAGCCGAAGCCGCGGGACACCGGGGTCGAGTTCACCCAGTCTTTGAGCGGACAAAACGTGGACCGCGTTTTTGTGCCCTCAGTGGAGAAGGGTGTGATGAAAGCCTGCGAAGAAGGAATCCTGGCGGGTTACCGCGTGGTGGATGTGAAGATCGACTTCTACGACGGCAAGATGCACCCAGTGGATTCCAAGGACATCGCATTCCAAATTGCCGGGTACTTTGGGTTTAAAGAATCGTTTACGGCCGCCCGCCCGTGCCTGCTCGAGCCGATTCATATGGTCGAGATACGGATTCCGGAAGACTGCATGGGCAAGGTGATGGGCGATCTCTCCAGCCGGCGCGGCAAGATCCAGGGCATGGACTCGGAAGGCGGATTCCAGCTGATCAAAGCGCACGTTCCGGCCAAGGAACTCTACCGCTACTCGAGCTCACTGCGCTCCTTGACCGGTGGCCGTGGCGTTCACGCGGAGAGTTTCAGTCATTACGAGGAAATGCCGCGCGAAGCCGAAGCGAAAGTAGTCGAAGAAAGCAAGAAAGCGCGCGCGGCACAGCAGGCGGAATAGCCATCGCTCCGAATTCATCCAGCGCCACCTTCCTTGCGTTGGTGGCGTTTTCATTGACGGACCCTGCGGGATCGTGGCTTGGAGCTCGGGACAGGGATTCGGCCCGCGAACTTTGCCTTTGACCCCCGGGGTTTAAGCCTTACCTTGAGGGCGCATGAAACATTCGGGGAAAGCCCGCAAATCGGCTTTCAAGCTGATACTGATCTCGTTCATCCTCCTGGCCCTGATCCTGGCCGCGGGCGTGTTTGCCATCCTGGCGGGAACGTTCATCGTGGGGGCCTCTGTTGTTCTGGTGACCCTGTGGATGTTGTTCGCCGTGTTCACCTTGTATTTCTTCCGGGATCCAAACCCCCGAGTGCCCGTCGGAGCGGGTCTGGTGCTCTCTCCCGGTCATGGCCGGGTGGATGTGATTGACCGGGCCAAGGAAACGGTTTTTGTGGGTGGAGAGTGCCAGCGAGTATCTATTTTCCTATCGGTATTCAATGTCCATGTGCAAAACGCCCCTGTGGGAGGCCGCGTGGCCTTCTACCAGTATACGCAAGGCGAGTTCATGAACGCGCTCAAGGCCGAGTGTGCCTCGGCCAATGAAAACGCCTTGCTCGGTTTTGAGGCCAGCGATCCGCCCGGGCGCAAGATTGGAGTGCGGTTAATCGCAGGGGCCATTGCCCGCCGCATCGTTCCCTTTGTCCAGCAAGGCGAAGTAGTAGATCGCGGCCAGCGAATTGGCTTGATTCAGTTTGGCTCGCGCGTGGATCTGTATTTGCCTTTGGATGCCCAGATCCGCGTAAAGGTGGGCGACCGGGTCGTGGGTGGTGAGACCATCGTGGCGGCCTTTGAGTAGAGCATCCATGCAGCGCCCCCTTTCAACGCAGGCTCCCGTAGACCCCCCGCCGCCGAAGCTGAGGATCTATTTTCTCCCTAACCTGCTCACCGCCGGAAACCTGTTTTGCGGGTTTGTAGCCCTCACCAAGATCGTAGAAGCCGATCTCGCAGGTGGCAACTTCCAACCGATCAAGGTGGCCCTGGGATTCATTTTGCTGGCCTGTATCTTCGACCTATTCGATGGCCGCGTGGCCCGAATGGGCGGGGTGGAAAGCCCGTTTGGACGGGAATTCGACTCGTTGGCCGATCTGATCTCGTTTGGCGCCGCTCCGGCCTTCCTGGTGCATCGTGTGGTGTTGAAAGACGTGTTTGCCGGGCACGCCGAGTGGGGCTGGTTCATCGCCTCCATTTACCTGATCTGTGGAGCCTTTCGCCTGGCGCGATTCAACTGCCTGGCCGCCCAGGATGCAGCGGCAGCCAGCAAAGATTTTCTCGGTTTTCCGATTCCCTCCGCCGCCGGCCTCGTTTCCTCGCTCACATTGCTCATCATGCACATCAATGAAAAGGAACGGACACTCGGCAATTGGAGCTACCTGCTGGCGGTAGTGCTGCTCTTCCTTTCAGCCATGATGGTCAGCAACGTCCGCTACCCGAGCTTCAAATCGCTCGGACTGCGTTCGACGAACACCTTTTTCAAGGCGATCATTGCTTCCCTGTTCCTCGGGCTTATTCTCGTGCTCCGGGAACGCATCCTTTACTACGTTCTCCCCGCAGTGTTCACGCTTTACTTGCTATACGGTTTCATCCGCCCGCGCATCTCCCGCCGCATGCGTCGCGAAATCGAGGAAGAGGATGACGAAGACGACGACGAGGCATCGCTGCCGGCAAGTTAGCGCACCCGGCCTCGCGCGGCCCCGACCGGCAGGCCGAGGCCCATCAGGCTCGCAGTGGCGCAATGGCTGAGTTAGGCATGGACGCATTACACCCCATTTTTGTCGCCACCCTCACCGGGTTTATCAGCGGGTTGCTCCTCTCGATACCCGTGGGCCCCATTAACCTCACCATTATGCATGAGGGCGCCCGGCGCGGGTTCAAATGGGCGCTGCTCATCGGGCTTGGGGCCACCACGATGGAGGTGGTGTATTGCTTTATTGCCTTCACCGGTTTTGCGTCCTTCTTCTCGCGCGGTTTTATAAAGGCTGGCATGGAATTGTTCAGTTTCGTGTTCATGCTCTTTCTGGGCATTAAGTTCCTCCTCGCCAAAACCGTGTCCAACCCGGTGCACCTTTCGGACGCTACAGACCGCATCGAGGAGCGCCTCGAGCAGCGACTTCACCCTCACTCCGCATTCATGATCGGGATGGTGCGCGTCATGGGAAACCTCGGGGTGCTGGTGTTCTGGATCATCCTGGCAGCCAATTTCATTTCGCGGGAATGGGTTACCCCGCACTGGCCCAGCAAACTCGCCTGTGTCGGCGGTGTGGCCCTTGGTACGGGGGCTTGGTTCGCGAGTCTGAGTTGGGTGGTTTCATTGGGTCAAGGCCGGCTCAGCGAAAAAAACCTGCTCCGATTGGAGCGCTTTTCCGGTGTATGCCTGCTGGTCCTGGCCCTGGCCCACGGAGTCTCCATCGTTTGGCAAATGGCCCATCACAAGACCTAGAAGAACTGTGAACGCGCGGCATGAGGCATTCATTTCCCGCATAAAAGGCCGGACTTCGGCGGTATCCAACCGAGGTCGGTCACCCCGCCGTCAATCACGTTACGACTCCGGGCACAGATTGAGTTTCAACCAGTAGAGCTGCAGCGCTCGCGCGACTCCCACTAACGCTTCAAAGCCCACCGGCTTAAGGAGAAAAGAATTCGCTCCCAGTTCGTAAGCTCGCCGCACATCTGCAGGGTGGTTTGAGGAGCTGAAAACCACGACCGGCAGCGAGCGGTAACGCGGGTCGTTCCGCATCCAAGACAGCACCTCGAAGCCATTCATCCGCGGCATCTTCAAATCCAGCAGCACCAGGACCGGCGTCGGGTGCTGCCGCGGATCCGCAAACGGCGCATCCCGGTTTAAGTAAGCTATTGCCTCGTCACCATCTCCGACCGACGTCACGTTCAGCTCGCTTTCGAGTTTCCTGCATGCCTGCTGAAACAGCAGCACGTCGTTGGAGTCATCCTCAATGTAGAGGATCGTTGGCTTATTCATAATCAGTTGGCCCCGCCGCCGCGGGCAATTCGATCCAGAAGCGGCTACCCTGACCCGCTTCAGATACCACCCCTACCTTGCCCCCCATTCGCTCCACACCTTTCTGGACAATGGCTAGGCCAATACCGGTCCCAGAATAGGCTTCGTTACTGTGCAACCGCTCGAACATGCGAAAAATGCGTTCGTGGTGCTCGCGACTGATGCCGATGCCATTGTCCTCGACCCAAAGTCGAATCCGCCCCCCGTGTTCCGAACGGATAAGAACTTTTGGAGCCGTGCCTTCGGGAACGAATTTGAGCGCGTTTTCCAAGAGGTTCTCCAGGATTTCTCGCAGCACGTGTGCGTTGGCTTGCACCGCTGGCAACGTGGAAGCCACACGTACCTCAGCCCTCCGGGTCTGAATGAATCCAGCCATCGAGTTAATCACGGCCTTCAGCGTTTCCTCCGGGTCCACCGTTGCCAACGGCATGGCCGAATGAGCCAGTCGTCCGTAGGCCAATAGGTCCCGCACCAACTCGTCCATGCGCCGGGCGGCGGCGGCAATTCGCCGGATATAGTCCGCGCCTCTCTCATCCAACCGATCCGGATAATCCTGTTCCAAGAGACTCGTAAAACTGGCCATCGCCCGGAGCGGTGCGCGCAAGTCATGAGCCACGTGGTAGAGGACACCTTCCAGCGATTGAATACTCTCCTGCAACCGCGCGGTTCTCTCGTCTACTCGTTGCTCCAATTCACGCGTGTAGGCCTGCAATTCCTCCCGCGCTTCCCGCAGTGATTGTTCGGAAACCCTCAAGCGCGCCGCCGCCTCCTCAGCTCGAATCTGCGCTAGCAACTGTGACCGCGTAAGATAAAACAGCATCAGGAACAAAGCCGCCCCGCCGCCAGAAACCGCCCACGGCACCCATCCCATGGACTTGTAACTTTCGCCGGCGATCACGCGCAAACTCCACGGACGCGTGGCGAACTCAAAAACCAACGTTGCCGATAAACTCGAATCCTCTGGAGGTGTGGATCCTTGATCTGGTAGACCCGCGCTGTGCAATAGGCGTTCCTGCGCCGGCGCGGCACCGTCATATATTTCGCGAAAGACGCCTGCGGTCTTTATTGGTGGCAACACCTCCTGAAAAAGGTCGTCGGCCCGGAAAGCGCAATAAATGAAGCCTACTAGGGTAGCACGCCGCTCCTCCACGCTGTCCGGGATCTGCCCACCGGCATACACCGGCATGTAAATCAGGAAACCCGGCTGCGGCGGTCCATCAATTTCCTGAACCAGAGTAACGACACCGGAGGCCACCGCCGCCCCTTCATCCCGCGCTTGCGACATGGCGGCCCGCCGCACCGGTTCGGTAAACATATCGAATCCCAGCGCGTGGGCATTTCGTTTGTCGAACGGTTCGATAAAGACGATGGCGTGATATTCCTCCCGCTCGTGGTCGGGCCAGATCTGAAACCCAGGCAAGCCATCCTGCCGCAATCTGGCGATCGCCTCATCCTTGCCTTCTGCAGTCAGGCGGACACTAAACGCATAGGCCTGAATCCCCGGATATCGCTTGGGGATGTTCAAAAGATTCACAAAACTCCGGAATTCCGTCCGTTCAACGCGCTTGCTGCCTGCCAAAAATGCCGCGCCTCCGCGTAACAGGGCCACATAGGCAGCCATCCTTGTCCGAACCGCCGCCTGCGACTCCTGAGCTATCGTCTCAATTTCGGCAAGGTTCCGGGTTTGGTTCGCGTGCGCGAGGTAAAGTGCCGCGAATAGCGTCAGCAAGAGGCCACACGCGAGAAGCCCGGCAGGATACCACCGGCGAGCGTCTCGCGGAGATTGTCGGTGATTTAAAGCTCCGAACATCGGTGGTTATTCTTGTTGGTATTGTCTCAACCGGCCGCCACTGGCATGTCGGTGCCGACATGGGCCAAAACGATTCTGGCGGCGGATCTCATTTGAAAGTACTTCTCACCGCCGGATTGGCTCATCGAATCCCTGCGCGACGAACCTTCCGACAGAACCAAGAAAAGAAAAGGCCGCCTCGTTTTCCGGGGCAGCCAACAATTCAACCTGCCAGCATGCGGCACACCTGCGCAAGCCTGCCTATAGCCCGCACCAGCAAGCGGTTCAACGCATGGCCGATCGGCGCAGCATTTCAGCCGCAGCCTTGGCCTTGGGATCGCCACTGGCTACCGCTGCCGCCAGGTCGCCCTGCAGTTTCACCATGTTGTTGCGCACGGCTTGCGCCTGCTGCTCGTTCAACTGTGCCTGGCGCTGCAACTGCAGCATGGTCTGCACGGCTTGCTCATACTCGCGCGCCCTGAGTGCGGCGTTGGCCGCTTCCATTGCCGCGCGTGAGTCTTGCATCTGGGCCGCAGGCGCGGGGTTATACGCGGGCGCCGCCGCCGTTGGCTGCTGCGGTGTAGCTTCGGCCGGGGTTGGTGGTGGAGGCGGTGGCTCTTCCTCTTTCTTCGAGCAGCCAAAGGCCATGATTCCGACTGCGAGAACCAAGCCAAAAAGGCTCGCGGCTCGCAAAATGATCTCTCGTTTCATGATCTCTTTTCTGGGTTAATCGCAATGACTTTCCGGCTTATAATCAATAATCAATAGCGCCCCAGGTTATGACCGGGGTTGCACCACATCTCGTTGGGCAGCATAGTCGAAGGAATGCTGCCACCGCGAGAACCCGCGGTTCCGGCATACCGGGAGGTGTAATACAGCTTGAGCCGCAATTTTTGCGTGCTCCCTGAAATCAAGCCGACGGTGGCGCCATCGCCATGGCGACCCGAGATCCCCTCATCGGGAAAGCTTGAGCAATCGTTGAAATAGAACGGGGTCTTTTCGTCCGTTTCCCACTGCATGATAGCCATCGGTTTGAACTGGGTTATCTTGTAACTCTTAGGGGCATAATTACCGTACCCAGCGATCGCTCCGTTCCACACATAGCTCGTGAAATAAATGGAGCGCTGATAAAAAAGCGCATTCACCCGGTCAGCCGGGCACATATACACCTTTTCGTTTTTAACGTAAGGGAAAAGCTGCCCTTGGCGTGCGTAGTTGAGTTGGTTTGAGAGGATCGTCGAGAAGTTTGCCGGACCAGCTCCACCGACTGGCAAGTTTCCCGCATAGGCCCATGAGGTCACCGTTGTCCCCCATCCGGCACCAGGCAACAGCTCGTTGTTGTCGCCGGAATACATGTTGGCCGCCAGGAGAATCTGTTTGTTGTTGTTCAAGTCAGTCGCTCCATAGGCGCGGTTCTTGGCGTTGCTCAGTGCCGGGAGCAGCATGGCTGCCAAAATCGCAATGATGGCGATGACAACCAATAGTTCGATCAGGGTAAAGCCGTTCCGTCCGGTGGGGGTTCTTACGCTCGGTTTCATAGGCATGGATCAGGTTTGATTAACTTTATTCCTTAAATATGGCAGGGTCAATCGATATTGGGATGGCAGGCAAACAAACCGCAACACATCGGGAATCGGAATGCTCCACCTGCCCAAGTCCGGCACACCATGGCCTCCAAAACTAAATCCGCGGTTTCATCTCCTGACGTACCAGAGTCTGAGGTGTCCGTGGTTCGCTTTCTCATGAGCCCAATATTATGACTATTAAAAGTGTATAACTTAGGTTTGTCCCTATTGTTCCGCCGGGCACCTGGCCAAAGAGGTCGATAAATGGCCGATAGTGACTTGGGAGAGCAGATGATGTACAAAGCCAGAGATGGAAGGCTTGGCGATGCGAATCGCGCTATGAAATCACTCTGCTCAACCAATGAATCAGCTCTTTGGGACCGGCTTACTCCTTCGAAATCCCATTCGCCGGTATCGCCGGTCTTGGCGGGCGTTGCCCTGGCACTCGCCGGGTTGTTACTTGGAGGTTGCACCGCACCCATCGGATCCCGGTTTGTTTCTACTCGCGGGGCCTATGCTCAGGTCGAAGCGAACGCGCTCCGCTCGGGCAAGCCCAGCGCCAATACAACTACCGTCCTGCATCGTTATGAGCTGGACCGCCTGGCGAAGCACCAGCCGGATGAAGCGGTGCGGCAGCTTCATCAGCAGGCCCTGGCCACCGGCGAACGCGACCTACTGTTCGCATTGGCAGAATTGAGCTACGTGGCGGGCGAGCGACTGCGCCACAAGGTCAAGCCGTGGGACACCCGCGAGGCTCGGGACTACTATCTCGGTTCGGCCGTTTACGCCTGGCTGTTTCTGTTTGGAGAAGGCAAGGATCCAAAACCTGGGGCATTCGACCGCCGTTTTCGTGAGTCTTGCGACTTTTACAACTACAGCCTGGGACTCGCGTTAACGGAAACGAAGGGAACGAACACCGTCGCCCGACTGAAGAATTCCCGCCGCCGTCTTCCGGTGGGTGAGATTGAGGTTTGCATCGCCCCCGTAAACTTTCCCTCCAGCATTGAGGAATTCGACCATATTCTTCTCGCCGATCATTTTCGCATACATGGTCTGAGTGTGCGCAACCGCGAGCCTGGGCTGGGCGCGCCGTTGGTATGTGTCAAACCGTTGGACCCCGTTTTCGGGGTGCGCAAGTCCAGCCCTGCGACAGTGCTGTTGCGCGGCCCTGCCTCGCTTGCCGAGTTGACCTCGGGCAAGTTGGTTCTAGCTCTGGAGTTGTACTCGCCTTTTGGAGAACCCGTGGCAGCCACTGGGAAGGCTGCGGTGCCGTTAGAGATGGATCTAACAACACACTGGGCCTATTCACTAAATGACTCCCGGATCTGGAGACTCGGCAAGATGCAGTTCCTGGCTCCTGCTGAACGCATTCCCAGCCAACTGCTCTTGAATCAACCCCATATAAAGGGTCGCATCCCAGTGGTTCTGGTCCATGGCACATTCTCCAGTCCGGTTACCTGGGCAGAAATGGCGAACTCTCTGAATGCCGACCCCGTTCTGCGGCAACGTTACCAGATTTGGACTTTCCTGTATGGCAGCGGTAATCCGCTCATGCAGTCCGTGTCAGATTTACGCGCTGCCCTGGCAGCCCGGGTTGAGGAACTCGACCCCACCGGCACAGATGCCGCGTTGCGGCAAATGGTGGTGATCGGTCACAGCCAAGGAGGTTTGCTCACAAAGAGCACAGCGATCGATTCCGGGGACCGGATCTGGCAGGCAATCAGTACGAATCGACTCGAGCAGCTCAATATCGGCAAGGCGGAGCAAGCCGAACTGCGGCAAGTCTTTTTTCTGGAGCCCTTGCCCTTCGTCAAGCGCGTCGTATTCATCGCTACCCCCCACCGCGGCAGCTACCTGGCGACCAGTCTCGCACGGCGGTTGGCTCAACGATTGGTCTCTCTGCCAGGCGCACTGGTCGAGAAAAGCTCCGACGTTCTGAAACTCTCCACAGGGTCAGAAGCTGGGCACTTCTTTCATGGCAAGATCCCCACTAGCCTGGACGGCATGTCCCCGAAGAACCCAGTCTTGCTGGCCATGGCGGAAATGCCGGTTACCCCAAGAATCAAAGCGCATTCCATCATCCCGGTTCTGGGAGATGGTGACTACCGCCAAGCTCGCGACGGGTTGGTCACCTACCAAAGCGCTCATGTGGCCTACGCCCAGTCCGAATGCATCGTGCGCAGCAAACATTCGTGCCTCAAAGAGCCGTCCACGATCGAGGAAGTCAGACGCATTCTGCTCGAGCATCTTAGCGAGGCGCATTTGCACTAGACCCGCAGGAGATTTCAACGAAATGCGGCTAAAGCGTGCCCGTCGGCAAGTGCGTTGGTTACTCATTTCTTCCTGAAAGAAGCTTCGGAAGCCTGGGTGATCTGCCACTGTGAGTGATATGGGATAGCCAAAGCAGCGGATTCCTGGGAACGTTGATCATAACGAATAAGAATGGGGCTATCATCATGCAATTCCTTAACCATTACTCTGCTGTCATCCTGGCCGCGCTGTTGCTGGGTGGCGCTCTGTCGCTGGTGTTGCGTCGAGGCGGTCGGATGCGCCACTGGCTGGTTCTGATAGGGGTAACGGTGGTCCTTGTGGCCGCGTGGTGGGTGTTCCGGCCGGTGGAGAGGTGGCCAGAGCCACTCGCCGGCCCGCTGCCGTTGTTGCTGGAAATACAATCACCCTACTGTCTCGGTTGCGTGGCGCAACGACCAGCGGTGGACCGCCTGGAAAAGGAATGGCGTGGCAAATTAGTAATTCAGCGGGTGGACATCCAAAGCGCCGAGGGTCGGAAGCTGGCGCATCAATATGGCGTTGAACTGACGCCGACATTTATTTTCTTCGACAAAACTGGCCAAGAGCAATGGCGCAACTCCGGTCAACTCGATGCGGCCCGGGTGCGAAGCATCGTCAATGCCCCGACCGAAACCCGACAGTAGACGGACTCGCAGGGCCACGATTCTGCAACAAAACAACAAGGCCTGGCATAGAACTGCACATTGCGGGTCGCCGCCGATAGTTACCCGTTCATGAGCATGACATTGTCTGAAGTTTCATTCGTGCGTGCCGCTTTTTTTCTGACCGCTTTCCTTGTGTCGGATTCAATCAGCGTATACGATGTCAGTCGGCAATTTTTGCTATGTTGTCTCACATCACGACTTTTTTTAAGAAGCCTGCTGCCAAGGGTTCACCCTTGATGCGTGAGCCGGCGTCCGCCTCGCCCATGCGGCGCGATTCCAGCCGGCAAGCGTCCTATTCGAAGGTTTTTCGCTGGCGTCTTCCGGACGGTCAAACGCAGGAACCGAAGAGCGTAGAAATCGTTGGCTCATTCACGCATTGGCAGCGAGTTCCCCTGCAGCGGGACAGCATATTGGACGCCTGGCACGTGACGTTACATCACATCCAGGGAAATAAGACCCATCACTACATGCTTCTGGTGGACGGAAAACCCACACTCGACAAGACCTGCGACGGTTTGGCGCCGCCCCATGGGGCCGAGGAAACCCGGTACCAATTCATGACGGAAAAAGGTCCCCGGGTGTTCATGCTCTTTGGCCAGACCAAGTAACCAACGCCGGTGGACTCCAACGCCGCTGGCTTAGAAACTACCCCGTATTCTTTGGCCGGACTGGCTATCTGCTCTTGTCCACTTCGTCGGCAACGGCTTTGGCTGCCTGGCCAAGAACTTGGGCTCGGCTTCGCACCATCCCGCCAGCCTGGAAAATGGTTTGGATATCATCCACAATCGCCTGCTTCCGTGCCTGGGGATACCGTGCGGGGTTCAGCAAGCCATCCAGGTTTTGAGCTAACCGCGCACGCCCTGTCGCCGACATGGGATTGGCAGCCAACCCGGCAGAGATCTCGATGGCCAACTTCTCGGCGGCCACTGCAGAAGGTTTTGAGGATCCCTGGGCCGAGGCCACAATCAGCTTTGCCAACTTGTCTTTTTGCTCCGCCGAAACGGCCACCCCGGATTTAATTCCAGAAAATTCCGCTTGGAAGCGCCCGATCGTCTGAGCTCCGGGATTCGGAACACCTGACACGGCAGGCTGGCTGGTTGTCGGTTTGGGAGGTGTAGCGGGCGCAACGTCTTGCCGGGCGTTGTTTTGATCACGCAGGTCTTTGGCCCGCTGCTTGATGATATTCTCCGACCCCGCTCCTTGCAGGTTCACAACCAGGAGACCAATAAACAGAAATGCAGCGATTGTCGTTTTCATGAAAGCTATTAACAGCCTGCCCCGCCGACACACCGCTGTCAAACCATGCCGCCCGAGAATTTTCTCGGAGATGCCGTCCCGGATTACTTTGCCGGGGGAACCGCGGTTACGACGGTCTGGCGGTTCAGCACCTGGAGGTAATCGACCAGGATACGTTCCGCCTCCGTGAGGACAGGGTCGACTGCCGGTGCCTTTTCATCCTCGTCACCTTCGAGGTCACCACTTTCATCGCTGTCCAACATCGCGTGATCCAGCATCGCTTCCGCGGAACCGGTGACTTTGGCGACCTGGTTAGTTTTTTGAACCGGCTCCGGCAAACCGGGAAGGTCCACATTCTTTAGCGTGATTTCGTAAACTTTCTCGTGGGTCTCCGGACGGGCGGCGCGCTCTCGGTTGCGTGCTTTTGTCCGTTTCTCCGCATCCTCCTTTTCCTGAAGGCGCTGGCGCTCGTTCAAAGAGACCGTTTTGTCGGCCTGCATTTTCTTAAAATGCTCGATATCTTCGGACACATACGAGAAATCGCGGTCGGTCGCGACACGCGCACCGGAACGTTTGCGCAACTCTTCGACAAACGGCTCGACCAGGTTCAAGCGCTCGAACTCGGCGCTCTCAATGGTGTCATATGGCATTGCGTTATCCAAAGCGGCTTCTCCAATATCCGTGGAATGACTGATAACCGATGGCAAAACGATGTCTGGTACTACTCCCCTAAGTTGAGTGGAAGCTCCGCTGGCGCGATAAAACTTCTTGATGGTCACCTTCAGCGCCCCTGGCTCGTTGGTCCAGACAATGTTTCCCAGACGCATAAACGGCTTAAGGGTGTTGACGCTCTGAACGGTGCCTTTTCCGTGCGTGCCCGAATCGCCCACCACCAAAGCGCGGCCGTAATCCTGCAATGCGCCAGCCACAATCTCGGACGCGGAGGCGCTAAACCGGCTGGTCAATACCATCAAGGGTCCGTCGTAAACCACTGACGGGTCCTCATCCCGATCCTCAATCACGCCACCTTCGGCATCGCGCACTTGGACAACCGGTCCCTGCTTGATGAATAAACCGGTCACACGCACCGCTTCTTCCAAAGAACCACCGCCATTGCGCCGCAGATCGAGGACAATGCCATCCACGTCTTCCTTCTTGAGTTTGCGCAACAACCGCGCGAGATCCTCTGACGTGCTCTTCTGCTCTGCCGGCTTGCCTCGGATTTGTCCGGGGCTGAATGAAGCATAAAACGAGGGCAGATCAATCACCCCCAGGCGCACTACCTTTTGCCCCTCCGCTCCAGGTAGTTCGATCAGCTTCGCTTTTGCCGCCTGGTCCTCGAGCTTGATCTCGTCACGAATGAGGCTCACCGTGACGCGCTCGTCGGCACCCGACGGGATGATTGTCAGCCGCACTTCACTGCCCTTGGGCCCACGAATAAGTTGCACCGCTTTATTCAACGCCATATCCACCACATCGACCGGCGTTTCGCCCCCTTGGGCTACGGCCACGATACGGTCCTTCTCCTTAACCTTCTTGCTCTTCTCGGCCGGGCCGCCTGGCAGCAGTCGACGGATAGTGCAATACCCATCTTCCGAAGTCAGTTCCGCCCCGATGCCAAATAGACTCAGGTTCATGCCGATGGAAAAACTCTCGAGCTGTTCGGCCCCATAATAATCAGAGTGCGGATCATACGCGCGGGACAAGGCCGTGAGATAGACCTGTAGCACGTCGTCATTATCCCAGTCCTTGAAGGTTCTCAAGGTGCGGTGATACCTGTGGCTCAAAGTTTCCACGATTTGCTCGGCGTCCGTCTTGGCAGGTCCGGTCTTGACGCTGCTATCGTCGGCCACGTCCTTGCGGCGTTCATCGGTCGCCGCCTTCTTCTTTGCTTCAATCTTGCCAAGCTTCTCCTGCAAGTATTCAAACCGCAGCCGCTCGCGCCAGAGTTTCCTGGCCTCGTCGATATCCTTCGGATAAGGCTGATCTTTGCGGTTTACCATGATTTTTTCGTCCGTGTCGAATTGGAATGTCTCGTTGTTCAGCAATTCGTCGGCGTGGTTCATGCGTTGCTCGAGGCGCTGAACAAACCGGTTGTAGATGTGAAAGGCAGGACGCGTGTCCGCAATTTGCGTCCGCGGCGTTGTCATTTGGTCGAGACTAGTCCGGTATTTTTCAAATTCCTCAATATCTCCCGCCAGGAAGTGCAGGCGCTGCGGATCCAGCATTTCCAGGTAACGCTGGAGAAAGAGGCTGGAAATCTCATCTTGGAACGGTTTGCGATCGTACTGCAACTGCTCCAGCATCTTAGCCGTAACGAAAGCAATACGTCCATCTGCAGGCCCCGGGGTCACCGGCTGCCACGCAGGCACGGCGGCTTTGGCGCTGTTGGCTTCAGCCGAGTCCTTCTCCCCGGCCCCAAGGCACAGAAAAACAACCGCTACCCCCATCAGGACAGGCAACAACCTAGATGCTAAACGTTCAAACATGATCGCAATATGTTGGCACTATATTACCATAGCTTGGACGGATTGCACCAAGAGATGTTCACCACGCCCGTCAGTATTTCTCCGGAACGAACGCCGGGTAATGGACTTGCTTTTAGCCACAAATTCGGGGTTGGATATGTGGCGTGATGAAAAACCGAAGGTCAAAACGCGGACATTGGCTCGCACTCACCCCGACCGGAGCCATCGTGGCCGGTTTTCTCGCATGGTCCGGAATCGCCGAGGCTGCGGACTGGTCGCAGTGGCGAGGGCCGGATTTCAATGGGGCGAGCCCGGAGACCGGGCTGCCGGTTGCCTGGTCGTCTTCAAATGGGGTCGCGTGGGTGGCACCGCTGCCCGGATATAGCGGCGCTACCCCGGCGATCAGCCACGACTCCATTTTTGTGAGCAGCCCGAACGTCCAGAAGGAGTTGCTGCTGATCTGCCTCGACCGTGAAACCGGCAAAGAAAAATGGCAGCGCGTGGTTGGAACTGGCGACCGAGAGAAAGGCCGCAACAATATGGCCTCGCCATCGCCCGTCACCGATGGGAAAACCGTGTGGGTCCTGTTCGCCACAGGCGACCTGGCGGCCTTTGATTTTGCGGGCAAGCGGCTGTGGAAACGGCAACTCGCCGAGGAGCATGGGCACTTCGCCAACATGTGGATTTACGGTGCCAGCCCCCTACTGCACGAAAACCGGCTTTATGTCCAAGTGCTTCAGCGCAGCCCGGTGCCCAGGGATTATTCTCATGCGGCGGATGGACGGGAAGAACGCGAGTCATTCCTGCTCTGCGTGAATCCGGCTACGGGGAAGGACCTGTGGCGCCATGTGAGGGCCACCGACGCC
Organism: Verrucomicrobia subdivision 3 bacterium UBA6082; assembly: GCA_002428665.1. GTDB lineage: Bacteria > Verrucomicrobiota > Verrucomicrobiia > Limisphaerales > UBA8199 > UBA6082. Next base: position 97,730 of record DIXK01000106.1, read on the forward strand.
TTTAGTGAATCTATGGAAGCCTATAGCACTCCCATCCCACTGGAGCGGGAGGGCCGCACGGAGATCCTAGTGGTAGGTGCCAATTACACGACCGCGCACGACCCGCAAACCGGGGCGGAGATTTGGCGCTGCGGCGGGCTCAATCCCAAAGGCGAGTCGTATTGGCGCATCGTACCTTCCCCGGTAACGGGGGCGGGAATGGTTTTCGTGTGCGGTCCAAAGCGCGACCCGGTCTTCGCGATTCGCGCGGGGGGTAAAGGCAACGTCACAGACTCGCACCTGGCCTGGAAATTCAGCGAGTATCCCTCAGACTGTGTGACCCCACTGTTGTATCAGGATCGCCTGTTCGTGCTGGACGGTGACCGCCAGATGCTGACCTGCCTGGAACCGCAAACCGGCCGCAAGATTTGGCAAGGTTCGCTCGGTACTCGCGAAATCTTCCGCGCTTCCCCGACCGGAGCGGATGGGCGGCTCTATATGATTAGCGAAAGCGGCACCGTAGTTATCACTTCGGCCGGCGAGACATTCGAAATCCTGGGCACTATCCGCATGGGAGAGCCCCCGGTGCGCTCGTCCATCGCGGTGGCTTACGGCCAACTGTTTATCCGGACCGGCAAGAATCTCTACTGCATTGGCGAGACTGTTAAAAAGTGACCGCAACGCGCTCTCCGCTTCGACTCGTTCCGACCGAATTCAGCCATGTCGCTGCCGCATAAAATCTCAACTCTGCTTTACTGCTTTGACAGCAAAGGCTCGGTCCTGCTGCTGGAGCGAGCGCAGGAACCCAACCGGGGGCTCTGGAGCCCTTGTGGGGGCAAATTGAAGACGGAAATCGGCGAATCCCCTTATGCCTGCGCCTGCCGCGAAGCTCACGAGGAACTCGGTCTGGAAGTTTCGCCAAAGGATCTGCATCTTGCTGGCATCATTAGCGAGCACGGCTACCTGGGCCAGAGTCATTGGCTGATGTTCCTTTTTGAGGTCAAGGTCCGTTTGGATCAAGTCCCTCCCGATCATCGCGAGGGTAGGTTTCAGTTTTTCCGCCCGGAAGAAATCTCCACCTTAAAGCTCCCGCAAACCGATCGCGACAGCATCTGGCCGTGGTTCTGGGAACATCGGGGAGGGTTTTTCGCTGCCCACTGCCACTGCCATCCCGATGGCACGTGCGATTGGACGCTGGAGGAATCAATCAAACCCGGAGAGATCAATGGCTGAAATCCCTTTGCAGGAGGATCCAATCATCGATTTGCAGAGCGACCATTATTTCATGGGGGAAGCGCTACGCCAGGCGGCTAGGGCCTATGAGGCCGAGGAGGTGCCCGTCGGCGCGGTCGTAGTGCGAAATGGGCGGATCATCGCTCGCGCCTTTAACCAGGTGGAACTGCTCAAGGATGCGACCGCTCACGCGGAGATGCTGGCGCTGACGCAAGCGGAAGGGGCCGTGGGGGACTGGCGTCTGACCGACTGCACCCTCTACGTCACCAAGGAGCCCTGTCCAATGTGCGCAGGAGCGATCGTGCACGTACGCCTCGCCCGGGTGGTGTTCGGCGCGAGCGACCTCAAGGCAGGTGCCGCCGGCACTGTGTTGAATCTGCTGCAGTTCCCCACTTTAAATCATCGTTGCGCGATCACCCAAGGCGTTCGCGAGAATGAATGCAGAACCCTGCTGAAGAGCTTTTTCCAGGAAAAGCGGCAGCAACGGCCGGACGGGGAGCCCAGACTTGAAAACTAAACGGTTTCCTGATTTCGCCCATTTAGGTTGCCAAAGCGCCGGCTGTTTTGAACACTGCCTGCCTTATTTTATGAGTACATCACCTATTCGAGTCGCGGTGACCGGCGCTGCCGGTCAAATTGGTTATTCCCTCCTGTTTCGCATTGCATCCGGAGCCATGTTTGGTCCGAACCAGCCGGTTATTCTGCACCTGTTGGAAATCGAACCGGCGCTGCCGGCACTCGGGGGCGTCGTGATGGAGTTGGATGATTGCGCCTTCCCCTTGTTGAAAGGCGTGGTGCCCACCGCCAATCTCGACGAAGGCTTCAAAGGGGTGAACTGGGCGCTCCTGGTGGGCAGCGTGCCGCGTAAGGCCGGCATGGAACGGAAAGATCTGCTAGGGATCAACGGCAAGATCTTTATTGGCCAGGGGCAGGCCATCCAGCGCAGTGCAGCCAGCGACGTGCGGATCCTGGTCATAGGCAACCCCTGCAATACCAACTGCCTGATTGCCATGAATAACGCGCCTGACGTGCCGCGCGACCGTTTCTTCGCCATGACGCGGCTCGATGAAAACCGTGCCAAATCGCAACTGGCCAAGAAGGCGGGGGTGGATACGACCACAGTGACCAACGTGACCATCTGGGGCAACCACTCCGCCACCCAGTATCCGGACTTCTATAATGCGAAGATCGGGGGACGCGCGGCCAACGAAGTGATCACCGATCAGACGTGGCTGCAGGGCGAGTTCATTACGTCGGTGCAGCAACGCGGTGCCGCGATCATCAAAGCGCGCGGTGCTTCTAGCGCCGCCAGCGCGGCCAACGGTGTCGTGGACAGTGTCCGGTCCATCGTCGAGCCGACCGCGGCCGGCGATTGGCACAGCCTCTGCCTATGCTCCGACGGCAGCTATGGCGTCGAAAAGGGTTTGATCAGTTCCTTCCCGGTGCGCAGCAACGGCCAGAAATTGGAGGTCGTGCAAGGCCTGCCGATTAATGAGTTTAGTCAGGGCCGGATTGACGCCACCGTCAATGAACTCAAGGAAGAGAAGGTCATGGTGAGCGACCTGCTGCCAAAGTAGGACGCTGTTGCCCATGCTTTCGCTCCAGGAAATCGCTGCCCGCGCAGACCTGGCGCTGTTCCGCCCGGACGCCACCAGGGCCGATGTGGACAAAGTGTGTTCCATCGCTCACGAGCGCCGGGTGCGAGCCGTGTGTGTGCCAAGCGCCTGGGTGGCCCAGGTAGCGGCGCGCCTGGAAGATACCGACATCAAGACCGTGGCCCTCGTTGGTTTCCCCCTGGGAAACTGCGAGGGGGACGTGAAACGGTTTGAAGCGGAGACCGCGATTGATCATGGAGCGCAGGAAATCGAGTTTGTTTTAAGTGCGGGCAAAATTCTCGAGGGTGATTTCCGCTCACTGCTGCGCGAAGTGCGGGATTTGGCGGAGGCCACGGAGGAACGTCCTGTGTGCGCCGTTTTGCCCGTGGGATTGCTGACCCGTGAACAGATCATCCAAACTTGTCATCTCCTTTTGGATTCCGGGGCGCACGCCGTGGCCAGCGGCACCGGTTTCCCCGGTGAGGCCCCGCCGGAGTCCGAGCAAGTGCGGTGGTTGCGGGAAGCTGTGGGACCGCGTTTCGGCCTCAAAGGGGTGATCCACGCAGCGAGTGTTGAATCTGCAGCCGCGTGCCTCGAAGCCGGAGCCGATCGGGTGGGCGTTTCTGATTTTGGACTTTGGGAACCGCGCACCGTGGGTTAGGTTCAGCGCGTGCTCAAAGACCTGATCGACCAGCTTTGCAAGCTGAGGAATCTCACCTCGGCCCAAGTTTCTCTGGCCGTAGCCGAACTGGTTAGCGAAACCGTTTCTACGGAACTGAAAGCCGATTTTCTCAGTGCCCTGACCCGCAAAGGCGAGACCCCCGAGGAAATCAAAGCGTTTGTGCTGGATTTGCGAGACCGTGCCGTGCAACCACGGGTGGACGATGTCTTGCGCCGCGGAGTCGTTCTGGACGTGGTGGGCACGGGCGGGGATCGGTTGAGCACGTTTAACATTTCCACGACCGTCGCCATTATTGCCGCCTCGGCTGGCATCTGCGTGGCGAAGCACGGCAACCGGGCCAGCACCTCGCTCGTTGGCAGCGCGGATGTGATCGAGGGGCTGGGTATCCCGGTGGATCGCAGCCCTGAAGACACCGTCGCGTCCATGCAGGCGACGGGTTTTGGTTTCTTTTTTGCCCCCCGCTACCACCCGGCCTTCCGGCATATCGTGCCGGCGCGGAAGCTGTGCGCGGCGCGGGGTGAACCTACGATTTTCAACTTTCTGGGACCGCTGCTGAATCCGGTGAAACCGAGCGCCATGCTGCTGGGTGTCGCCCGACCGGACCTGTGCCAGCCCCTGGCGCAAGTTCTCCAATCGATTGGCGTGCATCGAGCCATGGTCGTCTGCGGTACGGTGCCTGTGGATGGAGGCACTCGCCACCTGGACGAAATCTCTCCATTAGGCCCCACTCATGTCGCGGAGTTTTACCAGGAGCGCGCCATGAGCTACTCGGCACTGGATCCTTCCCTGTTCCCCATGCAGCCAGCCAGCCTGTCTGACCTGCGGGGCGGCGACCGCGAGGTCAACGTGGGCATCATCCACCGGGTGTTGCAGGGCGAGGAGCGTGGGCCCAAACGGGACGCCGTGCTGATCAATGCTGCCGCAGCATTGTTCGTCGCGCAAAAGGCATGCAACCTGGCCGAGGGGTGGGACCTGGCAGCCCGCCTGATCGACAACGGCATTGCCTGGCGCAAACTCCAGGAAACCGCAACCGGCACGGTCGGCAGTTGATTCCCTCTGCTGAGGGCAGGCACGCGCCGGGCCAAGCGCAAACCGGCGAAATCACCGTCCGCCCGCAGAATTTTGAAGTAACGTGAACCGCCCGGCGAGCTTACGGGTTTGCTCTACCAGGAGTTCCACCGAGCACAGGAGAACTGGTCCAATCGCCGGGCTTCTCGGAGAAGGAGTTCGGCGTGACCAACTGCAGCGTGTAGCCCGCTCCGTCAGCCTCTGTTGGCCAGGGCGCCTCATCACCATAGGGGAGCGCCAACATCACGTTTCCTACCGCATCAAAGAGCCGGATAGTATCTCCGCCGTTGCCCAGCCCGAAACTAAAAACGCCAACACAATTGGTGACGGTGGGATGGATGGTTTGGAATTTTTCCCGGTCCTGGCAGAGGACAACATAGGCACCTGGCGCGAGTGTTGTCGCCGGAATAAGGAAATCATGATCGTCGTCGTCGTCGCGAAGATTCCAGCCTGCGAGGTTCACACTCTGATTGCCGCGATTATGCAGTTCCACCCAGTCACCTGAGTCCTGGGCGCCGGCCGGATGATAGTGGATTTCTGTCACGATCACTGCCGGCGAAGGCATCGGATCGGTGGGTATGGCCTCGAAGTTAGCGGTCATCGTGATGCTTGCCGCGTTCAAGGGCAGGTCCCAGGCGGGCTGGAGGTTGGTGTTTGCCCCGGAGGTCCAGTTTACAAAGCGGTAACCAGACCGCGGAATGGCAGTGGCGGTGAGCGAATAGTCGCGAAAATAAACACCGGTGAAGGGAAAAACGGAGTGTAGCCACGAATTGAGTTGAGCGCGTCCGGCTCCGGGCGGGTTTAGATTCACTGTCACACTGGCCAGACCTTGTTTGAGGCCAAAATGTTGAATGCAATCCTGGCGCAGCCTGGCAGGCCGTTGCTGGCCGAACTCGTGCAGCACTTGCAGGTTTGCTTCCCAGGTTGCTTGGGTGAACGGCTGATACTCCGCCTTGTGCGGTCGGTCGAATCCCAGGTTGCGCAATTCAGCCCAACTCCAACGCTGTAGGTGCCGCAGGATTTCCTGGCGAATTCCGGAGGCCATTTCATCAATGGTGAGAGACACTGGTTCCGGGCGAAAGGGGCCATTCAGCAAATCGGCACACCGTTTGATAAAGCGCGCTTTGAAAGCCGTGTTCGTCAGCAATTTGCGCAGGAGCAGCGTGCGCCCGCCTCCGTTCGGCCAACTGGTACTGGTGCCGGTGCCTGCCGTGCAGAACTGCAACATGTTATCGTAACTGGCGTAATCACGAGCCATGGCCGGAATGTAGACCTCGGGTTTCCACAGATTAAACCCATAATCCTGGTCGAAAACGATCCAGCGGAATCGGCCACTTGGAGTACGCGGTCGCCAGGATTTGATATTCCCGATGTCGAAATTCTGGAAGTAAATGACGGCGAGGTGATAATCGATGAAATTGTCGATCTCCACGTACCTGGTTGCCACTTCGTTGTAGGTCGCCGGCTGGCTCAAGTCGCGGGTGTAGACAAAATTACGCATGGCCTGGTTCACCACATTGTCGCCAGCGTTGGCCGAGTCGTAGCCTTCAATCAAATCGATCTGTCCTTTGGCAACGCTGTGATTAGCGACGACATAGTCCTCATTAATCTTTTCCCGAAGGTTGTAGATGCCCCAGTAATCGCCGTTGATGTAAAGCACCGTGGGTCGATAGCCCTGCGTGTCGAGATCGAGATCCTGAAGCAGCCGCTGCATCATGGCATCGCGCATGAGGGTGAAACTGCTGTTCACGAAATAGCTGCCGTAGGCGAACGCTTCGCCAAACTCAGTGATGGGCGTCCGTGGCGGGGTCTGATGCGTGCTCTGGTTGTCATTTCCCGAATTGCGCAACACGAACGACTCGAATTCCGTGATCTCCTTGTCAGGAAAGAGGCGGTGTTCGATTTTTCCTTGGCCATAGGTCCTGCGGGCAAAGACCGCAAACGATTTTTGGGGATAACCGCGCGACCCCCAGCCGCCAAAGATCTTCAGCCCCGCCTTTTGCTGAAAACCAAGCTGTCGGTTGGGTTCGTAAAACTCGATGGCAACTTCGACCTCGCGATCTTTCCACGCATTCGAGCCGGAGAACGGGAAGTTTTGCAGTACCTCGCCTGCCGCATTCAGAACACTGGCGCCCATCCCGTACAGATACCCGTACCGAAACTCGAAATGCCCCGGCTGGGAAGCCATGGAAATGACGGGAAGGTCGTGGTCCGCGCCAATGAAAAACGTCGCGACGCTTTCCGCGCTCACGCCGTCCGCGGTAAAGGTCGCCGCACGCAGCACCGTGGTGCGGTTCACGATAATCGGGCTGCTATAGACGGCCGAATTGGTGGTAACCACTGCCCCATTTCTGGTGTAGCGAATGACGTGGTCTGGCATCACAGGATCAAATCCGAGGCTCAACACCGTTCCCGTGGGAAAGAATCGCTCGCGCACCGAAAACACCGGCGGCGGAATCAGCGGTCCCGAAGAAACCTCCGCATTCGCCGCGCCCGGAGTCGTCTGTGCCTTGGCATAAACTCGCCAACTCTCGCCTCCATCTGGCAGGCGCCCGACTGACTGATCCGCCTCGAGTGCGGGGAGCTGTAATTGGTCCACCACGCTCTGGTCCGGGCCGGTGAGCAGCAACGGTTCGCCCCCTCGTTCCAGGGCAAAATTTGCGTGCAAAGGCTGGCCGGGCTGCGTTCTGTCCAAACCCGAGGCGAAGACGAGGAGATACGCGCCGGGCTGGATGGTCACAGCCGGAAATTGCCAGCGACGCGGACGCCCCGGATCATCCGTCAAACCGTAACCCTCCAGGTCGACTAACTCGTCATTGGGATTGTAGATCTCGATCCAATCCCAAAAACCGCCTTCGTCACCAGCAACGGTGCTCTCGTTCTTGCTCATGGCCTCGTTGATGAATAGAACTGCAGGAGGATTCAACACCGCGATTCGGAAGAAAGACATTCCGTCACCGGTGGGCAGCGGAGCCGACGCTTCATAGAGACCGTTCATCAGCACGGTCATGGAAGCTGCTGACAGCGTTTCCCATGAAGTTCCGGGATCAAGGCTGGTGGCCCATTCGAGCTGAAAGTGATGTGCCTGCCCGTCTGGCGCATCGAACTGAAAGGAAATGACGGAATCCCGGAATGAGACTGTGTAAGGTCGAATGAGGGGCGCCTCGCCGGCCCGGCTCCAAAGGCCACTGATCATCAGCAACAAAAGCAACCCGATTCGCTTTAATCGTTGCCGCACCTGCGATTTCATGTGAACAACCACGCCAAGGGTAGAATGGCGCCTCGACTACGCAGGGTCAACAAGAAGGGGCACCGATTATTTGGGTCGCCAGAGGAGGAAGGTGCAGGCGTTGGGATTGTGGGTTTGTTCACAGCCCAACTCCTCCTGCAGGAAGGCACCCACGTTCCGGATGCGGCAGGCAAAGCCGCGTTTGAGGAAGGCCTTTCGTATCTGCTCAACACTCAGGGTGTTCCAATGGTATTCCTCGTAAGGACGCTCGATGTGTGCGGGGATATCGTCCAGGTTGAAGAAGCCCACACACAAACCAAGCCGCGTTACCCGGCAGACCTCCTCCAGCGCCCGCTCCAGCCCCGCCAGCGACAGGTGTTCAAAGATGTCGTGCATGAAACACAAATCGAATTCACGGTCGGGAGCCGGGATTTCGAAGATGTTGCCCACCTGGAACCGGGTTTCGGGGAACAGGCGCCGGGCGTTGGCGATATTCGTTTCGCAGAGATCGAAGCCGGTGTAATCGATCCTGTCGGCGATGCCAAAGGCGTGAAGCGCGCGAAAGTCGTTGGCGGATCCGCACGCTGGTTCGAGCACTTTCAACCGGGTGGCCGAAGGTTTCGCGGGTTCCCGTGCGAGCGCTTGCTGCCAGAGCCGGGCGAAGGTGTCGATGCCCGCGTAAGGCAGGATCGGTTTGCCGGAAACAAAAGCCGTGTGCTCCAGAAATTCGGTGATGTAATTCGGCACTGGCAAGCCACAGACGTCACCCGGCAATTGCCGGAAAATGCGCCGCAAAAACGTGGGAACGAGGATGCCTTCCGCATTGTCCGAGTCCTGTTCCAAAGCGTGCCGGACGGCGGCCAGTGCTTCCGTATCGCCTTCGGTGCGGGCGCACTCGGTGAGCCAGTTCATGGCGGCGGCAAAACGGCACTCGCGGCTCATAAGATCGTCCCAAACTTTCCCTGCGAGCTGGCGTAGCAGGAAATGCCGGGAAAAGAGGCTCTGCAGATTGAGGCGCGGATCTTCCGGGCCGGAAACCAGGTAGGAGTCCAGGTGCGCGGGATCCCGAGTCATCCAGGTGCGTTGCAGCCTCTCGGTTTCCTGTCGCAGGGCGTCGTTCATGGGAAACTGCGCAACCCTTAACACTCAGGGCCGCACCGGAGCCTCTGGGGCGACTGCGGCGGGAGCCATCGGCTTGGGTTTCGCGTGCTCGCTATAGCTGATGAACCCGGCGCCCACCATGATCAGCACCACCCCGATCCAGCGGATGGCAGAGACCTGTTCCTGCAAAAACCACATCGCTGCCAGGGTGGCAAACACAAAGCTCAGGCTGGTCAAAGGCCACAAGAAACTGATGTCGCTGCGAGCCATCAGGATGAGGAGGCAGGCAAAGAACAACGCCTGGAAAAACACGCCCAGCAGAATGTTGCGATTAGTCACCCCGCTCTTGAGCACCCGGCCTATCTCGACGAGGGAGACCGGGCGCGCGTCTCCAACCTGGTTCATGCCTTTCTTCAGAAAAACGATGCCTGTGCTTTCGAAGGTCAGCCCGATCAGCAGAATGATAAGCAATTTGACCATGTCACAAATCCTGGTAGCGGATGCGCTCGATGCCCAGTTCCTCGATCCGGTTGCGGACACGCGGGCTCAGCAGCGCCTTCAACTCCGCCTGAGGCTCATCAACCGAGGGATGCGAGTAAAGCTCGGAATCTCCAGCAGGGAGACGCTCCATCAGGTTCAACACGTAGGTCTCGTCCACGCGTCCGTCCTGCAGCAGGCCAAACACGAAGCGGGGATGTTTGAGTCGCAACGGGCGGATGATGGGCCGAGCCGCAGCGCTCAGCCAATGGAACACGGCCGCGTGCAGCACCCGGTAAACCCATCGCCCCCGGGCCAGCCGGAGGTTCAGCCAGAAGGGGTCGCAGGTCAGGCGGATGCGTTTGAGCCCGAAGGTCTCCGCTTCTTCAATCAGAATGCGCAGAATCGTCGGGTGCAGGTGCAGGTGAAGATGACCGTTAACATGGTCCAACTCCATGCCAGTCTTCTTGAAGCGGGCGAACTGCGCGCGGATTTCGGCGCGCAACGGCATTTCGAGACTTTTGTGAAACCAATAGCGAAACCCGGCCGTGAGCGGCGAATCGGTAAAGCGGCCCCGGCGATCCAGCAGGCCCGGTATTTCACGCGGGCTCAGCGCCGGGGTGCCGCAGAGCAGGGTGAGATGCAGTCCCACCCCAAGGGAGGGCGTTTCGCGAGCCAGGGCCACCGCCTCGGCGGCGGCAGGTTCGTTCACCATCAAGCTGGCAGTGGTAAGGACACCTTCCTGACAGCCGCGGATGACGGCTTGGTTGATCGCCGCAGACCGACCGAAGTCATCGGCATTGATAATCAACCGGCGGCGATGAGATGCCGGCTTCATCCATAATTCGGGGTTGGAGAACCGAACGCGATGCGGCGCCAGGTCCGCAGAATGAGCCCGAGTTTTTGGGCTTTGTTCAGTCGGATCGGTTCCTGGCTGAAGACGTTGAATTGATGCTGCTCCAGTTTCTCCAGCAGCCGCCAATACACCGCGCCCATCACTTCCGCGGCGATCATCGAACGCCGCTCAGAGGTTGGCAGGGTTTGGCGGGCAAGCTGGTAGAAATGCCGGGCGCGATCCCGCACACTGCGGGCCAGGCTGGCGTAGCGCTCGGAGTAAGCTCCCTGCAAGACCTCCTCAGGTTCGACGTTGAAACGCTTCAATTCCGACAACGGCAAGTAGACGCGGCCACGGGCGGCGTCGGTGTGGACATCGCGCAGGATATTGGTCAACTGGAGCGCTTTGCCCAGGTAAACCGCGTAATCGCGGCAGACCGGATCCTGGTAACCGAAGATTTCGATGCTCAGGAGGCCTACCACCGAAGCGACCCGATAACAATACAACTCCAACTCTTCGTAAGATGCGTAGCGCCGGATGTCGAGGTCCATCTCGACACCCTGGAGCAGGGCATCAAAATGTTCGAACGGCAGTTGGTAGCGACGGATCACCGGCTGCAGCTCGCGATTCACCTCGTATTGGGGGGATTCCGGGCCACAGGCGCGGCGGATATCCTCACGCCAGAGCGCCAGTTGGCGCCGGCGTTCGGCAGCGGGCTGGGATTCGTCATCCGCAACGTCGTCCACCAGGCGGCAGAAGGCATAGAGCGTCGACATCGCATCGCGCTTTTCCCGCGGCAAGAGCACAAACGCCAGCGCCAGGTTGGAGGCGCTTTTGCGGGTGATCGTGCGGCATTGTTCCATGCTCAGGAGGAGGGAGTGTCCTCTCCTTGCCGGGGCGGGAGACCGCCGGTCTCCGCGCGAGTGGGGTTGCGGGGGCGATGCTCGCGGCGGCGTTTCCGGCGCTTCCGGGAGTGGCCGCGGGAGGAACGGTGTGAGGAGGGATCGGGCAGTGAATAGGACTCGTGCTTGGCTTTGCGGAAGAAAATGGCCCACAGCACCACGCCCAAGATCACGGCCAAAATCGCGATAAGTACCAGCAGCAAATCCTTGGAAGACGCCCCTAAAAACGCTTGTATCATACCACCCTGGTTAAACAACAACGGGTTCATGCAGTTGAATTTCGCGGCGGGACGGAACCCGAATCGTCGTCCGCGTCGGAATCGGAATGGATGTTCAGCCGCTGCATGCGATAGCGCAGGGCGTGCCGGCTGATCTTGAGGTGCTCAGCGGTGCGAGTGAGGCTGAAACGATGTTGCTCGAGAAGGTTCGTGATCAGTTCGCGCTCGAATCCCGCCATAATTTCATCCAGGGACGCATCCCCGGGAGGCATGCCGGGAGACGGTGAGGGATGCTGCAGGCGTGCCTCCAACTGGAAATCCGGGAGACTGTTGGCCTGGATCTCGTGCGACGACTCCAGGATCAGCGCGCGCTCAATGACATTGCGCAACTCACGAACGTTTCCCGGCCAGCGATGAGCGAGCAGTTTCTGGCGGGCCGCTTTCGAAAGGGTACGCGCCGGCTTATTCATCGACAGGCCGAACAGCTTCAAGAAATGGTCGGCCAGCAGCAGGACATCGTCTCCCCGGTCGCGCAAGGGCGGCAACTGCAACTGGACCACATTCAGCCGGTGGAACAGGTCCTCGCGGAATTGTTCTTCGCGGATGGCTTTGACAATGTCGCGGTTGGTGGCGGCCACCAGGCGCACGTTGACGCGCAGTTCCTGCGTCCCACCCACCCGGGTGAAGCTCCCATCTTCAAGAAAACGAAGCAGCTTGGCCTGCAGCGGCCGGCTCATGTCGGCAATTTCGTCGAGGAAAATCGTGCCGCCATCCGCTTCCTCCACCCGCCCGGGTTTCTGCTTCAGGGCGCCGGTGAAAGCGCCTTTCTCGTGACCGAAGAGTTCGCTTTCGAGGAGCGTCTCGGGAATCGCGGCGCAGTTGATGCGGACGTAACCGGCCTTGGTGCGGTGGCTTAAGCCGTGGAGGGCTCCCGCCACCAGTTCTTTGCCCGTTCCGCTTTCGCCCAGAATCAGCACCCGGGCATCCGTGGGGGCCACGGTTTGAACAAGACGGCGCAGGTCGCAAATCTTCGGGCACTCACCTACGATCTGATCGAGGCTGTAGGTCTCGACGGCGCGGGCGCGCAGGTTCGCATTTTCCCGGAGCAGGTGGTAGCGCTCGGCGCAGCGCGCCACCGCATGCAGTAATTCCTCCGGCGCGAACGGCTTGGCCAGGTAATCGATGGCGCCCGCCTTAATGGCTTCCACCGCCAGCTTCGGGGTGGCGTAGGCCGTAATCATCAGGACCGGCAGGTTGGGCCATTGAGCGCGCGCGCGACCTAGAAACTCGTAACCGCTCATTCCCCCAAGCCGGGCATCCGTGATGACCATTAGGAATTCCTCCCGGCCCAGCAGGTTCAGCGCTTCCTCGGCGGACTCCACAGTTCGGACTTCGAACTGATCGGCGGTGAGCACCGTCTTGAGCGATAGCCGCATGTTCTTCTCGTCGTCCACCACCAGGACCGGGGGCACAGGGAGGCTCATACCTCCCCTCCGTTGCGCTGTACGGGGGCACAGAAAACCCCCATACCGGAATGCCCGGCACGCCGGTTCGCGCTTACGAGGATTCTTGCCACCATGCTCATCATTCAGACTGCGCCGGTCTTACCGGCGTTTTAGACGGGAAAGTTAAGATGAAGCACGCACCTTTTCCAAGCTCAGATTCTACACGCACGCTTCCGCCGTAAAGCTCAAGGCTGTGCTTCACCGAAGCCAGCCCAAGGCCGGTGCCCTTTTCCTTGGTGGTGTAGTACGCTTCAAAAATCTTTTCGAGCTTGTCCGGCGGGATGCCCGGCCCGTCGTCGCGGACGGAGATCTCCACTTGCGAATCGTCGCGGCAACGGGCGCTGACAAAGACCTCCCCGGGCCGGCCCTCCAGCGCTTCGCGCGCGTTTTGGAGCACGTTCACAAGGCTCTCAGACAGGTGCCGGCGCTGCATCAGCAACGGTGGAAATTCCGGATCAAACTTGTGGCGAACCACGACCGGGTACCCGGCCGCCGGTGGAAATACCCGACCGATGGCGGCGTCGAGTTCCTGGCGCACGTCCAGCTTTTCCACACGCCCCTCGCTGAGTTGCGCATAGCCCATGATTTCGGTGATGATACGGTCGGATCGCTCTACTTCCTCCTGGATGATGCCCACCTGTTCGGCCACATCGGTGTTGCCGCGCTGGAGCGATCGTTGCAGCGAGAAGGCCGCGTTGTTGATAATCGCGAGGGGGTTCTTGATCTGGTGCGCGAACTCGGCGGCCAGGCGGCCTGCCGAGCGCAATTGGCCTTCCCGCATGGCGAATTCGCGGGCCTCTTCCAGCGCCCGGCGCTGCCGCTCGAATAGAATCTGCACGCCATAGGAACAACTGACCATGAGAAACAGCAGAAACAGCCGAACGAACAGGGGTTCGGCAGGAATCGGCCCGTACAGGTCCAGCGCAACCGCCGTGTCCGGATCAATCGGGTCGGACAGATCGGAAATCACATAGTAGACGAGCCCGGAAAACACGTAACAAGCCACGAGGGTCAGGTTTAAGAGGAGCTGGGAGGTGGCGCGCGGCACGCTGACCGCGCTGCGAATGATCAAACCGACAAACAGCCAGAACAGAGGGCTGTCATAACCACCTGTCACCAGGGTCATGGCGGACATCAGAATGCCATCCGTCAACCCGCTGGCAAAAACCGTCCATTGCACCAGCGGGGGAGGTAGCCGCCAAATACGAAACAGCACGAACGCAAAAGCCAGGTTGACTATGATATAGATCCACAGCAGAAACTGGGTCCATTCAATGGCGATGTCCAGCGCACCGAGCACGCGGCCGATCCACGGGCTGAAGTAGAAAGAATGCACCAGCATCGCGATGCCGGCCACCTTAAGTGGCAGGACCACGTCACGCTCCATGATCTCGATGCGGCGCAACGTGCGTGGAGTATCGGGATCGGGAAACCGCAGCAACTCCACCGCCGCCCGGGAAAATCGCCGCAGGGGCCGGACCCTCCCAGCCTCGCTCTGCGCCGACGGTGGCTTGGCGTTGGGAGCGTTCATCGGGGGTGTTGACGGTTAGCGGCCGCCTGCGTGGCGGGCGCCTGCGCCAGTTCAGGAGAGGATGGCCAGTACTCGTTCCACAATCTTGTCCACCGGCCACAGTCGTCCGAGCCCTTCATACCCACAGGAGAGGAGTCCTTCTTCAGGTCCGATAAACTCCGCCCCGCGCGCTTTCATGGTGGCCACGTTTTGCTGGGTGGCCGGATGGAGCCACATCTTGCCGTTCATGGCTGGAGCGATCAGCGTGCGAGCCTTCGGGCTGAGCGCCAGCGCCACGCAACTAAGCGCGTCGTCGGCAAACCCCAGCGCCAGGCGGGCGATAGTGTGGGCGGTAGCCGGTGCGATCAGCAGAAGATCGGCCTCATCGGCCAGCGTGATGTGCGCCGGTTTCCACCCTTCCTCTTCGTCGTAGAGGTCCGTTACAACAGGGTGCCGCGACAAGGTCTTAAACGGGAGCGGAGTGACGAAGCGCTGCGCGTCGGCGGTCATGACCACCTGTACCACGCAATCCTGGCGGGTGAGTTGGCTGGCCAGGTCCACCGCACGGTGGGCGGCTATGGAGCCCGTAACGCCGAGAACAATATTCCTGCTCATGAAGTCTCCTTAATGTTCCGGACAACGGGCCCGGGAGGTTTTCATCTTTTCCGCCTCGATAATCACCCGGGCGCGCCGCAGATCTTCTTCCACGGTGTCGCTGATCAGGAGATAGTCGAAGTGTTTCCAATGCGCGATTTCCTGCCGGGCAACGCTGAGCCGTTTCTGGATCACCTCTTCACTGTCGGTGGCGCGCCGGCGCAGGCGGGCTTCTAACACAGCTAGAGTAGGCGGGGTGAGAAAGATGGAGACCAGGGCCCGGCGGATTTCAACGTCTTCGCGGGCACGCTCGCGGATCGACGCGGCGCCTTGGACATCGATGTTGAGGAGCACATCCTTGCCTTGCCTCAGCTTCTCGAGCACTTCCGATTTCAAGGTGCCGTAGCTGTGGCCGTACACTGTGGCGTGCTCAAGGAAATTCCCGGCCTGCACCCGCCTAAGGAACGAAGCGGCATCGAGAAAATAGTAGTCGATGCCATCCTGCTCCAGGCCCCGTGGAGCCCGGGTGGTGCAGGTTACTGCGCGGGTCATATTCGGACAGGTGGCCAAAAGCTGCTGGCAAACCGTGGTCTTACCTCCGCCCGAGGGGGCGGAAATAACCACCAAAAGAGGCGTTGGCGCAGCGGGAACGGGGGCGTCTTCCGGATGCATGTTACTCCACGTTCTGGGCTTGTTCGCGGAACTTCTCAAGTTCCGTCTTCAGCGTGACCACCTCTTGAGAGATCAGGCTGTCGTTGGCTTTCGAGCCGATGGTGTTGACCTCACGATTCATCTCCTGCGCCAGAAAATCGAGCATGCGACCGATCGGGTCGCGGGACTTGAGGCCTTGCGCAAACTGCTGGAAATGGCTTTGCAGGCGGGTCAACTCCTCCGAGATGTCGGACCGGTCGGAGAAATAAACGATCTCCTTGAGCAACCGCTCGTCATCCAGGCCGGGGGCCTCGATTCCGGCATTCCGGATGCGCTCAATCAACTGGTCGCGATACCGCTTGGCCACCGCGGGCACCTGTTTCTGTATCCGCAGCGTGGCCCGGCGCATGAGGTCGATGCGCTTGACCAGATCTTGGCCCAGGTGCTCGCCCTCGCGCTCGCGCATAGCTACCAGTGCCTTGAGCGCATTTACCAAGGCCTTTTCAACCGCCGGCCAGAAATCCTCTTCCTCGACGAGTTGTTCATCGGTTTGGAACACTCCAGGAGCCCGGACGAGGTGATCGAGCGTCACCTGGCCGGGCATATTTAGGTCCTTGGACAGGCGGCCAAGTTCGCGCGCGTAAGCCTTGGCGAGGGGAATATTCAAATGCATGCGAGCCGAAGACTGGCTGGTGCCGGCATGCAGCCCCACACGCACGGTCAAGCGGCCCCGGGAAACGTAATGATTGATCAAATCCCGTATCTGCGCCTCGAAGGTTTCCATTTCGCGCGGCAGCGTCACCGAGATTTCACTTTGCTTCCGGTTCACGGAGCTGATTTCGACGGTGATCTTGAACCCTTTACGAGAACACTCCCCACGGCCGTATCCGGTCATTGATTTCATCTTAACTAATATGGGAAGAAACGGGCCAACAGGCTAACAAATTTTATGCCGCGGGCAATGTCCGCACCGGAGGGCAGGGCGGCCCTGCTCCAGATGAGGCGGTCGCGGGCAGACGCCATTGCGGGTTTGGCTTCCGTCCAGGCGTTGCCGGGTTTATGTTCACCCACGGAACATGCGCACGTTGATTCCTTTGTTTCTAACCGCGGCTTGTTTAGGAGCGGAACCGCTCCCGGACCTCCAACGCCCTCCTCAAGCGATCCCGGCCGATATGCCGAAACTCTCCACGCTCACCACAACCACCGGTGGAGTGGCGATCACCAAAGCCTCCGATTGGCCGGCGCGGCGGCAGGAGTTGCGGCAGGCGTGGGAGAAAACGCTAGGCGGTCTGCCCCAACGCAAAGTGGCGCTGGCGCCGGAGTTCCTCGCCACCGAGAGCCTGCCCTCATTCACCCGTCAGAAAGTCACCTACCAGATCGAGGAAGGTGTGCGGATCGACGCTATGCTGATGGTGCCCAAAGACGCGAAAGGCAAGCTGCCGGGCATCGTCTTGTTTCACCCCACGTACTCGAATCACTATGCCCGCGCGGTGGGTTTGGAGGATCCGGAGCAGGAGCGGCACCAGGGTGTGCAACTCGTGGAGCAGGGGTTTGTCGTGCTGGCGCCTCGCTGTTTCATCTATTCCGATCTGCCGCCGGGATACAAAAAGAAGGGCGAGCCCATTTACGCCGCCAATACTCGATACCTTCAGGAACGCCACCCCTTGTGGCGCGGCATCACGCGCATGACCTGGGATGGTATCCGCGCGCTCGACTTCATCGAAGCCTTGCCCAACGTCGACCCGCACCGCCTCGGCATCTTCGGACATTCCCTGGGTGCCAAAGAGGTGATCTATGTCGCGGCTTTCGATGAACGCGTGAAATGCACGGTTTCCAGCGAAGGAGGGGTAGGGCTCAAGTTCAGTAATTGGGATGATATCTGGTATCTCGGCCCGGACATCAAGCGGCCGGGTTTTGTGCGGGAGCATCACGAACTCCTCGCGTTGATCGCGCCACGCCCGTTCCTCCTGCTGGCGGGTAACGCGTCGGATAACGACCTGAGTTGGGCGTTCATCGAGGCGGCATTGCCGGTGTATCAGCTTCTGGGTGTGCGGGAGCATCTCGGCTGGTTTAACCACGGTCTGGGGCATCGCTATGGTGGCGCCGCAAGGCCCGTGGCCGAAGCCTTCTTTGACCTCCACCTCAAGCGCTGAGCTCAGATTCGCACGCTACCGGCCTGGCGCTAAGAAGGCTGAAAACCTGGTCGGTGCGGACTTGACTCCCGGCGCGGGAGTGCCAGAGTCGCTGCCTTGAAATGACGAAGCTTTTAACTCTCCTACGAACTTTCCCGAATGCTCGGATCATTCCCTCGGCGTTTTATCCAGTCGGGCTGCTCTGGCTCAGTGCCAGCGTGACCCTGGCTGGGGACCTGGCTCCGGTTGCCCTGCCTGCTCCGCGGGTCACGAGCGGAAAACCCCTGATGCAGGCCTTGCAGGACCGGCAAACCACACGCGAACTAGACCGGCGGGCGCTCACGGACCAGGTGCTGGGCGATCTCCTGTGGGCGGGGTTCGGCGTGAACCGGCCCGGGAACGGGCATCGCACTGCGCCCTCGGCTATGAATTCCCAGGAAGTGGACTTGTACGTGGCCCGGGCGGACGGACTGTTTGTGTATGATGCGCCAGGCCACCGCCTCAGCACGGTTACCGGGGAAGACGTGCGTGGCCGGATCAGTGGCCAGGCCTTTGCCAAGGAAGCGCCCGTGGTGCTCGTGTATGTTGCCAATCTCGCGAAGCTGACCAAAGCCAAGCCCGAGAGAAAGTCGTTTTACGCGGCGATCGACGTGGGCTGTGTCGTGCAAAATATTTATTTGTATTGTGCCTCCGAAAACCTCGGAACCGTGGTGTTCGATCTGGACCGCCCGCCACTGACCGAAGTGCTTCGCCTGAAACCGGACCAGGAAATTATCCTGGCGCAGGCAGTAGGTTATCCGTTGAAGTAAGATCTGAAGCCCTCCCTCCCGTCTTATGGCCGTCTCGAGAGGCAGGAGAGGATGGCGCACAGCACCACGAACAGGGCCAGGACCGAATGGATCTGGAAGGGAAAGTCATAGCGGGCATGCACCAGCACGCCGGTTAGGGCCAGCCACGTCAGGACTGTGAAACGGCGGCCGCCATGGATTCCCGCGGGCACAAACCACCGCGCCAACACCAGGAGAAACGCCAACCCGATCAATAGGCTGCCCACCCAACCGAAGGTGATGCGGGTCTCCAGCCAGTCGTTGTGCAACTGAGCTGGCCAATACGTGTTGGTAGACCCCCGGTAAAGCTGGAAGACGGTTTCAAAAGTGCCTGGCCCAGTGCCAAAGATCGGATAGTCGCCGGCCATGGGCCGCGCCGACTCAAATATTTGTTCGCGCGCGGCGAATCCCTGTGGAATCTCCTCGAACCGCGGTTCCAGTTTAGCCCACCCCAAGCCGACGCCAATCGCCAGCGCTGCGAGAAAGAACATCAGCACCAACCCCAGGGTTAGCCGCCGTACGACCACATTCGTTCGCGACCCGGCGGCCCAGGTGAAATGGGCGGTCAGGAAAAAGCACGCGGCTATCACCACCAGGCCGGCAGTGATCAGAGCCCCACCGCGGCTGGTGGAGATCACCGGGCAAGCGGCCATCACGATCCCGCAAAGCAGCAGGAGGTGATGACGTTTTTGGTGGAAACCGTAAGCGCGATGGAGGGTCCACCAGAATCCCAGGCACACCGGCCACAGCAGATTGAAATACTGTGATGCGTTTGCTCGGTAAGCCCATGGGCCAAACTGGGTGACCGCATTCGCATTCACCCGCGGTTTGACCAGGAACAGGAGCTGACCCGAACCCTCCAACCTCTGGGCAATGCCCTCAAGGCCCAGCAACCCGCCATTGATCGCCAGTAGCCACAGCAATCTCCGCAATCGCGCAGGAAACAGTGGCGCACCCTTCGTGATGCCATGCCGGGGTCCCTGGCGCCCCAGGTGTTCGCCCGCGGTCCGGCCCAGCAGCCAGTCGCGGATTGCCCAGAAAGCCGCCGCCAGCGCCAGGCAAGTGAATAACGCTTCCGTGCTACGCGCGGCGTCCAGGCTGTTTGGCAGCCAGCGCACGGACTCGAAATACTTGAAGTTGCCCTGGTCGGGGTGAAACACCGCGCGGGCATTGATCACGCTGACCAGGCAATATGCCACCAGTGCTACGGTCAATAGCGCCAAGCCGATAGTGATCCACCGTGGCCCGGGCGAGGGTGGGGTGCTTTCTGGATCATCCCAGCGTGGGGGGCGATAACCTTTGAAACCGCGGATGGCCAGTTTCACCACCAACAGCAGGCCCAATCCCAACCCAGCCAAATTCGCCGTTCGGATGGACCAGGTTTGCGTGGTGCCGAATGCCCACGGGCCAAAGATCACGAGGAAGAAGATCAACGCCTCGCTCAACACCTCCGCCAGGCGGTAACATTGCACGTCGCCGGCCGTGAGCGACCGCTGGCGGAGCGGGAAATCGGCGGTTGAGTCCTCGCGCGGTGCCAATCAGGGCGCCTTTGGCCGCAGCGTCAGGGACTTCAGATTGAGTGGTTGCCACCCGGCGGGCACCGGCTTCACCGTAACGGAGTTCTCCCCTGCCGGCAGGTCGAGCGTGCCCAGTTGCACTTTCTGGAACCGGGTGTAATCCCCGGTATTGGGCGCGGTTCCGGACAGCGCTTGCTGGCCTGCCGCCAGCGTAAACCGGCCTGAACCCTGGGCGGCGATTTCCGCGGTGACCTCGAAAACACCGGGTGTCTTAAGCTTGAATTTCCACTCGACCCACTCACTGCTGTCAGTCCAGTAGCCTACGTTGTCTTTACCGTGGCCCGATTCGTATTGGAGTTCGCTGCCGTGCAGGATGGCTTCCATGGCGGGCAAACGAACTGAGCCGTCCGCTTCCTGCGCGATCAGCATCGGTTCCACCTCAGGAGTGCCTTTGATGTCGAGGATGACGGTTGACGAAACCCGGTCTGGCGCCGTGGTCGGCACAGTGACCAGGACTCCCTCCGCCGTGTTCTTGACCTGCAATTTGGCGCCGCTGGCCAAAACGCGGCCTGACTGGGCCTTGTTCTTGAGGCCGGGAACCAGGAGTTGGCCATTCTCGGGCCAGTCGAAGACGTGGAGAAAGAGAGTGGTATTCCGTCCGACCGCACGGGTGGTCGCGCGGCCCCAGGGCAGGCGCTTGAACGGTGATGGCCCGGTAGCGTAAATCGCCTTGCTGTTCACTTTCATCCACGAACCGACCTCCCGCAGGCGATCGATGCTGGGCTGGGGAATCTCACCTTCGCTGGTGGGGCCTACGTTGAGCAGAAAATTGCCGCCCTTGCTGGCGATATCCACAAGTTTCCGGATCAGGTCAGCGGAGTCTTTCCAGTCCTGATCGTAGCTCTTGAAGCCCCACGTATCGTTCATGGTCATGCAAGTCTCCCAATCCCGGTCCTTGTAGCCAGTGGCGGGAATGAACTGTTCGGGTGTTTCGGTGTCTCCCCGGTAAAAGCCCAGGCGATTGTTGTGGATGATGCCGGGCTGCAGCTTGAGTAGCGGAATCAATTGGTCGGCCCGTTCCTGGGTCATACTGGTAGGCGTGTCCCACCAAAGCACGGAAATCTTCCCGTAGTTCGAAAGAATCTCCTTCACCTGGGGAATCGCGATGTCACGAAGGTAATCGTCCATGCTGCCCTCTTGTGCTGGATCCCAATGTCCGCCCGCCGCCGCGCCGCCCGGATGAGTCCAATCCTGCGCCTGCGAGTAGTAGAAACCGAGTCTGAGACCGTGCTTGCGGCACGCTGCCGCCAACGGCTTGAGCAGATCCTTTCCGTAGGGCGTGGCATCTACCATGTCCCAGCGCGTCACCTTCGAGTCAAACAACGCGAAGCCATCGTGGTGTTTGCTGGTGATGATGATGTATTTCATCCCGGCTTCCTTGGCGAGCTGAACCCATGCATCGGGGTCGTATTTTGCCGGGTTGAACAGCGGGGCGTAGGCGCGGTATTCGGAAACCGGGATCTTGGCGCGGTTCATGATCCACTCGCCAATGCCGTCGATGCGCTTGCCATTATAGGTGCCCGCCGGAACGGAATAAACACCCCAGTGAATGAACATCCCAAAGCGGGCCTCGCGCCACCACTTCATCCGCGCGTCGCGCTGTTCCGTGGTTTCGTTGGCATAAGGGTCGGGCGAGGTCTTGTCGGCGGCCAGGGTGGAGGTGGAGACCAGGGCCAGGAGCCCGGCGGCGAGAACGTTTGTTAAGAGCGTTTTCATTGATTTGCTTGGTTTGCCCGCGCCGGCGCTTTCAGGCAAGCCCTTGCTCGTGGCTATTCCCGAGACACGCGGCCGCAGCGCCGCCAATGTGAAACAGCCGCGAAGGTTCGTCACCAAAATTCTGCCGACCTGAAACCTTCGTCAACGAAGTGTGCCCCAGACATTCTTCGAGGAGCGGCGGCTCTCGCCAGCACGTAGGACTGCCCTGGCCAGAGCGCCTATAAGGGGCCCGGGGAAGAGCTCGTGAGTATGACAGGGCAGATGTTGTCAACTCGCCGTCGCTGTCGACAACACTTGGCGGAACATGGTGGATCCTTTTTACCCACCCAGGCCCTCTGGTTCGAGCCAGCGTTTCACTTCCGCCGGATCGCTTGTGGGAGGGCGGCATTCTGTGCCGGTGCAGAGATAGACACACGGCGAATTCCCCTTGGGCAAGGTAGCTGCGAAAGGTTCCACGGGTCCCAGGGTGCCCAGAATCACCCGGTTGGGTTGATAACAGCCGTGCGCCGCCGCAATCAGATCCCGGGTGGCAGGGTGCGTCGAATCACCTGCGATTACCACGCGGAATGGTTCTTGCAGGGCAAAATCGAGCGCGTGGAGTAGGCAGGGCACCGCGTGTGGCGCCTGTTCGATGCGGCCTCCAAACAGTCTGAGGGTGCGCTCGGCTGCTTCCGTGAAATCCGCCCGCCCCGTGATCTTGCCAAGCCGCAGCAGGGCCAATGTGGCAAGTGAATTCCCGGAGGGTTCCGCGCCGTCATAGTCTTCCTTCACCCGCAGTATCAGGCCTGAAGCCTCGACTCCACTTTGCCAGAAACCGCCCTGTTCCGGGTCATGGAAACGTGTGATCATGCTTTCCGCCAGGGCGAGGCACCATTCCAGCCCGGCCGGCTCGAGAGTCGTTTCGTACAGAGTCACCAGGCCGTCCAACATAGCCGCATAACCCTCGAGCAATTGCACCGAATCCCGTTCTCCATCCCGCCACCGGTGATATAAGCTGCGGCTGGCCTCGTCCCACAGACGTGTACGGATGAATTGGGCATTGGCCACGGCCGCCAGCCGGTAACGCTCCTCTCCGAGCACCACCCCAGCCCGTGCCATGGCGCCCAGCATCAGCCCGTTCCAGGAAGCCAGCACTTTGTCGTCGCGATGTGGGCGCACCCGCCGGGAGCGCGCCTCCAGCATTCTTGTTCTGGCCGAGGTCAGCGTGGATAGCTCTAGTTCGGACAAGCTCGACTCCGCCACATAAAGCACGTTTTGTCCGGACAGTGGTTGGGGGTGGCTGTGATCCACAAAGTTGCCTTCCGCCGTGACGCCGAAATACCGGGTCGCAGCCCGGAACTCGTCCGGTGTCAGCAATTCCGCCAGCTCCACCCGCGTCCAGCAGTAGAACTTCCCTTCGTGCCCTTCACTGTCCGCGTCTTCGGCTGAGTAGAAGCCCCCCGCCGGACTGGTCATGTCGCGCAGCACGTAGTCGAGGATACCTCGGGCTACGGCAGCATGCCGGGCGGCGCCGGTGAACAGGAACGCGTCCTGGTAAAGCTGCGCCAGTTGGGCGTTGTCGTAGAGCATTTTCTCGAAGTGCGGCACCCGCCAGGCCTCGTCCACGGAGTAGCGCGCGAACCCTCCGCCAAGCTGGTCATGAATGCCGCCTGCGGCCATGGCGTCGCAGGTGTGTATCACCGTCGTGCTTGCTTCCACATCCCGGCAGCGCAGGGCGTGTCGGAGCAGTAGTTGCGGGTGGCCGGGCTGGGGAAACTTCGGGGCGCCGCCGAACCCGCCATGGAGGGGATCATAGGATTCCTGGAGGCGGGCAGCGGCACGCTGCAGCAGCGCCGGGTTGAACACATCGCCTTCGCCACGGGTGTTCTGGGCGGTCCAGTGGCGGAGTTGCACATGCAGCCGGGAAGCGGATTTCAGCACGTCTTCCCGCCGGCCCAGCCAAACCTCCTGTACCTGGCGCAGCAGGGCGAGAAACCCGGGGCGCCCGTGCCGGTCTTCCGGCGGAAAGTAAGTCCCGCCAAAAAATGGCTTCAGGTCCGGCGTCAAAAACACGCTTAATGGCCAACCGCCTTGCCCAGTGGTGGCCTGGACAAAAGTCATATAGATTTTGTCCACATCGGGCCGCTCCTCGCGATCGACCTTGATGCTGACGAAATGTTGATTGAGAAAACTTCCAACGGCCGGGTCCTCAAAACTCTCCCGCTCCATGACATGGCACCAGTGACAGGTCGAATAGCCGACGCTCAGGAAGATAGGCTTGTTCTCCCGCCGCGCCTGCGCGAACGCTTCCTCGTGCCAGGCATGCCAGTCGACCGGGTTGAATTGGTGCTGGAGCAGGTACGGAGATTTTTCACGCCCAAGCCGGTTGGCCGGGCGCGCGGAGGATCCTGGTGCGAGCGAATTCACTGTCGCCCACAGTAACCCAGAACGGCCGCTGGTGCAAAAGCCTTGCCTGACCAGCCGAACTCTTACTTGGTGGGCGGCTGCCTCTTCATCTGACGATGGACAAAGAAGAAATAGAGTCCGCCCAGAACCAGCATGAACCCCCCGATCCAGAGGCTGATCCGGTGCACCTCGCCTTTCATGAGCTTTTCATCCTGGCCCATTTTGACACCGATGTAGCACAGCACAATGCACCAAATGCCCGAGCCCAGCAGGGTGTAAAGAGAATAGGCCTTGAAATTGAGCCTGACGATGCCGGCCGGGATGCCGATCAAATGCCGCACCACCGGCAGCAAGCGGGAGATGAAGATGCCCATGGACCCATAGTGGGAGGCCCAGCGCTCTGCGCCTTCGATTTTCTCTGGTGAAATCAGAAAATAACGGCCATACCGCATCAAGAGAGGCCGACCGCCGATGCGGGCTGCCCAATACATGGCCGAGGCGCCCAGCCATGATCCCAGCGTGCCCGCGATCACGATGCCGGCCATGCTCAAACTTTTGGTCGTATGTGCCAGGTGCGCAGCGGGCGGAATCACCACTTCACTCGGAAGCGGGACCACCGAGCTCTCGACCGCCATGAGGAGAGCGATCAAAGGATACCCACCGGTTTCCAGGGCGCCGAGATACCAGGCAATCAAAGATTCAAACATAACAAACAGTCAGATGCGACCATCAGGCGCCGACTTCCTGCGGACCCTTGCCGCCGTTCACCAGGAACAGGACGGCCATCCGCACAGCAAGTCCATTGGTAACCT
This sequence comes from Verrucomicrobia subdivision 3 bacterium UBA6082, assembly GCA_002428665.1. Classification (GTDB taxonomy): domain Bacteria; phylum Verrucomicrobiota; class Verrucomicrobiia; order Limisphaerales; family UBA8199; genus UBA6082. The sequence continues at coordinate 122,758 of DIXK01000106.1, forward strand.
GTTGCAGGATCAGCGAGCGATCGCAGTCGGCAATTTCGCTGTCGATCTCTACGCCCCGGTTGATGGGGCCCGGGTGCATGATGAGGGCGTCGGGTTTGGTGAGCGCCAGCCGCGCGCGGTTCAGCCCGAAAAGGTTGGTATATTCGCCAAGGCTCGGGAACATGGTCTTGCGCTGCCGCTCGTGCTGGATCCGCAACAGGTTGATGATGTCCGCATCCCGAATCGCCTCCTCGACATCGTCCGTCACGCGGCACCCCATTTTTTCGAACTCACGGGGAACGAGCGTTGGTGGACCGCACAGTGTCATTTTCGCCCCAAGTTTGGTCAACGCCCAGATATCCGAGCGCGCTACCCGGCTGTAAAGGATATCGCCCAGGATCGTCACATTAAGCCCTTCGATCCGGCCTTTCTTTTCCCGGATGGTGAAGGTGTCCAGGAGCGCCTGGGTGGGATGTTCATGGGCGCCATCCCCGGCGTTGATCACGCTGGCATTGAGCACCCGCGACAGAAAGTGCGCGGCACCCGATGCACTATGGCGGATTACGATGAAGTCTGCGTTGAGCGCTTCGAGGTTGCGCGCGGTGTCTTTGAGCGTTTCGCCTTTCTTGAGCGAGGAAGCTTCCGCAGTGAAGTTGATCACGTCCGCCGATAACCGCTGTTCGGAGAGCTCGAAGCTGATACGGGTGCGGGTCGAGGGCTCAATGAACAGGTTGACGACTGTCTTGCCCCGCAGAGCCGGAACTTTCTTGATCGCCCGCTCTCCGACCGCTTTGAACGCTCGCGCGGTGTCGAGCACGGTGATGATTTCTTCAGCCGAGAGCGATTCGATATCCAGCAGGTGCTTGCGATTCCAGGTCATGGCAGCGGTGAGGTTGAGGGTGTGTCGGCACGCGGCAGCGCGACACTAAGCTCCGGTCCAGTCCTGGTTCGAAGCCGGACGGGCACCTTCGCAACCACGGGCCGCGGTGCTGCTTTCATGTTTTTTCGAGCACGACTTCGTCCGTCTCGCCCATCTCGGCGAGCCGGACGTGAACAACTTCGAACTGCGACGTCGGTAAGTTCTTGCCGACGAAATCGGCTTTGATGGGGAGTTCGCGATGACCGCGATCGATCAGGACAGCCAGTTGGATCCGCCGGGGGCGGCCGAAATCGTTCAGGGAGTCCATGGCGGCGCGGATGGTCCGCCCGCTATAGAGCACGTCATCCACCAACACCACTGTGCGTCCGGTCACATCGAATGGGATCACTGTAGGCTGCATATCCGGCGCCACGCGCTGGTCTAGGTCGTCCCGATGCATGCTTACATCCAAAGATCCGACTGGCACCGGGCTTGGCCAGATCGTGGAGAGCAACGTCCCCAACCGCCTCGCCAGCGGCACTCCGCCGCGTTGGATCCCGATCAACACCACCTCGGCGCTCGACTCGTTGCGCTCCGCGATTTCATGGGCAACACGCGTCAGCGCGCGTTGAATCGCGGTGCCATTCAGTATGACCGTTGTCTCAGGCTTCGCCATAAATTGCATTGGACCCTGGCGGTCCTATTGCGCTTGCGAGGGTCAGAGCTGAAATCTCTCCTGCAGACCATCCCCGAACAAGCACAAAAAAAATAGGGCCACGTTCCGCCGTGCGGATGCGGCCCTGAAAAATCTTGCTTCTCAATCTCATTTCTTCCTTGGCAGCCTCTCCGGGCGGCCTTAAAGGAGCGGAAAACAGGTGGAATCAATTCACCCGGCCTGATCCCTGGCGGCTCTTCCGCCATTTCGAACGATGCTTGATAATCCAATCCGTCAGCGCCCGCTCAAAGCCAATGTCTCGCCCCGCTTTTTCAGACTCAATCCACTTGTGCTTAAGAATTTCCTCCCTCTCTGCCTGAAATTCTCGATAAAGTGATGAGTTCTTTAACAGGTCGCTGGCTGAAAGCTGCTCTTTCGTTTCGTCAGACATACACGCGCAACTTCTTCTCAACACGCATGCTTAACTTACCCCGGGGTCGACCGGGATGACAAGTGGTATTTTCCCTGATCGGCGCTCAGACGTCTGCCCCGGCTCAAGCCGTGGGCGACATTAAACGTTTTGCGATGTTGATAAACGCTTGACCTGGAGCTGTTTCTGGCCCGGTTACTACCACTGGCTGACCACCATCGCCACCTTCTCTAATCTCCTGGAATAGAGCCACCTCACCGAGAAACTCCACCCCTTGACGCACCGCTTCTGCTCTGCCCCCGCCATGCCCAAAAATCTCCACCCGCTCGCCCCCGGGCGTCGTGAAATAACTCATATTCTCCACAATGCCGAGAATCGGCACGTTCACCTTTTGAAACATGCCAATGCCTTTGCGGACGACTCCGAGTGACGCTTCCTGCGGCGTGGTGACAATCACCCCGCCATCCAGCGGTACTGTCTGGCAGAGCGAAAGTTGGGCATCGCCGGTTCCAGGGGGCAGGTCCACCAGCAAGTAATCCAATTCGCCCCAATCAACCGCGCTGAAGAACTGCTGAATGGTCTTCATGATCATCGGCCCACGCCAGATCACCGGTTGGTCGCCATCCACCAGGAAACCCATGCTCATCAACCGCACCCCGTAATTGACCGGTGGCACCATCTTGTCGTCGTCGCTGATCGTCGGCTTTTCTCGAATGCCCATCATGAGCGGGATGCTCGGTCCGTAAATGTCGCAATCGAGTAAGCCAACGCGGCTGCCAAGGTGTTTCAGCGCGCAGGCCAGGTTGACGGAGACGGTGGATTTGCCAACACCCCCCTTGCCGCTGGCTACCGCGATGATTTTGCGGATGCCCGGCACCCGGCCTTGCTGGGCCCATGGATTGGTCCCGGTCCCCCCAGCTTGGGGGGTGCCGGGTTGTTGCACTTCCACGTGTGCATCAGATACCCCCGGCAGCGCGCAAATCACCTGCTCGCTTTCCGCTTGGATCTGCCGCGCAGCGTCCGCGTTGGCACTCGTCAGCGCCATGACCACCGAGACCTTGCCCCCGGAGATGCCGACCTGCTTTACCAGGCCGAACGAAACCACGTCCCGGGAAAAGCCGGGATATTTCACCGCCCGGAGCGCGGCCTTGATTTGGTCTTCGGACAACATGTTCAGAATTTGAGAAGTTCTTCGGCAATCTGCACAGCATTCAGTGCCGCGCCTTTGAGCAATTGATCGCCACTCACCCAGAAGCAGAGGCCGTTATCCAGGGCGCAATCCAGGCGCAACCGGCCCACGGCACAGTCGTATTGCTCCGTCATGTAAAGCGGGAGAGGGTATTCACTCTTGGCCGGATTATCGACCACTTGGAGCCCCGGCGCCTTGCTGAGCACCGCGCGGGCGGTCTCAACGGTCACCGGCTTCTCGAATTCGGCGCTGATCGCGATCGAATGGGCCCGGTAAACCGGCACGCGCACGCAGGTCACGCTTGCCCGGAAGCCCGGGTGGTGCATGATCTTGCGGCCTTCGTTCTGCATCTTCATCTCTTCCTTCGTGTAACCGTCCGACAGGAAGGAATCGACCTGGGGCAGCACGTTAAATGCAATCTGGTGCGGATACACTTCGCGGGTCACCGGTTTGCCCGTGACGATCTGGTCCACTTGCCGCTCCAATTCCGCAATGGCTTTGGCTCCCGTGCCGGAGACGGCCTGGTAGCTGGAGGCAAAAATCCGTTTGCATCCGAATGCCTGGTGCAGGGGATAAAGCGCCATCAACGTGATCGCTGTGGTGCAATTCGGGTTGGCAATAATGCCTTTGTGATTGCGGCAATCCGCCGCGTTAATCTCGGGCACCACCAGCGGGACCTGGTCGTCCATGCGGAAGGCGCTGGAATTGTCCACCACCACGCACCCGGCCTGAACCGCAGCCGGCGCAAACTCCCGGGAAATGCTGCCCCCGGCGCTGAACAGGGCGATATCAATGCCCGCAAAGGACGTTTTAGTCAGCTCCTGGACCGTGATTTCCTGCCCGCGGAACGTCAACTTCTTGCCGACGGACCGGGCGGAGGCGAGCAACGTCAATTTCCCCACCGGGAAATTGCGCTTCTCCAGCGTTTTAATCATTTCAATGCCCACGGCGCCAGTGGCGCCGACAACGGCCACATGAGGACTGCTTTTCATATAAAGAACCGAAATGATAGTCATTCCGCAACGTAAGTGTCAACGCGGTGGAAAATACAAAAGAATACGAACCATGACTGCCGGGTCAGGGAGCGCAAGCGGCCCTTGGAGTCACTGCTCCCCCCGACGGCAACAGAATGACTCACTGGCAGGAACTTACTGCTAAAATCGGTCCGCTCGCTCTCGGACATTACGTTACAATTCGGTGACGGAACTAACAAATCAGCCTGTTCTGCCGTCTATGCCAGCAGCCGGGCTTCTGTGCGTGTGGCTTGCGCGTTGGGCGGACAAAGAATTTGACAGGCCAACCTCGAGGGTTAACGTGCAACAGTTGAACCCAGGCAAGACACAATGAACACAAAACTTGTGACCTTATCGATTGCGGGGGCATTGGTGCAGAGCCTCAGTGCCCAGGTTTGGATCAATGAAGTGCTGCCCAACGCTCCGGGTTCGGATACTGGCAACGAATACTTCGAGCTTCGTGGTGCCCCGAATATGTCGCTCACGGGCTATTACCTCATCAGCCTGGAGGGTCAGGGTGCCGGCAAGGGAGACGTTAACCAGTTCTTCGACCTGAGCGCGTTCTCTATTGGGGCCAATGGTTACTTGTTTGCACGCCAGGTCGGCAGCCAGTTTGCGCCCACGGCAACGGGAGCCACTGTTATCGACAACAGCATCGGTACGGGTTGGGGGCAGGTTAACGGTGCCGGGAGCTCGGTGGGCCACCATTCGGACGCAGCCCAAGTGGACATTGAGAACGGGGCAACCACGATTCTCCTGGTCAATATCGGCACCGGTCAACCGCCGGATATCACCATGGATCTCGATCTCGATAACGATCTCACCTTGGACCTGCCGGAGGGGTGGACCGTAGTGGATTCCGTGGGGATTATGGACGGATCCGGTGCCGCCGCCACAGACGCCACTTACGCGGCCATTGCCTTTTATGTGGAGGGTCAGCTAGGCACGAATGTCTTTGGGAACATGATTTCCATCCCCGGCCCGATGACGACGACTGCGGGCACCTTTCATGTGGGCCGTAAAGGCGAATCCACCGGCTCGACCTCCAATGACTGGTTTGGATCGGTGCTGCAGGGATCTGCCGCCAGCCCTCTGAATTTCTACTTTATCAGTTCCAGCGACGACAGCTACACCGCCCGGCTGGTTTCAGACATGGTGTACGGTGGCCCCAATCCGGTTCCTGATCCTCCGGGAACCAAATCGTACACCCCGACTATTCACGGAAACCGGTTCACCAATTACACCGAAGTCGTGGTCGGTGGATCCGTGGGCGCAGTCACGGTGGACCCTCGGGACAATAAGACTATTCTCTTTACGCAGGACAGTGCGGCGGGAGGCATTTTTAAGGCCACTAAAGTGGCAGACGGCACTTGGAGTGTTGAGGAGACACCCATCGCTCCGGGGCTCGATCGCCCTTCCGGCATGGTCATCCAAACGAACGGAACTCTGTGGTGGGTGCACGATGTTACCATGGCGCTCATGCGTTTGAAGGAGCCCTGGACCGCCAACACTCCCGAGACCGTCATAACCAACTTTGGCTACGCGGTCGGGGATGATGATCCGATCGATCTGACGATTACGCCGCCCACCTTTAACGGGTCCATCGGAAGACCGAACTGGGTCGCGATTGCCGATCGGGGGTGCGACGATAATGCCCAAATGGCGGTCCTCCAGGTTGACCCTGACACGGCTCCTGTATTCGACATCTACGCCAACTTTCTCGTTCCACCTACGCCGTCTGGCCTGGGGTGGGGTGACCTGAATGCCATAGATTCTCTGCCAGTTTCCGGAGAGTTGGTGACCCTCAGTGCGGATGGTTTTATCACGGCTGTGGATGGGAACGGGTACACGCGCTACATACTGCCGACCACATTTTGGCCCCTGGGGTCCACACCGGCTGGAGCGGCCCTGGCGGTGGATCCCTTGGGAAACAGGATCTGGGTCGCCGATGATACGCTCGACGAGATCTGGTCCATCGACCCAAGCCTTGCCGGCCAAACCGCCGATCGCAAGGAGTTGACCTTTCCCCTAACTGATCCTGCCAAAACCTATCGGGCGATTGACTTCCACGATCCGGGCATGGCCTTCGCTCCCAACGGCGATTTCCTGGTGGTCGCCGATTCGAACACCGCGGGTGGTGGAGGGCGGCTCCTGATCTTCCATAATGAGGCTCATGCTTTGCCCTCATTCAAGATTACGAGCGCGACCAAGACGGAGCAGGGGATCGAGCTGAACTGGGAGGCCGCCGGGAGCGCCAAGTACGTGGTGCAGCGGGCCTCCAACGTGGCTGATCCAGCCGGGTTCCAGGATGTGTCCGACGAGTTGACCGTGACCCGGTTCACCGACACTAACTCCGTTGACGGCCGAGCCTTTTACCGGGTGATTGTCAGGCCGTGATGACAAGCGCTTTGGTGTCGTTTAAGATGATGAGGACTCAACAGACAGGCAAACCGTCTGACCCGATCGGGTTTCGGCAGCGAAACCGAAACCCGCGAGCGTGCGGGGCTCAAGGTGGCTTTACCCTGATTGAGTTGCTGGTCGTCATCGCGATCATTGCGATCCTCGCGGCCATGTTGTTGCCGGCCCTGTCCCGGGCCAAGGCCCGCGCACAGCGGATTAGTTGCCTGAACAACCTGAAGCAGTTGGGGCTCGGTTGCACCATGTACGCCAACGACTACCGGGGCCACTACACCGCCCCTACCTGGTACCCGCCGCAGTTGGGCAATCTCCCGCCCAACTCGGATCGCTCGGCGGCTGACGACGATCTGAGCTGGCTCTACCCCCAATACGTGTCCGCCACCAAGTCGTTTACCTGTCCGAGCACCCGTAACAAGGTGCGATCGGATGTGTGGGGAGCCAAACCCGGAACAATGGAGCCGGTCCTGTCGGACCTGGTGGTGCTGGCACCCTACAGCCCTCAAGGCGGCAATGGACTGGGATACGAGGTATTCGGGTTATTCACGGGCAGCGCCATCGCCCATCCCAAGAAGACGGAGAGCACTGTCCAGACGCATGTCATCAAGAATGCGACCCAGCACTTGGGTCGCAAACTTTCCCCCTCCCTCGTATTCCTGATGATCGACGCCGACCGCGGCTCTACGGAACCAGTGGTCTATGCCAAGGATAATAACAGCAACCTGCCAGACCGGGAGGACAACCACGGCATAGACGGCAGTAACATGAACTTTTGTGACGGTCACGCCGAGTTCGTAAAACGGGTACGGTGGCTCGATGTCTGGGACCTTTCGCAGGACACAAAACGCAGCTCCAGCGCGGTAAAATGACCATGCGATGACAACTCGACCCCGTGTAAATTCGCGAACCTTCCAGTTCGCGTTCCACGAGGGCGCGACCGTGACCATTAATAAGACGGCCTTAGTCTTCCGCGAACAGGTATTCCAGATCAGTCGATGAGAGGCTGCGGGCGAAGCCTTCTTCGCCCAGCACATCGGCGATCGTTTGGGCCTTGCTCTGTTGCAGTTCCCAGATCTTCTCCTCGACCGTGCCCGGGGAAATCAGACGGTAGGCATTCACGGTCTGGGTCTGGCCGATGCGGTGGGAACGATCGATGGCCTGGGCTTCCACGGCCGGATTCCACCAGGGGTCGTACAGCACTACGTAGCTGGCGGTGGTAAGATTGAGCCCGGTACCGGCGGCCCGGAGGCTAAGTAGAAAAACGCAGGGCGTGGTATCTTCTTGAAACGCCGCCACTACCTCCTGCCGGTCCTTGGTGTGGCCAGTAAGAATATGTGTTGGGATTTGCCGTTGGCGGCACTCTTTCTCGAGGAGGTCGAGCATTTGCACAAACTGGCTGAAGACCAGCACCTTTTGTCCTTCTTCGAGGAGCAGTTCCAACAGCTCAAACAGAGTTTCGGTCTTGCCCGATGCCGTGTCGCTGCCAACCAACCGGGGGTGACAGCAAATCTGCCGCAGGCGCGTGAGGGCGGCCAACACATGGATTTTGCTCTTGTTGAGCCCCTTCTCGGCCACGGTTTTCATCACCTGTTCGCGGCTGCGCCGGAGTTCCGCCAGGTAAAGCTTGCGCTGGTCTTCGCCCAATTCGCAATCTCGCCGCTGCTCAATGCGGTCCGGCAGATCTTTGGCCACATGCCGCTTGAGCCGCCGCAAGAGCAGGGGACGCAGTCGGGCAGAGAGCCGCTTGCGGGCGATCCGTTGCTCGGAATTGGCGTGTTCACCCCTGGGCTCGTAGATTTCGCTGAAGTGTTCCTGGTTGCCCAGGTAGTTCGGCTGGACAAAATCAACGATGCTCCACAGGTCGAGCAACCGGTTTTCCAGTGGGGTGCCGGTGAGGGCGAGCCGGTGCTCGGACTTCAGCTGCTTTACTGATTGGGTGACTTGGGCTCCGGGGTTCTTGATGAATTGGGCTTCGTCGAGAATCACGGCGCGGAATTGGAACTTCTGCAGCGCCTCCAGATCGCGCCGGAGCAAGGCGTAATTTGTGACAATCAGGTCGTGTTGCGGAATCTGCTTGCGCAGGTTGTGCCGGGCGGCGCCGCTTTCCAACACCAGCACCTTCATATCTGGCGAAAAACGGTTGGCCTCGCGGCGCCAGTTGTGTAGCACCGACGCAGGGCAGATGACGAGCGAGGGTTTCGGGTTTTTGGTGTGACGCGCTTTGAGCCATCCCAGCCAGCACAGGGTCTGGAGCGTCTTGCCCAACCCCATGTCGTCGGCCAGCACTCCACCAAGTTGCAGGCGGGTCAAGTGGCAGAGGAAATTGAACCCGTCGCGTTGGTAAGGGCGGAGCTCAGCCTGCAGATTCTGGGGCAGCTCAGTGTCGGGAATGCCTTTGAAGCTTTTGAGACGATCGCGCAGGGCTCGCGCCTGGGGCGAATCGCTGAAGCGTTGCCAGGCTTCCTCTCCCAATTGCGCCACCTGGTCCATGCCGATCTTTTGCGCCGCCGTCACCAAGCCATCAACCCCCATCTCGGCCATGGTCTCATGGGCCGTTTGCACCGCCGCCTCGTCCAGCTCTACCCATCCTGAATCGGGCAGCTTGACGAACCGGCCAGTGGCGGTCGCGAGCCGCTGGAGATCTGCCGTGGTGAGTTTCATTCCCTCTTGTTCCCACTCGGCGGAAACCGAGAGCCAATCAATTCCGCTGCCTTTGACCAGGAGCCTGGGCTTGAGCTGCCGCGGGCTCAGGAAGAGTCGTTGGAATGCCGGATTGCCTAGAAAATCGGATTCCGGGGGGCGGCGGTGCCAGGCGCTGGACAGCGAAAGCAGGAAGTTCTCGTTGGCATCCGCTGTCCAAAGTCCCGGTTCGGGAGTGAACCAGTCAAGCTGGCGGAGCCATTGGATCGCCGCCTCAAGCCGTGGGTCATCCAGTATCTCCGGCTTTTCACTGGGTCGCTTCAGGGGCGTCTGGATTCGCCACTCGCGCCCGTTCCAAAACCAGTGGCTTTGATCCCGCTGGCTCTGCGCCAGGAGCCGCAGCCGAACGGTTTCTTCGAGCAGTTCAAAGGTGAACTGGGGTCGGGCTGTGTGAGCAACGCACAGTTGGTCCCAGTCCACTCCAAACTCGGACTGGGTTCGGCGCAAGTGCATAAGCAAGCGATGGCTGAGCTTGCGCACCGGCACGACTTGCTGGGAGGCCCAATACTCGATCAACGCCGTCGGCGGTGCATTGCGTAGGAGGTAGAAGACGTTATCCGCCAGCACCAGCGGCGGCTGGCGCGTGAAGAAGCGCACCTCGCTCAGAGGAAAATGGCTGCCTTCGGCCACACAAAGGCGGTGGGTGAACGACAGTTCGTGGCTGCCGTTTTCCAGATGGGGCTTTAATTCGGCCACTTGGCCGTTGAATTGCAGCGGCTTGCCGCTGGTTGACTGGAGCCGGGTGGTCTGTCCCCACCGTGCCAGCCAGTGCAGTAGTTCGGAATCGGACAGCACCGGGCTATCCGATTTGTCGGCCCAAGAGGCGTAGTCCTGGGAAACCCATTGGATGAAATCCCAATCCTCCGGCGCAAACAACTCCTGCTCGTGGGCGGCTCGCGTGGTTAGGTCGATGAGTTCTGCCAGGTTCTTCTGTTTCTCCCCGGTTCGGGGCCGCAGAAGGTGAAATTGCACCGCGAGCCGGTAGCAACCTGGATTGTCCAGGTCCGGTTGAGGTTCGCATACCACCCGCAAAGATGCGCGAGGCACATCGAGGGTGACCGGACGCTGCGGGAAAAGCCAAGTCTCCAGTTGGTGAACCAGGTGCTGCTCACGGGCCGCTTCTTCCACTTGGGCAAACCGCACCAGGTTCCCGTAGGGGCCCAATTCACTGGGCAAGGACCGCTTGGCCCGAAGAAACAGAAAAGCGACTTCCTCGAGCCGTTCTTTGCCCTGCGCCGAGAGCACCCGGGGCCACCAGTCGGTCGCCGGGAAATCTTTCCGCGAAAGGGAGAGTTTCTCGAAATAATCTTCCAGCAACAGCCATGCGCGCTGGGAATCGGCGCAGACGGAGAAGTTCTGGAGCAAATCTCGGCGTTCCGCAACGTCCTCCTTTGAATCGGAAAGCTCGCGCCGCAGGTCCGCCAGTGCCCCGTAAGTCTTTGACAATACTGTGTTCTGGGCGTCGTACTTGGAACCGTGTCCCGGTCGCAGCCCGTGCCCGTTTTTAAGGAGACTTCTAGCCATCTGATTGCCGTATCTAATTGAGCCCGTATGTGGGCTCTAATATCACGTCAGGAAACCCGTTTCCGGTCAACACAATTGTAAGGTGAACCAGGTTTTTGACGCGCGAATCGGTATTGCACCTTTTTGCGGGTATGCTATCAGAGCCCTGGAACGAGGCCCGCACACCCGCTTGGGGTGCGCCGGCTCACGATGAAAGTACAGCTCAATTTGCAGATGCGGCCGCAGCCAAATGACGAGACCTGCGGCCCAACTTGTTTGCAGGCACTTTACCGGTATTACGGCGACACGATTTCGCTGGGGCGTGTGATTCGGGAAGTGCGACGCCTGCCAACCGGTGGCACGCTGGGTGTGTTGCTGGCATGTCATGCTTTGCGGCGGGGTTACCAGGCGCGCATTTATTCGTACAACCTCCACCTCTTTGATCCCACCTGGTTTGGTGAAAACCCTGCCAATGTGCGCGAACGGCTGCTCGCTCGCCGCAACTTTAAGAAGAATCCCAAGTTCGCCCTTGCTACCGACGCCTACCTGGAGTTCCTGGACCTGGGAGGCGAGCTGCGCTTCGAGGATCTCACCCGGGCGCTTATCCGGAAGTTCCTTAATCAACAGCAGCCGATTCTCACCGGCCTCAGCGCCACCTATCTTTACCGCTGCGCGCGCGAATTCGGACCACAAGCCGATTACGACGATATCCGCGGGGAGCCCTCAGGCCATTTTGTGGTGCTCTCGGGCTATGACCGCGACGAACGCACCGTAAACATCGCCGATCCGTTGCATACGAATCCGTTCTCTTCCAGCCACCATTACGAGGTACATATTGATCGGCTCGTTGGAGCCATCTTGCTGGGCATCATTACTTATGACGCGAACCTGCTGGTGATCCGGCCCAAGTAAGCCCGCCCGTTCCCTTTTTCTTTTCATCTCTATCTATGAGGATTCTTATCGTCGTTAACGATCCCGAGGAATGGCCTTTGCAGGTGCCCGGCGTAGAGGTGGTCTCCGCCCGGTCTTACCTGGTGGAGCCGAAGTACGCGGATTTGGATCGGGCAAAAGTTTTCAATTTTTGCCGCTCCTATCGGTACCAGGCCACGGGGTATTATGTGTCCCTGCTGGCAGCCGCGCGCGGGCACAAACCCATTCCCGACATCGCCACTATCCAGGACATGAAGTCCCAGACCGTTGTCCGGCTCATGTCCGATGAACTCGAGGAGATGATCCAGGAGAGCTTAGCGGACATACGCTCACGGCGTTTCACCCTCAGCATCTACTTCGGGCGCAACCTGTCAGGTAAATACGATCGGCTGAGCGCGGCGCTCTTCAAGCTCTTTCAGGCTCCATTCGTGCGTGCCGAGTTCGTGCACACCGACAAGTGGGAACTTCAGAGCATCGGACCCATCGCCGCGCGGGATATTCCCGACGGGCACCACCCGTTCGTGGTGGATGTAGCGTCCCAATACCTTGCCGGACGGGGGCCTTCTCTCAAGCCGCGCATCGTGGAGCGGTATGACATGGCGATTCTCTTCGACCCCAAGGCTCCGGAGGTTGCATCCGATGAACCGGCGATCGATAAGTTCATCAAGGCCGCAGCGGGACTGGGCATCCACGCCGAGGTCATCGGCAAGGAGGATTTTGCGCGAGTAGCGGAGTTCGATGCGCTGTTCATCCGCGAGACCACCAGTGTCAACCACCACACTTACCGCTTTTCCCGCCGGGCCGTGGCCGAGGGGTTGGTGGTCATAGACGATCCCGAATCGATCCTGAAATGCACCAACAAGGTTTATCTGGCCGAACTCCTCGACCGGCGCAAAATCCTGACGCCTCCCACACTGATCGTGCATCGGGATAACCTCGATCAGATCGTCCCCCAACTGGGTTTGCCGTGCATCCTGAAACAGCCTGATAGCGCCTTCTCGCAAGGCGTCATCAAAGCGGATACCGAAGCCGAGGTCATTCAGCAGGCCGGCGACATGCTCGAGCATTCCGACCTGGTGATCGCCCAGAAGTTCCTCCCCACTGCCTTCGACTGGCGAATCGGTATTATCGATCGCAAGCCAATCTATGCCTGCCAGTATTTCATGGCGGGCAAACACTGGCAGATCATCAATCCTAAAGGTGATGAGGACTCCAGATACGGCCGAGTCAAAACCTTGCCGGTGGAATTGGCTCCCGCCACCGTGGTGCGCACGGCGCTCAAAGCCGCCAACCTGATCGGCGATGGCCTTTACGGTGTGGATCTCAAGCAGGTGGGGCGCCAATGCTACGTGATCGAGGTTAATGATAATCCGACGATCCAGTCCGGATTTGAAGACGCGATCCTCAAAGGCAACTTGTATCACCGCGTCATGGAGGTGTTTCTGCAGCGCCTCGAACGTCGCCGCCAGGGTTTGCCCACATGAGCACCCAGCCGCATCGACTCCCTCTCTTTGGCGGCACGGGGGTGGAACTCGAGTACATGATCGTGGATGCCGCCAACCTGGAGGTGCGGCCCATAAGTGATGAATTGATCCGCGCCATGAGCGGCGTCATCCAATCCGACGTCGAACGCGGTCCTTTCTGCTGGTCAAACGAACTGGTTCTGCACGTGATCGAATTCAAGACCAACGGCCCTGCCGCAACCTTGACCGGCCTGGCCCGTGGTTTCCAGGCCGAAGTCGTTGAGGCCAACCGGCAGTTGGCGGCCTTCGGCGCACGCCTGATGCCCTCGGCCATGCATCCCTGGATGGATCCCCACACCCAGACGCAGCTCTGGCCGCACGAATACAGCCCAGTATATGAGGCCTACAACCGCATTTTCGGTTGTCAAGGTCATGGCTGGTCCAATCTCCAGAGCATGCACCTGAATTTCCCGTTCAACGGCAATGCGGAATTCGGGGCGCTCCACGCCGCCATTCGCGCACTGCTGCCCTTATTGCCCGCGCTGGCCGCCAGTTCGCCGGTGATGGACGGTGGGGTCACCGGCTTCCTGGACAATCGCCTCTCGGTTTATCGCACCAACTCGGCCCGGATTCCGTCTATCACCGGCCGGGTGATTCCGGAACCCTGCTTCACCCAGGCGGATTATGAGCGCGATATTCTGCAGCGCATTTACCGCGATATCGCGCCCCATGACCCGGAGGGGATTCTGCAGGATGAATTCCTGAATTCCCGCGGCGCCATCGCGCGCTTCGACCGGGGTAGCATTGAAATCCGCGTGTTGGATATTCAGGAATGTCCGGCGGCGGATGTGGCGATTGCTCAAATCGTCAAAGCCACCTTGCAGTCACTAGTGGCCGAGCGCTGGGAGCCGTTGGCCCAAATCCAACGCCTGCCCATGGACACTCTGGAGCAGATCTTTCTGGAATCCTGCCGCCTGGGCGAAGCCGCGAGGATCAGCGACCCGCAGTATCTTTCAGCCTTCGGTTGGCCGTACTCCCGCCCCGCCACCGCGGTGGAGCTCTGGCGCTGGGTGTTGAACGATTTAACACAGAATGCTCTGCTGGAGGCCGACACCGCGGACGTCCTGCGGGTCATTCTGGACCACGGCACGCTGGCCCGCCGTCTCTTGCGCGCATTGGGCGGTGACGAGTCCCGTCACCGCCTTTCTGAGGTCTATCAGCGCCTGTGCGGCTGCCTGGCGGAAGGCCGGCTGTTTCGGCCTTGAACGCCCAAACGCCGCTTGCTCACCCACAATTTTCCATTAGCCTCGTCTCATGGCCAAGATAGTGGTGCTCGATGACGAGTTGACCATGGTGCAAGTAATCGGCGACCTGCTCCGCGATGAGGGGCACGAGGTGCTGCCGTTCACGGACGGCCAGGCTGCCGCGCACGCGATCGCCAGCGTGGGACCGGACCTGGTCATTACCGACCTGTACCTGGCACCCAGCCGTCCACATGGCATGGAGATACTGCGCCGCTGCCGTGAGGTGGTCCCTCCGCCCGTCGTCATTGTAATTACCGGCTATGGCTCCATCCAAACCGCCGTCGAGGCGATGCAGCAGGGGGCCTTTGATTTTGTCGAAAAACCTTTCAACATCGACCACTTCAAGCTGGCGGTGCAGCGGGCGGTAAATCATCGCAAGTTATTAAATGAAACGGTGTGGCTGCGCCGCCAACTCAAGCGGAAATACCAGTTTGACCAGATTATCGGCACTGCACCGGCAATGCAGACGGTCTTCAAGCTGGTGGAGCGGGTGGCCAATACCAACAGCACGGTGCTCCTCCTGGGCGAGAGCGGCACCGGCAAGGAGTTGGTGGCCCGTGCGCTCCATTACAACAGCAACCGCCAATTGGCCCCGTTTGTGCCGATTAACTGCAGCGCGTTACCGGAAGCGTTGTTGGAGTCGGAGCTGTTCGGGCATTGCCGCGGCTCTTTCACCGGGGCGATTACCGACAAAGTGGGGTTGTTCGAAGCCGCGGACGGCGGCACGATTTTCCTGGACGAAATCGGCACCATGTCCCCGGTGCTCCAAAGCCGTCTCTTGCGGGTTCTTCAGGAGCGGGAAATCCGGCGCGTGGGGGAAAATACCGCTATCCCGGTCAATGTTCGTGTGGTGGCTGCAACCAACGAGAGCTTGGAAAAGCGCATTGCTGCCGGCACGTTCCGTGAGGATCTCTATTACCGGTTAAACGTCATCTCCATCCAACTCCCCAGCCTCAGGGAGCGGCGTGACGACATCCCCCTGCTCGTCAGCCATTTTCTCAAGGAACGGATTCGTCCTCGCGCCGGCAAACCCTGTCGCGTGACCCGCCAGACCATGGCGGTGCTGGAGGCGTATGACTGGCCCGGAAACGTGCGCGAGCTGGAAAATGCCATGGAACGCGCGGCTACATTGTGCGAGAGCGACGTTATCCGTACTACGGATCTGCCCAGCCACATCCTGGCCGCAACCAAAAGTGACCTGCTCCCGGGTGGCCACGAGGAGGTGGCGACCCTGCCTTTTGCTGGCGACTCGGGCGCCTCCACGCTGAAGACCGGGGTGGCTGGCGAGATCGATGCCTCGGCCTCCGCTCCTGCCGCCGCCACGACGTTGGTGTCGCTTAAAGAGTTTCTTCGCGACCAGGAACACGCCCACATCCAGGTAGCGCTAAGAGCCTGTGGCGGATCCAAAGAACAGGCGGCGTTGCTTTTGGGAATCAGCCTGCCAACCTTGTATCGCAAACTTGGCGAGGCACCCAACGTCCCCTAGTGCCGCCCGCCTCTCTTTAGCCATGGAACCGCTCAGCCCGCCAGACACGCATTATGTCACCGCCGCCGTCGGTTGGCTGGAGCTCGGGGCAGCAGGCGAAGCTCTGGCGGAACTAAACTGCCTGCCTGAGGATAAGCGCGCTCACCCCGACGTGTTGGAAGTGTACTGGATGATTCATGCCTTCCAAAAAGCCTGGGATAAGGCGCTGGCCGAGGCCGAGGCCCTGATTGCAGTGGCGCCGGAACGAGCCTCTGGCTGGCTGCACCGTGCCTATGCCCTACGAAGAACGCCGCAAGGGTCCTTGAAGCTCGCCTGGGACGCGCTCCTGCCTGCCTTTACGCGGTTTCCAAAGGAGGCGGTCATTCCGTTCAACCTTGCCTGTTACGCTTGCCAGATGGATGACTTGGAGGCCGCCCGCCACTGGCTCCAGCGCGCCACGGCTGTCGGCGGCGATAAAGAAATTCGGGCGATGGCCCTCGCTGACCCGGACCTTGAGCCTCTCTGGGCGGAGTTGAAACAGACGTAAGCCAGCCGTGCACTGAACCTCCCACCGTTCGGTGTGCGCGCTTGAGCTTGTTCGGCGCTGCTGACACCGCTGCAGGCTCGGCACCCAATGGGAAAGTGACAATAAGCGCCCTGGCTGTTGTTTTCGAATGTTCAGGACTGAATTGGCGCGGCTATGGGCGGGCCGGCACGGCCTGGAAATCATGCTCCACGCGGACCTTGTCGGCCGTCTCAATGCGCAGCCGGTAGTCCGTCCAGGGCTGGAGGGGCTCAGCCTGGGTTCCCTTGGCCGCAGGGCGCATCCCCGGGACACGTGATCCATAGGTGAAACTTTTTACCGGCACAGAATTCGAATCCGATACCAGGTGCCAGATCGCGTGGGCATATTTGTTGGTCTCCGCTTCATGCAGGGGGAAAACTTTTAGTTCCACCAGGCGGAGCTTTTGGTTGAAACCAAACAACACCGGGCTGGACGGGGAAGGCGCCGGCTGGGAGCGTCCCGGGGGCAGGGGGCGCGGACTGGAACGGTGAATAATGTGAATTTCTTCACGCCCAAACCAGTCTCTGTTCAAATAGAGCGAGATGCCGCCCAGTAGCAGCACCAGTCCCGCCAGCACCCATTGTTTGGTGGTCATTGGTAAAGGCTTGACGTTTGGCCGGCGGAATTATTCGAGCACATAACACCGTATGAAATCAACCGGGACAAATCTGGCCGCCTCAGAGGGGCGCGGGAAACGCGGTTTTACCTTGATTGAATTACTGGTCGTCATTGCCATTATTGCCATCCTTGCGAGCATGCTACTCCCCTCCTTGGCGCGCGCCAAAGAGGCCGCCCACCGCATCGCGTGCGTCAACAACCTCAAACAACTCGGCCTCGCCCTCAAACTTTACGCGGATGACAGCAACGGTTTCTACCCTCCACGCACCAACAATTTCAGGTGGCCGACGCTCATGCTCGAATACTATCGCAACACCAACATTTTGGTATGCGCTACTGATGCCAAACGGGGCGTGCCACTGACGTCCACTGATTCCCTGGCTGCCCCCGATCGCGCCCCGCGCAGTTACCTGATCAACGGTTGGAACGATTTTTTCCTCACGAACGCGCTTACCTCCCCCACTGTCATGCGTGAGACCTGGGTGGTGAAGCCGTCAGAAACCTTGATTTTTGGAGAGAAGAAAAACAACCGAGAAGATAACCCCCCGGTTTCCATGGACTATTTTATGGATCTGGTGGAAGGCAACGGCAACGATTTCGACAAGATCGAACACGGAGGCCATTCCTCCGCTCAACTCAGACATTCGCGTTCGGGGGGCTCCAATTTTTCCTTCGTGGATGGGTCGGCTCGCTTCCTGAAATACGGCAGTTCGGTCTGGCCTGAAAACAAATGGGCGGTTCGGCATGAAGACCGCCTTCGTTACGCTTTCAAACCGTAGGAACGCCTAAAAACGCAGGTTTTCCGAGCGGATGACTGCGATCGGTTTGGGGGCGGTGCTGTTGGTCCAGACCCAGTTGTATTGCTGCCGAACCTCCCGGGCTGACAGATGCGGATTGTCATGTGTGGTGTGCCCGTCTGCCACCACGATGACCTGGAAACCCCGGCTTACGGCATTCTGCAAAGTCGCATCGACGCAGAAATCCGTGGCATACCCCGTCAGAACCAGGGTTTCGATACGGTTTCGGCGCAAGTTTTGTTCCAGCGTCGTGCCGAAAAAGGCGTCGCAAACGGTCTTGCGGATCACGCAATCCTCCGGTGTCACCTCCAGGGCTGGATGCAACTCCCACCCGGGCGTAAAGGGCGCCACGCCGTCCTCCTCCGAACCGTCATGTTGCAGGTAGACGACCCAGGCACCGGCAGCCCGCGCTCTCGCTAGTGTCACCTGGAGAGCTGCCAGAACGGCCTCAGCCTCAAAGGGCGGGGGATTTGCCATGAACAGTGCGCGCTGCACATCGATCACCAGCACCGCCACCCGGCCAGGCACCTTCATTTCAGCTTTCATCGGCACCAAGACCTTACCACACTTCCTGTCGCAATCGAAGTCCTTCCGGAGCGCCGGCTTTCAGTCGGCTTGCGCCCATCTCTCCATTCTGGGCCACTGTGATTCGTTTCCTCGCCAGACCTCGTTTCGCGGCCTCGGGTGCGCGCCAACTCAGCTGAGTTTAGGGTTTTGGTCCGCCGGAAGCTTCGCTAAGCTCTAGCACATGAATTTCACTTGGATCTATGGCTTGGGAACGGTATGCGCCCTCGCGCTTGCCACGGCGTTGGCATCGGGGGCCGACCGGCCCCAGTGGGGAGAAGCATGGTCGCGCAACATGACCTCGCCAGAGCAAGAGTTGCCCTCGGAATTTGACCTGACCACAGGCAAGAACGTCAAGTGGACCATCGACCTGGGAACCGAGAGCCACGCCTCCCCGGTCATCGCGGGCGGTCGTATCTATATCGGCACCAACAATGGTCGTCCGCGTGACCCCAAGCACCAGGGCGATCGCGGGGTGCTCTTCTGCCTGGATGAAGCCACCGGCAAGCTCCTCTGGCAACTGGTCGTGCCCAAACGAACGGAGGACATCTATTTCGATTGGCCCAAGAGCGGCATTTGCTCGCCTCCTTCGGTGGAGGGCGACCGGGTTTACCTGGTGAGCAATCGCGGGGAAGTGATGTGCCTGGATGCCCACGGAATGGCCAATGGCAACCAGGGCCCTTATCAGGACGAAGGCGAACACATGACCCCCAAAAGCGCCGAGCAGAAACTCGAGCCCGGCCCACTGGATGCCGACATCCTGTGGCTGTTCGATCTGACCGACGGCGCCGGCATCTGGTCTCACGACGCGGTTCACAGCTCGGTCCTAATCCACGGGGACTATCTCTATCTGAATACCGGGACCGGGGTGGATAATACCCACCGCAAGATCCGGTTGCCGGACGCGCCGAGCCTGGTGGTGATGGACAAGCGGACCGGCCGGCTCGTGGCTCGCGAGCGCGAGGGCATCGGCCCCAACATCTTTCACAGCACTTGGGCCGCCCCGTCCCTCGGCGACGTGCGGGGCCGGCCGCAGCTCTTTTTCTCCGCTGGCAACGGCATCGTCTATTCGTTTGCTATGCCCGCACCCGAGCAATTGGCGGCGGCGATCGAGCCGTTGACCTTGCAACGAATTTGGCATTTTGATTTCGACCCCACCGCCCCTAAAACCAACGTGCACACCTTCGTAGGCAACCGGCGCGAGAGCCCAAGCGACTTCTTCGGACTCCCCGTGTTTCACCGCGGACGCCTTTATGTGGCCGGTGGGGGCGACATTTGGTGGGGCAAAGACCAGGCCTGGATCAAGTGCCTCCGGACCGACGGGGAAGGGGACATCACGGACACCGGTCTCGTCTGGAGCCAGCCCTTGGAAAAGCATGTCCTGGCCACGCCGGCCGTGGGTGATGGACTGGTATTTATTGCCGACTGCGGCGGAAAACTCCATTGCCTGGACGCGGACACCGGCGACCCGGTATGGCAGCATGATCTCGGTGGTGAAATCTGGGCCTCGCCTCTTCTCGCCGATGGCAAGGTGTATCTCGGTAGCCGCCGCGGCTCCTTCCTGGTTTTCAAAGCCAGCCGCGAGAAGCAAGTGTTGTGCACCGTGTCCGGGCTGGGGCCGATCAGCGCGACCGCCACCGCAGCTAACGGTGTGGTCTACCTCGCCACCATGAAGCAACTCTATGCCCTGGCCGCCACGCCCGCCGCACCCAGCCGCGCAGCACTGCCCTAGCAACCCCGCTTGAAAAGCCGGTTGCGGTAGTGGACTGCCTGTGCGTGTCAGCGTAAGTGAGACCCCCGAGGTCCGGTCAATTCCCATAGTCCCATAGTCCCATAGTCCCACATTTCTCCCCCGGATGTGGTATGGCGCCCTCGGCGCACATCCTTAATACTCCGTATAATGGTATTTTGGCATCGTTGCATTGGAAATGAAATGTTCGCCCGCTCTCGGGTTCCATTCCGGCCGGCGGACTCGCGTCCGCGCTTTAAAATCATGAAAATCACTCTGTTTGCCTCCTGCCTGATCCTCGGCCTGGCGCAAGCCGCCTCGGCGGCACTCTCCGATGGGCTGGTTCACCATTGGAACTTTGACGAAGGCCCCGATTGGCACGACCACCCCTTCCAATCGGTCTGCACGAACACCGTCGCTCTCGATAGCGTCGGGTCCGCCCATGCCACGCTGCAAAACCTGGGACCTTCGAACTGGGTTTCCGGGCGGCAGTTCGCGGGCCTGCTTTTTGATGGCGTGAACGAACACCTGGCGGTGGCCACGAACCTCGCCAACACCTTGGGCGGCTCGGCATCGCTCTCCTTCTGGCTTCGCACCACCCAAGCTGGCGCACCCTCCGCGGCCAACGCACCCGGAATCACCGGAGTCGCCGGCGTCGGCGGCGTGCAGTGGGGTTGGCTGGATGACACCGGGCGAATTGGCCTGTCGCTGGACCACACGCTCGCGGCTCGCTCCAGCATTCCTGTCAACGACGGCAAATGGCATCACGTCGTTCTCACCCGCGACAGCGTGACCGGTGCCGCCCAGGTTTACGTCGATGGTTCGTTATCCGGAGCGGCGACGAATCTGCCAGGTCTCCGGGCCGTGCCTTTCTTCAGCGTTGGACGAATCGAGAGCAGCACTGCTCCGACATATTTCGCCGGGCGCCTTGACCAGGTGCACGTGTTCAACCGGGTTATCTCTAGCATGGAGGTCGCGACGTTGCGGACCAATCACGCACCCAAAGCCTGGGATATCACCACCGAGGGCGTGAACGACCGCGCCTTCACCACCGCCAGCATTTTCTCCCGCGCTTATGACGTGGAGAATAGCCCGCTGACCGTGGCGAGCTGGACCGAGCCGGCGTACGGAATAGTGACCTACAACGGCGACGGTTCGTTTAACTACCAGGCCACAGCCGGCTTTGTCGGCCGTGACTACTTTGCGGTCGTGGTGACGGACGGACTGGGTGGTTTCCACCGCGCCACGATGCACGTCACCGTCATGAGCGAGCCGCCGGGTGGCGGTGGCGTGCCGGTGACCCAGTTTAACGGTTTCGCCGCGCTGCAGGCCAATGGCGCTAACATTTCCCACAGCGGTTGGCGCATCCCGCGGGTCATCGACTGGAATGTCGATGGCCAACCGGACCTGCTCATCGGCGCGGGCGGCTACGTCTGGCTCTATCTGAACACCGGTTCGGCAACGGTTCCGGCCTTCGCCGCCGCCACGCGGGTCCGGGCCGCTGGGGTGGAGATATATGCCGGCACGGGCAGCTCGCCGATGGCCCTCGTGGATATGACCGGCGACGGCGTAAAGGATCTCGTGGTGGCCGACTCCGCGAGCAGGTTGCGCGTTTACCGGAACACGGCTGTAGCCGGCGCCACGCCGGTATACGCGGCCGCCACCACCATCAAGAATGTCAACGGCGCGGATTTCGTGCTCCCCGACCGCCGGTTTGACCTGGGGGATTGGGATGGCGACGGCCGGCCCGACCTCATCACGGGCACCTTCAGCGGGGATGTGCAGTTGTTCCTCAACACGGGCACCGCCACCGACCCCCGGTTCAGCACGGGCACCGTCCTGTTCTCCGGCTCCTACCAGATCTACCCCCGCCTGTTTGACCTCAACGGGAACGGTCTCGTTGATCTGCTTCGCGGCATCAACTGGGGCGACATTGTGTATTGGCGCGACGCCGGCAGCCGCGGCCTTGCCCATTCCGCCACACTCTCGATTACCGACAGCTTCGGCGTCAGCCCCGACCTCCACGCGCTGACCGATGGCGCCATGGTGGATTTCGGCGACTTCAACGCCGACGGCAAGCTGGACCTCGTTGTGGGCGGTCACGCGAGCGACAAGGTGTTCCTGGCATACGGCGTCCAAAAGACCGTCGCGGAGAGCCTCGCCGAGATCGAGGCCATCTATAACGCCAACCCCGCCACTGTCGGCGTGGCTCTCGGCGCGAACAACAACGCTCTCCTCAACCAGTTGAACAACGCCAACCGGAACCTCATCTCCCACATTCAAAACGGCACTCTCGGCTCACGTGAAGCGCTCTTCTCCGCCCTCACCAATCACGTCGCGAAATACTGGTTCCTCAAATACCAGACGCTCGACACCACCAACTTCCATCATGTCCCCAGCATCGTCCTGCAAAACTGGGTCATGCTCCAATACGCCCTGGCCGATACCCCGGCACGCCGGACCAATATCGCCGACGTCATGGGCCTCTCCGGAACCATGCACTCGATCTTCCTCGAGAACGGCCTCGCCGTCGGCGACAACGCCAGGTCTATTCCCGCCGCCTATGGCACCATCCGCGATTTCTTGCGCCGCCATCCCCGCGAACTCTTCCCGGATGCCGTCCTCACCATCGACCAGCTTTACGGCGACGGCCGGGGCGGCTTCATCTGGACACCCAACAGCACCAAGAACACGTTCGGTGATTGGGCGGTCGGCCTGGCCAACGAATGGGCGGGCGATCTCACAGCCGCCATCGAAAAAGTGCTCGGCTCAGGCGCTGCCAGCGGTGATTACTTCACCTTCGTGATGGGCCACGAAGTCACTCACTCGCTGGACGGCTATGTGAATTCGCGCGCCAACACCGACCTCCGCCGGCGCTGGGGCCTCACCCTCTGCACCTCCGCCGGACCGGACGTCATCCCGGGCGCCAACGGGTGGTGGGATTGGACCGCTACCAAGGCGAACTTCCAGGCCAAAGGTTATTGGGACGGCGTCGCGGCGAATTGGAACTCAGCGTGGTCGAATTATTGGGCGGCCGGTGTTGGCGCGTCGTTCAAGAACCTTTCTTTCATGCGTGGCGGCATTGACTGGTTCATGGATGCCCCCCAGGAATCGCTCGCCACCCAAGCCAATCATCATTGGGCCCACGGCCCGGGGCGGTTGATCGGCGCGGTGGACCGCTTCCGTCGGGCGACCACCACCGGCCTGCTGCCGTTGCGGGCAAACATTAACGAAGTTGTCACGTTCATCGACTTCCTGTCCGCCGGCATGAACCGGGTCAACTTGGTCGAAACCAAGACCCAGGCCTCGCCCAATCAGGTCAATTGGTTTGATCACTACGCCGACCTGGAACGCGACGACCGTGGCTACATCCAGCGCATCACCGTCGATGGACGCTCCTATGACTTCCAGGTTAATACCAACGGGGTGGTCACCAACGTCGTCACCAGCCTGCTTTCTCCGGTGAACGACACGGTTTGGACCTTTCGCGATCAACCTCGGCGACTCGAGGTGCTGGCCAACGATTCGCGGCTCGAAGGCGGACCGGTCCTGCTGACCGGCGTAGCCCAGCCCGCGCACGCCACTGTCTCCACAAATGCCGACGGCAGTGTCATCTATGCCCCAGTCGGCGGCTATGTGGGCCACGACAGCTTCACCTATTCCGTCACCTCCACCGCGGGCGGCAGCGCCAGTGCCACGGTCTTTATTGAAGTCGTCAACGCCTCCGCCGCCACCGGCACCATGCTCGTCGAATACTGGCATAACATCGGCGGCGGAAATGCCGTCAGTGACCTCACCAAAAGCACCGGCTTCCCGCATAACCCCACCGTCAAATTCTACATCAACACCGCGTTCGAACTCCGCAGCAATTACGGCGATAATTACGGGTCGCGAGCGCGGACGATGCTGGTCCCAAGTGTCAGTGGCAATTACACCTTCTGGGTCGCCTCGGACGACAGCAGCGAACTGTGGCTCAGCCCCTCGAGCGATGTGGCAAATAAAACCCTCATCGCCTACGTCAGCGGCTGGACCAGCCCGCGGCAGTGGACCAGGTTTGCCTCCCAGCAGTCGGCCCCTATCTCGCTGGTTGCCGGGCAGGTTTATTACCTGGAAACGCTTCACAAAGACGGCGCCAGTCTCGATAACCTGGCGGTGGCCTGGCAGGGGCCGGCGCCGTTCACCGCTACCAACGTTATTGCCGCCCCCTATCTCAGGCATCCGTTCTCCGGAGTCTCCGCGCCCCGCTTCGTGATTGACCCCTTCACCGGGCCCGCCGCCACGCCGGGCGTGCCCTACGCCACCACGCTGGCCGGCGCGGTGATCGACACCAATGCCAACGAAACCCTCAGGTTCGACTGCCTCAACGGACCGGCATGGCTCACGGTCGATCCCGACGGTAACCTCTCCGGTACCCCTGGCGTCGAAAACCTCGGCACCAATAGTCTCGTTGTCCGGGTTACCGACTCCGCCGGGTTCACCGACGACGCCACGCTCCTCATCGTTGTGCGGGCCCCGACCCCTCCCACACTCGTGGTCAGCCCGGAAGGAGCCAATATGCAACTCCAATTGAGCGGCACAGTCGGCCAGCATTACCTCATCGAATTCCAGACCACCCTCCCTCCATCCGGCGCCTGGCAGGTGCTCACGGACATACTGTCCCTCGCCACCTCCCCTCTCCTCATCACCGACCCCGCCACCAACATCCACCGATTCTACCGCGCCGTTTCCCTACCCTGATGGACCTTTAGCCTTCAGACTTCAGCCTTTCTTGAGTCCCATAGTCCGTAGTCCCTTCTCCCTTCTGCCTTTCTGGCCCCCCTCCGCACCCTTTCAAATCTCCAATCCGAAATCTTCAATCTGAGATTCCCGGAACGCCCTCCGCCCAGCTCGGAGCGCCGGTCTGCGACCGGCTTAGCGTAAACCCCGGTTTTTTCGACCGGAAACGACGCAAACCGTGGACGGTTGGCCGTAGCGCGGGCGTCCTCGCCTGCGAGTTCCAGCGGCGTCCCGCCGCGTCAGATCCGCAATGTGAGATTCCCGGAACGCGCTCCCGCCCAACCTGGAGCGCCGGTCTGTGACCGGCTTAAACCCCACCCCACCTCACAACGCCGCTCTTCGGTGGCCTTCACCTTCATAATTCTAGTCTCCTGGACCATTGACCATAGCCCGGCCAC